>NC_017527.1:1279521-2559043 GCF_000235565.1 Methanothrix harundinacea 6Ac
TTTTATTGAAGGCACAGGTCGCGATTTTGCAGAACTGGTTCTCCCTGGGAACGCAAGCCTGACTCTCGTTGGGACAGACGCCTTTGACCCTTCGAGGACATATCTCACAGCTTACCCCACAGACGCCGATCTTCATTCATCATCACCAAAAGGCCGCCAGTTCTAGTAGACCGTGACTCTCCTAACGCCGTTTATGTCCATGAGGAGCCGGACCAGCTCCCCGGGGATCTTGGCCTCGGTGATGATGGTGAGCTTCGGCTGCTCGACGAAGTAGGGGTCGTCGGAGACCGCCTGCCTTATGGAGAGGCCGTATCTCGCGACGGCGCTCGCCACCTCGCCGAGGAGGCCGGTCTGGGCGGCGTCGACGGGGGTGATCACGATGACGCCGAGGCCCATCACCGGGGCCACCTCGGCGAGGGAGGTCATCGACCGGACGTTCTTGAAGATCTTCCAGAGCTCGCCGTCCTCGACGATCGCCGCGGCGGTGGTATCCACCACCCTCCGATCGACGTCCAGCTCCTTCGCGATCTGGGCGTGGGGTATCTCGATCCCCCCCGAGACGACCCTCCCCCGGTCGCTCACCTGAAATCCCCGCTCCAGGATCAGCCTCACCACCTTCTCCTGCGCCGGATAGCGCTTGAACTTCGCCAGAATCACCCGCCACATAACATCGCCATTCTGACCTTTATTGGCCTAAACTGTACAAAAGCCCTTTCCTCCACCGCCCGGGCGAGGGGCGGCCGATGGCACCCCCAGGGTAGATGGACCGGGACTGAAGAGGAGATGAATGGGAGGGGGAAGGAGACCTCGAAAGGCGAAGAGGCGGGCGAGAGGTAGGGGGGCTATGCCCCTCAGGAGAACATCTCCGCCGGAGGCTCCTTAGTCTCCTTCTTCGCCTTCGCCGCCGCAGCCTCCAGGTGGCGCTGCTCGATGGTGACCTCGTCGATGATGGCGCCGTGGAGGGCCACCTTCAGGACCTTCTCGACGAGGTCCCTGCCGGAGAAGCCCTCGGTGAGCCTGGAGATGGCGGCGAGGTCCAGGGCGCCCACCTCCACCGGGAGGGTCTCGACGTTCCTCGCGAGGATCGAGAGCCTCTCCTCGGCGTTCGGTAGCCGGAACTTTATCTCCTCCTCAAACCTGGACCGGATCGACTCGTCCAGGAACTCGATCTTGTTGGTGGCGGCGATGGTGCAGACCCCCTTCCTCGAGTGGATCCCGTCCATCTCCGTCAGGAGGGCGTTCACCACCTCCGAGACGTCGCCCCGGAGGTCCTGGTACCTCCTGTCCAGGGCGATGGCGTCCAGCTCGTCGATGAAGATGATGCAGGGGGCCATCTGCTCCGCCCTCTGGTATAGGCCGTGGATCTGGCGGGACCCCTCGCCGACGAACTCGCCGATGAGGGTCGTCGCCTTGATCGGGATCATGGGGACCTTCGTCTCCCGGGAGAGGGCCTTGGCCATCATCGTCTTCCCGGTGCCGGAGGGGCCGTAGAAGAGGATGTTTCTGGGGGCCCACTTGCCGAAGATCTCGGGGTCGGCGAGGAACCTCTCGACGATCTTCATCTTCCGCCTCGCCTCCTCCTGGCCGACGACGTCGTCGAAGGTGACCTCGCTCTTGATCTTCGCCGCCTCGGCCTTCTTCCTCTCCACCACGATCCTCGTCTCCGATCCGACGACCGAGACCCTGGGGTTCGCCTTTACCACCTTGAAGGCAAAGTCGGGGTAGAGCCTCCGGTCGAAGAGGTAGCAGCCCGGCCTCACCAGCTCCCCGTACCACTGCTCCCGGGCGTAGCGCTCGAAGAGGCGGGGGTCATCGACCTCGGGGTTGTCCTGAAAGACGCTCTTGAGAGGATAGCCTGCCGGCCTCAGGAGGACGTACCTCGCCCCCGACGTCCTGCTCCGCTCCAGCTTGCCGCCAGCCTCTTTTGTTCCGGTCTTCTGGATCGATCGCACGTCCTCCAACTCCAGCCCGAATATAGTTAAAGGTATTGGCCTTCCGTCGGCGGGCCGGCAAGCCGCCTCCCCCCCAGGCCCTCCCCGAAATCCTCCCCCATTCCTTCCGGGATCCTCGATGATGGGATGAGAGGGCCATCGAGGACCCTACGAATGAGCCGCACGCAAGAATACAGTTAAATAGGTGTACTGCGACTTGGTCGTTGCCTCTTTATCGCGGGGGTCGCCAAGCCAGGTCAACGGCGCTAGGTTCAGGGCCTAGTCTCGCAGGAGTTCGTGGGTTCGAATCCCATCCCCCGCACCAATTTAACTTTACTGATATCGATTTTGGTGTTTTCTACCAAACCCTTGATGTAATAACCTGTGCCTTTATCGTAAAAATAGTTAATCGCGAAATAGGTACAACCTTGTGCCTACATGATTCTGTATTTATAAATCAAGCTGAATGTAACAACAAAGCCCCCTAATTAGAACTTTTAGAATAATAATTCAGAAATAATTTTAAAGGGCAGAGACAAAGGAGACATAATGCTTAATCTCTTTTATGTTAACACCTCCATCAGAAGGTAAGAGAAAAGAAGGAATCTCTCACCTTCTATCGGTGGGTGAAGAAGAGAAGCCCCACCGTTTGGAGGTCCGACAAAGGGTAAAGGATAGAACCCCCTTGTCGAAAACTGACGATCTAGCCCCTATTAGCCTCTGAAGATGTGGGGAACACCTTCGTCATCGATAGATTTTATATTTTTGCTCAAATCAGATGTTTTAATCTACCTCATAAGATAGGCTCTCATATCGGATCAAGATGCTTTCGGCTATAAGATTCAGAGCTTTATATATATTATCGTCAACGAATTGATTTAGAGTTAGAGATTTTAGAAAATTCTGGAATTCCTCACAATTCTCTAAAATTTGGGGCTTTGAATACATCCCAAAAGTCCCGCCTTCTGTTTTTTTGACTTTCATTTATAATTTCTCCTTAGTTTAATCTCTTCAATTGGCATAAATGCCGCGAACCCTAAATCAAGGTCTTCCCCCATCAACTTTTTTAAATTTATTAGATATTTTAATTTTGCATTTTCGTCGCTTAAACTTGCAGCAAAACCGAACTCTTCGGTTGAATCCTCTACATTTAGCAATTCATTTAGTTGGCGTCTATGTTCTTCTTTATCCAACTTGATCAACCCCGCAAACTTTATCAATATAAGCTAAAATCTCGGCTTCATTAGCCCGCCAGCCCCCTATTTGTTTTTCGAACTCATCAATAGTTTTTTGAAGATTCTGAATTTTTCTGGACTCATCCATGATGCCGACACGAAGATAACTGCTGGGGGGCAATGTTCCATCACCCAGGATTTCACGTCCCCTCTTAACGTATCCGGCTACCTGCTGACTATGCTTTTTTGTAATACGAATTTCCAGAGAATCCAATTCCGCATTAAGTAAAAGCTGGTTACTGACCAACTGAGATTTTAACCATTCATACTCTGAAACACAGCATATTTCCGTATATTTTTGGCAAAACTTCTCTATTTGCAGAATCTTAGCAAGGTTCTTCTCTCTCTCAGCCTCAACTCTTTTAAATTTTTCAAAACTTTTAGAAGATTGGGGAGCTGCAATCTCGGGGTTTTTTCCAGAGAAGTCTACAGAATATTCTTGTTTCAATCCGTTCTTCAGGTTCCGATATTCCAGGGTTAATAACTTATCTCTCTCAGCTAAAGAAATACATTTATCACCCTCAATATTTCTGTGTCCATTATTATAATATTCTATAATTTGCATAGTCTTAAATATGTTTTGGGATATATAGATATATTTAAGTTTTTAAATTGGTTTTTTGTTGGTATATTCCAAATTAGTTTTATGGATAAACTTATTATATACTTTATATATAAAAAAGAGCTATGGTAAAAATAATCGTAAACGTCCCGGACAACCTTTTAGATAAGTTGGAATCGTATAAGACTAACAATTATTACACAAGTAGAAATGCTTTATTAGTTGAAGCTATCAGAGATTTTCTGAAAAATGAGGGGTGATTTTATGAGTAACAAAGACGAGATGATTAAACAAGCCATAAAAGAATTTTTAAAAGATACAAAAACTATGGCGGTAGAGTTCAACGCCTTCCCCGGTCAAAACATTGAAGAAGTACCTATTGAAGAACTGGTTCGGTTCAGTCTCTCAATGCAGACCTTTTGGCTATCCAAACTCTTGAAAGACGGAGAGAGCATTAACAAAAATTTAATAACTTCTCTCCGTCTTATAAATGAGATGTCTAAATCGGTGATTGGAGTAAGGCAACAGATAACGAAGGACACAAAGCTCCAAGTCAACGACCCTATGAAAGCCCTTCAAGACTCTTTAAAAAAGAGCATGAAAAAGGAGGTTAAATAAAAATGAGACCACCATATACGTTTAACAACGTTTTGCGGGACTTAAAATTAATATTGCATGAAAATGATAATTATTGCGATATTTTATTTAACAACCTGGAGAACGGGTTTATCAAAATTGAATCCATGCAAGAGCTGAGGAACGACCCAAAAACATTAACCTTGGCTATCTACCAGTTGATTATGGGTGATTTGTTAAACATATTCCTTTTAATGGACTCCATGATCTCAGAAGATGAAGAGGAAGAGATAGAGGTAGAAGAGGAGGAGGATTCTCCCCAATATTCCGGTGGTTTTTTTGATTATTAAACGAATAATATATAAGCCTACCTATTTTTTAGTATCTACTTATGAGGTTGGGCCGGTCCATCGGACTTTGTTAGGAAAAGGTTCTTATTTTAAAATCTCAAGAGGGTTTGACTATGAATAATAAAAATAAACATCCTAAAGATAAGGGTAAAGAGAAAAGGCCAAAACGCCAGAGAAAGAGATCAGATAGAGATTTTAAAATAATAGTTTAGTTCGATAGAAAAGCTTATATACTAGAAGGTATATGTATGCTTACTTAGGAGGTAAATGATATGTTAATTCATGATAAAGTTTGCTCTTTTAGAGTCAGTCCCGGACTAGGGACAAAGATAGAGAACAGAATAAAGGAAATGGAAATGACTCCATCGGAATACTACCGTTATCTAATAAGAAGGGATTTAGGAGAGATTTAAAATGATTTTTACTTTGGACCATATACTGAAAATTTTAGATGGAACTAAAACTATGACGCGACGGTCTGTTAAAGGGCGACATTATAAAGTTGATCAAGATTATGCGGTTCAACCGCATAGGAATAAGCCGTCTATGTTTAGGATAGCCATAACAGGTAAAAAGCTTGAACGACTTGGAGATATCACCCCAGAGGATGTAAAACTAGAAGGCTATGGTTCAAAAGAGGAGTTTATAGAGGCGTGGAGATCTGTTAATGGGGGGTATAATCCCCAGGCTGAGGTTATTGCTTATACTTTTAAACTAGACCCCGTTTATAAAGCAATAGGAATAGGAGAGATGAGAAAACTTAAAAAAATTGAAAGGGTTTGTGGGAACAAACCAGTTTAGGAGAACAAAGCTTATGGTGGAGGAATACCAAACGCTTAAGTAGAGATTCTTCTTTTACTATTTAAGCTTTTCGGTTATTCCTTCTTAAATCTATTAGGAGGAATAATAATATGGATTTAACAAGTTTAACCCAAAATGAATTGGTAGAGAGAAAAATATATGGCTTTCATAAGCCATCTAAAAAGCAACTAGAGGAAGAAAAACTTCAAGCTGAAATGGAATATTTAGATGAACTAATGCGTGAAGAAATTAGAGCGGAACTTGTAAAAGAATTTGAACAAAAGGCTAAAATAGAAAAGCTATTAGCTAAACAAGATAAAAGGTCTGCTACAGAGATAACATTAGATTTAATTTTAAATAGCAATGTTGAATTATGGCAAAGTGAGGGAGAAGGTTACATAACATTTGAACTAGACGGCCATCTTGAAAACCATCCCATTAGATCTAAAAAAGGAAGGTTGTACCCTGCTAAAGTTTATTATGAGTCTGAAGGTAAAGCCCTTAACAAAAACGCTCTTGAGTTGGTTCTAACAGAACTTGAAAATCGGGCTTTGTTTAATGGGAAAGAGTATCCTGTCTTCTTACGTGTCGGTAAAGATAATGACGGCTACATTTATCATGATCTTTGTAATGAAAATTGGGAAGTTGTTAGAATTGGGGCTAATGGTGTTTGGCTTGATCAGAATCCGCCCATCAAGTTTATCCGTAGCGATAATATGAAAGCCCTACCTTATCCTAAATGGTGCACCATTGATGATGATGATCCTAAACTTAGAGATTATATCGACGATCTACTTAATGACCTCTGGATGATCACAAACCTAGAGAATGACTACAAAGGCCAGGTCTTCTTTTGGAGTGCGTTATTAGGGGCTCTAAAGCCAGATAAACCATATCCTGTATTGTTTGTTACCGGAGAAAAAGGGTCTGCTAAATCTAGTTTTTCCCGTATATTCGGTTTAACCATAGACCCCAAGCACGTCCAATTAGTGAAAGCTCCTACAAAAGAACAAGACCTATATGTAGCGGCAAAAAACAATTGGATTCTAAGCTTTGATAACTCTTCTGGAATACCCGCTCCTATAGCTGACGCTATGGCATCTATAGCCACTGGTGGAGGTTTTACGTCTAGAGAGTTGTACTCTGATAATACTGAAAAGACCTATAGAGCCGACCGGCTACAGTTGATTAATGGTATCGGGAACCTAACCCATAGACCGGACCTATTAGATAGAGCCCTACATATTCATCTTAAGCATATTCCGCAACATAAAAGGCTGACAGAACGTGAAATTAACAAAATTTTTGAAGAGTTGCATCCCAAGCTGTTATCTCTGCTATATGCTACCATATCAAACGGCTTATACTTCCGGGACCAAGTTTGTTTAGAATGTCTTCCCAGGATGGCAGACTTTGCGTTATGGATATGTGAATGCCTAGAGGATAACAGGTATCTATGGCAGTTTTGCATGGGGGAGGAATTTTTAGACGTTCTCGAAGGTTCTATCTCTGATGCATGGGTTGAAATCATGGAGACAGACGCTTTTACTAAGAGTTTAGCTGAATACATCACGAAAAATCCAGATGCAACGGTAATTCAAACACAAGTATTTTATGAAGAAATTTTAGATGCTGCTGGCTTAGATAAGTATCATGTGCCTGATGGATTCCCGAAAGCTCCAAAGTCTTTATGGTCTTTTATTGAACGTTCTGCACCAGTAATTAGAGAGGCTTTAAAGGTTGATATCCAACGGTCTGTTAAAGAAAATGTTGTGTATATAATTATCAATAGACTAGAAGATCAACCGCCGAAAGAACAAAGGCAAACCGAAATAACGGTAAATCCTGAGTCAAATGAGCCAAAATAATTTAGCTCAGGAAAATTTTTTGTTAAAATCGCTATCTGTTGGCTTATCCTGAGTCAAATGAGTCATATGAGCCAAATTTTAAACTTGGAATTTTTGAGATATAATTATATGATATAATATAGAAGAGAAAAGACAAAGTAGAAGATTTGACTCATTTGACTCATTTGGCTCCTCCAATCATGTAGCCAAGAGCGGCCTAATGTTGGACGATTGAAAAATTGACTAAACCTTAAGCTTGAAGTCCGGCATTTTGGAATTAGGAAAAATTTTCCTAATTGTTTTAGAAAACAAATACCTCGAAATGAGGTAATTATTTTGTAAAATTAAAAGTATATACTCTATATATACTGTTTTACCTTGTATATATCTTTTAGATATACAATATAATTAAATATTAAAGATTATGTTAAAGTCGTTTGTATATATGCGACGACCATAAGGTTAAAATAAGCCAGAAATAAATAAAAAAAATATAAATTACTTTTATTTAACTAGATGACGATCAAAAAGCTTTAGCTGTCAAAGCTCGCCAGCGACCACCGAAAAGATTTTAATAAACATCATAAAATTTAGAATGATAAAATGGAATCGATATCAGTAGAGGGTGTTAAGCTATAATCCAAGGGTCTATTTGCCGATCAAGTTTTTACTAATAATAAGAAGTAGAAACTTATATATGGTAAAGCCCCACCAGTATAAGATATGATAACTAAGTTGATTGAGGTCGAAGAGTTCCATAGGCTTATCTCAGTACTTCATGGTCGAGACCGCTTAATAGTTGAACTTCTAGCAAGTACCGGATTAAGGGTCTCTGAGTTAGTCCAGTTGAAGAGGGGCGATATAGACCTTGAGGCTCAACTTATCCGCTTAAACGCCACCAAAACTAAAACACAAACCTATAGAGAGGTAATAATTCCAGCTCCATTAGTTCCAGATCTTAAACGGTACATGGATCAACTTGAAGGTGAGTTCCTATTCCCAGGTCAAGGTAAACCCCACGTAACCAGCCAGAGAATAAGGCAGATAGTCCATGATGGAGCTGTAAAGGCTGGAATCCAAGTCGCCTATCGTGATAACACCAAAGGCAAAAGGAATCTATGGAAGGTTACGCCCCATACATTACGGAGCCTCCATGCAATCCATAGTCTGGACTGTGGAATTCCCATCTCTGACCTTCAAAGCCAGTTAGGACATAGTTCTTTAGCTTCAACCTCTAGGTACTTGGAGGCGGGGGTTAACCACAGAAGAAAATCATATAAAAAATTTAAATTTTAGATTTCTTACGATTTTCTAACAAAATTATACTCCCAATAGATCAAGTATTCAATATAGTACTCTCTGGTACCCTTAGGCACCTCATAAACAACCTTTCCAGAAACAACATCGCCATCTTGAATCGTTTTAATCGGCAAAGTGTCAATCGAGGGATCAAATGTTGCATGAGCGCATGTATATAGAACGTCATTAACGTAAGCATCAAAATTGTATGGAGAAACGTCGAATTTTGAATAACCATGGTTTTCAAGCTCGATATCAACAACCATATATACATAACCAGGTTTTGCCTGCCAAGGATTATTTCCAAAACCAATTTTATCGGTTGTGTAAGAACTATAATCCCAGAGAATATACTTGTCATCTCCAACTGCGGAACCACACATAATCAAAAACATCAATAGAGCAATCCCTAAGCTTTTTACCGTTTCTGGTATCATATTTTATGTCACCTACCAAGTTATATGGTCTGCATACGAAACTTTAGCACCGAGGGCAAGTTCTGACTCATCCGGATAATACACTCCTATAATGTAATTATAGATCCCTTCACCAATTTCTTTTCCGGGCGGATCATCGGGGCTGAATGTCTTTACCAGTCTCACGAAGTTATCACCTAATTCTTTTCCGTATTTCTCCGAAGTAGACCAACCAACAATAAGAGCGAGAGAAAGAGTATAATCATCCTGGATAATCGCTGCATCCTGAACTTGGGAATATCCCTCTATAGAGATAATAGCTAATTCTTTTGCTTCTTCACTTACTATAGGTGCATTCTCTCCGGCAACCATACCACAAGTAAGTAGGCAGCCCAAAAGAATGGATGCTATTGCAGTTTTCAACATCATTTTGCTCCTCCTAGGATTACAATTTTGAATTGATCATTTCATTATAAAAGAAGGTTTCGGCAGGGTTATCTCAAAGGTGTCACCTTTAGCCACTGTAGCGATCTTGCACATTGATTTAGATGTTGTTCAAGTTCTATAAAGAATATTAGATTATTTCTAATATACTTCTTTCTCGAATCGTCTCATTTTCTCCAAAAGCAAATGATGCTAATAAATCATATAGCGGTTTTTGTATAACTTTATCATCATCTGCTCCATACCATTCATACGCCATCATATCATAAGTATTATCAGAAGAAAATATAGCCCTTATACCTATAAAACTGTTATTATACTCTGGTTTAATCCAAACAATAACCCAATTTAAATTATATTGATCCATAAAAAACGTTGCATATTCTTCACCATCCGGTTTAATGCTTAATCCAGTTCCTCCGCTAAATGCGGTACCAATATTTATGATATTCTTTTTATAATATTCACAAATCGCATCATTTACATACCACGGTGTCAGGTCTTTAATGACTCTCCAGTTGACTTCCTCAGGTTTTACATGTTGGAGAAAACCCCTTTGATCATGAATAAAATAATAAATAATATTATCTAACTCTTCATTTGATAAGTAAACCTTATCTATTCTTATGGCTGATATGTTATCTGATATTATAGTTTTGTTTGTATTATTTTCTGCTATATACCAACCATCGGGGATAGAAATAGAAAAGTTCCCATCTAGGATATCTTCAGCTGTCCCTAGTCCTATAAAGAGGAATAATACGGCTAAGTATAGTTCCTTCATAGTATGTCCAAAGAAGGCTATACTATGTATATTTTATGGCTATTTTTTAAAATGATGATGCCCTGATAAAATATCACAACACTAAATACTCCTCATACATCTTCCTCTTAGTTTCATTCGCGACGTGCGCATACCTCAAAGTCGTTCTAATATCCTTATGCCTTAATAATTCTTTGATTATTCTAATGTCGCAACCTTTAGCAACCATAATTGTGGCTGGACTATGCCTACTAAAAACGTGAACCGCTCCAGGCTTCTTTATTCCAGCCTTCTTTTTATAACCCATAAACATCCTATGAATATCCCCTCTATCCCAAAGGTTGAAGTTATCAGTGAAGAATAACGGGTATTTACCCTCGACTTCTATTTTTGGTCGAATATTCAAGTAGATCCTGAGAGTTTCTACGCATTCATCATTCAAAAGAGCTATGTCGTCCCTACCCCCTTTTGTTTCCCGAAGCCTTATAGTCCTTTTGTCTAAATCTAAGTCATTATCCTCAAGCTTGGATAATTCCCCTGATCTAAGACACCCATAGAAAAGGGTTTTAAGCATAGCTAAATGCTTAATGTTGCTGCAGACACTAAAAATATTTAATACATCATTTTCATCAAAATAATATGGTAGGCTGTCATTTCTGGTCAGTATTTTTGTAGACCAATCAATGTTTTTCATCTCAAAATATTTTTTTAAGGCGAAAACCGTGTTGTTAACATGGGATTTAGAAGCCCCCTGATCAAGCAAAAGGTCTCTATAATCATCTGCTTTTTTCGTACAAGGTTCATTTGGTCGCGAATACTCAATAAATTTGCCTACCCTTCCACTGTAGAGACTGATGGTTTGATAACGATAACCTTGGTTAGTTAGAAAACGTTTGTAGTTTTCTACAATAGTTTCAAGTTTGTGCTCCTCTGCTGTTTGGACGTTCCAATTGACTTTTGCTTTTCCCATATCTCATCCAACCCTCAAATTAGGTACAACCTTTTATCACAGGATTGGTAGAGCATCCAATATGTTCAGACAAATTGGTATCTGTAGAGACTTAAAACCCTAAGTTACCACCGTTACGGATAGTTACCACCGCTACGGATAGTTGCCACCGTTACGGATAGTCGCCACCATTACGGATAGTCGCTAGGTTCAGGGCCTAGTCTCGCAGGAGTTCGTGGGTTCGAATCCCATCCCCCGCACCAATTAACCTTTACTGATATCGATTTTATTCTCTCAGCGGAAGAAATCTTTTCGATGGCTCAAGCCGCGTTGGGCCTCTTTGCTCAGCTCTTCCTCTGTCAGATCGAAGGCGTCGATGCCGTAATCGGCGAGCTTCAACAGGAAAAGTGTGCGGGGGATGCCAGCGAGCCTGGCGGCGGCTCCCGACGATAGCCTCCCCATCTCGAAGAGCTTGGCCGCCGCTGCCATCCGGATCTTCCGGCCCAGCTCCTCGGGATCGAGCTTCAGGACTCGAAGGCCTCGTCAGGAACGTGAAACGCTATTTCGACCATATTATATAATCTCTTCCAATAGGGGGCAAACGCCTCAGACGGAGATTTCGACGCATCTCGCGGTGGTGGTTGGCTCGGGTATGGGGAGGTTGTCTTCTTTCAGGCCCTCCAGATGAAGCTCTATCGCTTTTCTCATCAGCTCCGCCGTCTCCTCTCCAGTCTTGCCGGCTGCGACCACGCCGGGAAGGTCCGGGCAGTATGCGAGAGTAATTTCGCTCACCCTTCTCGATGATGATTGCATATCTGGCTCGGGTCATCTTCAATCTCCTTTAGGTCCGCCTGCTTTTATGTGCTTTTAAGGGTTGGGTGGGAGGACTTAGATCGCCGCCGTCGGGACGAGGGTCTCGGGGGCGTTCCCGCCGCCTCGACCGCAGAGCCGGGATCGGCGCCGATCACCTCGGAGGCGCGCCTGTATCGGGTGATCGCCATCGCCGTCGTCGGCTGGTCGACCATCGGGGTGGTCGGGCTTCTCTTCGATGAGGGCAGTACCCGAATCTTTTGTCTGTTGAGGAGAAGGAGCGGCTTCTGAGGATAGAAGTTAGTATGAATTTAATAGTATTAATCTCAACTCAGTGGCTCAAAAGTAGCGGTTTATAACAAAACTACAAAATAGAATAATTCACCATATTTTTATAGAACTTTTCAGCATACTCCTTAACCATCCTCTTTGAGCTGAAATGCGACCCTGTATTCATAGTTGCTTCTTTCATCACATTGACCCAACTCCTAGGCACACCTCCGTCATCCACCCTATAGTAGAGAGGTACAACTTCCTTTTCCAGTATATCGTATATAGTGGCTGCATCCTCGTCATCCCTGACACTCTCGTCGATATCCTTAGCTCCCTCGAAGCCCCATCCGTTCTTGCCGTTATATCCCTCAACCCACCAACCACCGAATATGCTGATCTGTGGAACACCGTTGAGTGATGCCATCATCCCACTAGTTCCACATGCTTCCATTGAAGGTATTGGATTGTTTAACCACAAGTCCACACCACGTAGCATATACTGAGCAATGTATTGATCGTAGTCTTCTACGAATGCAATCCTTCCCCCAAAGTCCTTGTTTGAGGCCACATTTAAGATCTGTTGTAAGAGGATCTTTCCATACTGGTCATCGGGATGGGCTTTGCCTGCAAAAATGATCTGGACCGGCCTGTAAGGGTCTGTTAAAATTTTCCTGAGTCTTTCCAAATCTCGGAATATAAGTGTCGCCCTATTGTAAGAAGCGAATTGGTGTACAAAACCTATAGTAAGAACATTCGGGTCGAGCATAACACCAAAAGGCGTAATGGTCTTTGGATTTGGTTCGTTACACGAGTACCAGTTCTTCCTAGCCCTCTCTGTGATTTCGTTAAGTAGCTTCAATTTCATACGTCGATGATGCTTCCACAAGACCGCGTCAGGAATCTCGTCCATCAGCTCCCAAATCCGGGGGTCGTCATGTTCTTCCAACCATCCCCTACCAAGATATTTGTTGAAAATTTTGTTTCCTAAATCACGATCTATCCAAGTGGGAACGTGGATTCCGTTGGTTACGTTATCAATTGGAAGTTCGTCATTAGGATAGTCGGACCAGAAGTTGCGCCACATATCTATAACTATTTCCTGATGTCGTTTACTGACGCAATTGCGATAGGCGGACATACGCAGGGCGAAAGCGGTCATGTCAAAGCCGCTGGCCGGGTCTCTGGGATCGATCCCGAGTTTGAAGAAATCCTCACAACTTATTCCAAGGAGTCGGATATACGTCCTAAAATATTTATCCATCAGCTGGAACGAAAATTTATCCTGATTTGCAGGAACCAGTGTATGGGTAGTGAAAAGCGTTGTCTTCTTAACCACTTCTTCAGCTTCCTCACGTCTGCTGCCCGTTTCAATCCGTTCTCTTAGTCTCTCTAGGATGGCGAAGGCAGGTTGACCCTCGTTAAGGTGGATTATTGAGGGTTCAATCCCCAAAGCTTTCAATACCCTGACTCCACCGATGCCTAGGACGATATCTTGCCTCAGCTTCTGTTCAGAGTCCCTGGTATGAATTCTGTTCGATATTATCTGGTCTTCGGGTTCGTTGGCGTCGACAGCAGTATCCATAAGGTAGAGATCGGCTCTTCCTACTTGGACCTTCCAAACCGCGACATATATCGGTTTTTCTAATGCTGAAATCTCCACAAGGAGGGGGTCTCCGTTTTCGTCCAGTAGCTTCTTAACAGGAGCGTTCTCTCTCTCTAACCTCTCACAGGCACCTGCTTGCCATCCGTCGGATGTGATCCTTTGGAGGAGATACCCCTCTGGGTACATGAAGCCAACTCCAACAATGGGAACCCCGAGATCGCTGCACTCCTTCAGATAGTCTCCCGCCAGAAAACCAAGACCATCCGCATAGACTGGAAGGGCATGATGCAGACCATACTCTGCAGAAAAGTATGCAATCTTACAATCCTTTGGATCTGCAACGTTAGTTTTGAACCATCCGCTTGCAGGGTCCATTCCTCTCTCAAACTTGGCCATAACTGCATCGTAGTACCTCAAAAAACGGGGGTCCATAGACGCGAGCTTGAAGACGCCGTCGTCGAGCTCGTGCATCATCTTGACGGGGTTATGGCCGTTTCGGCTCCAAGCCGCCCGACCGCCAAGCATTATGAAAAGCTCTCTTCCTTCGGGATGCCAGCTCCACCACAGGTTGTAGGCTAGATTGCCCAAATTACGTATCCTATCAGGAATATGCGTAAAAGTCTGCTTCAAGGTATAACGTGGAGACAGTCGGGCATTATTCTCAATAACAATGCTTCTGACTTTAAAATTACTATTGTGAGCAAGTACTACCTCACCGCGCACGTTCAGTGCCCACTTCATCGGTATTTGTTTTCGATCTAATTTCATTTGCTCTTGGATATAAGAGTAAATGCCATCCATTGTGATATCGCCATTATTGTTAGCAGCACCCCAACTTCGAATACCTTCAACTAAGTGCTTTGTAAATATACCATTATTCTCTGATTCACTCTCCCAAGATTGCTGAATACTAGTTGAAGAGGTTAGGATGTAAGTACCGCTCGTTTCTTTAAACAGCGATGTTAGTTGTTCGTCGACGCTACCGCGGCTAAGTTCGTCACCAGCCAAACCACTATAGCAGCAATCTAAAATTATAATCACATTATTAACATATGAATCATCTATAAATCCCTTTATATTTTCTATTGGAATAGATGTTGATTTTAAAAGACTTATATCGGTATTAGCGGTAGCAAGGTGAAGCTTTCCAGCACGGTCTTGTTTACCGTGGCCCGAATAATAAATCAAAACTAAATCGTATTTACTGGCTTTTTTGAAGACTTTTTCCATCTCTTTCATAATTTCGAAATTATCACAATTCTCTAACGGCAAAGTTTCAGAGAAATTTCCATAATCCTTGGAAATGAGCACTTCGTTGAAATCTTTTACATCATTTACAGGACACTTCAAGTTATGCAAGTTAGAGTCCTGGAATTGACTACTAGCAATCAAAACAGCGTAACGATTTTCATTCATATTCAGACGTCCCTAAAAACTCGCTTGCTTTTTTGAACGTCTCTTCTATCTGATCCGAACGCATGTTTTTCGCACTTATAGATAATTCAGCTCCATCACTTCGATGTATGTTCAATTCCAAGGACGATTCTCTTTCAAAATATGATTTTAACACGCCAAATAATGCAGCTAAGGCTCCAAATTTTATAGAATATAAAAGAATTACTCCTAGCGTGATCGGTTCTCCCTTAGCCTTTTCGTTTATTGAACCTTCTGGCAATTTTGCATCTATATCAGTCTCTCTAGAGATCGACTTGAATAAATCTGCCGCTAATACCTGGAGATCTTCATCGACAAGCTCCTCGGATGAAACAACAAGTTTTACAGCCATCTAATCATCCCTCTTTAGCTTATTCATATTAAGACTTACTCAGCTGATTAGGCAGAACTTACTTTCTCCAAGCGAGAAACTTGATATTATGCCTACGGATAAGTCATCCCAATAAGTGATATTAGTAGCACTACAAGTTCACAGCACACAATTTAACCGCGTGACTGTCATGCGATCTTTTCATATAGAATATTAAAAATATATTCATCTCTTATATATCTTATTTGTTTAACATTATCCTTGAGATGATTACGACAATACTGATTTTCTGTCTATATAGCTATGTTCTGATAAAGAAAATTTACCAACAACAGATTTATGATATAAAAATTGAGTTGTGAGCTCTAAAAGCCCTCCTTTTAGATCTAGCTAGCACCCTCACCCCATCTTCTCCCTCACCGGCTCCAAAATCGCGTTCAGATGCTCCACGGCGCTCTTCTTGAGGTCCAGGGGGTGCATCTTCCCGGCGAGGTAGTCCGCCTCCAGCGCCTCGTACTTATCGTACGTCACGTCGCCGCCGAACTTCTCGGGCCGCCTTATGGTGACCGCCCCCAGGCGGGGGAGGATGTGGTACTTGAAGAGCTCGGTGACGGGGTTTCCTTCGATATCTTTGGCGGGGCAGTAGGCGGAGATGATCTTCTTCTCCAGGTCCTCGGCGGAGTCGTCGACGGAGATGTAGTTTCCCTTCGAGGAGGACATCTTCCCGCCGTTGAGGCCGGAGATTATCGGCGTGTGGAGGCAGACCGGCGGCTGCAGGCCGAGCTTGGGCATCTCTTCTCTAGCCAGCATGTGGATCTTCCTCTGGTCGATCCCCCCGACGGCGAGGTCGACTCTGAGGGCCGCGATGTCCACCGCCTGCATCAGGGGGTAGATCATCTGGGAGACGTGGGGGTTGTCCATGTTCCTGCCCACCTCGTCCATCGATCGGCGGGCGCGGTTGAGGGTGGTGTTTCGCGCCATCTTCAGGACGTTCTTGACGTACTCCGGCTCCAGCTGGTAGTCGGTCCCGTAGACGAACTCCGTCTTTTCTGGGTCGAGGCCGAGGGCTATGAAGCAGTCGCGGTTGTAGTCGGCGGTCGCCCTCACCTCTTCCAGGGTCCCCTTCTCGTTGAGGTAGGCGTGGAGGTCGGCGAGGAGGACGACTACCTGAAATCCGGCGGCCTGGAGGTCGATCAGCTTGTTTGCGGTGAGCATGTGGCCCATGTGGACCTTTCCGCTCGGCTCGTACCCGACGTACCCCCTCGGCCTCTCCTTCGCCTCCATCAGCGCCTTCAGCTCGTCGAGGGTCACGACCTCCTCTGCGTTCCTGATCACCAGCTCAAGCCTCTCCAAAAGATATCACCACCCCCCCCAGAGGAGAGGGGATGTATAACGCTTTTGGTTCCTCTGGGCGGAAGGCCAAAATTTGCCGGCTCCGAGCCATCGGCGCCGTTTTCTGCGGAGGCGCCCTCGAAGTCAGGGCGGTCGAGGTGGCGGAGTCGAGGAGGGAGGGTCTGGTTGAGGGGGGAGGATATGGTGAGATGATGAGATGACCATATGAAGAGAAGATGAGATTATGAGAAGATGAGATGAGGTGACCAGATGAAGAGATGAGGATACATCGACCTTGAAGGCGGGTTTATGCGGCGGCCGAAGGCTCCGGGGGACGGCGGGAAAGGGTTATTACCCGCCTCCCCAAAACGGGAGGGCATGAGGCCGAAGGAGCTGGGGAAGGGGAGGAGGAGGGCCAGGGATGCGGATCGCAGCGCGGATCTCGATACGGATCGGCCAGCGGCCCCGACGGAGTTGGGAGAGGAGAGGAGGAAGGAGAAGACGGTGGGCCTCCTCTTCCTCGCCCTCCTCTTCGCC
Source organism: Methanothrix harundinacea 6Ac (assembly GCF_000235565.1). Classification (NCBI taxonomy): domain Archaea; kingdom Methanobacteriati; phylum Methanobacteriota; class Methanomicrobia; order Methanotrichales; family Methanotrichaceae; genus Methanothrix; species Methanothrix harundinacea. Next base: position 1,297,015 of record NC_017527.1, read on the forward strand.
CTGATCTTCTGGGATGCGTTCTGGTTCCTCTCCAAGTTCCTCCTCGCCTTCGTCATCGTCTACATCCTCTATCTCGGATTGAGGTCTCGATCCTGATCCAGGCCCGTCCCAGACGGAAAGGGTTATCAGAAGGCAGGGCCCACCTCCCGGCCATGAGATGCAGAATGGCGGGCAGATCGGGCAGGATCCGGAGCCGCGAGCAGAAGATCATCCTCCTGGTCCTGGCGGTGGTGATCGTCGCCCTCCTCTGGAACTTCCTGGGGGTCATCCTCCGGCTCATCCTCTTCGCCGCCGTCGTCTACCTGGTCTACCGCCTCCTCCAGAGCTGGACCTGACGGCGGAATGGCGAAATAGGAGATTCTGGTCCCTAAGGAGATCGGTCGGAAAATCGTAACGGAAATCGTTATCAACTGAAGGGTGATAACTGGAGCCATGCCTCGTCAGATTTCGGCCGGGGCGGGGGGGAGCCGCTCCCTCGCAAAGAACGCCCTCCTCCTCGTCCTCGCCTTCATAGTCGCCGTCCTCCTCTGGAACGTCATAGGCTTTCTAGCCGGGATAGCGATCTTCGCTCTTGTCGTGTACGTCGTATACCTCGTCCTCCGGCGCCACCTCTGACCTCCTCGATCCGGCGGGCCTCGATGAGGTCCTCGTCGGTGTTGAGGTTGAAGAGGCTCAAGAGCTCGGGGTCGAGGGGGCGGAGGAGATTCAGGGGGACGGTCCGGACCGCTAGCCCCTCCAGGGGGGCCCGGATCCTCCGCTCCCCCGCGGCCAGAGCCTCCCGGCAGGCCCGCGCCATGGGGCCGGCCCTGTAGACGGCGTGGAGCGGCTCCAGGAAGCCGCTTTTTCCCTCCGGGACCGCGGCGTCGTGCCCCTCGGCGAGGTCGAATAAGAGCTCCAGAACCCGGGGGTTCAGAAAGGGGAGGTCGCAGCCGACGGCGAGGGCGTAATCGCCTGCTGCCGCCTCCATCCCGGCGGCGAGCCCCGCCACGGGGCCGAAGCCCTGGACGGGGTCGGAGGCGAGCCTCGCCCCGGGGACGAGCCCCCGGAGCCTCGAGAGCTGATCAAAGTCCCTGGCCACCACCACCAGATCGGCCGCCACCTCCTCGACCACCTCCACCGTCGCCTCGATCATCGTTCGGCCGAAGGGCTCGAGGAACGCCTTCTCCGAGCCGATCCTCCTTCCGGCGCCCCCGGCGAGGATCACGCAAGACCGCAGAGCTCCCATCCTCCCTCCTCGCAGTCCTCCCTCAGGGCCCGGAGGAGGGCCGCCTCAGGGTCTCGATGGATCGAGCTGGAGGTGAGGACGGTATAATCGGGGCTGACGGAGGCGGTGGCCCTCCCCGCCTCCTCGAATAAAGCTCTGATAGACGCCTCGTCCGGCGGCCTCCCAGATCCGAGCCGCTTGAATGCGAAATCTCGGGTGAACCTGTTTCCGAGGATGATCAGCGTCGACGCCCCCCTCTTCGATATCTCGGCTCTTTTGCCGTCGACCTCCACCAGGAGGTACCCTCCGGGGACGAGGTAGATCCTCCTCCGCCTCTCTCTCTCGGCGGAGATCTCCGTCACCTCCCCCGCCAGGACGCCTCCTCTATCCCAGACCTTCTCCCGGCCGTCGGCGATCGCGACCTTTGAGCCGAGCTCTTCGCATCTCCTCTGGAGATCCTCGCGGCTCCTGATCTCGCCGCCGTAAAGCTCCTCCTCCAGCTCCTCGGCTCTTCCGAAGAAGGCGATGCTCCTCTTGTCCCCGGCTACGATCGCCCTCTTCTTCCCCGCAAAGCCCACCACCAGAGACATCCAGCTCGCCCTTCCTTCGAAACCCTTCGATCCGGGTTTTCACCCTTCCTTCATCTTCATCTTCATCTCGGCCGCCTTCGCCGTCTGGCTCATCAAAATCGAGACGGTGAGGGGTCCGACCCCCCCGGGGACGGGGGTGACGGCCGCAGCCACCCCGATCACCTCGTCGAACTGGACGTCCCCGACGGTCCGGCCACCGACCCTGTTTATGCCCACATCGAAGACGTAAGCCCCCGGCCGGACCATATCCCCCCGGATGAGGCCCGGGACCCCCGCCGCCACCACCAGGACCTCGGCTTTCCGGGTGTGGGATGCGAGGTCTTTGGTGAAGACGTGGCAGACGGAGACGGTGGCGTTTCTGTTGAGCATCATCGCCGCCAGGGGCTTTCCGACGACGTTGCTGTGGCCGACGATCACCGCCTCCTTCCCCTCTAAGTCGACCCCAAGCCTCTCCAGGGCCCAGATGATCCCCTTCGGCGTACATGGAACTAGCCCCTCGGCCCCGGCGAGGAGGGAGCCCATGTTCATTGGGTGGAAGCCGTCGACGTCCTTTGCGGGGTCGATGGCCGCCATCGCCCGCGCCGGGTCGAGCTCCCGGGGTAGGGGGAGCTGGAGGAGGATGCCGCTGACGTCCTCCCTCTCGTTGAGGCCCCGGATCGTCTCCAAGATCTCATCGATCCCCGCGCCCTCCGGGAGGTTCACATTCTCGGACCTTATCCCGACCCGATCGCAGGCGGAGTGCTTGATCCTGACGTACATCGCGGAGGCGGGGTTATCGCCGACGATGATCGTCGCAAGCCCCGGCCTTCCGCCCAGGGCTGCGAGTTCATCGACCCTCACTTTCGTCTCGGCTTCCACCTCGGAGGCGAGGGCCTTGCCGTCGATGATCATCCCAGTTCCGGATATAGGGGGAACTTCAGACAAAGCTCAGCCACCTCGTCTTTCACCCTGGCTATGACCTTCTCGTCGCCTATGTTCCGGAGGACGGAGGCGATCATCTCAGCGATCTGGACCATCTCCGGCTCCTTCATCCCCCGGGTGGTGACGGCTGGGGTCCCGATCCTGATACCGCTGGTGATGAAGGGCGAGGTCGGATCGAAGGGGATGGTGTTCTTGTTGAGGGTGATCCCCCCCCGCTCCAGGGCCGCTTCGGCATCTTTTCCGGAGTAGGGCATCTTCAGGAGCTTGACCAGCATCAGGTGGTTGTCGGTCCCGCCGCTGACGAGCTCGAAGTCCCTCTCAAGGAGGGTCCTGGCGATGACGGCGGCGTTCCTCACGATCTGCTCCTGGTAGACCTTGAACTCGGGGGCCAGGGCCTCCTTGAAGGCGACGGCCTTCGCGGCGATGACGTGCATCAGGGGGCCGCCCTGGACCCCGGGGAAGACCGCCCTGTCGATGGCGGGGGCGATCTCCTGCCTGCACATGACCACGCCGCCCCTCGGGCCCCGGAGGGTCTTGTGGGTGGTGGTGGTGACGACGTCGGCGTGGGGTATCGGCGAGGGGTGGACCCCGGCGGCGACGAGACCTGCGATGTGGGCGATGTCCGCCATCAGGTAGGCTCCCACCTCGTCGGCCACCTCCCGGAGGGCAGCAAAGTCGATGGTCCGCGGGTATGCGGAGGCGCCGGTGACGATCATCTTCGGGGAGCATTCTTTTGCTATATCCAGCATCTCGCCGTAGTCGAGCATCTCGGTCTCTCTATTGACGCCGTAGTGGACGACGTTGTAGATCTTGCCGGAGAAGTTGACGGGGCTTCCGTGGGAGAGGTGGCCGCCGTGGTCGAGGGCCATCCCCATGACGGTGTCGCCGGGCTTGAGGAGGGCGAGGTAGACGGCCATGTTCGCCTGGGAGCCGCTGTGGGGCTGGACGTTGACGTGCTCGGCGCCGAAGAGGGCCCGGCACCGGTCCCTCGCCAGGTTCTCGGCGACGTCGACGAAGGTGCAGCCGCCGTAGTACCGTTTGCCAGGATAGCCCTCGGCGTATTTATTCGTCATCACGTTGTTGTAGGCCTCCATCACCGCGGGGCTGGTGAAGTTCTCGGCGGCGATCAGCTCCAGGCCGTTTCTCTGTCGCTCCAGCTCATCTCTTATGGCGGAGGCGATCTCGGGGTCCACATCATCGAGGAAGTTCAATTAAATCACCGATAAACGATCTTCTGGTGAGGATTGCCTCGGGGGCAAAATAGGTTATGGTGGGTGGGCGGTGCACCGGGGCCCCGGATCGGATCGGCAGCCTTTTTAGCCGGTGGGGCGAAACCCGGGAAGGATGCTAAAAAGGGCGAGGATGATAGCCGACCTCCAGTTCGGCCGCGGCTGCGGGCGGGCCCTCTTCGGGGAAGATACCACCTTCATGCTCTCGAATACCGGAAGGTTGCGGCACCTTCATCGGGACGGAGAGAGGATAGCGACGGTGAGGGCGAGAGACGGCCTTCTCACCTTGAGCGCCCTGGGCGCAAAGCTCCTCTACGACTTTCTTCCTCCCCCCCGGCAGAGGGTCGTGATCAGAAGGGATGTGGCCCCCTACGTGGCGAAGGGGGGGACCGCCTTCGCAAAGCACGTCGTCAGCGTCGACCCCGAGGTGAGGGCCGGAGAGGAGGTCCTGGTCGTAGACGAGGACGGAAGGCTCATCGCCACCGGGAGGGCGGTCCTCGCGCCGGAGGAGATGATGGCAATCCGCCGGGGCCCTGCCGTCCTCGTGAGGTCCGGCCAGGATGAGGACTGAGGGGCCCTTACCTCCCCCCCTCCGGCCGGAGATAATCCATCATTTTTTTATCCTCGGAAGATGGGAATCAAGCTTTTCTGAAGGGCGACATCGCCCGGAGGCTCTCGGCCACGGAGACGATCGCCTCTCCGACGCGGTCGACCTCCTCGTCGGTGTTCTCCCGCCCCAGGGTGATCCGCAGGGACCCGTGGGCCTCCTGGGGCCGCAGGCCGATGGCGGTGAGGACGTGGCTTGCCACCGTCTTCTTCGAGGAGCAGGCGGAGCCGGTGGAGACGGCGATGCCTTTCGCGTCTAGCCGCAGCAGCAGAGCCTCCCCCTCGATGTAAGAGAAGCCGAGGTTGAGGTTATTTGGGAGCCTCTTCGTCCGAGAGCCGTTGACCCAGGTCTCTTCGACCCGCTCCAGGACGTAGTCAGCAAGCCTGTCCCTCATCCCGCTGATCCTCACCATCTCCCCCTCCAGGTTCCTCCCGGCCAGCTCCGAGGCCGCGGCGAGGCCGACGATCCCGGGGACGTTCTCGGTCCCTGACCTCATCCCCCGCTCGTGGCCGCCGCCGAAGACGATCGGCTCGATCGGCGTTTTTTTCCGGATGTAGAGGGCGCCGACCCCCTTGGGGCCGTGGAGCTTGTGGGATGAGATCGAGAGGAGGTCCACCCCCAGGTCGTCGACCTTCGCCGGGATCTTGCCGACGGTCTGGACGGCGTCGGTGTGAAAGACGATCCCTCGATCGGAAGCCAGCTCCGCCGCCTCGGCGATCGGCTGGATCGTCCCGATCTCGTTATTTGCGTGCATGATGGAGATGAGGATCGTATCCTCCCGGATCGCCGCCTCCAGGGCCTCGACCTCCACCAGACCCTCCCGGTTCACCGGGAGATGAGTCACTTCGAACCCCTCCTCCTCCTCCTCCAGCTTCCTGCAGGGCTCGAGGACTGCGGGGTGCTCGATGGAGGTGGTGATGATGTGTCTTCCTCGGTCTCGGTTCGCCAGGGCGGCGCCCCTTATCGCCAGGTTGTCCGACTCGGTCCCGCCGCTGGTGAAGTAGACCTCTCCCGCCTCGGCTCCGATGAGCCGCGCCACCCGCTCTCGGGCCTCCTCCAGGGCGGCCCGGGCTGCTAGCCCCGGCTGGTGGAGGCTGGAGGCGTTGCCGAAGATCTCGACGAAGGCGGCATTCATCGCCTCGATCACCTCCGGGGCCATCGGGGTGGTGGCGGCGTGGTCCATGTAGATCCTCTTCATGGGAAAATCCGAGGAGCCCATAGGGTAAATAGGCGGCGAGGGTTCGGGGCGGGAAATCCCATCGCCTTCTTCTTCAGCGGCCTCCTCGTCCTGCGGCCTCGTGATGGTGGAGGTCGGCGCGAGGCGGGGGGCCATAGGGTAGCCTGGTATCCCACAGATAGGGGGTCCTGCGACCGGCGATCAAATCGCAGTGGCACCATCATTTTCTTATTGGTTAGCGTATTGAGGCTATAACAGCTGTTAGTGTACAGAAATATACCCTAGGATCTTAATTTAGAAGATGAAAATAAATCGAAATCTTATAAGGGGGCAGAACTTATAAATAACGATATAACATTTGACGAATTGGGTGAGCATAAGAATGAATGATCCACGGGGATCTTTATGGCGAAAATGGGATTTGCATGTCCATACCCCAGAATCATTAGTTCAAGGATATGGGGCAAATAATGACGAGACCTGGGAAAGATTCTTAACGGAGCTTGAAAGCCTCCCCCCTGAGTATAAGGTCATTGGAATAAATGATTACATCTTTATAGATGGATACAAGCGAGTTATTAAGGCTAAATCAGATGGCAGACTAAAAAACATAGATTTAATTCTACCAGTAATAGAGCTTAGATTGGATAAATTTGGAGGTACTGATAGTAACTTAAGTAAAATTAATTTCCATATAATATTCTCTAACGAGGTTAATCCTGACATAATTCATGAACAATTTTTAAATGCAATAAAACCAGGGTATCGTCTATCCCCCCAATATGAAGACATACAACAAGAATGGAGCGGACTCGTAACAAAAAATAGCTTAGAAGATTTAGGCAGATTAATAATTGAAAGTGTCCCACATGAGAAACGATCACAATACAGCCCTCCTCTGACGGAGGGATTTAATAATTTAAATTTTTCATATGATAAAATCCTAGATGCACTTAAATCTCCATATTTTAAAGACAGATATCTTACTGCGGTAGGTAAAACAGAATGGGCAGATATCAAATGGAATGACCATTCTATTGCAGAAAAAAAGACGATAATAAACGACTCCAATTTAGTGTTTATCTCTTCGGAGACTATTGAAGCATTTGATAAAGCTAAGCGCAATCTAACAACTTCAAAGGTAAACGATAGATTGCTTGATTGCAGTGATGCTCACTATTTCAATGACGCCTTGAGTAAAGACCGTATAGGAAAATGTTTTACCTGGATAAAAGCAGACACAACATTCGAAGGTTTAATGCATGTGCTCAGTGAATGGGAACGCAGGGTTTACATAGGCGATATTCCTAATAAATTAAATCTAGTCAAGAATCATAGAACAAAGTATATAAAGGGCATAAAAATAAACAAAAAAGCTAATTCACGACTAGATGAAATATGGTTTGAAAATTGTCAATTATCCTTCAATTTTGAATTGGTCGCAATAATCGGGAATAAAGGAATGGGTAAAAGCGCTTTAACAGATATGCTTGCATTGTTGGGAAATACATCGTCTAAAGATTTCAGTTTTTTAAATAAACAGAAATTCAGAGACCCTAAAAATAATAAATCGCTTGATTTTGAAGCTCAAATTATCTGGGAGTCTGGTGAAGAATCCTTAGCTAGATGTTTAGCAGAGGATGTACCAGAACATGAAGTGGAGTTGGTTAAATATATACCGCAGAAGTTTTTTGAAATGATCACCAATGAAAATGCAATTGAAGAAGGCAGTAAATTCGATAAAGAATTGAAAAAAGTTATATTTTCTCACGTAGATGAACCTAATAAGCTAGGTTGTGCTTCATTGGATGAGCTTATAGAGTATAGGACGGAAGAAATCAAAGATGTTATCAATAGTATGCGATCTGAGTTGAAGGATATAAATGAGAAAATTATTAAACTGGAGTATTTAACTTCCGAGGATCATAAGCAAGATCTAGGAAAGCAACTTGAAACAAAAAAACAGGAGTTGAGTGTCCATGATAGTAGTAGACCTACAGAGATTGACAAGCCAATAGTAAGTCCATCAATAGAAGAAGCCTTTAAGGACTTGCGATCTGAAATCGAGACTCTAACCTCTAATATCACAGAAGCAAAGAGCCAGTTAAATAGGTCTGTAAAAATTTTAGCCTCAATTTCTAAAATCAAAGGTAAAATAGAGAATCTTAGGCGAATGTATGACAACTTTGTAATAGAGTCATCTGAAGAGTTCGACAAAATTGGCGTAAAGATGGAGTCAATTGCTAGATTAGATATAAATGAATCGCTAATACAACAATACGAGAGAGAATATTCTAACAAGCAATCGCAATCGGAAGAATTAATAGATAGGTTGGAAAATAATAAAAAAGTGTCTGAAGAAAAGTTGTATTCGCTCCAATCCACATTAGATGAGGCAAACCGGAGTTATCAACATTATCTCGATGAAATTACAAATTGGGATCAATTACGAGAGGTAATTATAGGTAGCCCCGATCAACATGAATCAATTGAATATTATAAAAATGCACTTAACGAATCTAGTACTACTCTTGTTGATGATTTAAGTAAAGCTAAATTGGAGCGAAATAGTAAGGTTGAAGCCATTTTCTTGGAGATAAAAAAGCTTGTAAATATCTATATTGATCTTTATAAACCAGTTCAGGATTTTATAGATAATCATGAATTAATAGATCGATATCAACTGAATTTCAATGTATCGATTATACAGCAAGGATTCATAGACGCCTTTTTATCACATATAAACCAAAGTGCAAAAGGCACTTTTCATGGGACGCAAGATGGTAGAGATAAATTAAAAGAAATTATAGATAAATATGATTTCAATAGTATCTCTAATGTTATGCAATTTATTGCCGAAATTCAAGAGAGTATTGAAATAGATAAAAGAGATTCCATAAATCGAGTCAAAATAGAATCTCAGCTAAGGAAAAGCTTCAAGAAACAAGATTTATATGAGTTTTTATATTCACTCAAATATCTTGAACCTAGGTATATACTGCAGTTAGGCGGAAAAGAGCTGCTCCAGCTATCTCCTGGTGAACGTGGTGTATTACTTCTAATTTTTTACCTATTAGTAGATAAGGATGATTGCCCACTAATTATTGATCAACCAGAGGATAATCTAGATAATCAATCTGTATATGAGCTTATAGCTCCATGCATATCGGAAGCTAGGCTAAGGCGGCAAGTATTTATAATCACACATAATCCTAATTTGGCAGTAGTCTGTGATGCAGAACAAGTTATTGCTGCATCTATCAATAAATTGGATAAAGAAAGAGTCGAATATGTATCAGGCGCAATAGAAAATCCATCTATAAATAAAAAAATTATCGATATTCTAGAGGGAACAAAACCTGCATTCAAAAAACGCGAATCTAAATACTTTTGAATTTTAATGATCCTTTGATATCAATAATTTCCGGCTACACCTTCTCATTAATTCTACTCCCACCTCGCCATGGACGTGGACAGGCTATCCGGAAAAGGATTCGAGACCGCTAAGAAGCGTGTCATTTAAGAATGTTGACTATTTTCTTAATTATGCTAACAACACCCCAATTGAAGATAACTGAGATTATGAATAAAATATATTTTGGTAGTTGAATTGTTATCATTTCATTAACGCCAGGATTAGGCAATTCAATAAATATAAGTGAACCGATGGAAACAAATGTGAATACAAATCCTGAGAAAGTATTTAAGAATGCTAAATTGGCAAGAATAAATACTTTAATTTTTCCAGCGAGCCATGCTCCTGCGATAGCTATTAATATATCTTCTTTATATTTTGCTAAAATAGCTAATATTATAAACGCGAAAATAAGGATTGCCAATATACTCAAGATCAAACCGAAATATAAATAAATATAATAAATAATAAATATTAAACCAATAACGATCCCTGCAACGCCTGCTGCCGATAATGCTATTATAGTGATTACAAAAATTATTTCTATTGACTGTTTTATCTTTTCAGTAAGATATTCGCCTAAATACTTTATTAAAATATCTATTCTATATTGTATCAATATAGCGGCTATAATTAATGGAATTATAATAAAAAGTACTAAGCTCCTCCATAAACCTAACCAAGATAAGAGAAGATATGTGAAGTAAATAATTTCTAAGATGCCAATTACAATAATAATCACTATAAAAAATTGTTTTAAATAATAAATTGAAGTTGCACGTAACTTCATCTCAAAAAATATCCCTGCTAGTATAAAAAGTGACAGACTAAGAAGAAGGGCAAACATCCAATAAGATCCATCGTAACCCATCAGCTGCCACATATAGACAGGAAAGAACTACCTGGTTAAAAAACGTTGCTGTTTGCTTCTGTGGATTCGATGAAGCATTATAAATGTAAGGAGACGTAATCACGTGTCGCGAATATTCCAACTAAACACCCTTTTAGCTTTGTCTAATAGGAGTCTAAAGATATTACCCTTATCTTCAGCTTAGGCATCCGAGTCGTGTGGATCACGACATGATGGTACTTCATCGTTATCCTTTCACTTAATCTTCCGTTCAATGGAATCGCGATTGTTCTATGCCATCAAAGTTAGAGAACGTTCCTCGGTAAGCCATGTAATCTATCTTAGAATTGCAAAAGAACAACTTGCGCCCCCGAAAGGATGTCTCGGTGGTGACCATCATCGGATTAAAGCTATTTACAAGCAAAAGCGCGGGAAATTCTCGTATCAAGTCTCCCTACTCTCCTCGGCACCAGGCACCTCGGCCCGTCGCCGATCAGATCCTCCCGCCCGGCTATGCGGAGCCCCTCCCGGACCAGCCCCCAGTTCCTCCTATCTCGGTACTGGAGGAGCGCCCGCTGGATCTCCTTCTCCCGCCCCCTCGGTACGTTGACGGGCTTTTCTTAGAAGGAATCGAGGCCGGTGTGGTACATGCACGAGGAGACGGTTTGGCCGGGCCAGGGTCGCGAAGGGGGATAATTTCCGGGCCTGACTCCCTGGGCGGTCGGGCTTTCATGGGGAGGGGTGGGGAGGCCGATCGTTCGGGGATCCGGGACCGTGAGGTGGAGGGATATGGCGGCTACGAAGGGCGTCGACGAGAACTTATAAGTAAGCGGCCGCCCGATCTTCGGCCATGTTAGCCTACAACCCGCTGATCATGGCGGGGATCGTCCTCATCACCGTCGGGATCCTCTACACCCTGGTATCGGCCCGGGCGGGGGTCGTCCTGGCAGGCCTGGGGACGGTGGCGGCAGGGGTCTTCCTCTTCACCATCGTCCCAAACCCCCTGAACCCCATCGCCTTCTTCTTCAACGGCCTCCTCGTCCTATGCGGGCTCTGGATGGTGGCCGTCGGCGCTAGAGGCGACGGCGTGGAGCGATAACCTTTATATGGGTGGTATGCGTCCACCAATCCGCAGCGGGGCCATAGGGTAGCCTGGTATCCTACAGGACTGGGGGTCCTGTGACCGGCGTTCAAATCGCCGTGGCCCCACATTTCGCGTTTTCCATCCCGCGTTTCAGGGCTTCTTCATCTTCATTGGTAACGCTGCCTGAATATCTTTTCGATTCGACCGATCTCCAGCTATTCCAGGGAGTCTGACGGATCTTCCCTCTGCCGAAGGCCCGCCAAGAATGGCCGATGCCAGGCCTCACGGATCTCTCACCCTTTCACTTTCATATTCTTGCCACCGCTTCCCTAATACCCTATTTCATATCAATTTAACCAATAGTGATAAATAGAGCCTATTTATTCTATCTTCGTAGGACTAAATCATAAATCTGGAGGTATAAAAATGAGAGAAATATCCAAAAGAATGAGAAAAATCGCAAAATCGCCGTTTCTCCTTTTATTGGCGATGGCGATCTTCTCCGCGATGGTGCCGGCCTTCGGCTATGAGGTGGTGGTCCCAGGGGACGGGGACGGCGACCTGATCGTCTCGGACGGGGAGCTGGAGGCGGCCCAGGCCGCCCTCGCCGCCGGCGAGATCACCGACGAAGAGCTGGCGGAGATCGAGCACATCCACGAGAACTATCCGAGGACCGTCGTCGACACCGAGGGCCGGGAGGTCGTCTTCTACAAGCCCGTCGAGCGGATCATCACCCGGGAGCCCGACACCTGCCGTATAGTCATAGCCCTGGGAGAAGGCGAGAAGGTCGTCGCCTCGGAGCAGGCGGTGAAGTCCTGCCTCTGCCCCACCACCTTCGAGACCTTCGAAGAGGGGTGCCTTGAATGCTACAGTTCCATCCTCGGCGGAAGGCTCGCAGACCTCCCCGAGACGAGCACCCGCTACGACATCTACTACGAGCTGATCGCCTCCCTCAACCCCGACGTCATCATCACCTCGGGCGCCACCAACGTTCCGGACTTCGAGAGCAAAATCGGCTGTCCCGTGGTGGTCGCCGGAGGGGACGGCTGGAACTACACCCGGGATGACGGCCTCTACGGCATGATCGAGGTGATAGGCGACGTCCTGGAGAGGGAGGACGAGGCGGAGGAGCTGATCGGCTTCGTCGAGTCCAAGATCGAGATGGTAAGATCTGTCTCCGACGGCATCCCCGAGGACGAGAAGCCGCTGGTATACTTCGCCCCCCGGGGCGCGAAGCTCGGCTTCTACGACCCGAAAGAGGGGCGGGACTTCACCAGGACCTTCACATCCTATGACCCCCTGGATATCGCCGGCGGAAGGAACGTCGCCGAGGGGGCCGAAGGCTACGAGATAAACGTCGCCGTCGAGCAGATCATCGCCTGGAACCCCGACTACATCTTCGTCGCCTGCAGCACCCCAGAGGACGCCGAGGTGATCGACTGGATCAAGAGCTCACCAGACCTGCAGTCGATAGCCGCGGTCCAGAACGGGAACGTCTACAACTGCTTCTACCCCCACTGCCGGGGAAGGCCCGCCGATAGAAGCCTCATCAACATGATCTACCTGGCGAAGGTCCTCCACCCCGAGAAGTTCCAGGATGTGGACCTGGAGGCTGAGGGGAACGAGATCTTCAAGGCCTTCCTGGGGGTCGACGGCGTCTTCACCGAGTACGCCGACTACCTGGTCTGGCCGAGGGAGGAGCTGAAGACCGAGTAGACCGATCCTGGATGGAGGGTGGGGAAGAGATCGCCCTTCATCCTTTTTATATATTAAAATTAATGGAGGGAAGGCGCTGACCGGATTCATAAACTGGAATGAGCTTCGAAAGGCGATCATCTCCGAGGGGCGAAGGGGAAAGGGGCGCGAAAGCTCCGAAGAGATGTGGGATAAGAGGGCAGAAGAGTTCGACAGGTCTACGAAGGAGAGGAGCCATCGGACGGAGAGGCAGGTGGCAAGCCTCCAGCTCGATCCGGACTGCACCGTCCTGGACGTCGGCGCTGGCACCGGCCGCCTCTCGGTCCCCATCGCCAAGATGGTGAAAAAGGTTACGGCCGTCGATCAATCGAGAGGGATGCTCAATTATCTCGAAGAGAACATGGCCGAGGAGGGGCTCTCCAACTACCGGTGCATCCAGAAGAGGTGGGAGGACGTCCGGCTCGGAGAAGACATCGAGGCTCACGACGTCGTCATAGCGTCTCACTCCCTGGGGATGTTCGACCTCCAGGAGGCGTTGGCGAAGATGGATGCTGCAGCGAAGAGGCGAGTTTACATCTTCACCGCTGCCGGCAAGTGGTTCTTCGATGACTTCGAGGAGGAGCTCTGGGAGCGGATCTACGATAGGCCGCCGAGGCGAGGGCGAGGCGGAGGCTTTCGGTCAGATTACATGATCCTCTACAACATCCTCCACGACATGGGGATCTACGCCAACGTCGAGATAAGAGACGCAGAGCACGTCCAGCGGTACGAAAGCCTCGACGAGGCGGTCGAGCGGTGGAAGCTGAGTAGGGAGATCCCCGAGGAGAGCGAGCCACTTCTGAGGGAGTACCTCGCCAAAAATCTCGAAAGCGAAAACGGCGGAGGTCTGACATTCAGGCGGAGGACGAAGGGCGCCATGATATGGTGGTCCAAGTCGGAAAGCTCGTGATGCGTTGAAATTTATTGATATCAAGCGAGACGAAAATCCAGGGGGACAAAAAAAGTGGAATTTGACATCCGGCTCTTGGCAGGATCATTGGCCATAGGCCTGATACTATTTTCATCCATGAAGATCACAAGGCAGTACGAGCGGGCCGTCGTCTTTCGGTTCGGAAAGCTCCTCGGCGAGAAGGGCCCGGGCCTATTTCTTATAATACCGATCGTCGACAGGATCGTCAAGGTGGACCTGAGGGTCCGGGAGCTGGACGTCCCGAGACAGACGGTGATCTCCAGCGACAACGTCAGCGTCGAGGTGGACGCCGTCATCTACTACAAGGTGACGAGCTCGACGAAGGCGATAGTGGAGGTGGAGGACTACGAGGCGGCTACCGCTCTTCTCGCCCAGACGACCCTGAGGGACGTCCTCGGCCAGAACGAGCTCGACACCATCCTCTCCAACCGGGACGAGCTGAACAAGGAAGTTAAGACGATCCTCGACGAGATGACCGACCCCTGGGGGATAAAGGTCGTCACCGCCACCCTGAGGGACGTGGCCCTCCCCGAGAATATGCTCCGGGCGATAGCGAGGCAGGCGGAGGCGGAGCGAGAGAAGAGGGCGAGGATCATCCTCGCCGAGGGGGAGTATCAGGCCTCCCAGAGGATGAACGATGCCGCCACCCTATACGAGGAGAAGCCCTCCGCCATGAAGCTGAGGGAGTTTCAAACCCTCACCGAGATCGCGAAGGAGAAGAACCTGATCGTGGTATCGACCGGCTCCGACGCCCCCAGGTCTTCGGCCGGAGAGATCTCTGCTACCGTGGGTCTCGCAAAGGCCGTCGTCGATAGGTGATGCAGGGGGCAGATATGGCGAAGACGGTGAGGCGGATCACAAGTCGATCCGGTAAGAGAAGCAAGATGCAGGAGGCCCACGACTCTTTCGTATTCGCTAGATACTTCTTCATGGTGGCGATCATCGCCTCCATCGTCCTCCTTACGGGGGTGATCATAACCCTGGGGCCCCTGGACATCACCGTAGCCGACGCATACCGCGCCCTCATCTCCAAGTTCTATCCAGACTACTTCAACGTGGACCCGCTGACCTCGCGGGTCGTCTGGAACATAAGGTTTCCGAGGATCGTCGGCGGGATCCTCGCCGGGTTCGGCCTCGGGGTATGCGGATGCGTCATGCAGGCGGTCCTCAAAAACCCCCTCGCCAGCCCCTTCACCCTCGGAATATCGTCGGGGGCCCAGTTCGGCATATCCATCGCCGCCGTCCTGGGGGTCTCCGTCGTCGGCGGACCTTACCTCCTCATAGGAAACGCCTTCCTCTTCGCCCTCCTATGCTCTGGCTTCATCATAGGGCTGGCGGCCGTCAAGGGGGCGACCTCTGAGACCCTCATCCTCGCGGGGATCGCCGTCAACTACTTCTTCTCCGCCATGAGCCAGCTCTTCAAGTACTTCGCAAATGACGAGCAGCTCCGGCTGATGACCTCATGGGGGATGGGGGACCTCGCCGCCTTCTCCTGGAGCAAGATCTCAATCCTCCTCGGGGTCTTTGCGATCTGCATCCCCCTTCTGATGCTGAAGGCCTGGGATCTGAACATCATGACCTCGGGGGACGAGACCGCCAAGAGCATCGGCGTCAACGCCGAGCGGGTCAGGGTTTACATAATGCTGATATCGAGCCTGGTGGTGGCGACGGTCGTCTGCTTCACCGGGACGATCGGCTTCATAGGACTGGTGGCACCCCACATGGCCCGGCTGATCCTCGGCGGGGATCATCGGTTCTTGATCCCCGCCTCGGGGATCCTGGGGGCCTCGGTCCTCATCGCCGCCGACGGCGTCGCTATGAACCTCATCGCCCCGACGGTTATACCGACGGGGATCATGACATCGGTGATAGGAGTTCCGTTCTTCATGTATCTTATGTTGAAAGGGAGAAGGAGGGAGTTTTGGACATGATGATCCAGCTTCAGGCAAAGGGAATAGTATTTGGTTACAACAGCTCCCCGATCCTCAAAGACGTCAGCTTTGAGATCGGGCCGTCGAGGCTTGTGACGATAGTCGGGCCCAACGGCTCCGGAAAGTCGACCCTCATCAAGTGCATCGACCGGATCATCGCCCCGGAGAAGGGCAGCATCCTCATCGATAGAAAGGAGGTGACGAAGATGGATCGGATGGAGATCGCCAAAAACCTCTCCTACGTCCCCCAGAGCTCGGCCCGGACCTTCTCCTCCAACGTCTTCGACACCGTCCTGATGGGCAGAAGGCCCCACATCGGCTGGCTTTCCAGCTCCGACGACGAGGAGAGGGTCTGGGAGGTCTTGAGGCTCCTCGGGATCGAGGAGCTGGCCATGAGCGGCTTCGCCGAGCTGAGCGGCGGCCAGCAGCAGAAGGTCCTGATCGCAAGAGCCCTCGTCCAGGAGACGAAGGTGATGCTCCTCGACGAGCCGACGAGCAACCTGGACATCTGGCACCAGCTCGACGTCATGAACATAGTGAGCGACCTCGTGAAGAAGAGGCGGATGACCGTCCTGATGGCCCTCCACGACCTCAACCTCGCCTCGAGGTACTCCGACGGGATCATCATGATGAAGAGGGGAAGGATCATGGCTGCGGGAGACCCCGCCTCCGTCCTCACCCCCGAGAACATCGAGGCGATCTACAACGTCGAGGTGGCGGTCCGGTCCCAGTCGGAGGAGCCCTTCATCGTCCCCATAAAGCAGATCAAGCCGAACGGCCCGCGGCCGCACCCTGGGGGGAGGTTCTTTACGTCCGGGAAGAGGAGGTCCAGACTTCCCCGCACCCTCGCCGAGATGAAGGAGATCAGGCTGTCGTGATCCCGCCTCTTTATGCGGAGATCTTCTGGAGGCGGGATCATCGGAGAGGCGGCTATTGAGACCTGCAAGCTGACCAAGACCTTCGCCTCGCCTAGGGGCCTTCCCGACCTCCTCCGCCGGCGGCCCTCCGCCGGCGGGGTCACCCCCGTCGACGGGGTCGACCTATTGATCAGGAAGGGAGAGGTCTTCGGGATCCTCGGCCCCAACGGGGCGGGGAAGACGACCCTGATCAAGATCCTCTGCACCCTGATCCTCCCGACGGCTGGCAGAGCCAAAGTCAACGGATACGACGTCGAGAGGGAGAGCGGGCGGGTCCGGGAGTCGATTGGCCTGGTCACCACCGACGAACGGTCCTTCTACTGGCGTCTTACGGGGAGGGAGAACCTGGAGTTCTTCGCCTCCCTTCACAACTTCTACTCCGACGAGGCGAGAGATGTGGTCGATGACCTCCTGGGGGTCGTGGATCTGAAGTATGCCGCTGACGAGCGATTTCTCACCTACTCCGCGGGGATGAAGCAGAGGATGGCCATCGCCCGGGGGCTCCTCAACGATCCCGCCGTCCTCTTCATGGACGAGCCGACCAGAAGCCTCGATCCAGGAGCCGCCCAGGGGCTCCGGGATTTCATCAAGGGAGAGATCGTAAGGGAGCGGGGAAAGACGATCTTCATCTCGACCCACAACCTCGAGGAGGCAGAGGAGCTCTGCGATCGGATGGCCATCTTCGACGACGGCAGGATCAAGGTCATAGGAAGCCCCGCCGACTTGAAGGCGAGCCTGGGCGACGGATCGAAGCTCTCCGACGTCTTCCTGCACTACACCGGAAAGAAGTTTGAGGAGCGGGGCGGAGCCGGCGGTGCGGCTCCGGGATTCCGCCAGGACCGGCGGGGCTTTCCCCACCGGGTCGGCGGCCTCGGCCGGAGGAGGGGCGGGGTATGAAGGTGGGTAGTATGTTCGCGACCTATCGGAAGGCCCTCTCCTTCGTAAAGAGGAGCTACATCCTCCAGATGAGCTACAAGTTCGAGTTCTTCCTCCGGCTCTTCTTCATGTTCTTCAACATCCTCACCTACTACTTCGTCGCCAAGCTGATCGGGACCGCCGGGATGAAGTACCTCGAGCCCTACGGCGGCGACTACTTCTCCTTCGTCCTAATCGGGATCGCCTTCTCCGGGTACCTGATGGTATCGCTGCGGGGCTTCTCCGAGAGCGTCCGGGACGAGCAGATGATGGGGACCCTGGAGGCTATGCTCGTCACCCCCACCGACGCCTCGGCGATCATCACCCTCTCGACCCTCTGGAGCTTCATCTTCGCCTCCTTCCGGGTCCTCCTCTACCTCGTCATCGGGGTCCTCCTGGGGGTCAGCCTCGCCGGCGCCAACGTCCTTGCGGCGCTGATCATCCTCGGCCTCACCATCGTGTGCTTCTCCAGCATCGGGATCCTCTCGGCGAGCTTCATCATGATCTTCAAGAGGGGCGACCCCATCAACATGCTCTTCATGAGCACGTCGGAGCTATTCGGGGGGGTCTTCTTCCCCATCTCGGTCCTCCCCAGCTGGCTCCAGACCGTCTCCCACCTCCTCCCGATGACCTACTCCCTCAACGGGATGAGGCACGCCCTCCTCCAGGGGTACACCTTGCGGGAGCTCGCGCCGGAGATAGGAGCCCTCGTCCTCTTCTCCGCGATCCTGGTGCCGGCGAGCCTCCTCGCCTTCCGGTACGCGGTCCGGAAGGCGAAGATGGAGGGGACGCTGGTGCATTACTGAGAGAAAGAGAAAATGCCAGGTTTGGAATTCGGGTGGCTCCGCCGTTTGGCGGCCTTATTTTTTGCCTTTCGCCCGGCCCACCAACCGCCCCCAGGCGGTGCTCAGGTTCAAGCCTTTTTCAAGCGTGATTTCATGTTCGTATTGGAGAAGATAAGGTATGAGGGGTAAGGTGACTTTCAGCTTGTCAGCCGCCCTGAGCCTTGCGTCATCGACCACTTTCGATAAGTGCTCAACATCGTCGGGAGTTACAGGACCTCTGAGCTTTTGATGCTGAATTTTCGCTAATATTTGCTTCACCAGATCTAATATCTCTTCCATTTCCTTCTTTTCGCTATGATCGAGAATTGTGGCGATGATCGCTTTTTCATTTACGTCCAGACGATCGAGGATCTTTTGTTGGAGCTCTTTCATTTCGAGCTTAATCTCATCCAATTCTGATTTTATGTACTCGAACTGCTTGCCGTATCTCTCGATGTCAATCTTGGGTTGGATATAGTTTATAGCAGCTTCGAGCTTGATTATTCGATCTTCAAGGGTGCAACATTTGTATATCTCTTCGGCAAGCTCGCAAGCATGTTCTCTTTTTTTGGGTGGAAGAAAGTCGCACATATCTTCCAGAATCTCAGCAATTCTGAGGATGCTCTTTTCAGATCTTAGATAACTCTCGGGTGATATTTCCTTCGCCTGTTGGTTTACCTCTCGACCCAAAGGTTCGACTTCTGTGCCGACTGTCATCTTACACAGCTCTTTTGCGATCTCCTGAATCTCATCAATCTTCTCTTTTATCTGTTTTTCAACTCGTTTTCCGCCTATTCTGAGCAGCTTCACTGTTCTAGGAGCTTTTTCTTCCGTATCCTCCAGCAGCTCCGCAAAACGAACACAATATTGGCTATAAACTCTTAAATCACGTTGTATCTCATACAAATTCTTCTCTCGTAATCTTTGAGCTTCTTTTAGAGCATTTGACAGATTCTCCACCGCCTCTAGAAGGTCTTCTTTGCTCCTAGATCCTTCAGATGCGTCTTTCGCCTCTTTCAGATACTTTTCTACTTCTCCTTCAGAGATTTCACTCTTGCAGGTCAAGGAATAGAACGATCTGTAAAAAGGAAGGCAGAACTTAGCAGGGTTAGAATACTTAGCTTCTGCTGCGGATCTCTCGAAATATTGCAGTGCGTTTTCCAGCTCTTTTCTGAACTCTTCTTCGCCCTCGGCCTCTGTCGCCCTGAATATCGAGGCCCTGCCCAGAGAATGGTTTGCGGACACTCGCACATAGCTGTCCTCGTCGCCGGATAAACGATGAAGATCTTGCCAAGCGGCCTCTTTGTCGGGAATGGCGGAAAACGCGGCGCCAAGAGCGTCGGCAGCCTCGCTTCGCACATAGCTATCCTCGTCGCCGGTCAATCGATGAAGATCTTGCCAGGCGGACCCTTTGTCGGAAATGGCGGAGAACGCGGCGCCAAGAGCGTTTGCAGCCTCGCTTCGCACATAGCTGTCCTCGTCGCCGGTCAAGCGAATCAGATCTTGCCAAGCGGAATCTTTGTCGGGAACGGCGGAGAACGCGGCGCCAAGAGCGTCGGCAGCCCCGCTTCGCACAAAGCTGTCCTCGTCGCCGGTCAAGCGAATCAGATCTTGCCAGGCGGACTCTTTATTGGGAAGAATGGCAAAATTGGTGCTCAGTCGATCAACCGCCTCTTCGCGGTCTTCAACTTTATCGCTTATGGATTTTCGATGAATCTCCGCCTGGTCGACCAATTCCCTACACCACAGGCCCCTATAGCATTTCGGATTTATAATTGTTTTTCATATTTTTGCTTGAAGAATGTCGATGTTCTGCATCCGAACATATATTTATTTCATTGGCGATCACTATAAGATGCAGTTTCGGCGAGTTTCGAATGACGCCTGCAGACGAAAACACCGCGTTGGAGGAATGAAAGAATGGACCGCAAGGCAGTCCTGAAGCTCCTTGAAGAGCTGAAGGCCGAGATGAAAGAGTCGCTGGGAGATAAGCTGGTCGGGCTCCTCCTCTTCGGCTCCTATTCGAGAGGGGATTATTCGGCGTCCTCAGACGTGGACCTCGTGATCCTCGCCGAGGGGGTGCTGAGCCGGGCGGAGAGGGATCTGATAGACGATCTGATCGCGGAACGCTCCCTGAGGCACGACGTGGTGATCTCGGCCATCGTCTATCCCTCGAAGACCTTTCAGGAGTACAGCACCCCGTTCCTCTTGAGCGTGAAGGAGGATGGGATAGCGATATGATGTACCAGCGAGATATGAAGGCCCTGTTGGAGAAGGCCGCGAGGTCGCCCCCTGCCCTCACCTCATTCAGAAGCCTTTCCTTCATCTCTTGCCCATTCCATTCTCCCCCGACCCCGTCTCCCACCATATCTTCACCCTGATCGACGACGCGGGCAGGCTTAACCCGCCATTCTCCTCTACGAGAACCCGGCCCAGATGCTCCCGAACGATCGCCTCCTGCTCGGGGGTCGTTATGGCGTACTGGCTTCGGAAGTGGGCCATCGCCTCCTCCATGCTGGCGAACCGCTGGCTGTGCCGCAGCCGGAAGGTCCGGACGGAGGGGTAGATCCCCATCGAATAGAGGACGTTGTAGAGGACGTCGCTCTTGGGGCCGGGTTGGTACTCCCGGCCGTGGAGCCTCGGCCAGAGGTCGCGGCAGTCCCGGTCCCAGTGGGTCTCCCCGGCGAAGTGGTAGAGGTAGATGGTGCCGCCCTTTGCTGCGGAAGCGATCATCTTCTCGATCGCCCCCCGGATGTCGGCCATCCCCAGGGAGAAGGAGGCGATGACGACGTCGTAAGGGGTCTTGAGGTCGTCGGCCACGTTCACGTCCTCCCACCGCTTCTGGACTATCTCGATGTTTGAAACTTGCTCCTCGGCCATCTTCTCTTGGAGGACCAAGACCATTCCTTTCGCGGGCTCGACGGCGGTGACGTGTTTGACCCTTTGAGCGAAGGGGATGGCGAGGGTTCCGGGGCCGGCCCCGATGTCCAGGACCCTGGAGTCGGGGGTGATCTCCGTCCCCGCGATCGTCTCCTCGACGCGGTGGCTGTTCTCTTTTGACATATTCCAGAACTTGAGGGCGCTCTCCCTCTTCTCCCAGATCCGGGCGCAGTCCCGGGCGGTGCTCGCCTCCCGGCTTCGTCGCATCTGGTCATTCCATACCTCGTTCCAGTCGATCTCGGTAATCGGGTTCATGGTCAATTACACCTCAGAGGCCCCCGTCACGGAAATAGCAGATAAGCGATCAACCAGCAGATGGGCGAGCCGTCGCCAGGTCGGGGTGGGTGGGTGGGGCGGGGGCGATTGGCGGATTGTGGACGGTTCCATCTCCGGCTTTAAGTCCGATTTCACCTCCGGGTTTAAGAGGTTTACTGTTATTAGTATGACTAAAAGGTCTTATGACACCATAGGAGCCCCATCAGAGCTGTTATTGGGCAAATAATTTCAGTATTCGCCTTGATTTGATCCTGATATATCTAATGAGCAACACAATTTGATATTTAAATCTGTGAAAATTGACATTTAGATACTATAACGGACATTTCTAAAACGAATAAGTTCATAAATAAGCCGAATAGATCCCATCTACATAACATCAGATTCGACTGTTCAGGAAGAGGTGTTTCAAAGTGCTAAAACCGTGGATCTTGATCTCTGGGCTCGCCCTCGCCCTCCTGGCGCTCTTGGCGATCAGCCCCGCCGGAGTCGCCGGATACGAGGTGGCCGAGTACACCATCGCCGATGCGACGGGGGACTGGGGCTTTCCCTCCCCCTACGCCCACTACTCCCGGGGGCCGGGATACGTCAGGATGAGCTTCATCTTCGACACCCTGGTCTGGAAGGACGATGAGGGATATCTTCCGGCCCTCGCTGAGGGCTGGGAGTACCTCGAGGCGGAGAACGCCTACTCCTTCGAGCTTCAGGAGGGCGTCACCTGGCATGACGGCGAACCGTTCACCGCTGAAGACGTCGTCTTCACCGTCGAGTACATCCAGGACCACCCCTACCAGTGGGTCGACTCCAGCATCATCGAGTCGGCGGAGGCGGCCGGCGATTACACCGTTAAGCTCTACTTGACCGAGCCTTACGCCCCCTTCATGGACCTGGTCGCCTGCACCCTCCCCATCCTCCCCCGGCACATCTGGGAGGGGGTCTCCGACCCCGAGGGCGCGAGGGACGATGAGGCCCTGGTGGGGACCGGCCCCTTCAGGCTCGCTGACTACAATAAGGCCCACGGGACCTACCTCTACGAGGCTTACGACGGCTATTATATGGGCGCCCCGAAGGTCGGGCGGATCGTCTTCGTCAAGATCTCCGACCAGACCGCCCCCGCCGCCCTGAGGCAGGGGTCCGCCGCCGCCGCCTCCGTCCCGCCGGAGGCGGTCTCCTCCCTCGAGGGGGCTGGCCTTGAGGTCATCGAGGGGGCTTTCGACTGGAACGCGAAGCTGATGATCAACCACCAGAAGGAGCCCTTCTCCGACCCCGAGTTCAGGCGGGCCCTCGCCTACGCCATAGACCGCGAGGCCCTGGTCGAGATCGTCCTCCGCGGCGAGGGCCTTGCTGGGAGCCCCGGGATGGTGCCTCCAGACAGCGACTGGTACAACCCCGCCGTCGAGGCCTACGAATATGACCCGGACCTGGCGAGGGGGATGATCGAGGATCTCGGCTACTCCGGCACTGAGGTGGAGGTCCTGGTGGCGGAGAGGGGGATCGTCGGCTGGCCCGGCTCTCGGGCAGCAGAGCTGATCGAAGAGCAGCTGGAGGACGCGGGCCTTGAGGTGACCCTCCGGTCCCTCGACGGGGCCACCCTCGACACCTTGGTGATGGCGTGGGACTTCGACCTCGCCCTCCTCGGCCACGGCGGCCTCGGCGCCGACCCCGACTACCTCCGGAGGATGACCCTGGACGAGACCCTCAACAGCGTCCGGTACCGCGAAGACGACCGATTGACGGCCCTCCTGGAGGATCAGAGGACCGAGACCGACGGGGACGACCGGGCCGAGATTATCTCCGAAGCCCAGGTCCTCTACGCCGAGGCCCTCCCCGCCCTCACCCTCTACTACCCCCGCTGGTACTGGGCCCACAACGGGGAAGTCGCCCTCTACTTCACCCGGGGCGGGATCTCCATCGGGGTTCCGATACCCTTGAACAAGATGGCCTTCCTCTAGGCGTCGGGAACGATGCCCCCCTCCGGGGCATACCCCCCCCTTTTTTCGAAGCCGGGATCTTCAGGGATACCTACTTAGAGGACCTCCTCCCACGGGAGGCCATACCCGGGGGCGATCTCCAAGATGGCGGATAGGTTGTTGAAGCGGAGGATCGAGAGGTTCGTCAGCTCAGATAGGCATGTGACCTCGGCCAGGATAGCTAAAGCCTTCGGCGAAGACCCGGCGGGGGCGGTCACCTGCGCCGAGAACCTGGTGGTGGCCCCCGGCCTATCCCGGGAGGTGGCCGAGGCCCTCATCTCCCTGGGGGCCGAGGGGAGGATCCTCTGGTCCCCGATCTCCAGGACCGCCTACCACCTCGACGGCCTCTTTCTCGACCTGCCGGTATCCTACGTCCAGAGGGCCTGCGATCAGCCCACCTGGCTCCCGGCGGCCTTCAACGCTCCCCCGGTCCATCGACGGGTGATGGAGGCGGTCCGGCTGATGGGGGCGGTAGGCCTCTATCCCGGAGTCCCCGACCCGGATCTCGGCGCCCGGCTCTTCGAGGCTCACTCCCACCTCGAATGCAGGATGTGCGGTCTTTGCTGCACCCTCTCCACCCCCATAACCCTGGAGCCCCAGGACGTCGAGAGGCTCTCGGCCCATCTCGGGATCGGCATAAGGGAGACGGTCGAGGTCTACGCCCACCGGGTGGAGGTGGGGGGATATGAGGCCTGGGCCATGAAGACGACCCTCCCGTGCGGCTTCCTCGACGAGGCCGAAGGGCTCTGCAAGATCCATGGGGCCCGGCCGATGATCTGCAGGACCTTCCCCCACCTATCGCCCCTGACCCTCGGGGGGGACCCCCCAGGGGGGTGGTGCCCAGCGGCGGAAGACCGGCGGAGGGGCGGAAGGGGGAGGAGGGGAGCGCCCCCGAATTTGCCACCTTGAACGACGGGGCCGCCTGACCTTCCCCATCGTTCCCTCTTTCTTCCAGGCTCAATTGTTAAATTGGAGCAGATTCTGTGTTATAGATCATCATATCGATTGTTTGATTTACATACGATTCGGGAAAGTTTCATAAATAATGACCCGATTAGATAAACCCTTGAGAATTTGAGCGCTATAATAAGGAGAGTTTATTAAGACGGCCGGAATGAGGCGACGGAGGCGGATCGTTCGATGGAGGACCAGTATGGGCGCCCTCTGGAGGGGCCGAAGGTCGGATGGAGTATCCCGAAGGCGACGGCGCGAGCTTGGGCCCTCCTCCGGCGGGCCGCCTTCTTCACCAACTACGCCGTAGCCTTCCTCCTGATCCTGACCCTCAACTTCGTCCTGCCGAGGTTGATGCCCGGAGACCCCTTCCAGGCGATCTACGGTCAGGAGGCCCTCCTCGCCATGACCCCCCAGCTGAAGGCCCAGCTGATCGAGCGGCTCTCCCTCGACCAGTCGATGGGCTCGCAGTTCGTCGCCTACCTCCTCGCCCTGTTGAGGGGAGACCTCGGCTACTCCTACTACTACAACCAGCAGGTTATGACGGTGATCCTCGACTTCCTCCCCTGGACCCTTCTGCTGACGGGGACGGCGCTCCTCCTATCCACCCTGGGGGGGCTAGTCCTGGGGATCGAGTCCGGCTTCCGCCGTGGTCGCCGCCTCGACAAAGCCCTCCTCGGGGGCCTGATGTTCCTCAACGGCTTTCCCGACTTCTTCATGGGGATCGTCCTCCTCCTCCTCTTCGGGGTGTTGATGGGGGTCGTCCCCCTCTCCGGCGCCCTCACCCCTTACAGCGGCCTGGCGGGGCTGCCCCTGGCCCTGGACATCCTCCACCATCTGATGGCCCCCCTCGCCGCCCTGGTCCTGGTGAGGGTGACCTCCCCTTACCTCCTCACCAGGAACACCATGATCACCACCCTCCGGGAAAGCTTCGTCATGACGGCCAGGGCCAAAGGCTGCTCAGAAGGGAGGATCAAGTACCGGCACGCGGGCAGAAACTCCCTCCTCCCCGTCGTCACCTCCACGGGGATGATGATCCCCCATATGATCACAGGGGCCCTCTTCGTCGAGATCGTATTCTCCTACCCCGGGGTCGGTTGGCTCCTCTACAACTCCCTCCTGACCCGGGACTACCCCCTGATCCAGGGGATCCTTCTCATGGTGACGGTGGCGGTCCTGGCGGCGAACCTTCTGGTGGACCTCCTCTACTCAAGGCTCGATCCGAGGGTGAGCGATGCACGTTGACGTCTGGCGGGAGGTTCTGGGGAGCAACGTCGGGAGGATGGGGCTCCTCCTGATCGCCTTGATGCTCCTCCTCGCCATCTTCGCCCCCCTCCTCACCCCTTACTCCCCCCGGGAGAACACCAGCACCCCGGCCTTCAGCCGCCCATCGGCCGATCACTGGCTGGGGACGAACGACGCCCGCCAGGACATCTGGACCCAGCTCCTCTACGGCGCCAGGACCTCGTTATCCGTCGGCTTCGGAGTCGCCCTCCTCTCGGGTTTCATCAGCGTCCTCATCGGAGGAACGGCGGCGATCTTCGGAGGCCTCTACGACCGGTTCTGGATGAGGGTCGTCGACGCCACCATCGCCATCCCCGACGTGATCGTCATCATTCTGGTGGCGGCGTACCTCAGGCCGAACGTCCTCTTCATGATCCTCCTCCTCTCCGCCCTCTCCTGGCCCGGAGGGGCGAGGGTGATCCGGGCCCAGACCCTCACCCTGAAGGAGAGGATGCACGTCTCCGCCGCCAGGACCTTCGGCGCGGGCTGGCCTCACCTCCTATTCCGCCACATCGTCCCGGACCTGGCGCCGGTGCTGGTGGCCATAATGATCCAGGATGCCAGGAGGGCGGTCTTCATGGAGGCGGGGCTCTCTTTCCTGGGGATCTCCGACCCCTCGGTGATGAGCTGGGGGAAGATGATCCAGTATGCCAGGGTCTTCACCTTCCTGGAGGTCTGGAAGTGGTGGCTTCTGCCGACGGGGATCGCCCTCTCCGCCACCCTCATCGGTCTGAGCTTCACGGGGTACGCCCTGGAGTCGGCCCTCGACCCGCGCCTCCGGGATCGGGACGACCATCATGATGGAGGTATATGACGATGCTCAAGATCCAAGATTTGAAGGTCTCTTACGACGGTGATCTGATCCTGGCGGGGGTCGACCTCGACCTCCTCCGGGGCGACTCCCTCGCCATCATCGGCGAGTCAGGGGCGGGGAAGACGACCCTGGGGCTCGCCCTCATGGGCCTTTTGGAGGGGAAGGTCTCGGGGAGGATCCTCCTGGACGGGAAGGATCTCGTCCCCCTCGACGAGGTAGCCCGCCGGAGGATCCGGGGCAAGGAGATGGCCATGGTCTTCCAGAACGTCGAGGACGCCTTAAACCCCATCATGACCGTCTCCGACCAGGTGGGGGAGGCGATATACGTCCATCGAGAGAGGGCCGATCCCGGAGAGGTCGAGGGCCGGGTGAGCCGTCTCTTCAGGGCCGTGGGGCTGGGCGAGGCGAAGGGCCGATCCTACCCTCACCAGCTGAGCGGGGGGGAGAAGCAGAGGGCCCTCATCGCCATGGCTCTCGCAAACGACCCTCAGGTCCTGATCCTCGACGAGCCGACGGCCTCCCTCGACGCCGTCACCAAGGCCGAGATCACCCGCCTCCTTAAAGAGAGGATGGAGGATAAGATCGCCGTCGTCATAACCCACGACATCTCCACCGCCGCGAGGCTGACGGATAAGATGGCGGTCCTCTACGCCGGCCGGATCGTCGAGCTCGGCGATACCCAGGACCTTCTGGGCTCCCCCCGCCACCCCTACACCCGGGGGCTGATCAGGTCCTCCCCCAACATGACCACCACAAAAGACCTTCAGGGGATCCCGGGGAGGATGGTCCACGGCGTACCCGGCTGCCCCTTCAGCGATCGGTGCACCCAGAGGATAGAGATCTGCTCAGAGGTGGTCCCCCCCCTGGTGGAGGCGGACGGGCGGCAGATCGCCTGCCACCGGGGCGGGATCGTCCCCCTCCTGGAGATCTCGGGGGCGGTGACCAGGTTCGGGGGCCTGGCGGCCGTCGACGGCGTCGACCTCACCCTCTATGAGGGGGAGACGATCGCCCTCGTCGGCGAGAGCGGCTCGGGGAAGACGACTCTGGCGAAGACCGTCATCGGCCTCTTCGACCTCGCCGAGGGGGTGGTCCGGCTGGAGGGGGAGCCCCTCCTCCGGAGGGGGCGGGATTTCTATCAGAAGGTCCAGATGATATACCAGAACCCGAAGGAGTCGATCAGCCACAGGATGACGGTCCTCGAGGCGGTCACCGAGCCCCTCCTCGTCCAGAAGGTCGGAGGCGCCGCGGAGAGGATGAAGATCGCCAAAAAGGTCCTGGAGGAGGTGGAGCTCCCCTCCAACGACGCCTTCCTGAAGAAGTACCCTCACCAGATCAGCGGCGGCGAGGGGCAGAGGGTGGCGATCGCAAGAGCCCTCGTCCTCAACCCCAAGCTCCTCATAGCCGATGAGCCGACCTCGGCCCTCGACCCCTCCGTCCAGGCGAAGATCCTGAAGCTCCTCCTCAACATCCAGGAGGAGAGGGGCCTCGCCATCCTCTTCATAACCCACGACATAGCCCTGGCGAGGAAGGTCTCCGACAGGTTGGCGGTGATGCTGGGAGGGAAGATCGTCGAGGAGGGGCCGGCAGGCGAGGTGACGACGGCGCCCGTCCACCCCTACACCCGAAAACTTCTGGAGGCGGCTCCGGACCTCGACGAGAGGGGCTGGGGGGTCAGCCCCCCCTGGACCCTCCCGGAGGAGATTCCGATCCGGGCAAGGGAGCTATGATGGCGGGATCGGCGGCCGGGCTTTCGGCGTGACCCTCGATCCGGATCTCACGGTTCCTCTTCGATCTCGCCGAGGAGCCGCTCCATGATGACGGAGGCGGTCTTGCAGAGAAAATCGTCCGTCCTCCCCACCGCCGCCTCGCCGGCGAGCCTCCCGGTCACCATCTCCTCCAGGATCCCGTCGCACTCATTTCTGATATCGATAATCTCCTGGGAGGGGTCGAGGCTCCTCAGGCACTCGGAGAGGTCCAGGAGCTGGTCTACCTTCAGGTCCACCGCCCGCTCGACCCAGTCCTCTCCCTCCTCCGCCTCCCGCCCCCCCCGGAGCCTCCGGATCTCGGCGAGGAAGGGGTCGGAGTCATCCCCTGGTGAATCTGCCCTGGAGTTGGACATCTTTTCAGCTTCCGACGTGCTTCTGCTGGATGGATGGAGCTCTTCGGCTAAAACCCTTCTGCAGAAGATGGTTCGGCCGACATTGGGACTGGCCGGCGACCTGGGAGACGATGGCGTCCCAGGAGGCCGGACGGATACCGCCATCAATCCCTCCGCCGTCGGTTCCATCCCGTCGGATCTCGAGCCGGCGGAGCCGCCCTTCCGCGATGGGATAGGAGAGACCGCGGTGAGCGAAGGGTGCCGGGATGAGAGGAAGAGGTATGCCTGGCCCGCCAAGCCCGCCGGCCTCAACCTCGAGAGGATCGCGGAGCTGGAGGCCATCGAGCCGCCCCTCCGGGCGGGTCCGCCGGGTTCGTCGTGGAGGATCTTGCTCGGTTCGCCGACGAGGGCGAGGGGGGTTATCCCGGCGGATGGGTATATGGATATATCGAATGGATGAAAGAAGTGGATAGAAGGTTTGATGGAGGAACCAGTCCCATCACCCGACCCTGCCGCCCGACACGCCCAGGAGGATCTCGAATTGTCCGAAGAGCTCGAATTCGTTCTCGCCTACCACCAGGCGACAAAGCACAGCTTCACCCGGATGGCCCCGGGGCCGATGACGATGGACTGGGCAAACGAGCCCGCCCCCTTTCGGCGCTATCGGGGCGCGGAGCTTGTGGAGCTGGCCCGGCCCGAGCCCTCTCCCGACGAGGAGCCGGACTACGACCTCGCCCTCACCGAGGGGAGCGTCCCGCCCCGGCTTTTGAACTTTGAGACCGTCTCCCAGCTCCTCTTCGACTCCCTCGCCATTTCGGCCTGGAGGCGGGCCGGGGCTGGCGGCGCGGCCTGGGCGCTCCGGGTCAATCCCTCCAGCGGGAACCTCCACCCGACCGAGGGCTACCTCATCTCGGGGCCGGTGCCGGGGCTCTTCGACTTCCCGACCGTCGCCCACTACACCCCCCGGGAGCACGGCCTGGAGGTGAGGTCCCGGTTCTCGGAGGAGGCCTGGCGCGAGACGAGGTTGCCGGAGGGGACGGTCCTCGTCGGCCTAAACTCGATACCCTGGCGGGAGGCCTGGAAGTACGGCGAAAGGGCCTTCCGCTACCTTCATCTCAACGTCGGCCACGCCCTGGCAGCCTTGAGCATCGCCTCGGCGGCCCTGGGGTGGAGAGCGACCCTCCTCGACGGCGTCGGGACCGACGACCTGGCCCTCCTGCTGGGAGTGGCAGGCTCCAGCGGCGCCGAGGGGAGGGATCGGTCCCCGGGGGATGAGGGGGATGGAGAGGGCGAGACCGAGGCTGAGATCGAGGCCGAGATCCCCGACTGCCTCGTCGCGATCCATCCTCAGGTCGGCGGCTCCGGCCCGGATTTGTCAGACTTCGCCCTCCCGGAGAGGGTCCTGGCCGAGTTCGGGGAGGTGGAGTGGCTGGGCAGGCCGGACCGGCTCAGCAGGGGCCACGTCCACTGGCCCCTCCTCGCCGAAATGGCGAGGTCTACAGCAAAACCTCGGGGGGAGCTCGACCGGATGGAGCTGAAGGAGAATGGAACGCCGCCCGGGATCGCTTATCCGTCATCTTCCTTGCGCAATCTGATCCGAGAGCGGAGGAGCGCCATCGTCATGGACCCCGCCTCCGCCATGACCAGGGACGACCTATTCAGAGCCCTGGCCCGGACTCTGCCGGGACGAAGAAGGTTCCCCACCAACCTCCTCTCGTGGAGGCCCCAGGTACACCTCGCTATCTTCGTCCACCGGGTCCTGGGGCTCGATCGGGGGCTGTACTTTCTCGTCCGAAACCCCGACCACGAAGATCTCCTCCAGTCAGCCGCCAGGGAGAGCTTCGACTGGGAGAGGCCAAAAGGATCGCCTCCGGGATTCTACATGCTGGAAGGGGGCGACTTCCGCGACCTGTCTAGGGCCCTCTCCTGCGGCCAGAAGATCGCCTCCGACGGCTGCTTCTCCCTCGCCATGATCGCCAGGCTCCGGCCTTGCCTGGAGGAGCTCGGCCCCTGGTTCTACTGCCGGCTCCTCTGGGAATGTGGAATCGTCGGCCAGACCCTCTACCTGGAGGCGGAGGCCGCAGGGCTGAGGGGGTGCGGCATAGGCTGCTACTTCGACGACCCCCTCTCCTCCGCCCTGGGCCTCTCGGGGACGGAGCTTGCGCCCCTCTACTCCTTCGCCGCTGGAAGAGAGGTGCCTTTATCGAGGATTGAGACTTACCCAGCATATCCGATCCCGGACCGGTGACCGATCCTATTGAAAGTAAATCTATTTTGCATCTCCAGAATATCAGGGTTGGTCGAATCAATTGCATAAGATTAAATTTTAATTTTCGACGAATCATTTAATTCAATATGTCCGCAAACGATATATACCATTATAATAAAATATATACTCAGGTGGTACCGCATGAAGAACGAAACTCTGTTTCTTTTAGTCCTCCTGGGACTATTTGTGGCGGCATTCTCGGTTCAGGCTGGAGACGAGGATGGAGAGATGGCCGAGGTCGAAGAAATGGCTGAAACCGATGAGGCGGCAGAAGTCGACTACATGGCGGAGGCCGACGCCTTCTTTATGAGCCTCCCTGAGAACAACCTCCTCCTGATGGAGATGCAAGACCTTATTGACGCCGTCGACGCCGGTGACGAGAGCATCGTGATCGTGGATGTGAGGCCCGCCGCAGGCTATGACTCGGGTCACATACCAGCCTCGATCAACGTACCCTTCCCGGAGTTGATTCCAAATATGGATATGGTCCCGGAAGACAAGACCATCGCTGTTGTATGTACATTTGACACCAACTCTGCCTTTGCGGTAGCGGCTATGAGAATATTCGGCGACCGGGACGCGTGGGTAGTGGTAGGTGGAATTCCGGCATGGCTCGACGCTGGAAGGGAGCTCGTCCCCACTGAAGGGATGTAGATCTCAGTTTCTCAGCTTCGGTTGACGAAGAAAGACGGTGCTTGGGCTCGGGTGAACCATCGCCCGCCCATACCTATTTCGCGGCTCATCTTCTTCCCCGGTATTTTTTTGTCATGACCGAACTTTCAGGCCTGATCCGAGACTCCAAAGCGGTCGGGAGCCCTTCTCCTTGTTCTCTCCATGGTGGTGGAAAAGGTAAAATCATCCTAGGCCCATGGTAAGCGAGACCGGTGATGGGAAGGAGAGATCATGCACTATAGACCAAGAGACAAATTTCCGAACTTGCCGGCGAGGATCGCCAAGCTCGGCGACCTCGCTTATAACCTCTGGTGGACCTGGCACCCCGAGGGGAGGGAGCTGTTCATGATGCTGGGCGGCAGGGCCGCCTGGAGCCGAAACGGCCACAACCCCGTCAAGATGATGCATGAGCTGGACGACGGGGTTCTGAGGCTCGCCTCCCTCGACCCCCGTTTTTTGAGGTATTACGACGCCGTCATGGCGAGGTTTGAGGGGGACATGGACCCCACCAGCGGCTGGTTCTGTAACAACATAGGAGATCCCAAAGATAAGACGATAGCCTACTTCTCCGCTGAGTACGGCCTCCACCACGCCCTTCCCGTCTACGCCGGAGGCCTCGGGTTTCTCGCCGGCGACTACCTGAAGGAGTGCAGCGACCTGGGGGTACCCGCCGTCGGGGTCGGGTTCATGTACCCGGAGGGGTACCTCCTCCAGAGGATCACCCCCGACGGATGGCAGGCTGGGGCCTGCGAGAAGCTCGACCGAGAGAACGCCCCGATCCGGAGGCTCCGGGACGACGACGGCGAGCCCCTCCTGGTGGAGATACCCCTCCTGGACGGCGAGATCTTCGTCGAGGTCTGGAAGGTCCAGGTGGGAAGGACCGACCTCTACCTGATGGACACCGCCGTCGACGCCAACGACCCCTGGAACCGGACCGTCTCGGACCGGCTCTACACCGGCGACTCCGAGCAGAGGCTGAGGCAGGAGATCGTCCTGGGGATCGGCGGTGTGACGGTCCTGAGGGCGCTGGGGATAGACCCCGCCGTCCTCCACCTGAACGAGGGCCATCCGGCCTTCGCCATCCTGGAGCGGATCCGGGAGGGGGTCGAGAGGGGGATGAGCCTCGACGAGGCGGCCGAGGTGGTTAGGAGGTCGACGGTCTTCACCACCCACACCCCCGTCCCCGCAGGCCACGATAAGTTCCCCCTCTCTCTCATGGAAAAGTACTTCGGCTCGTACCTCGGTCGGCTGGGGATGAGCCGGGACGACTTCTTCCGGCTGGGCTTCGATCCCGGAGACCCCGCCAGCGGCTTCAACATGACCGCCTTCGCCCTGAGGATGTGCCACCACCGAAACTGCGTCAGCAGACGTCACCTGGAGGTGACGAAGGATATGTGGCACCACCTCTGGCCCGACCACTCCACAGAGGACGTACCGATAGATCACGTCACCAACGGCATCCACGTCCCCAGCTGGATCGACCGGCGGCTCGGCAACATCACCTTCAACCGGTACCTCGGCCGCGACTGGCTCGAAAAGCACGACAACCCCCTCATATGGGAGCTTCTCGACGAGATCCCCGACGACGTCCTCTGGGCGGACCACCTCAGGATGAAGCGATCCCTGATAAACAAGATAAAGGACCGGGCGAGGGATAAGTGGAGGGATCCCGAGTCCGAGTCCAGGACTATCATGGCCTTCGGAACCCTCCTCGACCCCACGACCCTGACCCTGGGCTTCGCCCGGAGGTTCGCCTCCTACAAGAGGGCGACTCTCCTCCTCAGAAACCCCGAACGGCTCCGGAGGATCCTCACAGACCCCCAGAGGCCGGTCCAGATCATCTTCGCGGGGAAGGCCCACCCCGACGACCAGCAGTCGAAGCTCCTCCTCCAGCAGGTATTCAACGCCGCCGCCGACAAGGGCTTCGAGGGGAGGATCGCCTTCGTAGAGGACTACGACCAGTACCTCGCCCAGTACCTCGTCCACGGCGTCGACGTCTGGGTTAACAACCCCCGGCCCCCCATGGAGGCCTCGGGGACGAGCGGCATGAAGGCCGCCCTAAACGGCGTACCCCAGCTCAGCGTCTTCGACGGCTGGTGGGTCGAGGGCTACAACGGCAAGAACGGGTGGGGCTTCGAGGGGGGTGAGGGTCCGAGCGAGGATCTCAGGGACGATCGGGATGCGGAGACGATCTACCAGATCCTCGAAGAGGAGGTGATCCCCCTATACTACCGGGTGGACGACAAGGGCGTCCCCCGGGGATGGGTCGGGGTGATGAAGGAGGCGATAAAGGTCACCGGACCCCAGTTCACCTCACGGAGGATGGTGAAGGAGTACACCGAGAAGTTTTACAGGCCTGCCATCGAGGAGGCTTATGAGACCAGAGCCTGCAGGGGGCTCTGAGGCTCATTTTTTAAAACAGACGGCTTATAAAAAATGGTGATTTAGGGAGGGGATCAGAAGTCCTCTCCCATGTCGCCCATGCCGCCCATGCCGCCGGGCATCCCGCCTTCGCCGCCGGGGCCGCCGGACTTGGAGGCGATGACGTCGTCGATCCTGAGGATCATGACGGCGGATTCGGCGGCGGAGTTGATCGCCTGGGTCTTGACCCTCATCGGCTCAACTACGCCCTTCTCCTGCATGTCGGAGGGCTTGCCGGTCTCCATGTCGAGGCCCGCGGTCTTGACCCCCTTCTCGTGGCTGCTCCGGAGGGCGACGAGGGTGTCGATCTGGTCGAAGCCGGCGTTCTCGGCGAGGGTCTTGGGTATGATCTCCAGGGCCTCGGCGAAGGCCTCGATGGCGAGCTGCTCCCGGCCGCCTACGGTGGCCGCGTACTCTCTCAGCCTGAGGGCCAGCTCGATCTCGGGGGCGCCGCCGCCGGGCATCAGCAGGGAGTCTTCCAGGGCCACCCCTACGACCCTGAGGGCGTCCTCCATGGCCCGGTCCAGCTCGTCGACGACGTGCTCGGTCCCGCCCCGGAGGATGATCGATACCGACTTGGGGTTCTCGCACTCCACGACGAAGGTCATGTCGTCGCCGGCGATCTTCTTCTCCTCGACGAGGCCAGCGCGGCCGAGCTCGCTCTCCGCGAGGTCGTGGATGCTGGTGACGATCCTGCCGCCGGTGGCTCGGGCGAGCTTCTCCATGTCGCTCTTCTTGATCCTCCGGATGGTGTAGACTCCGGCCTTGGCCAGGAAGTGCTGGGCGAGGTCGTCGATCCCCTTCTGGCAGAAGACGACGTTGGCCCCGGTGCTGACGATCTTGTTGACCATATCCTTCAGCATCGTCTCTTCCTGGTCCAGGAAGGCCTGGAGCTGGTCGGGGGAGGTGATCTCGATCTTCGCGTCGACCTCGGTCTTCTCGATCTCGATCGCAGTGTTCAGGAGGGCGATCTTGGCGTCCTTCACCTTCTTGGGCATGTTGGGGTGGAGCCTCTCCTTGTCGATGACCATGCCGTAGACGAGCTGAGAGTCGGTGATCCCGCCGCCGACCTTCTTCTCGACGGTGATGTTATCGACGTCCACGGTCCCGTCCTCGTCGACGATCGCCTTGACGGCCTTTACGGAGAGCTCCGCCAGCTCGTTTCGAGCGACGCCAGAGCCCTTCCCGGTCATGGCGGTGATGGCGATCTTCTTCAGAAGCTCGTCGTCGTTGGGGGAGACTTTGATCGCCATCTCCTTCAGGATGTCCATCGCCCTCTCGGCGGCGGCCCGGTATCCTGCGGCGATGACGGTGGGGTGAATCTCCTGGTCGAGGAGCTCTTCCGCCTTCTTGAGGAGCTCTCCCGCCAGGACCACGGCGGTGGTGGTGCCGTCGCCGACCTCGTCGTCCTGGGTCTTGGCGATCTCGACCATCATCTTCGCCGCCGGGTGCTCGATGTCCATCTCCTTGAGGATGGTGACGCCATCGTTGGTTATGACCACGTCGCCGAGGGTGTCGACGAGCATCTTGTCCATCCCCTTGGGGCCGAGGGTGGTCCTGACGGCGGTGGCCACGGCCTTGGCGGCCATGATGTTCGACTTCTGGGCCTCACGGCCGGCAGTCCTCTGACTGCCCTCTCTCAGTATGAGTACAGGGGTTCCCCCTAGTCCTGCCATCTTTTTTCTTCCTCCAGTTGATCTGATGGCTTGCGAGGTGTTTAAACTTCTATATGAACCTTTCGGGATTCCGGCCCCCGGGGTAGGCGGTACAATGGTGGCGGGGGCGGCCTCGTCGCGGCGGCCCTCCCCCCGCCTCCTCGGATTCGATAACGAGCATTCGGCTGTATCGGTGCTGGCTGAAAACCTATATATAGCCGGTTCGACTGTCATTTCGTCAGAATGGCCGAGACCAGCATATTCGTAGTTAAGACCACAGCAAATCAGGAACGGTCCGTGGCAAACCTCATCGCCCAGCTGGCGCGGAAGGAGAAGTACGACATTACAGCGCTTCTGGTTCCGGACGTCCTGAAGGGCTACGTCCTCGTGGAGGCGAAGGCCCCGGAGATCGTCGAGGAGGCGATCCAGGGGGTACCCCACGCCCGCTCTGTCATAAAGGGAGCCTCCAGCTTCGGAGAGGTGGAGCACTTTCTGACGCCCAAGCCCGCGGTGGTCGGGATCAACGAAGGCGCCATTGTGGAGCTGATCTCGGGACCTTTCAAGGGCGAGATGGCGAGGGTCAAGAGGGTGGACATCGGGAAGGAGGAGATCACTGTAGAGCTCTTCGAGGCGATGGTCCCCATCCCCATAACTGTCAGGGGCGACCACGTCCGCGTCCTCAGCAAAGATGAGATTCAGAGGTGAAGTTCTTGGCCAGTTTTGTTGAAGTATTGGTCCCCGGTGGAAAGGCCAGCGCAGGACCACCCCTGGGACCCGCCCTGGGACCTCTAGGGGTCAACGTGGCAGATGTGGTGAAGAAGATAAATGAGGCTACGGCGGATTTGAACGGGATGCAGGTCCCGGTCAAGGTTACGGTGAGGAGCAGGACGGATTACCAGGTGGAAGTGGGAACCCCTCCGACCTCGGCCTTGGTCCTCAAAGAGGTGGGGCTGGAGAAGGGATCCGGCAACGCTCTCCAGATCGTCGGCAACCTGACCATGGAACAGGTGGTCAAGGTCGCAGGGATCAAAAGGAAGAACCTGCTTTCCGTCTCCATGAAGAGCGCCGCGAAGGAGGTCATCGGGACCTGCGGGAGCATGGGCATCACCGTAGAGGGTATGCCCCGGAAGGAGGCCCAGGCGGCGGTTGACGAGGGAAGGTTCGACGAGATCCTCGCATAGACGAAAAGTTATTATAGAGGATTGCAGACGGAATCTGGACTCTCTTTTTGAGATGCCGTAGTAGACTGCAAGTCGCGGACTACGGAGGATTGAGATGAACAAGACGATAGAAGACGCCGTCAGAAAGGCGATCTCCGAGGCCCCCGAGAGGAGGTTCAGTGAGAGCGTCGATCTGGCGATCAACCTGCACAATATCGACATGAGCCAGCCGGCCAACCGGGTGGACGAGGAGATCATCCTCCCCCACGGCCGGGGCAGATCTGCCAAGGTCGCGGTCTTCGCCAGCGGCGAGACCGCCCTTATGGCTCAGCGGGCTGGGGCGGATCTGGTGATATCTCCAGACGAGCTCGGTGAGCTGGGCGACGACAAGAAGCGGGCGCGGAAGATCGCCGATGAGTACACCTACTTCATCGCCGAGACGAGCCTGATGCCGACGATCGGCAAAAAGCTGGGCCCCATCCTGGGAAAGAGGGGGAAGATGCCCCTGCCCCTGCCCCCTAACGTGGACATCACGCCCATAATCAAGAGGCAGAGGAACCTGGTGAGGGTCAGATCCCGGGACCGGCTCACCTTCCACATGGCCGTCGGCTCCAGGGAGATGGAAGTCCAGAAGATCGCAGAGAACGTGGAGGCGGTCACGACCAAGCTCGAGCAGGCTCTCAAGGACGGAAAGCAGAACCTGAAGTCCGTATACGTAAAGACTACCATGGGTCCAGCGATAAAGGTGATCTGAAATGTCCGTCCAGGTACGCCATACAGAGCACGTCCCGAAGTGGAAGATCGAAGAGGTCGAGGAGCTGGTCGAGAGGATAAACAGCACCCAAGTCGTGGGCCTGGTGGGCCTCGCGGAGATCCCGGCAAAGCAGCTCCAGGATCTGCGGTCGGAGCTGAGGGATGTGGCCACCATAAAGATGGTCAGGAACAACATCGCCCGCCGGGCGATAGAGAAGTGCTCCGAGAAGGTCTTCCCCCTGGCCGACGGGATAGACCGTCAGACGGCGTTCATATTCACCGACGTAAACCCCTTCAGGCTCTGTAAGATGCTGGAGGAGAAGAAGCAGCCGATGCCGATAAAGGCCGGCGGCAAGGCCCCCAAAGACATCGTCATCGAGAAGGGTGAGACCTCCTTCTCCCCCGGCCCCATGGTGGGGAAGCTCCAGGCGGCTGGCATCCCCGCCGCCATAAAGAGCGGCAAGGTGGTCATCAACGAGACGAAGGTGGTCGTCGAAGAGGGCGAGACGGTATCGGCCCAGCTCGCAGAAGTTCTCTCGCTGATGGAGATATTCCCGAGGAAGGTGGGGCTTGAGCTTCTGGCCGTCTACGAGGGAGGCCTAGTCTATAAGGCGGTAGATCTCACCATCGACGTCGATAGCATCCTCTCTCAGATGAGCACCGCATCATCCCAGGCCCTGGGCCTCGCCCTGGAGATAGGGTATGCGACGCCGACTACGATCGCTCCCCTCCTCCAGAGGGCTGCCTCTAAGGCCAGGAATCTGGTCCTGGAGTGCGCCATCCCCGTTCCCGGCATGATGGAGGCCCTCCTGGCGAGGGCGGCTGCCGATGCGTCAGTCCTGACGAACCTGGTCGAAGGCGGGCCGGCGGAGGCGCCGGCCGCTGGAGCCCCGGCGGAGAAGGAAGAGGAGAAGGCCGAAGAGGCCGAGAAGGAAGAGAATGAAGAGGCCGGACTTGGCGGACTTTCTGCCCTGTTTGGTTGATCGGAACGAAGAGGTGGATAAAGATGGAATACGTATATGCAGCATTATTGCTTCACAGCTCTGGTAAAGACGTGTCCGAAGAGGGCATAAAGACGATACTCGGCGCCGCAGGCGTCGCCGCCGACGAGGTAAGGATCAAGGCCCTCGTCTCCGCCCTCGAGGGCGTAGACATCGAGGACGTCCTCTCCAAGGCCCCCAGCGTCGCCGTGGCTGCCGCGCCCGCCGCGGCCGCCCCCGCAGCCGCCCCCGCAGCCGCCGAGGAGGCGGAGGAAGATAAGGAAGAGGCTGAGGAGAGCGGTATCGAGGGCCTCGGAGCCCTCTTCGGCTGAGCCCTCTCTCCTTCTCTTTTTTTTCATCCGGCTCCTTGGGGCCGATCTTCAGCCCTGGCGCCCCCTCGGAGGGGAAGGGTATATCCTTTCGGAGGAGATGGCCTTCCGTAATCTGGTGATGCTATGATGCCATCGAAGAATAGGACTTTCATGGGTATATCCTCTGAGAAGATGCGGAAGTTATCTGGAGTCGGGATGGTCTTGGCCCTCCTCCTCCCCGCCGCCATCGCCGGGGGGGAGCCGGTCTGGAACCTCGTCCTGGCGGCCGAGGCCGTCGGCGGGGAGCTTCTGGAGATCGACAGGGCCCTCCTGGGGGCGAGCCTCGCCCTCTCCGAGACGGGGATTGTGGGGGAGGAGGCCCGAAGGGTTCTGGAGGAGCTTGGTGGAGTCGGACCCTGGGTCGTCGACTGCATAACCATCGACCTCAACGGCACGATCCTGGAGGTGGCGCCGGAGGAGTACAGGTATGTGGTGGGCGAGAGGATAGACGACCAGGAGCATATCCAGGAGCTATTGGCCACCCGGCGGCCCGCGGGGCTCGCTTACATTATCTCCGTCGAGGGGATCCCCGCCATGGACTTCGCGTCGCCGGTCTTCGATGAGGATGGCAGGTTGATGGGGGCGGTGACGGTCCTCGTCAACGCGACGGAGCTCTTCGGCGAGGCCCTCGCCCCCCACCAGCCCGAAGGCCACGCCAAGATCTGGGCGATGCTCCCCGACGGGACGATAGTCTATGATGTAGACGGAGAGCAGATCGGTAGGAACACCTTCACTGACCCCCTCTTCGCCGAGTTCACCGAGCTTCTGGAGGTGGCCCGAAAGGTGGAGGTGGAGAGGTCGGGGACCGGAAAGTACGAGATATCCGGGACGGTGAGGGAGGTCCTATGGACCACCGTCGACCATCAGGGGAGGGAGGTGAGGCTCCTCCTCAGCCTCGACGCAGACGAGGCCTGAGGAGATGGATGATAATCGAGCCGAATCGCCTAAAAAAGTGAGCTGCACCGCCGGCCTGGACGGCCAATTTGGAGGATAAGATGGCGGCGGGCGGTCTACCGCCTGCCGCCCCCTGGAGGGACGAGATCCTCAGATCTGGTCCAGCTTCTCTATCCCCACCTTCTTGACGTTCGGCTTCCAGATCTCCTTGGGCATCCAGTCGGGGGCGTTGGAGGGCTTCACCACCAGCTTCCTCTCGCCCTTGAAGAGGTGGACCTTCTTTGTGCCCCTCTCCCGCAGCCTAATGTCGGTATATCCGCGGTTTGCAGCCTTCAAAGCCGCCTGTCTCGGCTGTTTTCCCGTGAAAACGCCGATCTCGGTCCCATCAGCGTCCCTCAACGCGAAGTTTCTTTTATTGGTCATATTTTTATACCTCTGATTATCCCTATGCAGAGATGGATATGTCCCGTTGCATCTCTATATATCGAGAACACTTATATTAATCTTTTGTTCGATCGAATATTTTCTTCGAAGTATTTGCCTTCTGAGGACGATCCTCTGGGGTCTGATGGACCGATATCGGCTCCGGAACGCGACCATCCCCTCAAACTTGTTGGAACCCGGGGGAATGATATTTATTCGCGGGGGGGCGTCTCCTCCTCCATGTCCTGGGTCATCTGGTTCACGGGGCTTCCCGGTTGCGGAAAGACCACCCTTGCCCGGGGGGTCAAGGCCAGGCTCGAAGGGCGGGGGATCAGGGTGAAGGTCCTGGAGCTGGACGAGATCCGCCGGGTCATCACCCCCGAGCCGACTTACACCGATCTCGAGAGGGAGGTGGTCTACGCCAGCCTCGCCTACATGGCCAAGCTCCTCTCGGAGGCGGGGACGAACGTCATCGTCGATGCTACCGCCAACCGCAGGAGGTACCGGGACCTGGCGCGGATGTTAGTCCCCACTTTCGCGGAGGTTTACGTCAAGGCCTCCCTCCCCGCCTGCATCGAGCGGGAGCGGGGGCGGAAGGCGGTCTACTCCCCCAGGGGGATCTACGCGAAGGCGGTGGATGATGGGGCGACGGTACCGGGGGTGAACGTCGCCTACGAGGAGCCGAAGAGCCCCGAGGTGGTGGTGGACGCCGAGGGTCTGGACCCCGATCAGAACGCGGATAAGGTCGTAGCCTGGATCATGGAGACCTTCGAGGGTTCTTGAAGGCCTCCCCCGGCAGGAGATCGAAGAGGGAGCTCAGCAGGAAAGGTTATATCGGGACACTTCTTTCATCAACCCAGGAGGAATGAGATTGAAATCCAATGCAGGCTTCGTCGGATTCGACGGGACGGAGAATAAGCGAACCGTGCTCGCCCTGGACGCGGTCAAGAAGGCCGCCGGGATCGGGGGAGATCTGAACGTCCTCCTCCGCCAGCCCCACGGCAGGGCTAAGAGCATCCTCAGCAAGCTGATCAGGATCTGTGACGTCAAAGCCTACGTCTCCGACGACGCCGATGGGGCGAAGTGGGAGAGGGCGGGCTTCTCGGTCCAGGGAGGATACGCCGACTTCTTCGAGGACTCCGACTTCATCATGATCGGGACCCCAGGGGATCAGGAGACGCCCTACGCCGAGGCGGGTCTCGCCGCCGGCTGCACCGTATCCCTCATGGGAGGTGCCCACCGGGATAAGATAATGGCGGCTCTCCGGGAGAAAGGCGTCGAGATCTCCGGCGACCTCGAGGCGGACTTCAAGAGGGAGTTCTTCTTCGGCCTTGAGAACTATGAGGCCTTCTCTAAGGCGAAGCCGAGGCTGATCCAGTGCACCAGCTGCAACACCACGGGGATCTGCAGGGCATCCCTCGCTGCCCGCCCCCTCGGCCTCAAGATGGTCCTCGGCAACATCGATCGAAGGCACGGCGACCCCCACACCGTCGTCCGGGCATCCCCCTCCGCCGTCTCCATCGGCAAGGGCGTCGGCCACCAGGGGACGGACGCGGGGACGGTCTTCGAGGAGGTCTCCTACAGCATCAGGGCTTCCAAGATCCCGACGACGGTCCCCCACACCAGCTTCCTCGAGTTCGTCTTCGAGGGCGACGTCGCTCCCGAAGACTTCGTAGAGAGCCTCGCGAAGACGAGGGAGGTCGTGGTGATCCCCTACAAGGACGAGGGAGGAAAGAAGCACGAGTGGACGAGCGAGATCATGGAGGCCTTCCTCTCCGGGTTCGAGCGGCCCATCAGCCCCGAGATCTTCGAGCTCCTCGTCTCCGACACCATAATCCCCGTCAAGCTCGGCGACTACACCATCCTCCAGACGGTCTTGATGGTCGAGCAGATGTCCATCGCCGTCCCCAACCACGTCGAGTCCTACCTCCTCAGCGTCGGGTATCCGGCAGAGAAGGTCCACAGCACCGTAGACGAGGCCCTTTCATGCGTCCACGGCGTCTGGCCTGACAGCCTCTCCACCTGAGACCGAACAGATCATGGCCGAAGACCCCATCCTGGGCGAGCTGTCGGGGGATAAGGTCCTCCTGGGCGGAGCGGCGACGGGGGAGCTCTACGAGCAGGGGAGCTTCGGGAGGCCCGTCCCCGGGGGCCTCCACCTCTCCCTGGTGGAGGCAGCCTACCTTCTGGACCGGGGTCGGATATCCGTCCGCGTCGGCGGAGAGGATCTCGACTTCCAGTCCTTCTTTGAGGCGGCGACGGCCCTGGAGGCGGGCTTTGAGTTCCGGTACGTCGTCTACAAGGACCTCCGGGAGAGGGGCTACTACGTCCAGCCGGGGGTCACCGACTTCCGGGTCTACCCCCGGGGGGGGAAGCCCGGGAAGACCCCCGCCGAGTTCTACGTCCACGTCGTATCGGAGAGGGAGCCCGTCCCCCTCAAAGAGCTGGTGGAGCCGGCAAAGATCGCAAGGCAGATGAGAAAGAGGCTGATGCTGGCGGTCGTCGACGAGGAGAGCGACATAACCTTCTACGAGGCGAAGGATAGGGATCTGAAGGGCGAGATGGAGGTCGAGGCCCCGGGCGGCACCGCCACCCTCCTGGAGGATCGGGTGATGCTCTGGGACCCCGAGGCCTCCGAGGCCCTCCACGAGGGGGGGTTCTACGGCAAGCCCGTGGGCGGGAGGCTCCAGCTCTCCCTGGTGGAGTCGGCGTACCTCCTGGAGAAGGGGGTCCTCAGGATCGTCGATCGGTCTGGAGCCCCCCTCACCCCCGAGGAGTTTTCGAGGCGGTCTAGGCTCGTCGAGGAGGAGTTCGATATGAAGAGGCTTGTCTATCGGGACCTCAGGGACCGGAGGCTGGTGGTGAAGACCGGGTTCAAGTTCGGAAGCCACTTCCGGGTCTATAAGAGGGTGGAGGGTTCAAAGAAGGTCCCCCACTCCGAGTACCTCGTCCACTCCGTCCCCGAGGGGCACATATTCCACCTCCCCGTCGTCTCCCGGGCCGTCAGGCTCGCCCATAGCGTCCGAAAGCAGATGGTCTTCGCCCGCCAGGAGGGGGACGAGGTGAAGTACCTGGAGATCAGGCGGCTGAAACCCTGATCCCCGGGATGACC
Source organism: Methanothrix harundinacea 6Ac (assembly GCF_000235565.1). NCBI lineage: Archaea > Methanobacteriati > Methanobacteriota > Methanomicrobia > Methanotrichales > Methanotrichaceae > Methanothrix > Methanothrix harundinacea. The sequence goes on from NC_017527.1 coordinate 1,340,387, forward strand.
CGAGGCATCATCGGCCTCGGTCGCCTTTTTTCATCCTTTTCGTTCCTCCTCCGGTCGAAGGACGGCCGGGACCGGAAGGTAAACCTCGAAGATCTGATCCTGGAGGGGGACTCACACCTCCGCGAGGGGAACCTCGATCTCGCCCTGAGGGCCTACTTGAGGGCTACAGAGAAGGACCCAGGCAACGCCGCGGCGAAGAGGGCGGCCCGGGTCTACGGGATGATGGGCCGGTACATGGAGGCCATCGCCTCCATCGACCGGGCGGCAGCGATCGATCCTGCCGATGCTGGCCCCTGGATGGGCCGGGGCTTCCTCCTCCTCCGCCTGGAGAGGCGGCGCGACGCCCTCGAATGCTTCGAGCGGGCGGCAGCCCTCGACCCTGAAGATCGGTACGCCCGCTACCTCATCGCCGAGACGGCGGAGGAGATGAGGAGGGCAAACCCGGCGGATGGCCTCGCTCATCGACGGAATAGATAGGAAGGGCCATACCAAGGCGGCAGCCTGTACCGACAAAACCGCCGATACCAAGGGGCGACGTATACCAACGGCCCGGTGTATACCAACGGGACCGACCGAGGGGGACGGCCAATACCGATATCGAAGAGAATAGGAGCCTTATGGACTCGGCGGGATTCGAACCCGCGGCCTCTACCTTGCGAAGGTAGCGATCTACCCCTGATCTACGAGCCCCATCAAAACGGCGAAGAGGGAGGTTTTCAGAGGAGTCCGACCTCTTCCACCTCTACCGACTGGACCCCGTCGACGCCGGCCACCGCCGCCTCCAGCCCCTCAGTCCCGGTGACCCCCTCTGCCAGGATCACGGCGACCATCAGGGCCTTCAGGCCGAAGGCTATCGGCACCTCGGCGAAGCCGTGGAGCCTCGCCCCCTCCGGAAGGGCGGCCTTGATTCCTGCCTTCATCTTCTCCATATCGGCGTCGGCGCCCTCGGGCATCACCTTAAGCTTGGCAGCAACTTCCCCCATCCTCTCACCTCACGGACCCAAAAACCCGCAGCTTGGACAGGTGTAGGGGTTGCTCTGCTTTCTGCACTTGTTGCACCTAATAATTATCTCCCCACAGTTGGGGCAGGGGAACCTGGCGCCACCCGGCCCGATCAGCGTCACTCCGCATGACATACATCTCTCTGATTTTTCCGTCATGTTCCTCTCTCTACCTGCTTTGATCGATCCCAGGGTATAAACTTTCCCTTACGTCAGGACCGCTCCGACCAACACCTCTCCCTCTTATAAGGGTTCCGCCCTCTCCCGCCATCAACTTCGCGATGAACCGGTCCGGGTCCGTGCCGTTCAGGACGAGGCAGCTCCTCCCAGACTCCATCAAAATCCGAAGGGATCCCTGGTCGATGCAGGTCTCGGTCCCGATGAGCTCCTCCGCCAGGACCTCGTCGGCGAGCCGGCCGTGAAGGAAGATCCCGTCGACGTCCGTCGCCTTGACCAGATCGACCTTGAGCCTGCTGGCCACCAGGGCGGCGACGGCGTCGGAGGTGTAATCCCAGCTTTTGCGGAGCTCCCGGTCGTCCTCCAGCAGGGGCCGGTAGGGGAGGAGGACCCAGACCCCCGAGGCGGGCCTGGATATCTCTGCGGTGAGGGCGGCGCCGGTCCCGTCCGCCAGAAGCCGGCCGTACTCCTCCATCGCCAGTATCGCCATCCAGTGGGCCGTCTCCTCCGATAAATGGTATTCATCGTAGAGCCCCCTCACCAGGTCGGCCATGGCCCCTCCCCCGGGCACGATGAGGAAGGGCTCGCCATCCCCCGATAGGGCTCCAAGCCCCCTGACGATATCTCTGGAGACGGAGATCAGGCTTCCGCCGATCTTGATGACGCAGAAGTTCATGGGCACCTCAAGGCCCCACCATGTATATCTCTAGTGGGGATTTGTCTGGAGAAGGTGAAGAGAAGGGCGCAAAAGCCGATATTGGATGTAGGGTAAAGGAGGGAGACTAAATTCCATCGACTTTTGCCAATCCAGCCTACGTCATTTGTCGAATATAAATCTTTCGGTAGGCCACTGCCTTTAAGTGTATAAATACGTTCTGGTCCCCATGGAGACGCCATTGCTGGCGGTGGACGCCCTCATCCTCTACGCCGATGGGATCGTCCTGATCAGGAGGGAGAACCCCCCCATACCAGGGGTTCTACGCCCTCCCCGGGGGCTTCGTGGAGCCGGGCGAGACCGTCGAGGAGGCGGTCCGGCGGGAGGCGAGGGAGGAGACGGGGCTGGATATCCTCCTCATAAAGCTGGTGGGGGTCTACTCCAGCCCCGATCGGGACCCCCGGGGGCACGTCGTCTCCGTCTCTTACCTCGCCTGGGGGCGGGGGGAGCTCGCGGCCGGCTCCGACGCGACCTCTGCAGAGGTCTTCCCCCTCGAAGCGCTCCCGCCCCTCGCCTTCGACCACGCCCTGATCGTCAGAGACGGTCTGGAGAAGCTTTAAGATCTGCGGGTGCAGGAGGGGGTCTTGCATGGCCGACGATATCAGGGAGATCATAGAGAAGTACGCCCTTCAGAACGCAGTGAAGTACAGGGCTATGCCCCAGGCGGGCGCGGTGATGGGAAAGCTGATGGGCGAGCACCCCGAGCTCCGGGGGAGGGCGAAGGAGGTGGCGCCCACGGTCGCCTCGGTCCTCTCGGAGGTGGCGGGGACTGGCCCCCAGGAGTGGGAGGCGAGGCTCGCCGAGATCGCGCCCGAGCTTCTGGCGGAGCTGGGGGCGAGGAAGGACCCGGAGAAGGGGCTCTCTTCCCTGGAGGGCGCAGAGGGGGGGGTCGTCATGAGGTTCGCCCCCAACCCCAACGGACCGCCTACTATCGGCTCAGCCCGGGGGATCATCATCAACTCCGAGTACGTCAGAAGGTACGGCGGAAGGTTCCTCCTCCGTTTCGACGACACCGACCCCGTCAACAAGAGGCCGATGCTGGAGGCCTACGGCTGGTACCTGGAGGACTGCCGGTGGCTCGGCGCCGTCCCCGACGAGGTGGTTGTCGCTAGCGACCGGCTCCCTCTCTACTACGAGGTGGCAGAGGAGCTGATCCGCAATGGAGGCGCCTACGTCTGCCGGTGCGAACAGGCGGCCTTCAAGGCTCTGAAGGACGCGGCGGCGGCGTGCCCTCACCGGAGCCAGAGCCCCCAGGAGAACATCTCCCTATGGCGGGAGATGATCGAAGGCCCCCTCGGACCGGGGGAGGCGGTCCTGAGGGTGAAGACGGAGATCGCCCACAAGGACCCCGCCCTCCGGGACTGGGCCGCCTTTCGGATCGTCACCGCCGACCATCCCCGGGCGGGGCATAAGTACCGGGTCTGGCCCCTCCTCGACTTCGAGTCGGCCGTCGAGGACCACCTTCTGGGGGTGACCCACATCCTCCGGGGAAAGGACCTGATGGACAGCGAGCGGAGGCAAAAGTACCTCTACGACCACATGGGATGGAAGTACCCGACGACGATCCACTGGGGGAGGATCAAGATCCACCAGTTCGGCTCCTTCAGCACCTCGGCTCTCCGGCGGGCCCTGGAGGCGGGGGAGTACTCGGGCTGGGACGACGCCCGGATGCCGACGGTCCGGGCCCTCCGGCGGCGGGGGATCCGCGCAGAAGCGCTCAGGAAGTTCATGATCGAGCTCGGGGTCGGGGAGACGGATATCAGCATCAGCATGGACTCGGTCTATGCCGAGAACCGGAAGATCATCGACCCATCAGCCCGGAGGCGGTTCTTCGTCAAGGACCCCGTACCGCTGGAGATTGATGGCGAGGTCCCCGAGGTGGCGACCGCCCCCTTCCACCCGACCCTGGACCTGGGCCTTCGCGAGATCCCCGCAGGGGCGAAGCTCCTCGTCTCCGCCGACGACCTCCCCGACCTGAAAGTGGGGGGAAAGCTCCGGCTCAAAGACCTCTGCAACCTTGAGTTCATCGCCACCGATCCCCTCCGGGCCCGCGTCATAGGGACCGACCCCCACCAGGCGAAGGAGATGAAGCTTCGGATCATCCACTGGGCCCCCCCCGACGGCGTCCCCGTCCGGGTGATGCGCCCCGACGACGTCGACGCCGGAATAGGCGAGGTAGGCATTCGGGAGGACGATGGAAAGGTCGTCCAGTTCGAGAGGTACGGCTTCGTCCGGATCGACTCCGTCTCGGAGGACGGGGTAGTCGCGTACTTCGCTCACCGGTGAGGTTTCCGGAGATTTGAGGACGAGGCGATTTAGGATGAACTCCAGGGAGGTAGCCCTCTGCGGCGGGTTGATCGCCCTATCGTGGACCGTTCATGGCCTGATGGGGTTTACGGAGCCGATCGCCGGAGATATCCAGTTCGGGATCGCGATATCCGTATACTGCCTCATGCCCCTTCTCTTACGGATCTCGCTAGTGGAGGCGAACGTCGTCGGCGTTGCGACGGGCCTCGCCCTGACGGCCGCCACCGCTTCCCCCTTCCCCCTGGCGAACGTCCCCGCTCACTGGGCGGGGCTCGTCTCCTGCAAGCTCGCCGCCGATAGGTGGCGGGGTGATGATGGCTCCCTCCGGCCGGCGGCGGCCTCGGCCGCTGTCGCCGTCGCCACGGCCGTCAGCTTCTCCGCCTTCGTCCTGGCGAGCTACTTCGGAATCCTCTCCTTTCCCGATCTGGCGAGGGGTGGCGGGGCCGTCGAGGCGATCGTCGATGGGAGGCTCACCTTCGGCAGCTTCGTCGCCGCGTCCCTCCTGAAGGCGGGGGTCCCCACCCTCGCCTCTAACGCCATCCTGGCGCCAATATTTTACTCGTTGGCGAGGTCCCTCCTCTCAAGGCGGAAAGGGGGCGGGAAAGGGCCGATGAGCCGAGGAGGATGAAGCTCCCCCGGAGGAGGGCGAGGGGACCCCTCCGTTTTTAGGGCCGGGGCTCCTCGTATCAAGATCGGGGCGACGGCGGGGCTCGAGTTCCTCCTGCCAGCTCGGCCGTATCCGGTAGGGTCCTCCCATCAGAGGAGGCCCATCCCCGAGGCCGCCGCCACCATGAACGCCACCAAGGCCGCTGCCATCCCCGCCTTCAGCATCTTCTGGGCCCGGGGGGCCTCCCCCCTCAATATGCTGGCCAGAGCCGCGAGGAATAGGAGATCTGCGACGGTGACGGCGGCGAGGTAAGCCCTCCCCAGGGGGGCGAGGTAGCTGAGGAGGATCGCGATGAGGACGAAGGAGGCGGCGAGGTGAGACGCCCGCCGCTCTCCGATGACGATCGGGAGGGTCCGGGCGCCGCTGGCTCGATCCCCGGGGACGTCCTCTATGTCCTTCTCGACCTCCCGGGCGAGGGTCGCCAGGGTCGCGAGGAGGAAGAGGAAGAGGGTGATCCCGACGTCCCCGCCGGCGGCCCCACCGAAGAGGAAGGTCGATCCCGTGAGGTACCCAACGGCGAGGTTTCCGAAGAAGGGCGTCACCTTCAGGTTCCGGGCGTAAAGGTATAAGAGGATCGAGTTCGCGACGGCTATGGCGAAGGCGACGGGGTTTATGAGGAGGGCGACCGCCGACCCTAGGAGGAAGAGGAGGATCGACCAGGCAAAGGCCCTTTCAGGGCTGATCCTTTTGCTCGGTATCGGCCGGCCGGGGCGGTTGACGGCGTCGATCTCCCGGTCGAAGTAGTCGTTGACGGCGTTTCCCGCCCCCGTCACCGCGAAGACCGCGATGAATACCAGGGCCGCCGTAACGGGGAGAGGGCCGCTATCCGCCACCATCAGCCCTATCAGGGCGGCGATCCCCGCCATCAGGCAGTTTCCCGGCCTCATGATCTCCAGAAAGACCCGCACCATCTTCATCAAACCCTCCTGACGACCAGGGCTTACGATCCGTCTTCGGATAAATTTATGCCCCCGAGGAGGCGGTCTCAAATAACTGGGGCCTTCCCGTCCGATGCCAAAGGTATTAAACTGCGAAGATATATAACTCCAAATATGAATGGGTCACGAACCTTCGGTCGGGCGGCTGGCGACGGTCCGAGGCCGCCGTATATGATCCTGGACCTTTGGACGGGGGCCTCCTACGCCTCCTCGGGGGAGGGGTGATGCGGTGGCCATAACCTTCGACCCGTCGACGAGGCTCGACCACATCGAGGAGTACCTGGGCAGGTTTCACCTCAACCTCACCTTTGAGGAGGGGAGGGTTCAGCTCCTCCGGCTCCGGCTGACGGGCTACAAGCTCGCGGCGGAGATCGGGGACGGCGAAGGGAGGGCGAGGGTCGACGCGATGATCAAGAAGGGCTACCAGAAGCTGGGGGAGCACTGGGAGAGAGAGTCCCCCGATCCTTACGACGACCCCTGCACCGCTCAGTACGAGCTCCTGGCGGAGCTCCGGTCCTACGTCTACCGGGACCTCTCCGAGCCGTTCATGGCCTTCATCCGGGCTGAGTTCAAGAAGATCTTCATCCCCACTCTTCGCCTCCTGACGGAGCTTTGCAGATCTCCGAACAAGTACACCTGGGAGCAGGTGAAGCGCCAGCTCCAGGAGATCATGGCGGAGGTCGAGGTCGACGTCGAGTGGGAGGTCTGCGACGCCTACATGAAGGGGTACCTAGCGAAGGTCTCGGGGATCCTCGAGATCGAGGCGGGGGAGGGGTGATCCCCCCATCCCTCTCCTTCCCGGCCTTCAATTTCCTACCCGATCGAGGAGGGCGTTGAGGATCTCGGCCCCGGCGAGGGGATCGGAGTTCTGGGCGGAGATCCACTCGCCGAGCTTCTTCAGGGCGTCTCCCGACCGGAGGATCTCCTTTGAGATCGAATACCCCTCCGGGAGGCTATCGGCCTTCCCGGATAGGAGGAGGATCGGGGCGGAGTTGATGCAGATGGCAGCCTCCCTCGGCCCCCCCTCCCGGCCGGCCAGGACCCGGAGGAGCACCGTCGCCTCCTCCGTTATATCTTCACGAGGGAGGAGATCTCTTTCGTCCACCGGGTCCGCCCCGAAGTCTCGGGGCAGCAGGTCGAAGGTCGCGATCCTGCCATCTCCCCGGAGCTCCGCGACGAGGGTCCTCCCCGAGGGGGATACCTCGTCCATCCCCCTCCGGCCGTCGGCGGAGAGGCCGCAGACGACCATCGCCCTGGAGTAGCCGATCATCCTCATCGCCTCCGCCGTGGGGACTACCAGCTCTTTTGAGTAAACTCCCCTCAGCCCCAGGCGGGGCATGGCGGGGTTGGCGAGGGAGCCGGCTATGTTCAGGACCGTCCCGAACCTGATCTTGGAGAGGATCCGGCCCAGGCCCAGGGGATGGACCAGGGGGCTCATCCCGTTGAAGATCCCTATCCCCGCCCTCTCGATGCTCCTTTTGACCAGGAGGGGGCCTGCCTCCACCTCCACCCCCAGCGCCTCCAGGATGTCGATCGTCCCGCAGCGGGAGGTGATCGCCCTCGCGCCGTGCTTGGCCATGGGGACCCCGGCGGCGGCGGCGACGATCGAAGCCGCCGTGCTGATGTTGAAGGTATCGACGCCGTCCATCCCCGTCCCGCAGTTCTCGAAGAGCTCCCCGGAGACCTGGGGATCGACCTTGACGGTGTCGAGGTCGTATATCGCCTCCCACCCCCCAGCGATCTCCTCGGGGGAAGGCCCCTTGGCGGTGATCGCCGCAAGGAAGGCCCCCTGATGGGCGTCGGTCTGCTCGTCTGACAGCACCGAAGAGAACATACCCTTCGCCTCCTTCCTGGTGAGGCTCTCCCCGGCTATCAGCCGGTTCAGCTTAGATCCAAACTCCTCCATCGAGTCTTTCAATATCCTTCACCTTCCAGATTCCGTCAACACCGCCTTCAGACCCCGGCGCCGCTCGGCGTGATCGAGGCCCGCCGATATCTTCCTGAGGGGGATCCTCATGGTGAATAAGCCGCGGACGTCCACGCCCCTGGAAGTGATCAGCTCCAGGGCCTCGCCGTTCTCGGCCCGGGTGCAGCCGTAGGCCCCGGCGATCAGATGCTCCCGGTAATGGAGCAGGTTCAGATCCAGCCTCGGCCGCTCGAAACTCGGAGGGAGCCCTGAGAAGAGGGAGATCCGGCCCCGGGGGGCGAGGAGAGCGAGGAGGGAGCCGTCGACGGGGCGATCCCGGCTCGCCAGGATCGCGACGTCAAAGCCCCTCCCGTCGGTCGCCTCCATCGCCCCATCCTGGAGATCCTCTCTCCCCGGCCGGAGGACCTGATCCGCCCAGCCCTTCGCGATGCGGGCCCGCTCCTCCAGAGGCTCGGCGATCGCCACCATCGAGGCACCCCTTTCCTGGGCCAGGATGGCGTGGAGGACCCCGGCGGGGCCTGCGCCGAAGATAATAACCGAGTCCCCCTCGGAGACCCCCACCCGGTCCTGGGCGTTGATGGAGCAGGCTAGGGGCTCGGCGAGGGCCGCCTCTTCGAAGGTGGCGGGTTCGGGGATGGGGAAGACGCCCCCATCCCTCACCGACTCCGCCGGGACGGCGAGCCGCTCCGCAAACCCGCCGTCGAGGCTGAACCCGAGGATCCGGACCTTCCCGCAGAGGTTTTCCGCCCCTCTCCTGCAGGAGGGGCACTTTGCGCAGGATACGCCGGGGTATATCTGGACCCGCTCGCCGACCCTGGGTCCGGCCCCGTCCCTCTCGGCGACGACCCCGGAGACCTCGTGGCCGAGGATCCGGGGGCATACCAGGTCCCGCTGCCCCTGCCTCACCATTTTCACGTCGGTGCTGCATATCGAGCAGGCCTCGACCTCCAGGACCAGTCCCCCCGGGGGGCAGGCCGGGTCGTCCACCTCCTGGAGGGAGATCTCTCCCGGCCCCTCCAGCACCGCCGCCATCATGGGAAAAATTCTCCTTTTGTTTTGAATGATCTCTCCATATCTTCCCCCTCTATCAGGGTGAATACCCTTATTGGGACGAGCTTAAAGGGGTCTATCGGGTATATAACATTTGTGTATTATTAGAAAAGATTGACCAAAGATCAAGGAAACTTTAGTTATTTCAATGAATATCTCTAAAAGTCGGAGGGTCGAGGAGAGGAAGGCGGCTGCCGAATCGGATTATAGGGGAGATCCAGCCACTGACCTCCGATGCCTGGGCTGGAGGAGGCCGGGCGGCTCCCCCTGGATTAAGAGGATAGGAGGGGCAGGGGGTACCTCTCCCTTATCTCCCCCTCCCTCAAAGCCTGAAGGCCGATCTCCTCCAGGGCTCCGGATATCTTCTCCCTCTCGGCGGACCGGAGAGACTTCCGGTCGAGGTAAGCTCCCACCGCCTCCGACTTCATCCTCGCCTCCTCGACGATCTCAAGATCGAGGTCTCTCGCCTGGTACTTCGAGAAGAGGTGTCCGAAGGCGATCTTCGTCTCCAGGAGGAGCCGGTTCTGCCTCGTCACGTAATGGCCGCCGCCGAATCCGAGGAAGGCGGGAGGATGAAGCTCCTCTAGGTCCAGGATCGACCTCGCCACCGCCTCGCCGGCGGCGGGGTCCGACCACTCCCGCTCACAGCTTCCGATCTCCGCGAAGAAGGATGGCACGGTCAAATTGGTGGGGCCGTGGTGGGTCGCCTCGAGGGTCACCTCAAACCCCTCTACGGGGTGGGCGACGAGGTTCGATATGAAGGACTTGAGGGCTCCGGGGGCGGCGACGGCCAGCTCCCTCGCCCTCCCTCCCAGGACCGCCTCTCCTGGGTTTCCCGAGAAGTGGCCGCAGAGGCGGGGCGCCCCATCCTTCGCCTGATGCCTCGAGGCGAAGACTATGAGGGCCGGGGAGAGGCCCATCCCCTCCAGCCTCTCCTCCAGCCCCTCGAGGCCGATCAGCCTCTCCTCCAGGAGGACGAGGCGAAAGTTTCGGAGCCGGCGGAAGGCTCCCCCCTCCTCCCAGGATCCTAGCCCCAAGAGATGGTCGGCGATGTTCAGGCTTGCGGGGTCGGCGGTGGTGGCGATGACGGCGATCTCATCATTCATACGTCCGTCTCAACTTCCAGCATAGACTTCACCATGGGGGCGTAGTCGGTCTTCCTAACCTTCAGATCCCGCAGAGGCATGATGACGTAGCTGGGCCTCTCTTCCACCAGCCCCACCTCGCTGAGGGCCTTCACCTCCAGGTCCATCCTCTCCTTCATCTCCACGTAGCACTGGGAGAGGAAGGAGCCGAAGATCTCCCCGGGCTGGATGTAGCTGTATACCGCTGCCCCGATCCGCCTGAAGGAGGAGTAGATCCTCATCATCTCCTCGGCCGTCGCCTTCGGCCGGACGTTTATGTGGTAGAAGATCATCAGCTCGCACCCGATCTTCTTCCAGTTGACGTTCGCCTGCCGGGCTAGGAGCCCGCTCTGGAAGAATTTGTTCCTCTTCCCCGATATGGTGGGCCGAGAGATCCCAGTCCTGCGGGAGAGCTCCAGGTCCGAGAGGGCAGGATACTTGACGAAGGCGAGGAGGGCCAGCCTATCCTTCTCGGTGAGCTTCACCTCCTCCTCGGGGGCCTCCTCCTCGATGGGAGGCTCGTCCAAAAGGTCGGTCCTCCCCAGGTTGAAGGTGTTGTTCACCGCCAGGGCCGAGTCCCAGGAGACCCGGGTCAGGGAGAAGGGATAGTGGTAGCACCGGATATCGTCGACGAAGCCCGCGTCCTTGTAGTCGTCCATGACGGGGTTGAAGACCCTCTTGAAGTCGGTGTAGCTCCTGGAGTAGACCATGGAGACCGAGTCGGAGTCGGTGGCGGAGTGGAAGACGCAGTGGGGATGGTCGACCCACTCACCGAACCCGAGCTTCTTCCCCCTCACCTCCACGGGGGCGTTGGGCCTGTATCGGGTGAAGACCGCGGTCATCATCTCCGCCCCCACCCCCATCCCGGAGGGGACGTTCAGAAGCTGGACCATCTCCCATTCCCTGAACTTCCTTTTGCTCTTGAAGATCGTCGATCGGTCCACCCCGATCTTGCCGGCGAGATCTATGTCGCTCAGGCCGGGGTACCGGGCAAGGCCGTAGAGGACCAGCTTCTCTTTTGATGTAAGTTTCAGAGGCATCTTGCCTCCAATCTACATTTTTTACTATTAATAGATTGCCTTTTTTGCTTTTTGGGTTGAATGTCGCTACATATCAGAGAAATCAGGATGACATTTTTAGCAGGAAAGGGGGAGGCCTCCGGCCCCTCAGTCGAGATCGGCCGTCCTCCTCCTCTCTCGAACGAGGAACGGCGAATCGTGGCCAGGCACCACCACCTCCGCCACCTCCACGATCCTCGCCATGGACCTCAGCGCCATCCCTCGGTCTACATGGAGGCGGGGGGGGACCCACTTCAGATAGTTTCCCATCAGGGGGAGGGCGTCCCCCGCCACCACGATCCGCCGGGGAGATTCGCAGACGACGGATATGCTGTCGGCGGTGTGGCCGGGGGTCTCCATGATCCAGACGCCGGGGGCGATGAGGTCCCCCTCCTCAAGCCCGCCCTTCCCTGAGAGGATCCGGGCTCTGGAGAAGAGGCGGTTATTTCCGGAGTGGTCCGGATGGTCGTGGGTGTTGACGACGATGTCAACATATTCGGGGGCGAGCCCCAGCTCCTTCAGCCGATTCGTGATCGGCTCGCCCTCGCCTTCGCATCCGGTGTCGACGACGATCTTCCTCGAACCTGCGAGGATCAGGGTCGCCGAGGACCGGGCCTCCAGGATCGTCCCATCCTCGTCCCTGACGAGGCGGCCTGGCTTCAGGAGGACCGCCCGAGGCGGGGCCGGGATCTGTGCCGTCACCTCTGCACCCATCAAATTCACCATCCTCCGAGTTTGAGCCTCGGAGAGGACCCTCACCTCAGGAGGGGCGCCAGCTTCGAGACGAGCCGGTCGACCTGCTCGACGGCGGTGCCGATGTACCGGTGGGGGTCGAGGAGCCGGTCGATCTCCTCGGAAGATAGGTGGGCCGCCACCGTCTCCTCCTCGGCCAGGACCGAGGCGAGGGTTCTATCCTCCTCAACGGCCCTCATGGAGGAGCTCCTCATGATCTCGTGGGCCTTCTGCCTTCCGACGCCCCTCTTTGCCAGCTCCACCATCACCGACTCCGCCATGTTCAGACCCCGGAGAAGCTGGAGGTTTCTCTCGACCTGCTCCTCGTTTATCGATAGCCCCTCCAGGATCCGGGCGGTGAGGGCGAGGATGTGGTCGGTGAAGATGAACGCCTCGGGGAAGAGGATCCTCTCGCAGCTGGAGTTGGTGAGGTCCCTCTCGTCCCAGAGGGGGATGTTCGCGAAGGCCGGCTCCATCTGGGCCCGGACGATCCGGGCGAGGCCGCAGACCTGCTCCGACTTGATGGGGTTTCTCTTGTGGGGCATGGTGCTCGATCCGACCTGTCTTTTGCCGAAGACCTCGGAGACCTCGGCGATCTCGGACCTCTGGAGGGTCCTGATCTCAACGCAGATCTTGTCCAGGGTCGAGGCGACCAGCCCCATCCAGCAGATCATCTCGGCGTGGCGGTCCCTCTGGACGACCTGGTTTGAGACGTCCACCTCGGTCAAGTCCAAAAGCTCCATCACCCTCGCCTGGATCTTCATGCCGTCGGCGCCGAAGGCGGCCTGGGTCCCCACGGCTCCGCTCATCTTCCCCACGGCGGCCCGGGGCTTCATCTGGGCGAGCCTCTCCAGGTGGCGGGCCATCTCCGAGGCCCAGACCGCAAACCGGAGGCCGTAGGTGGTGGGAACCCCGATCTGGCCGTGGGTCCTCCCGGCGCAGACGAGCCCCTTATGTTCCTCGGCCCGCGCCAGCAGGACCCTCAAGACCCGCTTCACCTTCTCCTCCAGGACGGCGAGGGAGGCCTTGATCTGAAGCCCCGTCGCCGTGTCCAGGATGTCGTTGGAGGTGGCGCCGAGGTGGACCCACTCCCCCGCCTCCTCGCAGGCCTCGGCGAGGGCGTGGACGACGGCCATCATGTCGTGGCCGATCTCGTCCTCTATCTCTTTCGCCCGCTCGGGGCTTGCCCCCTCGGCGGCCCGGCCGATGTCGTCCGCGGCACCCGGGGGGATCAGGCCCAGCTCCTCCTCGGCCCGGGCGAGGGCCGCCTCGACCCGGAAGAGGCAGCGGAACCTGTACTCCTCCGACCAGAGGTCCTTCATCTCCGGATTTCCGTAACGATACTCGATGGGATGGATCGCCATAAGTAAAGCTCCAGTTGGGGATGGCCGCGGGGATAGAAGGAGGTTTTGGTCGCCCCGACAGAGGTTTTGAAAGGGAGGAAGGAGATCCTGGAGGTCGCCGCCGGGAGGGCTCGCTCCCGGCCGATCAATCAGGCGGAAGCGGCCCGGGGGGCGAAGAGGAGCCTCTCCCTCTCCTGGACCGCGGCTATCCTCCCTTTTTGGGGCGGGGATGCCGGCGAATGCTCCCTCAAATATCCCACCAGAGCCTCCAGGTCGCCGACCCCTTCCACCCGATCTCTCCCTCTGGCGAAGGTGGCAAACCCGTCCCCACCCTCGGCGAGGAAGTGGTTTGCCGCCACCCGGTACGTCCCCTGGGGGTCGATGGGGACTCCGCCGATCTTGATGCTGGAGATATCAACCTTATCTCCCGGCGGAGCCGACCTCCTCCAGGCGTAGATGAGCCCCTCGGAGATATGGAGGATCCGGTTTCGTCCCGGCTCGGGGTTGTCGAACTGCTCCTCGAGGACGGCCTTGATCTCCTCCCCCGTCAGGTTGAGGACGATCAGCTTGTTGTCGAAGGGTTGGACGTTGAAGGCCTCCTGGCGGGTCACCTCCCCCGGCGCCTCCTCTCCCCCCGCCTGATCGAAGAGGAGGTCCGCTCGAATCCCCCCGGGGTTCATGAAGGCGACTACTGCTCCCATCCCATCCGCCTTGCCGCCACCCTCCCCTCCAGCAGAGGTGGCGAAGAGCTGAGCGTCGGCGATCAGGTTTCCCAGGGCCGACTCCCCCGATTCGGAGGCGTCCCTCGTTATGTCGGCGGTGACGGACCCGACGACCTCCTCGGCCAGGGGCCCCATGATCCTTCGGTATTTATCCAGAAGCTCGGATACTGCTCGGTCCTTGGGGACGTCCCTCGTCACCGGCACGTTCTTCGCCCTCGCCTCGACGACGTCGCCGGTCGCCGGGCTGACGACGAGGTCGATGTCGGTTACGAACTTTCCGTGGGATCCGGCCTGGGTGACGAGCCTTCCGTCCACCATAGATATGTAGGCCTGGTGGCTATGGCCGGTGATGAAGAGGTCCACATCTCCATCGGTCCGGCGGATGATATCCTCGAGCTCTTCGCAGGGCTCCATCCCCTCGTTCGGAAGCCCCGCCGAGAAGCCGCCGTCGTGGAGGAGGACGACGAAGATCTCGACCCCCTCCTCCTTCAGGGCTTCGACGCAGCCGTTGATGGCGTCGGCCTCGTCGATGAACTGGAGCCCCGCCACCCCCGAGGGGACGACTATAGCCGGGGTGCTCTTCAAAGAGGCGCCGATGAAGGCCACCGGGACCCCTCCGGCCTCCCTGACCGCGAAGGGCGGGAATATCGTCTCCCCGGTCTCCTCGTCGAGGACGTTGGCGGCGAGGTACCTGAAGCCCGCTCCGACGAACCGGTCGCCGTCCTGGCAGCCTTCCTCTGGATGGCAGCAGCCGTGCTGCATCCTGAAGAGCTCCCCAGCCCCCTCGTCGAACTCGTGGTTTCCGACGGCGGAGTAATCGAACCCCATCAGAGATAAGGCCTCGATCGTCGGCTCGTCGTGGAAGAGGGCGGAGAGGAGGGGGCTTGCTCCGATGTTGTCCCCCGCCGAGACGAGGATCGTATCGGGGTTGGTGGCGACGAGCCCCTTTATGGCGGTCGAGAGATATTCGGCACCCCCGACCTCCACCATCAGGGGCTCACATTTGCTGTCATATCCGACGGTCGCCCTCCCCTGGGGCGGCTCCAGCTGGCCGTGGAGATCGTTTATCGCCAGGATCTGGACCTCGAAGGTCTCGTTCTCCGACCCTCCCGAGGCTTGGCCCGCCAAGGTGAGGGCGATCAGGACCGATAGAAAGATGTCTGCAAATATGGATCGCGACGTTTTACATCCGGGTTTGAAGGCTGGCAGCGTCAAAACTCCTCCTCGAAAGAATCCAGGGGATGGATTATACATATATCTTTGTATCTTTTTAATTTGGCTTATAGTTTAACGGGCGAGCCCGGAGCTCCCCGGAGGGATGGCGGCGGGATCTTCGGGGCGGGCGGTCTTGTGGCCGAACCCCTGGTCTGAGGATGGAAAGGCGTATATAGTCCCCATCCGTCCAGGTAGCGACCCCTGGGCCGCCCCCTCGGGCCGAAGCGACTCGAGCCACCACCCCATGTCCGAAGTAGAAATCGCATCTCATTTCCCCCTCTCTCCCGGAGACCTCTCGATCCTCGTCCTGGCGGCGGTCCTCGCCGCCATCGCCGTCCGGCAGCTCCTCAGGACGAGGGTGATGATCTGGCAGATCATGCTGGCGGGGGCCGTCGCCGTCCTCGTCGCGGGCTCGATCTCCCCGGCCGCCGCCCTGGGGGCGATCAACATGGACGTGATGCTCTTCCTCTTCGGGATGTTCGTCGTCGGGGTGGCCCTGGAGGAGAGCGGCTACCTCGCGAGCCTCTCATACCGGCTCCTGCGGCGGACGAGGAACGTCGACCAGCTCGTCATCGCGGTCCTCTTCGGGGCGGGCCTCCTATCCGCCCTCCTGATGAACGACACCCTGGCGATCATCGGAACCCCCCTTCTGATCCACCTGGCGAATAAGTACGGGATCTCCCCCAGGCTCCTCCTCCTATCCCTCGCCTTCGGGGTGACGATCGGAAGCGTCGCCAGCCCCATCGGCAACCCCCAGAACCTCCTCATCGCCCTCGGCGGCAGCGTCCCAAACCCCTTCGTCACCTTCTTCCGCCACCTCGCCCTCCCGACGGCGGTAAACCTCCTCCTCGCCTACGGGGTTCTGAGGCTCCTCTGCAGGAGGGAGTTTGGCCGGGAGACCTTGAACCACATCCAGGATGCTGTAGTCGACCCGGACCTCGCCCGCCTCTCGAAGCTCTCCCTGGGGGTGGTGACGGCCCTGATCGCCTTCAAGATCGTCTCCGTCTCCTTGGGCCTCCCTTCCCCCCTAGGCCTGACGGAGATCGCCCTCCTCTCGGCCCTCCCCATCCTCCTCGCCAGCCCCCGGAGGCTGGAGCTCGCAAGGAAGGTGGACTGGAGGACCCTCGTCTTCTTCGCCTCCATGTTCGTCCTGATGGAGAGCGTCTGGAACTCCGGCCGCCTCCAGGCGGCGATGAACGGCTCGGGGTTTGAGGCGACCTCGGTCCCGGCGATCCTCGCGACGAGCGCCCTCGCCAGCCAGCTGGTATCGAACGTCCCCTTCGTCGCCCTCTACCTCCCCCTCCTCTCCACCCTCGACTCCTCGGTGGAGGCGATGATGGCCCTCGCCGCCGGCTCCACCATCGCCGGAAACCTGACGATCATCGGGGCGGCGTCGAACGTCATCATCGTCCAGAACGGGGAGCGGAGGGGGGCGGCCCTCACCTTCACCGACTTCATGAAGGTGGGGGCCCCCCTGACTGCCTTAAACCTCCTAGTCTACTGGATCTTTCTATCTCTCCTCTGAGTCTCCATCCATGCTATCGGGGGGCCGGGGAGAAGCCCGACATGTATTTAGGGGCAGAGGGATGAGTTCCCCGGGGCGCTGGCGCTCCCCCCGTCCCGGATCTGCCAGGAGGACCGGCCCCAAGACCACCAGGGCCAGGGGATTCGAAGGTCCAGAACGGTCCCAATCTCAAGAGTTGATACCGGATGATGCTCAGATCCTGCCTAAAGAAGTACAAGACCGACACCCATCGAGCTTTTTCTCCCGAGGAGACCCTCGAGCGGATAGCCCCCAAGATGGAGCTCGCAGGGATCACCAGGGTGGCAGATATAACCAACCTGGACCGGATCGGGATCCCGGTCTTCTCCAGCATCAGGCCCGCAGCGGAGAGGGGGGCGATATCCGTCTACAACGGCAAGGGCGCGACCCCCGCCGAGGCGAGGGTCTCGGCGATGATGGAGGGGATAGAGCGGTACTCCGCCGAGGTCCACGATAGGCAGCTCCTGGTGGAGAGCCATTCGAGGCTCTCAGCCGGGGTCGAGGCCGTCGACCCCAGGGACCTCGCCCTCCCCGATGGGGCGGACCCCGGGATGCCGATGCCCTGGGTCCTCGGCTACGACCTGATCGGCGAGGAGGAGGTGATGCTCCCGGCTAGCGCAGTCTTTCATCCGCTCCCGAGGGAGTACCCGCAGCTCTTCAGGACGAACACCAACGGCCTCGCCTCCGGGAACGTCCTGGAGGAGGCGGTCTTCCACGGCCTCTCCGAGGTGATAGAGCGGGACGCCTGGTCCCTCGCCGAGGCGGTGAAGAGGACGGGGCCCCTCGTCACGGAGGTGGAGGACGGCCTCGCCCGCTCCCTCCTGGATAGGTTTGCCCAGGCGGAGGTGGAGGTGAGGATCAAGGACATCACGAGCGACATTGGGGTCCCCACCATCGCCGCCGCCTCCGACGACCTGAAGCTGAAGGACCCCGCCCTCCTCACCATCGGGATGGGGACCCACACCAACGCCGGGGTGGCCGTCCTCCGGGCCCTGACGGAGGTCGCCCAGTCGAGGCTGACCCAGATCCACGGGGCTAGGGAGGACACGACGACGGCGGACTTCCGGAGGCAGATCGGGTACGAGAGGACGAAGAGGCTGAACCGCCACTGGTTTGAGTCCACCGGGACCGAGCCCTTCCGAGAGATCAGGTCCCAGGACTCCGACGACTTCCTCGACGACATCAACCTCATGCTGAAGCGGCTCGGAGATGCCGGTTTGGATAGAGCCATAGTCGTCGACCTCACCCGCCCGGAGATCGGAGTCCCGGTGGTCCGGGTCGTCGTCCCGGGCCTGGAGATGAGCGCCATGGACCCCGACAGGAGGGGGAGACGGTGGAGAGATGAGGTCAAGAGAAATCGTCGTCTTCCTCGGGCCGAGCCTCGATAGGGCCTCGGCCGAGATGGTCCTCCGGGCCGACTACCGGCCTCCCGCGGCGAGGGGCGACCTCTTGAGGGCGGCGGAGGAGGGGGCGAGGATCGTGGGGCTGATCGACGGGGTCTTCTTCCAGGAGAGCGCCGTCGCCCACAAGGAGGTCCTCCGGGCCCTGGAGATGGGGGTCGCCGTCGTCGGCGCCTCCAGCATGGGGGCGCTCCGGGCGGCGGAGCTCGCGAGCTTCGGGATGGAGGGGGTCGGGGAGATCTTCCGCCTCTACCGGGATGGGGTTCTCATCTCCGACGACGAGGTGGCCCTAATCTTCGATCCGATCAGCTTCGCTCCCTTATCCGAGCCCCTGGTGAACGTCAGGGAGAACGTCCGGGCCGCCAGGGAGAGGGGGTCGATCGACGCCGTCTCCGCGGAGAAGATCCTGGCGGCGGCCTCATCCCTCTACTTCCCCAAAAGGAGCTACGATCAGATCATATCGGCGGCGGACCTCGATGGAGGCAACCGGGAGGGGTTTTTGAGGTTCCTCCGCGACGAGAGGAGGGACCTCAAGAGGGAGGACGCCCTCCGGGCCCTGGAGAGGATCAAGGAGATGGCGGAGCGGTCATGCTGATCAGGATAAAGGCCTTTGCCCGGTATAGGGCCCTCCTCGGGTCGGAGTCGGAGGTCAAGCTTGCTGAGGGGGCCGCCGTCTCCGACCTTCTGGAGAGCCTCGCCTCCCGGTCCGGAGAGCTCCGGGGCCAGCTCTTCGACGACTCTGGAAGGGTCCGGGAGGACTTGAACGTCATGGTCAACGGGAGGCACTTTCTATCCCTGGCCGGGGAGGAGACGCCGCTGGCGGAGGGGGACGAGGTCGCCCTCTTCCCGGCGGTGGTGGGGGGCTGAAGCGGGCAGTCCCATCATCCATCAAGGAGGTGCGATAGTTGAAGGACGCGGCGAGGTACGACCGGCAGATCCCCCTCTTCGGGGAGGAGGGGCAGAGGAGGCTTGCGAGGTCGACGGCCCTCGTCGTCGGGGCGGGGGGGCTCGGCTCCGCCGTCTCGGTCTATCTGGCCGTCGCAGGGGTGGGGAGGATCGTCGTCGTCGACGGCGACGTCGTCGAGGTGAGCAACCTCAACCGGCAGATCCTCCACTGGCCGGAGGACCTGGGCCGTCCCAAGGCCGCCTCGGCAGCGGATACCCTCCGGGGGCTGAACCCCGAGGTGGAGGTGGAGGAGGTCCCCCTCTTCGCCGACGGGAG
Source organism: Methanothrix harundinacea 6Ac (assembly GCF_000235565.1). Lineage (NCBI taxonomy): Archaea > Methanobacteriati > Methanobacteriota > Methanomicrobia > Methanotrichales > Methanotrichaceae > Methanothrix > Methanothrix harundinacea. Next base: position 1,359,528 of record NC_017527.1, read on the forward strand.
GAACCTGCCGGGGCTGGTGGCGAAGGCGGACGCAGTGGTGGACGCCCTCGACAACTTCTCCTCCAGGCACCTCCTCAACGGGGCGGCCCTCGACGCCGACGTCCCCCTATTTCACGGGGCGATCTCCGGCCTCGACGGCCAGGCGACGACGATCATCCCCGGCGCGACCCCATGCCTCCGGTGCATCTTCCCCCGGCCGCCGCCGGAGGAGAAGGTCCCCGCCCTCGGCGCCACCTGCGGCGTCATCGGCTCGATCCAGGCGACGGAGGTCGTCAAGCACCTGACGGGTCTGGGGGCTTCCCTGGCGGGGAGGCTCCTCCTCTGGGACGGCCTTCGGGGAGGTGCGACGAGATCCCCCTGGAGAGGAACCCCGGCTGCCCGGACTGCGGCCGACGAAGAGAGCTTTAAGTAGCCCCGGGGCGGATGGGGTCTAGCATGGATAGTTCTGGTGGAGTTTCGCCCGGGAGGAGGCGGTCCCTCATCCTCCTCGGCTGCCCCGAGGTCCCCGTCCAGACCAGCATCGCCCTCTACCTCGCTTATAGGCTGAGGGAGAGGGGGGACGAGGTGGTGGTGGCGGGGACCGGCGCCGCCCTCAAGCTTACGAAGCTCGCAGACCCCCTGGGCCACTACCTCGGGGAGACGACGAACATCGACCGGTGCATCGCCTCCATATCGGAGGGGAAGGCCGACTTCGACCAGTGCTTCGCCTTCGCCCACAGCGACGCCGGGATAACCTACGCCGGGACGATCAGCTACATCTCCAGGGCTCTGCTCTTCGTCCTGATCTTCGGGAGGTCCGCCGAGGAGCTGGCGGAGACGGTGGAGTTCGACTGCAGAAAGCTAGTCGCCAAGGCCGTCCATGACCCCCTGCCCCTGAAGAGGCTTTTAGATGAGGTGATCTGATTGGGCTGCCTAGAGGAGATGAAGTATGAGGTCCTCCTATCCCAGTGCTCCTTCAAAGAGGCGAGAGAGTACATAAAGAAGAACTTCAAGGATACCGTCGAGGTCCCTCCGGGGTACAGGATCCTGAACGTCCATCTGATCGGGGTCCCCCCCCTCCTCATCGGGATCGATGGGGATAGGGTGATCTTCCCCTATACCAAGCCCTGCTACGGGACCTTCGTCCTGAGGGTGGAGGCCGCGGACGAGATAGGGAGGCTGAGGTCGAAGGGATGAGGGTGGTGGTGAGGAGCTTCGCGAGGTTCCGGGAGGTGGTGGGGGAGGAGGCGGCCTTCGACCTCCCGGAGGGGTCCACCCTCGCCGACCTCCTGGAGGAGGTAGCCTCCGCCCACCCCGGCCTTGAGAGAGTCTTATCCGAGCTGGAGGGGGCAGGCGGCATAGGGGTGACGGTCCTCCTGAACCGGCGGGGAGCAGACCCCTCCGACCTCCGAAGGACGGTCCTGGAGGAGGGGGACGAGGTGGCGATCCTCCCCCCCTTCTCCGGCGGATGAGATTCTTCCGGCTCCATGGTGAGGTATTATGGTGATTGAGATAACCGACGGGGAGCTCTCCCTCGAGGATCTGGTGGCCGGGGCGAAGCGGCCCGACGCCGGGGCGGTCGTCGCCTTCCTCGGGACCGTCAGGGACGACGGGATATCCGGGGTCGAGGTGGAGGCCTACCGGGAGGTGGCGGAGGAGGAGCTGGCTAGGATCCGGGACGAGGCGATGGGGACCTTCGACCTCAAGTCCGTCGACGTCGTCCACCGGGTCGGCCGTCTCGGGGTCGGGGAGGATATAGTCCTCATCGTCGCCACCGCACCCCACCGGCAGGCCGCCTTCCGGGGGTGCGAGTTCGTCCTGGAGGAGATAAAGAGGAGGGCTCCGATCTGGAAGAAGGAGATCAGAATAGACGGCGGCGAGAGGTGGGTCTGAAGATTCGGGGTCTCCTGCCTTCCGGAGGCCAGAGCCTCAGAGAGGCCCACGCCAGCGTCAGACTATCGGAACGAGGCGGATGTTTCCTCTATCGTCTCTGACCATGTAGTGGGGCTCGGTCCGGGGTATCAGGCCGTAGAGGCAGAGCCCCCCGTTCAGCTCCTTGATGACGAAGTAGGTGTCGGCGATGTGGGAGGTCATCCGGATGCTCTTCTGCCCCGACTTCACCACCACCACGTTGACGTCGCTCGTCTCCTTCCACTTCTGGAACATCCGGCTGGTGGAGTTGAGCATCCTCTCGTAGCCGAAGGCGAACTCCATCGAGTCGAGCCCCAGGATGTTGAGGATAGGCCGGCCCGTCCTCTCCCGGAGGGAGTCCCAGTGTTTGAAGAGGGTCTCGTACCACTGGTCCCGGTCCCCCCCCGGCTCCAGGACCATCACGTTCGAGGGGACGAAGACGTCTCTGGGGGCGAGCTGGTAGCCTATGCTCGGAACGATGTGGACCGCTCTGCCGTTCTTGACGGAGTTGGACGCCAGGGCCGTCAGGACCTGGTAGTACCTCTTGCCGACGCCGTGATCGATCTCCAGGACGTTGCAGGAGCCGAAGTCGAGCCCCCCCGTGATCCTGTCGAAGTCGTCGATCCCGGTGGAGATGGAGTCCTCCCGGGGGTCGGCGATCCTCTCCAGGTCGCAGACGATCCCGATCTGGGGGCTGAGGTTCTCGAGGGCGGGCTCAAAGTAGCAGAACCTTCCGTCGTGGAGGGTGCAGGTGTATATCTTCTGCTTTATCTCCACCCCCCTCAGCTTGTCCAGCCTGATCTCCCGGGAGTACCGGGTCGTCATGCCTTCGGGGCGGTTATCCCCGGAGAGGGGGGCTGCCATCCTGACGTTCTTTAGGGTGACGACGCCGTCGACGATGTAGTCGAGGGGGAGGAGCTCCGCCGACTCGCTGACGAAGATCAGGTGGATCCCCATATCCCGGGCGAACTCGCAGATGTTCTGCTCCAGGCTGTGCTGGGCGCCGCCGAGGATGGCGGCGGTGTAGTTTATGATGGCGTCCCAGCTGTCGATGACTATCATGGGGTCGTCCATATCCCCGGCCTGGTCGAGGAAGGTCTTGAAGAAGTCGAGGACCGTCTCGTAGCTGGACCCCTCCCGGCCCACGTTCCTGAGGCTTTCGAGGAGCATCTTCTGGGTGGCGTTGACGACGTTGGCGGAAGGGATGATATCGCCGATCCAGGGGAACATGGCGTGGACCCGGCCGGGGCTGACCCGGGTGGAGATGTACATCCCGTTCTCCCTCTCGCAGACGGAGCTCATGATCTCCAGGGCCAGGGTCGTCTTCCCGGTGCCTGGCATCCCCTTGATGAGGAGGGTCTGCCCCTCCTCCACCCGGAAGAAGTCGTGGATCTCAGAAGGTATCCGCATAAATTGAATCCACCATTTTAGAGCTATTTGTTATCCCGTATCTTATATAAGGCTAATTTCCGGGTCCAGCAGGGGCTATAGCCCCTCCTTCTCGGGAAGGTCTCCTCTTATCAGGTCGATGAGGGCCTCGACCTTCTCGGGCCTGACCTTGAAGGAGAGGGAGACGGTCAGATCCTCGGAGATCTCCTCGAGGCGGGCTATGATCGACAGGTTCACCGGTGCCTCGGCGGCTCTGCCCCGCCTCAGGGCGGCCTCCAGGTTCTTCAGCCCTTCTCCGGCCTCGCTGAGATCTCCGGGCAGTTTTCTCCTCCTCCAGAGCTTGGAGGGGCCGACCTCAACAAACTCGCATTTCCCTTCGGACTTGAGGACTGAGAGGTACTTTATCGCCGTCGTCTTGCTCACCCCCGCCACCTTCGCCACGTCCACGGTGGTGAGCCCCACCTCCGAATCCTCTATCGCCTGGAGGATCCGCTCCTCGTAAGATGCCATATCTCTCAGCCCCTGCCTCGGCGACCGTCCATCCCGGTCCGCCGAACTTTCCCAATTAATCATCAGGTGAGCCCTTTTTGTATATAAGCCTCTTGTTGAGGTGCTCCCAAGCCGGCGTGCTACCCCGGTTCAAAGCTTTTAAACCCTGGAGTCCATCTCTCTTACGATGACCTGCGAACATCCCGTCGTTTCGGATGAAGATGACCGCGCCGAAGGGGCTAGGAGGGAGGAGAGGGGAGGGGGGAGGGCGGATGAAGCGGGAAGGTGGCCTCCGTTGAGGGGGGAGTACAGCCTCGGCGACCCCGGCTCGAGGATCGCGGTGGTGACCCTGGCGAGCAGCCTCCGGGCTCCGGGGGCGGCGATCTGGGGCCCCTGCAAGACTGAGAACCTGGGGGTCGAGAAGGTCGTCGGAAATCTCATCTCGAACTCCGAGATCCGGTTCCTCCTGGTCTGCGGAGAGGAGTCGAAGGGGCACCTCCCCGGCGACTCCATCGTCGCCCTCCACAGAAACGGGATCGACAAAGATGGGAGGATCGTGGGGTCGAGGGGAGCGATCCCCTTCATCGAGAACCTGTCGCCGGAGGCGATCGACCGGTTCCAGCGGCAGGTGGAGGTGATCGACCGGATCGGCCTCGTCGACGAGGATGAGATCGAGAGGATCGTCCGGGAGCATCGGTCCCTATCGGAGCCCTTCCCCGAGCCGCCGATGGAGGTGGTGAAGCGGAGGGCGAGGCGGGCGATGGACGAGGCCTCCTCGGGAGACGCCGTCTTCGGCAATGGGGTATACCTCGACGCCTCGGCGTGGCTGGTGGCGGAGGCGGGAGATGGAGCCCCACGAACCTAGATCGGAGGCTCCGGATGGTGGCGGGCGGCCGATAGCCCCGTCGGGCGGGGAAAGAGGCTTTTATAATATGGGTACAGACCGGATCTGTTTGAAGGATGCCGGAGGAGAAGTGGATGAGAAGGACTGAGGCAGGGCCACGGAGGGGCGAGCAGGATGGGAGAAGACAGGTTTGCTGAGGGCATCTTCCTGATGCACACGGACAGGTTCGAGGAGGCGGTGGAGTTCTTCAGGGAGATCGTCGAGGCCGACCCCTCCGACGTCGAGGGGTGGTACAAGCTGGCGGTGGCGTACCTGGGGGCGGGGAGGCTCGATGAGGGGCGAGCCAGCGCCGAGCGGGCCTTCGACCTCCGCCCCGAGGACCCGGAGATCCTCGACCTCCTCGGGGGGATATCCTCCCTCAAGAACGACGACGAGGGGGCCCTGGAGTACTTCGATAGGGCGATCGCAGCGAAGCCCGACCACCTGCGGGGCTGGATCTCGAAGATCATGACCTTGCGGAACCTCGACCGGGTCGAGGAGGCGAAGGAGGCATATCGGCAGGGCGTCGGCGTAGCCCTGACCCTCCGGGACCCCGAGGAGTGGAACGACCTGGCGGGGGCGATCTTCGACCGGGGGGACTGGCAGGCGACGATCGAGTTCCTCGACTTCCTCCTGGATCTGGAGCCGGAGGAGCCGAGCTACAAGTTCAACAAGCTCGGCCCCCTCTCCAAGCTGAAGAGGTACGACGCCGTCGCCGAACTCGCCGAGGAGCTCGTCGAGGCGATGCCCGACTTCGTCCCCGGCTGGATGGTGAGGGGGATCGCCCTCATCGGCCTGGAGAGGTACGATGAGGCGGTGGAGTCCTTCGACCGGGCGATCCTCCTGGACCCCACCGGCAATGAGGCTCGGGAGATGAAGAAGAGAACCCTGGAGTACCTTAAAGAGGCGAAAGGGGGGTGAGGCTGGGAGGCGGTAAACCCCTCCTTTCCACCTCTCCCCTGAAAGAATCTCCGACCCGGCAGCCATGACGAGACAGGCTCAATCTTCTGATCCACCTACAAAGCCAGAGTTTGCCATCGCCTCCGACTTCGAGCCGAAGGGCTCCCAGCCCGAGGCGATCGATAAGCTCGTCAGCGGCCTCGAATCCGGCCAGCGCCTCCAGACCCTCCTCGGAGTCACAGGCTCGGGGAAGACCTACACCGTCGCCAAGGTCATCGACGCCGTCAAGAAGCCGACCCTGGTCATCGCCCATAACAAGACCCTGGCGGCCCAGCTCTATAACGAGTTCCGGGAGTTCTTCCCCGAGAACCGGGTCGAGTACTTCGTCTCCTATTACGACTACTACCAGCCCGAGTCCTACATCCCCGCCAAAGACCAGTACATCGAGAAGGACTCCTCCATCAACCCCAAGATCGAGCAGATGCGGCTTGCGGCGACCGCCTCCCTCCTGTCGCGAAATGACGTCATCGTCGTCGCCTCCGTCTCCTGCATCTACGGTTTGGGTAACCCCGAGAACTTCATGAAGATGGGCTTTGAGCTGAAGGTCGGCGACCGCGTATCCCGCCGGGAGATCCTGGAGCGGCTCGTAGCGAGCCAGTACGAGAGAAACGAGATGGAGCTTGCGCCGGGCCGGTTTCGGGCCAAGGGGGAGACGATCGACCTCGTCCCCGGCTACTTCAACAACATCCTCCGGATCGAGCTCTTCGGCGACGAGGTGGAGCGGATATCCGAGATCGACCGGCAGACCGGCGTCCGTCGCGAGGATATGAGGTACTTCTACGTCTACCCCGCGAGACACTACGTCATCCCCGAGGAGGAGCAGAAGGGCGCCATCGGGTCGATCCTGGCGGAGCTGGAGGAGAGGCTGCCGGATCTCGATATGCTCGAAGCCCACCGCCTCCAGCAGAGGACCCTCTACGACCTCGAGATGATCGAGGAGACCGGCAGCTGCAAGGGGATCGAGAACTACTCCCGCCACTTCGACGGCAGGCGGCCTGGGGAACCGCCCTACTGCCTCCTCGACTACTTCCCCGAGGACTTCCTCCTGGTCATCGACGAGAGCCACCAGACGATCCCCCAGCTCCGCGCCATGTACAAGGGCGACCGGTCCCGAAAGAAGAGCCTCGTCGACTACGGTTTTAGATTACCAAGCGCCTTCGACAACCGGCCCCTGAGGTTCGAGGAGTTCGAGCGGTTCATGAGGAGCGTCATCTTCGTCTCGGCGACCCCCGGCCCCTACGAGCTGGAGCGGTCGGGCCAAGTGGTCGAGCAGATCATCCGGCCGACGGGGCTACTCGACCCCGTCGTCGAGGTCAGGCCCGCAGAGGGGCAGGTCCGGGACGTGATGCTGGAGATAGAACGGGTGGTCGCGGCTGGCGACCGGGCCCTGGTGACGACCCTGACGAAGAAGCTCGCCGAGGAGCTGACCGACTACCTTGCGAAGAACGGGATCCGGGCCCGCTACCTCCACTCTGAGATCCAGACGATCGAGAGGACCGAGATCATCCGCGAGCTCCGCCTGGGCAAGTTCGACGTCCTCGTCGGGATCAACCTCCTCCGGGAGGGGCTGGACATCCCCGAGGTGGGCTTCATCGGAATCCTCGACGCGGACAAGGAGGGCTTCCTCAGGGACGAAAGGAGCCTCATCCAGACCATCGGCCGGGCGTCGCGGAACGCGAGCTCCCGGGTCGTCCTCTACGCCGACAGGATGACCGACTCGGTCCGGGGCGCAGTCGCGAAGACCGAGGAGAGGCGGGCCCTCCAGATGCGGTATAACCAGGAGCACGGGATCGTCCCCCAGACGATCATAAAGCCGATCCGGGAGAAGGAGGTCGAGATCACCGAGACGAGGCATATACCAAAGTCGGATATCCCGAACGTGGTGATCGAGCTCGAAGCCGAGATGAGGGCGGCGGCTGACGCCCTCGACTTCGAGCGGGCTATTCAGCTGAGGGAGACGATAAAGAAGCTGGAGAAGGAGAGTAAGGTTGGAGAAGAGGAGATGAAAGTGGCTTGAGGGGAGCCTCCGCCTCTAGACTTTCCCCTCAAATTCGATCCTGTTAACGCCCTCTACTAAAGCTCGTAGAGGATCTTCATAGCCTTGGTGAAGGGGGGCATCCCCGACGTCAGAAGGACCACCCTCAGGACGTCGACGATCTCGTCTTTGGTGACCCCGAACTCCTTCTTCGCGCTCATCATCTGCTTCTTCGTCGCCCTCTCGTCGGAGGAGGCGGCGGCGATCCCCAGGGCGATCAGCTTCTGGGTTTTGTAGTCGAGAACCTTTCCCGTGTAAGTCGCCTCGTTCAGGCCGACGATCGCCTCGTAGAGGTCGGGGTAATCCTTCTTGACGCCGACCATCCCCTCGCCGAAGAAAACCTCTTCTTTCATCTTTGAGCCTCCTTCATCATCTCTGCTCTCTTATATTTTATAGCTTTCTCCGCCTCCTCCCGGCCTTCCAAAGCTCCCGGGTGGGGCGGCCGGGGGGGAGGATCGCCTTCAGAGCTCCTCCCCGCCCGGGAGTCCCCGGGAGGCTGGGGCCGCCTCGGCGGCGTCCTCGCCACCGGCTTTTGCCTTCCCTTCGCCCTCCATCTCTCTCTCCCTTTCGGCGGGGGCCTCCCGGTCCCTCAGGGGCCCCGACCCCGGCCGGGGGTACCTCATGGGGTCCCGGAAGATGTACCTCGTCTTGGCGATCTGCTCCGAGGTCCCGAGGAGGAGGAGGACGTCTCCGGCCTCGATCTCCGTCTCCCTGACGGGGTTCAGGATGTTCCCCGAGTCCCGGAGGATTCCGATGACGTTCACCCCCAGCTTCTTTCGCAGCTCCAATTCCTCCAGGGCCTTCCCGGAGGCGGGGGCCTTCTCCTCCACCTTGACGGTTACGACCTCGACGTTGGGGAGGTACCGCCTCAGGTCCGAGATTTTCGACGGCTCGATCTCGGCGTTCAGGAACATTTCGTAGCCGAGGGACCGGACCTCCACGATCATCTTCTCGATCTCGGTCCTGGGGACGAGGTACTTGGCGAGGACCCGGGAGAAGATCCCCACCGAGGTCTCGAACTCCTCGGGGACGACCTCGTCCGCCCCCAGGTCGTAGAGGGGCGCCGCCTCGGCGAGGTGGCGGACCCGGGCCATGATGTACACCTTGGGGTTGATCCTCCTCGCCAGCTCGACGATCCTCCGGGTCGCCATCTCGTCGGAGACGGCGACGACGACGACCCTCGCCGTATCGACGTCGGCGTGCCGGAGGACGATCTCCTGGGTGGCATCCCCGTAGTGGATCGGCACCCCGTTCGCCCTCTCCCCCCTCACCTTCTCCGGGTTCATCTCCAGGACCATGTAGGTGAGCTCTCCTACCCTCGCGGCCTTGGCCAGGGTCCTTCCGACGAAGCCGTAGCCGACGATCACCAGGTGGTTCTCCCTCTTCTCAGGGATCGCGGCGAAGGGGAGGCCCGACCTCAGCTTCTCCGGCATGGGGAGGCGATAAATGATCTCTGAGACCTTAGGCGAGGCGGCGATGACGAAGGGGGTTGCCGCCATCGTAAGAATCGAGACCGCCAGGAAGAGCTGGTACTCGCCCCGGCCCATGATCCCGGAGTCGAGGCCGGTCTTGGAGAGGATGAAGGAGAACTCCCCGATCTGGGCGAGGGCGAGCCCCGCCAGGACCCCCGTCCTGATGGGGTAGCCGAGGAGGACGGAGACCCCGCCGGCGACGGCGGCCTTCAACAGAACGACCCCCAGCGCCGCCCCCGCCACCAGCTCAAAACTCTCGAAGAAGAAGCCGACGTCCAGGAGCATCCCGATGGAGACGAAGAAGAAGCTGGTGAAGACGTCCTTGAAGGGGATGACGTTCCCCAGGGCATGATAGCTGTAATCCGACTCGGAGATGATCAGCCCCGCGAGGAACGCCCCCAGGGCAAGGGAGAGGCCGGCGGAGTAGGAGACCCAGGCGACGGCGAGGCAGATGAGGATCACCGTCAGGAGGAAGAGCTCGCTCGACCGGAGGCGGACGACCTGGTAGAGGAGGGCGGGGACCAAGAGCTTCGCGCTGACTATCACCAGGACGACTATTCCAGCGCCCTTCGCCAGCATCATCAGGAGGGCCACCGATAGGCCCGTCGACTCCTCCGCCGCCAGGAGGGGGACGAAGAGCATCATGGGGACGACGGCTATGTCCTGGAATATCAGTATCCCCAGGGTGTTTCCGCCGTGGGGGGTGTCCACCTCGTCCCGATCCTGGAGGATCTTGAGGACCACCGCGGTGCTGCTGAGGGCGATGAGGAATCCGGCGAAGATCGATTCGTTGACGGGGAGCCCAAGTTCGATGCCGATGAGGGTGGTCGCAAGAAGGGTTATGGCGACCTGGAGGGGCCCCCCCACCAGGGCCGCCCTTCTGATCCGCAGGAGCCTCTCGAAGGAGAACTCGATGCCGATGGCGAAGAGGAGGAGGACGACCCCCACCTCGGAGAAGAACTCTATCTGCTCCACCTCGTGGACGAGCCGGAGGCCGTGGGGGCCGGCGACGATCCCCGTCACCAGGAACCCCACCACCACCGGGACCCGAAGCCTCGCCCCTACGAAGATGGCGATGATCGAGATGAGGAAGATGATTATGATGTCGTTGAGGATGGGTATGGGCATCCTTCAGCCCATCATCATCATCCCCGTTAAAGCTTAGGGTCGGAGGATGGATGGGGACGCATATAAGCCGAAGAGAGAAGAAGTCAGGACCGAGGACGCCCCCCTCCAGGGAGGGCGCCACCGGGGCGGGGGACGGGGCCGCCGATAAGATCGATGGTCAGCGGCCGCCGTAACCCGATGTCGTCATCGAGATTATACGCAGCCGTCGAGGAGCCTCTTTCTTCCACCGCGCTTCTCGCTCGGCTTTATCGGGTCCACCTTTGCTACCTCTTCCTCTTTCTTCTCCTTCTTCTTCTCTTCCGCCATGGAAATCACCTCTGTCATTAATTCGGCTGTACTCGTTTATTAAACTTTCCGATACCGTGGCCCTTCTTTCTCGATCCTGAGGTTGGGATCGTCTCAGGCCATCCCGAAAGGGCGATTCTGGGTTTTAAATCCTGCCTCTATTCCGGCGATGGGGAGAGATCTCATATCCGGCCTTGAGATCAATAAAAAAATTGGGTGATGTCACAGGGACTATCCAGGAGGGTCTCACTTCCCCAACAGGTCCTTCACCACGCAGGTCGGATCCTCGCCGCAGATGTCCCCGCAGTAGTACCGAGCCTTCTGTCGGCAGCCGCCGCAGACGTCCAGGTACTCGCAGTCGCCGCAGGCCCCCGTGAGCTTCGACCTGATATCCCTCAGGGCCAGGAGCTCCGGGGACGGATCGTCCATCCAGATCTCCTTGAAGCTCCTCTCCCGGACGTTCCCGACGACCACCTCGGGCATGAAGTGGCAGGGGAGGACGTCCCCCCGATGGTTTATGTTGGCGACCTTCACCCCGGCGGTGCAGCCCCCGGAGTTCTTGAGGAGCTGGCGGACCCGCTCCCGCCTCTCCGGCTCGTCCTTCAGCATCTCCAGGAGGTACGCCCCGTCCATGGGGGAGTCGGTGGAGAGGATCTCGATCTCCCGGTCCTTCAGCTCGACGGCAGCCTCGGCGAGGAACCTGATGACGCTCCGCCTCTCCTCGGCGGAGACGTCCCGGTCGGAGATCTCCGCCCCCCTCCCCACGGGGACGAGGTGGTAGAGGCAGAACCTAGGGACCCCCAGCTCCAGGGCGAGGTCGAGGAGGGCGGGGACCTCGTGCCAGTTGTCCTTGGTGAGGGTGACCCTCAGGCCGGTCTTGAGGCCGGCTTCCCGGGCGTTTGCGAGCCCCTCGATCGCCCTATCGTAGGCGCCCTTCACGCCCCGGAATCTGTCGTGGGCCTCGGGCCTGCAGGAGTCGAGGGAGACCCCGACGTACCTCACCTCCGCCTCCCTGAGGAGGCGTGCCACCTCCGGGGTGATGAGGGTCCCGTTCGTCGAGATGACCGTCCGCAGGCCGACCTCTCTCGCATGAAATGCGTAGGCGTAGAAGTTTCTGCTCAGGAGGGGCTCCCCTCCGGTGAGGATCAGCATCGGTATCTTGAGGGCGGCGAGCTCGTCGATGAGCCTTATCCCCTCTTCGAGCTTCAGCTCCTCCGCCGCTGCCTCCGTAGCGTCGATGTAGCAGTGGTCACAATTGAGGTTGCAGTGGCGGGTGATGTTCCACATCACCACCGGCTTCTTCTCTCCCGAGAACCTGATCATCTCGTCGGGGACGGGCCCTTCCGCCCCTTCTGCTCTCCTGATGGAGTCCCAGACCGTCGCCTGGTCCGCCAGGGCCTTGGAGAATATTATCATCCTCTCCTCCTCAGCTCTTCCAGCATGGCACCGAAGGTGTACCTATCCGGCATCACATCCACCCTCACCCCGAGTTCCTCCAGAGCCGACCTGGTGGGGGGGCCGATCGCCACCACCTTCGCCTCGGAGAGCCTCTCCCGGAGGCGGCCCTCGGCGTCGAGCTCCTTCGCCCTCGCGAGAAGGTTTCTGGCGGTGGAGCCGCTGGTGAAGGCGAAGACGTCCGGGGTCCCCCGGAGGATCAGCCAGTCGAGCCTGGAGTCGCCGGAGGGGGCGATGTCGTAGAGGTGGACCTCGTCCACCTCCACCCCCGCCTCTTCGAGGATCTCCACCAGCTCGGGGCTTCCCTTGGCGCTCCGGAGGAGGAGGACCTTCTTGAACCGGGGCGCGAGAGCGAGGGCGAGCCCCCGGGAGCTGAAGCTCTCGGGGACGATGGACGCCGAGAGCCCCCGTTCCGCCAGAGCCTCCTCCGTCCGGGGTCCGATGGTGGCGAGGACCGACCTCCTCAGAAGGGCCGCGAGCCCCTCGTCCCGGAGGGCGATCTCCGCCCCGGTGGCGCTGGTGAAGACGACGCAGTCGGCCGCCTCGATCCTCTCGGGGAGGTCCTTAGGCAGGGGAAGCTCCAAGAAGGCTATGGAGGGGGCGAGGATCGGCCTGAAGCCGAGGGATATGGCGATCCTCTCGGACTCCTCCCCCCGGTTGTCCGGCCTCAGGATGGCGATCGTCGGCCGCCTCAGCTCCTCTGATAGGGCTACCACCTCCCCCACCACCAGGATCGCCGGGGCCTGGACGTCCTCCTCCTTCGCCCTCTCGACTACGTCTCCAAGGGTTCCGACGACGACCCTCTCCTCGGGGCTCCACCCCCTCTCGATGAGGGCGGCCGGGGTCTTTGGGTCGCGGCCACCCCGGAGGAGGGCGGAGACGTTCTCTGCGAGCCTCGATACCCCCATCAGGACGACGATGGTCCCGCCGACCCGGGCCAGGGCCTCCCAGTCCAGCTCCTCCTCCTTCCCCGGCTCCTCGTGGCCGGTGACGACGGTGAAGGCGGTGGCTACGCCCCGATGGGTGACGGGGATCCCCGCCCCCGCCGGGACGGATATCGCTGAGGTGACCCCCGGGACGACCTCGAAAGGCACCCTCGCCGCGGCGAGGGCTAGCCCCTCCTCCCCGCCCCTCCCGAAGACGAAGGGATCGCCCCCCTTCAGTCTGACGACGACCTTCCCCTCCCTCCCCTTCTCCACCAGGAGGGCATTGATCTCCTCCTGAGAGAGCTTGTGGCGGCCGGGGAGCTTTCCGACGTCGATCATCTCCGCCCCCTCCCCCGCCCATCCGAGGATCTCGGAGGATAGGAGCCGGTCGAACAAGATCACATCGGCCTCTTCAAGGAGCCTCCTCGCCTTCAGCGTCAACAGCTCCGGGTCCCCGGGGCCGGCGCCGACGAGCCATACCTTACCGCATTCAGTCCGATCCAACTTCCCTCACCGCCTCTTCTGCCAGATCCCGGCCGCCCATCGCCACCAGCCTTCGGGAGAGCTCCCTCGCCCCTTCCAGGTGGTCGGCGGCGGAGATCCGTCCCTCCGCCCTCACCGACCTCGCCCCATCCAGGGACAAGACCTCCGCCAGGACCGAGATCTCGTCCCCGGAGAGCCGGGCGAAGGCGGCCATGGGGACGACACAGGAGCCGCCTATCTCCTCCAGGAATACCCGCTCGCACTCCGCCTCCCTCCTCGTCGGGAGGTGGTCGATCCCACCGACGAGCTCCTCCGCCCACCCTTCCGTCGCCACCACGGCGATCGCCCCCTGGTTTGCGGAAGGTACGAACCTCTCGGGGTCCAGGACGGCGTAGTTGGGACTGTACCCCATCCTCTCGATCCCCGCCAGGGCGAGGACGATCGCCCGGTACCTCCCCTCCTCCAGCTTCCGGAGCCTCGTCTCCAGGTTTCCCCGGAGGGACTCGATGACGAGGTCGGGCCTCGCCCGCCGCAGCTGCGCCGCCCTCCTCATGCTGCAGGTCCCGACGACCGCCCCCTCCTCCAGCCCGTCGATGGAGACGCCGTCGTCGCTCACCAGGACGTCCAGGGGCGAGTCCCGGGGGAGGACGGCTCCGATGACGAGCCCCTCGGGCCTCTTGGAGGGGAGGTCCTTCATGCTGTGGACGGCGACGTCGATCTCCCCCGCCAGCATCAGGTCGTCGATCTCCTTGACGAAGAGCCCCCTCCCCGAGACCCGGTGGAGGGGGAGGTCCAGGACGTGGTCTCCCTTCGTCTTGACGACCTTCATCTCCGCCTCGATCCCCCTCGCCTCCAGGAGGGAGATGGCGGTCCTCGTCTGCCGCAGAGCGAGAGGGCTTCCGCGGCTTCCTACGATCAGCCTAGCAGGTTTGACTTGTAAGCCTCCAGAGTCTCGTTTATGACGTCGTCGGTGTGGGCGGCGGATATGAAGTTCGTCTCATACTGGCTCGGCGGCAGAAATACCCCGGCCTTCAGCATCCTCCGGAAGAAGGCGAGGTATCCCGCCTTGTCGCACCTCAGCGCCTCAGCGTAGTTCTTTGGAGCGGCGCCGAAGAAGATCTTGAAGATGGAGGCCGTCCCCACCACCGAGTAGCTGAGGCCGAGGTCCTCAACGATCTGGGCGAGGGCCTTCCGGAGATCCTCCCCCACGGAGTCCAGCCTCTCCAGGGTCCTCTCCCCCTCCAGGACGTCGAGGGTCGCCATCCCGGCGGCTAGAGAGACGGGGCTGCCGTTGAAGGTCCCCGCCTGGTAGATCCCGCCGCTGGGGGCGACCATCTCCATCAGCTCACGCCTCCCGCCCACCACCCCGATGGGGAAGCCTCCGCCGATGATCTTCCCCAGGGTGGTCATGTCCGGGACGACGCCGTACCGGGCCTGGGCGCCTCCGAGGCTGAGCCGGAAACCGGTTATCACCTCGTCGAAGATGAGAAGTACGCCGTGCTCCTCTGTGAGCCTTCTCGCCCCCTCCAGGTACCCCGGCTCGGGGAGGACGGGGCCGATGTTTCCCAGGACCGGCTCCATGATCACCGCCGCCACCTCGCCGTCGAAGCCCGTCAGGGCCGCCTCCATCGCCCCAAGGTCGTTGTAGGGGACCTGGATGGTGTTCTTGGCCGTATCCTTCGGCACCCCCAGGGAGTCGGGAACCCCCAGGGTCGTCGCCCCGGACCCCGCCTTCACCAGGACGGCGTCGTGGGCGCCGTGGAACCCCCCCTCCACCTTGACGATCCTATCTCTGCCGGTGTAGCCCCGGGCGATCCTGAGGGCGGCCATCGTCGCCTCCGTCCCGGTGCTGACGAACCTGAGCATATCGATGCTGGGGTAGTGGCCGACGATCCTTTTTGCGAGGGAGACCTCCAGCTCCGAGGGGGTGCCGTAGAGCCAGCCTTGCTCCAGCTGTTTCACGACTCGCTCCATCACCAGGGGGTGCCTGTGGCCGAGGATCATGGGTCCGTAGGCGAGGCAGTAGTCGATGAGCCTTTGGCCTTCCTTCGTCCAGAGGTGAGGGCCCTCGGCCCTGGAGACGTAGAAGGGGTAGGGGGATATAGCCCGGACGGGGCTGCTGACGCCCCCCGGCATCAGCCGCTTGGCGACCTCGAAGAGCTGGCTAGAGGCATCAGAAGTCATGAACCATCCACCGGATTGATGGACCCGCTATAGATAGAAGAACCTTGCGATTAGATCGGATCCTCGTAATAAGATCTGATTATCCCTTATGGGAAAGAGTATAACAATCCGGGATATGTCAGGGCCTCGACGGATGGGCCGGGGCCGGGGGCCGGCCGAGCTCTTCCCAGGCCGCCTCCTCCGCCCTCCTCGCCACCTCCCTCAGGGGAAGGCCGCTCTCTCGCGCGATCCGCCGGCAGTCGTCGTGCTCAGCCTTGATCCGGAGGATCTCCCCATCGATGAGGCTCACCTTCAATCTCACCCTGAAAGGCCGGCCTTCTATCTCGAAGCCGACCTCCCTCTCTTCCCTCTCGGCGACGAACCGGTGGAGGGACGGAAAGACCCTGACCCCGAGGCTTCCCGTCTCCTTCATCACGATCCGGGCGAGCCGCTCTGCCTCCTCCTTCTTCGCCAGGACCTGGATGAGGCTTGCGGGCCTTCCCTTCTTCATCAGAGCCGGGACGATGGTGACGTCCAGGGCCCCCGCCTCCATCAGGATCTCTAAAAGGCCGCCCAGGACCTCCCCGGTGACGTCGTCGACGTTCGTCTCCAGCTGGACGACCCGGTCGTGGTGAGGATGGGGATGGCTTTCGCCAGGGCCCTTCGGTGCCGCCGGCTCACCGATGACGGTCCGCAGGAGGTTTGGGACCGCCAAATCCTTCGATCCGGCTCCGTAGCCCGAGGCCCCGGCCCGGATCAGAGGATATTCGGCGGCGGCCTCGTCCGCGAACGCCGCCAGGATCGCCGCCCCCGTGGGGGTCAAGAGCTCCCCTTCGACGGGCCCGCCCCTCCAGAGGAGGGCCGACCCCTTCAGGATCTCCAGGGTCGCCGGCGCTGGGACCGGGAGGCGGCCGTGGGCGGCGACGACGGTTCCCGAGCCGACGGATATCGGGAGGACGACGACCCGATCGGCCCCCAGGCTCTCCCAGGCAGCGGCGCTTCCGGCGATGTCCGCGAGGGCGTCCAGGGCCCCGATCTCGTGGAACCGCACCTCCTCTCCGGAGACGCCGTGGACCCTCCCCTCCGCCTCGGCCAGGATCTCCATGATCTTCATCGAACGGTCGCGGGCCTGGGGGGCGAGGGCTGCCGCCGCCAGGACCGATCTCGCCTCCGCGAGGGTCCTGTACCTCTTCCCGCCGGCATGGATCCTCACCCTCGCGGCGGAGATGTGGTGCTTCTCCGCCCTGGAGATCTCAAGGGTGCAGCCGACCGACTCGACGGCTTTTCTTACCGCATCCGGGTCGGCCCCCAGGTCCAGGAGGGAGGCCATGATCATGTCGCCGGAGGCGCCCGAAGATGGGTCGAAGAGGAGGAGTCTCATGGGGTAGAGTAAGATGCCGCTTTTTTAAATATGATTGGTCCCCTGACGGGGACCATGGCAGAAGGGTCCCTTCCTCGTTTCACGAAGGGACCTTCTCTACGCGGATGGCGCAGGCCTTGTACTCCGGCGTCTTCGCTACAGGGTCCAGGGCGGCGTTGGTGAGGAGGTTCGTAAGAACGTTGGCGTAGTGGAAGGACAAGAAGGCGACGCCGCGGGACGACTTCTCGGTGACCCTCGCCTTCACCCTCACCTCGCCCCGCCTGGACCTGACGAGGACCGTCTCGCCGTCCTCGATTCCCAGATCCTCGGCGTCGGCGGGGCTGATCTCGATCGTCTCCTCCGGCCAGACCCACATTATCCCTTTTGAGCGGCGGGTCATGGAGCCGCAGTTGTAGTGCTCCCTTCTTCGGCCGGTGGTGAGGATCAACGGGTAGTCGGGATCGGTCTCCTCGGCGGGGGGCCTGTGCTCGACGGGGTTGAACTTTCCGAGCCCCCGGCTGAAGCAGCCGAGGTGCATCGTCTCCGTCCCCGGGTGGTCTATCGATGGGCAGGGCCACTGGAGGCCGAGGCCACCCAGCCGCGAGAAGCTCACTCCGGCGAAGATCGGCGCCAGAGACGATATCTCATCCATGATCTCGGAGGGGTCGGCATAGCTCATGGGATAGCCCATCTTCTGGGCGATGAGGCAGATCGTCTCCCAGTTAGCAAGGCCACCGAGAGGGGGGATCGCCCGGTTCACCCGCTGGATCCTCCGCTCCCCATTGGTGAAGGTACCGTCGCACTCGGCGAAGCTTGCGGCCGGAAGGATGACGTCAGCGTACTTGGTCGTCTCGGTGGGAAATATCTCCTGGACGACGAGGAACTCCAGGGCCTCCAGGGAGGAGCGGACGCGGTTGGTATCGGGGTCGGTCTGGGCGGGGTCCTCCCCCAGGATGTAGAGCCCCCGGATTCCCCTCCCCTCCGCCAGCCGCTCCAGCATCTCTGTAGAGGTGAGGCCGGGATCTGCCGGGAGCCGGACCCCCCAGGCCTCCTCGAACTTGGACCGAACCCTCGCGTCCGTCACCGGCTGATAGCCGACGTGGTTGTTGGGGAGGGCGCCCATGTCGCAGGCCCCCTGGACGTTGTTCTGACCCCGCAGCGGCATCACCCCCGTCGACCTGCGGCCGACGTTCCCCGTCAGCATGGCGAGGTTTCCCAGGGAGATGACGTTGGCGGTTCCAGTGACGTGCTCTGTCATCCCCAGGCTGTAGATGATCATCGCCTTCTCGGCGCTGGCGTAGAGGCGGGCGGCCTCGACGATATCGGCTGCTGGAACCCCGGTTATCTCGGCGGCCCTCTCGGGGGTATATCCATCGACCACCTTCCGGAACTCCTCGAACCCCTCGGTCCGGCTGGCGATGAACTCCCCATCCTCCAGCCCCTCCCGGAGGATGACGTTCATCATCCCGTTGAGGAGGGCGATGTTGGTTCCAGGCCGCAGGTTGAGCCAGACCTTCGCCCTATCGACGAGCTCGATTTTGCGGGGGTCGGCGACGATGATCTTTGTCCCCTTGTTGGCCGCCTTGATAACCTTCAGCCCCACAATGGGATGGGCCTCGGTGGTGTTGGAGCCGATGACGAAGAGGACGTCGGCGTCTTCGATCTGGTCGAAGGAGTTGGTGGCGGCACCGCTGCCGAAGCAGGCGGCAAGGCCGGTTACTGAAGGGGCGTGGCAGACCCGGGCGCAGTTGTCGACGTTGTTGGTGCCGAAGACCGCCCGGGCGAGCTTCTGGACGAGGTAGTTCTCCTCATTGGTGCACCGGGATGAGGAGAGGGCTCCCAGGGAGTCGGGTCCGTATTCATCTCTGATCTCGGAGAACCTTCTCGCGACGAGGTCGAGGGCCTCCTCGAGGGTCGCCTCCTCGAATCGCCCATTTCGTCTTATCAGGGGGGTGGTGATGCGGTCGGGATGATGGACGATCTCGTCGAGGCCGAAGCGGCCTTTTACACACAACTGCCCCCGATTCACCGGTCCCTCGCGATCAGGAGCTATGGAGACTATCCTCTCGTCTTCGACCCCGAGCTTCATCCGGCAGCCGACGCCGCAGTAGGGGCAGACGGTGGAGATCGTTTTCTCCGGCCGCGCCCATTTATCGGACCGGACGGATAGGGCGCCGGTGGGGCAGACGTCGACACAAGCGCCGCAGAACTTGCAATCGGAGTCCAAAAGAGATGGGGGCCCTATCCAGTGCATGCGGTGAAAGTCGGGGTTGCTCTTGAGGACCCCCTCCCCCCGGATCTCCGAGCATACTCGGACGCAGCGGCTGCACATGATGCAGAGGTTGTAGTTCCGATCGAAGAAGGGCTCTCTCAACACCGGCATATTCCTGAAGTGGAGCTGATATCTGACCTTCTCCAGGCCCACGAACTCCACCGCCTCCTGCAGCTCGCAGGAGCCATCCTGGGGGCAGAACTTGCAGCCCACAGTCACCGGAAACTTCCTCATGCACTCCCGCAGTTCGGTGCATTCGTTCTTTCGGTCGCAGAAGAGGCAGGAGGTGGGGTGGTTGGTGAGGGCCAGGAGCATCTCCAGGGTGTGCCTTCTCATCTCCTGCAGCTCCTCTGTCCGGGTCTTTACCACCATCCCCTCTTCGGCGAGGGTGTTGCAGGATGTGGGGTAGTGATCCAGGCCCTCTACTGCCACGATGCAGAGCTTGCAGGATCCTATGGGCTTCAAGTCGGGATGATGGCACAGCGCCGGCAGATAAGAGCCGGCTTTCCGGGCCGCATCGAGGATGGTAGCCCCTGAAAGGACCGTCACCTCTCGGCCGTCGATGGTAAGGGTTATCTCAGACATCTTCTCAACCGCTCCTGAGAGGGGTGGTATCAATTTTAAGAGGAGGTTTCTGGATGAGGAAGGTCACTCTGAACAGACGCACCACCTCTCCAGGCCCAGGAGGCGGGCGGCCCCTGCTACGGTCGTCCCGTAGAAGACGACCCGGTTTTCCAACCGAAAAGCCAGCTCCAGAAGGGCGTCTATGGTGCCGTTTACGAGGGTGGTGCCTGTGATCAGAACCAGGGGGCACCTCTCAAAGAGGGGCTCAGGCAGGGCTCCGTCCAGGATTTTGACCCCCGAACGGGTCTCACCGGCACTGGCGAGGTCTGAGACCATCACCCTCTCGGGGCCGAAGACCTCGACGAGAGACGAGAGGATGGCGGGCTGGAGCCCCACCAGCCCCACCCCGCAAGGCCTCTCTCCCCTCAAGAGCTGGGCCAGGCTTTCGGCACATTCCCGGGGGCCGGCATCCCTGCAGTGGACCGTCCCCTCCACGAGGCCGCAATATCTCATGACGGCGTTGATCGTCGATACGAGGACCGCCCGCTCGAAGGTGTTATCCAGGGAGAGCTCCAGCACCCCCTCCAGGGTTCCGGCGAAGACGCCCCGGGCGGAGGTGAAGGCCTGGCCGCAGGATCCCCGATAATTCGCCTGCATCAGAACCTCCTTTCCCCTCAGGAGGGGGAAGTCGTCCATCTCGGGGTTTCCGATCGCTTCAGCGCTGCTGAGGGGCCGGGTCGCTACCACCTGGTCATCCAGCTCATCTCTCGGAACGTCCCTCTGGTCGCACCAGCGGTCCAGCTCGGAGATGAACCGCAATCTTGCGACCTCTAATAGATCCGTCATCCCGGTATTTTCTCCCTTCATTCTCGCCCTCACTCCTTAAATTCAAAATAGCTCGATGCCATCGTCATAATATCCGCTCCTTGCCGGCGTAGACATAGAGATTTGGCCTCCGGGCGAAGGCGGCCAGGGTCATCCCCAACCTCTCGGCAAGCTCAATTCCGGCATTCAAGGGGCCTGCCCTGCTGACCAGGACGGGGATCCCGGCCATCCCCGCCTTGGAGACGATCGCCGATGAGAGCCTTCCCGTAGTTATAAGAACAGACCTCGACGGATCGGCTCCCGCCATGAGGGCAGACCCGACGGCCTTGTCCACCGCCGAGGATCTGCTGACGTCCTCGCAGAATGAGCTTAAGGCGCCCTCCTCTCCGAGGACCAGAGCTGAGTGGGTGCCCCCGGTCCTCCTCCAGACGAGAGCGGCGTCGTTGATCATGTCAAGGGCTTTAAAGACCACCTCGGGACGGATCCTCAGGTCTGAGGCCGTCGGACGAGCCTCCACCTTCATCCCGCCGCCTCTGCCCTCACAGAATATCTCTTTGCCAGCCACCCTCGCCGAGACGAGATCTTCGATCCCACGGAGGTGGCCTTCGCAGAGGAGATGGCCGACGGCCAGCTCTTCAAGCTGGGAAGGGAGGCAGAAGAGCTCCGCCACCATCATGCCATCCAGGATCAGGGCAACCCTCTCCTCGATGGCGACGTCCACCTCCAGGCTCCGCCTCTCGGACCCCGATATCTCAGTGCACCTCACCGTCTGAAAGGCTCCGCCCCGATCGAGCCGCTCGCCCCTCCAGAACTCTTCCGCCTCCTCAACCCTCTCGACGTGCCAGCTCTCCTTCATCCCTCGGGCCTCAAGGCTTCACCGATATTCTGCAGGCGGCCATCTTATACTCCGGAATCTTGGCTATGGGGTCGAGGGCGTCGGAGGTGATGATGTTGGTCGCCTGCCAGTGGAAGGGCATGAAGACCATCCCCGGCTTCACTCTTTTCGTCACCCGGGCCCGGGCCTCGGCCTCACCCCGGACCGTCTCCACCTTGACCATATCACCTTCGCAGATCAAGAGCCTCGCTGCATCCTCTGGATTGATCTCGACGTAGAGCTCAGGGTCTCTATCCAGGAGGGAGGGGCTCCGCCTCGTCATGGAGCCGCTGTTGTAGTGGACCACGATCCTTCCAGTGGAGAGGAGGATCGGATACTCAGGGCTCGTCTCCTCGGCGGGGGGCCTGTTATCCGCGGAGGCGATATTCGCCCTGCTGCTGGGGGTGGAGAACCTCTCCTGATGGAGGATCTCAGTCCCGGGATGGCCCTCGTCGGGGCAGGGCCAGAGGAGGCCACCCACCTTCGAGATCCGCTCCCGGGTCATCCCCCCGTATTGTGGGACGTTCCTGTTGATCTCTTTGAGGACCTGATCGGCGCTCTCCCCCTTCAGGTCCAGACCCATCCTCTTCCCGATCTCATTTATGACCCAGAGCCCCTCCTTCGCCTCGCCGACGGGGGGGACGGCCTGGTCGATCCACTGGACCCGCCGCTCCATGGAGGTATAGCTTCCGTCCTTCTCCGCCCAGGCGGCCGCCGGCAGGACGAGATCGGCCATCCTGGCGGTGGCGGTCATGAAGATCTCCTGGACGACGAGAAAGTCGAGGTTATCGAGGGCGGCCTTCGTCTTGTTGATGTTGGCATCGCAGGTGACGGGATCTTCTCCTATGATGTACATCGCCTTAATCTTCCCCTCCAGCGCCGCCTCCGTCATCTCTGTAGCTGTAAGCCCCGGCCCCAGGGGCAGGTCCTCTGCCTCCCAGGCAGCCTTGAAAAAGTCGATCGATTTGGGGTCTGATGCTCTCCTGTAGCCTGGATAAAACTCGGCCATGCCGCCCATATCGCAATTTCCCTGGACGTTGTTCTGTCCGCGCATCGGCCAGACGCCAGCCCCCGGCCTTCCCATCTGGCCGGCGACCAGGGCGAGGGTGGCGCAGGTCTTCACGTTGTCGGTGCCACAGATGTGCTGGGTTATGCCCATGGAGTAGAGGAGAGAGGAAGCGGGGGACCGGGCATAGATCCGGGCGGCCTGGGCGATCTCTTCAGCGGGAACCCCCGTCATCTCGGAGGCCTTCGCCAGGGAATAGCCTCTGAGGCTGGCAGCGAGGATCTCAAAGCCCTCAGTCCTCTCTTCGATGAACCTCTCATCGGCGAGCTCCTCATCCACGATCACCTTCATCATCCCCCTCAAGAGGTCGATGTCGCTTCCAGGGTTGATCCGCAGGTGGAGGTCCGCCATCCAGGAGGTGGAGGTGATCCGAGGATCGGCGACGATAACCTTAGCTCCGCTCTCCTTCGCCTTCTCTACCCAGCGCGAGACGACGGGATGAGCCTCGGCGAAGTTTGTGCCTATGGCAAAGATGCAGCTTGAGTTTTTGAGGTCTCCGAGGTTGTTGGTCATGGCTCCCGTCCCCAGAACCGCGCCGAGGCCGACGACGGTAGGCGAATGGCAGAGGCGGGCGCAGTTGTCTACGTTGGGCGAGCCGAGGAGGCGGGCTAGTTTCTGCATCAGGTAGTTCTCTTCGTTGTTGCAGCGGGATGAGGCCAAAAAGCCCAGGGATTCCGGGCCGTGGTCCTGTGCGCTGCCGGCCAGGCCCCTTGCTGCCAGATCCAGGGCCTCCTCCCAGGAGATCCTCACAAATTCGTCGCCATCCCTCTTCAGGGGATATTCGAGCCTGTCCCCGTTATTCAAGATCTCCAGGACGGCGTTGCCTTTGGGGCAGAGGGCTCCCTCACAGGCGGGGTGGCCTTTCATATACTCAACGCCCATGGCCTTGCCCCTCTCTACAACGAGGTAATAGCCGCAACCTACTGCACAGTAAGGGCAAAGAGATGGCACCAGTTTTGTAGACAATTCCTATCCTCCTGAAGTGAGCGATTAGTCTTAGGGCAGGGATGAAGGCCTTCTGCCCTCTTTTACACGATCGAATATCTGCCTCAGGGTGTCTTCGTTGCTCCCGGTGAAGGAGAAGGGGGAGGTGGTGAAGGGGGTGAAGTACACCGGGACGTCGTCGAGGCGGTAGAAGGTCCCGTCGCACTCCATGGCGTCGATCACTCCAGGCAGAACGACCTCGGAGATCATGGTGGTGGGACAGGGAGCGATATCGATACAGGCCACCGGGATCTCGGCTAGACGCTCCGCGCAAACCGCCGGAAAGTGGGAGACGAGGTCAGCGCAGACGACGAGGGCCGCATCTGCGTCCTTTTCTCTCAAAAGGTCCACGGCGGAGTACTCGCCAGGGTTGTATCGAGGGTAGCCCCGGGCGAAGTCCAGGGCGAAGGGGTAGCCGTAGAGGTAAGATGCCATCTGATTGAACCCGGCGACGTTGCAGTGGCCCCTCAGGGCACCGATGACGAACTTGGTGTGCCCGTTCAGCTCCTTGACCAGGTTGAAGGCGAGCTCGGCGTTCCGGTGCTTTCCGTAGGATGAGGCGATTCCCAGGCCGACGTAGATCGTGCCGAAGTTGCACCCCTTCATCATGTCCACCATCTCCTCCATTAAGGATATGGGAACGCCGGTCGTCTCCTCGACGGTTGGGTGAGGCCTTTTGCCGTGGAGAAGGGTGAGGAGGGCCGAGAGGAGCTCGTAATCGGAGTTGGGCTTCAGCTGGACGTGAAGGTCGGAGTTCTCGGCCGTAGGCGACCTCCGGGGGTCGACGGTGATCACCGTCCGATCAAACCTCCCCCGGCGGGTCCAGTGCCCCCTCGGGTATATCGCATACCTGGACATGTGCCGGGGCATCGACTCCAGGGGGTTGGAACCCCAGTATACGGCGAGGTCGCCTCTGATCTTGCTGTTTCCCGCCGTCGCCCCGACCCTTCCCGCTTCCTGGATCCCCATGGCCGTCGGGCCGTGGCATACTGTGGAGTTGGAGTCGACGGCGGCGCCGAGAAATTCGCCCAGGTGGAGGCCGACCTCCATCGCCTCGCAGCTGGTCTCGCTCCCCATGAAGATTAGGGGTCGTTTCGATTCGATCAGGATCTCGGCCGCCCTCTCGATCGCCTCAGCCCAGGGGACGGCCCTCTGCTCGCCGTCCACGGTCATCATAGGCTCTCGAATCCTGTGGGCGCTCACCAGCTCCTGGAACTTGGCGTTTCCCATCTTGCAGGCGTTCTTGACCGTCAGGCGATCCCCATCCAGCTCCACCTGGATGTCGTCGCAGGAGGCGCCGCAGACCGGACATATAACGTTCTTATAGACCACGTTCACCCCCTCCTCATAATCATCTTTGTGATCTCCTTAGCGCTCAACACCTCATCCTCGGTGGGCTCGATCAACACCTGTGCCCCCTTGTAGAGGGGCGAGCCCGTCGAGAAGGTCTCGGGATCGACTACGACGTTCGCCCAGATCGCTCGCGGCATGAAGACCTGCCCCGGCGGGATAGACCCGTCCTCTCTGGCATGGACTGCCACGCTCCGGCTTCCATCCACCTCCGCGACCCTGACCCTATTGGGCCGCCCCAGGACCTCGAAGTCTGCGGGATTAATGGAGCATACGGCGCATTCCATCTTGTAGGCCTCGGTGAACTTGTCTCCGCCCTTGGCGAGCCTCCCCTCGTTTATGGTGCTCCCGCTGTTCAGCAGGACGACCAGGCTCATATCATCGCCTCCCTGGCGTAGAGGACCCCCTTCGGGCTCTTGCTTATGGCGTAATCTCCGGTGAACTTTGCGAAAATCCCCTCGACCCTCCGGCCTCCGATCGTCGGGTCGACCTCGGAGCCCGCGGCAACAAAGCCGGGGGTGAACTGTTGGATCCTGCCTAGGACGACGATCGATCCCCCGACCATCTCGGCCCCGACTCCCCTGACAGCGTCTTTTCCCACCACGATCAGGCCGCCATTCTGCCGGATGCCGCAGAAGTTCTCAACGCTGCCTCCGACGACGATCTCGCCTCCGGCCATCCCCCCACCGAGCTGGCTTCTCGCATTCCCGCAGATGAGGATCTTCCCGCCGGTCATGCCGCGCCAGCTGCCCCGGTAGGCAGAGCCCGCGTGATCTCCGACGTCTCCTCCGACCTCCAGGAGGCCTCCGGTCATGTTCATCCCCGCCCAGGGGCCGGCGTTCCCCCTCACTCGGATCTCGCCTCCGGCCATCTCAGACCCGAGGTGCATCCCAGCCGAGCCGCGGATCTCGATCCTGCCGGAGGTCATCCTCTGGCCGATCCTCTTGACCCGTGACGCGTCGCCGTCGATCAGGATATCGACCGCCGATACCCCATCTACCGTCTTCTCATCCGTCACATCAATATCAAAGAATTCCGAAATATGTGCCCCTCTCGGCCCCTGCCAGACCGCAAGTCTGCCGATCTCTCTCTCAGACCTTCCGGCGAAGATGTCCGGTGAGATCGACTCCGCCTCGATCATTATCTCGATCTCGCCCTTTGGGGAGAGCCTCACTTTCCTGGTCAGAACCATCACCATCCCCCCTCAGCGCCGTTGACGACGATCGCCTCCGGGTTCCTCAGATACTTGTCCGGCACCGGGTAGTTCGCAAAGCCGATGGTGTAGTACTTGAACCACTCACGAACGTCAGCCATCATATCTTTCGTAAGACTCTCGTCGACCTCGGGCTTGCAGTAGAACCTCCTCCCGTCGGGGATGTTGACGATCTCCCCGTCCCTGACGACGACCTTTCCGTCCTTTATGGTTAGATCGGCCCGGCTGAAGGCCCTTATCACTTCATCGGAGTCGGCGGGGTTGAAATTCTCGGGGTCGATGTCGTAGACGGCGACGTCCCCGTCAGCCCCCGCCCCCAGGTGGCCCTTCCGATACGCCATGCCGATGGTCCTGGCAGCGTTGGCCCTGGTTAAGATGGCGATCTCAAAGAGGGTCATCTCCCTCTCGACCCCGCCGAGGCTGGACCGATCGTACCCCCACTTATGGCACTCGGCGGCGGTCGCATCCCTCGCCCGCCTCGACATCAGCCAGGCTATCACCTGGGGGTACTTGGTGAATACCCCGCCGTTGGGGTGGTCTGTCGTCATGATCGTCTTCCAGGGGTCGTCCACCATGAGGAGCATCTCCAGGCCTATCGCCCACTGGATGGCGCTGATGGGGTTACCCTTCAGGTAGGTGAAGGGTAGTACCCCCGAGCCACACTCCAGCTCCACGTCGGTGTTCGACCACTTCTGCCCCCCGATCCCGGCGAGGACGTAGAGGTCGTGGATCGAGGGGCCGTCGCCGGTCATGCAGGTGGCTGGCCCAAAGGGGACTGCCCCGTTGTCGATCACCACGTGGTCGGCCTTGTTGACGTACCTGGCGAGACCTTCGGCCCCGGACTCGAAGTCCCTCCAGCTCGTGCCGCCGAAGGCGTTGAACTGGGCGTGGGCGAGGTAGACGCTCTGGGCTCGATGGGGGTCCATTTTCGTCTCGGCCCACTCTACCCCCATCTTCTGAACGGGGGCGAAGTCCGAGGGGATGGCGAGGGAGTCTTTTGTGATCTCGGCGTTTCCGGGGTGGCCGAGGTTGTTTGCGTGCAGGTGGAGCGAGATCGGCATCCCCAGCCTCTCGTTCACCTCGGCGAGGCCGTGGATCACCTCTCTTGCCGTCACCTCGAAGTGGATGTTCGGCTCGTCGAGGGAGTGGACATTTTTGCCCCAGCCCCAGTTCTCGACCCCAGCGGGGTTGACGCACTTGATCCCGTAGGCCTTGTGGGTCTTCATCATCCAGGCGACGTAGGCGGCGGCCTTTTCGATCTCTCCCTGGTGGAGGTAGCGCATCAAAAACCAGTTGTTTCCAAGGACGAGGTAGGCTCCCATGTCGAGCATGGGGGTTGACCTCATCTCCTCGTGGGTGTGCCGGGCCTCCAGGGGAGGCATCGCCGCCTCAAAGACGGTGGTGTAGCCCATCGCCGAGTATTCGTACCCCTGCTTGTAGACGCTGGGAACGGTGTAGCCGGAGCCCGAGTGGGCGATCTCGGTCCTATGCCTCACGGAGCCGATGTGGTCTTCGGGGCGCATCAGCCTTCCGGCGTTCACCTTCGCTCCGGCGACGTGGGCGTGGGAGTCGACGCCCCCCGGCATCACCGTCTTTCCCCTGGCGTCGATAGTCTCCGCCCACGCGAGATCGGCTCCGGATAGGTCATTTACTACTTTTCCGTCCTTTATGAAGACGTCCATCACCTCGCCGTCGATCCCGTTGAGGGGGTCGAAGACGTGACCGTTCTTGATAAACATCGTCGGCATCAGACCACCTCCCTCTTCTCAAGCCATATCGCCTCCGTCGGGCAGATCAGGCTGCAGGTGGCGCAGGAGCCGCAGACATCCTGGTCGACCACCACGATCGCCCCGTTCTCCACCTCCAGGAGGGGCTTCTTCTCCAGCTCGTTGAGGTGGCCCGCTGCAAGATACGGGTCGGAGAGGGCGTTGACGGGACAGACGATGACGCAGTTTCCGCAGCCGAGGCAGGCGTCCCGGTCGGTCTTCAAGATGGAGGTGAGGGTCGGCCGGGGCGCGGCCTCGGAGAGCTTCTTCTCGAAGGCCTTCTTCCCCTTCATCTCCGGAACGATCGCCGTCTTTCTGACGGAGATCGCGGCCACCGGGCAGGCCTGGGCGCAGGCTCCACAGTAGATGCAGGCGTCCCTCCGGTGGGTCACCTTCTCCACGATCTCGCCCTGCCGCCAGGAGCGGTTGAAGAGGGCGTTGGCGGGACAGGTGTCGACGCAGGTTCTGCAGGCCTGGCAGATCTGATCGTCCCGGAAGAATTCTCCGGCGAAGGGCTTCTGAAAAGTGATGGCATCTTTCGGACAGACGGCGGCACACCAGCCACAGTGGACGCATCGATCGAGGTCTATCTGAATCTTTCCTTCCAGTCTCAAGCTGCCATCTTCGGCGAGCCGTCTATCCTCGAGCTCGATGCAGCCTTGGGGGCAGACCTCGGCGCAGAGGCCGCAGTGGACGCATCGTTCATTCACCAGGGTGGGACTAAGGGCGAAGTTGAGGTAGGAATCGTCCTTCTCCGCCTTGCCGGAAACTCTAACCTCCAGAGCCCCGGTAGGGCAGACCCGGGCGCATAAAGCACAGAAGACGCATCCCCCGCTATTTCGCTTCTCGAGGAACTCCTTATCGATCAGCCCCCGGGCGACGGCCCCCACAGAGCCTATCACCAGCTCTCCTTTGGGACATATCTGGACGCAGGTCCCGCAACCTATGCACTTCTCGGGAAGATAGACCTGGGCCTTCTCCCCCCTCTCTTCCAGAAGCACCTCTCTCATCTAATCCCCGCAGAACCGATCTCAATATTGCTCTTCGATCGTTGAGCGCAGCTTTTGCAGCTCCTCTCATCTCCCTGAAGGACGAAGCTCTCGCCGCAGGAGTTGCAGACGGCGATCCTCTTCTCCGGCTTTTCTAAAACCTCGAGGTCCACCATCCCCCAGGTGTAAACCGCCTCTTCGGCCCTGATCAGGTCCGAGATCGCCTCCTCATGAGGAACCTTATCGATCTTCATCTGCCAGGAGTGAAGCCTCGGATAGGAGGCGGTCTTGGCCGGGTCGAGGACGGTCCTTTTGCCATTGACCCTCTCCGCACCTCGGGGAGCCCGCCTGGAGATCGTCGCCGCCATCTTCCCCAGGTTCTCGATTCTGAGCCCCTTATTTCCGATGGTGCAACCCCCCAGCACCTGAAAGGCGTCGGGCAGGCAGCTCGAAGTCTCGCAGGTGACAAAGAGCCTATCTCCTTCCGAAAATCCCAGCGTCCTTCGGGCTATGTCATAGATCTGGATGCCGACGAAGACGCCGGTGCTGAGGTAGCCGTGAAAGGGGACGACCCTCTCGATCTGCGAAAGGATCTCCGGGTCGGTTATCGATCTTATGACCTCCTCCAAGGAAGAAAACCTCCTCCCTCCCTTCAAGTATCAGAAGGTTTAAGAAGGTTTGTATATTCGCTTACTTGAAGGCGGATATGACGGCTTCTGCATTTACTGATGGCCAGGGGCAGGTCCTCTTCAGGATGGGATATCCGGGGGGTGATAACGCGGACCGTTCCGAGATCCTCATAGAAGGCAGGCAGGTGGATTCGATTGCTACGGTCCCGAATCCCTCAGCAGGAGAGGCTCTGGAAGAGGCTTCCACGGCCTTCAAGAAGCGGCCAGGTCCTTTCCATAATCGGTGAAGGGAAGACCGCCCAGATCTGGGACATCTCGGAGGCGACCGCCTCTGAGGATTGGCCCGTCTCCGATGGCTGCCATGATCTCCGGGAAGGCTCCTTTTTGCCATCGGACCTCCACCGGCTTTGTTCACCCGGAGGTTCAACGGATCTCATTCAGAGGGAGAGCATCAAATCTCTCCACTATCCACCGGTTCCTCACCTCGGGGTGGAATATGATCCCGTAGACGGGCCTATCTGCGTGCTTGATGGCCTCCACCTCTCCGGGCCGCCCCGCCACCAGGTCGAAGCCCTGAGGCAGGGTAACGCCAAAGTTATGGAGGTGGTAGCCCTCGATCCGCCGGGGCGTCCCGAGGAGGGGGGTCTCCTCGACGATATCGATAGCTTCGAGGCCGATCTTCGGCTGGGGGACGACCTCGCCGCCGAAGAGGGCGGCTATGACCTGCATCCCGGCACAGATCCCGAGGACGGGCTTATCGAGATCTCCGATCCAGGAGAACAGGTCTATCCTTCGAAGGTAGAGGTCGTCTTTGAGGGCGGTGCCGCAGAGGACGATCCGGTCGGCCCTCAGGATTTCGTCTTCGGTCACCTCGGTGAAGTGGACGACCTCAAACTCGGACCCGGCCCGGCTCACGATGCGGGCGATGGGATCGACGAACTCGCGCCTCGAGAGGGACCGGGGCCTGAAGCAGAGGTCGACGAGGAGGATCACCTCTCCACCAGCCTCGCCTCTTTGATTATGAGACGTCCTCTATAATTATCGTACTCCTTCACCGCCTTCAGGACCTCGACCCGCCTCTTGAAGACGGGGCCGTCGAGGACTATCGTCTCGATCTCCCCCCCCTCCCCGGAGGGGTTGATGGCGTACCGGTCCCGGAGGTCTTCGAGCTTCTCGATCCGTGGACCGTCGATCCTGGCGCCGACGAAGGACTCGTCCAGGGGGTAGGCGAAGACCCCGGTGATGATCACCTCGAACCCCTCGGAGACGAGGAGGCGGAGGTACTCCAGCTGGTCGATCTGCCAGAGGGGGTTATAGCACCAGAGGTCCAGCTCCCGGCAGATCCGCTGGACCCGGGCCGCCTGGTAGACCGACTCGATCGCCCCGGTGACGATCCCTTCGACCCCGTATTCGTCCACCGCGGCGGCGATGGCGTCGGAGAGGTCGGAGAGCTCCGCTTCCTCTTCACCCGCCGTCGGCCAATTGAGCTGAGGGACTCCGACCGCCTCGGCTATGAGCCCCGCCCAGGCGATGTTGGGGGTGTGGAACATGTAGCTGTCGGGGTTTGCGGATACCATCGTTATGAGGCAGGCGACCGAATCGGTCTCCATCGCCCTCCTGCATGCGTAGACCGAGTCCTTCCCTCCGGAGAATAGGACGCCCAGTATCACACCTCGATCTCGGCATAGCCTTTTAAAAAAGGTGTTGGTGACCGGGCGGCGGCACCACTCTCAGGATTAATCATTTATATCAAAGCCCCTTCTAGTCGGGAGGCGATGCGGGGCCGGATCCTTGGATCATCTCCCCCCAAAGGTCGGTCGCGAGATCCGCGGCCCGGGGGAGAGGCGGCGGAGATTCGGCTGGAGGGAGCCGTTCTCGGAGGCGGATAATGAGCCATCGGCCTCGGAGCTCTGGCAAATGAGGTCGACCGCTCCCGGGGATGCGATGATTCGCCCCTCCACCGGGGTCTGACGATCAAGGAGGGCCGGTGGTAAGGGTGTCCACGAGCCCCAGCGCCAGGAAGGGTCTATATGTCGTCATTGGTTTCCAGGTTCGTATCAGGGACGGAATTCGAGGCTTACGAAGAATTTAAAAATAATATGAAGATAAATGTGCCGGAGAGGTTCAACTTCGCCTTCGACGTGGTGGACGTCTACGCCGAAATGGCACCTGATAAAAAAGCCCTCGTCTGGTGCAACGACCGGGGCGACGAGCTTATCCTCACCTTCGGGGAGCTGAAGCGGAGGAGCGACCAGGCGGCAAACTTATTTAAAAAGTGCGGCATAAGAAAGGGGGACTCGGTCATGCTGACCCTGAAGGGGCGGTACGACTTCTGGATATGCATGGTGGGGCTCCATAAGGTAGGGGCGGTGGCGATCCCGGCGACCCACATGTTGAGGGCGAAGGACATCGCCTATCGGATCAGCAAGGCGGACCTCAAGATGATCGTCTCCATCGCAGAGGACGGCGTCCCCGACGAGGTCGACGGAGCCTGCCGGGATCTCGAGGGGGCGAAGCCCGTCAGGGCCCTAGTCGGCGACGGCGTCGATAGGCCCGGCTGGCTCGACTTCCGCCGGGAGCTGGCGGCGGCTTCGCCGGAGTTTGAGCGGCCCCCGGGGCGAGAGGCGACGGAGAACGGGGACGTCCTCCTCGCCTACTTCACCTCCGGGACCACCGGCTACCCCAAGATGGTGAAGCACGACCAGACATATCCCCTGGGCCACATCCTGACGGCGAAGTTCTGGCAGAACGTCGTCGAGGACGGCCTCCACTACACCGTCGCCGACACCGGCTGGGCGAAGTGCGTCTGGGGCCAGATCTACGGCCAGTGGATCGCGGGCTCGGGGGTCTTCGCCTACGACTACGACAGGTTCGACGCCGGCAGGATGATGGAGATGGCGACCAAGCATGGTGTCACCACCTTCTGCGCCCCGCCGACGATCTATCGTTTCATGATCAAGGGGGATATGTCGAGGTACGACTTCTCCTCCCTCAAGTACGCCGTCACCGCCGGCGAGCCCCTCAACCCCACCGTCTACGACCTATTCTTCGAGGCGACGGGGCTGCGGCTGATGGAGGGGTACGGCCAGACGGAGACGGTCGTGGCCATCGCCAACTTTCCGATGATGAACCCGAAGCCCGGATCGATGGGGAAGCCGTCGCCCGGTTACGACATAGTCCTCGTCGACAAGGACGACCGGATCTGCGATGTGGGGGAGGAGGGGGAGATCGTCATCAGGACCGACGAGGGAAAGCCCCCGGGGCTCTTTATCGACTACCACCTCGACCCCGATAGGATGAGAAACACCTGGCACGACGACTACTATCATACCGGGGACACCGCCTGGATGGACGAGGACGGCTACCTCTGGTTCATCGGGAGGACCGACGACATGATCAAGAGCTCCGGCTATCGGGTCGGCCCCTTCGAGGTGGAGAACGCCCTCATGTCCCACCCGGCGGTGATGGAGTGCGCCGTCACCGGCGTCGCCGACCCCCTCCGGGGACAGGTGGTGAAGGCGACGGTCGTCCTGACGAAGGGTCACACCCCATCGGAGGAGCTGGAGGTCGAGCTCCAAAACCACGTCAAGAAGGTGACCGCCCCCTACAAGTACCCTCGGATCATAGAGTTCGTGGAGGCCCTCCCCAAGACGATCAGCGGCAAGATAAGAAGGATCGAGATCAGGGAGAGGGACGAGACGAGGGGCGGATGAATCCCCGATCGTTGAATGGGGCCCATTAGGGGATGGCGGCGCAATCCAGGGAGGCGCAGGATATGGCATACCAGGTGAAGCTGATATCGAAGGAGGAGAAGGGGGACCTGGCGGAGCGGTACGGTCTCCAGGTGAGGTATGAGGTGAAGTCGGAGATCTATGGCTGCTGCATCAAGCTGCTCACTGGATCGGAGGAGGTGAGGGACCGGTGGGAAGAGAACTTCTACAACATATCCCAGAACATAAGGTCCCACGCGAGGCTATACGTCGTCAGCGACCCCGAGATGGGGGAGGACCGGGTCTTCTACGACCCCCAGTCCAAGACCGCCTTCCTCGTCAACGTCACCTACTACGGCTGGATCAAGTCCCTGGCCCTCAGCGCCGCCGGGGACGTCCTGGAGGACCAGCACGGGATCTACTCCGTCCACGGCGCCTGCCTCGACCTCCGGGGCCGCGGGATCTGCCTCCTGGGCGGGTCGGGGGCGGGAAAGACGACCCACACCTACGGCCTCCTGAGGAGGCCCGAGACCCGGGTCGTCTCCGACGACTGGTTCTTCGCCCGGATCTACGGCGACGACGTCCTGGCCTTTGGCTCGGAGAAGAACTTCTACATCAGGGCGGAGCTCTCGGAGATCTGGAGGGAGTTTGGCGGGCTCATCGAGAAGGCAGAGTTCGATGAGGAGGGGAGGGGGGTCGTCGACCTCCGTCTCGCCATCGGCAAGGGCAGGATCCTCCCCCTCACCACCCTCTCGGCGGTGATAATCCTGAAGCGCGACCCCGAGGATGAGGTGATAAAGAGGAGGCTCTCCCCCGGTGAGGCCCTCTCGATCCTGGAGGAGAACGGCTACTATAACCCCCACCTCCTGGTGAAGGACGAGTTCAAGGGGGCCCTCCGGAGCGGATTCTTCCGGGAGCTCTTCACGAGGGTCCCCGTCTTCATGGTCAACACCGTCAGGACCCCCGAGGAGAGCCAGAGGGCGATTGGAGATCTGATATCCGAAGCCCTCCGGCAGGAGGGCGGCCTCATGGGAGGGGAGCGGTGATCAGATCCGGAGGATCGGGCGGAGGTCTATCTATCCCCCAATACGGCCTTTGGCCGGCTAGGGCCTGACGTAGGCCCACCCTTCCGACTGCCTCTTCACCAGCTCCCCCGTCCCCGTGGGGACGACCTCGGCGACGGCCATCACCTCCTCCTCTCCGATCCCCATGGCTCGGAGGGTCCTGGAGCAGACGGCGAACCGGACTCCCCGGGCGGCCAGCTCTTCGACCCTCTCGCCGAGGGGGGAGGCCTTGAGGAGGGCGGCCACCCCCTCGGAGTTGGCCAGGATCTCCGCCTCCACCAGATCGTCCCCCAGATCTGCCAGGAGGTTATTTACGTTGTTCAGGGCAAGGCTCGCCCGATCCTTCTCTGCAAGATGTAAGATGGCTCGATACCTCTTCAAGGCTGACTCCTCACCGACTCTTTTCTCCTGACTATGGAAGTAATCCTTATTCTAGCCTCCCCCTAAACCACCTCAAGACGGGAGCCCCGGGACGACGACCCTTTGAGGTGATGTATGGGGGCCTCGAAGATGGTCTTGGA
Organism: Methanothrix harundinacea 6Ac; assembly: GCF_000235565.1. Classification (NCBI taxonomy): domain Archaea; kingdom Methanobacteriati; phylum Methanobacteriota; class Methanomicrobia; order Methanotrichales; family Methanotrichaceae; genus Methanothrix; species Methanothrix harundinacea. The sequence continues at coordinate 1,394,273 of NC_017527.1, forward strand.
GCTGGTCAGGATGAAAAAGGAAAAAAATGGAGGGAGGTATAGGAGGGAGGACTGGCAGCCGACAACTGCCGTATCCTACTACGTCATTTGTCTTATTTAAGGGCTTCGGTCCCCGGGACGAGGGCTCCAGTCTCTGGCAATGCGGCCGATCAAGACGGATGAAGGTCGGGGCCTTCCCCATCTCCTCCGGGACCGACAGTTTGATCTCTCCATCAATTCACAGCCCCTCCGATGTCCGGAGATCTGGCGGTGATATTCGACGTTGCTGGCACCATGCTGGAGATGTACCGGGTGGCGAAGGAGATCTCCCAGGAGGGGCTCTTGGAGGGGATCGTCACAATGGAGCTGGTGATGGAGGGGGGTAGGAGGGCCCTGGTGATCCCCCAGCTCCATCCCGAGGAGGTCCTGGGGGCGCCGCCCCAGATGCCCCTCGCTGTCTTCTTCCGGGGGAGGGAGAGGAATGTAAAGGTGAGCTGCTCCAGGCTTCCCGTTTCCGATGAGGAGGCTCTCTCGGTCCTCCTCCGCTCCGGGGCGGAGGTGGCGAACCTTCAGGAGACCCTGGCCGCGGTCTCCGCCAGATGCCCCGATTTCTACTGCACTGCGGGGCTGATTGTGGACGTCGAGGCGGGGGTGGTGACCCACTCCGTCAGCACCGGAGGTAGGCCCTTTCCTGCCCTGGAGGAGGCATTGGCGGAGCTGGAGGGGATGGGGGCCGATATCTACGTCGCCTCCGGCGACAGCATGCGGAGCCTCTCGGTCCTCACCAGGTGCCGGGGGATAAAGAGGGAGCGGATATACCCCGCCTCCAAGCCCCGCCGCAAAGAGGAGATCGTCGAGGGGCTGAAGGACGATTATAAGCTGGTCGTCATGGTGGGAGACGGCCTCAACGATCGGTACGCCCTGAAGGCGGCAGACCTGGGGGTCCTGACGGTCCAGCAGGAGAGCCGCCCGCCTAAGGAGCTGATGGAGGCGGCGGACGAGGTGATCGACGACATCGGGAAGCTTCCGGGGCTGGTGAGGGAGAGGCTCTCGAGGACGGTGGGATAGAAGCCCCGGGGGCCCATCCCATCGGCCTCCATCCTCTTCCGGAGATCGGCAATCATCCCGTACATTGACAATATTGTGGTCCGATGAATAGGCTGGAAGAATCTCATCCCCAATATTAAAGAAAGCTATTTATACTTGGATTGTGACCACGTTACCTTAAAGTATTTTCGACGCCTCAGGAGAGGGGGACTAGATTGAGAACAAGATGTACGGGGAGATATAAGGGGAATGGAAGTAATGTTTGAAGAACTTTTGGAAGTTTACAAAAACAAAGTGTCAGACAGTGAGCGGGAGCTGGAAGAGAACCGGGCTATGATGGGCCTCATTCTGGCGGTGGAGAACATCTCCAACATGCTGACCGCAAAGCAGCAGGACGTCGATCTCCTGGGGAGGCTCATCGACCAGGTGGACCACCTCTCAAAGGAGGTGGCAGATCTCAAAAGCCAGATGAAGACCAGACATGCGAAGTCCTCCGTCGGCAGGGCTCCCAAGGTCTCCGAAGGAAACGCCCTCGACGGCCACACCGAGACCCTGATAGACCTTTTGAGGGAGCGGCCCGGGAGGTACACCACCAGTGAGCTGGTGGAGATGCTCGGCCTGAATAAGACGACGGTGATAACGGTGATGAAGCGGGCTGTGGATATGGACCCAGCCCACGTCAAGCTCACCCAGGGAAAGAGGAGGAAGCTCTACCTCTCCTACATCCCCGAGGACGATGAGCCGGGGGAGAGGAGGGAGGCGGAGTCCCCCACCGAAGAGGAGGACCGGGTCCGCCTCGAGCTGATGTCCATGACCTGAAGCCCCCTTGCGACCTTCCGACCTGGCATCTCCATCGCCCTCGACGAGGGTAAAAACCCCTCTCTACCGGTTGAGCCGCCTGCTCCCTTCCCTTATCAAGGTCTCCCCTCATCGCCTCCCTCCGAGGAGGATTCATGGGTGGAGAGGCTCTCCCTCCCGCGGCGGCGACGATGGGGAGGGGCCTGCAGCATCTCCCTTCTCCCATCTCTTCTTGTCGCCCCCGGGAGTCTGCCTCCCCTCCTTCGATGGGATAGTTTCTTAGTTCTCGACCGGTCCCTTGAAGAGGGATGAAGGATCACCTCAGATTCCAGGAGGGATGGGAACGATCGATGCTGAGGCCTTTCTGATCGACCTGGACGGGGTCCTCTACGTGGACAAGACCCCCATCCCCGGGGCTAAAGAGGCCCTCGCCCAGCTGGAGGAGAGGGGGTATCGCCGCAGGTTCGTCTCCAACACCACCTCGAAGTCCAGAAGGGGGCTGGCGGGCTTCCTCGGAGCCCTCGGGTTTGAGATCTCCGCCGAGGAGATCTTCACCCCCGCCGTCGCCGCCGCCGGGCGGCTCCGGTCTCGGAATGAGCGGTGCTTCCTCGTTGCGGGGCCGAGCCTCCGGGAGGATTTCGATGAGGCCGGGGTCGGCGTAGCCGAGGAGGGGGTGGATTGCGTGGTGGTGGGGGACGCCGAGGCGGATTTCACCTACGACCGGCTGAACCGGGCCTTCCGGATGGTGATGGAGGGGTCCCGGATCATCGCCCTCGAGAAGGACAGGTACTGGATGGGGGCTGGCGGCCTCACCCTCGCTGCGGGCCCCTTCGTCGCCGCCCTGGAGTACGCCTCGGGGAGAAAGGCGGAGTTGGTGGGGAAGCCCTCCCCCGATTTCTTCGCCCTCGCCCTCCGGGACCTGGGCGCCTCCCCCGAAGAGGCGGCGATGATCGGCGACGACATAAACTCCGACGTCGGCGGGGCAAAGAACGTCGGGATGAAGGGGATTTTGGTGAGGACTGGAAAGTACCGGGAGGAGGCGGTGGCTCCCTCGGGGATCTCTCCCGACCTGATCCTGGGCTCGATCGCGGAGCTCGGGGACCATCTATGAGGCGGATCTCGGCGGCGGAGGGCGGGGCCTGGCCCCTCCCCGGAGTCGAGAGGCTGGTCCCGGCCCCGGGGTCGCCGGGCTCCTTCTGGGAGGATCGGGGAGACCGGCGCCACTGCGGCGTCGACCTCTACGCTCCGGCCGGGTCAAAGGTCGCCTCCATCGGCGAGGCGACCGTCCTGGAGGTGGGGCCCTTCACCAACCCCCGGTCCGTCCCCTACTGGAACGAGACCCTCTACCTCCTCGTCGAGGACGAGGGGGGCCGTTTCTTCAAGCTGGCGGAGCTCGCCAGTGCAGAGGTGAGGGTCGGCGACCGCATAGAATCAGGCCAGATCCTGGGGCGGGTGGGATCGGTGCTGAACCCCATGAAGATCGACGATCGAGCCCCCGCCTACATAAGAGGACTGGAGGACCGGGGGAGGACGGCCATGCTCCACCTGGAGCTCTATGCATCGCGGCCGGAATCCTCGGAGAGGTACCGGGGAGGAAACTGGTTTGGTCCCGGAAGGCCCCGGGGGCTCCTCGACCCCACCGACCTCCTCATCGCCTCCTCCAGAGGATGAGATGAGATAGGAGGGGATGGCCGGCGGGCTCTCCCTGGGATCAGCCTTCAGTCGAGGAGGACGAGGCCGAAGAGGGCGACCCCCTTCGAGTAGGAGTCGAGGACCGCAAGGTCGCATCCTGCCCGCTCCAGGGTGGCGAAGACGTCGATCCCGGAGGCCTCCATGGAGGGGCGGACCTTGTTCTTGTGCCTGCAGCTCCTGACTTCGGTGAGATCGATAGCTCCCTCCCTCTCCTCGGGGATGCAGGTCTCGCAGAAGGTGCAGGGAAGGGCGTTGAACCCGAAGGCCTTGTAGTAGCCTGCGAGGAAGGCGGACCTCTCCAGCTGGAATATCGTCTCGTGGACGGCGTTGATCGACCCCCAGAGGTGGTGGTGGAGGCGTTGGGGCGGGAAGGCGGGGTCCGCCACCGCCTCAAACCTGGCTATGACCCCGACTCTGTACTCCTCCAGCACCCGTTGGGTCTCCTCCGGCGTCGGCGAGTAGGGGGGGCATCCCAGGTGCCTTCCGTAGGCCTGGCAGCCGTACCTGCACTTCAGCCTAACCCAGTTCGCCACCACCACGTCCCCCGCGGATATCTCTCTGAGGTCGGGGTGGACCTCCTGCAGTCTGCTGAAGAGAGCCGCTATGCTGATCTTCTTAACAGCCATTAGGAGTACCACGGGGGCAATGGAAGGCCCAGGAAGCCGACCCAGCCGTCGGAGGTATGATTATATCTTATCATCTGGCTCAGAAGAGTCGTCTGAACCTTTCCCGTAAGCTGGGCCTCGATCCATGGGTCGTCAGAATGACCGCTGCTGCCGTAGGTGCCGGGGTACAGGTAATCCACGGCGTTCGACGATTGATTGACCTTCTCCAGGGTTCCGTTGGCGATGGTCATCCAACGGGGCGTTCCGCCCCAGCTCCATAGGCCGTCCTTTTCGTCGGTAGCCGCCGTGGGCTGGTACGGGAGGTTCTTCAGCCATGCCGCCCCGAAATCTCCTCCGACGCTCACCGGCTCCGCGCCTATGGCGGCGAAGCTGAGAGCGACGAGGGCCAGAAATGCCAATATGCTAACCGTTCTCATAAATAAACCCCACAATACCCTTTATATCGGCTTTTCGGCGCCCCATCGATAAAAGCCTTACGAGATGGATCGGGGGCTTCGACCCTTCCCGCCGTCCGAATAAGACCCCGTCTCATTCGATCTTTCTAGCCGCCACCTCGATGGCCCGGACGAGGCTCTCCCTTGGGATTATCGTCGCCACGGGGATCGATAGGAGCTTCTCCACCGTCGGGCTGACGATTGGAGCACAGACGAGGGCGGCGGCCCCGTCCCTCTCGGCCCGGACGGCGGCGACGATCGCCTCCTCGATGTTCGTCGCCGAGTACTCCCGGAGGACGAGGAGGCGATCGCCGATCCTCGTCCTCTTCTCCTTGATCTCGTCGAGGACCGGCCTGGCGGCGATGACGGCTATGAAGCCGGTCTCGGCCCCTTCGAGATCCCTGATCGTCTTCACTATCTGTCGGAGGGTGGTGATGTTCGGCTCCCGGTGGCCGGACATGATCTTGTAGAGGGTGGACTGGGGTATCGAGGAGACGGCGCTGAACTCCCGGGCGGAGAGCCCCAGCTCCGCCAGGACCTCCTTCATAGCCTCCCGGAGCTTCTCGTCGGAGGCGAAGGCCGCCCTCATCAACTTCTCGGCGTATGTCATCTAATTGTAGAATAATTTCTAAATATTAGTACTTTTGGGATGAAATATCGGCCATGCCGGAAAATGCTATATATTTACCCCCTCCTCCCTCCTCTGGTGATGACCTTTGAGGAGAGATCTTATTCTCGCAGCCCTGGCGGTGGGCCTCGTCGCCCTCATCGCCCTCGGCTGCCTAGGCACCGATTCGGATAAGGCAAAGATTACGACTTTGCGGATCGGCTACCAGCCCAGCACCCATCAGGTCGCTGAGATGGTGGCGATGGAGGAGGGATGGTGGCTTGCGGACCTGAAGCCCTTCGGGATCGAGGAGGTGAAGGACTTCGAGTTCCCCTCAGGCCCTCCTGAGATGCAGGCGATGCTCGGAGGAAGCCTGGACATAGCCTACGTAGGCGCCGCCCCGCCCATCAGCGCCATAGCCCAGGGGCTCGACGCCAAGATCGTCGCCGCCGTCCAGAAGAACGGGTCTGACCTGGTGGTGAGGCCTGAGGTGGCGTACGATGGTCCGAAGTCCCTGGTCGGTCGGACGGTCGCCACCTTCCCGCCGGGGTCGATCCAGGATACCGTCTTCAGGAAATGGCTCCTGGATAACGGGGTCGATCCAGACGGACTGGACATAAAGTCGATGGACCCTGGGGCCGCCGTCACCGCCATCTCGGCTAAAAGGGTCGACGCCGTCTTCCTCCCCCACCCTGCGCCCTCGATCATCGAGCTGGCCGGCAATGGCAAAGCCGTCGTTGCCTCGGGAGAGATGTGGCCCGACCACGCCTGCTGTTGCCTCGTCGTCAGCGGCAAATTGATGAGGGAGGAGCCGGAGCTGGTGGAGCAGATCATCAAAACCCACATCAGGGCCACGGAGTTCATCAACGAGAACCCCGAGAGGGCTGCTGCGATATACACCGCCAAGACCAATCAGAACCTGACGGTGATAGAGCACTCCATCAGGAGCTGGGACGGAGCCTGGATCAGCGATCCTCACCAGATCATCCCGTCGGTGACGGAGTTTGCCCGGGTCAACTACGAGCTGGGCTACACCGGGGGCAAGCTCCTCGGTGTGGACGACCTCTTCGACACCACCTTCTACGACCGGGTGGCGAGCTGAGGAGGAGAGATGGGACGATTGGCACCTGGTAGGAGAGAGGATGTGGATAGATCGGATTCGCCCCTGGTTGAGAGGGTGAGGGATGGGATCGCAGATCACGGGGTTGAAGCCCTATCGGTGATGGGGCTCATCGTCGTCTGGCAGCTTTTGGCCGCCGCCATAGCAAACCCCCTCAAGCTCCCGAGCTTCTTCCAGGTAGTCGACGCCCTCCTCCGCCAGTGGGAGACGATCCTCTGGGTGGACCTCCGGGTGAGCCTCATTCACTTCTCCATGGGGATGGCGGCTGGGCTTCTGGTGGCGCTCCCCATAGGGATGGCCATGGGATGGTCCCGGGTCGCCGACCGGGTCTTCGACCCCATCGTCGAGCTGATCCGGCCGATCCCGCCCCTCGCCTGGATCCCCTTTGCCATCATCTGGTTCGGCCTGACGCCCCAGGCGGCGGGGTTCATAGTCTTCGTGGGGGCGGTCTTCCCGATCCTGATCAACTCCTACGTCGGCTTTAGAAGCGTCCCCAGGATCTACGTCGAGTCGGCGATGGTCCTGGGGGCTACCCGGAACCGGGACCTCATCAGGTACGTCGCCATCCCCTCGGCCCTGCCGTCGATAGCAGCCGGCATCAGGATCGCCATGGGGATCGCCTGGATGTGCATCGTCGCCGCCGAGATGTTCGGGGCTTCGACGAGGAGCGGCCTCGGCTACCGGCTCTGGGACTACTACTCCCTCCACATGATGGATCTGGTATTCCTCTACATGATCGTCCTCGGCCTTTTGGGCCTCCTCATCGATCGGACCTTCAGGTTCGTCGTCCAGGAGAGGCTCCTCCGCTGGCAGGAGGGGCTCCGGCAGAACTGAGGGGAGGGTCCGATCCCTCCCCCCTTCAGCCCTTTTTTTATACCATACCTCGATAGAGCCCTCGAAGGGGGATGATCCCGGCCTCCATCGTCAGGATGATTAACAACGAGGTAGTCAGGGGATGTCATGTTGATATCAACCACCCCCAGCGTAGATGGCAAGCGAGTTGTCAAGTACTTCGGCATCGTCAGCGGCGAGGCGATCCTCGGCGCCAACATCTTCAAGGACCTCTTCGCCGGGATCAGGGACATCGTCGGCGGAAGGTCCGGGGCTTATGAGAAGGAGCTCCGGCGGGCGAAGGAGATCGCCCTCTCGGAGATGGAGGAGGAGGCGGCGAGGCTCGGCGCCAACGCCGTCCTCTCCGTAGACCTCGACTATGAGACCCTCGGCCAGAACGGCGGGATGCTGATGGTCTCCGCCAGCGGGACCGCCGTCCTGGTGGAGTGAGCCGCCTTTAAGGAAGCTCCAGGATCCCGGCGATCCGGAGCTTGCTCCCCTCCAGCGGGCAGATGACGGCCCGGTCGCCGGGCCGGTATACCAGGGGCTTCTCCAGCTCCAGCTTCAGAAGGGGCCTCCTCCAGTCCTCCCCCGCCTCGACGGAGGCCACCCTCGCCGGGAGGAACTGCATCCAGTGGCCGATGTGAAGGACCATCCCCTCCTTGAGGGGGGCGGGCCAGTAGCGGATCAGCTCGGCCCTGGCGGATAGGCTCGATTCCGATCTGAGGGCCTCGTCGCTGGCGAGGACGTCGCCCCGGTCCAGCTCATCGGCCTCTATGTTCTTGAGGGCGATCCCCGCCCTGTCGCCGGCCCGGGCCCAGTCGAAGTCGTCGTCGTGCTTCTGGATCGACCGGACCTGAGCGGTCCTATCGCCCGGGAGGACCCGGAGGGTCTCGTGCTTTCTGATGACCCCCTCGGCCATGGTGCCGAGGACGACGGTCCCTATCCCCCGGACGTTGAAGAAGTGGTCGACGGGGATCGCGCCCCCCCGCTCCTCCGGGGACGGGGTAGCCTCCTGGAGCTTGTCCGCCTCGTCGAGGAGCCTCTCCCGGAGGGCGATGGGGTCGTCATCGATCTGCTCGTACTCCGCCAGGACCGTCCCCTTGATGACGGGGTTGACCCTCCCCGGGTCGAGGTAGTTTCGGAGGATGATGTACCCCTCCCTTATCCCGAGGGCCTGGAGCATGATTACGCCCTCGCCGAAGGCGGCGTCGATCGCATCGACGACTAGAACCGCTTTTTTGGCGAGGGATGCCGCAAAGAAGAGGGGGGCGAGCCTTTCGGGGTAGCGCGTCGGCTCGACGATGGTGACGGTGCTCTCGCCCCGCTTCAGGTTGTAGAAGGTGATGTCGGTGGAGGTTCCCTTCTTCCCGACCTCTTTGGCGTAGCCCTGGGGACCGAGGATCGCCACGTTCAGATTTGCCATAGATCGCCCGAAATATGCTGGATGATAATAGGCTTTGCGGTGGGTTCCAGGAGACCCCCCGGCCGAAGGCCCCTCTTCCTTCAGAGGAGGAGGGTGGGTGGGGGGGTCGAGGCCTCCGATTTCAGGCCAGAACCTTTTGAGAGATTCTAGAGGAGGAGGGCGGGGCCCCACCACCCTTCAGATGAACCGGGGCCTCTCCGAGAGCTTCACCGGGAGGGGTAGCCTCTTGGTGGGCTTTCCCGCCGTCTCGGCCGCAATCCTCGCCCGGAGGTCGTCGATGGTCATCTCGACTTTGAAAGGCTTCTTCGGCTCCGACTCGGCCCGAACGGTGACCGCGAGCCTTCCCGACTCGAGTTCATCGTCTCCGATGACGACGACGTAGGGCACCCACTCCCGGCCCGCGTCCCGGATCTTCTTTCCGACGGTCTCGTCCCGGTCGTCGACGTCCGTCCTGAAGCCTATCGCCCCAGCGACCTCTTCGGCCCGGGGCTGGTGGCGCTCCGCCACGGGGATCACCCTCACCTGGGTCGGCGATAGCCAGGTCGCCAGCATCGGGACCTTCCCCTCGGTGGAGACCCGATGGGCCTTCTCCAGGAGGGCGTACATCAGCCGCTCGATGGCTCCGGAGGGGGAGCAGTGGAGGATGATCGGCCGCCGGAGGGCGCCCTCGGGATCGGTGTAGTCGATCTCGTAACGGTCGGCGTTCTCGACGTCGATCTGGACCGTCGAGAGGGCGGAGGCCTTGTCGAGGGCGTCGACGAAGTTGAACTCGAACTTGAGGACGAAGTAGAAGAACCGCTCCTCCCACATCTCGATGAGGACGGGCTTGTTTACGATCCCGACGAGCCCCTCGACGAACTCCCGGTTCTCCTCGTAGAACTCCTTTGTGAACCTGATCGCCACCTCGTAGTCGTCGAGGTCGAGGCCCGCCTCTTTGAGGACCGAGATCGAGGTCCGATACTGATTCTCAAACTCTCGGGTCGCTTCCGCCATGTCGGCGCAGAGGGTGTGCATGTCGGGCATGGTGAAGGCCCGGAGCCGCCGGAGGCCCACCAGCTCTCCGCGCTGCTCCCGCCGGAAGGAGTAGCGGGTCATCTCGATCATCTTGAGGGGGAGGGACCTGTAGGAGAGGGTCATGTCGTGGCTCATCAGAAACTGGCCGAAGCAGGCGGCAAACCGAAGGAAGAAGCTCCTCTTCTCTGCCTCGATGGAGTACTGCCTCGCCGGGAACCTGTCCAGGTACTTCTTGAGGGTGGGGTGGAACATGTCGTACATGATGGGGGTCTCCACCTCCATCGCCCCCATCTCCGCCGCCCTCTCCAGGACGTAAGACTCCAGAAGGGACTTGACGAGCCTCCCCTTGGGGTAGTACCTCATGTTCCCCGAGTCGGAGCCGGGCTCGTAGTCGACCAGTTCGAGCCGTCTCATCAGCTCCACGTGGGGCGGGACGGCCTCGACGGCCCTGCTCTTGGATATCTCGTAGTTGACGAACTTCTTCAGGTTCTCATGTCCCGAGAAGTCGAAATTATCGGGCTCGAAGATCTTCCCGCCAGGGGTCATTACCCTCCAGATGGAGACGGCCTTCTCCTCGGCCTTGAGCGCCTCCGAGACGACCTCCTCCCTCTCCTGGGGCCTAGCTCCCACGGCGGTCCCCGGCGGCGCCGCGCCGCTGGCCCCTTCGCCGATCCTGATGGACCGGGATAGCTCCGAGAGGGGATGGCCCTTGCAGCTGAGCCTGAAGGCCTTGTACCAGCCGAAGGGCGCCCTCGCCACCTCGCGATCCTGCCGGAGGGCTTCCTCCAGCCCCCGGAGGACCTCGACGGCGGCCTTGGGGGCGGAGAGCTGGGAGCTGAGGTGGGCGTAGGGGTAGAGCATGATCCTCTCCGCCTTGACCTGTTCAGCGACGGAGGCGATCTCCTTTGCGCCCGCGGCGATCGCCGCCGGGATATCGATCTCGTCCATCTTCTCGACGGCGATGAAGGCGCAGAGGGCCTCCTCCAGCCGTCCCGACTTCTCCCTCTCTTCCACCTTCTCGGCGACGGGGGTCGGCCTCTTCGCCTCAAACTCTATGTAATCGGAATGGATCAACAGCAGCTGCAACGAGAACCACCTTCGTTCAGCCAGCTACAGAAGGGGCCATCTAGTTCAACCTTTCGACAGGGGTTGGAGAGATGAGGTAAGTTATCCAGTGAGGGCAAATTGGACAAGGTGCTCGCCCCCTTAACCAGCTTTGAACCTGATCCGTTCTTTCAGACGGCAGGCACCCCGATCGAACCGAAGATTTCATCAGGTTCTCCTCCTGTGCAGGAGTAGTTCTCGCAGCGGCCTATCAGCGGAAATCGGTCCTCTCCACCCTCGAAGCGGTGAGGTGAATCCCCGATTCCATCGCCTTCGGCGTCGTGTCCGGAGTAAACTGACCAGAAGTTTCCAAGGTAGGCCGTGAAGTTATTTCCCCCATATCTGTAGACTATCGGCTCGGGAGAATGCCAGAAGGATGTTGAATTCCTCGAAAAGGGGTCATTCTTGTTCTCATCGAAGTTGTTCAAGTAGATCAAATTGCCGCTGGAATGATATATCTTGAGCCCCGAATCTGCGTTGTCGGTCAGGTTGTTCTGCACAATCTTATTTTTATTGGATCTAAATAGGGCAATGCTGCAACCCTCCGGCCCTCCCGTGGCGGTGTTACCTTTAACAAAGTTGCAGTTGCTGGAATCAAGGTAGATGCCCCTCCCCAACCATGAGCGGTCTTGGGCGACGTTTCCGACTATGACGTTGTTGTCTGACTCCAGAAGATGGATGCCATTTCCACCCCATCCGCCCCTTAAGCAGTTGTCTTTGAGTATGTTGTTCTCACAGATGTTGAAGAAAACGGCCGTCCCCATAAAACCGCTGCATTCGACATGGTTCTGGGATATGTTGTTCTCTTTTGACCGTGTCAGACAAATCCCAAATCCAGAGTTGCGGATTACGTTCTCCCGGATTATGTTCCCGTCAGAGATCACATCTATTCCAAGATCCGTCAACCTGAACCCCTCAAAAGTTATCCCGTCTTCGATCAAGGTTATTGCGCCGTAGCTTCCATCTGACAACAAGAGCGGTTTCCCTTCGCCGGAATCTACGCCCCGCAAAGTGAGCCGCTTGTCGATGACGAGATCTTCGTTATAGGTGCCGCTCATCACTTCTATGACGTCTCCAGGCAGAGCCTCGCGAATAGCGGCCTGGATGTTCTCCCCCGGCCCGACGGTGATGTTCGCTGCCCCAGCCAATCCGAAGAGATATAAAATAACCGCCAATACGCCCAGAAGGGCAAAGGTTATTGGATGATGCATACTGATCTTCATTCAGATCAGCTTTCCATTGTTATATAGTTAAAATTTACGCTGTAAAGGAACGTTCAACGTTTTAAGGATTCGATAAATCCAATTTAAAGCTATCTTTATTTCAACTATATTTTAATGACTTAAACACATAGATATGTATGATCAAAGCTCCTCGTCCTCCCGATTTGAGCTACATGATGTATCAACTCCCCAAGAATCAGATGGCAGAAATCCGGGCAATTTTATGAGGGGTAGCCAAAAAGGAAGGTGGGAGCCGCCCCGATATTCGTTTCGGGGCAGCTTAACGAGTCCTTAATTTAGATGCAGGGCAGCCAGTCGACCTTGACTTCGCCGCAGGTTCCGTTGCCCCAGAGCTGGATGAACTTCTCGATGGAGAAGACGCCCGTCAGATCCTCGACGGAGCGGCCCCACTCGTAGTGCCTCCCCTTGCAGTTGACGCTGACGTCCTTGGAGAGCCAGCCGATGTGGGCGACGCCGATGACGTTGGAGTTGAAGTTCGCCTCCAGGGCTCCGGTGCAGTCGCCGCAGCCGTAGCAGCCGTCCTCGCCACAGTATGGCACCCCATTTGTGGGGTCAGAGTTCAATACCCTCCCCCTCCACCAAGGCCATATACCACAGTCGCGCCTGGTCTTCACCTCGGTGTTCTTCTGGAGGTGCTCGGCGTGGGTGTACATCTCGACGACTACGGCTCCGATGTAGTAGTTCTGGACGCAGAGCTTCTCGATCCACTTCTGGTCGTAGGTGCCGGTCTGGTAGCTGACAGGCATGTACTCAAACTCGGCCTCCTTGTTGAAGTTGATGTAGTCGACGCAGCAGCAGGGATCGTTCCACCCCTCGATGATGCAGGGGTCGGGTCGACAGGCCCAATAGGGGTTTCCGCACGGGCAGTCCCAGCAGCACCAGGGTCCGAAGGGGTCCCTCTCGGCCTCGATCTCGGTCCTCTCGGTGATGACGTTTCCGCTTCCAGACTCCTTCTCGACCAGCTTGTTTCCGTTGAGGCCGGGCTGGGTCTGGATTATGGTCTCTACGTTCTTGTAGCCAACGCCCTTGATGTTGGCCTTCTCGTACATGTAGTTGGCAGCGCCTGCCATGCCGACAACCGCCATGCAGAGGAGGAGCAGTACCGCTAGTTTTCTCTTCAATTAATCCCTCCAAAAAACTCTCAGAGATCTCAATATAAATAGATTAACATCATGGAATTTTCGCATTGGGGATCGAACATATAATTTTATCAAGATATGATCATCGCTTATAAAGTCTCGATGCTAACGATAATCAGTCAGTAAATACAATAACTTATAATAAAATTATCTCAACTGCCGGATGTATCGCGATTGATCGGCGCAGAATAACTGGATATGTTTGTGGTGCAGCATGATGAAAACCAATACCCCTCAGCCCAAAGTCTTTTGTAGACCACAGATATGCCAAAGTTTTGCGCGACGGCTGGATCGGCCGGACGATCTGCTTTAACTATATCGATCGGTCAAAATAAAGAGGTGGGTGGCCGCCCCGGTCGGCTATCGAGGCAGCCTAACGAGTTCTTCGAATTCAGATGCAGGGCAGCCAGTCGACCCTGACTTCGCCGCAGGTTCCGTTGCCCCAGAGCTGGATGAACTTCTCGATGGAGAAGACGCCCGTCAGGTCCTCGACGGAGCGGCCCCACTCGTAGTGCCTCCCCTTGCAGTTGACGCTGACGTCCTTGGATAGCCAGCCGATGTGGGCGACGCCGATGACGTTGGAGTTGAAGTTCGCCTCCAGGGCTCCGGTGCAGTCGCCGCAGCCGTAGCAGCCGTCAGCGCCGCAGTATGCTATATGATTTATTCTCGCCTTGAGGCTCCGGAGGCAGTGGAGGCAGTGGAGGGTCCGGAGGCAGTGGAGGCAGTGGAGGCTGCGGAGGCAGAGGAAGCCACGAGTTGCAATCGCGCCTGGTCTTCACCTCGGTGTTCTTCTGGAGGTGCTCGGCATGGGTATACATCTCGACGACTACGGCTCCGATGTAGTAGTTCTGGACGCAGAGCTTCTCGATCCACTTCTGGTCGTAGGTGCCGGTCTGGTAGCTGACAGGCATGTACTCAAACTCGGCCTCCTTGTTGAAGTTGATGTAGTCGACGCAGCAGCAGGGATCGTTCCAGCCCTCGATGATGCATTCGCCAGGTGGACAGGCAAAATAGTCAGATCCACACTCGTCCCAGCAACACCATGGTCCGAAGGGGTCCCTCTCGGCCTCGATCTCGGTCCTCTCGGTGATGACGTTTCCGCTTCCAGACTCCTTCTCGACCAGCTTGTTTCCGTTGAGGCCGGGCTGGGTCTGGATTATGGTCTCTACGTTCTTGTAGCCAACGCCCTTGACGTTGGCCTTCTCGTACATGTAGTTGGCAGCGCCTGCCATGCCGACAACCGCCATGCAGAGGAGGAGCAGTACCGCTAGTTCTCTCTTCAATCAATTCCTCCAATCGTTCCTGCTGATGAAGAATATAAAAACTTTTACCTAGCCTCCTCAATTTTGATCGGAGCTTGAGTTGGGGCATCTTCGTTATGCCCCCAAATTATCCTCGCCTCAGAAGTCTGCCACGGCCTCGAAAAGCATTAAATTAAAAAATATAACTTTATAATATATATTTATCCGGAAGCTCTTCCGCCATAAGAAGGCCGAATGAATGTAAGAATTTACAAAACTTCCTACGACAAAAGAAACTGAAATAGTATCGGGTCTCCTCTCGACCCTTTAACTCGGTGGAATATCTGCGCGACGACTATAGCGACCTCCTCATGATGATCGCCCCCTCGCCGTCGGGGTAGTAGTTCTTGGCGGTGGTGAAGATCTCAAACCCCAGGTCGACGTAAAGCCCCTGGGCCCGCTTGTTCGTCGCCCTCACCTCCAGGATGACATCGACGACCCCGAGCCTCCGGAAGATCTCCAGAAGCTCCATCAAGAGGCGTCTGCCGACCCCCCGCCCCCGGTATCCGGACCTCACCGCTATCCAGAAGACCCTCCCCTCCAGGGGCGACTGCCTGAACCCCAGGACCATCCCTACGATCCTGCCGCCCTCCTCCGCCACCAGGAAGGATGTGGGGTAGTTCTCGTAGAAGTAGGTGAGAAGGTACGGGTCGTGCCCTCCCCCCGCCTCGGCGTCCAAGGCGACCGCCTCGGAGTAGTCGGGAGGCTCAAACCTCCTGATCTTTACTCCGCCCTTTATCTTCCCACCAACTTCCATCTCTTTCATACCGGGCAACTCAGCCCTGGGCCTCAAGATAAAAATAGCTTACCGACGGGGAGGTTTTTATCCCATCCGGTGATGGTTGGACGGAGAGGCGATCCTGGAGGCGGCCGCCTCCTCTCGCCGATATGGAGCCCTCCGGGAAGGGATCGGGGGCTATTGGGAGACGGTGTCGATATGAACCTGGATGCGGGTCTTGGGATTCTGGCGGTTCTGATCCTCACCTTCGGTCAGGGAGAGGCGGCTCTCTCACCGGGGCTGGAGGCCGTCAGCTTCAACGGCACCACCTACCTCCTCGCGAAGTCCGAGGCGGAGGTGATCGTCCCCGCAAACGGCAGCAGCTTCAACTTCACCCTTCCCATCAGGGCTGATATCAGGCTCTTCAACTCCTCGGGGGGGGAGGTTCCCGCGGAGACGAGGGTCGATTTCTGGCGGGGGTACTACAACTATCAGGTCGTCGCCGGGGAGGAGGTGGACGGGCACCTAAACTACACCCTCCCCATCGCAGACCAGAGGTTCGTCGTCCTCGCCGAGGAGGGCTCCAGCGTCCGGGTCGTCCTTCCCCCGGGGTACGCCACCGGCGATCGGCTCCTGGGGAGGGCTAGGCCCACCCCCGACCGAATAGAGTCCCTGGATAACAGGACGGTCCTCATCTGGCCGGTCCTCGAAGGGAGGGTGATCGACGTCAGCTTCTATGCGGAGGATGCGCCCCGGGCCTTCAGGCTCTTCCTCCTTCTCCTCGCCTTCCTTGCCGGGGTCCTCGCCCTGGAGCATCGGGCGAGCATGAGGAGGCTCAGGTCCATCAGGCGGGACGCAGATGAGGATCTCGAAGGCCGGGGCCGGGCCTAGGCCTAAAAGCCCCCGGATCGAGGTCAGATCTAAGTATCAGGGGATTATCCCCCTCACCATGGTGCCGGAAGAGATCGGGAAGGGCGTATACGTGGTGGGGGGTCCGGGGATATCCCATCCCGCGGACTGCTCCGTCTACCTCGTCGATGCAGGATCGGAGCTGGTGATGATCGACGCTGGAGCAGGCCCCGGGGCGGAGGCGATCCTGAGAAATGTCCGGTCCCTCGGCTTTGACCCCTCCCGGATCGGTTACCTCATCGCCACTCACTGCCACATCGACCACATCGGAGGGATAGCCAGGATCCGGGATGAGACGGGATGCCTGGTGATCTGCTCCGAAGCAGATCGGGAAGGGATCGAGCTCGGGGAGCCGAGGCTCACCGCCGCCGACCTATACGGAATCGAGTACTGGCCCGTCCGGGTCGACCTCCCCCTCGATGGGGAGGAGGAGGACCTGAGGCTGGGGGAGCGGGAGTTTCGGATCATCGCCATCCCCGGCCATACCCCTGGGAGCATCGCCGTCGTCGTCGACCTGGAGGGGCTGAGGTTCCTCTTCGGCCAGGACGTCCACGGCCCCTTCAGCGACGCCTGGGGATCGGACGTTTCCCGGTGGAGGAGGTCGATGGAGCGGCTCCTCGATCTGGAGGCGGACCTCCTCTGCGAGGGGCACGCCGGGGTCTTCAGGGGCCCGGAGGTGAGAATCTACATCCAGTCCCAGTTGAGACGATATCGGCACCTCTGAGCGGGATCGGAGAAAAACGAGCGGCGAGAACGGCGGATGCCAGATTCAGAGGCCGGCCCTGAAGGTGGCCGGATCCCCCTCCTCGACGGAGATAACCCTGTCGAGGAACCTGGACGCGGTCCAGATGTTCGTCGAGGCGTGGCTCGTCACCTCCGGGGCTGTGTAGGATCCGCCCGCCAGGGCGAGGTAGGGGACGAGCTGGTCGGCGAGGTGGCGGTCGACGGCGGCCTTCGAAGCCAGCTGTGCCACCAGCTCCTCCGCCGCCAGGGAGCCTACCCTCTCCGCCGGAAGGCCCCGCTCCCCCAGGGCGCTACCTCCCTTCCACCCCGACCAGAGGGTGATACCGCTCCCGGTGGACGGGAGAGCCCTCGCCTCGGCGGCGATCTCGGCGTCAAAACCCGCCCGCCTCAGAACCCCGATCGCCGCCTCCGCCTGCCTCCGGACGACGTGCTCGGGGAGGTTCGACGAGTGGGACACGCCCTCCACCGCCCCTGCCACTGGGGCGGAGAGGTCGGCCCTCACCAGCTCCCCGGGGACCGTCTCCAGGGTGACCAACCCGCCGCCCCGGGGAAAGTATCCCCGCCGCTCCACCGTCAACCTCGCCCGGACTCCGAACGAGGCGAAGGCGGGGAGAGCGACCCTGGAGAGGTGGTCGATGGTAGGAGACCACCTGACGTCGGTCCCCCCCCGGACGGTCAGGGTCGCGGGCCCGTCGGCCCTGGCCAGGGCTGGGAGGAGGCAGTGGATGAGAAGGGAGACGCTTCCGGCGGTGCCGATCTCAAAGTCGTAGACCCCACCCCGGACCCTGCCGGGCGAGAAGAGAACCTCCCGGGAGCCGGGCCTCACCCCCTCCGTCCTGGCGTCCGAGATCTTGGCCAGGGCGGATATCGCCGTCGAGTGCTGGGGGGAGAGCCCCGGATTGGGCCTCATCTCCCGGATCCTCGTGATCCGGACCGGTTCGCCGGTGACCGCCGAGAGGGCCACCGCCGTTCTGACGATCTGGCCCCCCCCCTCCCCGGAGGAGCCGTTGATATCGATCATCCGACCGCGGATCTGAACTCCTCTTCGAACTCCTCAACCATCCCGGCGATCCTGGAGGCGACCTCGTTCAGGAGGAGGACGGGGTCGACGTCCCTGGTCCTAAGCCGGAAGATGGGGTTTGTCATCATCGGAAACTTGGCGTCGTAGGTGGCGATGAGGACGCGGTCGTCCTCCAGAAGCTCCGTCCTGAGGAGGTTCAGGAGGGTGTGGCTCTCCCCAAAGAACTCCAGATGGAGCTCGTCATCGGTCTTCTTCAGGACCTTTACGTTCATCTGATCACCCCCGTCCCGAAATCGGTGCTGAGCTTCCTCGACTCCACCTGCTCGCATTCGGGGCAGACGAGCCGCTTCCCGTCGAGCTTCAGGGGGGAGGCGCACCTTCCGCAGTACGCCTTGACGACCCCCAGGTCCTCGTCGACGATGGAGAGGCCGATGGTGGGGGTGGCGTCGATGATCTTCGCCTTGACGATGTCCCGGAGGCCCAGGACCTGGCGGATCTCCTTGACGTAAGAGCTCTTGACCCTGGATATGTGGAGGAGGGCCTCGGTGTTGAATATCGGCCTCGCCTCGCACCCCCGCTTGAAGGCGAGGCGGAGGATCGCTAGGCTGTCTTTGAGGTCGGTGATCTGGCCCACCACCACGTCCCCGTTCTTCAGCTTCACCGGGGCGTTGGCCAGGGGATGGACCTTCGCGGACCTCCTCCCGGCGTCGACCTCCAGAACCCCCGTGCTCGAGGAGAGGAGGTGCCCCCCTCGGAGGTAGGTCCCTTCGCCGGGAGAAAACTCCTCTGAAGCCCCGACGACGTCGCCGGGGATGACGATATTCGATGGCATCTTTCTGTTCACCTGCAAGATATCCGATACAGCTCTACTTCAATGACCTTGACCCCTCGGGTGTGGAATTTATAGGTCCTTCTCAGGGGAAAGGGGATCTTCTGGACCTCTTCGACCTTACAGGGTTCTACGAACCGTCTAATGAACCCTTCGCTCCCAGCATTGTGGATCGAGTATACGACCTCGGCCGTCTCCACCGCCTTGCGGAGGAAGGCCCGGTCCCCCAGGCTCCCCCTCTGGGCCCCGAAGGGGGGGTTCATGACGACGGTGGAGACGCCCTTGAGGGCGACCGTCGCCACGTCCCCCCTGACGAACTGGACGTCGGCCCCCAGGCGGAGGGCGTTCTCCCTCGCGATCCTGAGGGGCGAGGGGTCCAGCTCGACCCCGACGGCTCTCCCGCCGAGGAGGGCGGCGCCTATCGCCAGGACCCCGGTTCCGCACCCCAGGTCGCAGACGGTCCCCTCCAGGTCCCCCCGGAGGAGGGCGGAGTAGAGGAGTTCCGAGGCGACGGTTGAGGGGGTCTGGTACTGCTCCAGGCTGGTTTCAGGGGAGCTGAACCCCTCCAGCCCCTCCAGGATCATCTCCAGCTTTCTTTTCTTCATGGTCTCTCGGGAGGTCAGGCGGAAGAGAGCCAAAACCCCAAAAAGGGCGGGCCTTCGTCTCCCCTCTCTCGGCTCCGGCCCTATATCAAGTAGTGGGTCAGGTCCAGGAGGATGAAGAGGAAGAGGGCGGCGGCGAGGAGCCTGAGCCCTCTCAGAGCCAGGCCCCTGAGGAGGGGCCTGTAAGACCACCTCTGGAGCCTCGGCGTCTTCACCTCTCCCCGGCGGAAGGCGAGGTCTCCGAGGTCTCGGCCGACTCCGATGGCGAATCTGGCGAGGAACCTTAGGGGATCTCTGCCATGGGCCCCAAAGGCGGGAAGGTCATTGCAGCCCCCTTTAGTCAGCGACTCCTCGGCTGATGGGTGAGCAACGGGGATCGGCGGGGCGGCACCCTGCCCCTCCCCTCCATCTCTGGATCCCACATCCGATTCTCCGGGCGAAGGGGGGCGGTTTCTCGCAACTTCTGTCAGCCCCAGGGGTTCAGCTCCCCTCTCCTTCGAAGGCCCCCCCTTAAAGGAGAGGACCTCCTCGATGGGGCGGATCAGGGGAGGGGGTCGGGGACCGGACCCCTCTGGAGGCCGGATGGGATAGGATGGCTCGTCGCCGGCGGCCATCTTCCCATCGGCCTGAAGGAGGGTCCTCGGCTTCTGCCTGCCGAGGGGGGTCTCCTCGATCAGGTTCATCGACTCGTTCCAGGTCCTCACCGTATCGAGGAGGGACGCCTCCGTCAGAGCCGCCCGGGTGAGGACCCGGCCCATGAGGAGGAGGGTTCGCTGATAATCCTCCAGGAGGAGGCCCTGTCCGTCCCTTCCGCTCCCTGCGGCCTCCTCAAGCCTCGATGCCATCATCCGGGCCTCCCGGATCTGGAAGGGGCTTATCATCCCGAGGTCGGGGGCGGCGAGCTCAAAGGCGCTCTCCGCCCGCTTGAGGTACGCCATCGTCTCCGAGAGGTCCGCCGGAGGCTCGCCCTTGAGGATAGAGGCGATGAACCTCCCCAGGGTCTTGAAGGCGGGGAGGAGCTGCCCGCAAGCCTCCTTGCAGCCCCGCCCCGCCGAGCCGAGCTGAAGGATCGCCTGGGTGAAGTGCTCGGTGGAGTCGGAGGCGACGTCGGAGAGCTTCCAGGGCTCCTCTTTTATCAGGGTCAGCCGCCAAGTCTCCTTCATCCCCATCATGCTCCGCCGCAGAGCCTCGACGGCGGGCCTCTCGGAGGAGTCCTCTGCCCGGGAGAGGGCGGAGTTGAGGGCCGCCACCCCCTCCTCCGCGAGCTTCACCCCCATCTCCGGCTCCGTCTCCATCTCCAGGATGACGAAGGTGGAGGCTAGCCTCGCGATCCCCGCGTCCACCCCCAGGTCGGGGAGGGCCACCCCCGGGGTCCCGGCGAGCTCATCGAGGCACTCCGCCGCCCCGGCGTAGTATGATGACGCCTCGATGAAGAGCTCGGCCGCTTCCGGGCCATCCTCGTCGCCGCCGATGGTGTGGAGGGCCTGCTGGTGGAGGTCCCGACCACGGATCGCCCGGACGGCAGAGAGCCATGATACGGCGTTCGCCCGGACGGGCTGCATGTTCTTTCGGATGAGGTCCAGGCTCGTCTCCAGGTGGTCGGCGGCGAGGTCGAGGTCTCCCCGGTCGAGGTGGAGCCTCCCGAGGTTTGCGAGGACGACCCCGGCGTTGTGGCGCTGGCCGATCTCCTCGAAGATCTCCATGCTCCTGTTGTAGTAGCCGATGGCGACGTCTCTCTTCTCGATCTCGGCGTTGACCCGCCCCATCCGGTTGAGGATCCAGGCGACCTGCCTCTGATCCCCGAGCTGCTCGAAGTCGGCGAGGCTCTTCTCGTACTCCTGGAGGGCGAGGTCATACTCTCCCATCTCGGCGTGGATCCTGCCGATGCTCCCCGTCATCTGGGCGACGCCGGACTCGTCCTCGAGCTCCCTGAAGATCTCCAGGCTCTTGCGGCAGCTATCGAGGGCCTCGTCGTAGCTCTCGCTGCTCCGGTAGGCGGACCCCATGTTTCCGAGGACCTGGGCGAGGCTGCCGGAGTCCCCCTGGGACGAGAACCCCTCCGCCGCCTTCTCGTAGTAGTGGAGGGCGCGGCCGAGGTAGCCCTGGCGGGCGTGGACCTGGCCCAGGTTGTTGTAGAGGACGCTCCTGACGTGCTGATCCGTCGTCTGGGATAGGGCCTTGTTGTAGCACCGGGCGGCGATCCCCAGGTGGCCCGCCAGCCTGCAGATGTCTCCGAGCCTCTTTATGTCGTAGATGTCCGAGAGGCAGGTCAACAGCCTCGTGCAGATATTCTCGTCGATCTGCCCCTCCTCGAAGCTCTCCAGGAGGGCGGCCACCAGATCAGCACAATCTCCACTTATCGATTTTGGATCAATAGGGCGGGAGAACCCCCCCCTCATGTAGGACTCGAATATCTCCTGGAGGACGACGAGCTGATCCATCGGCTATCCATCGACTTTTATCTTTAAGTAGTTTCTGCGGGAATATTATACTCAGGATATATTGAGCCGCAACCCTCGGAGCGGATCGAAGCGATGGGGGTCCCGTTGAAACGAGGATCACTCTCGGGATCGGTTATCCTAGTCTCGGGGATATCCCCGGCGAAAAGGAGGGTTATGAAGATCGATCTGATACGCCGAGGCCTGGGGCGGCCCTCCCTCCCCCGAGGCGGAGGACCGGCCGTCGGAGAGCCGCCTTCCGCCTTGCCTTCGGGGAAGGGCGGATGGGGGATGGGCGGCAAAGGAAGGTGGCTGATATGAAAGGGGGAATAGGCGTGATAGAGCTCGATGAGATCAGGGAGGCTGCGCGGCTGCTGGAGGGGAGGGTGATCCGGACCCCTCTCGTCCGGTCGGATACCTTCTCGAGGATGGCGGGAGCAGAGGTGCACCTGAAGCTGGAGAGCCTCCAGGCCGGCGGCTCCTTCAAGGTGAGGGGGGCCGCCTACAAGCTCCTCAAGAGGCGGGAGGAGATCGGCCCCCTGGGGGTCGTAGCCGCCTCTGCCGGAAACCACGCCCAGGGGGTCGCTTTGGCGGCCAGGGCCGCAGCCATCCCGGCGACGATAGTGATGCCGGTCTGGGCCTCGATGGGAAAGCAGGAGGCGACGAAGAGCTACGGGGCGGAGGTGATCCTAGCCGGCGATAGCCTAGCCGAGAGCATATCGATAGCAAGAGAGATGGCAGAGGAGGGCCGGCCCTTCATCCACCCCTACGACGACCCGGATATAATCGCCGGCCAGGGGACCATTGGCCTCGAGATTCTGGAGGACCTCCCGGACCCGGATCTGATCGTCGTCCCCGTCGGCGGAGGGGGGCTCATCGGCGGCATCGCCTCGGCGATAAAGGCAGTAAGGCCCGAGACGGAGATCGTGGGGGTTCAGGCCGCCGCCTGTCCCTCGGCCCTCGAAGCCCTCCGGTCCGGCGAGAGGGTCACCGTCGAGGCGAAGAGGTCGATAGCCGACGGGATCTCGGTGAGGCAGGTCGGCGAGGCGAACTTCCCCCTGATCCGGGAGCTGCTCTCCGGAGTGGTCCTGGTGGAGGAGGGGGAGATCGCCTCGGCGGTCCTGGCCCTCCTGGAAAGGAAGAAGGTCCTGGCGGAGGGGGCGGGGGCTGCTCCCCTGGCCGCCCTCCTCGCCTCGAAGCTCGCCTTCCCGATGGGGTGTAAGGTCGTCCTGGTGATCAGCGGCGGAAACCTGGACCCTCCCCTCATGGAGAGGGTGGTCAGGCAGGGGCTCTTGAAGGAGGGGAGGATCATGAGGTTCTCGGCCTGCATCGAGGACGTTCCCGGCAGCCTCGCCCGCCTCCTCAGCCTGGTGGCGGAGAAGGGCGGAAACGTCCTGCACATCCATCACGCCAGGGGTGGAGAAGAGATCTCCTCATTCAAGACGAGGGTCGACCTGGAGGTGGAGACCCGGGGGCGCGGCATGATCGAGGAGATCAAGGTGGCGCTGGGAGAGGCAGGCTATGAGGTATTAGTCAGGGAGTGAATGGTTTCCTTCATATTGGGCCTCCGGGCGCCATCACTCCGATCCGATAGCTTCGACGGGGTCGAGGCCGGAGGCCCTGATCGCCGGGTAGAGCCCCGCGAGGAAGTTGAGGGCCAGGGCGAAGAGGATGGAGTAGAGGACCAGATCCGGCCCCAGGTCGAAGGAGAGGGGGACGCCGCCGAAGCCGGAGGGGCCGAAGGTGGCGATCAGATCTCCGGCCAAAAGGCCGAAGAGGGCCCCGAGGACGCCGCCGGGGAGGGCGAGGAGGAGGTTCTCCAGGAGGAATATCTTCAGGATCGAGGCCCTATCGGCGCCCATCGCCATCAGGATCCCGACCTCCCGGGTCCTACGGCTTATGATCATGATGGTGGTGTTGGCGATGACGAAGGCGGAGATGGCGAGGATCATGGAGTAGAAGATCAGGTTTATCCTCGACTGGGTCCCGACGAACCTCGCGATCTCCCGGCTGTACTCCTGCCAGGAGCTCGTCCTCCGGTGGAGGCTCCGCTCCAGGGCGGCGGCGGCGGCCGGCGCCTCCTCGAACTCCGATAGCCGGACCCCGATCTCGGAGACTACGTCCCCCTCCCCCACCAGGTCCTGGGCTGTCTTGAGGTGGAGGTAGACGAGGCTCTCGTCCTTCACCGTCCCCTTCTCCACCAGCCCCGCCACCTTCAGCCTCACCGTCCGGTCCTGGAGGACGAGGTCGAAGCTCTCCCCCGGCCGGATCTCCAGCTTCTCGGCGAGCTTCACCCCCAGGAAGGCCGACCTCCGCTTGAAGTTCAGCTCGGAGAAGTTCCCGGAGAGGGCTGAGGCCTGGACCCCCATCAGGAGGTCCTCGGGGCCGGGATCTACGCCGACGAACTCGACCCCCTCGACGTTATCCCTGTGGCGGGCAGCCCCCTGGCCGACGAGCCTCGCGGAGACGGCGACGACCCCAGGGTGCTCCCAGACCCGCTCCGAGAGGGTCCTGTAGAGGCGGAGGTGGTCCTCTCCCCTTCCCGGCTGGACGTAAAGGTGAGGGTTCTTCTCGATGGTGTTCGCCACGATCTGGGTCCTCACCCCCTCGGTGAGGCCGATGGACATGATGATCACCCCTACGGCGACCCCCACCGACAGGAGGGTGAAGGCCGTCCCCCTCCGGTTGGAGAGGATGTGGCGGACCGCCACGGCGGCCTCAAACCTGAGGGCCAGGCAGCGGCAAGCGAACGCCTCCTCGACGAAGGTCGGCCTCCAGAGCCCCCGCCCCTTCATCCCCGATTCGGAGCCCTTGAGGGCCTCGACGGGGTCGAGGCTCGCGGCCCGGAGGGCGGGGTAGGCCCCGGCGAGGAGGCTGAGGCCTAGGGCGAAAAGGACGTAGGTGGGAAAGTCCTTCGGGTCGATCACCAGGGGGATGGAGCTGAGCTCTCTCCCTCCCGCCGTCACCTCGAACCTGAAGCTTCCGAGGGCGAGGATCCCCAGGAGCCCCAGGCCGGAGCCGATGATGCCGCCGAGGAGGCCGAGGATCCCGCTCTCGTAGATGAAGATCCTGAGGATCCTCCCCCGGTCCGCCCCCAGGGCCAGGAGCATCCCCATCTCCCGGACCTTCTCCAGGACGAGCATGTTCATGATGGCGGCGATCCCGAAGGCGGCGATGATCATGACGAAGAAGATGGAGAGGGACCTCCAGAAGCCGCCGACGTTGATCGACCGGAGGATCTCGGGGTTGTTCTCCTGCCAGCTGGCGGCGTTGTAGCCGAGGAGGTCGATGGCGGCCGCCACCTCCTCAGCTTCGCGGATATCGTCGAGGCGGAGCTCGACCGAGGTGACGACGTCCCCCTCCCCGAGGAACTCCCGGGCGGTCCTGAGGGAGACGTAGGCGATCCTCTCGTCCAGGGGGGTTCCGGTATCGAAGATCCCGACCAGCTCCAGGTCCGTCGTCCTGGCCCGGGGGAAGCTCACCACCATCCGGTCCCCGACCTTCAGCCCCAGCTCGTCAGCGAGCTTGAAGCCCATCACCACCTTCTTCCCGTCCAGGATCTCGGAGAACTCCCCCGCGACGATCGAGGAGCTGATCTTGTAGATGGCGTCTTCTTCGGCGGGATCGATCCCCCGGAGGAGGGCGTTTCTCCTCTTCTCCTTGAAGGAGACCGTTGCCTGGGTCGAGAGGGCCGCCGAGGCGGAGCTCACCCCCTCGATGGCGGAGGCCCTCGCCAGGAGCCCCCGGTAGAGGTGGATGTACTTCTCCCCCTCCGCCGGAGAGATCCGGACGTGGGGGAGCTTCTCCTCGACGATCCCGGTGAGGAGCTCCTGGGAGCCGTTCCCCAGGGAGGTGAAGAGGAGGGAGATCGAGACGGCCAGGGCGACAGCCGTCACCGATAGAATCGTCTGGCGCCGGCGGGATACGACGTGCCTCACGGCGACGAATAGCTCAAAGCTGGGGGAGAGAGGTGACAAGCAAGAGACCATATCTGCTCTGCGGGTTTAAAGCCGTTCTCGCCCCTGGGGAGGGGGTAGAATGCTGGACGAGGGCCTGGGGGCCGACGGAGGGGGCAGGCGAATGAGGTAAGATGCCTTCTTGCGGTGGAGAAGACGAAGAGGACGCGAACGAAGAAGACGGCCAGGAGGTCGAGGACGGAGAGAGGAACATTTGAACTGCGGAATATTTAACTCCTGCGACGACACCCCGGCAACAGCACCACAATTATCACCGATGGCGTAGATATCAGCAGGCGGGATCTTGAGATGCATCACGAGAAACTGACATATAAGGGCGGGGAGGCGGACGGCTACGTCGTTCCCCTCGGCCCCGCAAACCTCGTCTTTGTGGTGGGGGCGAGGGGGATGATCGGCTGCGGCGCCTTCGACGTCGCCGCCCTGGAGAGGTTTCGCTACCCTGCGGCGAAGGTGAAGCCGACCCGGGGCCCCTCCATCGCCGACCTCGAGGACCTCCTGGCCGGGGAGGTGAAGGACGCGAACGCCGCCGCCGCCAGCCTAGGGGTCGCCGTCGGGATGAGCGGGAAGGAGGCCCTAGACCTCCTCTGACCCCCTCCTCGATAAGGCCAGGGGCTGGATCTCCTAGGGCCGTCTCCGCGTCCATGGCCGCCGGAGCTGGCAATGGCAATGGCAATGGCTTCGATAACGTCCTTAAGCTGCTCCTTTTTGTCTCTCACAGCGGCACAGCCTCCCAAAGGACGCGCTCTTTGATACGCGGCTTGATGCCGCGTTCGCTTACCACATCTACCTTGCACCCAAGCAGCTCCTGCAAATCCAGCCAGAGCCCGGCTTGGTCCAGAAGGCTGCGCCCAGCCTATACCTCCACCAGAAGGTCGATGTCGCTCATCTCATCATCCTCCCCTCTGGCAACAGAGCCGAAGACGCGCACGTTGCGTGCACCGTCTTTTGCGGCGATGCGCAAGATCTCCTCCAGATCGGCCAGGACCGACGTCAACCAGAAGATCGATGTCGCTCTCCTCCCCTGCCTCACCACGGCTCCCGGAGCCGAAGATCCTGACATTGGTTGCTCCGTGCCTGGCTGCAATCTCGAGAAGCTCATCCCTCTTGGATTTTAACAGGCGCTCGATCTCCCCGATCTTCTTGTCGACCTTTGCGCCGCGAGCTTCGTCCGTTTTGTAGACCCCGGCACAATATGAGAAGTCGAAGGCATATATATCCCTCTGAAGTTACGGCCAGAAAACCACCATTTCGTCGTTTTCCCTCCCACGGCCTAACTTCACTTTGGAGCGATCGCCCGGGCGGCGCGGCCCTGGGGCGCTGCCAACCCCCCACGGGCGGCGCCGATGCGAGCCCGGCCGGAGGGCGCGCCTCGATCTCCTCACCTGATCAGCTTGCGGGCGAGGACGACGACGAAGAGGGCGAGGAAGAGATATCCGAGGACGCTCTCCATCATCACGGCGTATTTCCAGACGCCGACGGGCGAGAGGCCCACGGGTGTGCCTCCCGCAAAAGAGAGGGAGCTGAAGTACAGGCACTCCCAGAAAGAGGGCGCGGTCTCGGCATACGCCGAGGAGAAGAGCATGGTGCTGTTATTCAGGGATATCATGGTGATTTCATGAGGGGATGATTTCGTGATTCCGTCGAAGATGTGGTAGAGGAATGTTAGGCCGAAGATTGAACCGAAGATCCAGGCGAGCGGGAATCTCAGACGCACGCCGTATCCGCAAGATGCATAGGACACAAAATCATATAATTTAGACCAATTAGACCGCTTCTCCGTTGAAACATCGTTACTATTTCGTCTCCACTCTCTATAGTCATAATAACAATCATCGGCATTGTCAAATTGCTCCAGATTCTTGAAACTTCTAACCAATAATAGATATGTAGCCCCATCACAATCAATTTTGTCTTTTATCTGTCTCCATTCAACATTGAATCTTGAGAATATCGCCTCCTTTAAATAAACAGGTTTATTAAAAGTAGTTTTTGTATAATTTGCATCCCCTCCGAAATTTACGCCAACAAAATAAACACTTTTACAAAATATTGCATAATTAAATGTAGCATCTCGCTTAAAATAGGCACCATTAAAGGAAGGCTCGCTTTTAAACTCGGCTAAATCGAAACTAGCATTTTTCTCAAAATTTACAGCTTCAAAGCTTGGTCCTCTATAAAATACTGTACCACCGAAATTTGCGTTTCCAATAAAATGAGATTCTAGAAAGTTCGAATCTCTACAGAAAACGGAATTCACAAAGCTACCCACTTAATTAAAAGTGGTCCCTCTGAAATTTATTATTTTATTAAATATGGAATTATTGAAAATTACAAACCCTTGGATCTCTGAATATTTAATTTCTATTGAAGATTTAACTACTACTTTTTCTCTTTTTGCAATTTGGTTTAACCTATTATCGCAATCTATAGATTCTCCTCGCCCAATCTTTGGCAAGTTAATTTTAGTTAAATCAATATCTCCCTTAATCACCCTGTTCTCGATCTCGACGTCCTCGCCCTTCTCGATCATCCGCAGGATCTCTTTGGCCTGGACCACCCACCGTCCCTCTGAGTCCCTCTCCTCTATCGTTCCTACCACCCCAAGCTACCTTAAGTTCGCGCGCCAGTTATATCTCCATTTCTCCGGCCGCAGCCCTCGGGAGGAGCCCCGCCCGCCTTGCGCCGGCCGGGAGGGGCTAAAGGTGATATATATCTTGAATGAACCCCTAGCATAGTAAAAATCCCCCTGAAGGAGGGAGTCCGTTGAAGGATTATCTCACGCTAGACGATTTCCCCATCAAGAACCAGCGGATCCTGGTGAGGGTCGACCTGAACGCCCCCATGGACCCGAACGGAAAGATCCTCGACGACAAGAGGTTTCGAAGCCACATCCCGACCTTGCGCGACCTGGAGGAGGCCCGGGTCGTCCTGATGGCCCACCAGAGCCGGGCGGGAAAGAAGGACTTCACCACCCTGGAGGCCCACGCCAAAAGGCTCAGCCAGCTCCTCCGCCGCGAGGTCGGCTACGTCGACGACATCTTCGGCTCCCACGCCCGGGAGGCGATCAAGGCGATGAGGGCCGGGGACGTCCTCCTCCTGGAGAACACCCGCTTCTACTCCGAGGAGAACATCAGCCGATCTCCGGAGGAGCACTCGAAGAGCCACATGGTCCGGAAGCTGTCGCCGTTATTCGACCTCTTCGTAAACGACGCCTTCGCCGTCTCCCATCGGTCTCATCTATCCGTCGTCGGGTTCACAGAGTTTCTCCCCAGCGCCGCCGGGAGGCTGATGGAGAAGGAGATCGACTCCCTCGACAAGGGGGTCCGCGGGAACGAGCACCCCTCAATCTTCGTCCTCGGCGGCACCAAGGCCGACGACTCCATCAAGGTGATCCAGAACGTCTTCCAGAGGGGGGGGGTCGATCAGGTCCTGGTCAGCGGGGTCGTCGCCACCGTCTTCCAGATGGCGGCGGGGGTCAACGTCGGCAATAAAAACCGCGAGTTCGTGGCGGGGCTCGACTACGCCGACCAGGTCGCCATCGCCAAAGATCTCCTGGAGAAGAACCCCGGCAAGATCGTCGTACCCACTGACGTCGCCCTGGAGAGGGACGGCGAGAGGCTGGACGTCGCCATGGATAAGGTTCCGGAGGACCTTCTGATCGCCGACATTGGCCTGGAGACGATCGTCGACTTCTCCAAGAGGATCCGAGAGGCTAAGATCGTTGTCCTCAACGGCACCGCCGGGATCTTCGAGAACGAGAAGTTCGCCCTGGGGACGACGGAGATCCTGAAGGCCGCCACGGAGTCGGCCTTCTCCATCGCCGGGGGCGGGCACACCAGCGCCGCCATCGAGGAGCTGGGGCTCGAGTCCAAGTTCTCCCACGTCAGCACCGGCGGCGGAGCCTCCATAAGCTACCTCTCCGGCGACCTCCTCCCCGGGATCGAGGCGCTGAAGAGGGCAGCCCAGCGGTGGAGGAAGTGATCCGGGGCCCTGCCATATAGGGACGAAAACGGGGCGGAAGATGGCCGCCTCTGAAGAACCGGCTCCAAGAACAGCTCAAGGGGATGGATCGCCACCCCGGGGGGGGCGCCTCCCCTCCAGGGCCTCCAGGACTCTCCTCCTTCCCTCGGCGAGGATCTCCTTCGGCTTCCCCCCAGGCGCCTCCAGGGCGGCGGCCCCCCGATGGCCTCCCCCGCCACCCCCGGAGGCCTCCCCCAGATCCCCGAGGATCGCCGAGAGGTCGAGGCCGGCGAGGACGGCGCTCCTCCTTGCCCGGCCGCTGATCCTGCAGAGGTCGCCGTGGACCCCGCCGACGAGGGCGACGTCCGCCCCGATCTCGACGAGGGTCATCGCACTGGACCCCTCGAAGGCCCCCACCTCCGAGGAGACGACGATCCAGTCCTCCGTCCACTCGATCTCCGCCCGGGAGGCTGCCCGCAAGGCGGCGATCCTCCTGGAGGTGTCCGTGGGGACCCGGGAGAGGACCTCCAGGGCCTCGGAGTAATCGAGTTCTGCCCTCTCCAGGATCTCGGCCACCGTCCGGAAGGAGGAGGCTTGGGCGTGCTTGAACCTCCCCGTATCGGTGATGATCCCCACCAGGAGGGCCAGGGCCGCCTCCCGGCTCGGCACGATTCCGCTCCTCGCCAGAATCTCCCAGACGATCTCGGCGGTGGAGTCGGCGGGCCTCTGGAGGTGGAAGGCTGCCCCCTCCAGGAGGTCTCCCTCCCGGTGATGGTCTATGACGGCGTAATCCTTGAGGCGGATGCCGCCTACCTGAAGCCCTACAGCGGTGTCGACGACCACCACCAGGTCGTACTCCTCCACCGGCGGGTCGATCAGGATCTCGGCGCCTATAGCCTCCAGGAGGCTCGCCCCGGTCCTGCTCACCCCCTCCACCGCCCCCAGGTCCCCCCCGAAGGCCTCCTGGAGGGCGAAGGCTGCCCCCAAAGCATCGGGGTCGGCGTTCTTGTGGCAGAGGTAGAGGACCCTCAACCCCCCCCCTGATCCTCCTCCCGAACTCTTCCTCTTGAATCTCCATCCAGGGAGGCTCTCGGCACGATGGTAGAAAAAGCTGTTTCCGGCATCGTCGAGAGGGGGGACTGATGGGCGCCGTCAAAGCCCCCGCCTTCCGGGCCCGCGCCATCCCCACTCGAAAGCCTTTTCCCGTCGGGAAGATCTTATCGGATCTCATGACCGCTCCCGGCGCGAGGCGAGGGACTGGAGGGATTCGATGCAGATCTTCATCACCGGAGCTGGCGATGTCGGGTACCACCTGGCCCGCGAGCTATCTCAGGATTACGACGTCACAGTGATAGATCAGAAGAGCAGAGCCTGCGAGCGGCTGGAGGAGATCGACGTCCGAGTCCTCCAGGGGAACGCCGCCAACGCCCAGCTCCTGGTGGAGGCGGGGATCGAGGATGCGGACATCGTCGTCGCCGTCACCGGCAACGACGAGGTGAACATGATCACCTGCATTTCGGCAAGCCACCTGGGGGTCGAGAGGACGATAGCCAGGGTCAGCAACTCCGATTACATCGACCAGCCGATGAAGGACCGAAAGAATATCGGAATCGGCCTCATGATCTGTCCTGAGCTGGTGATGGCGGAGCGGATCGTAAAAGAGCTCTACTTTCCTTCCATGGTCGAGCGTCGGAGGCTCGCCGGGGGTAAGGCGGAGCTGATCGAGCTTGCCGTCGGCGAGGAAGTGCCCCTGGCAGGACCGATCTCAAAGATCGATCTCCCCGAGAACTGCAGGATCGCCGCCATCAAGAGAGGCGAGGAGATCCTCATCGCTCGGAAGGAGGAGTCGATCAGGGCGGGGGACCGGCTGATCCTCACCTGCGAGGCGAAGTCGGTGCCTAAGCTGAGGAAGATCATCCACGAGGATACCGCTTCTCACAAGGTGATGATCGTCGGTGGCGGCGTCGTCGGATTCTACCTCGCCAAGTGGCTGGAGAAGATGGACTTCGACCTGAAGCTGGTGGAGATCGACAACGATCGGTGCCAGGAGCTGGCGGAGGAGCTCCCCGACACCCTGATCCTCAACGGCGACGGGACCGACATATCCCTCATCAAGGCCGAGAACGTCGGGTCCATGGACGCCGTCTTCTCCGTCACAGGCTTCGACGAGAAGAACCTCCTCTGCTCCCTCTTGGCCAAACAGCTCGGCGCAGATAAGATCGTCGCGAGGGTGGACAGGTCCGACTACATCGACCTCTTCGAGATGGTGGGGGTGGACCACGCCATCAGCCCCGGGAGGGTGACCGTCGACGCCGTCCTGAAGCTGATCCGGGGTGGGGATGAGGCCATCTCTTCAGGCAAGGAGGAGGCAGAGATCTTGGAGCTCCGGGCCGAGAAGGAGGCGAAGATCCTGGGGAAGAACGCCGCGGAGAAGATGCCGAAAGGGGCGATCCTCGGAACGATCATGCGGGGGAGCCAGCCGATCATCCCCACCCTGGATACGGAGGTGAAGGAGGGGGACAGGATCTTCGTCCTGGCCCTCCCCAAGGCATCCCCGAAGGTGAAGGCCCTCTTCTCCGGCGAGCGGCGCGGATCTTGAGGAGGGAGATCCCCTAAGGCGCTCCTCCCTCTGCCATCCCTCTTCCTCTCCGAAGGTCGGCGATGAAGGCCTCCCGGAGGTTTCCATTTCTGAGGACGGCGGCGGGATGGAAGGTGACGAGGAACCGGCCCCTGATGACCCGGCCCCGGAGCTCTCCGATCCCCTCCACGTCTAGGACGGCCCTCGCCGCCGCATTCCCCATCAGGATGACGGTCCTGGGCTGGAGCAGTTCGATCTGGGCGTCGAGGTAGATCCGGCAGGCCTCCACCTCCTTCCTCTTCGGCCTCCTGTTCTCGGGGGGCCGGCACTTGACGACGTTGGTTATGAAGACCCGGGACCTTTCGATCCCCGCCTCCTCCAGGCAGCGGTCGAGGACCGACCCCGCCCTCCCGACGAAGGGTCTCCCTGTCCTGTCCTCCTCCCTCCCCGGCCCCTCCCCAACGAGGAGGATCTCGGCCCTCGCCGGCCCCTCCCCCGGGACGGCCTTCGTCCTTCCTTCGGCGAGGGGGCAGCGGCGGCACGATCCGATCTCCTCGGCGAGGGATCGGAGGGGATCTTCGACCGCCGGGGATCCGCCTGACCCAGTTCTCTCTTCGATGGTCATGCTGAACGAAACGTTCTTATTCATTTAAGCCAGAAACGCCTCTCCAAGGTGGTTAGAATGGTAGAATGGACCGGAAGCCTCAGAAAGTTCGACGACTTGTATTACACCATCGAGAGGATCGTCTACGGCAGGGGTCAGCTCTCCGGGTTCACCTCGGAAGATATCTACGAGAACCTCCGGGACAAGTCCTTCTTCAAGAGCCCCCAGGATCTCCACAAGTTCCTGATCGAGAACGACAAAAAGTACAAGGTCAGAGCCCTGGAGACCGGCGGCTGGGAGCGGTACTGGTAAGGGTCACTTCTCGCCGAAGTATATATTTTCGTCGTCGGTGCCCAGCTGAGAGAACTTCCCCGTAGCCAGGATCTTGTAGGTGTACTTGAGGGGGGCCACCCTCGTCCCCGGCCCCACCACCGACTCCTGGGGTAGGATCACGTTCTCTCCCACCACCGGGATCTTCCCGGTCCTGTTAAAGGGCTGGTCGGCGTCGAGGACGCATTTGGTCCCGATGGTGGAGTGCCTCCCGACGATCGCCCTGTTCAGGTACGATCCCCTCTTTATCGAGGAGAAGCTCATCACCATGCTCCCTTTTATCACCGACCCCCTCTCGATGAGGCTCGTATGCCCGATGTGGGAGTCCTCGATGACCACCCCCTTCTCGATGCTGCAGTTCCTACCAATGAAGACCTTCCCCCGGAGCTCGATATCCCCGGAGTCGAGGTATCTTCCTATCCTCTTCAGGGTCTTGGGGTTGATCCACTGGCCGGGGCGGTACTCGTTCCTGAAGGCGTAGTGCTCTACCTTTCCGCCGAGAAAGTCCATAGCTGCCGAAAGGAGCCGTTCTGGGGTGCCGATGTCGATCCAGTATCCCTTCACCGGATAGCCGAAGACCGGATATCCGTGCTCTGTCAGGTAGGGTATGAGGTCACCACCGATGTCCCGGGCCGAGTCCCCCATATCGGCGAGGACCTTCCGGATCTCTGGGGAGAAGATGTAAAAGGCGGTGTTGATCATCCTGCTCGGTTCTTTTCCGGGGGCGGGCTTCTCGACGAAGCCCCTGATCCTCAGGTCGTCGTCGATCCTGGCGACGCCGTACTGGGATACCTCCTCTCCTCCATCCAGCTCCTTCAGGGCGACGGTGAGGATCGCCCCCTTTTCCCGGTGAAAATCGATGAAGTCCTTGAGGTTGATGTCGATGACGTTGTCGCCGGAGACCACCAGCATGTCCTCATCGATATCGAAGTAGTTCGCGCAGTATCTCAGGGAGTCGGCGCTGCCCTTATCTGCGTACTGGGGCTGGTAGGCGAACTCCTCGATATCGCTGATCCCCAGCCTCTTGAAGAACCCCTCCCCCGCCTTGAAGTAGTTGTTCAGGGGGAGGGTGTTCTCGGCTCCCTTGCTCCCCAAAACGAACCTCCTGCATCCCTGGATCGCCAGGACCCTGAAGAGGGTGGCGATGATGGCGGTGTCGCAGAGGTCCACCAGGGGCTTCGGCTGGTCGAGGGTGAGGGGATAGAGCCTGGTGCCCCCTCCCCCGACGGTGGCGATTACCGGTGGGAACATCTCGTTCTCATCTCCGGTCAGTAACCGCGCCTGATCTTGATTATTATCCGGGTTATCGCGAAGACTATCAGGAATATTATGACGTAGAATATTATCTCCTGGGTTTCCATGTCCATGCCTGGGATCTTGAAGTTTATATTTTTGATGGGAGGGGGTCCCGTTGAAAGAGGAGTGGGTTAGTTATAGAAAAAGGGGGTAAAGGAGGACCCTAGTTTCAGATGAGGGATGGATTTGATGACCGAAAGGAGAGAGGCTATTGAGAGGGCGAAGGCCCACTTCGAGGAGCTCCTCGTCGAGCAGATGGACCGGGTGGAGCGGATGAAGGCCGCCGAGGACTGGATCGACTACTCTATGATCAGACCCATCGTCATCGGCGTTGTGGGGGGAGACGGGATCGGACCCTACATCTGCGCCGAGGCGAAGAGGGTCCTGGAGCACATGCTCCAGGCCGAGGTCTCGGCCGGGAAGGTGGAGATCAGGGACGTCTCCGGCCTCACCATCGAGGAGAGGGCGAGGGCGATGAAGGCGATCCCCGCCGGGGTCCTCGACGAGCTGAAGAGGTGCCACGCCATCCTCAAGGGGCCCCTGACGACCCCCAAGAAGGGGGACCCCTGGCCAAACCTGGAGAGCGCAAACGTCGCGATGCGCCGGGAGCTGGACCTCTTCGCCAACGTCCGGCCCGTCAAGGTCCCTAGCCAGGGGATCGACTGGATCTTCTTCAGGGAGAACACCGAGGGGGCGTACATCCTCGGAAGCAAGGGCTTAAACGTCACCGACGAGATCGCCTTCGACTTCACGGTGACGACCACCCAGGGGGCGGAGAGGATAGTCCATCTCGCCTTCGATCACGCGAAGAAGAACGGGGTCAATCGGGTCACCGCCGTCACCAAGGCTAACGTCATCAAGACCAGCGACGGCAAGTTCCTGGAGGTGGCGAGGAAGGTGGCAAAGGACTACCCAGAAATCGACCTCGACGAGTGGTTCATCGATATCATGGCGGCAAAGCTCGTCGACCCGAAGCGGAGGACCCAGTTCCGGGTCGTCGTCCTTCCTAATCTGTACGGCGACATCATCACCGACGAGGCGGCGGAGTTCCAGGGCGGCGTCGGAACCGCCGGCTCCGCCAACATCGGGAAGAGGTACTCCATGTTCGAGGCGATCCACGGCTCTGCCCCGCGGATGGTGGAGGAGGGGAGGGCCCAGTACGCCGACCCCTCCAGCATGATGAGGGCTGCGGCGATGCTCCTCGGCCACATCGGCTTCGTCGAGAAGGCGAGGCGGCTGGAGATGGCCCTCGACCTCTGCGGCCAGTACGAGAGGAAGGTCGTCCTGACGGGCCGGGCCGACGGCGCCACTGGGGCCAAGTTCGCCGACTACGTCATGGAGACCCTCCAAGATCCTGAGCTGGAGGCGAGGTGGAGGAGCCATCAGTAGGAAAAGCTCTGCGCAAAAGATCGGGAGAGCCGCTGTCCCGGGCCCGGGGAGTCGGCCTCCCCTCCCTTTTCATCCGATGCCGGGCAGATCTTCTGCCTCTTCCTCTGATCTATCGAGATGGAGGAAACCAATTTCTATTATAAACGACATATAGCCCTCCGTGGAGAACCTGGCAGATGCTTTCCTGAGACTGGACCGGAAGGAGATCGCCCTCCTGAAGGCGGTTGAGCGGGGGATGCGCACCTCGGAGTGGGCGTCGATGGAGGATGTGGTGGCGAGAGCCCGCCTCTCCCCCAAGGCCGCCGCCTCGGGGCTCGCGAGGCTGGTGGGAAAGAAGCTCGTATCGAGGACCACCGAGCCCTATGAGGGGTATCAGATCGGCTTTGTCGCCTACGACCTCGTCGCCCTCTCCGACCTCGTCGCCCGGGACGTCGTCCTCTCCTTGGGCGACCTCCTCGGGGTCGGGAAGGAGTCGGTCGTCTTCGAGGCCCTCGGCCGGATCCCCCCCGGGGCGGATGAGCAGGCAGCCCCTCCGGAGGGGGAGGAGACGGAGCTCGTCCCCCTGGCGGTCAAGTTCCACCGCCAGGGGAGGACGAGCTTCAAGCACGTCCGCAGGGCGAGGGAGCACCTCGCCGACCATCCCCGGTGCGCCTGGATCCACGCCGCGAGGCTCGGGGCGGCGAGGGAGTGGAGGACCCTCAAGGCCCTCCATCCGGAGGTGAGGGTCCCCAGGCCCGTCGCCCTCAGCCACCACGCCCTGGTGATGGAGCACGCGGGGGGGACGGAGCTTTACAGGGTGGTGCTGGAGGAGCCGGAGCCCTTTTTAGAGCTGATCCTGGAGGAGGTGGCCTCTGCCTGGAGGAGGGGTTTCGTCCACGCCGATCTCAGCGCCTACAACGTGCTCGTCGGGGAGGAGGGAGAGGTCGTCATCATCGACTGGCCCCAGGCCGTCTCCAGGAGGGACCCTCGGGCCCGGGAGCTCCTCGAGAGGGACGTCAAGAACCTCCTCGACCACTTCGCCCGGAAGTACCGCCTCGACCTCTCCCTCGAAGCTGCCCTCTCCTCCGCGGCCGCCGATCTCGGGCCTGGGGAGGAGGGGGGAAAGGAGGCGGGAGATGAAGAGGTCGACGTCTCCACCACCAATGGAGCGGCGGAGGGGTGATGCCATCCCGGGATCGATCTTCGGCGTCGACATAGCCAGCGGCTCGCCCGTGAGCAAGCAGCCTCCCAGCTACGCCCTCTTCATCCTCTCGGCAGAGGGAGAGGAGCGCCACCCCATGATCAGCAGGCAGAAGCTGATCAGGATGATCCGGCAGAGGTCCCCGGAGATGGTCGCCGTCGACAACGTCCACGAGCTCGCCGCCGACAGGGCCGACCTAGTCCGGCTCCTGACGCAGATGCCCTCGGGGACGAGGCTCGTCCAGGTGACGGGGGGGGAGAGGGCCGAGCCCCTCGCCCGCCTCGCCCGAAGGCACGGGATCGCCTTCGATCGGCTCGACCCCATGGACGAGGCCGAGGCCTGCGCCCGCCTCGCCTCCCGGGGCGTCGGGAGCGTCGTCTCCGCCTTCGAGGAGCAGACCTGGATCAAGGTCAGCCGCCGGAGGTCTCCCGGCCGGGGCGGCTGGTCCCAGAAGAGGTACACCCGGAAGATCCATGGCTCCGTCAAGGCCCTCTCCCGGGAGGTGGAGGAGAGGCTCCGGGAGGAGGGGCATCAGTTCACCGCCCGGTCGGTGGAGGGGATCGGCGGCTACATCAGGAGCGAGTTCGTCGTCGAGGCGGACAGGAGCCTCGTCCACCTCCACTCCGGCTATCGGGGCGACGCCCAGATCAGGGTGGAGGGGGTGGAGCGGCCGAGGCTCAAGTTCGAGCCGCTCCGAAAGAGGCGGGGGTACATCATCGCCGGGATCGATCCCGGCACCACCACCGCCATCGCCGCCCTCGATCTTGAGGGGGAGCTGGTGGACCTCACCAGCTCTAGGACGATGGCCACCCCGGAGGTGATCGAGTGGCTCTCTATCCGCGGAAAGACCCTGGTAGTGGCGACGGACGTCTCCCCGACGCCGGGGGCTGTCGAGAAGGTGAAGAGGGCCTTCTCCGCCGTCCTCTTTTCTCCCGGAGGCGATATCAGCGCCGAGGAGAAGATCGCCCTCGCCCGGGAGTACGGCTACAGAAACGACCACGAGCGCGACGCCCTGGCGGCGGCGGCCAGCGCCTTCAAGAGGTACAGAAATAAGTTCCAGCAGGTGGAGAGGAAGTGCCCCCCGGATCTCGACCCCGAGGAGGTGAAGGCTCTGGTGGTGCGGGGCCTCTCGATAGATCAGGCGATCTCCAGGATGGCGTTGTCGCCGGCGGAGGAGAGGCCCGCGCCTCCCCAGGCCCCGCAGGAGGCTCCATCCTCAGAAGATGCCGATCTCTCCATGCAGGTGGCGGAGAACCGACGTCAGCAAGAGCAGATCCGGAGGCTGAAGGAGTTTGTCGAGGAGCTGAAGGGCGAGCTCGCGGAGGAGAGGGCGGCCCGCCGCCGTCTCGAGGCTAAGATCGAGAGGCTGATGGATAGGTCCCGCCGGGAGATCAAAAGGGACCAGGAGATCAGGATCCGGGAGAAGGAGATCGAGAGGCTCCGGGGCCTCCTCCGGCAGGAGAGGAAGACGAACCGCCGGCTGAAGGCGAGGCTCAGGAGGGAGAAGAGGGCCGAGGAGCTGGAGGAGGAGGCGGTGGGAAGGCCCACCAAGGAGGTCGCCTCCTTCTCCAGGGAGGCGATCCTGGAGGCGGCAGAGCGGCTTCACATCGGGAAGGGGGACGTCATACTCCTCCTCGACGCCAGCGGCGGGGGTCCCAACACCGCAGACCTCCTCATCGAGCTGGGGGTGGAGGCGGTGGTCGTCGAGACGGAGATGGAGCCGTCGGTGGAGGGGCATCTGATGGACGGAGGGGTCCCCGTCCTATCCAGCCGGGAGGTGCCGGTGCGGAGGGTCTCCGGGATCGCCCTCGTCGGCCCCGAGGATCTGGAGAGGGCGCGGGCTCAGTGGTCGGAGCGGAAGGCGGTCCGGGACGCCCGAAGGAAGACCGAGTGGCTGGAGGGGATGATCCAGGAGTACCGGGCGGAGCGGAGAAAGGATGAGCGGCAGAGGAGGAGGCCCTCTCCGGAGTGAGGAGCCGGGCCTTCCTTCAATCCGGACCCGCCCTCCTCCCTCTGGGGCGAGGGGAGCGTTTTTAAGGATAAGCCGCCCTCACTGCCCCCAACCATGCTCGCCGACGATATACTGAGGTTGAAGAGGGAGCGGAACGCCGTCATCCTCGCCCACAACTACCAGCCCGGAGAGGTCCAGGAGGTCGCAGACCTCCGGGGCGACTCCCTGGAGCTCTCCCGGGCTGCGGCGAGGGAGGAGGCTGAGGTGATAATCTTCTGCGGCGTCGACTTCATGGCCGAGACCGCGGCTATCCTCTCCCCCGAGAAGAGGGTGGTGATGCCGGCGGCGGGAGCGAGCTGCCCCATGGCCTCCATGATCACGGCCCGGGATCTCCGGGGCTTCAAGGAAGAGAACCCCGGGGCCGCCGTCGTCTGCTACGTCAACTCCTCCGCCGAGGTGAAGGCGGAGAGCGACATCTGCTGCACCTCCGCCAACGGGGTCGAGGTGGTCGCCTCCCTCGCGGAGGAGACGGTCCTCTTCGTCCCCGACAGGAACCTGGGGAGGTACGTCGCCCGCTTCACCGAAAAGAAGATCATAACCTGGAACGGGTACTGCTACGTCCACGACAGGTACACCCCGGAGGACGTCTCCAGGGCTTGCGCCCTCCACCCCGAGGCCGAGGTTCTCGTCCACCCCGAGTGCAGGCCCGAGGTTATCGACCTCGCCGACGGCGTCTACAGCACCTCGGGGATGGCGAGGCGCGCTAAGGAGAGTCCGTCCCGAGAGTTCATCATCGGGACTGAGGTGGGGATGAACTACAGGCTGAAGGAGGAGAACCCGGGGAAGGAGTTTTACCCCTTGAGCGAAAAGGCGGTCTGCCTCGACATGAAGAAGACGACCCTGGAGCGGGTCCGATCCGCCCTGGAGACCCTGGAGCCGAGGGTCACCGTCCCCGAGGAAGTGGCGGGCCGGGCGAGGGTCGCCATCGAGAGGATGCTCTCGATCTGATATCCCCTCCCGGACCAATACTTTTATAGGCAGAGGCCATTACCAGGACAATCGCTTCCCCTTCGCCAGGACCCCAGACCGAAGGGAGTTTTGAGATGAAGGTGGGAGCAAGGCCTGGTGATCAAAATCAGCCTGAATATCAATGCTCGTCAGCTCCGGTATCCCCTCATCGCGGGCAGCGTCCTGCTGCTTTTAGCCGCCGTGTACAGCGATGCTAACCAGTTGACCATAGAGCCGTTGATAGAGCTCTTGGGGGTGGTCCTGATCCTCATCACCGCCGCCATATGGAGAAGGTGATCTAGCGAGAGTTGGATCCGTCTGCCTGAAACCATCCCCATCCAATTTTCCATTTCGACCTTAGAAGGCCGATCCGCCACCAAAAGGCTCAGGCGGTCTTCTTCTCGAAAGCGGGCTTCCCCGCCCCCTCTCCTCTCTTCGCCGGTCTAGCCGGCCTTCCCTCCTCCCCGCCGCCGCCCTCCTCCTGGAGGTCCTCGAGGGCGTCGGGAAGCTCAGCCCCGCAGATCGCGATCCCTCCCTTCAATCCCATCCCCCGCTAATCCGCCCGCTCCCGGGCCGCCCGCGGAATCCTCCCACCTCCGGAGGTCTCTTGCCAGGCCAGCCGCGATCTCCGCCGCCTCCTCCATCCGCTGGCGGGTGGCGCGCCCCCGGGGGCGGACCTCCGACCCGAGCCAGTCGGCGAGGTCGTCGAAGAAGGCGGTGAGCCTCCCGGTGGCAACGGCCTCGGCGAGGGCGAGGGGGTCGAGGACGCATTCGGCCGCGACCTCTCCGCCGACGAGCCAGCGGGCCCTGGCCCCCAGGGCGTCGCCGAAGGGCCCGCCGTAGGTGAGGGTGAGGTGCCAGGAGGCGCCCGCCGATGACCCGCAAGGCGGGTCGATCCTGAAGGGCAGGGGGTCTTCGCGGTCGAATCGGTCGCAGACCATCCCGTCGGGCCCGGCCCGGACGACCTCGACGAGGAGGAGCTCTCCGATCCGGTCAGCCCTTCTCCTGATCTCCTCCTCCAGGGCCAGGATCGCCGGGAGGGATCCGGCAGTTCTATCTCTGTCTTCTCTTGTCGGGGTCTCTCTCGCATCGCAGATCATTAGGCCACCTCTCGGATCTCTTCTCGGGCTTGTTTGGGATGGGGTGGATAAAGGCTTGCCCATCGGCTTGAGCATCAGTTCCCGTCTTCATGAGGGTGGGTCAGCTCGGTATGGGCCAGATCGGGATGGCGATTTATATCATAACGGGAGATTCCAAATGGTCGTCGTCATGTCGGAGGATAGGAGCCGGGATGAAATCTGGGATCTCATCGTCGTCGGAGCGGGCCCCGCAGGCCTCTTCTGCGCCGCCAGCGCCTCCGGCGGGAATCTGAAGGTCCTCGTCCTGGAGAAGAAAAGCTCCCCCGGCCGAAAGCTCCTCATCTCTGGCTCGGGCCGATGCAACCTGACCCACGATGGCGAGGCGAGAGCCTTCCTCGACCATTACGGTGATGCGGGCCGCTTCCTCCGGCCGGCCCTCCTCGGCTTCACCAACCGTGACCTCGTCGCCTTCTTTGAGGAAAGGGGCCTTTCGATGACAACGCTGGAGGGGGGCAAGGTCTTCCCCGAGACCCAGAGGAGCCGGGACGTCCTGACCGTCCTCCTGGCAGAATGCGAGGCCCGGAAGGTGGAGATATCGGGCGGCAAGACCGTGACCTCCATCGAGAAGTCGGAAGAGGGGTTTCTCGTCGCCTGCGGCAATGATATCCATC
Organism: Methanothrix harundinacea 6Ac; assembly: GCF_000235565.1. NCBI lineage: Archaea > Methanobacteriati > Methanobacteriota > Methanomicrobia > Methanotrichales > Methanotrichaceae > Methanothrix > Methanothrix harundinacea. The sequence goes on from NC_017527.1 coordinate 1,435,919, forward strand.
GGTCCCGCTTCCTGGTCATCGCCACCGGGGGCCGGTCGTACCCCGCCACCGGCTCGGCCGGCGACGGCTACTCCTTCGCCGGGGCCCTCGGCCATTCCATCGCCGAGGTCGGCCCCGCCCTCGCCCCCGTCCGGATCAGGGATTATCCCTTCGCCGACCTCGCGGGGATCTCCCTCCCCGGCGCCAGGGTCTCAATATTCCGGGGGCGGAAGGCGAAGGAGGGGGTGGGGGACGTTCTCTTCACCCACGATGGGCTCTCGGGGCCGGGGATCCTCGACCTCTCCAGGGACATCCGGGCCGGGGACCTCCTGAGGGTATCGTTGGCAGGGCTCAGGAAGAAGGAGGAGATGGAGAGGTGGCTTCTCGCAAGGTCCGAGGAGGAGGGCGGCCGAAACCTGAGGTCGGTCCTGGCGGAGCTCGCGGTCCCCGCGAGGCTCGTCTCGAGGGTCCTCGAACTCCTGGAGATCCCCCAGGACCTCAAATGCGCCTCGATGACGAGGCGGATGAGGATCGACCTTGCCGACCGTCTCTCCGGCTTTCCTCTGATCGTCGATGAGGTCGGAGGCTACGATTCGGCGATGGCGACCAGGGGCGGCGTCGCCCTCTCGGAGGTGGACTCGAAGACGATGGAGTCGAAGCTGGTCTCGGGGCTCTATTTCGTCGGCGAGGTCCTGGACGTGGACGGCGATACCGGCGGCTACAACCTCCAGGCCGCCTTCTCCACCGGGTTATTGGCGGCTAAGAGCATTAGAAGGCGGCTTGCCGAAATCGAGGACGGAAGGTGAACCGGGGGCGTGGTCTATGTCGGAGAACGAGATCATCGACCTGAGACGGCATGGAAGGCCGCCCTACACCGTCGCCCTCCTCCACGGCGGTCCGGGGGCCCGGGGAGAGATGGCGCCGGTGGCGCGCGTCCTCTCTTCCAGCCGGGGCGTCCTGGAGCCGCTCCAGAGGGCGACCTCGGTCCGGGGGCAGGTGGAGGAGCTCCGAAGGGATCTGGAGGCGGCGGGGGACCCGCCGATGGCCCTCATCGGCTTCTCCTGGGGCGGATGGCTCGGCTTCATCCTGGCGGCTGAGCATCCCGACCTCGTCGGAAAGCTGATCCTCGTCGGGTGCGCCCCCTTCGAGGAGAGGCGCGCATCCGCCGTCCACCTCACCAGGATGAGCCGCCTCGGGGTCGAGGAGAGGAGGGAGGCCTCTTCTATCCTCCGCCTCCTGGAGGGGCCTGAGGTGGCCGGGGCGGAGGAGATGGACGCGGCCCTCCGGAGGCTGGGGGCGATCTTCTCGAAGGCCGATTCTTACGACCCCATATTACCCGAATCCGTCGACGTGGACCTCCAGCCGGAGGCGTTTCAGGCGGTCTGGAGGGAGGCGGCGGAGCTGAGGAAGAGCGGCCGGCTCCTGGAGCTCGGAAGAAGGATCGAATGCCCGGTGGTGGCGATCCAGGGGGAGCATGACCCCCATCCGGCCGAAGGGGTCCGCCTCCCCCTCTCATCGGTTCTCAAGAGCTTCCGCTTCTTCCTCCTGCAGGAGAGCGGCCATAAGCCGTGGATCGAGAGGAGGTCCAGAGACAAATTCTACCAGATCCTGGATCATGAGCTGAGATGACGGCCTCTCCTCAAGGCTAAAGACCCTCCCTCTAGATAGGCATCATGGAAGCTTCTCAAAGACCGATCGCCACCTTTTTCTCTATAAAAAAAAGATGTATCTCTCATGCCGCGAGTGATCCATTTCGAGATCCCCGTCGACGATCCGGAGCGGGCCGTCAACTTCTACTCCGAGGTCTTCGGCTGGAGGCTGGAGCGCTGGGAGCCCTTCGACTACTGGCTCGCCTACACCGGGGAGGGGCCCGGGATCGACGGCGCCCTCAAGCCCCGGGAGAGCCCCGGCGAGGGGACGATGAACACCATCGAGGTTCCAGACCTGGAGGTGGCGATGGCGAAGGTCGCTATAGAAGGGGGCGAGGTGATCTCCGAGATCATGACGGTGCCGGGGGTCGGCCGCTTCGCCCGCTGCCGGGACCCGGAGGGGAACGTCTTCGGGATCATGGAGATGGACGAGGCGCCCGAGTGAGGCCGCCCTCCCCAGACCCCGCCCCTCCGGGGGGTTTTCCGGCCCGGGGATCTCTCCAACCCCACATAATACCGCATCCCCTCCGCCTCCCGGGAGGGGGCGCGGTCGGCGGTTCGATGGCGGCCTCATCGGGGCCTGATGGAGGCGTCCGACGATGGCGAATCCGCCAAAAAGCTCAGTACTTCTCGAGGAACCACTTCTTGTCGAACTCTTTGATCTCTCGAACCGTCGTCTCCGGCTTCCAGACCACCACCATGGCGATGTCTCTCTCAATATCGATCATGTTGTAGAGCTCCACCTTGACGAAGGCGGGAACGGTGTAGGCGGTGAGGGCGACCTTCTTCGCATCCTCGATGAACTCGTCGTAATTCTCCTTTCGGATTATGTAGGTGCTGTCAAAGCTGTCCTCCAATTTCTTCACCTCCAGAGGATCATCCGTCCGAATCTACTAAAACTTTTTGATCAGATCTTCTCAGATCTGTGCTCCTCGACCGTGAGCCGCCCTTCCCGGCCCCTCAGGCCGCCTCGTCCTCCTCCTTCCTCCAGGGAGGAGAAACCATGCACAGGAAGATGAGACGTCCGCCCCCGACGTTCTCTATATGCTGAATCGACCCCGGCGGTATGTATACCGCCTGGTCGGGTCCCACATCGCGCGATTCGCCGTCGATGTGAATTCTGCCCCGACCTTCCAGGATGAAGTAGACCTCCGAGGAGCTCTTCAGCTGGTGGGGGGTGGAGGCTTCGCCGGGGCCGAGCCGGGCGTGAGCTAGGCTGTAGCCCATGGATATCTCCTCCTCCCTGTCCGGGTGGAGGAGCTCGCAGATATCGGTCCCGTCCCCCGCGACGAACCGCCGGCATCTTCTCAGGTCCTTGACGAGCATCTTCTCACCAGAACGGCCTTCGGAAGGGACGATCAGAAGAGATCGGGGCTCACCTCGGCGAGGAACCGGTCCCAGAGGCCGGGGCGCCTCCGGATGAACTCGGCGAGGATCTCCTTCGCCTCCGCCAGGTTCAGATCCACTACATCGATCCCGTGGGCCTCCATGAAGGCCCTCGCCTCGGGGGCGCTCTCCGCCTCTCCGGCCACAACCCTCTTTATCCCGAACTGGACGGCGGCCCCTGCGCAGAGGTAGCAGGGCATCATCGTCGAGTAGAGGGTCGTGCCGGCGTAGCCCCCCGTTCGCCTCGCATTTCGGAGACAGTCGATCTCGGCGTGGATAAGCTGATCCTCCTCCTGGACCCGCCGGTTCCGGCCTCGGCCGATGATCCTCCCCTCCTCCACCAGGACGGCGCCGATGGGAACTCCCCCCTCGACGAGCCCCGCCCTCGCCTCCTCCATCGCCGCCCCCATGAACTCGAGGTCTCTCTTCATCACGCCCTCCGTCTCATCCTCCCTCTCGCCGCCCCTCCGCCTCAACCCCCATCCACCTCTCCTCTGGGGCTGGATCGGCCCCGGACCTCCTCCCCTTCCTCGACCTCTGCCCCCATCCTGACCAGGTCCGCGAGGAGCCTCCCCGGGTCGACGATGTGGCCCATCATCGATAAGCCCGCCTTTCTCGCCGTCCCGTCGAGGATCTGGAGGAGGAGGGAGACGACGGGCATCGCCGTGAAGCCGTAGACGTCGTCGTGGCCTGCCCTCAGGCGGACGAGGACCTCTTCGCCGCCCCTCTCCCCCTCCGCCTCCAGGACGACGGCGACCGCCTCCCCCGGCGGTGTGAACCTCTTCGACCCCCAGACCAGAAGCCAGGCAAGCCTATCTCTACCCAGGCCCGATTTGACCTTGCCGAGGAGGTAGGCGAGGGGGGTCACCACCCCGTCGACGAACCAGTTTATCCCGGCTACGTAGGCCCCCAGCTCCTCGACCCCCAGCATCTCTGGAAGGCCCCTCATCTCCGCCAGGGTCGTCGGATAGCAGGTCTTCACCCCCAGGGGCGGGCCGAAGTCGACCTTCCGGACCTCCCGGGCCCCCGCCCCCCTCCACCGGCCGTCCCTAAAGACCTCGGCGGAGTATTCGCCCAGAGCCTCGACGAGCTCCAGGGCGGCACCGCCGGGGTCGAAGTCGGTCCTCATGGCAACAGAGGCGGCGGCCTTTCTGTATCTGGTGAAGCGGCCTTCGGCAGCCCGAGCGAAGACCGAAGGGAGCCCGGGAAGAAATCCCGCCTGGGTGACGAAGGCGAGGCCAGCCCCCTCGATCTCGGGGCGGAGCCCCTCGAGGACCGCCACCCCGGCCTGGGGGTAGTGGATGTCGATCCAGTCCGCCCCCGCGGCTAAGGCGGCCCTCGCCGTCGTCTCGATGAAGGGGACGGTCGTCGCCGCGTCGATGACCAGGTCTGCGCCCTGGAAGGCCTCCCTCAGGCTCGGGGGGTCGGGAGGCGTCGGCTTGGGCATAGGATGCTCGGTCCCCGGAGAACTCTCGGTTCAGAGCCTCCGCCAGGCCGCTGGCCCTCTCCTTCCGCCTTCCTGCGACGATCAGGTCGGCGGGGGTCATCTTCAGGATCAACCTCGATATGGCGGACCCGGCGCCGCCGTAACCTCCAAGGACCAGGATGGAATCTATTGTCAAGGATCGACCTCCTCTTCCGGGCTTTCGTCCGTTGATGGCAGGTGTAATCGGGGATGGGGGCGATGACCCCCCACGTATTTTCGCCCTCCTGGAGTAAAGGGATTTCGGATCTTCCGTCAGGATCCGTCCTCGCCTCTTCCTCGCCTGAGCCTATCGTTTCCCACCCAATAGATCCGCCCCTGGAGGATGGCCGTCGGAGCTTCCGCCCTTGGTTTCTAGATGGGGTTAAGCTTAATAGATGCCGATCGATAATATAGGCTGATGATAGACCTATTCCTGAAGGGCAGAAGAAACCCCCACTTCTCCGGCCGGAGCTCGACCTTGAAAGATCTCCAGGACCGCCTCAAAGATGGCCCCGTCCTCCTCCTCGGCCCCGACGGCATCGGCAAGAGCGCCATCGCCGAAGAGTACGGCCGGATCCACTTCAGCGAATATGACCACAGGCTCTGGGTCAGGGCCTGGGACGGCGCGGTCCTCGCCTCCGACTACGCCTCCCTCGCCGAGCCCCTCGGGATCCCCTCCGAGGAGGATGGGGACGTATCGGACCTGGCGGGGTCCGTCCGGGCCCATTTTGAGGAGAGGGGGAGGTGGCTCCTCGTCTTCGACGGAGCCCCCTTCCCTGAGGCCCTGGACGGATTTCTCCCGGAGGGTGGGGGCGACGTCGTCGTCACATCCCGGAGCTCCGGATGGCCGGGGTGGTCGGCCCTGGAGGTCGGGCCCCTCGACCTCCAGGAGGCGGCCGGGTTTCTCCTTCAGAGGACGGAGAGGGAGGACGCCTCCGGAGCGGCGGCCCTGGCCCGGGAGCTGGACCGCCATCCTCTCTCCCTGGAGCTGGCGGCGGCCTACATCCGCTGGACGGGAGCTTCGATCTCCAGGTACCTGGATGATCTGAGAGGCCGCCTGGCCGAACCCCCCGCCAGAAAGCTCCCCGGCATTCCCGAACCCCTGGCCGCCGTCCTGGAGATCTCGGTAGAGCAGGTCGGAGCCGTCTCCCAGGAGGGGCTGGATCTCCTCACCCTATCGGCCTTCCTCGCCCCCGAGGATCTCCCCGTCGACCTTCTCGAAAAGACCGCCGCCCTCTTGCCCGAGTCGGTGGAGCTGGGGATCGCGGCCCTGGAACGGCGGGGCCTGGTGAGGCGGGGCGAAGGGCTCCTATCGGTCCATCCTCTGGTCCAGGCCTTCGCCTACAGCCGCCTTGACGAGGAGGAGAGGAAGGCCTGGGCCGCCGAGACGGTGCGGTCCGTCGCGGGCGCCTTCGGCTCTTATATCGAGGACCTGGCCACCTGGCCGGAATGCCGCCGTCTCCTCCCCTCCGCCCTCTTCTCCACCCGGAGGGTCGAGGAGGTGGGAGGCGGCTCCGAGGAGGCCTCCCTCCTCCTGAGCCAGGTCGGCCTCTACCTCCACCGGAGGGGGGACCTCCGGGGGTCGAAGGGGGTCCTAGAGACGCTTATCGTCATCGATGAGAGGCTCCACGGCCCCGACCATCCGGAGTTGGCCACAGACCTCAACAACCTGGGGTCGGTCCTCCGGGCCCTCGGCGACCTTTTGGGGGCGAGGAGGTCCTTTGAGAGGGCTATCGCCATCGAGGAGTCTCAGCCGACGCCGGACAGGCTGAAGATAGCCATCAGGGAGAACAACCTGGGGACGGTCCTCCGGGCCCTCGGGGACCTTCCGGCCGCCGTCGCCGCCTTCGAGAGGGCCCTCGCCATCGACCGGGAGGCCTACGGGCCAAACCACTTCAAGACCGCCATCCGCCTGAACAACCTGGGGGAGGTCCTCCAGGAGATGGGCGACCTGGAGGGGGCCCGGGATAGCTACCAGCGGGCCTATCGGGTCTTCAGCCAGATCCTGGGCCCCGGCCACCACTACACCCGGCGGGCGGAGGAGAACCTCGTCTCCCTCCGAGAGGAAGGCTCAGGCTGAAGAAGAAAAAGGGGTCGAGGATCGTGGACTTACGGTGCCTCAGGCCCCTTTCGCCTGGCGCTCAGAGCCGATCGGGTATCTTCCAGTCCGTGGGATCGAACTCGTTGTCTTTGAAGTCCTTCACCACGGCGTGGCCTGAAGTCACCAGCATGGCGTTGAAGTTGATGAGCTCGCCCGTCTCGGGGTCCTCGACGTAGGCGAGGCAGATCCATCGGCCGTATCTATCTCTTCCTCGGAGGTCGTCGACGTCTAGGTGGACCGTCTCGCCGGTGAGGATCGTCTCGGCGAAGAACTTGGAGGCCTTCCCCGCCGGGGTGTCCATCTCGGGGGCGTCGACGTCGGCGAGCCTCACCCGGCCGAAGCCCTCGACGTCGAAGGTATCTCCGTCTACGACCTTCGTCACGAGCCCCGAGGCCTCCGGCGAAGGGCCCTCCGAACCTCCCCCTGGGGGAAAGAGGTCCCCTAGGGGGCTATTGTCCAGACAGCCCCCTCCTGCGAGGAGGGCCGAGATGACGATGGCCATCGGCAACATATATGGGATCTTCATCCGGGGCTCCTAATTGGTGGCGACGGTCCGACGAGCTCGGGTCGGTGGCTGCTCATGGGAATAAAAGAGATGGCCGGCTACCGGCCTACTCTCCCAGCTCCTCTATGATCTCCTCCACCTCTTCCCTCCCCTCTTCGTACTTCTCCTCCTCATCGGGGGCTAGCTCCTGCAGGAGCCTAAGAAACTCTCCGGCGTGGACCCGCTCCTCGTCGGCGATATCGACGAGGACGGCTTTAGCCAGCTCATCGTCCGTAGACTCAGCAAGCTGCATGTAGAGCTGGACCGCCTCGTACTCGGCGGCGATCATGTACCTGATCGCCCGGATCAGCTCCTCGGGGGTGAGCTTTCGGTCGCAGGCGAGGCCTGAAAAGGGGTTGGCAAACTCTGGCATCTCCTATCTCCTCCTGAAGACGTTTTTTTCAGCAAGTTTAACCCTATCGCGGCCAAGCGATAAGAGTTTCGGTCCTCCCGGATTTACTGAGCCTGCGGCTCATCCTCCTCCCGCCCTTCGGGCCGCCGCCACCGCCAGGTAGATGAAGGGGGTGTCCAGGGCGGCGATGAGGAGCTTTATGGCGTACTGCCCCACCATCATCTGGATCAGGACCGAGTTTGGAAGGATGCCGTAGAAGGCGAGGGTGATGAAGATGAGGGTGTCGATCGCCTGGGAGGCGGCCGTTGAGGCGTTGTTCCTGAGCCAGAGCCTCTTCCCCCCGGTCTTCTCCTTCCAGAAGTGGTAGGCCCAGACGTCGTGATGCTGGCTTACCAGGTACGCCACCATGGAGGCGGCCACGACCCTGGGGGCGAAGCCGTAGACGGCGTCGAAGGAGGAGGCGAGGCCCGGGTCCATCAGCGGCGATGCCGACCACCGGAGGGCGATGAGGACGGAGACGAGCATCACCACGTTGGCGGCGAGACCCGCCCAGACCGCAAGCCTCGCCTTCTCCTTCCCGAAGAGCTCGCTCAGGATGTCGGTCAAAAGGAAGGTGGAGGCGTAGACGAGGACCGCCGCCGGAGCGATGAAGGGGCCGAAGGAGATGGTCTTGACGGCGAGAAGGTTGGCGAGGACCGTCAGGGAGGCGAAGACTCCGACGGCGATCTCAGGTCCCCGGCGGGCTGCGAGGATCGCCGAGGCGGTGACGATGGCGAGGGTCGCCGCCGCCCAGAAGATCGGGACGAGGTCCATCTCGCCCCTCAGCCCTCGGTGCCGGCGAGGGCGAAGTAGGCGAGGAGCGCCTCCAGCTGGATCCGCTCGTTCGCCCCCTCCGTCATCCTGAAGTCGATCTCGCCGATCCTGTCCATCAGCCTCACCAGGGTCGGTCCGGAGAGCTCGTGGGAGTCGAGGAGGCTGAGGGTCTGCCGGTGGATCTGGATTATGACGTCCTCTCCGGAGAGCCCCTGGACGAGGAGGAGGTCGTCGAGGAGGCTCCGGGCCTGGGTGAAGTTGCCGGCGAGGGCGGTCTTCATCAGGTCCCGGATCTGCTCGGGGCGGGCGGTGGCGGTGATCTGGTAGATCGTCTCCTCCGTCACCGACTCCTCCATCAGGGAGGCGGCCTGGAGGGCGTTGATCGCCTTCCTCATGTCACCCCTGGCGACGTAGACTATCGCCCTCATCCCCTCCGGGGTCACCTTCACCCCCTCCGCCTCGGCGATCGTCTTCATCCTCTCGGAGACCGCCTCCTCGGAGAGGGACCTGAACCGGTAGACGGCGCACCGCGACTGGATCGGCTCGATGATCTTGGAGGAGTAGTTGCAGGATAAGACGAACCTGCAGATGGAGCTGTACCTCTCCATCGTCCGCCGGAGGGCGGACTGGGCGTCGTTCGTCAGGGCGTCCGCCTCGTCGAGGAAGATCACCTTGAACTCGGCGTTGCCGAGGGGGGCGATCCGGGCGAAGTCCTTCACCTTGTGGCGGACGACGTCGATCCCCCGCTCGTCGCTGGCGTTCAGCTCGATGAAGTTTCCCCGCCACTCCTCTCCGAAGAGCTCCCTCACCATGCTGATGGCGGCGGCGGTCTTGCCGACGCCGGGGGGGCCTGAGAAGAGGAGGTGGGGGACGTTTCGGCTCCTGACGTAGGACTTGAGCCTCTTGACGATCTCCTCCTGGCCCACCACGTCGTCCAGGCTCATCGGCCTGTACTTCTCGATCCAGATCTCCTCTTTTATCCTGAACCCCTCCTTCCTGACGACCTGGCCCCTATCTCTATATCTAATTTCCCACCTGCGGCCGGGGTGCGATCGGTGCCGAGCCCGATCTTGCCGATGGGGGGAGGGCGGGCCGGGGCCGCCGTATACATTCAAAAATTTATATATACGAAATCCGCCGTAGTATAGAGAGAGGTGGATCTGATGGCGGATTTGATGATGGCATCTATGACCCTGATCGTCGCCCTCCTGGCGGCGGCGGCCCTGGCGGCCCCGGCGGCGGGGATCGCCGATCCGGCCTGCGTCTACTGTGAGGCCCTCGGCTACAATTGTAGCAACGGAAACTGCACCTTCCCCGACGGATCCTCCGTCCCGGCCTGGGAGTTCTACCGCGGGAAGGCGGGCCAGAAGTATTCGTTCTGCGAGCTTCAAGGATATCGGATCGAGAGCCGGACCGAGGATATGGGCGGCTGGACCAGCGAGTACGCCGTCTGCGTCTTCGATGACTGCTCCGAGTGCGGCGAGGAGGAGCACTTCGCCGGCACTTGCGGCCCTTCCAACTGCAGCTCCTGGACCATGGCCGAAGGGTGCCGGCCGCCCTTTGAACTCAACGGCCTGCTCTCGATGGCAGCCCGGATCAACAACTCCGTCGGCCGGGCCGCGGAGGACGTCCTCGGCTGGGACGTGGTTCGCCGGGGGGAGGATGGGATCTGCCGCAGCTACTACCTGGCCCAGGAGCCTCTGATCGGGATGACCGAGCCGGCGGAGGTGGACTGTCCCTCAGGCCTCAGACCCTTCGACAGGTACATGGTCGGCTATGAGGAGGCGATCGCCAGCATGAGGTCGATGCGTTGCGGCACCGCCTTCGTGAACCTCACCCTCAGCTGGCCGGCGGCCCCGGAGTTCGGGGAGCCGGTCTGGCGGATCACCACCGACATCGGAAACGAGATCGTCGTCGGCGCAAACTGCGGCCTCGGCGGATGCAGGCCGGCCGAGCAGAGGACCCCTTGAGGAGAGAATGTTCGGGAGAGGGGGAGGGGCTGGAGGAGACAGAGGCCGAAAATCTTCCCGTCCTCTGCTCCTTCTGATCTTCTCATATTGACCGGCTCGAATAGGTGGACCTATTTAAACACTTAGAAGAAAGTAAAAAGCAGGTCTTCCGTCCTGCAGTTTCGGATCTTGCCGGGAAGAGTGAGCTATCGGCCTAGTCATATCTCCTCCCCCAGGTGGATCCGGATGTGCTTCTCCTCCATGTACTCGTATAAGGCGCACCGGGACCGCTCCCTTCCCAAGCCGCTCTCCTTCCAGCCGCCGAAGGGGGCCCCCGGGACTATGGGGCTTGTGGTGTTGACCCCGACGGACCCCGCCTCCAGCCTTTCGGCGAAAAAGAGCCCCCTCTTCATATCCCCGGTGAAGACGTAGGCGGCAAGGCCGTACCGGGAGGCGTTGGCGAGCCTCAGCGCCTCCTCGTCGGTCGAAAAGCTCATCATCGGCGCCACGGGGCCGAAGGTCTCCTCCCTCATCATCCTCATGGAGGGGTCCATCCGGTCGAGGACGGTGGGAAGGAAGAAGAAGCCGCGGCGGAACTTTTCCCCCTCCGGCCTCCTCCCTCCCCAGAGGACCCTCGCCCCCCGCTCCAGGGCGTCGGCTATGTGGTCCTCCGTCTTCTTTCGCTGCGCCTCGCTGAAGATGGGCCCGAGGTCGACATTGGGGTCGAGGCCGTCTCCGATCCGGAGCCTCTCCGTCCGCTCGACGACCTTCCCGGCGAACTCCTCGGCGACCGCCTCCTGGACGTAGATCCGATTGACGCTGATGCAGATCTGCCCCATGTTCGAGAAGGCCCTCTGGACGCAGGCCGCCGCCGCCCCATCCAGGTCGGCGTCGTCGCAGACGATGGCGGGGGCGTGCCCCCCCAGCTCGAGGGAGAGCCGCTTGACGGTCTTTGCCGCCTTCGCCATGATCTCTTTTCCCGTATCCGTCTCCCCGGTGAAGGATACCTTCCGGGGGATGGGGCTCTCCACCAGGGCCCCGCCCACCTCCTGCCCCGAGCCGTGGACGAGGTTGATGACCCCCGCCGGGAGCCCCGCTCCGGCGACGGCCATGACGAACCTGGTGGCGGCGAGGGGAGCCTGGCTGGAGGGCTTGGCGACGACGGTGCAGCCGGCGGCCAAGGCGGGGGCTACCTTCCAGGCGAGGAGGTCCACCGGATAGTTCCAGGGGGAGATGACGGCGGCGACCCCCAGGGGCTGCCTTATGACGAGGCTCCGGCTTCTCCCCGAGGACGGGACGACCTCCCCGGTGATCCTCTCCCCCTCCTCGGCGTAGTACTCCAGGGCCTCCGCCGATCCGGCGACCTCCCGCCTCGCGTACGCCAGGGGCTTTCCCTGCTCCATCGTCAGCAGAAGGGCGATCTCCTCGATCTCCTCCCGGACGGCCTCCGCCCCCCGGCGGAGGAGCCCACCCCGAACCCTCGGCTCTCTTTCCGCCCAGGCGGGAAAGGCCCTCGCCGCCGCCTCCAGGGCGAGCCTGGCCTCCGAACGACCGCCGAGGGCGACCTCGGCCACCGCCTCCCCCGTGGCGGGGTTAGTTATCAGAGCCCCCCTCCCGGTGGCGGAGTCCACCTCCTCTCCGTCGATCAGCATCTTGAACCGTTCCATCAGATCCAACTCCAGTTTGCGATCTCAGCTTCAAGACCTCGATTCAGACCTCTAATATGCCCCTCTCCAGAGATAAAGGGGGAGGATCTCTCCCCTTCAGGCGGTCCTCCTCGTCCCCATCGACCGACACCGTAAAATTCTCCCCATTCAGATCCCCACCGAGGCGAACCGAGTTGATAAGAGATAGATCCATCCTGGTGACGGGGGGCGCCGGCTTCATCGGAAGCCACCTCGTCGATCGGCTGATCGATTATAACAGGGTCACCGTCCTCGACAACTTCAGCTCTGGGAAGGCGGAGCATATCGAGGACCATTTAAAAAACCCCAACTTCACCCTGGTGGAGGGGGACCTCCTCGACCGGAAGGCCGTCGAGGCGGCCCTGAAGGGCTGCGATCTCGTCTTTCACCTGGCCGCAAACCCCGACGTCAAGGTCGGGGCCGAAGACTCCAAAACCCACCTCCACCAGAACGTCATCGCCACCTACAACCTCCTCGAATCGATGAGGCTTCGGGGCGTCGCCGAGATCGCCTTCACCTCCACCTCCACCGTCTACGGCGAGGCTGGGATCGTCCCGACCCCGGAGGGGTACGGCCCCCTCCTCCCCATATCCCTCTACGGGGCGTCGAAGCTCGCCTGCGAGGCCCTCATCTCCGCCTTCTGCGGCACCTTCGATATGCGCTCCTGGATCTTCAGGTTCGCCAACATCGTCGGGGACCGGGGGACCCACGGCGTCATCGTCGACTTCATAAATAAGCTGACGGCGAGCCCGGCGGAGCTTCTGATCCTCGGCTCCGGAAGGCAGAGGAAGTCGTACCTCCTCGTCGACGACTGCATCGAGGCGATGGTCTACGCCGTCGCCAGAGCCGGCGGAAGGGTGAACGTCTTCAACGTCGGATCCGCCGACTCGGTGGACGTCACCGAGATCGCCGACGTCGTCGTCGAGAAGATGAAACTCTCGGGGGTGCGGTACAGGTACACCGGCGGGATCGAGGGGCGCGGCTGGCGGGGGGACGTCAGGACGATGCTCCTATCCATTGAGGCTCTGGAGGAGCTCGGCTGGCGGCCGAAATACAGCTCCAGAGAGTCGATCGAGCGGGCGGCGGAGGCGCTCCTCCGCCCGAGATGAACACCCGGAGCCATCCCCGCCGGCCTGACCACGGGTTCGCCTCCGGGAGGATGGGGCAGGATAGGCGGGATTAAAGGCTACGGAGGCAGGCGGCAGGAGGGATCCGGGCGGGGGAGCGGAGCCGAAGATAGGCCGCATTGGGTAGGCGGACGGCGTAGCTCGAGATTCACAGCCGGCCCTAAGCCTTCAGGGGAGGACCCGGAGCCTGAGCTTAGAGAAGTCCTCCTTCACCTCCACCCTGATCCCCATCTTGGAGAAGATGTCCAACAGCTCCGTCTTGATGAACTTCTTCGGTATGTCGTAGCCGAGGAGGAGGGTGAAGTCCGTCTCCGAGGTCCTGCTCAGCTTGAAGAGGTTGCAGAGCTCAAGCCTCCTCAAGACCGCCTCAGCCTTGTGGTTCTTCTTCTTGAACTCTTCGGCGTGGGCCTCGGAGACCTGCTGGTGCATCTCCCAGAACCGCTCCCTCTCGGGGTGGGTCTCGATGAAGCTGAGAAAGAGGATCCAGTGGTCGATGTCGAGGATGATGTGCTCGCCGACGGATAGAAGGTCGGAGTAGGCGTAGATCTTCTCCTCGTCGACGGAGCTGAAGAGGGGCTTGTGCTTGCTGTAGAACTTGAGGGCCTCCCGCATCAGCTCGCTCTGGGATATCCCCAGATCTTCCCTCATCTCTCGGAAGAGCTTCGCGGTCTCGTCGTCGAGGGCTATCGTGACCCTCTCCGGGGCTTTTGCCATATCGAGCCTCCTTTCCCCCCGCATGTATTTACCTTTTTTCCGATCCGGCTCCTCCGACGGCGCGATATCCCGGAACCTGCCCTCGGGGCTACAGGGAGGGATCTCAGGGGAAGGGCGCGGCTGGAGGGGGGTCAGCCTGGACCTCGCTCCCAACTGAAGAGCTCCTCGTCCGACCTTTTGGAGATCTTCCGGGCGGCCTCCTCCAGGGAGGCGTACCTCTCCCTCCAGCTCTTTATCTCACCGACGACCTCGGCCCTTGCCCTGATAGTCACCCTCCTCCCGGAAGCGGAGAACTCCGCCTCGGCGATCCCGGGGGGCTCGACGGATATGTTGCCCCTCCCCAGGGTGCAGCCCGCCGAGACCTGGATCCCGTCCAGGAGGCAGGAGAGGGAGGGGACGGCCCCGGTCTTGACCGCCGCCTCCATCTCCCCCGGGGCCGAGTCGAGCTCCCTTCTGGCGAAGAGCCCCATCCTAACCCCCAGGACTAGGAAGGGGCCGAGGTGGCCGTGAAACTCGACCGCCCTCTCGATCGTCTCTTCGAGGATCGACCCCCCCGCCCCCGCGGCTCCATCCGCCGTCGAAGGCCTCACCGGGTCAGCCCCCGGCCTTCGGCTCCGAGAGCCAGGAGCCCTCCCCCTCCACCACCGCCTCTTTGCAGAGGATGGCTCCGACGTCCAGGACGGCGACGACCTCGGGCTTATACCCGTATTTTTCGGGGATCTTCTTCCGCCACCGGTCGGAGCGGAGGTACTCCTGGAGCTCCTCCTCGGTCCGGAAGATGTACAGAGCCCCCCACTCCCCCCTCTCCGGGTCCGACCACCAGACCTTGCTATAGAGGCCCGGCATCTCCCTGAAAGCCTCATAAGAGATGAGGAACTTCTCGCGCATCGCTTCGACGTTCTCGGGGTCCCTGGGCCTGAAGACGACCCATAGGGCTTTCTTTTCGCTGACCACAAAACTCCTCCACTAGCGTCTCCATCTTCTGCCTGATATCAATTTTGTCTTGATGGGATCTTCGGGCCACCGAAGTCGCTGGCCCAGGACCTCTAAGGCCTTTCACCATCGCCTGCAGCTCTTGATCCGTATTTGGCGACGAAGGCGATGGGGTAGTAAAGTTTGGCGCGGCCTCGCCTCTCCACCAGCCTTCTTGCTTTCGTCGGGCAGGTCGAAACGCAGAGGCCGCAGCCGTAGCATCTATCGGGATCGAAGACGACCCTGCCGTTGACGAGGCGGTTCGCCCCAAAGGAGCACCTCTCAACGCATCTGTTGCATCCTCTGCATCCGTCGGTGCTGAGGCTTATGATGTCGGGCCCGGGGCTGAGGACGCCCCCCAAGAGCTGGTGGGCCCTCTTGGGCAGGCAGACCTTCCCATCGCAGTTGCAGATCACCACCATCCAGCCCGTGGACTGGAGGCAGGCGTAGAAGGTGGGGATGCACCCCTCTTCCCGGAGACGGTCGAGCAACCCCTTCGCCTCGGCCGAGCTTATCACTCTGATGCCGCCCTCGTCCCCTTTCGCCCTCTCGTATACCTCGGTGCCGTAGAGGACGGTCAGCTCCTTTATGAGGGTCCCCTCCCTCCTCCCCAGGGCCTCCTGGCATACGCAGGGGCCGACGATGATCTTCGAATCGCCGGAGTTGGACAGGGCGTCCAGGAAATCCTTCGCCCTCTGGGTGCTCACCACCTCTCCCCGAGGGAGGAAGTCCAGCCTCTCCCGCATGAAGAGGAGGATCGGCCTGCCCCTTCCTCGGAAGAGATCAGATTCCATCATCCGGTCCAGGATTCTGAGGATCGTCGGCTCGGATCGGGCAAAGAGGGTATGAATAAAAAGCTGAAGCTTCCCCACATCCTCCAGTTTTCCATCCTCAGCTATGCGGTGAGCCATGATGAGATCTTCTCAGCTTTCGCGGAATGAATCTTCTTCGGTCAGATTTGTCAGATCTGCGAGATTAGTCAGATTTGTCAGATCGGCAGAGATATCTATTTATCCATATCATATAGAAAAATGATCATGCTCAGGGCGGGAGACCTCTTTCTGGCCGGGAGGCAGGGAGGGGTCGTGGGCGCTTTTCTGAAAGGCAGAAGAGGATGCATCGGGGTTTCCGTCTACCACATCATGAGGCTCGCCGGAACCAAAGACCTCACCATCGGAACGGCCAGGGCGAAGGTGGTCGCCGACTGCAAGCCCTTCGACCTCATCTACTTCAAAGCCTCAGGATGCGAGCCGACGGTCCTGGCGGAGCCGGAGCTCGGCCCCGCCCGCCTCGCGAACGCCCGCCGTTCGAGAGACTGCAGCATATCCGACGTCGGAGACCTCATCTCCATCGTCCTCGGCCACGCCGATCTCCCGGGGCCGGGGGAGAGCGGGACCCCCCTCTTTCAGGACGGGAAGGTGGTGGGGATCCTCTCCTCCATAAACCTCAACGCCGGCAAGGGTACAGCCATCTCGGCGAGGGCGATCGTGAGAGGGGCCGAGGGGCTGATCTGACGGAGGCCGCGGTCAACTCCTCCCAGGGACCCCGCCTCGGAGAAGCGTTTACGAGAGTTTCAATCTGCCCTAGGCCCCGGCGGTGGCGTTCTCCGGGACGTAGACGATCATCCCGTTCTCCAGGCGGTAGGCCGTCCCCATCCTCGTCCCCTGCCCCCCGGCGATCTTATCGGTCATGTTCAGGATCTGAATCTGGTCCATCTCCTTGATGATGATCTGCATGTTGGGGTCGCCGGGGTTTTTGACGATGGTGACGCTCGCCTCGGGGTTGAGGAGCTCCGGGATGTTGTAGGAGATGACCAGGGCGAGGAGAAGGGCGATGGCGAAGACCATGGCGGCGTCGAAGAGGTTGGCGACCCCGCTCAGGGGGTCGTCATCTTCGGCATCCTCCAGGACTCCGAGGCGGGGGCGGCCTCGCCTGCCGCCGCCTCCCATCCCTCCCGCCTCTCTCATCCCCCTGCCTCCCTCTCTCGGCTCCGGTCCCTTCTCTTTCTCTCCCCATGCAGGAGCTCCGCCGCGTATTCGAGGTCGCTCATGTCCTGGCGGTACCACCTGTTTTTGACCGTATAGACCCCGTAGCAGATCCCGCCGACGGCAAGGCCGATCACCGTCGTCGAGAAGGCGATGACGAGGCTATCGGCCATCTGCTGGATCTCCCCCCGGGAGAGGCTGATCAGGGCTGGCCCCATGGGGATGAGGGTCCCCATCAGCCCCAGCATCGGTCCCACCCGAACGCCGATCTTCACCGGCTCCAGGGCCTTCCCCATCCCCAGCTCCGCGTCCTGGAGGGCCTTCTCCAGCCTCGGGGCGGCGGGGTCGCCCCGGAGGGACCGGGCCTCCTCCCCCAGGGCCGCCAAGACCCGGGGGGTCCCCCGGTAGCCGGCCGTGAGGGAGGCGGCCTCCTCTTCCCGCCCCGAGAGCGCCATCTTCGAGGCCTCAGCGCAGATCCCCTCCAGCTCCTGGAGGTCTCTCCTCCGGGAGGTGTACTCGGATATGAGGGAGCCCAGGAGGGCGAGGGACCATCCGAAGAGGAGGAGGAGCGCCAGGATGACGGGGTAGAGGAGGGCGGTCGAGAAGACGAAGAGGAGGTTTACGACCTCTAAGTAGACGGTCACCGGAAGACCCCCATCCTCCTCCCGACGAAGCCGAGGCCGACCAGTCCGAGGATGAATAGGTAGGAGGGGATGAGGTCCGAGGCGGGGATGGGGATGGGGACGAAGGGGGTCGACGCGGCCTTGAGGTAGGCGGGGATGAGAAGGATCGATAGGAGGTAGAAGAGGCCGACGAAGATCATGGCGTTCCCCAGGGCCGAGGGGGCCCTCCCCGCCCTTCCGAAGGTGGCGGAGAGGATCGCGATGGAGATGAAGAAGATGAGGCCGACGACCGCCCCCACCTTCCAGCCGGGGACGTCCAGGAGGCCAGCGAGGGCGCTGCAGGAGAGGAAGGTGGCGGCAAGGCAGGCAGGGCACGGGACGGAGAGGACCCAGAAGGTCTTTCGGGAGAGGTCGCGGCCGCGGCGGTTCCACTCCCGGGCGGTGGAGACCCCCACCGCCACCAGAAGGAGGGAGATGCCCAGGTGCATCGCGACCCCCATGCCCATGATCGAGGTGATGGCGGCTTCAGGGACGAGGCCGACTGCGAGGCCCATCACCAGGGAGAGGGCCAGGTAAGACGCTCCGATGGAGAGGGTCTCCTTCCGGCTGAGGCTGGCGAGGCCGCACCCCAGGCTGACCTTCAGAGCGAATACAATGATCCCCATCAGAACACCAGAAGCGGCAAGCCACGGGTAATCCAAGACTTTCACCTACTACACTAGATTGGACTAAAGTCAAGTTTACAGGATATAACATTTGCGCAAGCCAGCCTGTCTGAGAGAAAGATAGCTTTGTTTCTCCGGGGAGGGGGGAGGTGAGGGGGCCCTCACCACCTCCTCAGAAACCCCGCCCCCACCGCCAGGAGGATGAAGAGGACGAGGATGATCCCCATCAGCGGGGCCGCCGATCGCGATGGGAGAGGGCTCTCCTCAGCCAACTCCTCCATGACTAAGCCGCTGACGTCATCCTGCACCGATCCGGCCGCCTCGCCCGCCGGGACCAGCTCTTCGAGGATCTCTGTCCCGACGCTCGGCGGGCGGGTGGCGTTCGCCGCCCCTGGAGCTTCGGCACGAGGATAGGGGTGCCTGCTGGAACCGCCGCCCTTGCTCGCGCTATCGCGGGTAGCCTCCGTCTGCTCAGTTCCGGTGAGGACCCCCTCCAGGTACTCTCGGAGGAGGATGTTTCCGCAGGTGTGGTGGCAGCAGGTGACGCCGAACTCGGTCTCCGACTCCTCGAACTCCTCGGCCAGCTTTTTTTTCATCTCCTCGGTGGGGTGCCAGTATCCTTTCCTCGAAGCCTCCAGCATCCTCGCCGTGACGACCTGGTATGCGTAGGGGTTCTTCTCGTCGAAGAACTCCCGGAGGCCCATATCGTACTTGTCCTTGACGTAAACGTCGTAGGCCTCGTTCCACATCGTCTCCGTTACCAGGTCGGGGACGGTGACGTCCCATCCCCAGAGGTGCTCGACGAACTTGTCCATCTCCCTTCCTCCGGAGTACCCCTCCCCTTTCATCCCCTCGATCCATTTGGGGTTGTAGTAGCGGGACCGGAGCTCCCTTGTAAAGAAGCTCTTGAGGGGCTCCGCCTTTCCGGCAGCCCCTCTGGCCCGAGCGTCGGTGACGTAGAGGTTGGGGGCAACGCCGGTGACGGTCCTGACGGCCATGGAGATCCCGCCCAGGTACTGGTAGACGTCGTCGTTGTCGATGAAGCCGTAGAGGTTCGAGTTGGTGTGGTGGGCCGCCGCCTCCACCTCGGCGAGGTTTCGGCGGTATACCTCGGTCTGGACTGCTGCGTAGTCCTTGCCGGAGGGGGTTCTGCTCCCCCAGACCCCATCGCCGTAGATGTAGGACATCCTGTCGATGAAGAGGTCGCCGAGCTTCGAATCGTTCTCCCAGGTGTCGCTTGCGGATACGGGGCTATCGAGGTTCGGGCCGTAGGTCCCGGCGGCCTCAAGGAAGATCCTGCTGGCGGCGAGGAATTCGGCATCCTCCTCGGAGTAGTTTCCCGTCGCCAGAAGCTCCGACCTGATCTCCTCGGAGTTCTCCCTCACGTAGTTGGGATAGTCGGTCGCCGAGTCGTTTGCTGCAAGGCGGATCGCCCGATCGATGAGCTGGAGCTTCTCGGGGAAGAGGTCCCGGTGGAGCCCCGAGGGGACGACCACCACGTCGATCCGGGGCCTTCCGAGCTCGGACGAGGGGGTCAGCCGGACGTCGGAGACGCCGCCGTAGGAGTCCCAGACCGGCTCCGCCCCCACCAGCCTCAGGATCTCCGCCTCGACGACGCCGTGGTCTGTCGTCGCCCAGGCCCAGAGGACGATGGCGAGCTTCCTCGGGTAGGTCCCGTTCTCCTCGGCCCGATAGACCTCGATCAGATCCTCGGCCAGCTCCGACCCCACCTCCCAGGCTGCCGGCGTCGGGACCATCCTCGGGCTTATGGAGTGGAAGTTCCTCCCCGTCGGTAGGACGTTGGGATCTCTTATCGGATCGTCGGCCGGAGACGGCGGGGTGTACTCCGACTCCGAGGCGTTTATGAATCGCGGAACCTCCTCGACGGAGGCGTCGAGCCCCTCGGAGCGGGAGAGGGCGAGGGCGAGGAGGGCGGTCAGGTTCTCCGATCGGTTGGCTGTTCCAGCGCCCGGGCGGTTGGAGAAGACCTCCCCCTGGGCGAGATCGGGGCTCGTTTTATCGTCGATGACCGCCGCCAGGAGGGCCAGAGAGGCGTTATCGAGCTCCCGCTCCTTGTCGAGCCTCGAGGGGTTCGGGTAATCGTCGTAGGAGATCATGAGGGCGACCTCTCGCTTGTAGTCGTCGCCGAGCATCGATTGGACCATCTCCAGACGGGCCCCCCCCTCCGGAGGGGTCGCAAAGGTATGGAGGCCGTAGGGCATGAACTCCTTCTTCAGGTCGTAGAGGTAGTGCTCGAGCTCTTCGACGAAACCGTCGAAGGCCTCCGGATCTCTGGAGAGCTCGCTCAGGTTTTTATCCAGGTCCTCGTCCAGGTGCAGCTCCTCGCACCGGGCGATGATCTCCTCTTTGTAGAGGGCCTTCACCGAGGCGTTCTCGACCTGGTGGTAGTTGAAGGCGGTCTCGGCGAGGTGGGTGAAGTTGCCGTAGAGGCCGGAGGCGACTATCGGCGGCGTCAGGTGGGTTATAATCACCGCGTCCCCCCTCCTCTTCGCCTGGGACCCCTCGGCGATGTTGTCGACGATGTAGGGGTAGATCACGGGAAGGTCCTGGATCAGGATTCCCGGCCAGCACTGGTCGCGGGAAATCCCGCTCTCTTTGCCGGGGGTCCACTCCTGGGTGCCGTGTTTTCCGAGGTGGACGATGAAGTCGGCGTCGAAGCCCCTCCTCAGCCAGAGGTAGAAGGCGATGTACTGATGGTGGGGCGGTATGTCCTTATTGTGGTAGAGGATGGTGCTGTTCTGAAGCCACCCCCTCGTCGGCTGGGGGGCCAGGATGACGTTTCCGAAGGAGAGCTTGGGGATGACGAAGTAGCTCCCGGACTCGTTCTCGTAGACCATGATCTCCCCGGGGGGCGGGCCCCAGATCTCCGTCACCTCCCGCTGCTTTGCGGGGTCGATCTCGGAGAACCACTCCAGGTAATCGTCTGCCGGGATGAGGGTCGCGTTCCCCGCTCTGACCATCTTCTCCAGCTC
Organism: Methanothrix harundinacea 6Ac; assembly: GCF_000235565.1. NCBI lineage: Archaea > Methanobacteriati > Methanobacteriota > Methanomicrobia > Methanotrichales > Methanotrichaceae > Methanothrix > Methanothrix harundinacea. Next base: position 1,456,921 of record NC_017527.1, read on the forward strand.
TTCCGGCGCCCAGGTCCCGACGTTCGTTCCCTGGTGGGCCATCAGGTCGACGAGGTCCTGCTCATCGGGGACGGTCCCCTCCACCCGGTAGCCGGAGCCGTTCAGCCCCTGGAGGATCACCCGGAGGCTCCGGGGTACGTTGATGTAGGTCGCCCCCAGGTTGTCCTTTCCTCCGCCGTGGTTGTAGTAGATGATCGCCGCCTTCTTCTCAGAGTTCGGCCTTCGGCCGAGCTCTGCCCAGGCGATGGCCCGATCTGCCAGCCAATCGATCTGGCTCTGGACGGGATCGAAGGTTCCCTTCTCGGTCCTTCCCGCTATCATCATCGGCTCGATGACCGCGTCCATCTCGGGCATGGCGATCTTGAAGTATAGCTCCGCTGGGAACAGGCCGGTTTCGTTCCTCCACTCCTCCGGGGTCTGGTACCAGAGCTTCATGGCATTGAGGACGGGGACGTTCAGCTCCTTGAGAGCCTCGATCCCCTCCTCGGGGTCTCCATAGTTCAGCCTGAAGGGCTTGGTGAGGAGAACGGCATCAACGATCGTCGATCCGTTCAGGATGAAGAAGTCCTGGATGGTGGTGGTGTTCTCAAATCCGATGTCGATGACGTTGGCCCCCCTCGCCTCCAGAGCCCTGACGATGGCGGTTCTCATCGACGAGGTCACGGGGTCGCTCGCCAGGTTCATCACCCCTATCGTCGGAGCCAACTCGTCGTAACGGTGGCCGGAATGGCTCCGGTACCACTGGAGGTAGGAGGAGGTCTGGAGGAAGAGGTCCGGCGAGTCCGGATGGCTGATGTAGGCCCTGGGGGTCGGAACGGGTGCCCTCACCGGCACCTCCAGGCCTAAAAAGGCCCTTGCCAGGTACGAATAGAGCCCCTTCATGTTCTCGACTCCGCCATAGTTCCAGTACTCTTCGACCTCGGGATGGTCCTGGAGGTCGACATCTCCGAGGAGGCCGTCGTACCCCTCCGAGTGGATCGAGATGACGGGAACTCCCGCCTCCTTCGGCGCCTCCAGCAGGGGCAATAGCTTTCTTGCGCCGTCGCTTCCCACCATCTCCAGGAATATCAGGTCGTAGCCCGATAGGTTCGAGGGGGCGGTCTCCACGAAGGCGAGGGTGACGTTCAGGACGGCGTCCTTCGCCGATTCCTCGATCCCCGCGTGGTTCTCTGCGGCGATGAAGAGGGCCTCCGGCCTCTCCGTGAGGATCCTCGCTGTTATGTTCACCCTTGGGGATTCGCCGGGCAGAGCGTGCCGATCGCCAAGGAAGAAGGTGATTTCATCCCCCTCTTTGAGGAGGAATTGATCTGGGCCGACGACCGGGACGGGGTCCTGGGGATAGTTGACCACGTACCTCCAGGTTCTGTTCGCCGTCGCATCTGCGCCTCCCATCGACACCACTACGGGGCCGCGGATCGCCCAGAGGGACAAGTCCACCAGAAGCTCAAACCCGCCAGCTTCGGAGGCTCTGATGAGGGCTCCAAGGGCCGACCTTTCCGCGATCGAGGCATTGCCGCTTCCGCCTGATATGGGGATCTCCCCGCCGGCTAGGAGGAGCTCGCCCTCCCAGATCAGATCGGAGGGCTCATCTTTCGCCTCTCCCTCGGAGGGGCCCTGGCTGAGGTCTCCCAGGGCGGGGACGATCGTCATGAGGATGAGCAAAATAAGGGGGGAGATCCTCATCCAGGACCCCCCCCACCCCTCCGACCTTCTGCCGCGTCGGTGAGCGGACAAGCTTTCATCCCTCCCATCCCGTCGTCATCTCCACCCTGAAGAAATCCTGGGGGCTTCTGCTCCTATCTCCGAGGTAGAAGAGTACCCTGTCCCCCTCCTCCAGGGGAAAGCGGTCCGGCCCTTCGGAGGGCATCGGCTCCTCGGGATAGTTCACCCAGTAGATCCAGAACTCTCCCGCCCTCGCCTCGATGCCGTCGATTGATCTCACCAGAAGGCCGTAGTCGTCGACGTAAGAGCCGTCGAAGGTGATCTCAAACCCTCCCACCTCGGAGGCCTTCATCAGCGCCCCCAGGGCCGTCCTCTCATCGACCGCGCGGACGCTCCCATCCTCCGCCGCAGCGTTGAATCTCCCGTCGCCGAGGAGGACCTCCCCCTCGAAGATGACCTTTGAGCCCTCCTCCCCGAAGGCGTAGAGGCAGCCGTCGTCCGAGCCGATGTAGAGGACGCCGTCGGAGAAGGACGGCGATGACATCAGATAGGCTCCGGTCTCGTACCTCCAGACCTCCGAGCCGTCCGATCGATTGAGGGCGTAGACGACGCCTCGGTGAGATCCGAGATAGACCCGGTCTCCCGCGACGAGGGGCGAGGACCTGACGGAGCTATCGACCTCGGCGCTCCAGACGAGGGACCCGTCCGAGGCGTTGAGGCACGCGAGACGGCCATCGTCGGTCCCTATGTAGACCCGGCCGGAGGAGATGGCCGGAGACGACGTGGTTCCCTTGAGGGGCGCGACCCAGACCTCTTCGCCGGTGGAGGCGTCCAAAGCGCGGAGATCCTCCCTCGTGGCGAAGTAGGCTCTGCCCCCTCCGATCCCTGGCGTCGTGGTTATGGGTCCGTTCGTCGGAGCCCTCCAGAGGATCTCAAAAGAGGAGGTGTCGATACAATATAGGGCGGGGTCCCCTCCCGCAAAGTAGACCCTCCCCTCCTCGGCGGCAGGGGACGTATAGGGATCGATCTTGCCGGTTGAAATGTTCCAGAGCTCATCACCTTCGAGGTCCAGGACGTGGAGGGTCCCATCGGAGAAGGTGGAGACAAATACCAACTCCCCGATCACCAGGGGCGACGAAGCTACCCCCCACCACTGAGGGTCCCTCTCGACCGTCCGATTCCAGACGGTCTCGCCGGTTTCAGCGTCCAGACAGTATAGATCTCCGTACCAGGAGCCGGCGAAGACGAGGCCGCGGGAGACGGCGGGGGTCGAAGCTCCCCCCTTCCCACCCAGGGGATTCCGCCAGAGGACCGACCCGTCCCTGGCGTCGAGGCAGCCGAGGGCCTGCTCTCCCTGGTAGGACATGTCAGGCCAGGACGAGACGTAGACCCTCTCCCCAGATATTGAAGCGCTCCCTCCAACGTAGCCCTTGGCCGTCACCTTCTCCCTCCAGAGGAGCACGGGGGCGGCGGGGCCGTCCCCGCTGACGTTCCCGGTCCTCTGGGCGTCGCCGCGGAAGGTCAGATGGTCCCCGAAGGCCGGCGAGATCGCTGAGGCGAGGATGAGGCCCATCATCAGGGCCAGGGCGAGCCGTCGGATCACTGGAGATCCTCCTCTTCTCCCGCCCCGCCGAAGGCGTAGACCCTTCCCTTCCCTACGGTGAAGACCATCCTGTCGGCGACGGCCGGCGAGGACCCGCCGCCGGGATGGCTCCAGACCACTTTGCCGGTGGCGGCGTCGAGGGCGACGGTTCCGCCGAAGTCGTCGAAGTCGGGCCGTCCGACGAAGACGAGGCCGTCGGCATAGGCCATGGAGCACCTCCAGTCACCGATCTTCTCCGCCTCGTCCGTCTCCCAGACCAGCTCGCCGGTGGCAGCTTCGAAGGCGTAGGTCTTGGAGCTGCTGAATCCCTCCACCCCTCCGCAGACGTAGACCTTCCCTTCGGCCAGAGTGGGGGTCGAGTCCGTCGGCGAGATCTCCCTCCTCCAGAGGAGCGAACCATCCGATAAGGAGAGGGCGAGGAGGTCGCCGTTCCCGTTGAAGTTGTAGGTGGTCATGTAGACGGTGCCGTCGTGGACAGCCGCAGATCCGCAGGGAGAGTTCTCCGTCTGGATAGACCAGATCTCGGAGCCTTCTTCAAGGTCGGCGCAGTAGATCTTGCCTCCAAGCCCCCACTCCCAGGCCCCGAAGACGACTCTGCCGTCGGCTATGGCAGGGGTGGACTGGGCAGCTCCCTCCACGGTGAAGTTCCAGATCTCTCTTTCGGAGGCCTCCTCGAGGCAGCGATAGTGGTGGCCGTCCCAGTCGCTGGCGATGACCTTCCCGTCTTCCACGGCCGGGCTTCCGTCCACAGCGCCCCTTCCTGAAGGCGGGGCGAAGCTCCAGATCTCCTCGCCGGTGGTGGCGTTTAGACACTTGGTCTCCATCCCCGAGAAGTAGAGCCTGCCGTCGGAGTAGACGGGGGTGAACCAGGAGCAACAGACGTCCCCGTTCCTCTCGAAGGGCGCGGCCCAGATGGTCTCCCCCGTTCCCTGGTCCAGGGCGACGATCTCGTCTACGCAGTTGACGAAGACCAGGCCCTCGGCGACGCTGACGGAAGATCCGGCCTGGGCGCCGATCTCCCTCGTCCAGAGGGTGTGGTTTGTCCTCGGCGCAGAAGATGAAGATGCACCTCGATGCTGGGGGTCGAGGTGGAACTGGTGCCAAGCGGCACCATCGCTTCCCTCCGGATCGAGATCGATCGATTCATCGCTGAGGGCGGGCCCGGTCAAGGCCGAAAAGATCAGGATTATTACGACGGATTCCAAGACGAGATTAAATTTCATGAGGTAGATCCTCCTGTGGGTTCTATCTTTATGGTCGAATTTTCCGAAGGGTCGGCCTGGGGATCGGAGAGGCAGTAGAGGATTCCCTTCTCGGTCCCGAAGTAGACCCGCCCCTCCGAGACCGCGGCTCCGGCGAGGATGTATCCGTCATCCTGCGGGTCGAACCTCCAGAGGAGCCGAGGCTCGGAGCCGCCGTCCTCGATGCAGTAGATTGAGCCGTTGACCCTGGCGGCGGTGAAGACGATCCGGGGAGATTCTCCGGCCGCAGAGATCACCGGCGAGGACTTCACCCCCGCCTCGACGGGGTAAGACCAGATCAGATCGCCGGTGGAGTCGTCGAGGCAGGTCAGAGCCCCGGGATACCCGTGCTCGCCGACGCCGAGGTAAACCCTGCCGTCGTAGACGGCCGGAGTTGAGGTGCTGAAACCGACGGAGGAGCTCCAGCCGAGGTTCTCGAAGGTCCCATCCTCCTCGTCGAAGCCGACCTTCCAGGCGTAGCCCCTCTTGGCCGAGAACTCAGATGTCGTATAGACAGAGCCGTCTTTGTAAGAGACCGAAGCCCGGATGCGGCCGGGATCTGACGCCGCAAACCCGATCCTCGATCCGTCGGAGAGGTTCAGGATGTCAGAAAGGTCGCCGGTCTTCCTATCGACGCAGAGAAGGAGGCCGTCATTTGAGCCATATACGAGATAATCCCCGGCGACGGCGGCGCCGCACCCCATGTAGCCGGTGGTATCTCGCGAGAGGTTCCAGACCTCTTCTCCGTCCTCGTCGAGGCAGAAGTAGCGCTTCTCGCCCCGGCCGCGGCCGCTCCCCTCGCCGAGGTAGATCAGCCCATCGAAGCAAGTTATGGGGACCTCAAACCTCCTGTCGGTGAGGTGACGGGTCCAGACCTCTTCGCCTGTCTGAGCGTCGAAGGAGGCGAGGTCGCCGGAGTCCGTCGCCGCGAGGATCCTGCCTCCGGCGAGGGCAGGGGTGGAGGTCTGAAATACCCAGCCTTCCGTCTGAGCCTCCCACCGGAGGTCGCCGGTCTCACCGTCGAGGGACGAGAGGGTTCCGTCTCCGGCGAGGACGTATACAGAGCCGTCTGCTACGATGGGAGGGATGTCAACCCGGATGAGGTCGCAAGACCAGAGGATCCGCGGATCCTCCGGGACGGCGCTTTCAGCGAGCCCGGAGTTTATCGCATCCCCCTGGAACTGGGGCCAATCTACAGCCTCCGAGAGGAGGAGGGATGATATCAGAACTGATAGATAGAGGGCTGCTGTAACGACTTTTTTCATCTCGACTCGACCACCACGAAAGTTCAAAGGCTGATCCTCAAATCAATTTATTCTCACTTTAGGTAAGTAAACTTGATTTTAAGCCTTTCGATCGGTAGGAAAGGATCTGGGGAGAGATCTGAGAGATGGAGGGCCGGAGGACCGGGCTGCCGGCCCCAGGTCGGAGGTGCTGTGGCCGATCAGCGGGCACCCAAATTTTGGCGAGATCCCTCACCCCGAGGTCGGCGGCACGGTGGTCCAAACTCCAGCATACCCTTTCCTGGAAGCTTCTCGAACCTGTCAGAACCGGCTCGGCCTTTGATGATAGGCCAGCCTCTATCTCCTCCGCCCCGGCTTTGGCCTAGATCTCTCCCCCTCCCGCGGCCAAATTCAGCTGGCATATCTCCTCGCAGGTGAGGTTGTTTGAGTAGTCCATATACTGGAAGCCCCAGTCGGGCGGAGTCCAGATTGGTTGGGGAAGCTCGCCCTCAAACTCGGCGATCTCTATGACGGAGCTGGCGTATACCCGCGGCGTCCTGGAGCCGTCGACGGACCGCGCCTCCACCAGGGCCTGGTTGAAGAACCTCCCGCCCCGGAGGGCCTCGGCGCCGTAGACGATCGTCTCTGCCTCATACGGGCCGAGGTCTATCAGGGTCCAGGTGACGGCGTTGCCGTCGACGGAGGAGGGCTTTGGCGATGAGTCGAGGAACCTCATCGAATCCGGGAGGATGTCGGTGACCGCGGCCACCTTGGAATCCTCGCCGAGGTTCTGGATGGTGACGGTGTAGGTGACGACCCTCGGATCGTTCTCGTCCACCTCGCCAAGCTTCGTCGCTGTCACCGATGCATCGCCGTCCCAGCTCAGCCAGTCGGTCTCGATGGCGTCGAAGGCGGCGGCCGTGAGGACGTTGCCGTTGTACCCCGCCGAGGCCTCGAGCCTATTGACGATCTCATCGCCCCGGCAGTTGGAGACATCAAGCCAGAGGGTGATGCGGAGGACGCCGCCGAGCCCCAAGTTCAGGAAGGTCCACTCGGCGCTCTCGTTGGAGAGGCCAGTCGTCCGCTCCGAGGCGTTGACGAACCTGGCCCCCGGCGGGAAGAGGTCTCTAATCGCCAGGGGTCCGAGGGCCCGATTGCCGTCGTTTTTGAGGGTTATGTTGTACCGGGCAAAGATGGCGTCATCCGAATAGAAGATCTCCCCAGACTTCTCGGCCGAGAGGTGGGGTTCATCATACTCGAAGTCCCCGGCGAAGACCACCCTCCTCGCGATGGAGTAGTCGCCGGAGTAGAGGTCGTCGATATCCATCTCGACCTTTCGCCTCCCCAACGCAGTGCCGTTGCCCGTCTCGTTCTCTGAGTCCTTCTCCAACTCGTTGACCCTGGTGTCGATGGAGATGGCCCTGAACCGGCCCATCCCGGAGAACTCAGCCTCCGTGGCCACGTCCCCCAGCCCCCTCGCCACCGTCTCCTTATCGAGGCGGTCGAGGCTTGAGAACTCCTCTCCGATGAAGGTGGTTCTGTTCTCGCTCTCGTTCTTCGACCAGATTCCCTCCTTCCATTTGGCAGAGCTGTTGAAGAATAGACTCCCTCCGAGGTCCAGGCTCGTCGGCTGATGGGCGAGGTTGATATCCTTTGCCATGTAGTCGGTCGCCGCCTCGAGGATCTCGTCGGAGTCGTAGGCGCCGGAGCCGGACTCGTAGGACCTCTGCTGGTCACCGATCCTTTTATCCGCCGAGACCGACCCCGTTCCTGAGGCCGACTTCTCGTACTTGATGCTGGAGCCGTTGACCACCTGGTATACCTTGAAGCTCCCCGAGTAGGTCTCCTCGGACTCGAAGTCGGCGGGGCCGCCCTCGGCGGTCGGCTTCTGGAATATCCTGAAGCTTCCCATCCCTTCGAACTCCGACTCGGACTTCATCGATGTGCCCGTCTCGTCGAGCTTGAAGCGGGAGTCCCGGTCGATGGCCGTGGCGTACCGATAGGTCTCGCCCATGGTAGTGCCAGTGATCCGGTTATTTCCGCAAGCCGTCTCGGTCCATCTCGAGGAGTAGGTGAGGGAGCGGTTGTTGTAGAGGCCGATGCCGGTCGGGGCATAAGTCGCCGAGACGGCCTTCTCCATCTCGATGGACTTATCCTCGGTCTTCACCACCACCAGATCCTCGCTCTCGTAGCTCCCGCTCCCGTGCTCCCGGGTCGAGAGCTCGGTTCCCGGGTCGGTAACCTCGACATTCGCGCTGGCGGAAGCCTGGAGGGCGACGTCCGTGGTGTTGATCGCGGTGACGACGGCGACGTTATTGAGGTTGTGGTTCGGAGAGGTCGTCGAGTAATCGTTGGCGGCGTTGACGAACCCCTCGCCCCTCACGCTCTGCTCCATCTCGAACTTGAAATCCTGGATCTCGGGGACGAGCACCTCCAGGGTGATATCTTCAAAGTCACCTGGTTTGATCTCATCGAAGGTCCAGACGATATCACTGAAACGATCCCCCTCCTCGTATCCATCGATGGGCGCGGGATCTGCGGTGATGAACTCCACATCCCGGCTGAAGGCGTCTTTGACCGTCACTTCCTTCAGGCTTTCAACGGCGTAAATGTTGTAGACCTCTATCTTGTACTTGACCTTCTTTCCCCGCTCCACAGATTCTTTGTCGGCGGTTTTGGTCACTATGAGGGGATCGGCTATGCCCACAAAGACCCTGCTGCAGCCGAAAGCACCAATCTGGTCATCGTTTTCGTCGAGGGCCGCGACTTCAACGCAGTTTTCAAGAATGGCCGAAGGGGGCTTATCATTGACCTTCACCCTTAGATTTATCACCTCGCATCCGCCCGGTGGTATTTCATCTGGCAGGTTCCATTCCAGATGATCTCCGTCCGCCGAATTGGGCCAGGGATCTGCATACTCGAAGGAAGACTCCTCCGGAAGGTCGTCGGCGATTTGAACGTCCGTCAACGCATAGGGACAGTCGTTGCAGATCGTTATGGTGTAGTTGAGGATCTCGCCAGGGTTCGCCGAGTTGTTTTCGGCCTTCTTTGTCACAATCAGGTCGCTCTCGATCTCGCCGGTGGCGGTGATGATGTGATAGCCGCCCGGTGTCAGGTAGTACGTTCCGATGTAATCCGGCTTACTCGCCTTGACTTTGTACTCGCCCTTCCATGTTAGCGTGATGTTCGAAGTATTTCCGTCGGCCCCGGTGGTGTATGTCTTAGATCCGACGGTGACGGTGGCCCCTTTCTGGGGTACCGTCACCAGGTTCCAAGAGGCGTCGTACTCTTCAGATACGACCTTGATCTTGAATGGATCGCCGACTACTACCTCATCAGGAGGATGAAGACTGACGTCCATCGAATTTGTCATCCTGAGCGAGTTTACCGTGTATGGGGCGCTGACGCAGATCCAGTCCCCATCGGTCAGGAAATACTGGTCGAGGCCGACGCTTGGGGAAACTCCGTCGACGTAATAGACGGGCATCCCCCTACCGTCAAGATCGGTGACCGCGGGGCTTCCCATCCCCCAGGGATCGCCGATAGTGTAAGGGACGCCGGTCACCTCGAGAGCCCCCAGAGCCGTCGGGTTATCTATATCGTACCCATTCTTCTCAAAGCCGACGGAGCTCGCGAATACCTCTCCGCTGAAGATGGGATTTCCGTTCCCCAGGACGTGGATCGTTACCGTCTCTCCTTCGGCCTCCAGGCAGGTTATGATCTGATAGCCGCCGGGGGTCAGGTAGTAAGTTCCAACGTATCCAGGCTTATCGGCCCGGACCCTGTACTCGCCGGCCGTGGTGAACATTATCTCTGGCGTGTATCCGTCGGCACCGGTGGTGTAGGTCTCGGACCCGATGGTGACGGTGGCGCCTTGCTGGTGGACTGTGACCAGGTTCCAAGAGGCATCGTACTCTTCGGTCTCCACCTTAATCTTGAAGCGTTCTCCGACGACGACTTCGGTGGGAGCCGCCATCTCAAGGGGATATACGTCGTAGGGAGCTGCGATGGTGATCCAGTCCCCATCGCTGAGGAGATACTGGTCGAGCCCGACGGGGGCCTGCCCTCCATTCACGTAAAAGGAGGGGGCCCCAAACCCAGCGACGTCGGAGACGAAGAGCCCCCAGGCCCATTCTGATAAGGAATAAGGTACGCTCGTCAGATCCAGGGCGCCCATCGCCGTCGGGTTCTCGATCTCGTATCCGTCCTTCTCAAACCCGACGGCGGTGACTTCCACCTCGCCGCTGAAGAGGGGAGCGCCATTTCCGAGGACGTGGATGGTGACGGTCACAGGCTCGCTGCTTCGGCAGTTTATGATCTGGTACCCGCAGTTGAGGTAGATGGTATCGATGTATCCGTCCTTCTTGGCCTCGACCCTGTACTCTCCGGGCTCTTTGAAGGTGATCTCCGGGGTCTTCCCATCCTTATCGGTGGTGTAATCGGCGGAGGAGGTGTCGGACTTTACTGTGACAGTCGCTCCTTCCACCGGAGCTGATACGATGAGTCCTCTATCATCCAGATCCTCAGAGGCGACCTCTATGGTGAACGCCGTCCCTTCCAAGACATCTTCCGGCGCGGTGATTCGGAGGGGAAGAACGGTGATCGGAGCGCTTATGACGACGCACTCGTCCCCGGTCACGTCATGCTCGCCGATGGGGTCGTCTTCCCTCGCCCCGTCGACGAAGTAGATCGGGGCCCCATAACCCTCCAGGTCCGAGACGGCCGGCCTTCCCGATCCGTCGAGGTCGGCGAGGGAATAGATCAGCCCCGTCGCCTCGAGCGCCCCCAGGACGGTGGGGTTAGAGACCTCAAAGCCGTCCTTGGTGAAGCCCTCGCCCCCGATGGCGAGGTCCCGGCTGAAGAGGGGATAGCCGTCCCCGAGGACGGTGACGGTGGCGGTGGCGCCCTCCCCCACCTCGCCGGCCGCGGCGGCTATGGGGAGGCTTTCGCCCATCAGGGCGATGATGGAGTAGGAGGTCGCCTCGGCGAGGAACCCGGCCCCACCCTGGGAATCGGGCTTCCACCAGAAGACCCCGCTCTTCTGCTGGCAGCTCAGGAGGTGGGAGACGGGAGTCTCTCTTTCCTTCCCCCATTCGGCGGGGTTGACTCCGGCAGCGTTCGAGGCCATCATCGCCCAATAGTCGCTGATGGCGTTGGAGTCGGGGCTCATCCCCGAAGAGGGAAAGCCGCCGTCATCGTTCTGCTCGCGTCTGATGTACCCGAGGGCGTCCTGGATCCTCTGACCTGCGGGGTCCTCGCCCGCCGCCAGGAGGGCGGAAGCTCCGATCCCGGTGGTGTCGAGGTCGGGAGCCCCGCCGCCCCACCCCCAGCCTCCTGAGGAGTGCTGTTTGCTCTTGATGTAGGAGGCGAAGGCCTGGGCCTCCGCTGACCCGGCCTCGCCCGCCGCGGCCAGCCCGAGGAGGATGTAAGACTCGGAGAAGAGGTTCTCCCGGCCGTAAGGCGGCTTCGCCTTATCTTTAAGCCTCTCGACGTAGTCTATTCCCGCTACGTTCCGGGGGTCGCCTCCGCAGGCTTCGACCCCCATGACGTACCTGCCGATGCTCCCGCCGGATGCGTTCGCCTCGGGCAGGTTTGCGACGAGGTAGTCGAGGGGTGTCTTGCCGCCCTCCTTGGCGCGGCCCAGGTCGCCAGTGAGGGCGAGGGCCATGGCAGCATTGGCTGTAGGCATTAAGCTGCTCCTCGCGGCGTCCGGCTCGTTTCCGAATCCACCGTCCTCGTTCTGACAGGATAATAGGTAGCTGACGGCTTTTCTGATGGCTGGATCCTCCCCTCCCAGGGGGAAGTCCTGGGAAGCTCCCGCCCCGGCCAAGAAGAGGATGAGGATGAGGCCGAGCCCGAAAATTCTCAATTCCAGCCTCCCGGGGAGGATAGATCTGTATCCCTGATGCTTCAACTCCTTCACCCAAATTAAATTGATTAAATTCAACTTAATTTGAGCAAGAATAGTTTATCTTAGTTAAACTTTATTGTCTTAAATCGCAAAAACGAGGTATCAGCCGAATTGATCTCCAATGCCTCCGACCCGTCAGACCCGGTGGCTGCCGTCGCATAGCGGCTTCTTCGCCGATCGGCCGCACCTGCAGAGGGCGAACTGCCCCTCCTCGGCGATCAGTCGGCCGTCTTCTCCGAAGAGGGAGCACCTCCCCTTAACCAGGAGGGGGCCGTCCTTCACCACCCTGATCTCCGCGGCCGGGGCCCCTCCCGGGCCTTTAGCCCTTCCGATGTCGTCGTTTCTCCTGTAGGATAGGGCCCCCGAGGGGCATCGGTCGATGGCGGCCATGATCTCGTCGGAGGTGGCCCCCTCCATATCCACCCAGGGGCTCTTCTGGGGGTTGAAGACCCCCGGCAGGCCTCTGAGGCACTCCGCCGCATGGATGCACCTCTCCGGGTCCCAGAAGACGGTGATCTCGCCGTTTGTGTACTCCTTCACGATCCAGCACCACCATAGCTTTTCTCATTATGATATGGTCGGGGATCTCCCTAAAGCTTATCCTCCGGCCGTCTTCATCCCCCTCGGCCCAGGGCTGCGGCGAAGGGCACTCCTGGCAAGCAGTATCCGAACCGCCGGTCCATAAGGGCTGACGGAGATTTTTTATAGTTATCTCATCTATTTAACATCTGATAGTCATGAAGGTAATATCTCATCGAATATCGGCCTTCGCCCTGATCGTCGCCCTCCTCTGCACCGCAGCGGCTGCCGAGGAAGGGGCGGTAGAGGGCGGAAAGGAGCTTTTGAGGATCTCGACCACCACCAGCCTCTACGACACCCTCCTCCTGGACGAGATGGAGGACATCTTCGAGGAGATGTACAACGTCGACGTCCGGACCGTCTCCGGAGGGACGGGGATAGCCATCGAGCGGGCCGTCAAGGGCGACGCCGACCTGATCCTCGTCCACGACGTGGAGAGGGAGAGAAAGTTCATCGAGGATGGTTACGGTCTCTCCCGGACCTGCTTCGCCTACAACTACTTCATCATCGTAGGCCCCGAGGATGACCCCGCCGGGATCACCGGACTGAACGCCTCCGATGCGATGAGGGCGATCATGCTCCACGGCGTGGAGAACCCCGGCGAGGTCAAGTTCGTATCTCGAGGCGACGACTCCGGGACCCACGCCCGGGAGAAGCTCCTCTGGGATAGAGCTGGCCTCGACTACGCAGAGATCGCAACTTCTGGCAACTGGTACGTCGAGGCAGGGCAGGGGATGGGCCCGACCCTGATGATGGCCGACGAGATGGAGGGCTACACCCTCTGCGACACCTCCACCTTCGCCGCCTTCAGGAGAGACCTCGACCTCGTACCCCTGATCGAGAGCGATGAGTTCCTGATCAACGTCTACGCCGCCGTACCCGTCAGCCCCGCCGTCTACCCCGATACAAACTGCGAGATGGCAAGGAACTTCATCAACTTCCTCGTCTCCGCCGAGGGGCAGGACCTGATCGCCGAGTACGGTAAGGAGACGATCGGAAAGCCTCTCTTCAACCCCGCCAGAGGCAACTGCGATCTCATAGGATGCTCCGGCGACGAGTGCCTGGTTCCCCTAGCCGAGGACGTCTGCAGCAGGGCCTCGGCGTAACCGCCTTATTCGCGGAAGGAGTCCCTGGACTAAATAAGAGTACAGGTGAGCCCTTTGGATGAGATTGCGGCGGGTCTGGCGAAGGCGGTGGAGCTGATCCTCGCCCTCGATCCGGTTGTGGTGGAGATAACGGCCAGGTCCCTGGCCATAGCCATAACCTCGACCGCCATCGCCGCCGCCATCGCCGTCCCCATCGGCGGCCTCATCCATTTTCATAATTTTTTCGGTAAGAGGGCCGTCATCAACCTCATCCAGACCCTCTACAGCCTCCCGACGGTGACCGTCGGCCTCGTCGTCTTCCTCCTCCTCTCGCGGTCCGGCCCCTTCGGCAGCCTCGGCCTCCTCTTCACCCCCGCAGGGATGGTAGTAGGCCAGACGGTCCTCATAACGCCGATCATGATAGGTCTGACCATCGCCGCCCTCAGCGGCGTAGGCCCCGCCGTCCGGGATACGGCCTTATCCCTGGGGGCCTCGAGGTATCAGGCGATCCTCACCATCATGGGAGAGGCGAAGGCCGCCATGATGGCGGCGGTCCTCCTCGGATTCGGCCGGGCCCTCTCGGAGGTGGGGGTGGCGATGATGATCGGCGGCAACATCCGGGGTCACACCAGGGTTCTGACCACGGCCATCGCCCTGGAGACATCCCGGGGGGAGATCGAGCTCTCCATGGCCCTGGGGATCATCCTCGTCTCCATATCCCTCCTGGTGAACCTCCTCGTCAACAGGGCCCAGGGGAACTGGTGGGCATGATCGAGGCGGTGGGGGTCACGGCTATGCGGGGAGGGGCGGAGATCCTGAGGGGCGTATCTCTGAGGGCCGACCGGGGGGAGGTCCTCGCCGTCATCGGGCCCACCGGAGCGGGGAAGACTACCCTCCTGCGGATCCTGGACCTCCTCGACCCCCCCGACGGGGGGAGGGTCCTATTCGATGGCGTCGACGTGACCGAGGACGAGGGGGCGAGGTCTGCTGCCAGGAGGCGGATGGCGATGGTCTTCCAGAAGCCGACGATCTTCAATCTATCTGTCGAGAAGAACGTCGCATACGGCCTTTCGATGAGGGGCATCACCGGAGCCGCTGCCCGGGATAGGGTGAGGGGAGCCCTCCGGGACGTGGGGCTCGCCGGTTACGAGGACCGGAGGCCCTCCAGCCTCTCGGGGGGGGAGGGCCAGCGGGTCGCCCTGGCGAGGGCGCTGGTCACAGAGCCGGAGCTCCTCCTCCTGGACGAGGCGACGGCGAACCTCGACCCCCGGACGGCGGAGAAGATCGAGGAGCTGATCGAAGGGGCGGTCCTCCGGAAGATAGCGGTGGTTATGGCGACCCACGACCTCGACCAGGCGAGGCGGCTCGCCGACAGGGTCGCCGTCCTGATGGGCGGAAGCCTCGTCGCCCTCGGCTCCCCCCAGGAGATCTTCGAGGCCCCGGGGTCGGAGGAGGTGGCCCGCTTCGTCCGGAGGAGGTCTGGATGGTGACGGCTCTCCCTCATCCGAGGTATCTCCTTTTTAACCTCAAGCCCTTATAAGCCGAATACTAAAGACGGGAGGATGAGGATCTCTTGGCGAATCCAGAACAGCTCTCGGCCCTCCTGCAGGGGCCCGAGGCCTGGAACCGGTGGCGGGCCGCAAACCCTCAGATGAGGGCTGACTTTCGGGGCGCCGACTTCAGCGGTATGAACCTATCGGGCGCCGACCTCCAGGGCTCAAACCTCATGGGCGCCTCCCTCAGGGGGGCGGACCTCTCGGGGGTCGACCTCGGAAGGTCAAAGCTCGTATCCGCCGACCTCCGATCCGCAAATTTGTCAGGAGCCGACCTCTCCGGGGCCAAGTTCTCGGGGGCGGACCTCGCGGGGGCGGACCTTCGGGAGGCGAGGCTCGTCGGGGCGGAGCTCTCCGGCGCCGACCTCAGATCCCTGGCCATGGCCGGGGCCGACCTCCGGGGCGCCACCCTGACCAGGGCCGATCTATCCGGCGCCGACCTCCGGGGTGCAAAGCTCATAGAGGCCGACCTCCGGGGGGCGAAGCTCCGGGGGGCGGACCTCGCGGGGGCAGACCTCGCCGGGGCAAAGCTCGTCCGCTCGAAGCTCTCCGGTGCAGTTCTCAGGGGCTCATCCCTCGTAGGGGCCGACCTCTGCGGAGCGGACCTATCCGGCGCCGACCTATCTCGAGCCGACTTCAGGTCCGCGAAGCTGGAGGGGGCGATCCTGGAAGGGGTCCGGGGAATGGATATGGGGATATAGCATAATTCGGCCAACGCCGCCTCAGCTAAGGGCCAAGTCGGCGGAGATCATCGTCTTGCCGGGCGACGACGGCCTCTCTCTCCCCTCTCGGCCCGGGCATCGGAAGAGAAGGAAAGACATATAAATTTCACAGTCCAATAAAAAGCTCAGAGCATGACCACGATGAACCGGTTCTACTGGATGGCAGGGGCGATCCTGATCGCCGCGGTGGCGGGGGTCTTTTACGTCACCCAGAACTTCATCACCACCATCCTCCTGAGCTTCTTCTTCGCCTACGTCCTCCATCCCTTCCACCTCCGCCTCTACGCCCTCACCAGAAGAAGGAGGGTCTCTGCCCTTTTATCGATATCCATAGTCTTCCTGATCTTCCTCGTCTTCGTCCTGAGCGTCATCAACGCCCTGACGACGGAGGTGCTCGAGCTCTCCAAGAACCAGGATTACTTCGACGAGGCGGCGAGCAAGTTCGCAGACCAGACCGCAGGGGACTTCTTCGACTGGACGAGGGGCCTTGCGGTGGAGCGATCTCCCCAGGCCGTCGCCCCGTATCTGGGCCACGCCCTCGACCAGGCGGAGGAGCAGATTGGGGCGGTCTTAGCCGCTCCCGGGACCTGGCTCGTACCGGAGGTGCTTCCGAGGGCCAGGAGTATCTTGACGGGCCTCGCCGACTGGATAGCCAAGAACCTGCCGATCCTGATGGCCCAGTTCGGCGTCGCCATCCTCCTCACCTACTACCTCCTCGTCGACGGCGCGGGCTCGATAGAGAAGTTTCTGGGTCTATTGCCCGAGAGGGCGATAGTACGCCGTTTCCTCACGGAGCTGAACGCCATCTACAACAGCCTCTTCAACGTCTACCTGATAAACAGCTTCCTCACGGGTCTGATCGCCGCCTTCGTCTACCTCTTCATCGGCGTCCCCTACCCCTTCCTCTGGGGGATGGTCACGGCGGTCTTCGCCCTGATGCCCCTCATCGGGACGAGCGCCGTCTACGTCCCCATGGCCCTCTACTACCTGATCTTCCAGGATTACCTCAGGGTGGCGGCTCTTCTTATCCTGGGGACGGTATTTCTGAACGTATTTCCCGAGAACATCATGCGGCCTGCCCTCGCCAAGGCCGGGGCCGCGATCCATCCGGCAATTACCCTCCTCGCCTTCGCGGCGCCGATATTCGCCATCGGTGTTATGGGGGTGATCGTGGGGCCGGCCCTATACGGCTTCGTCCTCGCCGCCTACCGGACACGCCTCTCGATCATGGAGGAGGAGGCGGGATTGGTGCCGACTCCGCGACGTCCCAAGCCCCCGTCAGGAGGGGCCGTCGAGGGGCTCCGCCGCCTCGGCCGGAGGGCGAGGGGCTTCCTCTCCAGGGGGAAGCCCTGAACCCCGTCGGTGGGGTACCTTCAAATTATGACGAACATGTCTGTACCGGCTGGGCCGCAATACCCCGGATTCCGGGGTCGCCACTTCGGCACCTTTAAAGCCTTTCGGAGCGGAATAAGATCTTGGACCGGGGGCTATAGATGACCGAAAGGGCTGAAGAGGGCGCTGGGATTGAGGAGGGGTCGGAGGCGATGGAAGGCCTTCTAACCAGAAGGCAGGTGGCTGTCCTGAAGCTGAGGCGGCAGGGCCTCTCTCAGCAGGAGGTGGCGGAGATCCTGGGGACGACCAGGTCCAACGTCAGCATCCTCGAGAAGCGGGCCCACCAGAACGTCTCCCGGGCCCGGGCCACCCTGAGGGACTGGAGGATGATCCAGGCCCCCGTCTCCCTCACCGTCCCCGCCGGGACGGATCTCTTCGACCTTCCGGGGCTGGTCTTCCGGGAGGCGGACAGGGCGGGGATAAAGCTCGATATAGGCTCCGTCGAGATCGTCGTCCAGGTCAGGGAGAAGGCGCCGGAGGCGTTGAAGAAGAGGGTCACCGTCCGGGACCTGGAGGTGGCCATCACCGAGGACGGCCTCGTCCTCGTCTCGGAACCTCTGGCTGCATAGGTCCGACTGATCCATGGGAGTTTGATGATATATGGCCAGGACGCTATCAGATAAGGATCTCTCAATCCTCAAGAAGCTAGCCCCGGAGTGCGCGGATACCACCTGCTCGGGTTCGGGATTTCATTACCAGTCGATCCTACCTCCAGTCTCAAACCACTACGCCCTCGACGACGACGACTTCGAAGAGAGGCTGAAGAGGCTGGACCTCTTTGAGCTCCGGTACTTGGCGGAGGTGATCCTCGACGGCTCCGAGAGCCTCTGCTGCGTCCAGCCCGAGCACGCCGAGATCCTGGCGAGGCTCCTCTCCGAGAGGGTCTCCGAAGATTTGGGCAAGAGGGTTATGGCCTTCTACACGGCGGCAGGGGAGGGCAGCTATTGAGGGGCGATTTCGTCGTGGTATTGACCACCGCCCCCCCCAACGGCTCCGGGAGGCTCGCCCGGCTGATCGTCGGGGAGGGGCTCGCCGCCTGCGTCAACATCTCCCAGGTCCGGTCCACCTACCTCTGGGAGGGCGAGGTGAAGGAGGAGGCGGAGGACCTCCTCATCATCAAGACGATGAAGGAGAAGTTGGAGCCCCTCGCCTCCAGGATCCGGGAGGTCCACCCCTACGACCTCCCCGAGATCATCGCCCTCCCGATAAGGGGTGGGGACGATGGCTACCTGGACTGGGTATCCAGGTCGGTGGGAGGGCCGATCCCTCCCAAGGAGTAGTTTGAGGGGCCGATCCCCTCAGGCCCTCCTGAGGAGCTCGGCCGCCTCCTCGAGCTCTTCGTCCTCCTTCAGCCTCGCCATAGGAGCCGCCCCCTCTTGGAACCCCTCCAGGGCGTTGAAGAACCTGTCGAGGACGTCGCCTCCATAGGTCGGAACGAGGAAGATGTGGGTGTGGGGTATCCTCCGACCCCGGGCGTATATTGCCACGAAGTCGGGGTCGTAGGCCCGCATGATCTTCTGGGATACGGTCCTAGCCACCCGAAAGAGGCTCTCCACCTCCTCCTCCGTCAGGTCGTGCCACCAGGGGACGTGCCTCTTGGGGATAACAAGAGAGTGGCCCCTGGAGAAGGGGTTTATGTCCAGTATCGCGAGGGACAGGTCGTCCTCGAATATCCGGCGGGCCTTCGCCCTCCCGGCTACGATATCGCAGAATATGCAGCCTTCATCGTTTCTCAGGTCCATTGAGACTCCTCCCTTTCATCGGAGTTCTGACAATTGGAAGAATATAAGCCTTCTCCGATTCAACAGCCGCTGCTCGAAGTTGTTATATACCCTCGGGATTAAACTATAACAAGCTTTTGAAGGTATGAATCGGCCAAAAGGCCACTCGGGCATCGATAGCATCAGAAGATGAACCGCTGAATAAGGAGAAATTTCAATGAGGGACG
Organism: Methanothrix harundinacea 6Ac; assembly: GCF_000235565.1. Lineage (NCBI taxonomy): Archaea > Methanobacteriati > Methanobacteriota > Methanomicrobia > Methanotrichales > Methanotrichaceae > Methanothrix > Methanothrix harundinacea. Next base: position 1,475,840 of record NC_017527.1, read on the forward strand.
AAATCTCCGTTCTGGTGGGGGGGAGGGCGGGCGACGGGATAGCTGAGGCGGGGATGGTCATCGCCCGCCTCTACAACCAGCTCGGATACTGCCTCTACCAGTACCTCGACTACCCCTCCCTCATCAGGGGGGGGCACAACTTCGCCATCGTCCGGGCTGCGGGAAAGAAGATCGGAGCTCACCGGGACGGGGTGGACTATCTCCTCGCCCTGAACCAGGATACCATCGACAGGCACCTCTGGCGGCTGAACGAGGGAGCCGTCGTAATCTACGACTCTGACGAGGTGAAGGCTCCCCCAGCGGGGGGGGCGGGCCTCCCCCTCAAGAGCTTCGCGAGGGAGGCGGGGGCGCCTCCGATAGCAAGGAACGTCGGCCTCATCGGCGCCCTCTCCGGGGCCGCCGGGATCGAGGAGGAGATCGTTGAAAAGGTCCTCCGAAAGGAGATCCGCAAGTACATCGACGAGAACCTGGAGGTCGCCCGCCGGGGGCGCGCCGGGATCGAGGAAAGGGGCGATGGTAGGGCTGAGAGGAGGTCTTACCCCTGCTGCCCCGTCATCACCGGAAATGAGCTCATCGGCCTCGGCCTCCTCCGGGGCGGCCTCGACGCCTACGTCGCCTACCCCATGACCCCCTCCTCCGGGGTCCTCCACTTCCTCGCCGGGGTCGCAGGGGAGTTTTCGATCAAGGTCGTCCACCCCGAGAACGAGATCGCGGTGATCCTGATGGCCGAGGGGTTCGCCTACGCCGGGAAGAAGACGGCCGTTGGCACCTCCGGCGGCGGCTTCTGCCTCATGAATGAGGGGATGAGCCTCGCGGGGATGGCCGAGATCCCCCTCGTCGTCCTCGTCTCTCAGAGGGCGGGGCCGAGCACCGGAGTCCCCACCTACACCGCCCAGGCCGACCTCCCCTTCGTCATGAGCGCGGGGCAGGGGGAGTTTCCGAGGCTCGTCATAGTCCCCGGGGACGCGGAGGAGGCCTTCTTCTGGTCGGCGACGGCCCTGGGGCTCGCCTGGAGGTACCAGATCCCCGTCGTCCTCCTATCGGACAAGACCCTCAGCGAGTCGGCCTACAGCTTCAATATCGAGGAGGCGAGGGATATCCCCGATATCGCCCCCGTCCTCTGGGATGGCGAAGGCGATTACCAGAGGTACGCCTCCCCAGAAGACGGGATCTCCCCCCTGGCCTTCCCGCCGCGGGCCGGAGCGGTGGTGAAGGCGAACAGCTACGCCCACCTCCCCTCCGGGATCACTACGGAGGAGGCCCGGGCGATCGAGAGAGGCCAGGATAAGCTCCTCCAGAAGGAGAGGAGGCTCGCCGAGGAGCTGGCCTCCCTGAAGACGGTGAAGGTCTACGGGGACCCGGGGTCCTCGACGGCGATCCTATGCTGGGGATCGAATAAAGGGGTCTCTTCTGAGGTCGGGGAGGAACTCGGCCTCCGGGTCATCGCGCCCGTCGTCGTCAGCCCCTTCCCTGCCGATCGGTTCAAAGAGGCGCTCCGGGGGGTCGAGAGGACTATATCCGTCGAGACGAACTCCACGGGGCAGCTCGCCCGGCTGATCCGGTCTTACGGCTTTGAGGCTGATGATCTTATCCTGAAGTATGACGGAAGGCCCTTCACCGTGGAGGGTCTGATGGAGAGGCTTCTGGAGGTGGCGGCATGAAGCCCCGGGATCTGGGAACGACGGCTCAGAACACCTGGTGTCCGGGTTGCGGAAACTTCGCCATCCTGAACGCCATAAAGCCCGTATTGGCGGAGCTGGACGGGGCGGGGCTCGTACCAATAGAGAACGTCGTGGTGGTGACCGGGATAGGCTGCCACGGGAAGATCGCCGACTACCTCCACCTCAACAGCTTCTACGCCATCCATGGCCGGGCGATCCCCGTCGCCACCGGAATCAAGCTTGCAAACCCCGACCTCAACGTCATCTGCTTCGTCGGAGACGGCGACGCCTACGCCGAGGGGCTCGACCACCTGATCTTCGCCGCCAAGAGGAACGTCGAGATTACGACGATCGTCCACGACAACCGGGTCTACGGCCTCACCACCGGCCAGTACACCCCGACATCCCCCTCGGGCTTTTCAGGCAGGTCCACCCCCGGGGGGCTGGAGGTTTCGCCGATCAACCCCCTGGAGCTGATCTTCGCCAGCGGTGGGACCTTCATCGCCCGGGGGTACTCGAACAGGATCGACCTCCTCAAGGAGACGATGAGGGAGGCGATCCTCCACCGGGGGTTCGCCTTCCTCGACGTCCTCCAGGTCTGTGCCACCTTCTTCAACATGTATGATCTTTACAACCGCCGGACCTACGCCCTGGAGGAGCACGACCCCGAGGACCCCGTCCTCGCCCAAGAGAGGATGCGAGAGTGGGACTACAACTCCGAGGGCCCCATACCCCTGGGGATATTCCATCGGCGGGCGGCTCCGACCTTCGGGGACAACTTCGAGGATAAAAACTCAAAGATCCCCGACATGGAGGGGGCGGTCAGGAGGGTTCTGAAGGGGTACATCTGAGGCTGGAGGATCTCGGGAGGGGGCCGTTCCCCTCCCCTGGATCCAAAGTATTATATACTTCGGGATGGAGAATACATTGTAGCATTATTAGGCATGTTTTTGGCGGTCGAGATCCCCGGCCGCCCTCGGACTGATTCTACAAGTCCGGTCCAGGAGGCGATGTGGATGGCGAAGAGATACACCTGCACGGTCTGTGGATACATCTACGATCCAGAGAAGGGCGACCCCGATTCCGGGGTCACCCCAGGTACCGCCTTTGAGGATCTCCCCGACGACTGGACCTGTCCAGTCTGCGGGGCGACCAAGGAAGTCTTTGAGGAGAGCTGAATAGGGAGCTGATGAAAAATGGCTGCCATCGGCGAGAAGATGACCCGAGCCCTCAACGAGCAGGTGAGGGCAGAGCTCTACTCCTCCTACCTCTACCTGGCCATGTCCGCCCACTTCTCGGCGGCGAACCTCCCGGGGTTCGCCAACTGGATGAGGGTCCAGGCCCAGGAGGAGCTGATGCACGGGATGAAGATCTACGACTTCGTCATAGCCCGGGGCGGAAGGGCGGAGCTCCTCGCCATCGAGAAGCCCTCCTTCGAGTGGGCGTCCCCCCTGGAGGTCGTGGAGGAAGTCTTTCGCCACGAGAAGAAGGTGACGGGGCTGATCCACGCCCTCGCCGACGTTGCGGCCGGCGAGAAGGATCAAGCCACCTCCAATATGCTCCAGTGGTTCGTCGAGGAGCAGGTGGAGGAGGAGGCGAACGCTAGGGAGATCGTCGAGAAGGTGAGGTTGGCGATCGGCGAAGGGGGGAGCGGGTTCCTGTATATCCTCGACCGGGACCTGGGGATGAGGCCTGCCAAGCTCGGGCCGGTCGCCTCCGCGGACTGATCTGCAGTTTAAGGGCCGGGGCTGCGGCGGGTCGGCGGCTCGACGCCACTTTCCCTCCCCAGATCCGCGCTGGCGGGATGGATACAATTGATGGATCCGGTCGGATGACGCCGATCGGAGAAGAGATGAGGCAAATTGCTCTGATTACCGCTCCTCGACGGAGCGGTTGAACAGCCTGATAGAACGCCTGGAGTCTTCGCGCTAGGGTCGTAGAGAATCTGATATTTGGTGGTGATTCAGTTGAGCAAACCAAAGGATATGAAGCTGGGCATCCTCGGACTGGGAAAGATGGGCGGAAACCTCGCACTGCTGGCGAAGGAGAAGGGAATCGCCGTGGTGGGGAAGTCGAGGTCCGCAAAGCCTCATCTTGAGAGAAAGGGCGTCAAGGTGGTGGGCGCGTACGATCCCATCGTCGACTTCCTCGATCAGCCCCGGGTGATATACATATCCATCCCCGCGGGGCCGACGGTGGACAAGGTCATTGAAGAGCTAGTCCCCCTCCTGGACTCCGGGGACGTGGTGATCGACGGCGGAAACTCCTTCTACCTCGACTCCGTCCGGAGGGAGGAGGACCTCGCCGACAACGGCATATTCTTCCTCGACTGCGGGACGAGCGGCGGGGTGGACGGAGCCCGGAAGGGCCCCTGCTTCATGGTCGGCGGAAATAAGGACGGCTTCAAGGTCGCAGAGCCGATCCTGACGAGCCTGGCAGCCGAGGGAGCCTGCATCTACACCGGCGATCCCGGCTCCGGCCACTTCACCAAGCTCGTCCAGGACGGCGTGGAGGCGGCGATGCTCCAGGCGATCGGCGAGGGGGTCTCTCTCCTCCGGGAAAGCGACTTCCACCTCGACATGGAGAAGATCTTCAAGGGCTGGGCGAGGGGGGCGACCGTCCGGGGCTGGCTCGTGGAGCTGATGGCCAAGAGCCTCGCCGAGCAGAGGTTCAGCGACGTCCCGACCCACGTCGAGGATACCGGCGAGGTTAACTGGCTCGTCCACGACGCCCTAGAGAAGGAGGTCCCGATCCCCGTCATCGCACAGGCGGCGATGGAGCTCTTCCGCTCCCGGGACAAGAACTGCGACGCCTGCAGGTCGGTGGCGTTGATGAGAAACAGCCGCGGCGGCTACCCCCTCGGCAAAGACGATCAGCTCGCCCGGGAGAGGAGGGCGAGCAGGACGGAGAAGATCTGAAGGAATGAACTATCTCTAAGGGGCGGGTGAAATTCGAACTCGCCTCAATTTAATTAAAACTTATATAATTTTAATAATACTGTCCCTATATTTATTAATACAGCTAGTATGATTTTAATAGTATTATTCCTACCAAATGAGTAAGAATTAATATTTTCGATCTCGTTAAGATAAAGAAGAATTTGAATGGAATAGAAAGAATGCATAAGGTGATCTTTATTTTTCATTTTGTTAGATTTTTTATTTATAATTTTGCGGAATTTTTTCCTATATCCCTGAATTATCAGCTTATTGATCGATCTTTGAGGGAAGATGAATAAAAAGAGGCCAAATAACGATATAATTGTTATTAAAATTAAATATTGGACCAGCTCTAATTCTGGCATCGGATCAATCAAATTCTCATCGAGGAAAGTTACATAACAAACATAAAAAAGCAACAGCGCACCTATAAGATACGTTAAAGATATTTTATAATATATATCTCCCAAGAATCCCAGACCACCTCGCCTATCGATATTCCTAAGATCTATAACAGCTATTTTATACAACTCCTTTCCTAATAAAACAAAGCTAATAATAATTGCGAAAAGATCTGCCAATATTATCAATTGTATCATTACTCCTGGGAACCAATGCAGAAGATTAATGATCAAAGCCAGATCAGAAGATGCGATTTCAGGACCAAATATTGGATTAAGTGAAGTATTATTTAATCCAATTTCATTTAATGGCAGATAGCCGAATAGAATTGTCGGAGTTAATTTTTGGCAAATATATGAATAATAGGTTGGGATGAATAATAGGATTATTACAAGCAATCTTAATATATTTATTAGACTAATATTTAATTTATTTTTAAAACTACATTCATGATCTCCAAATAATCTTTCTTTAAATAAATCTAATTCACCTTCGGAGACTCGCCCTGTTTCAATTAAACAATTTTCTATTCTTAAAAATGAGCTCCTAAAATAGTACATTAAAAATAGCGAGTACAACCAAGCAGCATTCCAATTAATATATAATCTTACGTAATTTATGAAAGGCTCTCTCCAAATGCTAGTATCAGAAATTATTAGTAAAATTTTATAATATCCATTGATTATTTTTCCATCTTGCTGACCAATATCAGAAAAGAAAATGACGGTGAAAGGAATAAAAATCTCAATTATAATGAAATATAATACATACCATGCAATTAAAAAACCAATGACCCCAAGATGCGTCTTGTCACCTAATTTCTCAATTAATAATTTTGGATTTTGATTTATATGATCAATTCCTACTATCCTTAAAATCGAGTCATAATTCAAATTAATCCCTCAATTTTTTGCTACATTGTGGTTATCCGCTAAGCTCTCACTAAAGCATTGAATAAATCTCTTGATGACTTGCTAAACTTCCTGCAAGCTCAATTCAATTTCTCTCCTGTTTCCAATTTCTCTCCTGTTTCCAATTTCGCTCAAGTTTTCAAACCTCATTTTATGCATAAATATTTAAAAGTTTCCCTTGGAATCACAATAGATTTATCTTCTTCTAGGGCCAGGATCGAGGAGGGTCTCATCTGGCCATGGTATTACTTCGACGATATACTAAAAGTTTGGGTGGGGGGGTAGGGATTTGGGGTCGCTTGTCAGACGCGGAATTATGAGATCCCAGACTCCGACGGCAAGGATTATAGGCGATCGCCTTCTTAGTGGCGGGGAAAGCTCATGGACCTGATATCCTCCCTCCTCATCGCCCTCGGCCTCTCCATGGACGCCTTCGCCGTCTCGGTGACCGGCGGGGCGACCATGTCCCACGATAGGCTCAGGGGCGCCCTCGCGGCGGCGATCTTCTTCGGAGGCTTTCAGGCCTTCATGCCCGTCATCGGCTGGCTCGGCGGGATCGGATTCAGCGACCTTGCTTCCAGCTACGACCACTGGATCGCCTTCGCCCTCCTCGCCCTCATCGGCGGCAAGATGATCTTCGAGTCGATGACCGTTGAGCCGTCCGAGCGGTCTGCGGACCTCCTCGACCTCCGCTTGCTGACACTTCTGGCCATCGCCACCAGCATCGACGCCCTCGCCGTCGGCGTCACCTTCGCCTTCCTCGACGTCTCCATCCTCGTTCCGGTGGCCATCATCGGCACCGTTACCTTCGCTCTCTCCTTTCTCGGGGTCTTCATCGGGAGCCGATTCGTCGGCCTTCTGGATAACAGGGTCGAGGTCGCCGGAGGTTTGATCCTGATCGGGATCGGCCTCAAGATCCTCCTAGATCACCTCTTCTTTTAAGTATAATTCCGGATTATGGCTGAAAGGGAGAACGAAATAGAACGAAGATCCTTATGCAGAGGTGGTGACAACCATTCCGAAATCCGACCCCTACAAGGACCAGGTCGAACGCTACGACCGCTGGTTTGAAAAAAATCGGGCAGCCTACCTCTCGGAGCTCGCCGCTGTGAAGTCCTCCTTGCCCCGCTTCGATCGGGGCCTGGAGGTGGGGGTGGGAACGGGGAGGTTCTCCGCCCCCCTCGGAGTCACCTTCGGCCTGGACCCGTCGGTGGCGATGATGGAAGCGGCCCGAAGGCGGGGCGTCACCTGCGTCCGGGGCGTCGCCGAGCGGCTCCCCTTTCGGGACGGGGCCTTCGACCAGGTCCTGATGGTCACCGTCGACTTCCTCCTCAGCGACAAAATGGCCGCCTTCCGGGAGATGGCGCGGGTCCTCGCGCCGGGCGGGGCGGTCGTCGTCGGGTTCATCGACAGGGAGAGCCCCGTCGGCAGGCGGTACCAGCGAGAGAAAGGAGATAGAGAAGGTGAAAGCGATGGCGTAGACGGCTTTTATGGTGAGGCCCGCTTTCTCGCCCCCGAGGAGATGGCCGACCTCCTCAAAGCCGCCGGATTTGCCGACCTCGCCTTCGTCCAGACGCTATCCTGCGAGCCGGAGGCGATGACGGAGGTGGAGGCCCCTCGGCCTGGGTGGGGTCGCGGCTCCTTCGTCGTCGTTCGAGGGAAGAAGGGCGATTGATCGGAAAGCCTTTTTTTCGTCCAGAGCTCCTTAGGGGGCGGGAGGGGCGAGGCGCCGACCCCCCGACGCTGCCCGTCGCCATCGGTCGCCACCGGTCGGAAGCAGGAGTCCTCGCCGGTGAGGTGGCTCAGCCTCGCCTTCCCGGCCGGGTCCCTTAAACTTCACGAGCATAAGTCGATCTCATAGCTCCTACCGCTCTCGTAGTAATAATCACACCTGCAGGTGCGCCCCGAGCCGTAGACGGTGATCGTATGGCTCCTTCCTCCCGAGACGGTGATCGTAAATATCCCGTCCTTGGCGTCCCCCACCTGGCCGTCGGATCCGACGTAGGCGCCGTCGACGTAGACGCTGTAGCCCCTGAGGTTCGCGGACCTGAGGGTCACCTGGGAGGAGCCGTAGCCGGGCTGGGGCCCGGGTCCAGGTCCGGGCCAGGCCGCCTGCCTCACGTCCACCACCACCACGTTGCTCGTAACGCCGTCGGCGGAGAAGAGGAGGATGTGCCTTCCCACCTCTTCAGGATGGAATGCGATGAGGCTGTATCCTGGATAGAGGGTGTACCTCCTCTGAACCGCCCTCGAGGAGGGGGTTATCTCGTAGAGATCGGCGGCACCTCCGGCCGGATGGAGGGCGATGAGCCTCAGATAAGCCCCCTTCGGCGCGATGGCGTACTCCGTCCAGCTGCTCGGCCCCAGAATCCAGAGGCCGGCGGCGGCCGGGGGCTGGGGGAGGGCGATGGGACGGCCCCCGGGGCCGGCACCGTAAATCACGGGGGTCCCCGTCACGTAGTACCGCTCCACCTCTCTGCCGCCGAAGGAGACGATGCTGAAGTAATCCGAGTACCAGGATAACTCCGGGGCAGGAGGCATGGTCTTGTTCTCCGGGGGATACATCTCGGGGTGCCTCTCGCTTATTATCCAGGGGCCGCCCAGGCCAAGCTCGAAGAGCCGCTCCGCCTCCCTCTCTCCGGGCTCATATCCGAGCTGGGCGGATGAGATGATGATCATGGAGAAGAGGAAAATGGCCACTGATAACGGTCCGAATTTGGTGGCGAAATTCCGCTGAAGGCCTCTTTTGGGAGATCTTCCGGCGGTGAGAGATCTCAATTCGTCAATCTCAGACATCTAAACCCACTCCACAATGATGGCCTCTCATCAGGCCAAGATGGTTCATATTTGTCTGGGAAATTATTTAAGCTAATTGTAATGAGTATTCCTATTTACCATTGCCCATTCTTTAATTATCTCGGATCCGTCTCTTATTTTAGCTCGTTCTCCGCTCTTAATCGATTCTCGATCCTTTTCCTCGTTTTTCGTCGATAGCTACCGCTATTTTGAGACGATTTCAGCATTTTTAAGTGTACATAGCTGGTATAAGTCGAAAGCAAAGGCAGTGAATACCATTTTAACGTGAACTCTCGGGATCGTCGTTACCATTACATGCGCGCTTCGGAACACTCTTTTAATAACAGCAAACTGACGTTCGCCCGGAAATCTCAGTTTGCTAATCAAGCGGTTTCGCAGCTTATCGAGATCGCTTAGAGGATGACCCGCTGCTGCACGTTTCATTGTGAAGTCGTTTCCCTTAGCCTTCACACCGAAATATCCTTTGTCCCTGAGGACCACCTCTCCTTCAACCGATAGATCAACCCGACTATCGTGCACCGAAGCAGTTGTCGATTCGATGCTCCTTATCAGGCCGTAATCGATATCGACTTTAGAATGAAGTTTATAACCAAAATGGAGTTCCTCACCCTTCTTAGCCCAAGTTCCATCCCTGCTCCGACGAGTCCTAGCGGTCTCTCTTCTTGGTTTCTTTGAACCTCCTGGGTCGGCCTCTATAAACGTTGCATCCTGAATGGTTCCTCTTTTTACCTGAAGCCCTTTAAAATCGAGCTGTCTCTGGAGCTCTTCCCAAACGGACTCATCCTTTCCCGTCTGGGCCATCCGCTCGCGAAAAAGCCATATCGTCCTGGAATCGGGTATAGAATCAGGAAATCCTAAGAATTTCATAAAAGATATTCGATCCGAAATCTGCTTTTCAGTCTCGAGGTCGCTCAACCCGTACCACTGCTGGAGCAAAAGCACCTTGAGCATCAGGATAACATCAAAGTTCGGCCTTCCGCCTCGTTCGGTTTTATTATGATACATCTCTTCAAGAATTGGTCGAAATGGTTCCCACTCGATCAAGTTCGTTATCTTTGAAAGCCTATCGCCCAGCTTCTCTACGTTCTTGTAAGCTTCTCGAAGGCCCCAGGCAGTAAAAGAACTCATACACTATTCATGTATATATTAGTATATAATGTTTTCCATAGACATGCTAGGTTTTTAGGAATCCTCTATAGCCTCGTTGTATTGATTTAAAGCGTAATGGACGTTCCCTTTGCCAACCAATGCATCTAATTGTATTTCTGTTGGAACAGTCGGACTCTCATTCAGCACAGCCTCATAACATTCCAACGAAAGATCGTATTTATCAAGATTGTAAAGAGCGTCACCTTTCGCAATTAGAGCATTATTATGTCTAGGATTCTCTTTAAGAGTGAGATCATAATATTTTATAGCTTCTTCGTATCTTCCACGATTATAGTACTTATTACCTTCATAGTATGGCGCTTTATCTCTCATTTCGATCCTCCATTATCAGTTTAGAGGCAGAGATATTCACTTTAGTGCGACTCCTCAACTTTCTCGCTTTGGCTAGCAGCCGTCTTTTTTTCGTTTCTCTCACAATCATCTCTATTCTCATCTGAATCGCACTCGACCAGTTCTTTCTCTTCGTATCTGTCATAATTCTTCACTAATTTATTAAGAGTCGTGATTTATTAGATCCCGGCCGAGGGGTCAACCCCCCCGGCCTTCGCGATCGAGCCCCTCACCCCAGCATCTTCTCTATCCTCGCCAGAGCCTCCGTGAGCCTCTCCCGCGAGGCGGCGTAGGAGATCCGGACGTGATCGACTCCGCCCGGTCCGAAGGCCGAGCCGGGGGTCGCCGCCAGCATCGCCTCGGAGAGCATCCTCTCGGCGAATGAGTCTCCGCCGCCGAACTCCGAGACATCCGGAAATACGTAGAAGGCGCCGCCGGGAAGCGGGCATCGGATGCCGATCTCCGCGAGCCCCGCGACGAGGAGGTCCCGCCGGGCCCGAAACTCCGCCACCATGCCGTTGATGCTCTCCTGGGGGCCCTTGAGGGCCTCGACCCCCGCCCACTGGACGAAGGTGGTGGCGTGGGAGACGGAGTGGGAGAGGATCCTGTTCACCCACTTCATCACCTCCTGGGGCCCTGCCAGATAGCCGAGCCTCCAGCCGGTCATGGCGTAGCACTTGGAGAAGCCGTTGACGGTGACGGTCCTCTCCTCCATCCCGGAGAAGGAGCCGATGCTGAGGTGATCCTGGCCGTAGATGATCTTCTCGTAGATCTCGTCGGATAAGACCATCAGGTCGTGGTCGACGGCCAGGTCCCGGATCTCCTCGAGGATCCTCCTCCCGAAGACGGCGCCGGTGGGGTTGGAGGGGGAGTTGACCAGGATCATCTTCGTCTTGGGGGTTATGGAGTCGGCGAGGGAGACCGGCTCGAACCTGTCGTCCACCTCGGCCCACCGCACTCTGCCGCCGGCGAAGTTGATGCAGGGCTCGTAGCTGACCCAGGAGGGGCCGATGAGGACGCCCTCGTCGCCCTCGTCGAGGAGGGCCTGCATCGCCGCGAAGATCGCCATCTTCGCCCCCGGGACGACGGATACCAGGTCCGGGGAGACCTCGATCCCGTTCTCCTGGCTGAGCTTCTCGGCGATCGCCGCCCGGAGCTCCGGGATCCCGCTGGTGGGGAGGTAGTGGGTGTCCCCCCTCGCGAGCGACCTGATGGCGGCGTCGCAGATGTTCTTGGGGGTGTCGAAGTCGGGCTCCCCCACTCCCAGGTCGATGACGTCGAGCCCCGCGGCGTTCAGCTTCTTCGCCATCGCCGAGATCTTCATCGTCGTCGACTCGGGGATCGAGGCGAGTCTCTCGGATACCAAATCTAATCACCCTTCAGCCTTTTGACCATCTTGACCGCGGCCTCCACGGCCCGCTTCGAGTAGTCTATCCGGCTGTGGGCGTCCATCCTGGACATCTTGGGGCCGGATATCCCCAAGGTCACGGGCTTGTCGAACTCCAGGGCCAGGTCCATGATCTTCCGCGAGGCCTGCTGGGCGACGATCTCGTCGTGGCCCGTCTCCCCCTGGATGACGCAGCCGATCGTCACCACCGCGTCGACATCCTCCTTCGCCGCCAGCTTCTTGACGGCGAGGGGCATGTCGTAGACCCCCGGGACGTGGAGGGTGGCTACGACTTCTGCACCCAGAAATTCTGCATGTTCTCTTCCCAGGATCTCCATCTGGTACGTTATATCCCGGTTGAACTCTGCGACCACAAAACCAAGTTTTATCATAGATCCAACACCGCCGATGGGAGGCTGCTTCTTTAGCCGGGCGCATTTTGCGCTAATAAACCCATCGATCGTCGGTGGCTGGTACGGTCAAAACCCATTTATCCCTGGCCAATTCATCCGGGGTGGTGGATGGCTTATGAGCTGGATCTATCTGGATGGGAAGTTCGTCCCCGCTGAAGAGGCGGCGGTCTCGGTTTACGATCACGGCCTTCTGTACGGCGACGGGGTATTCGAGGGGATCAGGGCCTACAACGGTAGGGTTTTCAGGCTGGAGGAGCACGTCAAGAGGCTCTACGACTCCGCCAAGGCGATCATGCTGGAGATACCGATGACGGAGGAGGAGATGGCGGCCGCGATCCGGGAGACCCTCCGAAAGAACGGCCTCTCGGACGCCTACATCCGTCCCCTCGTCACCCGGGGCGTCGGCGACCTGGGGCTCGACCCCAGGAAGTGCGCAAAGCCGACGGTGATGATCATCTCCCAGAAGTGGGACGCCATGTACGGGGACCTCTACGACGTCGGCCTCACCGCCATCACCGTCACCGTCAGGAGAAACTCCCCGGCGGCGCTTCCCCCCAACATAAAGTCCCTCAACTACCTCAACAACATCCTCGCCAAGATCGAGGCGAACGTCAAGGGCGGGAACGAGGCGATCTTCCTCGACGACGCCGGAAACATCTCCGAGGGGAGCGGCGACAACATCTTCGTCGTCAAGGACGGTGAGATCTCGACCCCCTACACCGCGAACAACCTGAAGGGGATCACCAGGCTCGCCGTCATCGAGGTCGCCCTGGCCAGGGGGTACGGTGTGAAGGAGGCAAACCTCGGCCTCTTCGACCTCTACACCGCCGACGAGATCTTCGTCACCGGGACGGCGGCGGAGGTCGCCCCCGTCACCAAGATCGACGGGAGGGTGATAAGCGGCGGAAGGCCCGGCCCCGTCACAAAGGATCTGATGGAGGGGTTCAAGGAGATGACGATGACGACGGGAACCCCCATCTGACCCATCCCCGACGTCGAAAGATATGGGGCCGGACTACCCCGGGAGGACCCTGACGATGACGTTCCTCCGTCGGGGGCCGTCCAGCTCGACGAAGAGGACCCGTTGCCACGTCCCCAGGGCAAGACACCCTTCCTCGACGGGTATGGTCCGGCTGTTTCCTAAAAGGACGGCCTGGAGGTGGGCGTGGGCGTTCTCATCGATCCTATCGTGGAGGTACCCGTCCCCCGGAGGGGCGAGGGACATAAGCCTCCGGAGGAGGTCGGCGACGAGGCCGGTCTCGGCCTCGTTGATGACGATCCCGGTGGTGGTGTGGAGGGTGTAGACGAGGCAGATTCCCTCGGCGACGCCGCTCTCTCCCACGGCCTCGTTCACCTGGCGGGTTATGTCTATCACCTGAACCGGCTCATCCGTCTTTATCTCGAGCAAAGAGGTCACCCCATCTGCAGAGGAGTTCTAAGCCCCGGCGGAATTTAAGCCGAACGGGCGGGGATCGCCGCGTATCCCTTATCCAAACCTCTTAGAGAGAGGGGGGCCCTTTCTCAGCTGACCCGCTTCCTCGAAAAAAATTATGGCCTGGCCCCTCCTAAAAGGCCGGCCCCTCGGAGAACCTCAGGGTCTTCTCCACCTCGAAGACCCCGGAGAAGGCCTCGTGCCCCTTCATGTCCTTATAGAAGATCTTGTGCCACCGGTAGTCGTTCTGCCAGGTGCCGTTGAAGCTCGTGGCGATGTCCATCCCCACCAGGTGGGCGGGGCTGGCTTCCCTCAGGGCCGCGGCCTCCGCGGGGTCGGAGGCCCGAGAGCCGGGGTCGGTGGAGGCGAAGTAGGTCTTCTGGACCCGCTCCATCTCCGTCACCTCGAAGGCCTCCTTCACCTCGGCGCCGATGCCGCCGTAGAAGGCCTTGGAGTGGATGAACTTCGCCCCCACCAGGGGGGTCTTGCCGGAGTAGCTCATCTTCACCTCCTCCAGGAGGTTGAGGGGGACGGAGGTGCCGTTCAGGGTCCCCCAGACGTCTCCGGCCCGGTTGGAGACGGCGCTCTTCTGGTCCATCTCCAGCCGGCCGTCTCCGTAGACGTAGGTGTAGTACTCCAGCCCCATCCTCCTGTCGACGACAGAGGTGCCCACCTCGAAGTAGCCGGTTCCCGATGCCCTGACCCTGTTGTAGAAGTCCTCGCTCTGGGCAGGCTCGGGGATCGCCGGATTTCCGGCAGCCCCTCCCATCGCCAGGACGGCGATGAGGAGGATCGCTCCAAAAGTAGCCCCCTTCGTCCCTCTCGCCCCACAATAGCTCCTTGCTCCACTCTATCGCTTATTAATTGAAATATGTGTCGTTTGAAGGGCCGGTCCGGATGGCTTAAATCTCTCAAACCCAGATGGTGAGAGGCCAACCGAGAAATCCTGGCGGTGGAGAACGAAGGGAATAGAACGGCAGAGGGGGGATCCGAGGTGGTGGCTTGAAGATCGAGGTCTGGACCTGGGGGACGGGAGGGCCCTTCGGCAGGGAGCTGGGGGTCGGGGCGAATCGACGGCGAAGAGGGCATACGGCGACCTCGATCGTCATCCCGGCCGGCGAGGCTGGAGGCGCCCCCGGCGCCCACATCCTCATCGACGCTGGGGCCCCCGTCGTCGAGCGGATGATCGAGGCGGGGGTCACCGCCCCAGACCTCCTCTTCCTCACCCACCCCCACTTCGACCACGTATCAGACCTCGACAGGCTTGCCAACAGCAGGATGAGGGGCCTGATGGTCCGGTCGGGGGTGAGGGATTTTGAGAGGGCGGCGAAGCTCTTCGGCCCCCTGCCGGTGATCGGGACCGAGGACTGTCTCCACCACCCGGAGGACGGGGTCATGGGGAGGTTCGGCTACCTGGGCGGCCTCGTCTCCTGGAGGCCCCTATCGGATTACGACGTCTGGCAGAGGGTCCGGAGGCCCGACGGCGCCCTCCTTCCCCCGGAGTCCCGGGGAGAGGCGTTGATGCTGGCGGGGGCCAGCCGGAGGAGCGGGGGGGCGGTCGAAGGGGCACCGTCGGAGAGGGTCGGTCTTCCCGATCCCGGGTCGCTCTTCCCCTTCGAGATCAAGGCCCTCCCGGTCCGCCACTCGAAGCATTCCCCAGGCTCCTGCCTCTTCGTATTCAGGTTGGGCTTCGGTCCAGTCGGCAGTCCTGGCGGAGACGGCCCGAGGGTAAGGAGCGTCGTCATCTCCGGGGACTTCAAAACGATGGAGGAGGGGGTCCTCGAGAGCCCCGACCTCCGGGACCCCGCCTGCCTCGTCCTCGACGCGAATACCATCAAGGCCCCCGGAGATTATCATGCGAGCCTGGAGGAGGAGAGGGCCCTCATCGACCGATGGACCTCGGGGGAGGAGGAGGTCCTGGTCCTCTTTAACCACCTCTCCGGCTTCGGGGACTATCGGGGGGGGTTCTACGACCACGTCCCCGACGACGAGGAGTGGAGGGCGGCCGCGAGGTTTCCCACCAAGCCGAAGGTGACGGTCAGGATCGCCGAGGACGGGGAGTGCTATCGCATATGATCTCCGGGGATAGAAGCGCTACGGAGCCTTTAAGAAGATGGCCGACTGTGGCCAATACCACGAGATCCGTCAGGGGGATGTCACCATCTTGAGAACTGAGCCGTTTCTGGTATTACTTACGGTCCTCCTCCTCGCCCAGGCGGCGAGCTCGAAAGAGGAGGCCGTCGACCTCGGACCCCACCGGGTCACCTTCAGCCTCCCCTCCTCCGTCGAATGCGCCCTAACAGTGGCGGAGCCCTTGGAGGGGAGGACGCCCACCGGGATAGATTACATCGAGAGGTCGATAGACCTGGACTGCGGCGGGGGTCGGGCTTCGATCAGTTTGAGGGCGCATCAGAGCCCCGTCCCGGCGGGGGACGGGGTCGTCAGGGCCCTCAGCAAAAAGACCCCCTGGGGGATCGGGGTCGTGGGGGTGGAGACCGAGGCGAGGCTCGTCGACCGGCACACCGGATATCTGACGACCTTCTCTTTGGCGAGGGGGGGTGAGGTCTATCAGGCCGCCTACTGGCTAGATCGGCACCTGGCCCCCGGGGACTTCATGGGATCGACCTATTGCGTCATCTCCTCCAGCCTTCCCTGGACGGCGACCAAGGAGCTCCTCGACTCGATCCACCTCGAGGTGAAGGAGGAGGCGGCGAGGGCCTCGACGGTGGAGACGGTGGCGGTCGGTCCCTATCTGGTCTACTTCGACCTCGGGGGTCTCAGCTACACCGTCTTTACGGAGGGACCCCATGCCGGCGATCCTGAGCCGGGGGCGGAGAGGTACAGGGCCATCCTCGCAAGTGGGCAGCGGAGGGCGACGATCGAGATCGACGGCTACGACGACTACAGGATGGTGAACCTGGAGACGGAGCGGCTCCTCGCCGAGGCCCACCTCCAGGCGAAGGGGTACACCAGGAACAACGGGTCGGTGTGGACGGTCGGGGGAGAGGCCGGCATCCTCGGCGTGGGGGAGGACGAGGACCACCAGATCCTCTTCGTCGCCATCTTCTGGCCAGGCCAGGTCGAGGCCGGGGAGGGAGTGCTCCTGGCGAGGACCAGGTGCGAGGTCGAGTCGAGCTTCTTGTGGAACGCGACGGAGATCCTCCTCGACACGATCAGGGTGGAGAGGATCGGGGAGGTTTGATCGTTCTCGGACCTCGGGATTGGGGCGGGGCCGGCTTCCTGGCGGCTTTTCTCCTCCTTCTCCTCTCTTCTGCCGCGGCCTTCCAGGCTGAACCCTCGCCCCCGACCGTCGCCATCGCCAGGGTCGAGACTAACCCCCCCGGCTCCGACGGGGGCCGGGAGTGGGCGGAGCTCTTCAACGACGGCGCGTTAGACGCCGAGGTCGGGGGGTGGAGGATTTTGACCCGGACGGGGGAGGGGGTGACGATCCCCCCGGGGACGATCGTCCCTTCCCGGGCCCGCCTGAGGGTAGCCTTCGATGGGGGCGAGGGCCCCTCCCTATCTGATGAGGGGGAGTCGATCTCCCTCCTCAATGAGTCCGCCAGGGCTGTCGACGAAACCCCACCCCTGAACGATTCGGAGAACTCCCACGGCGTATGGACGCGGCTCTCGGAGGAGGGGGATGCTCTAGTTGGAGGCTGGCGGTTTGAGCCCCTCTTTTCGCGGATCGACGACCACGCCCTCCGGGCCCCCCCGGAGGCGGAGGTCTCCCTCGAAGATCTCGCCCGATACCTGGAGGCCCCGGCTAAAAACGACGAAGAGCGGGCCCGGGCGATCTACCGGTGGGTCACCGACAGGATCGAATACGACGTCGAAGCCGCCATGATGGGAGGCGGCAGGGGCCGGACTCCCCAGGTGGTTTTAGAGGATCGTAGAGGGGTCTGCAGCGAGTACAGCGCCCTCTTCGAGAGGCTCTGCCAGCTATCCGGCCTGGAGGCGGAGGTGATCCGGGGGTATGGGAAGGGTTACGGCTACGCCGTCGGCTCTGGGATACCCCGCATCAGCAACCACGCCTGGAACGCCGTCAGGATCGACGGGACCTGGCGGCTCCTCGACTCCACCTGGGGGGCTGGCCACCTCGAACCCGGAGAGGGGTTCGTCGAGAGCTTCGAGGAGTTCTACTTCCTCACCCCCCCCGAGGATCTGGTCTGGACCCACCTCCCCGATGATTCCGCCTGGCAGCTTCTGGAGACGCCGATATCGAGGGAGGAGTTCGAGGCCCTCCCCTACGCGAAGCCCGCCCTCTTCAGGGACGATATCCAGATAGATAGTCCCCCCGGCGGAACGATCGAGGTCGAGGAGATCCCGACCGTCACTTTGTCGGCCCCCCCCGGGGTCTCTATCATCGCCGGGCTTCGGGACGGTTCGGGGACGGAGCTACCCGGCCGGTTCGTCCAGGTCCAGAGGTCCGGGGAAAAGATCCTGGTGAGGGCTGCCGCCCCCGGCCCCGGAGACTACACCCTCCGGATCTACTCGAGGAGGGGCGGCGGCGAGGGTGGGGATCAGAAAGTCTACGACTGGGCCCTAGACTATCGTATCGAGGCCGGGCCGGATGCTCCCGTTGAGACGGGGTTTCCCGTCGTCTGGGATCTCTTCTGGGATCTGGGCCTCGACTTCAAGAGCCATCCCCAGGGGCTGATCGAGGCGGGCTCGGAGCTCTCGGTAATCATCTCGGCCCCCGGGGACGTCCGCCTCCTGGCGAGGCTCCTGGACGGGGAGGGCCGGGAGCTCCCCGAGGAGAGGACGATCTCCCAGAGGGTGGTGGGTGAGGAGGGCGGATACGGGGTGACGGCATCGTTCCCGAAGGCGGGGAACTACACCCTTCGAATCTACGCGAAGCGGGGAGGCGAAGCCGGCGGCGAGTACGCCTCCGTCGCCGAGTACTCGGTGGTGGCCTCCTCCGGGAGGGAGGAGGCCGTCTATCCCAGGACCACCGGATCCTTCGCCGAAGTCGGAGCTCTTCTCATCCGCCCCCTGGAGGGGAGGCTCGCCGCCGGGGAGGCGGTCGATTTCGAGGTCATCGTCCCCGGCGCCGAGGATGTGGCGGTGATCTCTGGGGGAGAGTGGATCCGTCTTTTCCGGGACGGGGAGATCTTCCGGGGATCGGCCTCTCCGGCGGGGGAGGTCCAGGTGGCGGCCCGGTTCGGAGGCGGGGCAGCCTATCAGGTCCTCCTCGTCTACTCCATCGTCTGAGGAGGGGTTCGGTACAGGTCTTCATCCGGAGGATGGATCAAGGGAGGATGCGAGAGATCGGCGGAGAAGGGGTGCTGAGGGATGAGAAGAGAGGTTTGGGATGATGCTGGAGGTTCGGAGGTCGGGAGGGAGCGGGATCGGGGCGGCGGTCCCGGAGCCGGCAGGTTGAAGGAGCCGGAGGCTGAAGGTAGGGCGGCGGCGACGGACTCCATCGCCTCTGACCCCGTGGCGAGGGTCGCCCTCCTCTCCCTCCTCGTGAACCTATCCCTGGTCGGGATCAAGCTCCTCCTCTCGGAGATATCCGGAAGCCTCGCCCTCCGGGCCGACGCCGTCCACTCCGTCGTCGACGTCTTCGGATCGACGGCCCTGATCCTCGGGGTCGTCATCTCCGGGAGGAGGAGCAAGAGCTTCCCCTACGGCCTCTACAAGGTGGAGAACCTCGTCGCCGTCGTCATCTCCCTCCTCCTCTTCCTCACCGCCTACGAGATCGGCCGGGAGGCGATGATGGGGACCGCCGCGGAGGCGGCCCCCGGCGGCTGGGTCCTCCTGGCGGTGGCGGCCCTCGTCCCCGTACCCCTCCTCTTCGGGAGCTACGAGGTGCGGGTCGGAAAAAAGCACAGCTCTCCGAGCCTCGTCGCCGACGGCCGCCAGTTCCGGGCCGACGTCCTCACCGAGCTCGTCGTCTTCGCCGCCCTGGCGGGGCAGCTAGTCGGCCTGCCTCTCGATAGAGTGGCCGCTGGGATCATCGCCGTCCTCATCATCAGGGCCGGCTGGGAGATCCTCGTCTCGGGGATGAGGGTCCTTCTGGACGCCTCCATCGACTCGGCGACCTTGAGGAGGATCGAGGCGACCATCGAGGCCCACCCCGAGGTCTCAATCGTGGAGGAGGTCCTGGGGAGAAACTCGGGGCGCTATCTATTCGTCGAGGCGAAGGTGGCCTTCCGGGTCACCGACCTCGCCCGGGCCCATCAGGCGAGCCAGCGGATCGAGGGGGATATTAGGGAGGCGGTCCCCAACGTCGACCGGGTCCTGATCCACTACGAGCCGAAGCCAAAGGACCACATCCGTTACGCCGTCGCCCTGGCGGACCTGGGTGGAAAGGTGAGCCGCCACTTCGGGGAGTCCCCCTACTTCGCCCTCGTCGACTTCGACCTCAAAGGGCGGCGGGTGGAGGGGCAGACGATCATATCAAACCCCTACCGAGAGCTGGAGAAGGGGAAGGGGCTGAAGGTGGCAGCCCTCCTCCTCGCCAAGAAGCCCGACGTCGTCGTCGCCGGCGAGAGCCTGGCGGGGAAGGGTCCCGGCTATGCCCTCGCCGAGGCGGGGGTTGAGACGGTGATGACGGAGGCGGCTGACCTGCAAGAGGTGGTGGCGGAGATGGGCGGAGCGTGAGAGTCGGTAACTGAAGGGTCAAAATGGAGGGTCAAAACCGGTGGCGTCTCCGGCAAAAGAGGCCTTGGGCGCGTGCGATAAATGAAAAGAGGCGGGGATTGAAGCGCCCCCGGCCCCAGCATCCTTCTAAAAGCTCCCCGCTTCGATGACCGACCACGTCCTCCTCCAGCCATCGCTGGCCTTCAAGAGCGCGAGGTTGCCGCCGCCGTCGGTGCTGTAAAACTCGCCCTGGCCTGCGGCCGGATCGTAGAATAGGAGGTCGGTGAATCCGTCACCGTTGAACTCTCCGGGGACGATCGTCGACCAGGTCCTTCGCCACCCGCTGTGAGATTTCAGGAGCCTGATGTTCCCGGTCCCGTCGGTGGCGTAGAACTCCCCCTGGCCGGCGGCGGGGTCGTAGAAGAGGAGGTCGGTGAATCCGTCGCCGTTGAACTCTCCGGGGACGATCGATGACCACGTCCTCCTCCATCCGCTGTGAGATTTCAGGAGTCTGATGTTCCCGCTACCGTCGGTGGCGTAGAACTCGCCCTGGCCTGCGGAGGGGTCGTAGAATAGGAGGTCGGTGAATCCGTCTCCGTTGAACTCTCCGGGGACGATCGATGACCATGTCCTCCGCCACCCGCTGTGAGATTGGAGGTGCCTGATGTTCCCGGTCCCGTCGGTGGCGTAGAACTCGCCCTGGCCGGCGGCGGGGTCGTAGAATAGGAGGTCGGTGAATCCGTCTCCGTTGAAATCTCCGGGGACGATCGCCGACCATGTCCTCCTCCATCCGTCGCTCGCCTTCAAAAGCCTGATGTTCCCGCTTCCATCGGTGGCGTAGAACTCGCCCTGGCCTGCGGAGGGGTCGTAGAATAGGAGGTCGGTGAATCCGTCGCCGTTGAAATCTCCGGGGACGATGATAGACCATGTCCTCCGCCAGCCAGAGCTGCTCTTCAACAGCTGGATGTTACCGCTACCGTCCGTCGAATAGAACTCACCCTGGCCGGCGGCCGGATCGTAGAATAGAAGGTCTGCATAGCCGCCGCCCGTAGGCCCAGGGAAGCCGTCGCTTTCATCATGCTCCGGCCCCGGGGAGCCGTCAGCGCCGCCGCTGAACACTCCGGGGACGATGATCGACCATGTCCTCCTCCATCCGCTGTGAGACTGCAGGAGCCTGATGTTACCGCTCCCATCGGTGGCGTAAAACTCGCCCTGGCCGGCGGCGGGATCGTAGAATAGGAGGTCGGTGTATCCGTCGCTGTTGAAGTCTCCGGGCATGATCATCGACCATGTCCTCCTCCATCCGCTATGAGATTTCAGGAGCCTGATGTTCCCGGTCCCGTCGGTGGCGTAGAACTCCCCCTGGCCTGCGGCCGGGTCGTAGAATAGGAGATCGGTGTACTCGTCACCGTTGAAGTCTCCGGGGACGATCGATGACCATGTCCTCCTCCATCCGTCGCTCGCCTTCAAAAGCCTGATGTTCCCGCTCCCATCGGTGGCGTAGAACTCCCCCTGGCCTGCGGCCGGATCGTAGAATAGGAGGTCGGTGAATCCGTCACCATTGAAGTCTCCGGGGACGATGATCGACCATGTCCTTCGCCACCCGCTGTGAGATTGGAGGAGCCTGATGTTCCCGGTCCCGTCGGTGGCGTAGAACTCGCCCTGGCCTGCGGCGGAGTCGTAGAATAGGAGGTCGGTGAATCCGTCACCGTTGAAGTCTCCGGGGACGATCATCGACCATGTCCTCCTCCATCCGCTGTGAGATTGGAGGAGCCTGATGTCGCCCCTTCCGTCGGTGCTGTAGAACTCGCCCTCGCCTGCGGCCGGATCGTAGAATAGGAGGTCGGTGAATCCGTCACCATTGAAGTCTCCGGGAACGATCATCGACCACGTCGCCCTCCAATTTCGATAATTTTTTAAGAGATCTGCGTTTCCGGCTCCGTCCGTCGAATAGAACTCACCCTGGCCAGTGGTGGGATCGTAGAACAGAAGATCCGACTCACCGAAAGCTCCGTCCAGGCAGAACGCCGAGATCATCAAGACCATCGCCAGTCCCTTCCAGCTCATCTCTTATCACCTCAGATCCTCTCGATTATTCATATCAATAGAAATAAAATACGATGGCCAGATATAAATAGCTTCGTCTCCGGTCGATTTTTCGAATGAGTGAAGGGGCTCCACCCCCTCGTCGACGACGGCCCCGTCTCCAGCCTCTCCGGTTTTGCTCCTCCGACCAATAGGTCCCATCTCGGGCTTGTATCCGCCTCCCAAGTTCCGCCACCTTTTAGTAGAAATAACTAACTAATTAATCGATATAATCTGCAAGCTCTCGATTAAGATATCAGGAGAACGAAATATTATGAAAACCTACATCAAATCTGCCGGCAAAGGGGTCCGGGGAAGGTCTCTGGCCCTCCTCCCGACCCTTCCCCTTCTTCTGACGGTCATCCTAATAGGAACCGCTTTTGCCCTTCCCTTCTCGGTAGGGCCGAATGATAAAGACGAGTACCATTTCCTCGTCGGCGCCCCCGGCGAGATCCGGGTTCAGGCCTCCTGGACGGGAACCGCCAATAACCTCGCCCTGATCCTCAACGGCCCCGGCCAGGTGAACGCCTACGCCCGACAGGACGGCCCAAGCCCCCTGGAGATCCGGTATCTCGTCACCAGCGCCGACGTCGCCAAAGGCGAAACCTGGACGATGGGGATCTGGAACTTCGGCGGAGGGACGGCGGAGGGGGACCTGATCCTCACCTCCCCGGGCGCCCCCTTCTCCGTCGGCTCCGGATCGGCGGAAGTACTTGAGATCCGCTTCCCGGTGAGGTCTCCGGGGCTGATCAGCGCCCAGGCCATCTGGGCGGGATCCAGAGAGCTCGACCTCGCCCTCAACGGCCCTGGAAATTTCGGGACTCATGCCCTGGGCCAGAGCCCCCTGGGGAAGGGGTACATGGTCACCAACGACGACCTCCTGAAGGGGCAGACCTGGCTCCTCACCCTCGAGAGCCACGAGCTTGACCCGTCCCAGACCGCCACCGGGACGATCCATCTCTCTTATCCCGGCGAGTGCTCCTGGACCGGGATCTGGGAGACGAACTTCGGCGATATGGAGCTGGTCCAGGAGGGGTCCACGGTCACCGGGAGCTACACCCACGACCAGGGGCGGATCAGCGGGACGGTCTCCGGCAACACCTTCACAGGGACCTGGTCGGAGGCCCCCTCCTACAGTCCATCGAACGATGCCGGAGGGGTTCAGCTGGTAATGGCGGAGGGCTGCACCTCTTTCAGGGGCTCCTGGAGGTACGGCCACGATAAGACGAGCTGGGACGGGGACTGGACCGGCACCAGGGCGCGAGGGGGTCTCGACCTCCGCCCCAAGGGCTTCGGGATCTTCGGATAGGGGTTTTGGGGCGCCTCACCCCCCCCACTTCCGCCAGCGCCTCCGGAGTCCTTTCAGGCTCCAAAGCCTTAACTCACCCTCTCCCATAACCCAGGCCAGGAATGACCGAAGACCCCTCCCAGAAGATGGCGGCCCTGGCAGCGGCGGCGGGCAGCTCCTTTCTCACCCCCTTCATGGGCTCCTCGGTGAACATCGCCCTCCCGGCGATCGGCGAGGAGTTCTCCTTGGACGCTGTCACCTTGAGCTGGGTGGCGACATCGGCGGTCCTGGCGGCGGCGATCTTCCTCGTCCCCTTCGGCCGCCTCGCCGACATCCACGGCCGAAAAAGGGTCTTCACCTGGGGCGTCGTCACCTATACGGGCTCGGCCCTCCTCTGCGCCCTCGCGACCTCGGCCCCGATGCTGATAGCCTTTCGGTTCACCCAAGGGATGGGAGGGGCGATGATCTTCGGGACCGGCACCGCCATCCTCACCTCCGCCTTCCCCGCCCGGGAGCGGGGGAAGGCCCTGGGGGTGAGCGTCGCCGCCGTATACCTCGGCCTCACCCTGGGGCCGTCCCTGGGGGGGCTCCTCACCTTCACCTTCGGCTGGAGGGCGGTCTTCCTCTCTAACCTCCCCGTCGGCCTCCTGCTGCTCCTCTTGATCGCCTGGCGGCTCCGAGGGGAGGTGGCCGAGGCCCGGGGCGAGAGCTTCGACCTCCTAGGCTCTGCCCTCTACTGCCTCGGCCTTCTCGCCACGATCTACGGCTTCTCCAGGCTGCCGGAGCCCGTCGGCGGAGGTCTCCTCCTCCTCGGCCTCGCCGGCATCGCCGCCTTCGCCCTCTGGGAGTCGAGGACGACGAGCCCCCTCCTGGAGACGAGCCTCTTTCGGGATAACAGGCCCTTCGCCCTCTCAAACCTCGCCGCCCTGATCAACTACACCGCCACCTTCGGGGTGGGTTTCCTCCTCAGCCTCCACCTCCAGTATGTCCAGGGCTTCTCGGCCCGGGAGGCAGGGCTGGTCCTGATGGCCCAGCCTCTGCTGATGATCTTCGTCGCCCTCCTCTCGGGCTGGCTCAGCGACCGGATGAGCCCCGGGATCCTGGCGGGACTAGGGATGGGGCTGACTACCGCGAGCCTCCTAACCCTCCTCGACCTCGGGCGGGAGACCTCCCTCTGGTCGGTGATCGGAAGCCTGATGATCCTCGGCCTCGGCGTCGGCCTATTCTCCTCCCCCAACACCAACGCCGTAATGAGCTCCGTCCAGCCGAGGTTCTACGGCGTCGCCTCCTCGACCCTGGGGACGATGAGGCTCTCTGGCCACATGCTGAGCATGGGGATAGTGATCCTCGCCCTCTCCCTTTACATGGGGCGGGTGCCGATCGCCCCTGAGAGCATAGACCTCTTCATATTGAGCGGTCAGGCCTCCCTCCTCGCCTTCGCCGCCCTCTCTTTTTTGGGGATATTCGCGAGCATGGCCGGCTTGCGGCGACCGGAGCCTCCCGGCCGGGGTAGATGAAGGGCAAAACGGGTGGATGGGGATCGAAATTCCCTCCCCGGCTTCGAGGATCGACCTCATCATTTATGTAAATCTATACCGGCTATTTTTCTACAAAATCCGCGCAACCTTGAAATAGATGGTGGCATATATCCGGGGTACAGGAGTTATAACAATACCATCTGCGATTTGCTTTGAGATCACAGCAGGTCGCCGAATGTGATGAGAATATCAGAAAGTATCTTTGAGGAAGTATTGATATGAAAATTTGTGTTACAGCCACCGGCCCAGGCCTCGAAGCCCCCGCCGACCCGAGGTTTGGAAGGTGCGCCTACTTCGTGATCGTGGACGTTGATACGATGGTGGCGGAATCGATCTCCAACTCCAGCGCCAGCGCCGCCAGCGGCGCCGGGATCCAGGCGGCCCAGACGATCGCCAACGCAGGTGCTGCTGCTCTTATAACTGGCAACATCGGCCCCAACGCCGCCGAGACCCTGAAGGCCGCAGGGGTGAAGGTCTACCTCGCCTCGGGCGGGACAGTTCGAGAGGCTGTGGAGAGGTTCAAGAAAGGAGAGCTCACCGAGACCTCCTCCGCCTCGGTCCAGCCCCACTCGGGGATGGGCCGCGGCGGAGGCCGGGGCGGCGGTCGTGGCGGCGGAAGGGGACAGGGCGGTCAGAACCGGTGATCTGGTATGAAAGTTGCAGTTCCAACCATGGGGGATAAAGGGCTCGAGGAGCTGATCTGCGCTCACTTCGGGCGGGCCGAGACCTTCACGATAGTCGACATCGATTCCGGGGACGTCGAGGTTTTGAAGAATACAAGCGAGCACATGGGAGGGACCGGCCTTCCTCCGGAGCTGATCTCCGCCAGGGGAGCCCACGTCATGCTGGCGGGGGGGCTCGGCCCCAAGGCGGTGAAGATGTTCGAGGGGTTCGGCATCGAGGTCTTCATCGGGGCTACCGGTACCGTCCGGGACGCCATAGCCGACTGGAAGGAGGGGTACCTGGAGGAGGCCACCGACGAGAACGCCTGCCGGGAGCACCGCCACTGATTCCCCGGACGAATCCGGAAAGGGGGGGATGAATGGCCCCCTCCTTGGGCGATCCTCTCTTTTGTAATGCCGACGATCATCTCGGCCTCCAATGGCAATCCTCAAATCATATCTCGTTCTCACCGACTTCTTAGGCAAAGGTGATTGAGATTGGATTTTGAGGAAAGCGGCCAGGACATGATAGAGATTGACGAGCTGACGGAGGCGCTCTACTCGTGCATCTCCTTTCGGAAGGGGGAGCGGCCCGATCTCCATCGGCTGAAAGGCCTCTTCATCGATGAAGGGATGCTGATAAACAACAACGACGACCCCCTGATCTTTTCCATCCATCAGTTCGTGGATGCCATCGATTGTCAGATCTCCGCCGGGAGCCTCACCTCCTTCAGCGAGCGCGAGGTGGCGGAGAGGACCGAGATCTTCGGAAAGATCGCCCATCGGTTCAGCACCTACGAGGCGAGGTTCGACCCCGAGGATGCGGATCCCATCTCCATCGGGATCAACAGCATCCAGCTCGTGAAGGTGGAGGGGTCCTGGCGGGTGAGCTGTCTCGTCTGGAACGACGAGAGGGAGGGCCAGCGGATTCCTGAAAAGTATATTTTGGCGAATAAATAGTCAAATTGGCTGAGCGGCTTCCTTGATAACATTTGGTGCGGGAGAACAGATCCCCCGCACCCTAATAACGTTTCACTGGCTCATAGAGCAGATCTCGTCGCAGGTTGTCTCTTCGGAGTAGCCGACGTACTCGAAGTCCCAGTTCGGAGGCCGCCACGTCGAGCCGATCCGCTCTTTATCCACCTGTTCGATGTCGATAACGGCGGTTGCATATACTGGGTGCTCTGGAAGCCCGTCGAGAGACTTGGGGTCTACTCTGACAACGTTCACAAACCTTCCTGCGTGGAGCGCCTCTACACTGTAAGTTATGGTCTCCGTATCGAACGGCTCGATATCCTCCAAGTTCCATGTGATGGTACCGTTATCCTCCGATGAAGCTGGGAATGTGGGGTCCAGAAGCTTCATGCCTTCTGGCAACTGGTCGGTCACCGTGGCAGCTCTGTCGCTATTGGCATCGTTGTTGACGTATATTTTGTACCAGACGATGCTACCATTCTGGGGATCTAACTGGGCCGTCTTAACAACCGACACGCCGTTGGATCCGCAGATCCATTCGCTGCCGTTGTAACCGCCGCAGGCTTCCACTCTGTTCACCAGCTCTGCTGGATGATGGGTCAAGGACTCCACGTGAAGAGCTTTCGTCACCTCCAGGCTGAATATTATGGTGGCGACATCCCCTATACCAAGATGCGTCAGCGTCCAGTTGGCATACTTATCATTCAGCTCTGTGGGCCTTACCGAGGCGGGATGGATGAAAACAGATCCCGGCGGGAAGATGTCCCTCACGTAGACTGGTGCAAGCGCCCTGTCCCCGTCGTTCTCGATACTGATGGTGTAGGTGGCGATCGTTTCGTTTACCCCGATCGTCTCCTCGTCGATCCATTCTAAGGTCGTGGTGACGTTCAAATGGGGCAGGTTGTATTTTGGAGCCGACACGTATAGGTTTATTCTCCTCTCGATCAAGTGGTTGCCCTCGTAGAGCTCGTCAAAGTCTAGGCTGTCCCTCAGAATCGCCCTGTACCTGGCTCGGCCCGAGAAGTTGGCGATGGTTTCGGTATTGTTTAGTCCTGCCGCCACCGCGGATTTATAGAGATAATCGGCACTGGTGTACTCCTCGCCGATGTAGCTTCCGCCTGGGCTTCTGGAGTACATGCCCTCCTTCCACCTCATCGAAGACTCAATCGAGACGTCATCAGTGAGGCTCTGGCTCATCGGCGCGTGTACAAGGCTTATGTCTTTTGAGATGTAGTTTGTGTAGGTTCTTATCATCTCCTCAGAGTCGTAGGTTCCAGTGCCAGATTCGTAGCTGCTCTGATTGGAACCGATGCCCTTGTTGACGGCGACGCGGCCCGTTCCTGAGACGTACTTGTCGGAGGTGACGCTAGATCCGTACTCGTCGACGATCTGCAGTATCCTAAAGCTCCCGAAGTAGTCCTCGCGGGACTCGAAGAGCGGCAGCGCCTGAGGCGTTGGAGGTGGTGAGGGAGCAGGTCCGTTGGAAGAGGTTGAAGTATCGAAAGGCATCTTCAAAAATCCGATGTGACCGGTCCCGTTGAACACCGATTCTATATTCATCACCGACTCGTTCTCGTCGAGAAACATCCTAGACTTGCGGTCTATCGATGTCGCGTACCTGTACGATTCGCTCATTGAGGCCCCGGTCGCCCAGTTTTCGGCGCTGGCAATCTGGGTCCATTTCGAAGAGTAGTTCACCGTCCTGTTGTTGTAGAGGTGGATAGAAGTCGATTTGTATCCTGAAGACCCGTCCTTTTCCATCGATATCGACGTGTTCTCCGTCCTGAGCTTTAGCTTCTCATCGCTTTCGTAAGTGCCGCTGCCGTGCTCCATGATATCGAGCTTTGTATTGCTGATGGCAACTGAAACTGAGGCGTTAACGGGAGCCGTCTGATCAGAGTCGATCGTTGCCACGTTTTTCAGGTTATGGCCTACAGGGCTCGTGGATAGGCTATCCCTGACGCTCACAAACCCCTCACCGACGACCCGCCCCTCTTCGGAGAATTCGAGATCCTGAATATCGTGAACCATAACCCCTATCCCGATAACTCCCCCTTCGCCTGGGGAGAGATCTCCTATCTCCCACACATTCACCGTTCCCGGCTTCGGATCGATCGATGCCTGGACGAACTCGGTCCCGGGGGGATAACTCTCGGTTATATCGACTCCGGTAAGATCAGTATCCCCGTCATTTTCGTAAAATATGGCGTAATACAGGGGCTCTCCTGGAGATACGCTGGTGGCGGATGCGATCTTCATAATAGAGACGCTCGCCTCGCCCTGGGCTGAGGTGGCCGAGATGAAGAAAATTGATGCGAGCAATAGCATGAACAAAATTAGTTTCAGTTCTCGTTTGATGTTGCTCCTGGCGTGGTAGAAGATCGAGATCGAGAAGGTATATTTCAATTCAATCATTCTGATACCCGAACTTTCTTGGACCATTATAAATCAATGCGTTCTCTTGATGGTTAAGTTCAAACTATAGCATTTCTGAGCCAACACCCATCTGAGGACGTTTTGTATCTAATCGCCTACCTTCTATCTCCAATCCCAATGCCCACAGCAGCCATTGCAGCCATCGATAAAGAGCGCGGCGGGGCCGAAGGTCTCCGGCAGGGCCTGGTCAGCTTGCTCGTTGAACGTGGCGTAGCTGAGTTCCGGCTCTTCGAGGATGCTCACGTTGTATTGAAGAGTTTGGCTGCCAGCGTCGTAGACAGGATCGAATAGCTCGACCACTGCTACATCCTCATCCTCATCTGCATCCAGGATCTCGATGGCGGCGTTTGGCGGATTCTCAGCCGAGAAGGCCAAGCTGTCGAGGAACTGCTGCATCTCCGCCTGGATGACGATCCGTTCCGGCCGGTCCGAGAAGGCGATCGTCTGGGGAGCGACGCCCATGAGGGTCAGGGTGTAGAGGTTATCCACGCCCTCTACAGGGATCAGGATTCCGGACTGGGCGGTCTGGACGAACATGAAGGTTACGTTCTTCTCACGTTGGAGTTCTTCGGTCTCTTCGGCCAGCACTCCATAGCTCACCGTGAAAAGGGCCATCGCCAGAAGGGCGATGGCCGCAAAAGTCTTTGTAATCACTCTATCCACCTTCCGTGCTCTCATACGGGTGTTCGATATGGGTATTCACTATTATCCGGGGAAATATAGCATTTCTTGCAACATCCACCATCATAATTACAGAGAAGCTGCCACCAACTCCAGGAAGTCGAGTAACAATTCGAATCGCAACCTTCCATTGCGATATTCCAAAGACAAGGGCAATCGTCGATGAAGAGAGCAGTGGGGCCGAAGGTCTCCGGCAGGGCCTTGTCGTGGCGTTCGTTGAAGACTGCATAGCTGTGGTCCGGCTCTTCAAGGATGCTGATGTTGTACTGCAGGGTTTGACTGGCAGAGTCGTAGATTGGATCGAAGAGCGCGACCACTGCTACATCCTCGTCCTCATCCGCCTCCAGGATCTCAATGGCGGCATTCGGCGGGTTCTCAACCGAGAAGCCCAGGCCGTCGAGGAACTGCTGCATCGGTGCCTGGACTACGATCCTCTCCGGCCGGTCCGAGAAGGCGATCGTCTGAGGAGCGACGCCCATGAGGGTCAGGGTGTAGAGGTTCTCCTGGCCTTCGATAGGTACGAGGGTCCCGGAATGGGCGGTCTGGACGAACATGAAGGTGACGTTCTTCTCAGCTTCAATCTCTTCAACATCCTCAACTTCTGGCTCTTCGGCCAGCACCCCACAGCTCGCTGCGAGGATCGCCATCACCAGAAGGGAGATGGCCGCAATGGCTTTTTTGTACATTTTAATTCGCCCCCTATGACATATATATCCTTGGATAGTGTCGAGGCCAGTATCAGGGCAGTCTGACATTTTGTTCACAGTCTGAGTTGGGCGGCAACAGAAGCTACCGCGAAGAATCGCGGTATCAACACTCAGACTAATATCATGAGGCGTATCGCTACCTTCTGACTCCGGAACGGGATTCATGGCAAATATGTGCATGATTGAGTCAGCTTATCGCTATCCTGAAGTTACCCACACGGAATAGCGAAGAGCCTCAAACCTGGAGAGGGGCACTAAAAAATAATAACCTGCACCACTTTGGTGGTGCAAGTCATTATCTTTTTACTATCCATGGCCCCATAGTGAGCCTTCGTTGGCTTATTGCTACTTAATTACCACAGTCGTACTCGCACTGAGAACCGTAGGAATCGGTACAGCCATGCCCGTGGTCATACGAACACCATTCACAACGCGCATGCGCCCAGTTATAGCACCTGCCTACTTTGATCTTCCCACAAAATGTCCCATCCAAAGTACAGCATCTCCACCAGCCGTCAGAACAATCGTCTATGAACAGGGTGGCGGGACCAAAGGTCTCCGGCAGGGCCTGGTCAGCACGCTCGTTGAAGACGGCATAGCTGTGGTCCGGCATCTCCAGTATGCTCACGTTGTACTGGAGGGTCTGGCTCTCATTGTCATAGACTGGATCGAATAGCTCGACGACGGCTACATCCTCCTCTTCATCGGCGTCCAGGATCTCTAGGGCGGCGTTCGGCGGATTCTCAGCCTCGAAACACATGCCGTCGAGGAACTGCTGCATCTCCGCCTGGGCCACGATCCGCTCCGGACGGTCCGAGAAGGCGATGGTCTGAGGAGCGACTCCCATGAGGGTCAGGGTGAAGAGGTTCTCCTGGCCTTCGACAGGGACTAGGGTTCCGGACTGGGCGGTCTGGACGAACATGAAGGTGACGTTCTTCTCGGATTGCAGCTCTTCGAGATCTTCAACTTCTACCTCGGTTCCTTCAGCCTCTTCCGCCATCACTCCACCGCTAACGGTGAGGAGCGCCATCGCCAGAACGGCCATGACAGCACGCGCTTTCTTGCTCATATTTATCTACCTCTTATGATGATTTTGCACAGTCTACAGGCATGTTTGCTTCCCTTAAGCCGGGCATATACCAGAGGAACCTAAATAAAAACCAGGTGGTGAAAACCTTTTCCTTCGCTGAACTCTCTGGTACATGTCAAGCATAATAGGGCAGCCATTCATCCACCTTATTTCAGGTTATTGGATTTTTTAAGTTTTTAAGCTTTTCTAAATATACACTCATCCGCTTTTCAGTTTGAAGCGTCTTAATATGATAAAAAACAACTCTCCAGCCATTGTTTTAATTCTTATATACTCTTCCTTCATGAGGTCAGAATATTTGCGATTGGCCGAATCCAAATTATAATGAATCAGTCCCCATAATGCAAATTATAATAGTCTGTACGATCATTTTTTGATTTTTTTTCCGTCATTAGAGTGAATCTGTATCCTGATTAGCGTATCCGCGAATGCCATAATGGTCGCGACGGAGATGAATGGGTCGCGTACTCGCTCTACTGAAAATCGCCACTCGAATCGAATTCAAGGGATCTATTTTTCCGCTAAACAGCAATTACGTCACCCGTTAGCGCTATTCAGTAATCTGGGTACGCGACCGATGAATGGAATGCCAAAGGAATAAAAAAAGCGGAATTGGATCCCAAAATCAAATGTCCATCGGGTCCCCGTTCCCGCTCACCTGACAGACGGGGCAGGCGTCCTTCTCCTCGTTCAGCTCCCTCGTGGCCATGGCGAGGACGGTGGCGTTGGCGATGTTCCCGGCTATGAGGAGGGCGGCTCCGATCTCGTCGTCGGTGATCCCCATCCTCTTAGCGATCCTGAGGTGGAGCTTGAGGCAGTGGCTGCACCGGATCGCCGCGGCGACGGCGATGGATATCAGCTCCTGGGTCTCCAGGTCCAGGGCCTTGGAGCTTCTTATGATGGCGTTGTTGTGAAGGATCTTCGTCACCAGAAGCTCGGGCTTGTCCTTCATGAACCCGAATATATAAGGGACCTCGCCGTACGCCTTCTCGATCGACTCGAGCATATCCTCCGCCGTCTGTTCTGTGCCCTTATCGAGGATCCTCTCCAGATCTTCTTCAAAACTCATTCATCTCACCTAGACGACAAAGCCGGTTTCAGAGACGGGCAATATCCGAACGAGTATATAGTCCTTCATCCTCGACGGCATCACCTTGGCTATCTCACCCAGGGTCACCCCCTCCTCGAACCTGACCCCCGCCACCGCCTCGTGATACTCCTCATAAGGAAGCTTGATCCTCAGGCCGTTGAGGTTGAGGGCGATAGGGAGCGGCGAATGGGAGATGAGGACGTCGGGGACCTGCTCCCTCACCGCGTCCATCACCCGCGGTGGCGTGGTGGTGAGGGGGTCCTTGGAGATCGAGGTGCGGACGCTGTCGAGGGCTCTCCCCACCGCGGCGACTATGTTGTCGAGGCTTCCGATCTCCGTCGCCTTCCGGGAACGGTGGGCAATCCTGCCGACGTTTGGGACGTACTCGAAGGCGTAGGGAAGGTCTTCCTTCCTCATATCGGGTCCGCCGGTAACGATCACCGGGACGGTGAGGGTCCGGTAGAGGTGCTCCTTCTTCAGGATGCAGTCGGCGAAGTTCCCGAAGGTGAAGACGACGGCATCGTGCTCGTTGATGAGGGCGGTCTCGTACTCGTCCATCTGGGCGATCTTCTTCGCCACCCCCCGGCTCATCCCGATCATGTTGCTCTTCGCCCCGTGCCTCCTGAGGTACTCGGCGACGTCGCAGGCGGGGTGGGGGAGGTGATGGATGGCGAGGGTCGGGGTCACCACGGCGATCTCCGTACCCGCCAGTGGCGCCCGTTCCAGCTTCCCCTTCAGCTCCTTGGTCAATGCCTCCAGGACCGGCATGTCCTCGTGGGGGACGAGCATCAGAAGGATCACCTCGCTCTGGGTGACGTTCTTCTGGAGGAGGTACCCTCCCAGGTCCTCGACGAGCTCCGTCACCAGGTCGTGCTTGTAGACGCCGCCGGTGAACATCACGGGATCAAGCATCTCGCATGCCTCCGATCTTCTCCTTCGCCTCGGCGACCAGCTCGGGGGTTATCGTCTCCTCCGCCGCCAGGAAGAAGAAGCTCTCTTTTCCCATCTCGTTCCTCCGGTTCCTGAAGCCCTCGGGGGATATCCTGACGAGGGCGTCCATCAGGTCCCTGCGGAACTCCGTCTCCAGGTCCGCCACCACCAGCTCCTCGGGGGATTGGTCCGATAGGACCACCAGAACGTTCCTGTCGGGCTGCTCCACCTTCTCCCGGCCGTAGGCCTCCCAGAGGGCGCGGATGAGGCCGGCCATATGCTCCTCGTCCTCCACGGTGATCTGGTATCCGCCCTCGGCGGCCACCAGATCCCCGACGTCCCTCACCCTCAGGGGGGGGAGCTTCCCCCGGATCATCCCGAAGACGGCGAAGTAGGGGACGAGGATGTCGACGTAGACGTAGAGCCTCCCGATCGACCTGATCAGCCCCAGGTCCTGGAGGATGTCCATGATGATCTCTCGATACTTCTTCGCCCCATACTCCTCCCCGGGCATCTGGACCTCGAAGACCTCGAGGGGGTCCATCTCCATCTCAGTCCTCCACGAGCCCCGAGACGAGGAGGCTTGCTCCGACGCAACCGATGTACTGGGCGTACTCTGGGACGATCACCTTCAGCCCCAGGAGCTGCTCCATCGCCCTCGGGAGACCCTCGATGAGGGCGGTCCCGCCCACCATGATCACCGGCTCCTTCACCTCCACCTCCTGGAGCTGCTGCTCGAAGACCTGCTCGGCGACGCTGTGGCAGGCGGCCATCGCCACGTCCTCGGGCCTGGACCCCGCGGAGAGGCTGTTCACCAGGCTCTGGGTTCCGAATACTATGCAGTAGCTGTTCATGGGGACTTTTCGATGGTCTCCCTTGAGGGCGAGCTTCCCGAGCTCCGTAATCTCGACCCCGAGCCTTCTGGCCGTCAGCTCCAGAAACCTCCCTGAGGCCCCGGCGCAGATCCCGCCCATGGTGAAGGTTCCCGGGACCCCATCCTGGACGGATATCGCCTTGTTGTCCATCCCTCCGATATCTATCACCGTGGCGGCGCCCTTCTGGGAATCTGCCAGGAAGACCGCCCCCTTGGAGTTGACGGTGATCTCCTCTTGGATCAGCTTTGCGCCGAACTCTTTGCCCACGAGTTGGCGGCCGTATCCGGTCGTTCCCAGCCCCTCGATCTCCCCCCTCTCGACCCCCGCCGATTCGAGGGCGGCATTGTAGGCCGCCTCGGCGCTCTTTAGAACCTCGGTGGTGGGGACCCATCCGGTCCCTATTACCTCGTTATCCCTCATCACCACCGACTTGGTCGTCGTCGAGCCGGAGTCGATCCCGGCGGTGAGGCCGGTCTGCCTCTCCCGACTTAATAGACCCTTGAACTTGGCGGTGGTGACGAGGGCCTCCATCCTCGTGAGGAGGGTCTCGGCCGTCGTCCTCTCGGTAAAGGAGTAGCTGAGGACTGGGATCCTGGAGTTCTCGTGGATGTACTTCCGCAGCTCGCTTCTGACGATCGCCCCCTCGGCGCACCGAAAGCAGGTGGCTACGAAGACGGCGTCGGCGAGGTCGGGGTTCTCCACGATCCTGGTGGCCCTCGCCATGGCGAGGTTCAGATCGCCGCTCGCCACCTCGATCCCGAACCTCTCCTCGACGTTCCTGACGTCGTCTAGGGATACCTCAGGGAAGATGAGCTCGGCCCCCACCATCTCGGCGGCCTTCTCCAGTTCCCCCTGGACGCCGCTGTACTCGGGGCCGCAGGAGAGCTGGGCTATTCTTATCAACTCAACCCCTCCAGAAACTCCCGGATCTTCGAGACGAACCGCCGCGCTGCCAGCTCATCCCCGGGAAACTCCATCTCCAGGAGGGGTATCCTCTTGGTCCTGAGGAGGAAGCGGGTCAGCTCGTTGGTCCTGGCGCATCCTGTGCACCCCAGGGTGCACCGGTCGTTCATCACGACGATCGCCGCCTCTGCCTCCTCTATCATCGGACCGATGAGGGCCATCCGACCCCTGACACCCGAGGGGACGTCGACGGCGGCGTACTTCAGCCCCTTCTTCGGGTCCTCCGGGGTCATGTTCAGGGGAGGGGAGTCGAGACCGGGGGTGTTGACCATCTTTCTGACCTCTTTTGATACCACCAGCGCCTCGTGGCCCGTCCTCTCGACGAGGTCCGCGAGGATCATGCTGGTGGGGGGGTAAACCATGACTTTGACCATGAACCAACCTCAGGAAAACTCCTCGTTTATCATCTCTTCCAGCTCCTCCAGCCCAGGCCGCTTCTTCGCCTCGGCGGAGGGCGGGGCCTCCTCGCCCCGAAGGTCGGCCTCGAGGGCCCGGGATATCAGGGGCAGGATCTCGGACTCGTGCTGCATCATGTAGAAGCCGGGCCTGGCTCCTCCGCCTCGATGCCCCCGACACCTCCTGGGATCCCCGGGCGGAAAGCCCCGATCTTTGATGAAGATGTTGCTCTCGTCCATCTTCCTCAGCTCCTCCACCGTCGCCCTGATGTCCTCCTCCTCGCCGTCGATGATGACGCCAAAGCAGGTCTCTTTGACGTTGATATCCCGGCCGAGCTCGTATATCTTGAGAGCGATGTCGGAGGGGAGGACGTCGGACTCCTGGCTCGTCACCACGTACTTGGTAGCCTTCACCTATCGCACCTCCAGAACGTAGACGGTCTCCTCCTCCCTGACGTTCCGGAGCTTCTCCAGGTCGAGGATCCGACCGACGATGTTGGTCGCGAGGAACTTCTCCCCCGAGGGTCCGTACCTGGGGTCGTCCTGCAGCTTCACCCCCACGAGGCCGGCGTTCTTCGCCGCCTGGTTGGTCACCCCGATCTCCCCGGCCCTGACCATATCGACGGGCTTGTTCTCGGGGAGGATCTCCTTGTAGCTTGTGGCGGAGATGGCGGGCTTGAAGAGGATGGTCTTCTCGTAGACGAAGTAGACGGGCAGAGGACCCACGGGCTTCTCTTTCAGCCCTACCACGTGCCTGAAGTAGTCCAGAGTCTTGGGGGCGAGGTCGTCATAGAGCTCGATCGCCACCATCCGGTCGGCGGGGATCGAGGTGACGGAGACCCGCCCCTCCCTCAGGATCTGCATGGTGGTGACGGGCCTCTGCTCCACCACCACAGCGTCGTCGCCGGTATATCCTTCGACCTCAAACTCCAGCCCCCGGTCGACGGCGGTCCGCTCCGCCTCTTTGAGGGAG
This sequence comes from Methanothrix harundinacea 6Ac, assembly GCF_000235565.1. Taxonomy (NCBI): domain Archaea; kingdom Methanobacteriati; phylum Methanobacteriota; class Methanomicrobia; order Methanotrichales; family Methanotrichaceae; genus Methanothrix; species Methanothrix harundinacea. Next base: position 1,512,575 of record NC_017527.1, read on the forward strand.
AGCCCCATCAGCATGATCCTCTCGGGCTTCACCTTCGCCGCGAGCCTCATCCCGGGGCCTGCCAGCTTCACCAGGTCCATCCCGGAGGTGACGGTCCCCACCACCGATTGGCTCGGGGTCGACGTCCTGTCCGCCTTGTAGATGAAGATCCGGCCGAGGCCCCTTCCCGTGGTCCTGATGGTGACGGCCCCCTCGGCGCGAGGCTCCCGGTTCTCAAACTCGATCCGCTCTCCCAAAAGGACGTCGGAGGACGCGTAAGAGCTGGAGGTCCCGTCGACGGCGAAGACCCCGTCCCTCGTCGCCGCCAGGAAGAACTCCGCCCCCTGGGGGGCCTCCTCCAAAAGTTCGACCTCTATCCTGGTGTAGATCTCCATCCCGTCGGTCAGAGGGAGCGAGAGGTCTCGGGTCACCATCTTATCGGAGAGGGCGGACCATTCCACTATCGGCTCCGCCTCCAGGATGGCGTCGCCCTTCTCCAGCCTTCCCAGCAGGTCTTTGCCCCCCACCACCGCAGCGAAGACCCCCCGGTTCTCGCCGGGGGCGCCGTAGGCTGCCGAGTGCCTCCTCCTGGCGAAGATCACCTGGGTCTTATCCGCCTCAAAGCCGCTGGTGCCGAATATCACCTCCCACCGGTCGTACTCGTTCTCGCCCCGGGTGGGGGCGATCGCCGTTCCCACCGGCCCGAAGGCGACTGCAGCGCCGTCGCTCCACCGCGCCTGGAGGCCGGATATCTGGCTGACCGCCTGGTGCCATGGGCCCACCAGGCCCGTATCCAGAAGCTCGATCCTCAGCTTCCCTTTGGTGGTGTTCAGCCAGTAGGAGTTGGTCTCCCGCGCCTCCTCTTCCCGGCCCCGGACGATCCCGATGATCGCCCCCTCCCCCGGCGACGCGCCCGCCGCATCCAGGGCGTCTTTCAGGGTCGAGCCGTCCGGAAGGGTGACCTCCGCCCCGTCCACAAAGACCTTCAAGTTAACTCCCCAGCATCTCCTCTTCTTCCTCTTTGGTCATGAGCGAGAGGACGCCCTCAGGGGTTCCTACGTGGACGATCTTCCCGTTCCGCATCAAGGCCGCCCGGTCGCAGACGTTCTGGACGAAGTCCATGTCGTGGCTGACGATGAGGAAGGTCTCGCCGAGCTCGTCCCTGGCGTTGAGGACGGACTTGGAGACGTCGATCTTGGTGATGAGGTCCATCGTCCCCGTCGGCTCGTCCAGGACCACGATCCTCGGCTCCTTGATCAGGACCTGGGCCATGGCGACCCTGTGCCTCTCCCCCTCGCTCAGCTCGTTGGGGTTCTTGGTGAGGACCCTCTCCGCCTCCTCCTCGGAGAAGCCGACGGTCACCAGGGTGTGGATCGCCTTCCTCTCGGCGAGCTCGAAGGGGAGGGAGAGCCCGATCGACTCGGTGAGGTTGTCGATGACGCTCCGGTAGGGGTAGAGGGTGTACTCCTGATGGAGCATCCCCATGTACTTCGTCGCCCTCCCCTTATGATCGGCCCCCAGGATCGTCATGTCGACCCAGTCATCGCCGACCCTGCACCAGATCCCGCCGCTGGTGGGCATGACTATGCCGTTCAGCATCTTGGAGAGGGTGGTCTTCCCGGCGCCGCTCGTCCCTACGAGGCCGAAGATCTCCCCCTCGTAGACCTCCAGGGATACCTCGTCGACGGCCCGGACGACGCCGCGGTCTATGCTGATGTACCGCTTGGAGAGGTCTTTGCACCGGATGATCGGCGACCCGACGTCGGTCTTCTTCCTGTCCTCGATCTTCCCGGCCATGGCTACGAACTTTCCGGCGATCTTGGAGGGCTCGCCGATGGAGACGATCTCGCCGTGGTCCAGGAGGACCGCCCTGTCCGTCAGCTCCACCATCACGTCCGGCCAGTGGCTGGTGATGATCATCGTCATGTTGAAGTCGTCCACCGCCCGCCTAATGCTCTCGTGGACGAGGTCGGCGGTCTTCGGGTCCAGGGTCCCCGAGGGCTCGTCGGCGAGGAGCATCATCGGGGACTTGGCGAGCTGCCGGGCGAGGACGACCCTCTGCTTCTCGCCCCCGGAGAGCTCCCTCGCCACGTGCATCATCCTGTGGGACATGTTCACCTCGTCGAGGAGGTCTGCAGCCCGGTTGACGCTGATCGAGCCGCCGCTCGCCTCCTCTACGGCCCGCATTACGTTGACGATGACCCTCTCGTCGCCGTAGAGGGCGAAGGTCCTCTGAAGCATGATGGCGATCCTGCGAGATACATCCCTCCTCTTGGGATCGTTGATCCCGAGAGATACGAAGTCGGCTTCGAAGGGCTGGAAGGTCCCGCCGCACCTGCAGCTCTCGCCGGCCCTGCTCGGCGGCTCGACGTGGCTGCACTGGGGACATCTTGCTACGTGGTAGATGACGCTCCCGGTGATCTCCTCGAAGGGCTCGACACCCCGAAGGACGTGAAGGAGGACGCTCTTCCCCGACCCGCTCCTTCCCAGGATGCCGAGGGACTCCCCCTCTTCAATCTCCAAATTGACGTGGCGGAGCGCTTCGACTTCGCCAAACTTCACCGTCAAGTCCCGGATCTCAATAAATGGTGTCAAATTATCATGCCTCGAATTGGTATTGCAAACGACCTACGAACCATCCCGAATTTAAGTTTATCCGAGACCGTCCCGCCAGAGACCGCCGTCATCGATCATCAACTTCGATTACATATATCATCCAGCCATGGCCCGGCCTCTCGATGTAGGAAAGTCTCCTCCGACGACCCGCCGAAGATCTTCGGGCTTGATCGGGTGATCCCTATCCCTGCCCTCCCTTCTTGAGGAGAAACTCTTTGTCCAGGTGAGCCTTGTGAGCAGCCTCGAGACATTCCTTACATACGTGAAAAACCGTGTCCTTCAGGCCGTGTATGGTAGCTTGTTTCGCTTTTACAGGCAGCGTCTCCTTGTCAACAGCACAGATTTGACATTTCATCCAGGTCACCTCTTTCCAATCTGGTTTTCGTCGTTATAAGCATTTCCGCTCAGGGGCGTCCTCCACCGCTGGTAAAGGTCGTGCTCAACCTCCAGGAGGTCCAGGATCCTCCCCACCACCGCGTCCACCATCCCCCCGATCGTCTCCGGCTTGGAGTAGAATCCCGGAGACGGCGGAAGGATGATCGCCCCCGCCTCCGTCGCCGCCACCATGTTCTTCAGGTGGACGAGGTTCAGGGGCGACTCCCGGGGGACGAGGATCAGCCTCCTCCTCTCCTTAAGACAGACGTCCGCCGCCCTGGTGATGAGGGTATCGGATACCCCGCTGGCGATCCCCGCCAGGGTCCTCATGCTGCAGGGGGCCACCACCATGGCGTCGAATTTGCAGGAGCCGCTGGCGATACATGCGGTGAAGTCCCGGGGCGAGTAGACCCGGTCCGCCATCATCTCCACGTCGATGGGGCTCTCCTCCGTCTCGATCTCGATGATCCTCCGGGCGGCCTCCGTCATCACCAGGTGGGTCGTGGAGCCCAAATCCGCCAGGACCTCCAGGAGCCTGATCCCGTATACGACCCCGGAAGCGCCGCTGATCCCCACCACCACGTCCACTACTTTTCCCGTCCTCTTAATGGTATCACATCCTCCTACTAATTGGCCCCCCCCCATCAGCCCCTCCCGGCTAGCCGGGTCAGGGTCGAGGCCACCATCAGGGGGAAGTTGATGGTGGCGTCGCCGTAGACCGTCACCTTCCTCGCTCCCGGGGAGATCTTCCCCCAGGATACCGCCTCGGAGAGGGACGCCCCCGAGAGCCCCCCCGCCTCGGGCCTGTCCGTGGTGAGCTGGATCGCGAGGTCGAAGCTGTTGGGGGTGACGAGCATCGCCTGGAGGGCGAAGTTCTTGGGGACCCCCCCTCCTATTATTACTATCCCGGATCGCTCCGCTCCGTAGCAGATATCCACGAGCTCCCCCACATCACCGAAGAGGTCGACCTCCAGGGGGTGGGTCTGGCGGAAGAGCCAGGCCTGCAGCCCTATCATCGAGTCCGAGAGGGCGGGACAGAAAACGGGAACTCTGGCGTCGGCGGCCGCCCGGAGGATCGACCTTTCGTCCTCGATCCCGCTTCCCAGAACCCTCAGAAGCTCGGTCCCCGTCATATCCTTCCCCTGGGGGAGGATCTCCTGGAGGAGCTCCTCGAACCGGACGAAGTCGTCGTCTCCGACGTAGACGTCGTATATCCTGCTCACCCCCGACTCCCTCAGCTCGGAGTCGGAGGCCTCGGGATCTCCCAGGACGTGGTGGCTGAAACCCTCTATTATATCGTGGACGAGGTTTGCTCCCGTAGTGACGAGGACGTCTATCCTCCCGTCCCGGATGAGGGATGAGAGTATGTTCCTCATCCCGGCGGGGACCATCGCGCCGGCCAGGGTGAAGAACCTGGTGTACTCTCCCGACTGCATCTCCTCGTAGATATTTACGGCTTCGGCAAGCCTCCTCGCCCCAAAGCCGCAGCCCTCCATCATCCTCACCAGCTCGTCTGCACCCATCCCGGCCTTTATCTCCATCTGCCTTATATAATCCACCTAAACTCACCCATATTATGCCAGTTTGAAGCCTTTTAGGACCGACCGCATCACTGCTTAGCGGTAGTGATGCTAATCGATTTTCTCATAAACCTTTTATATCAGTACCTTGTGTTTAGCTCTTACGGCTAATGGAGGTAAAAAATGAGCGGCGAATTGGTGGCAGTGGACTATTATATCCCACTTATTATGTTTCTGATAATAGGTGCTCTTGTGCCCATAGGCGCGCTGGCTGCCGTGAAGATCATATCTCCTCAGAAGTCAACTTTTCAGAAGCGGGCGACCTACGAGGGCGGGCTTAGACCGATACGGGAGGCGATAATCCAGTACAACGTCCAGTATTATCTCTTCGCCATCGTCTTCGTAATCTTCGATGTGGAGGTTCTCTTCCTCTATCCCTGGATCTACGTCTACGCTTCCGAGGCGATCCCTGCCTTCGGCGGAGTGAGCATTGCCATCACCGGGATGCTGATTTTCATCGTAGTGCTCCTGATCGGGTTGCTCTACGACATTAAGAAGGAGGCATTGCGTTGGGTATAAGTGATGTCATACCTCTTCCTGTTGCTGTTGATAAGGAGCTGGAGAAGTGGACGATCTGGGGGCGGCCCCTGACGGACGTCTGGTTCACCACCACGGAGAAGATCCACGAGATCATCGATATGGGCCCCATCAAGAACGTCCTGAACTGGGGGAGGAAGAACTCTCTCTGGTTCTTGATGCAGCCCATGGGGTGCTGCGGCGTCGAGATGCTCGTCTTCGGATGCCCTCACTATGACTGCGACCGTTTTGGGATCTTCCCCCGGGCAACCCCCAGACAGGTCGACGTCATGATCATCAGCGGCTACATAACCAGAAAATACCTGCCGGCGATCAAGAACCTCTGGGAGGAGATCCCTGAGCCCAAGTGGGTCATGGCGATAGGCGAGTGCGCCATCTCCGGCGGGCCCTTCTACGACTCCTACAACATAATAAATGACACCAGCAAGTTCTTCCCCATCGACGTCTTCATCCCGGGCTGTCCGCCACGCCCCGAGAAGTTCATCGAGGGATTCAGGGGGCTGCAGGAGAAGATCAAGCAGCGCGAGGATAAGAGGGGCTATTAGAGAGGAGGAGTTCACCGTTGACAACTGCAAATGATGTCTTGGCAGCCCTGCAGTCGGCCTTTCCGGGAGTGATCGAGGAGTCCAAGGTCGGTCCCGAACGGCAGCTCTGGGCCACCATCAAGCCGGACAGGATCGTGGACGTATGTAAGTACCTGAGGGACAACCACGGCTTCGACCACTACTCCGGCGCCGTCGGCGTGGACAGGATCAACGAGGGCCTCTTCGAGGTGACGGAGATGCTGGCGAGCCACGGCTCCCACCAGGTGGTGGCGCTCCTGAAGGTGAAGACCAAGAGGGAGAGCCCGTCGGTCAAGTCCCTGACGGGGCTCTACTGGAACGCCAACTGGTACGAGCGGGAGATCTGGGAGATGCTGGGGATCAACTTCGAAGGACACCCTGAGCTCTATCCCCTCCTCCTCGCCGACGAGCTGGTGGGGGTCTGGCCCTGGAGGAAGGACTTCCTCGGCTACCCCGACTACACCACCGCCGACAGGGCGATAGAGAAGGTCAATGCCGAGGGGTACACCGATTATTCCTTCAGACCCACCGAGGCTGAGATCAAGGCGGGGACCGTCCCGGTGGAGAGGCCGAAGTACCCCACCTTCCGGGAGCGGGAGGAGATGGAGATCAAAGGCAGCTCTGAGATGATCCTCCACATGGGCCCCCAGCACGCCGTCGTCCCCGGCCCCTTCCTCCTGGATCTCCTGGTGGACGGGGAGAGGGTGAAGAAGGCCTTCCTGGACGTGGGCTACATCCACAAGGGGATCGAGAAGATCATGGAGAACCGGACCTACCAGCAGGGGATCCCCATCACCGACAGGCTCTGCTACATGGCCGCCATCACCAACAACGAGGCCTACTGTGGAGCCGTGGAGAGGCTCCTCGGAATCGAGGCTCCCGAGAGGGCCCAGTACATCCGGATGATCCTCCAGGAGCTCTCGAGGATCCAGAGCCACCTCCTGGGCACCGGCGAGTTTCTCACCCTCATCGCGTCCGCCGTCTACTCGCCCTTCCTCTACATGATCATCGACCGGGAGGACGTCTTAACCTGCATCGAGAGCGTCACCGGAGCGAGGATCAACCACAGCTTCGTCCGCTTCGGCGGGGTCCGAAACGACCTTCCTGACGGCTTCAAGGACATGACCCTGGACACCCTCAAGATGATCCGGGAGAAGACCGCGGAGTACAAGGATCTCTTCTCTTCCGACAGCATCTACCGGAAGAGGATGGAGGGGATCGGGACCCTCTCGCCCCAGGATGCTAGGAGGCTCGGAGTTTCAGGCCCGCCCCTGAGGGCGTCGGACACCCCCTACGACATGAGGCGGGAAGATCCTTACCTCCTCTACCGGGATATGGACTTCGAGGTGATCACCAGGAAGGAGGGAGACTCCAAGGCTCGGGTCGAGGTGAGGCTCGACGAGATCCTGGAGAGCTGCTACATCATAGAGCAGTGCCTCGACCAGATCCCGAACGGTCCCATCATGGCCGAGGGCGTCCCCAAGAAGATCAAGCCCGAGCCTGGCGAGGCCTACTACCGCGTCGAAGACCATCGGGGAGAGATGGGATTCTTCGTGGTGAGCGACGGGTCCGACAAACCGGTGAAGGTGAAGGCTCGAGGTCCCGTCTACGCCTACTTCCAGGCCCTTCCCCCGCTCCTGGAGGGGGTATACATAGCCGACGTGGTCGCCATCGCGGGCAGCATGGACGCTTGCACCAGCGAGGTGGACAGGTAGGAGGGAACGAACTTGGTATTATCTGCGATCACAGAATTTGCAGCCCAGGAGCCTAAGATATACGCTCTGATCATCGGGCTCATCGCCGCCGCCATCCTCGCCTCCGTCATCAACGTGGTGGCGATGCTCTTGGTCTGGCTCGAGAGGAAGGTCATGGGCGACTTTCAGGCTCGGTACGGGCCGAACAGGGTCGGCGGCCGGTGGGGCGTCCTTCAGCTCGGCGCTGACGCCATCAAGCTATTCACAAAAGAGGATGTCATCCCCCGGGGAGCGGACAAGCCCGTCTTTGTCTGGGCTCCCATCGTGGCGGTGGCGACGACTATGCTGGTGGCGGGGGCCCTCCCCTTCGGAGCCGTGATCATAGACGGCAGAGAGATCCCCCTGGTGGTGGCCAACATGGACATCAGCGCCTTCTACATCGAAGCGGCGCTGAGCATCATGGCGATATCCGCCTTCATGGCTGGCTGGTCCTCCAACAACAAGTACTCGATGCTGGGAGCCTTTCGAGGCATCGCCAGGATGATCGCGTACGAGGTTCCGATGGGGGTCTGCGTCATCAGCGTCGCCATCATGGCCCACAGCCTGAACGTGGTGGAGATCGTCCATGCCCAGCAGGGGATCTGGTTTGCCCTGGCCCAGCCGATAGGTTTTGTCATCTTCGGCATCGCCCTCATCACGGACTTGGGGAGGATGCCCTTCGACCAGACCGAGGCTGAAGAGGAGATCATAGCCGGCTACAACACAGAGTACAGCGGCATCCGGTTCGGCCTCCTCTACTTCCAGGAGTATATCGTGATGCTCCTCGGGTCGATCCTCCTCGTCCACCTCTACCTCGGTGGCTGGAACGGCCCCGTCATCCCGGTGATCTCCTTCATATCACCTATGATCTGGTTCTTCATGAAGCTCGTCATAGTGCTGGTGGCCCTGATATGGATCAGGGTATCTCTGCCGCGGTTCAGGATAGACCAGGTCACGGACCTGGGATGGAAGATCCTTCTGCCCCTCTCGATGGTCAACCTCGGATGGGCGGTCGCCGTGGGGCTTTACTTCGCATGAGGTGACGATCTATGGTCCTCAAGAACCTCAAAATGACCTTTAAGCGGGCAACAAGCGGCGTGGAGGTCACCCGTCTCTATCCAGAGAAGATCATGGATCTTCCCGATGCGGAGAGGGGGGTCCACGTTCTGGAGATCAGGAAGTGCATAGGATGCGGAGCGTGTGCACGGATCTGCCCCAACGACTGCATCAAGCTCGTGGCCTACTCCCGCGGAAACCCGGTCAAGAACAAGAAGCTCCAGTATCCTCAGATAGACTATGGCAGGTGCATGTTCTGCGGCCTCTGCGTCGACGACTGCCCTGCCAGCTGCCTGATTATGTCCAAGCAGTTCGAGATATCGGGCTGGAACAGGGAAGACATAATCTACGACCCTGAGGATATCGCCGTCGGCCTCTACTCCGACCAGGAGCTGGCCGAGCTCGCCGAGGAGGCGAGGAAGGCCGAAGAGGAGAAGAAGAGGAAGGCCGCCGAGGCAGCCAAGGCCAAGAAGGAGAAGGCAGCCAAGGCCGCCGATGAAGGAGATAAGGGATCCGGCGAAAAGGCCGCAAAGAAGAAGAAGGCAGAATAAACATCGGAGGGTGAGACAGGATGATAGATCTGACTCAATTTTATGATATAAGGTTCCTGATTGAGCTGGGAGCTTTCTCTCTGCTCGCAGTGATCATCCTCGGCCTCTCAATCCTCACCGTCTACTCCAGAAATATAGTCCACAGCGGCCTTTACCTCCTGGGGAGCTTCGCCGCGGTGGCTGCGTTATACATATTCCTGAACGCCACCTTCGTCGGAGTGGCCCAGGTTCTGGTGTACATCGGAGCGGTTGGGGTGCTGATACTCTTCGCAATAATGCTCACAAAGAAGACGCTGATGGAGGAGGAGACCCATGGTTAAGGTCAAGACTTCGATTCTGATGTTGATCTTCCTGGCCACGCTGATCGTCCTCCTTGCAGCGACGCCTTGGGGCGGCGAGGAGATGGGTTCGTACAGCTTCGAGCCTAGAGAGGGGAATAGGGCCCCGGAGAGCGGGATAGGGGACATCGGCGTCGAGATCTTCACGTTGTACATCGTCGCCTTCGAGGTCCTCGGCCTGGTTCTCCTGGCAGCCATGATCGGGGCGATATACGTCGCAAGAAAGGAGTTGCCAAGATGACGGGGTGGAGGGAGGAAAAGAGATGATCCCACTGGTGCTATACGTGCTGCTGGCGTCGGCGATGTTCACCATCGGCCTTTATGGCCTTCTGACCCAGCGGAACGGTATCAAGCTTATGATGTGCGTGGAGATCCTGCTGAACAGCGCAAACATCAATCTGGTGGCGTTCTCGGCTTACCTGCCCAACGTAAACGGCCAGGTCTTCGCCCTGTTCTCCATCGCCCTCGCCGCTGCGGAGGCGGGCGTTGGATTTGCCATATTGATCACGCTGTACAGGCTGTACGGAACCATAGAACTGGACAACATCAACGCTCTGAGGTGGTAAAGGGATGTACCAAGATTACGCCTATCTGATCGTGGGGCTGCCGGTACTGGCCTTCGTCCTCACGATCTTTCTCGGCTGGCATCTGCCAAAGGGAGGCGGGTTCTTCACGGTTCTGGCAACCTTCGCAGGGTTCATACTCTCCTTCGGTATATTCAGGGAGATATACCCCAACGACGAGATCGTCCACCAGTCGATGCACTGGTTTGCGAGCTTCAACGCCGGGATCCTGATCGATCCCCTGGCGATAGTGATGCTCCTGATGGTCACCTTCGTCTGTACCCTGATTCACACCTATGCCCTAGGGTACATGGAGGGGGACCCCGGGATGGCCCGGTACTTCGCCGAGGCCGGCCTCTTTACGGCGGCGATGCTCGGCCTCGTCTTCTCGGACAACCTGCTCCAGCTCTTCATCTTCTGGGAGCTCGTCGGACTCTGCTCCTACCTGCTCATCGGGTTCTGGTACCGAAAGCCCTCGGCGGCCTCCGCCGCCAAGAAGGCCTTCCTGGTGACCAGGGTTGGAGACGTGATGTTCCTCGCGGGGATAGTCCTTCTCTATACCAACATGGTGAAGCTGAACCTCGTCCTGCCTGAGGGGGCTTACCTCCTCCAGTTCCAGACGATATACGACAGCCTGACCCTGATACCGCCAGACCAGCTCACCTGGATCGCCATCTTCCTCTTCGGAGGGGCCGTCGGCAAGTCCGGTCAGTTCCCCCTGCACGTCTGGCTTCCCGACGCCATGGAGGGTCCCACCACCGTCTCGGCGATGATCCATGCCGCGACGATGGTTACCGCCGGTGTCTATCTGGTGGCGAGGATGTTCCCGCTCTTCTACGCGGCCCCCAACGGCCTCACCGTCGTCGCATACGTCGGCGCCTTTACGGCGCTATTCGCGGCAACGATGGGCCTGGTGATGTTCGACATCAAGAGGGTCCTCGCCTACTCGACGGTCAGCCAGCTCGGTTACATGATGGCAGCCCTGGGGTTCGGCGCTGCCGTAGGGGCTACGGCCGTGGGCGTCTCCATCTTCCACCTGATCGGCCACTCCTTCTTCAAGGCCCTCCTCTTCCTCTGCGCCGGTAGCGTCATCCACGCCGTCGGCACCAACGACATGAGGGAGATGGGAGGGGTCCTGAAGCACATGAAGTGGACCGGCCTGACGATGCTCGCGGGCTCCCTCACCCTGGCCGGGTTCCCCTATACCACCGGGTTCTTCAGCAAGGACGAGATCATCATCCTCGCCTTCGAGAACGGAGCCTTCGGCCTCGGATGGATCCCGTACGTCTTCGTTATCCTCGCCGCCCTCTTGACGGCGATCTACACCTTCCGGCTCTGGTTCCTCACCTTCGACGGCGAGGCGAGGAGCGACTACCACAAGCACGAGTCCCCCTGGATCATGCTGGGACCCCTGGTGATCCTGGCGATCTTCGCCCTCTTCATGGGGATGCCTTCCCAGGAGGGGTTCTACCACTACGTCGGAAACAACTTCGATCACTTCGGGGTAGACTTCGAGGAGCTGGCGGTGATCGGGGGCCATCACGTCTCCCACGCTCACGTCCACGAGCCGCTGATCTTCAAGCTCCTGCCGATCATCATCGGAGTCGGCGGCATCATCGTCGCAGCCCTCTTCTACTCGCGGTGGAAGAGGTTCGATCCGGGGATGGTCACCTCGGAGAGGGATCCCCTTCGGAAGATCCTCCTCAAGAGGTACTACCAGAACGAGATCTACACCCTCTGGTTCGCAGAGAAGGTGGTCTACGGTATAGCCATCGTCTCCAACATGATCGACCTCAAGATCATCGACGGAGCGGTGAACAAAATTAGCGCCATATCCGTCGGAATCGGCGGGACGGTCCGCAAGCTCCAGACCGGGGTGATCCAGAACTACCTCACCGCCATAGTCCTGGGAGTTGCGGTCCTGCTGATACTTATTCAGCTGGCGTCGATGGGGGTGGCGATATGATGGATAACGCCATATCGTTGATGATCGCCTTACCTCTCCTGGCAGCGGTAGTGGCCTTCTTCGCCGGAAGGTTGGCGAAGTACGCGGCCCTGATCGGGTCTCTAGTGCCTCTGGCGATATCCCTCCAGATGTTCCAGGAGTTCGACAAGACCTCGAACGCTATGCAGTTTGTGGAGAGCTACGACTGGGTACCCGCCCTAGGCGTCAAGTACACCGTGGGCGTCGACGGCATTGGGCTTCCCCTGATCCTCCTCTCCACCATTGTGAGCATCCTCGTGGTGGTATACTCCTGGGGCGAGAAGACGAGGTCCAACCAGTTCTTCGCCCTCCTCCTCCTCAACGAGGTGGGGGTCCTCGGAGTCTTTACAGCCCTCGACTTCTTCCTATTCTACATCTTCTGGGAGGTCGTGCTGATACCCATGTTCTTCCTGATAGGGATATGGGGCGGTCCGAGGAAGGACTACGCTGCGATTAAGTTCTTCATCTACACTCACGTGGCGAGCCTGATAATGCTCTTATCCATATTCGGGCTCTACTTCAGCTACAGGACGCCTGAGGGCATGAGGACCTTCGACATGATGACCCTCCTCCAGGCGACGGGAGATTCGACGATCTTCTCGCCGATGCTCCTGAACTTGATCTTCTTCGGGCTCCTCTTCGGGTTCCTGGTGAAGATGCCCGCGGTCCCCTTCCACACCTGGCTGCCGGACGCTCACGTCGAGGCGCCGACGGCGGGGTCCGTCCTCCTGGCGGCCTTACTCCTGAAGATGGGAGGCTACGGCCTCTTCAGGATCGTGATGCCGATGCTCCCGAACGTCTCCAGCCACTACATCACCCTGATGGCGGTGATAGGGGTCATCAGCATAATTTACGGCGGCTTCCTGGCGCTGGCCCAGAAGGACCTGAAGAAGATGGTCGCCTACTCCAGCGTCAGCCACATGGGGTACGTCCTCCTCGGAGCGGGGGCCCTCAGCGTCCTATCGGTCCAGGGGGCTATGTTCCAGCAGTTCAGCCACGGGCTGATCACCTGCGTCCTCTTCATGTCCGCCGGAACGATCCAGCACACCGCTGGCACCAGGATCATCTCCGATCTCGGCGGCCTATCCGATAGGATGCCGAAGTTTGCGGTCCTGATGCTGGCCGGGTTCATGGCCTCTCTCGGCCTTCCGGGGATGTGCGGCTTTGTAGCAGAGGTCTCGGTCCTGGCCGGGGCGTATCAGAACCTCCCCGTCTACGTCCTGATAGTGATCTTCGGCGGCATCGCCGTCACCGCAGGCTACCACCTGTGGGCGATGCAGAAGGTCATGTTCGGGCCGATCCTGAAGAAGTACCTGGATCTCAAAGATCCTCATTCCTACGAGATCCTCTCCATGAGCATCCTCATCCTGCTCATAATCTACTTCGGGGTCCAGCCGGCGACGATCACGGACATCATGGGCGTGGCAGCCCAGCCGCTGGTCGATCCGTTTACCGCTATCGCTCAGGCGGGGGTGATCTGAAGTGACACTGACATTCGGTGACTATCTCTCTATCTTCGGGGCAGAGGCTCTGCTGACGGGGCTATCGCTGGTGATGGTCCTCATCGGCCTGTTCATGAAGAGCAAGAACCTGATGGGATACCTGAGCCTGGCGGGGCTGGTCGCCTCTTTGTTCCTGGTGATGGGCGCTGACATGACCAAAGGCCCCCTGATCTTCGGGACGCTGGAGGTCGACGCCCTATCCCAGTTCTTCAAGCTCGTCTTCGTCGCAGTCGCCCTCATCGTGGTGATGGCAGGTCTGAGCAGGTACAAGGACAGCCCCGCCCAGGACGAGTTCTACATCCTCCTCCTCCTGGCCACCGTGGGGATGATGGTCGTCGCCAGCTCCATCGACATCGTCACCCTCTTCGTAGGGTTTGAGCTGGCAAGCCTCGCCACCTACGCCATGGCGGCCTTCGACAAGGAGAGGCAGAACCTGGAAGCTGCGATGAAGTACTTCATCTTCGGATCGGTCTCGTCGGCGATGATGCTCTTCGGCTTCTCCCTCCTATACGGCCTCTCGGGAACGACGAGGCTAGCGGAGATCGCCGCCGCCTCCGTGGAGACGATGGGACCTGCGACCCTCGTCGCCCTCCTCTTCGTCGTGGCGGGCTTCGGGTTCAAGATGGCCCTCGTCCCCTTCCACATGTGGGCTCCCGACACCTACGAAGGGGCTCCGACGATCGTGACGGCCTTCCTTGCGGCGGGCTCGAAGAAGATGGGGTTTGTCGCCGCCTTCAAGGTCATCTTCATCGCCCTGATAGCCCTCCGGTTTGAGTGGTACTTGGCCTTCGCCATCCTGGTGGCGATAACCATGACCCTCGGGAACGTCGTGGCCATCTGGCAGAAGAGCGTCAAGAGGATGCTCGCCTACTCCAGCGTCGCCTACGCCGGGTACATCGCCATCGCCTTCGTCGTCGTCGGAGCCGCAGAGCACGGCGGCCTCGACCTGGCGGTGGCGCAGAACGGCCTGGCGAGCGGCCTGATGCTCATCCTCGGCCACGCCTTCATGAAGACCGGGGCCTTCATCGCCGCCGCCGTGGTCGGGTACATGGCCCTCTCCGAGGGGAGGAAGAACCCCGACGACCTGGAGCAGTATGCGGGCCTCGGCCGAAGGGCGCCGATAACCGCGTTCTGCATGCTGATCTTCCTCTTCTCGCTATCGGGGATCCCCCCGACGGCGGGGTTCGTCGGGAAGTTCATGCTCTGGGGCTCGGCGATCGACTCCGGCCTCGTCTGGCTGGCGGTGCTATTCGCCCTCAACAGCGCTCTCTCCCTGTACTATTACCTTAGGGTGATCATGTACATGTACGTCAGAGAGCCCGCGGGCGGGAAGATCATCGAGCCGAAGGGGTACGTCCTGGCCATGGTCGCGGCCCTGGTGGTCGTCATCTGGATCGGCGTCTTCCCCCAGGCCTTCGTCGACTTCGCCTACAGTGCAGCAGGGGTTCTGCTGCACTGAAAACTTTCTTTTTTCTCGCACCATTTTGACTTCCGATCGTTTTTAAAGCCGAGATTGCTCCCGATTAGAACCCCGTCTCTTCGATCCAAAATAGAACTCCCAAAAGGATCAGAGCCGTCGGGATCACCACCATCCAGGGGTTCACCCCCAGGATCTCGGGGATCGTCTTATCCCCGAACTCGCCCCTCCTCAGCACCCGCTCTTCGAGGCTGGGGTACCTCCAGGCGAAGATGCCGGCCCCGAGGAGGATCCCGCCGACGCCACCCAGGAGGGCGTCGATCGACCCCTGGCCGACGGCCCCGGCCGCCGTCCCCGGGCAGTAGCCGAGGAGGCCGAAGCCGACGCCGAAGATGAGGCCGCCCAGGGCCGAGGAGCCCCAGGAGCCGGCCTTGGGGTGGAGGCTCGCGAGGCCGAGGCTTCGCAGGAGGTGGATCCCGACCATGCCGACGATCACCGCCGAGGCCATCACCTTGAAGACGGTGAAGTCGGCGAGGAGGAGCTGGCCGACGATGACGTCGTATCTGGTGACCCCCCCCTTCTGGAGGAGGAAGCCGAATCCGATCCCGATGAATAGGCCGATGGCGAGCTGGGCCCGGTGGTTTGATCGCAGATCTTCAATTGCCAAATCCATCACCGCCTCAGACCCCGGCCCCGAAGAGGACCATAGCCGTGGCCACCCCGCCGATGAAGAAGCACGCCACCGCCAGCCACGAGCTTGCGGCGAGCTGGGCAGTCCCGCTGATCCCGTGGCCGCTGGTGCAGCCCCCGGCCCACCGGGCACCGAGGCCCATCAGGACGCCTCCCGCGAAGGCGGCGGCGATCCGCAGGATCGGATCGGGTCCGAACCGAGCCGCCCAGAGGGCCGGGACCGCCTCCACCCGGAAGGACCCCGAGAGGACCGCCGAGAGGAATGCCCCGACGACGATGCCGAAGACGAGGACCACCTCCCAGTCGACGACCGGCTCAAACTTTCGATAGTAGGCCTTGGCCTCGACCTTCGATCCTCGAAACGCCCTCTCGATCATCCCGCTCCCCCTGGCGTAGGCGGATGAGGTGCCTATGGGCCGGTCAGAGAGGAGGAAGGCCAGGGTGTTCAAGGCCCCTATCCCAGCACCGACGACGTAGGGGGACCACAGATCCATCTCGAATTGCTCCATCATACGATCTCCTCGGTCTACCTACCTAGAGGCGGGACCTTCGGGGGACGGGTCCACCGACCAGGCCCGATCCTCTGGATGATCAATTTAAGTCGTCACATCTTTATAAAGCTGATACGAAGACGGGGACGGATCATCGTTGGAGATGAGAAGATGGATGGAAGACTATCTTTGAGGCTACTCATCACCCTCGCGGCGATGGCGGCGACCATCTCAGCCCTTCCCGGAGGGCTCGGCGACGCCGACCTGGGGGAGGCGGAAGGGCTGGTGGTCCTCCTCACCGACTACGGCACCTCAGGCTTCCGCGTCGGGGCCCTGGAGGGGTCGATATATTCGGAGAACCCCCAGGCCCGGATCTCCACCATAACCCATCAGGTCTCAGCCTTCAACGTCGCCGAGGGGTCATACCTCCTCGCGAAAGCAGCCCGGTATTACCCGCCGGGGACGGTCTTTGTGGCGGAGGTGAACCCCGGGGTGGGGACGGATGAGCGGTCCATCGTCGTCGAGACGGAGGACGGCAAGCTCTTCGTAGGCCCCGACAACGGTCTCTTCACCGACGTCATGGAGGATCTGGGGGTCGCGAGGGTTTGGGAGGTCAGAGGCCTGAACCTCACCCGTTCCGGGGGTGATCCCGTCACCTTCAACGGCGTCGAGGTCTACGGCCCTGTTGGGGCTATTCTGGCGGCCGGGGCCGATCCCGCCGGGGTAGGACCCGAGGTCTCCGATCCCGTGAGGCTCGAGCGGCAGAGGGCGGGGGTCGAGGGCGATGAGGTGGTGGGGGCCGTCGCCTACATCGACCCCTGGGGGAACCTGGTCACCAACATCCCCGAGGAGCTCCTCGGGGGGACGGATATCGGTCCCGGAGATCGGGTCGAGATCTCCGTCAACGGATCGAGGATCGATGCGCTCTTTGGCACGACCTACGCCGACGTCCCCGTCGGGGAGTGGGTCGTCCTCGTCGGCATCCTCGGTCGGCTGGAGATCGCGGTGAACATGGGGAGCGCCGCCGGGGCCCTGGGGGTCGCCGAGGGCTCCGCCGTCAGGGTCCGGGAGATCTGAGGGCTCAGAGGTAGAATAGATCGACCATCAGGGCTGCGACGAGGATGAAGATCACCGTCATGAAGCCTCCGGCCCTGATGTAGTCGGAGCTCGAGTACCCCCCGGGGGCCATCAGGAGGGCGTTGACCTGGTGGGTGGGGAGGATGAAGGAGTTGGAGGCACAGACCCCCACCAGCAGCGCGAGGGCCCTCGGATCGATCGCCATATCCCTCGCCATGATCATCGCCAGGGGGACGAGAAGGACCGTGGCGGCGACGTTGGAGATTGTGAGGGAGAGGAGGGTGGCGAGGGCTGCCACCGCCAGGAGGACGAGGATCGTCGGGGCTCCGCGGAGTTGGTCCATCATGCTCTGGGCGATGAGGCCCGCAGCCCCCGTCTCCTCCATGGCGATCCCCAGGGGTATCAGCCCCGCCAGGAGGACGATCGTCCTCCAGTCGATCGCTCCGTAGGCCTCGTCGATGGAGATCACCTTCAGGAGGACCATGGCGAGGGCTCCGGTGAGGAGGGCGATCGAGAGCTGAACCCCTGCGAGGGAGAGGGCGACAGCTCCGAGGAAGCATAGGGTTGCCGGGATCGCCTTCGACGGGTCGAGGACCCCCGCCTCCACCGGCGTCAGGAGGACGAAGTTCTGATCGGATCCGATCTTTCGGATCCTGTCCCAGAGGCCGTGGATGACGAAGGTGTCCCCGGGGCTGAGGGGCCGGTCGTCGAACTCCTTCCTCTCCTCCCTCGTCCCGCTGAGAAGGATGATCGGCTCTACGCCGTAGTTCCTCCGGATCGAGATCTCCCGGGGGGTCTTGCCGACGATGGGGGCCCGGGGCCTGACGACGATCTCCGCAAAGCCCGCCTCCGCCTGGCTGAGGAGGTCGCAGAACCTTGATTCGTCGGTGATCTTCCAGAGGTCGTGCTCGGCGGCGAACCGCTCTACATCCTCGGGCTCCCCGAGGAGCGCCAGCTCCTGCCCCGCCGCGAACCTCGTCCTCCGCCAGGGGGAGTAGGTCACCATCTTCCCCTCGACGATGGCGAGGAGGGTTATGCCGTAATTTCGCCGGAGCCGGAGGTCTTCCCGGGCCTTATCGACGAGGTCGCTCTTCCAGGATACGAAGTAGTAGCTGACGATGGAAGGGAGCCTCCAGGTCTCGATCAGGTCCTCCTGAGATCTGAAATCGTCCTCTGAGAGCCCTCTCTTCGGGAGGAGGCGGTCTCCGAAGATCATGAAGTACCCTATCCCCGATCCGAGGAGGACGATCCCGATCGGCGTCACGCTGAAGATCCCGAAGGGCTCCTCCCCTCCCTGCCTCAAGAGGTCGTTGAGGATGATGAGGGGGCTTGAGCCCACCATGCTGAGGGTCCCGCCGAGGATCGCCGCAAAGCCCATCGGCATCAGAAGTCGGGATGCTGGCGTCCCGGTGCTCTTGGATATCCTCAGGATGGCGGGGAGGAAGAGGGCCGCCGATCCGAGGTTCTGCATGAAGGCGGAGATCATCCCGACCACCGAGGAGGTGACGCCGAGGAGCCTCCTCTCGTCGGAGCCGGCTACCCGCAAGACCGCCCGGCTGATCCTGTTGACGACCCCCGCCCTCTCCATCCCCTTCCCCAGGATCATTATCGCTGCCATGGAGACGACGGCGTTGCTCGCGAGCCCCGATAGGGCCTGGGGCGGGCTGACGAGGCCGGTCAAGGCGAGGATGAGGACGACGATGATCGCCACCAGGTCCACTCTCACGGCCTCGGTGACGAATAGGAGGATGGCGACCGCCATCACGAGAAATGTCAGCTCCATCTCCAGAGAGATGCCCCAGACCATCAGCAACGGACCTCCTGCGACCTGATATCCCTTGGTTTTTCAGTCCTTAATAGAAGATGGCATCAATATATAGATCTCATCCTCTGAGATCCCGGTGGGCGAGAGACCGCCCCCCAGGGCCTCTTCATTGGAGGCTCCAGCCCCTCCCGTCACCCTGGCTCGGGGCTCAGAAGAGGGATATGATCCCCATCACCGAAGCCGTGACTATGCCTCCTGCGACGATCACCCCCGCGGCGATGGCGGAGAAGGCCTCTCTGAACCTGAGGCCGAAGATGAAGGCGATGGCGGAGCCGGTCCAGGCCCCCGTCACCGGGAGGGGGACGGCGACGAAGAGGGCGAGGGCGAAAAGGCCGTACCTCCGGTGCCTTTCCGCGTGCCTCTTATAAGTCCTGGTGAAGAGCCAGGAGAAGAAGGCGTGGCCGGGCCGGTATCGCATCAGCCAGCGGGATACCGGCTCCAGGTAGAGGAGGAGGGGGACGACCGGAGCCAGGTTTCCGGCGACCGATATGGCGTACGCCTCCAGGGGTGAGAGGCCGTATACGGCTATCCCCAGGGGTATCGACCCCCGGAGCTCGATGACCGGGGCCATCGCGAGGACGAAGGTGGCGAGCCACCCTGGCATCGAGCTGAAAAACTCTATCATAGGAAACCCTCGGGCTGCCCCGGGACGATCGCCCTCCCGGGATCGGCCTCGCCCTTTCGCGCCGGCGGGGCGGAGATCCCGGGCGTTCGGGCCTCACTCCCCGATCGATCCCCTGATCCTGACCGAAAGGACCGACTCGTCCTTGGGGGATGTGACGGAGACCGTCAGGTCCAGGGGGATTCTGCCGAGGGCTACCTTCAGCGGGCGGCCTTCGCTGCCTCCCACCTCCACCCCGATCCCCTCCGCCATCTTGGACAAGGCCTGGGCGATCTCCCGAAGGTCGGGGAGGCTGACGACCACGGGGGTATCCCGGTCGCCGCCCACGGTGGCAGATATCGGAGAATCTATTGCCACCGCCACATTCAGGGCTCCCTCCTTCCCCGGGCCCTTCACCTCTGCTACGATCGGATGCCTCTCGGCATCTTCGCTCCCCTGAACTACCGCCTTAGCATCCGCAATCACTTTCAGAGATATCATGAACTTCCACCTGGAAGCTAATTACGGCATCCTCTCATATAAATGAATGCGATGAGAACGGCGTCGGCCGACGGTCCGGCATCAGGAGCTTATGATGAAGTTTATGGGCCCACGCCCCCTCAATCAGGTTTTTTGCCATGGGAGATGGCCGCAGATGGTCAGGATTCTTCTCAATGCCGGCTGGACGCCTGCCACCCCCCGGGGCCTAGGGGTCTAAAGTCCCGCCCTCAGAACGTTCTCAGCCCCCGGGGTGGCCTTGATGAAGGCCCAGTCGGATCTGGTCCCGGTGTCGACGCCGTTGGGGTATCGGGACCAGGAGAAGTCGTTTCCCTCCTCGTCGTTGAGGGGGTGAGTCCGATCCACCTCAGCCCAGGAGTCGGTCCTCAGGACTACGGTCGCGTTATTTCCGTGGATCCAGCGCCGATCCCCCTCGGCGACGTAATAGCCCCCTGGCGGGATGGACGTCCCCTTCGGTATGGGTATCACCCCCGTCCAGATCCCGGGGGCTACGAGGGTCACCTCGATGGCGACGCTCCACTGGCCCAAATCCACCGGCTCTTCCCCGGAGTTGTAGAGCTCCACCCACAAGATCCCCTCCCCCGCGGGGTTCAGCTCCACCTCGTTTACGACGACCGATCCTGATCCGATGGCGGCGAGGACCGCAAAAGATGCTAAGAACGATGGCAAGATTAGTCTCATGATAACCCCCACATGATCCATCTTGAGAGCCGGGGCGCAAAGCCGTCCCGGCCTTCAGGATGAGATCGATCTTCGGATAAATAACCATATCGATCGGCGCGATGGGCGGCTCTCCCTCTGGCCGCCCCATCGAGGCCCGGGGACGATCCCGTTCCCACGCCGCCGTCGGCTTTGGCCTCGGATCAGGAGTTGGGGGCGTTCTTCGTCCCGATGCCAAAGACCCAGTCGGACCTCTGGTCGGAGTCAAACCCGTTGGGATGCCGAAAGTTGGTGAAGAAGTTAT
Organism: Methanothrix harundinacea 6Ac; assembly: GCF_000235565.1. Classification (NCBI taxonomy): domain Archaea; kingdom Methanobacteriati; phylum Methanobacteriota; class Methanomicrobia; order Methanotrichales; family Methanotrichaceae; genus Methanothrix; species Methanothrix harundinacea. Next base: position 1,533,536 of record NC_017527.1, read on the forward strand.
TGCTGTGGTCGGAGAGAAGGGGGGTCTCGTCGACTACGGCCCCCTCATCGGTCTTGAGGATCACCGTCCCGGTCCCGGTATTGTGGATCCACTGTCGGTCCCCCTCGGCGACGAAGAAGCTGCCGGGGGCCATCACCGTGTCCTGAGGTATCTTCATGACCCCGGTCCAGGATGGACTCTGGTCGACGATCCAGACGGACCAGCGGCTCACGTCCACCTCTTCTATGCCGTTGTTGTAAAGCTCCACCCACTCGTTCCCGCCCTCGGGCGGACCCAGCTCCACCTCGTTGATGACGACGCCGCCAAGACATGCCATCGTCGACGCCAGAACTCCCAGCAGGGAAGCCAGGAGCCTCACACCATCTCTCTTCATTACGAAAACCCCCACACCAATCCGATATCCTCCTGCCCTAGGGCAGACTGCCGGAGATGCCGGGCTGAAAGATCTCCAGATAAATAATCGTATCGATCGATGGAGGGAGAGGCGAGAGGGCTCCCGCCCTCCGCCCCGAAGCCGGCGGATACGATGAAGGTCCGGACCTCCTCGGTCCTGAGGACCGGGTCCGAACCCTCAAAAATCAGATCCCATAGCTTCCGTCTCCATCGGGCCCCCCGATCAGCTGAGGACGTTTTCGGCCCTGGGGGTGGCCTTCATCAGCTTCCAGTCGGACCTCTGGTCGGTGTCGAGGCCGTTGGGGTAGCGGCCGTAGGTGAAGTCGCTGTCGCCGTCGTCGACCATCTTATGGGTCTCATCGACCTTCATACCGATCGCGTCCACCAGGGCCACGGAGCCCTCATCCTCTCCTCTCCACTGAGGATCGCCCTCGGCGATGTAGTACCCTTTCGGAGAGATGACCGTCCCCTGGGGGATGACGATCGGCCCGGCCCAGGGGAGGTTGTATATGGTGACGACCCAGCCGGAGATCTCGACCGCCTCGTCCCCTCCATTATAAAGCTCCACCCATCTGGTGGCGTTCCCGGGCGGATTGATCTCCACCTCGTTTATCACTACCGATCCTGCGCCGGTCGCCGAGAGGGCGACGGCTATGTAGAGAGATATCAATATCCCTGACGTAACTCGCATGGTTCAAATCCCCCCGAAGGGATGCGATGGTCCCGGCCTCTCCGGAGCCTCCCCCTAGAGAGCTTCTGAGTAGATAACGGTATCGATGGCCTCTCCAGATCGCCGTCCTCCGATCTCTCTCGCCCGATGGGCAGAGGCCCTCAAGGGGTCTGAAGCCCTCTTCCCCCGCCGGGGTCGGGGTTTATTACGTCGGGGCTCCTGGAGTACCCCTCATGGAGTATTCGGAAGGGCGGCTGGCGAGGGTCTTTGTAATCAGGATGGAGGAGGGGGAGGAGATGATCGGATCTCTCGCGAGATTCCTGGCGGAGAAGGGGGTCGAGAGCGGGATCGTCCACTTCCTGGGCGCCCTCCGGGAGGGGCGGCTGATCATGGGGCCGAGGGAGGCGAGGGTCCCTCCCGGGCCGCCCTTCGTCGAGGATCTGGAAGGCGGCTGGGAGATCTTCGGCCTTGGGACCGTCTACCCGGGTGAAGGGGGGGCGCCTTCCATTCACATCCACGCCTCGGTGGGGCGCGCCGGTCGGGGTCTGACCGGCTGCCTGAGGGAGAGAGCCCAGGCCTACCTCGTCGTCGAGGCGGTCGTCTTCGAGGTCGTCAGCCTCCGGGCGAGAAGGTCCGTCGACGAGAGGACGGGGCTCTTGCTGCCTGAACTGGAGGAGAGGGTGTAGATGGGGGGTTGGGCGAGGCGGCTTGGAAAGAGAGACTGGAAATGGCGCAGATGAGGGGGCTATGACGAGGCGTAAGAGGGGCGGGCGGAGGCGTATGAAGCAGCGGGGTCCATCGCCTCTGCCGATATCGATGGAGGAGGCGAGGCGGGACGGCATCGACCGCTTCGACGTCGTCCTCGTCTCGGGGGACGGGTACGTCGACCACCCCTCCTTCGGGGTCGGGCTGATCGGCCGGGTCCTCCAGGATGCGGGGTACTCCGTCGGGGTCGTACCCCAGCCGGACTTCAGGCGCGAGGACGACTTTCGTGCCCTTGGAGCGCCCCGGCTCTTCTTCGGCGTCGCCTCCGGAAACGTCGACTCCATGGTCAACAACTACTCACCGGCCCTGAGGCGGCGGAGGCGGGACGTCTACTCTCCGGGGGGGCGGCCCCTCCGCCCCGACCGGGCGGCTATAGTCTACGCCAACCGGGTCCACGCCCTCTTCCCCGACGTTCCCGTGATCCTCGGCGGGATCGAGGCGAGCCTCCGGAGGTTCGCTCATTACGACTTCTGGTCGGACTCGGTCCGGGGCTCCATCCTGGCGGACGCACCGGCGGACCTGGTCGTCTACGGGATGGGGGAGAGGCCGATCCTGGAGGTAGCCCGCCGGCTGGCCGGGGGGGAGGAGGTCGGGGCGATCAGGGACGTCCCCGGGACGGCCTTCAAGATGGAGGTCCGGGAGTGGAGGGTCAGCGAACGCCAGGGGCTCGTTGAGATCCCCTCCTTCGGGGAGGTGGCGGCGGATAAGATGAGGTACGCCGAGGCCTTCCGCCTCCACTACGGCGAGCAGGACCCCTTCCGGGGCAGAACGATAGTCCAGCCTCACCCCAAGACCGTCGTCGTCGCAAACCCGCCGTCCCTCCCCCTGACGACGGAGGAGCTGGACGAGATCTACGAGCTCCCCTTCACCCGGGCCGCCCATCCCTCCTATCGGGAGGAGATACCCGCCCTGGAGCCGGTCCGGTTCTCGATCACCACCCATCGGGGGTGCTTCGGCTCCTGCTCCTTCTGCTCCCTCACCCACCACCAGGGGAGGATCGTCCAGAGCAGGTCGATCGAGTCGGTGGTGAGGGAGGCGGAGGGTCTGACGAGCCTCCCTGGGTTCAAGGGGGTGATCCAGGACGTCGGCGGCCCCACCGCCAACATGTACGGGATGGCCTGCAGCCGCTGGCGGGCCGGCGCCGGAGCCGCCGGAGGCGTCGGCGCCTGTGCCGACCGGCTCTGCTCCCCCGACTGTCCTACCCTGAAGGCAGACCACCGCCGCCAGGTGGAGCTCCTCCGCCGACTGCGAGAAATTCCGGGCGTCAAGCGGGTCTTCGTCACCTCCGGGATCCGCCACGACCTGATCCTGGCGGACCGGACCGGCGCGGGGGAGGAGTATCTCTACGACCTCTCTTGCCACCACGTCTCCGGCCATCTGAAGGTGGCGCCCGAGCACGTCTCCGATCGGGTCCTGGCGAGGATGCATAAGCCCCCTCGGGCCGCCCTGGAGGAGTTTCGGGACGAGTTCAAAAGGGCGAGCCGGAAGGTGGGCAAAGAGCAGTACCTAGTCCCCTACTTCATCTCCGGCCATCCCGGCTGCGAGCTCCGCGACATGGTGGAGCTCGCCGAATACCTCCGGGACCACCGGCTCCGCTCCGAGCAGGTCCAGGACTTCACGCCGACGCCGATGACCGTCTCGACCTGCATCTACCACACAGGCCTCGACCCCTTCACCGGCAGTCCCGTCCACGTCCCCCGGGGGCGGGAGAAGGAGATCCAGCGGGCTCTCCTCCAGTACTGGGATAAGAGGAATGAGGGGCTCGTCCGGGAGGGCTTGCGCCTTGCCGGCCGGGAGGATCTCATCGGCGACGGGCCGGAATGCCTGGTGCCGAAGGGGTGATCCGGCTTCCTCAGGTCCCCTCCCTTCCGGAGGATTTGAGGACCCCTCCAGGGGATGGGACGGTTGGGCCGCCAGCTATAAATATATATAACGATTAAATATACAGTTTGCCGCCTCGTGCAAGGGTTGGTGGGCGGACCGTGGGCTGAAAGTTCCCGACGATGCTCCAATATCCGGGGTGACTGAAGCATGCTCCTCAACCGGAGGAGCATGGCGTGGCATGGAAGGCTGGCCGATCAGGACCCTCCGGGATAGGAGATGCACGCCTTCGTGGCAACGCATTCGGGCAACGAGCCAGCGAGATGAGAGCTCCGGCGGCGCGGAAAAGATTTGCGCGCCGTGATGGGCGCAGCAATTCGCCGGGGAACTCGCGATAATACGCGGTCGGGAGCATGGGGCGGCACATTCCCTCCTCTTCGGATAGTTAAATATATTTTTCTGGAATAAAAAATCTCTTCTGCCCTCATCGGCCGCCATTACCGTCCCAGAGGAAGAGAAACTCATGGGGGAGGCCGCCGGGAAGTTTGAGCCCCACCTCTCCATAGCTGGTGCCGAGCCGACCAATAACAGTAGATAATGGTCCCCGGTATGGCATCTGTAACCTAGAAATATCGTCGTCCTCGGTGGAATAGCAGAGAGACTTTGATTCATGGAAGCATTCTGGCCGCCCTTGCTTCGCAGAGGGAACCTGGACTCAAAAGTCTGACGATGCTGACATTGGATCTGGCCGGCTGAACACGCGCCTTCGGATTAATGGACTTCGTCATGCTTTGACGTAGCGGACTAGGTAGATCCAGAACGCTATGCCAAGGACGATGATGGCTGCCAGGATCGTACCAATCACTTTTATCACCTCCAGGACTATTATTGCCATTACATTAATTCGTCTCAACGGTTAAGTACCTTTTCTCCTCCGGCAGGAGAAGATCACCAAGATCGAGGCGGCGGATCCGCGCCGCGATGCGGCGGCCGGGAGGAGGGCTGGAGCTTCCGCCCGGCGATGCCCGGAATAGTTGTGGAAGGATCCTTCCCCTTCGGCGCCGCAGATGAAAGGGGATGATCTTCACGGCGTTATCACCGGCGCTTAAGTCATCAATCCCCTCTCGGCTTCGAGCCCCGAACGAAGTCGAAATACGGCTCTCTAATATCCGCGATCTTGAAAGGAGGGAGGAGCAAAAGTCGTTATAGGAGGGTAGAGGGAGAGAATTAGCCTACGACTTTTGCCACTTACCTTTTACGGCAATTAACGAATATATACTTTTCGGTTCCTCTAGGGTCCCGGCCCCGGCCTTCCGCCCCCTTCGGCCGCCACTCTCTTGTGAACTGCGAAGTCGATGACGATGTTGTACTGGTGGGGGGCGTAGCTCCGGACCACCCCTCGGCGGAGGATCTCGGCCTTGACGCCGGAGGCAGAAGCCGCCTCTTCGACGAAAGCCGTATCCCTGCCGAAGAGGTCGTCCTCGGGGGCGATGGCGTAGTAGTGGACGACCCCGCCGTCCTTCGCGACTTTCATCGCCGCCCCCAGGAAGTCGCGGGCGGAGTGGGGCAGGTTCATGATGACCCGGTCGGCCCGGTTCGCGAACTCTTCCGCGAGGTCCGCGGCGTCCGCCTCCAGAATGACCATATCGGTGATCCTGTTGAGGTTGGCGTTCTCCCGGAGGAGCCTCACAGCGTCGGGGTTCTTGTCGACGGCGACGACCCTCGCCCCCCGCTTCGCTATGAGGAGGGCGAAGGGGCCGACCCCGGCGAACATGTCGACGGCCGCCTCCCCCCGCCTCACCAGGCTTGCGACTCTCAGCCGCTCGGTGCCGAGGCGCGGGGTGAAGTAGGCCCGCTCCAGGTCGATTCTGTACCTCAAACCGTGCTCCCTGTGGACGGTCGTCGTCCGCGCCTCCCCGGCGACGTGTTCGAAACGCCGAGTCCGGTACTCCCCCTCCACCGCCGTCAGGGGCGATATCACCGCCCGGACGTTCCTGTGGACGGCGATGATGGCGGCGGCCGCCTCCTGATCCGCCCCCTCCAGGATGGCTATATCCCCCACCACCTCGAAGGAGGCTTTTCGGCCGAGGAGCCCCTCCACCGTCTCCCTCGGCTCCTCCTCACGAAACTCCGCCTCGACGAGGTCGAACTCTCCGAGGCTGGAAAGCTCCTCCTTCGCCTCGCGGGAGAGCTCCAGGATCGGCATATAAAGGTCTTCGCCCTCGGAGCGGATCTTCCGCCCCGGATCGAAGGCCCCCATCTCGACGAGCCTCCGCCGAAAGACCTCCCCCTCCCTCCTCCGGACCTTCAGCCCCAGGGTCGACGCCATCTCAATACCACCCTTCTGCTCCCTCACCGCCCCTCGGCTCTGGCAAGGCCCGCCGCTCCTCGCTGCTCCTCCTTGATGGCGGCGTAGATCTCCTCCTGGCTCGGCCTTCCCATCCTGACGTACCTCCCGCCGGCGGCGGCGCTGATCCTTCCAGCGAGCTCGGATCCCCCGGCGCCTACGTCCACCACCAGGAGATGGAACCCAGTCCTCTTCAGCTCCCGGGCCGCCTCCTCCGCCTCCTGGCCGGGGTCCCCCGCCACCTCCAGGGGGACGTTGGCGGAGCCATCGGTGATCAGGACGAGGATCGGGATCGCCGAGGGCTCTTTATCCCTCTCCCGGGCGAGGAGGGCGGAGCCTTTGGCGAGGCCGCTTGCGAGGGGCGTCGTACCGCCGTACTCGATCCCGTCGAGGTGCCTCTTCGCCGTCGCCGCCGCCGGGGTGAAGGGGAGGACCACCGCCGCCTCCCTCCCCGAGCAGGAGACGAGGGCTACCCTGTCCCTCCTCTGGTAGGCGTCTCTCAGAAGCTCCAAGACCACCCTCCTCGTCGCCTCGGAGGCCTCCTCCATCGAGAAGCTGGTGTCGAGGACGATGGCGACGTGGGTTGAGACCTTCCGACGCCTCACCTTCTCCCGGAGGTCCTCCTCCCTGACGGAGAAGCCCTCGACTCCTGCCTCACCCCCGGCCCCGACGGAGCCGCCGGATCGGGCCAGGGCTGCCCGGATGGTGGGGGCGAGGGCGACGTCCTTTGTCTTGGAGCGGGGCATCCGGGCCCGGACGTACCTACCCCGCTTTCCCCGGGCCAAGACCTCCGCCCTCCTCCCCGAGGCCGGCGACTTTGCGGCCGCCTTCGACCCCGACCGGGCGAAGCCGTCGAGGATCTCGCCGAGGTCGCAGGCCTCCTCCCCGGAGCAGGGCCGCCGGAGGAGCGCTTCCAGCTCCGGGACCCCCATCTCGATGAAGGTATCGTCGCCGAGGAGGACGACGGCGCCGATCTCTTCTAGCCTCAAAGAAGGTCCTCGGCTCTCCAGGACGGACCTGATCCGCCCGGCGTCCTCGTCGGTCATCATCCCCGCCCTCTTCCTGGGGAGCCTGATCCCCAGGACCGGGGCCCCGGCGAAGAAGACCTTGCACCCCCAATCCCGATCGAGGTTCCTCCGGAGGAGGGGGATCAGCTCTCCTGCCTTTGAGGATGGGGATTCTGACGGCTCCATCAGCCCACCAGCGATCGGAGCCTCTCGGGGCTGTAATCGCCTTCGTCGAAGGGGGTCTTCCTCATCCTGTGAGGCAGCACCATCTCCGCCGCGGCGACGATGTCGGCGGCCTCGACCCGCTCCCTCCCCTCGAAGGCGGCGTTAGCCCTCGCCGTCCGCTCGATCATGATGTCGGCCCGATGGCCGTCGACCCCAAACTCGATGGCTATTCTGGCTATATTTCGGAGCTCGCCCCTCCCGACGGCGACCCTGGGGAGGGCCTTCTTGGCGGCGACGATCCGGGATGTGAGTTTCCTATTCTCGGCCTCAAACCCCTCCCTGAACTTGGCGGGATCCTCGGAGAAGGCGTTGCTCCTCTCGATGATCTCCACCCGCTGCTCGACGTCGGATATTCCCTCCACCTCCACCTGGAGGGCGATCCTGTCCAGAAGCTGGGGACGGAGCTCCCCCTCCTCCGGGTTCATCGACCCGACGATGATGAAGCTCGCGGGGTGGCTGGCGCTGACCCCCTCCCGCTCGACGACGTTCATCCCCATGGCGGCGGCGTCGAGGAGGGCGTCGACGACGTAGTCGTCGAGGAGGTTGATCTCGTCGACGTAGAGGATGCCACGGTTCGCCTCCGCCAGGACCCCGGGCTCAAAGGCCCTCTCCCCCCCCCGGAGGGCCCGCTCCATGTCCAGGGACCCCACCACCCGGTCCTCCGTCGCCCCGACGGGGAGGTCGACGACCCGCATCGGCCTCAACTCCGTCGGCAAAACCCCCTCCGCCAGCCGCTCGGCGCACTCCCAGCAGAGCTTCTCCCCATCCCGGGGATCGCAGCCGAACCTGCAGCCCACCACCACCTCGATCTCCGGCAGGACCTCGGCGAGACCCCGGACGGCCGTCGACTTCGCTGTCCCCTTCTCTCCCCGGATCAGGACCCCCCCAATCGAGGGGTTGATGGCGTTGAGGATCAGGGCCCGCTTCATCTTCTCCTGGCCGACGATGGCGGCGAAGGGGTAGAGGAGCCTCTTCGACCTCGCCAGGTGGAGGGCGAAGGATCCGGACGTCCCGCTTTCTGCGGCCGTTGATTCGGGCCAGCCCGATCTGTCCGGGGCCTTCGAAGCGGCCGGATCCCGCCCGCCTCTGCCCCTTCTCTCGTTCTTAGCCGAAGATCCTCTCATCGTGGGGTCCGAGATCGAGTCCGGAGCCCCGCCGGAGCCGGCCTCGGAGGCCGACCCGGGGGAAGAGCCCCTTTCCCTTATGACGCCAGTGATCCTCAATATCTTCACCTCATGAGTACCTGAGCATGATCGCCGAGAGGAGGGTCACGATGAGCAGGAGGAGCCCCAAAAAGTAGAGGCCGAAGAGGGGGCTGAGGTTCGTCCTCTTCCTCTTGGTCGACAGGTTGTTGAGGTAGACGAGGGAGATGCTCATCGTCGTCATGAATATGATCGCTGATACCAGGATCACCGACCCCGCCACTATGACGTACTCCGCCGTCCAGGTGTATTTGCTGGCGTAGAGGAGGTCGAGGAAGAAGTCCTTGCCGTTCCTCTCGTAGGCGGAGGTGATCCAGAGCATGGTGTAGCCGATCTCCGCCGCCCCGATCACCGCCGAGGTGACGGCTATGCCGAGGAGGGTGAAGACCGAGCCGATATCCGAGACCGATACGTCTATCTCCCATTCCCTGTCCAAAAGAGCTCACCCGCAGGAGTTACGTCCTGGTGGATTAAAAGGGTTTAGATCCTTCCGCCCTGGGGGCGATGGCCACCCCGGCCGGGACCTCCCACCCACCCTCCGGCGAGGGCTCCTTCAATATATCCAATTTTATCTGAAGTTTTCCGGGAGGTGACCCCGGATATCTCCTCAAATGCCTTCCGGAAGGGGCCAAAAGCGTCAAATATAATACTGTATCAATTTACAATGTATCCCCGATCAGGATAGCCTTAAATCGATATAAGCCCATCATCACCAAAGGTGTGAGACGTGAAAGAGATTCAGCTCAAGGTGGCCAAGGCTTACCCCAACGACTCGGCCCGGGGGATCGCTCGCCTCGACCCCAACGCCCTCCTGACGTTGCGGCTCTCGCCGGGAGATATCATCGAGATCGAGGGGAGGAGGACCTCCGCCGCCAAGGTCTGGCGGGCCGACCGGCAGGACTGGAGCCAGGACTACATCAGGATCGACGGCTTCATCCGGCACAACGTCGGGGTGAGCATAGGGGACCGGGTGAAGATCCGGAGGGCGAAGGAGGCTGAAGCTCTCCGGGTCGTCATCTCCCCGCCGGCCGGGGCCCACACCTACTACGGCGAGGATGCCGCCGAGCAGATAAAGAGGCAGACTCTGAAGCGGCCCATCGTCCGGGGGGACGTCCTCCCCATCATGAGCTCCTCGGGCCACCCCTTCATCGGTAGGATGGAGGCGGTGCCCCTGGTGATCGCAGACACCGATCCGGAGGGGGTGGTGGTGATCACCGAGAGGACGGAGGTCTCCCTCCTCGACCGGCCCGTCAAGGGCTTCGGCTCGGTGAAGGGGACCGGCATCGCCTACGAGGACGTCGGCGGCCTCAGAAAGGAGGTCCAGCGGATAAGGGAGATGATCGAGCTTCCGATGAAGCACCCCGAGGTCTTCAACCGGCTCGGCATAGAGCCCCCCAAGGGCGTCCTCCTCCACGGCTCTCCGGGGACGGGAAAGACCCTGATCGCGAAGGCCCTCGCCAACGAGACGAACGCCAACTTCTTCTCCATCGCCGGCCCCGAGGTGATGTCCAAGTACTACGGCGAGTCCGAGCAGAGGCTCCGGGAGATCTTCGAGGAGGCGAACCGGTCCACCCCCTCCATCATATTCATCGACGAGCTCGACTCCATCGCCCCGAAGCGGGGCGAGGTTACCGGCGAGGTGGAGAGGAGGGTCGTCGCCCAGCTCCTGGCGATGATGGACGGCCTCAAGGAGAGGGGGCAGGTGGTGGTGATCGGGGCGACGAACCGGATCGACGCCATCGACCCGGCCCTTCGCAGGCCTGGGAGGTTCGATCGGGAGATCGAGATCGGCGTCCCGGACCGGGTCGACAGGCTGGAGATCCTCCAGATCCACGTCCGAAACATGCCCATCGACGGTTCGGTGAGCCTCGAGGACCTCGCCGACAGGACGAACGGATTCGTCGGCGCCGACATCTCCGCCCTCTGCAAGGAGGCGGCGATGAAGGTCCTCAGAAGGCACCTTCCCGAGATATCCTTCGACGACGACATCCCCGAGGAGGTGCTGGAGGAGATGTCGGTGACCGCGGATGACTTCGACGACGCCCTCAAGGAGATCGAGCCCTCCGCCATGAGGGAGGTCTTCGTCGAGATCTCCGACGTCACCTGGAGGGACGTGGGCGGGATGGGGCCGGTCCGCCAGGAGATCGTCGAGTCGGTGGAGTGGCCCCTGAGGCGGCCGGCGAAGTTCGAGGAGATGGGGATCCGGCCCCCCCGGGGCGTCCTCCTCTACGGCCCGCCGGGGACGGGAAAGACCCTCATCGCTAGGGCCGTCGCCCGGGAGACGAAGGCGAACTTCATATCGGTGAAGGGCCCCCAGCTCTTATCGAAGTGGGTCGGCGAGTCGGAGAAGGCGGTGAGGGAGGTCTTCAAGAAGGCCCGGCAGGTCTCCCCCGCCATCATCTTCTTCGACGAGCTCGACGCCATCGCCCCCATGAGGGGGATGGAGGAGGGGCCCAGGACGAGCGAGCGGGTGGTGAACCAGCTCCTGGCGGAGCTCGACGGCCTGGAGACCCTCAAGGACGTGGTGGTAATAGGCGCCACCAACAGGCCGGACATCATCGACCCCGCCCTCTTGCGGTCCGGGAGGTTCGACCGCCTCCTCTTCGTCGGCCCCCCCGATCGGGCCGGGAGGCTCGAGATCCTCCGGATCCATACAAAAAAGACGCCGAACGGGGACGACGTCAGCCTGGAGGAGCTGGCGGAGCTGACTGAGAGCTTCGTCGGCTCCGACCTTGAGTCCCTCTGCCGGGAGGCGGTGATGCTCGCCCTCCGGGAGGACCCGGAGGCTTCTGAGGTGGAGATGAGACACTACCGGGAGGCGCTTAAGAGGGTCAGGCCCAGCTTCGAGGAGAATATGGGGCGGTACTACGAGCGGATCAACGAGCGGTTCAGGGGCGGCGTCAAGGTCGACCCCAGCTCCTATCTGGGGTACCGGTGAGGTGGATTATGCCGAAGATTTACGCCCGGAGCCTCGCCGGAAAGGAGATCGTGACCATGGGCGGCACGGTTCTGGGAGAGCTGGAGAACATCATCCTCGACCCCGAGACGGGACGGCTGATCGACCTCCTCGTCAAGCCCGACCCGGAGATCGACCCCGCGCGGTACCGGCGGGAGGGGAAGCTCATCCTCGTCCCCTTCTCCTCGGTCTGCGCCCTCAAAGACTACATCGTCGTCGACGAGAAGAGGGCGGAGAGGTAGAGGGGGCGGGGCGGCCGGAGGAACGGTCCCGCGGAGGGATTTGATCTTGATAAAGCCCATCACCGGCCTCTTTCTCGTCTTCTGGGGGGCGATGAAGGTCTATCAGGGGTGGCTGATCCTCGATGGAGGGGTGGAGTTCGGGGCCGCCGTCATCCTCCTGGGAGGCCTGGCGGCACCAGTCGGCGGCCTCTTTCTCGCCGACTCCTGGAGGTGAGATGCCGACTTTCCTTTGGAGCTCGTATAGGTATGACGGGCCTCCTCCATCCCGCCTCAGGAGCCTCTGATACCATCAACCTCTCTCTCAGCCGGGAAAAGTATAACTTACCCCGCCTCCACCATCCCTCGACGACCATGACCAGATCTTCCATCCTTCTGGGAATCCTATTCATGCTCGCAATCTTTGGAGCTGGTTGTTTGACAGAGAGAGAGGAGAAGGCTTTGGGGCCGGAGGGGACGATCGTCCTCCTGGAGACGAACATGGGCGAGATCAAGATCCGGCTTCGCGACGACATGCCCGTCACCGCCGGCAACTTCGAGAAGCTGGCGGCCGACGGGTTCTACGACGGCGTGATCTTCCACCGGGTCATCGACGGGTTCATGATCCAGGGCGGCGACCCTTCGGGAACGGGCCGGGGCGGTCCCGGCTACACCATCAAAGACGAGTTCGCGGCCAGGAACAGAAACGACCGGGGGACGATCTCGATGGCGAACGCCGGCCCCAATACGGGGGGAAGCCAGTTCTTCATAAACCTCGTCGACAACAACCGCCTAGACAGGATGCACCCCGTCTTCGGCGAGGTGGTCGGTGGCATGGACGTGGTGGACATGATCGGGAGGGTGAAGACCGGCCCCGGAGATCGGCCCACGAAGGACGTGGTGATCGTCAGGGCCAGGATCTTATCCTGACCCTCCCTTTTGGTGGGGGCTCCTGTCCTCGATCCGCTCTGTCACAACCTGTAAATACCCTCTCTCCCGATGGCATAGAAAGACCTATGGGGGAGACTGAGGCTGGATCGAGGAGAGTTGAGGGACGGGGCGGGTTTATTCGCCATCTTTCTTCTCGGCCTCCTTCTGAGGATGGCCCCGATGAGGGGCGCCCTCGTCGGCGGAGACATCCTCTTCTACGGCTCCGACTCCTTCTACCACATGAGGAGGATCCTCTACACCGTCGACCACTTCCCGTCGACTCTCTGGTTTGATCCCTCCATCAACTACCCGGAGGGGCTGGAGCTTCTTTGGCCCCCCCTCTTCGACCAGGCCGTGGCGGGGGCCGCCCTCCTCCTGGGGGCGGGATCTCCGAGGTCGGTGGAGATGGTCGCCGCCGTCGCCCCCCCGATCCTGGGGTCTCTGACGATCATCTCCGTCTACCTCCTCGCCCGGGAGCTCTTCGGCCCCCGGGCCGCCCTCCTCTCGGCCCTCCTCTTCGCCATCAACCCCCAGCACGTCAGCATCAGCATCTTCGCCCGACCGGATCACCACGTCCTCGAGACCTTCATCCTGGTGAGCTTCGTTTTCCTCCTCGTCCTGGCCCTGAAGAGGGGGGATGGATGGCCCTGGCCTGGGGCCGCCGCCGGGGTCTCGGCTGCCGCCCTCGCCTACACCTGGATCGGAGCCGCCGCCTACTTCGGGGCGTTCCTGGCCTTCGTCATCATCGCCGCCACCCTCGACCTCCGCCGGGGGGTCTCATCTCGCCCCTGCCTCCAGGTATTCCTCCTCGTCTTCGGGGTCGCCCTCGTCCTCGCCCTCCCCTTCTGGTGGGTGGGGTGGATGGCCCCCTCATTTTTCGCCCTCGCCGCCGTCCTAGTGACGACGGCGGCCCTCCTACCCCTCACCGGGGCGTTCTCCAGGAGGGGCGTCCCCTGGATCGCTCTACCCCCCCTCCTCCTCCTCCTCGGCTATCTCCTCTTGTCATCAGCCTTCGCCCTCGAGGGGTGGCTGGGGGTCCAACGGCTCCTCGACGAGGGGATCGACTACTTCTTCGGCGGCGCTCTCTCCTGGCAGGTGGCGGAGGCGGTCCCCCTCTACGGCGTGGTCAGGCCCTTCACCGTCGTTGGATTCAATCTGACGGCGGCGGTCCTGGGATTCGCCCACCTCTGGCGTTCCGACATCGATAGACTCCAGCTCCTCTTCCTCGTCTGGACCGTCTCCCTCCTCCTCCTCGCCGTCTTCCAGAACCGGTTCCTCTACGTCTTCTCCGCCAGCATGGCGGTCCTCATGGCCCTCTTCTTCCTCAGGGCCGCCACTCTCCTCTCCGATGGAGGATGGCGGCTAGGAGACCGGAGGATATCGAGGTACCTGAACCCCCTCCTCCTCATTCTTCTCCTCCTCCCCTCGGCGGTGAGCGTCTCGGAGGTCTTCTCGATCCGGCCGGCGGTGGTGGAGTCGGGGTGGGACCGCCCCCTCCAGTGGCTGGAGGAGAGGTCGGCGGACTCCTCCGCCCCCTGGGAGGGGGATACGGCCGCGGGGGCTGGGGTCCTCACCTGGTGGGACCGGGGGAACTGGGTCCTGTACCTCTCCGGTTGGCCGGTGGTGGCAAACGGCTTCCAGGCCGGGGCCGAGGATGCGGCCCGGTTCTTCATCGCCGAGGATGAGGCGGCGGCCCTGGAGATCATGGACGCGAGAAGGGCCCGTTACGCCTTCACCGAGTCGAGGCTCCTGGGCCCGGGGCTTGCGACGATCGTCCTCTGGGCGGGGGAGGACCCCTCCGAGTACGGAAGGATGGCCGGCGCCGGCCCCGAAGGGGGAGGAAGGTTCCTGAGGACGACCCTGGCCCGGTGTCACCTCACCGACTGCCGGGAGATGAGCTCCCTCCGGCTGGTCTACGAGTCGGATCCGGGGGTGGGGTCTGATCAGGTCAAGATCTTCGAGCGGGTGGCTGGCGCCCGGATCCGGGGCGCCTGCCCCGGGGATGGGCCCGTCACCCTCTCTCTGAACCTCACCACAAACCAGGGCCGACCCCTGAATTACACCAGGAGCGGTCTCCCCAGGGACGGCAGGTACGAGATGGTCGTCCCCTACTCGACGGGCAGGGATGGGGGCCTGGCAGCATGCATCGCCACCTCCGGCGGCGAGAGGAGGGGCATCTTGATCAGCGAGGATGCCGTCCTCCAGGGAGGGGAGATCATCGTCGACCTCTGACCCATTCACCCTCCAAAAGTCTTAAAGCCAATCGGTCAGAATCGATCCCGTCGGATAACTCCTATGTAGAGGAGGCGGCCCCTCTCCGGGGATGACCGGATCGGTGGCTATTTCAAAGATGCCGCTACATGGGATCTCTGCGAGGATATGCTATGAAACCGGCTCTAACGTTCATGCTCGCGATCGCTCTCGTGGTCTGGGCCCCTGCCGTTCAGGCTCAAGAGGTCGTGGATATCTACTCGGACCTTCAGTCCTGCGACGTCACCGTTACGGGGGATGTGGCCGGGTGCGTCCTCCAGCTGGATCTATCATCGAGGAAGGCAGGCCCGATCCAGACTAAGACCCTCGATCTCGACGGTCCTGGGACCTGGGTCGCCACCTGGGACGTCGGCGGGGCTGAGGATGGCAGCTACACCGCCTGCGCCAAGCTGATCCGGGAGGGCGAGGCGATCTCCGAGAAGTGCAGCGACTTCCACTACGGCGGGAGGGTGAGCATCAGGTTCGACGTCCGGGACTCCCACGCCGACCACCGGGGTATGACCCTCCTGGTCTATTCAGGAGACCCGGCGGTGGTGGACATCTACTACATGCTCCTCGAGGGCGATAAGGCGGTTTACGTATCGAAGAGGGAATCGGTCCCCATCTCTGGCTCTTACGGCTCCCCCTCCGACCTCTCTCTGGAGTGGAAGCAGCTCCTGGAGAACGGCCGCGAGTACGGGGGGCGGGTTAAGATCGTCGAGAAGAAGAACGGTCAGACCAGGGCCTTCATGAACCGGTTCACCGCCATAGACGACGCCGAGATCACCGACACCTACCAGGACGAGACCGGGGCCAGCGCCACGGTGATGGGGAGGTCCCGGGTCCCCTTCGAGGGGTCCCTCCGCTTCGACCTCCGCCAGAACGGCGCTCCCCTCGCCACCGTCGAGGAGAGGACGCCGATCCTCTTAGCCGGGGACGACGAGACGGTGGAGATATCCTGGAACGGAACCCTGGAGCCGGGGATCTACAGGCTCACCATCCAGCTCCTCGGAAACGACGGCGACGTCATCGATATGGAGGAGAGCATCATCGAGGCGAAGATCCCGCCGAGGCCCCCGGCCGTCGCGCCGCCGCAGGAGGAGGGGGGCGGGGGCGCCCTCACCATCGCCCTCGTCGTCACGATCCTGGTGGCTGCCGCCGCGGCTCTCTTCTTCCGGCGCAGGAGAGGTGGATAGCCCGAAAAAATCCAAGAGGTCAGAGGGCGGGACCGACGGAGGGCCCCAGGTCCGGTCCGGGGCCCACCCTCTCCCCGGCCCCAGGACGCCTCGGCTTTTTATCAGCGATCCTCAGCCGCTCTTCTCGGGGTCGGCAACGACCCCCCGGACGACGGGGTTTCTGAGGGTCCCAAGCCCTTCCACCTCCACCTCCACCAGGTCTCCGGCGGAGAGGGAGCCGACACCGGGGGGCGTCCCCGTGGCTATGACGTCGCCGGGGAGGAGGGTCATGATCCCGCTTATGAACTCCACCAGCTCCGGGATCGAGAATATCAGGTCCGAGGTGTTGGAGCTCTGTCTCACCCTTCCGTTGACCCTCGTCTCGATGGCGAGGCTCGAGGGGTCGGCCTCGACGACGTAGGGGCCCAGGGGCGCGAAGGTGTCGAAGCTCTTCGCCCTCGTCCACTGGCCGTCCCTCCTCTGGAGGTCCCGGGCGGTGACGTCGTTGAAGTTCGAGTAGCCGAGGATGTACTCCTCCGCCTCGAAGGCGCGGACGTCCCGGCACCTTCTGCCGATCACCACCGCCACCTCCCCCTCGTAGTCGACCTGGCTGCTCGAAGGAGGCATGACGATATCGGCGCCGGGGCCGATCACCGCCGTCGGAGGCTTCAGGAATATGATCGGCTCCGTCGGAAGGTCCATCTTCAGCTCCTTTGCGTGGAGGAGGTAGTTGAGGCCGACGCAGACTACCTTGCTCGGCGCGGCGGGGGCGAGGATCGCGACCTCTCCGATCTCGTAAGCCGTGCCGTCCGTCTCGATGGAACCGTCGGACACTTTCCCCTGGCGGACGACGCCGTCAAATAGGAACCTGGCGATCATTTGATTCATCCATCCCTTAATAATTTTATGCCGCTCGCCCCCCTCCTGTAACGGCCGAACTCCGTCCCGGCGAGCCTGTCGGCCCTGAAGACCGGACCCTCGACGCAGACCCTGATCCCGGAGGGGTCGAGGGAGCAGGAGCCGCAGATCCCCATGCCGCACTTGAAGTAGCGGTCTATGGACGCCTGGATCTTCGTCTCCATCCCGGCGCACCTGCCGATGACGTCCGCCATCATCGGCTCGGGGCCGCAGAGGTAGATCTGGTCGAACTCCTGGAGCTGGAGGGCCGAAAGCCCCGCCGAGGCCCGGCCGCATATCCCCAGGGATCCGTCGTCGGTCGTTATCACCACTTCCCCGATCCGCTCAAACCTCTTGAGGAAGAGGAGGTCGTCGCAGCACCGGGAGGCGAGGAGGGTGGTGACCTCGATCCCCGCCTCCGCCGCAGCCTCCCCCAGGAGGGCGAGGGGGGCAGCCCCCACCCCGCCCCCGACGAGGAGGATCCTCTCGCCAGAGAGGGTGAAGCCGTTTCCCAGGGGGCCCCGGAGGCCGAGGCTCCCGCCGACCTCAAGATCGAAGATAGCCCTCGTCGCCTCCCCCACCAGCTGGACGGTGATCCCGTCTCGATAGGAGAAGCTCATGGGGACCTCGTCGATGCCCCTCACCCAGACCATCAGGTACTGGCCTGGGACCGGGCCGAGGGAGCGGTCGAACCGGAGGCTCCTGACCGTCGGAGTCTCCTGTACGATCTCGACTATCCGGGCGGAGATCGGCCTCATCTCGCCCTCCTGGCAAGCCCCACCAGCTCCTCCATGCCGATCCCCTTCCGGTCGAGGTATGCGGAGAGCCCCGCGGCGATGGACCTGAATACCCCGTACCCTTCAACCATTCCCAGGGCCGTCCCCACCTGGACGCCCCTGGCTCCCGCCATCATCATCTCGGCGGCGTCCTCCCAGGAGGCGATCCCACCGACCCCGATCACGGGGATCTCCAGGGCGGAGGCGAGGTCGTAGACGCACCTCACCGCCACCGGCTTTATCGCGGGGCCCGAGAGGCCTCCGAACCTGTTTCCCAGGATCGGCATCCCGGACTCGACGTCGATGGCCATCGCCCGGAGGGTATTTATCGCCACGACCCCGTCGGCGCCCCCCCGCTCGGCGGCGAGGCCGAGGCCGACGACGTCGGCGACGTTGGGGGTGAGCTTCACCCAGACCGGGACGTTTACCTCCTCCTTCACGGCCCGGGTGATCGCCTCGACGTTGCAGGCCTCGCATCCGATCTCGGCGCCGAGCCTCTCGGCGTGGGGGCAGCTGAGGTTCAGCTCGAAGCCGTCGGCGTCGAGGCCCGTCGCCACCTCGACGAACTCCTCGGCGCCCGCGCCGAAGATGCTGGCCACCACCGGGGCGCCTCCACCCCGGCCGATATCTATCTCCTCCTGAAAGTTCCGGTACGACGGGTTTGGAAGCCCCATGGCGTTCAAGAGCCCCCCCTCCACCTGGACGACGGTGGGACCCCGGTGCCCCTCCCGGGGGGCGACCCCCACCGACTTGGTGACGACGGCTCCCGCCCCGGCCAGGGCCGCTCTCCTGAGGGAGGCGCCGGTAGTCCCCAGGATCCCCGCTGCCAGCATCACGGGGCTCTCCATCCGGATTCCTCCCACCTCTCCCGAAAGGGATGCCATGACGGGAGAGTCGTCAGGGGAGGATAAAAGGCTTCCCGAAGACGGTTCTTCTCCGGGAAGCGGGATACGTCGGCGGTTGGCCATGGGCTGCCGTCCCCCTCAGGAGGCGCGGGACCAGACAGGACCCGTGGAGCTCATCGAGGCCGGCGACCTATACCGGCCTTGGGGGGCGGATGGTCGCTTCCTTTCGTCGAGGCCTCCGACCCCCTCATCCCCGGAGGGGTCTCGACGGCCGAGATCGATCCTCCTTCTGCCTCCGATGAGTTGATCACCTTCACCGGGAGGGATGGATCTATCAGGGTCACCTCTCCCGTGGAGTTGACGATGGTGATCGTCCCCGTCGGGTTGATCAGGGTTACAGGAGCCGTCTGGTTCACCAGAACCAACGGCTCGGACCCGCCGGAGGAGCTGAAGGGGCCGGTCTCTTCCCTTCCCTCCAGGGAGTCGTAGTAGCTCACCGCCCCATCGGTCTCGTTCCCCGTCTCGTTCGGCGGGGCGGCCTCCACCTCGATGGCGGGTTTTCCGGGGCTGACGTTGACGACTGGCTTCGTCGGGTTGACGTTTACCTTCGGCTTTGCCGGGTTTATGTTGACGCTGAGCCGAGAGATGTTGACTTCGACCTGGGGCTTGGTGGGTTTGATATCGATGTTCAGCCCCTTCGGTTTCGTCCCCACCGCCTCATCGGCGCTGATGTTATCCTCGGAGACGTTCTCCTGCGCCGGCCACCAATCCGCTGGGTTGAACTCGTTATCGGTGGAGTCGTTCAGCTCGGCGATCCCGTAGTCCACCAGCATCCTGTTGAAGGATGGGGATAGGAGGGGGCTTCCGTCGAGGCCGGAGAGGTAGAGGACCGCTACCAGCTCCCCCTCGGAGTTCCGTCCGTCCTCGGAGATGTCGTCGATGTCCAGCCAGATGGTCTTGTTGAGGAGGATCGCCACCGCCAGGTCCTTCGCCGATGGGCCCTTGGGGACCGACCCCTCCGCCGTCACGTTGTTGGTCTCCAAAAGTGATCCGTTCGTCATCTCGGCAGAAGGCTCCATCTGGGGTTCTTCCTCCGCACCGATGAGATGGCCGCTCCTCGACCCCTTCATCGGCTCGTCGATAGATCCGCTGAAGGACTCGTTCATCGATCCATTCATCGGCTCGTCGACAGATCCTCGGAAGGACTCGTTCATCGATCCATTCATCGGCTCGCTGATCGATCCGTTGATGGACTCGTTCATCGATCCATTCATCGGCTCGCTGATCGATCCGTTGATGGACACGTTCATCGATCCGTCCATCGGCTCGTCGACAGATCCGCGGAAGGACTCGTTCATCGATCCGTTCATAAGCTCCAGGAGGGTTTGGTCCAGGGGTTCTTCGGGAACCTCCAGATCTGCCAGAGTGACCCTCTCTACATTATATATGATCCTAGGATCGGATCTCTCCATCATGATCTCGAAGGTCTTGCCGTCGATGACGGCGATGACGGTCCCCCTCGCCTCGTACGGCGATCCCCAGGCTGTCGCCGGGATCAGTAAAAGCAGCAACGCCACAGATGCTATCTTCTTCGGCCTCATCACTTTCCCCCTTCAACTTATCTTCCTCCCGATTATAAGAAATATCTTTCGACCCGATATTTCGCCCTCTTCTTTGTCAAATCCGGACCTTCCACCAGAAGGTGGCTTGCGAAATGGACCCTTTGGGGCTGAGATCTTTTGATAGAGGCCGGATGGCCGGCCCACCGAGGCGGCCGGGGCGTTCGGGAGATCCGGGGGATGAGACCTCCTGAGGTCTTCTCCAAAAGCTTTAAGTGATATCTCTTCCATAACTATCCACGCAGGTGAAGGTCGCAGACCAGGGTTTCGCGCCGGATCTCTTCCGGCATCTTTATGGCGGCTGGGGATTGCGACATATACGGCGTTGGATGTGGCTGAGATGGTTGAAAAAATTTATATGGAATTCAGGAAGATGGAGAATGGGAAGAAGGTGGGGATGGAATGCCTCGGCCGGCATTTCGACTACGGCGACCGGGTGGAGCCCTCGGATCTTGGGTTATCCATCAACGCGGCCGAGGAGATGGCGGCGAAGTCCAACGGGAGCATCAAGATAATAAAGAAAAAATAGCCGACCCTCCGGGAGAGGCGGCGGTGATGGGGTCATCATCGTCTAGCGCCGCGGCCCGGGACGGCGCGACCTCTGCGGGGACGGGGCCGCTCCCCTCGCCCTCCTCGGGGGCCTCTTCGACCCCCCCGGGGCGGGCTCGGACGCCGCGCCCGAGGCGTTCTTCGCCTCCTCGGAATGGTATCGATGTTCCACCTCTCGGATCTTCGTCCGGGTGAGCCTCTCGATATCCCGGAGGAAGCTCCGCTCCTCGGCGGAGCAGAAGGAGTACGCAGTTCCAGCTCTACCCGCCCTGCCCGTCCGGCCGATCCTGTGGACGTAGCTCTCGGGCTCGTTGGGGAGGTCGTAGTTTATTACGTGGGATATATCCTCGACGTCGATACCGCGGGCGGCGATGTCGGTCGCCACCAGCACCTGCAACCGGCCGGCCTTGAAGCCCCTCAGGGCGGCAAGCCGCTGGTTCTGGGTTCTGTCGCCGTGGATGGCGTCGGCCCGGATCCCGCTTCTGGTGAGGACCTTTGCCACCCGGTCGGCCCGCCGCTTCGTCCTGGTGAAGACGAGGACCCTCTTCAGGAACTTCTGCTGGAGGAGGCCGATGAGGAGCGGGTTCTTCTCCTTCTGGTCGACGAAGAATATCCTCTGCTCTATACTCTCCACCGGCGTCGCCTGGGGAGCCACCTCGACCCTGACGGGGTCCTTGAGGAGCCTTCCGGCGAGCTCGCCGATCTCCCGCGACATGGTGGCGGCGAAGAAGAGGGAGTGGCGCTTCTTGGGAAGGGCTGAGACGATCCTATGGACGTCTTTTGCGAAGCCCATGTCCAGCATCCTGTCCGCCTCGTCGAGGACGAAGAACTCGATCCCCTTGAGGTCTATGTGCCCCTGCTCCATCAGGTCCAGGAGCCGGCCGGGGGTGGCGACGAGGGCCTCGACGCCTCGAGAAAGGGCCTTCACCTGGGGCTCCTGAGAGACTCCTCCGAATACGGCGGCGTGGC
This sequence comes from Methanothrix harundinacea 6Ac, assembly GCF_000235565.1. NCBI lineage: Archaea > Methanobacteriati > Methanobacteriota > Methanomicrobia > Methanotrichales > Methanotrichaceae > Methanothrix > Methanothrix harundinacea. Next base: position 1,555,150 of record NC_017527.1, read on the forward strand.
TGAACTGGAGGAACTGGCCGTAGGTCCCGAAGGACTCGTCTATCTGGGCCGCCAGCTCCCGGGTCGGCGCCAGCACCAGGGCCCGGGGGGCGCCCGGGACGGTCCTTCTCCTCTCTTCGGAGATCCTCTGGAGGACGGGCAAAACGAAGGCAGCGGTCTTGCCGGTCCCGGTCTGGGCTATGCCGAGGAGATCCTCCCCCCTCAGGAGATGGGGGATCGCCTCCGCCTGGATCGGCGTCGGATTGGCATAGCCTTCTTTCGTAAGAGCTCGCTGTAGCGGCTCTGCAATATCCAAATCTTCAAACAGCATTTATACCTCTTCAGGAGGAGAGAGCAGGGCGCACCATATGAATTAGGGGAAGAAAAGTCCACATCCGTCGGCTCAGATCTGATCCGGGAGCCAGACTCTGGCGGTCTCTTCAAGGGCATATGAGCTTTGACGTTCCAACTCTGCAGATCCTGCAGCTGATGATCATTGTAAAGCTGACAGATGATCCAACCTCCCCTAGATCCCCTCCCCCCTATTTAAATAGATGGGGTTGAAGGGGGGGGAGGGTCCGCTGCCCTTGCCATCGGCATCGATTTGGAGAAGATCAGGTCATCTCGCCCACCCCGGCGGAGAGGAGCTCCTCGAATTTCTCGTCCCCCTCAAGACACCCACAGCTGGGTGGCGGGAATCCCAAACCATCATCCGCATCCTCCGAGACCTCCTCCGTCACCTCCGAGGAATCCGGCTCCTCCCCGATGCATCCACAAACAGCTGCGAGGATCAAAAGCCCGAAGAATAACCCCTGCCTCAATCGGATCACCGGTGTATCTCTATTCCTCTGACCCGAATAACCTTTCGGCGTCTTCCGGCTCCGGGGAGACGGGGTCTGGCCGAAGTTCCGCCCCTCTGCCATTCTACCAGAGGAGATGGGGGGCGAAGAGGAGGAGCAACCCCAGGATTGCGAGAATCGTCCCGCCGACCACCTTGCACCATCTCGCGTACCTCTCCCCTAAGGAGCTTCCAGCGGCAAAGGCCGCCAGGCTGAAGATCACCATATCGTCGAGCATGAAGAAGAAGGTGTAGAGGGCGATGAGGAGATAGTTCTCGATGGTGGAGGTCCCGCTGAGGGCGAGGATATGGGTGAAGACGGCGGGGATCGCCGATGAGCAGAGGAACTCGACGGCGTTGACGAGGATGGCGAGGGCGACGATGGAGAAGAAGATGGAGACGGAGAGGGGCTGGCTTACGATCTTTTCTATCCTTCCCATCGTCTCTCTCCGCCCCTCTCCCCCCCGACCCTGCAGGCGGGGCTCCCTCCTGTGGTGAGATGGTCTCTGATGCTCAGGATCCCGCCGCCGAGGGCTACAAGGCCGATGAGGATCGTCAGGATCTGGACGTATCCCAAAAGAAGGAAGACGTTTATCCAGGCGGCCATGATGAGAAAGTACAGCGCCCCCGAGGCGAGGACGAAGCTTCCCACGATCAGCCATGCCCTTCTCCGGTCTCTCACCCCGGCGAGGAGGCCTATCAGGTAGACGAGGACCCACATGGCGCAGGGGTTGAACCCGTCTACAAGCCCCAGGACGACGGCGAGGGTCGGAAGCGAGAACTTCAAGAGGTCGGTCTCACCGAGAAGCGGGAGCTGAAAATGGGCGCTGTCAATCTCCGGTTCCGGGGCTATTCCGGCGCCCTTTATTCCGTCGCCCTCCTCCTCCTCCTCCTCCTCCTCCTCCACCCCATCCTCCCCCTCGGCCGCCCTCTTCTCCTCGCGGATCGCCGCGAGGAGCTCCTCCTCCGTATGGAGCCCCACCAGGGGCCTTCCCCCGACGAAGATGGTGGGGACGGTCAGGCTCTCGACGGCGATCCCCCCATCTTTGGCCATCTCGCGGAATAGGGCGAAACCTTCCGGCTTCGAGACGTCGACGGAATAGAACCTCGCCCCCGGGACCCCCTCCCTCTTCAGTGCCTCGAAGATCGGCTTCTGCTCTCCGCAGGTGGGGCAGGTGGGGAGGTAGAAGAAGTGGATCTCTATCGAGGACGATGCCGATGCTCCCGAGCCCTCCGCCGGCGCCGCCGGTCCGCTCTCTCCCGCGAGGGCGTAGGAGAGGGCGCCCAGGATCAAAAGGAGCGCCAGAAGCCCGATGTTGAACCTCGACTTGAAGATGTGACCACCGATGCCGCATATCCTGACCATCGTACCCCATCCCGGAAAGATACCATATCAGCGATCAGCGAGCAGGTCGCCTGTTCTCTCCTTCCCCAGGCCGCTCTCGCCCTTTACCTTTATCCTCATCTTATGAGATACGTCTTGCTGATGGCCGTGATCAGCAGGGCCAGGAAGACCGACCCCAGGAGCCGCTGGAATATGACCCGCCGGGTGTGCCTCTCCGCCTCGTATTCGATTGAGGGTTAGAGAAAGGAGGTCAGGCCAGAGGTGAAGGTAGTCAGGCTGAAGAGGAAGGGGTCTCTCACCGCTCGATCGCGGCCAGGATCTCGCTCGCCTGGACTATCTCGCGAGAGTCTGACGCGCCCTCGGACGCGCCTGCCGCCAGCAGGAGCGCCATCAGTATCAAAGGCGGGATCGATCTCGTCGGGCCTACCTCCTGGCAAATACTTTGCCTCCATTGTAAAAGAAGCTTCTTACGTTATGTTGTGAATTCGATAAACCGATTTAAAAGACTGGAAGCAAATTAGCGCTGATGTGAATTTATCGCCAATTTACTGGTAAATTGATCTCTCAAATGGTCGCGCAGGTAGAATTCTGGTATTTTTCTGTGGACTCTATTAGCTTTAGGTGACGCTCTGATAGTATGATAGAGGTGCGCCTAATCTCGTGCTTAATACGGTGAATATATGGGATAAATACGGTTGGCAGGAAAAACGACGCAAATAGGCAATAAAATGTCATCAAATATTTATACCATGAAATACCACTAGACTTGATACAAGGTGATTTAATGAATATGCAAGAAATCGACATGAAAATTTTGAGCGAAGTAGTTCAATCTGAGCATGGAATTAGCGATTCCTATATTGCAGAGAAACTAAGATTAGATCTCGAACGAGTGGGTGACCATTTTGTAATGTTAAAAAAAGACGGATTTGTCGAGCTGATCAGGACCTTTGACGGACGTTACAGCGCTTACCCCACATCTGAGGGGCGATTGATGATCAAGGAACCAGGATACATGTTAAGGAGATTAACCGGTCCTATGATGATACAGGTGCTTAAAGAAGCCGTCGAAAAAGACGAAGGCATACCTAAACCTGAGAAGAAATCAATAACCGACATGCTAGATGATTTAAAAGATAATCAATATGTTTCTGGCCTCAGCACTGCAGCAATTTTCGAAATTGCTAAGACACTTATAGGATTTTCATAGTTATAGGAAATAATATGACACAACAGGAAGAGATCTCGTCCCGACATTAGCCTGAGAAGGTCAAGTAGTACCGGCAAAACGGATCGCTCGGATATCTCAGCCAGTTCTAGACTTTGTCGCGTTTTTACTAGTAAATTATGGCTGCGAATACTTGGGCATATAACTCAGACCACTAACAAAAACGCTCTAAAATCCACAGAAGGCCGTCCTGTGCAAAGAACATCGCAAGCTGGATATAACGAGCGTCTGGCGGGCGCCGAGGGCAGCACAAGGCATCTTGCGAGCCACTGTGGATAAGGTTGGAAGGATCAGCCGACTTGTCTTATCTTCGCGCTCGCGTCCATTTGGATGGAAACCACCAGATGGTTTAGACGGGAGGAGACTCACGCCTTGAAATCTAGCGATTTCATGAATCTTTTTACCACGTCATTAGAGAACTTGCCGGCACGTTCGGTTAATATGGATACACCAATTGTCCCATCGTCGGAAACACTGATCTGACCGATAGTCATCGGATCATCAGGAGCATCATACGCAGTGTTATATAAATTGAATTTATAATATACAATATCAAGTATACTGTTATCCTCTATACTAGCGTAGTTGTTGAAACGAATTTCGGCTGAATCGGCATACTTTTTTGGGCGATCAACACTGAAATACATGCAATCGTAAGTCACATACTCAAGCGGCGTTTGTGAGGTGCCTTCCGATCCGAGTTCGAATTCTAGCCTGTCAATAATATGCTGCATTACCTCATCAGACACGGTTCCATTCAACACATTGTCAAATGAAGTCACATATGTAACCATGTTGATATCTTCGCTTACGGTTATGGTGGTGGTGGTTGCGGAGTCTAAATCGATGAAATTGTAACTCCATCCCCTTAAACTGGTATCAGGTTTCTTTACTACGATCCAATCTGATGGGTATTCGAGGCTGAAATATTCGCAGTCATACACTTCATATGCCGTGTCATCATCAGCTGAAGCCACACCACCGCCAAAAAGGCAGAACACTGCCAGCGCGCCAAACAACATTTTAGGTAATCTCATTATAAATGCCTCACTGGATGTTCTTCTTTGGTCTTTTTAAAAATATCCCTCAAAAAGCTTGACGATATTGTGGGATTAACCTCTCGCCTTGACCTTTTCCTACCAGGTAGACGCTCGGGTCCTTGAGAGGATGAACGGTAGCATTAGGGAGAAGGAGAAGGTCATGAGGGGCATCAAGGTAGAGGCACGCCCATCATCCCCTTGAATCAGATCTATTACAACTTCATCAGACCGCATATGGGGCTAGACGGGATCACACCAGCAGAAATGGCTAGCGTGGGTATTGAGGGAGATAATAAGTGGATGGAGCTAATCAGTAGGAGTACAAAAGGGCTCAATGACTTTGACCAGTTATTGGTAAATAATATTTCAGATCTATAACATCCTTTATTTCCAGATTGGATAAAATTTTATCTCTGCAACCTATAGATATGCCGCCATCGAAGGTCCAAAACTGTAATTCGTCATTAAGTTTGTTTAAAATAGGATCTAAAGCCAGATCATGCGCATCTAATATTATCCCCCTATCTCCATCACCATTATGAACACACTCTATTATTGCGGATTCCTCCGTTGGATAATTATTTATTCTTTCGTGCATCTTACAGAGTGATTTCAATTTATATAAACGAATATTTTTTCCAGATCCCATTGATAGTAGTATATCCTCGATTTCATTGCATAATTCCTCCTTCGATATCGGATACATCATATCTGCATATAATCTTTGGAAAAAAGGTCTAACCTTATCATCCGCAATTTTAATAAGTTTGTCCCTGTGATCTATCTCGATCATATCTGGAAAATTTTTCCTTATATTCTGGACATGCCGCCGTATTTTATTATCCAAGTCTACCTGAATCTTTCGATCTTTCCGCTTCCACTCAGTTAAAACTTTATCACTCAGCCATAAATTATCCATCTCTTCGAGTATTTGGCACTGATCATTATAATTATGGGCTTCGAAGCAATAGGCTATGAAAACATTGGTATCTATAAAGTTCAACATATTATTTTAATATGGACTTAAGGCATTCACAATAGGCATTACATATGTCTTTATTTAGACCTCCAGATGGGCGATAAATCGAAGAATAGAATTTGGTCTCCAGTTCTTCGAAATTCTGTTCATATCCATCTTGTTTCGCTGGTAATTCCCGTTCCCATTTCGATATCAATGCGTCTGGTAGGTTCCGATACTCCTTTACTCTTAGAAACATACAGAATAATTTATCCCAATATATACTTGATAGATCTAATATGAATTTCGAATCTATTGTGGATAATTGGTTAATAGAATATTTTGTAAGTGTTTTCCATTGCAGCAAATCATCATAAATTTGAGGAAACTCAGATTCATCAAAAATATCAACCGCCCTTTCAAGGCGACTAACATCCTCCTTTTCCCTTAATCCTTGGACTTTGCAGAGTATATCTCTATCTGAGACCTTATGTCGAATATATTTTATAAAATTCTTATATTCACGCTGAAACGGGTGTGGAGCCATGCTGTACACATCCATAACAATCTTAGGTGTTTTAGCATTACTGTAATTGTCCCACAGTAACGCGACCGAATCATCTATAAGTTCTTTATTACTGGACGCGATCCTAGTAGGTAGACGACGATTCCTAAGCAAGACCCACTTTCCTTGATACTTGTTCCAATCCATAGATCTTAATTCTATTATTCCGCCTGGTAGAAATGCATAAGGTACTACTGGACCGTGGCGATACCAAAAATACGGTAATTTGATATCCACACCACGGTTCATCAGATCAGCAGATAATATATATAACAACTTATAGAATTTGGTTTGAGATACTTTCCCAGTGTTATCAGGATCGAAAGCAGAAATTAGCGCGCCAATTGAGTATGCTAAACTTTCATCCGAGACACGATAGCTATAGCTCCCAACAGCGCGCCAATCGGCGTTGAATTCTTGAACGTCTACTAGGCTGCCTTTTTCTTCTCGGTTAGTAAAAGCAGCCTCTATATTTGTCATATCACTAATTACCTCTTCAACCTCAGTTACAGCCTCGCTTTTATCGATTAACGGGTTATTAAGCGTTTCGAGTCGTCAATTCAACAGTTTGAATTTTTTATTACACGCTGGGACTTGAAGTAACACACCTTCAGGAAGTTCCCACTCACCGCCGCCACTAATGCAACATCATGCATGCACCACCCTCAAACGCAACAGAACCATCGGCCCAAAGCAGAACGTACTTCACTGGAGCCCTCGCCCTCTCCAAAGCTTCAAGCTGCCGCTCAAGCCTGTGGTTCATCCTCCCTCTCCATCACACGCCAACATTTAGTGCACGCGGGTTTTAGTTCCGGCAAATTCTCGAAAAAATCCACAAGCTCCGCCTCTTCCTCTGGCGATATCTCGTATTTGGTCGATGGTAAGGATGCGTCGCGCACACCCATCAGGATGGCTCTCAATACGTATAATTGCCCGCTGGAGAACGTCCCCATGCGCTCCGCAAGATAATCACATTGGGGGCATAGTGGCGGATGCACCGACTCCAGGGCTTCCAGCCGCCTCTTAAGGTCGCTCTTCATCCTCACCAATTCCCAGCCGCCCGTTGATCATCTCATTTATCCAGGGAGAAAACTCGACATTTTCATCTAACGGCTTCTCAGCAGCCCAAACCACAAAGTCTCTCAACGTTGCGATCTGTCGCGGTGGTGGAGTCAGTATCTCTTCCAGCTGGGCATCGCCCCTCATTTACTGGATAAATTCGCGAGGCATACCGGCCCGGCGGAGGAGGTGAAGAACCAGTGGCGTCAACAGTCGGGAATGATGCACCATCAGGTCAGAGTTTTGATCATGCAAAACCCATTTTTCTAGTATTCAGTCGGCCCATTGAATCGTAAGCTAATTTATTCCAACAATGTTATTTCACAGAAGGAAAATTTTGGCGCTGAGGGTGAGATTTGAACTCACGAGGCGCGTGAGCGCCACCGGTTCCCCCGTCGGACCGCTCGCTTTCGCCGATGGTCCGAGTTCAAGACCGGCGCCGTGGGCCGCTTGGCTACCTCAGCCCGCGCCTCTTTCTTGGGGCCGGTTCTTCTTAAGGCTGGCGATCTGGGCCCCTCGCAAAAGTTTTAACGCCGATGGCGGCAGATGAGGAAACCATGCTGATCAGAAACGCCTCGATCGTGGCGGGCGGAAGGCTCCTTCGAGACCAGAACATCGCCATCGACGGCCCCCGGATATCGGGGGTCGGCCCCGGGATCGCCGACGAGTCGGGCGACGGCGAGGTGATCGAGGGAAGGGGAAAACTCGCGATCTCCGGCCTCGTCAACGCCCACACCCACCTGGCCATGACCCTCTTTCGGGGGTACGCCGACGACATGGAGCTTATGCCCTGGCTCTCGGAGAAGATCTGGCCCCTGGAGGCGAAGCTGACCGCCGAGGACATCCGCTGGGGGGTAAAGCTGGGCTGCCTGGAGATGATCAGATCGGGGATCACCTGCTACAACGACATGTATTACTTCATGGACGAGGCGGCCCGGGCGACGAAGGAGATGGGCCTTCGGGCCGTTCTGTCCGGGGTCCTCTTCGACATGAGGCCCGATCTGATCGAGGACGCCGAGCCCTTCATCCGGAGGTGGAAGAACGACGACCTGATCGTCCCCGCCGTCGGCCCCCACGCCGTCTACACCTGCTCGGAGGAGACCCTCTCTAGGGCCCTGGACCTCGCCGAAAAGCACGACGTCATGATCCACATCCACCTCTCGGAGACGAGGTCGGAGGTGGAGAGCTTCGCCAAGAACCGGGGCAAAAGCCCCGTCGAGTATTTAGATTCTTTAGGCTTTCTCAGCGACCGGGTGGTGGCGGCCCACTGCGTCTGGCTCTCACCCCAGGACGTATCCATAATCGCCGACAGGGGGGTGAACGTCGCCCACTGCTCCATCAGCAACCACAAGCTCGCCTCGGGGATCGCCCCCCTGGACCGGCTGGCGCGGGCGGGGGCGAGGATATGCCTGGGGACCGACGGCGCCTCCTCCAACAACAGCCTAAACCTCTTCCAGGAGATGAAGACGACGGCCATCGCCCAGAAGTGCGCCCACTCCCGCCCCGACCTCTTCGCCGCTGGCGAGGTCTGGAGGATGGCGACGGAGAACGCCTACACCGCCTTCCGCCTCGATATGGGCCTCCGGGCTGGGGCCATCGCCGACCTCTCCCTCATCGACCTCAAAAAGCCCTGGTTCTGCCCCCTCGCCGACGACAACATCGTCTCCCACCTCGTCTACAGCGCCCAGGGCGGCGTCGAGACCACCATCGTCGGCGGTCGGGTCCTGATGAGGGGCGGGGTCATCCCCGGGGAGGAGGAGATTCTGGAGCGGGCCCAGGAGCAGTTCAACGACCTTCTGGCGAGGTAGACCCCCTGGGTCACCACCGCCTCCTCCTCCGGATCCTGGGGAGGCGGAGCCCCCTCCTCACCCCGCCGAGGTAGATCAGGGTTATGAGGATGGCGACGATGGGGACGACGAAGAGAGCCCTAAGCCCCGTCGGCGCCTTCACCTCCACCAGGGCGGCGAGCTCCTCCGACCTTTCCTCCCCCAACTCGCCGGGGAGGTATCGGACCTGCCAGACCAGGGCCCGTTCCCCAGGATCGGCCAGTCTGTCCACCTCCAGGGGGTACTCGGACGCCGCCCTCTTCCCCGGCTCGATATCTCCCAGCTCCACCTCCTCGCCGGTGGAGTTGAAGGGGGGCTGGACGAGGAGCCTCGCCCGGACTTCCCGGGCCGGGACGTCGCCGCCGTTCGCCATCACCAGCTCCAGGGCGGAGGAGCGGCCGGGGGATATGGAGCCCTTGACCTCCGCCACCTCCAGCCTCGGCCCCGTCATCACCGGTACCTCGATGGATATGGTCTCCGTAGCCTCGGCCCTCTGGAAGTGGATCTCGGGGTAGAGGGGGTTACCCCGAACGAGAACGTCCTCCAGCCTCTCGTAAGACACCTCCAGGAGCATGGGGTAGACCCCGGCGCTGGCGGAGCTCTCCGCCCGGACCGAGAACTCCATCGGCCTCTCTAGGGCCTCGCCCCCAGAGAGGGAGCCGGCCAGCTGGGGGCGGGAGAGGACCTCCAGCCTCCCGTCCCTGGACGAGAGCTTCCCCTGGATCCCCACCGCCTCCGAGCCCTCCATCTCCATCTCCCCCTCCAGAAGGGCTAGCATCTTCTCGTCCTCGGTTTGGGGCGTCCTCTTCTCCACGAGGCCGCTGATCTCGCCCCGGTTCTCGATCTTCACGAAGACCGATCCCGTCTTCCCCGTCTCGAGGCTGGAGGTGACGGAGGTGACGAAGATCTGGGGTCCCCCCTCGGCCCTGTAGAAGTCGTCCTCCGCCCAGGCCTGGGGGGCGAGGAGGAACAGAACCACCCCCCCCACCGCAAGGATGTAGGAGGCGATGGCAGCCCTTCGGAGATCGCCTTTTCCGCCTTCTCTCTCTATCAGCATCACCCTCTTTCTCATATCGACGGTATCGACACCTTCGATCTCTTTTCCTCCTCCTTGATAGCTTTCGTGATATAAGCACGTCCCTCCGCCGAGGCCTGGTCTCTGGAACCCGGGGATGTGATCGATCGGAATTAGGGGGAGGAAGAATAGGCAGGAGGATGGGAACGGGATCAGGACGATAGGCAATGGTCGGGGCTACCTACCCAAGGCATATCGCCGCAAGCGTTCTTTTAGTAGCTTTTTTAGGGATGGGTGGCCCGGGGCGGGCGGCCGTCCCCCCGTTCCCCTCTATCTTCCCATCTCCAGGGCCTCCTCCGCCGTCATCCCCCTGTGGACGATGGAGCAGATCTGCCTGGTGATGAGGGTCGGATCCCTGTGCTGGAAGACGTTCCGCCCGATGGCTACCCCCCGGGCTCCGGCGCCGATCGCCCCGGCGACCATCTCCAAAAACTCCGCCTCCGTCTCCGTCCTGGGCCCTCCGGCGATGACCAAGGGGACGGGGCAGCCATCCACCACCTCCCGGAAGGAGTCGGGGTCGCCGGAGTAGCTCGTCTTGACGACGTCCGCCCCAAGCTCCGCCCCCACCCTGGCGGCGTGGGCGATGTAATCGGCCCGGTGCTCGTCGTCGATCTTCTTCCCCCGGGGGTACATCATGGCGAGGAGCGGCATCCCCCACTCCTGGCACCGCCGGGCGGTCTCCCCCAGGGTCGACAGCATCCTCGCCTCGTCCTCGGCCCCCACGTTCACCTGGATGCTGACCCCGTCGGCTCCGATCTTCAGAGCCTCCTCCACCGTAGCCACCAGGACCTTGTTGTTGGGGTCGGGGCCGAGGTTCGTCGAGGCCGAGAGGTGGAGGATCAGACCCAGGTCCCGGCCGTACCCCCGGTGGCCGAAGGTGGCCGCCCCCTTGTGGACGACGGCGGCGTCGGCCCCCCCCGCGGCGACGAGGTCCGCCGCCTCCCTGACGTTCTTGATCCCCCGGATCGGCCCGACGGTGACGCCGTGGTCCATGGGGATGATCACCGTCCTATCCGTCTCCCTGTTGAAGATCCTCTCCATCCTGACCGACTTTCCTATCAAAGCCATCTCTCCTCATCTTGATGTATTTTTACGTACATTAAAGTACTTTATCGGCCTCTGATGGACATTATTTTTAGTATTTATAAGTTCCCGTTCATCGTCTCGCCAGGCTGAAATACCATCGATGTATCTCCCTCCGGATCGGGGAGTGATCATCATCGAGAATAGTAGATCGATTCCAACTCGGGAGGGCGGCGGCCGGATATCGGGGGGGCTCCTCAGATCCGCCATCTCGTTTATCATGTTTTTCGCGGTCCTCACCAGCATCAGCTCTGCTGGGGGGAATATGAACTGCCCGGACTGCCCGGACTGGTCAAATTTTGACGCCTGGTGGGCGAGATACCATAAAAACCCTGCCGCAGCGGAGCCCTCTACCCCCCAGGCGGCGCGGACTCAGGCCGTCGAGGCGAGGAACAGCTCTGAGGAGGTCGAGGTGGAGAGGGGAGAGTATCCCGTGGCTTCGATCCTGATCCGTCCTGGGGACGACCTAGAGGGAAGGGTCCTCCTGGACGCCCGCTCCCCCGAGGATTATGAGAGGGGGCACCTCCCGGGGGCGAGGAACCTCTACTGGAGGTCCCTCAGGGCAGGAGACGTCCTGGACCTGGAGGTGGCGGCGGGAGAGCTCCGGCGGCTGGGGGTGAACGAGACCGACTCGATCGTCGTCTATGGGAGAGGTGACGACTCGGCCTACCTCTTCTGGGCCCTCGATTACCTCGGCCACCAGGACCTCAGCCTTCTGGACGGGGACGTGGAGGCCTTCCCCGAGGTCGGGCTGGTCCAGAACTCCCCGGAGCCGGCGCCTTCCAACTACACCCCCTCCCTGAGGCCGGAGCTCCTGGTCAACGAGTCGATCCTCAAGGAGGCGCAAGGGAGCGTCAGGGTCCAGATCGTCGACACCAGGTCCAGCTACTCCGACCGCGCCGCATCCCGCATATCAAACTCCATGTACTTCAAGCCGGAGGAGATCTACTCCGACCCTGAGGCCCGGACCCTCAAGAGCCCCGAGGAGCTCGATCAGCTCTTCCTCCGCCGGGGGCTTGAAGATCGGATGGTCCAGATCGTCTACGGGACCCCGGAGGCCTGCGGCTTATACGTCGCTCTGAAGGCGATGGGGTACCGGGCGACGGTCCTCGACGGCACCTGGTGGAAGAGGACCGAGTTCGCTGTCAGCTCCCTATCCTGAGGCTCCTTGCGCCCCTCTTCTCCGAGGGGCAAGGGGTAGGAGGCTGCCTCCGGGGGATGGAATGGCGGAGGAGAGTTTGGGGACGGGAATCCCTTTGAGGGAGGAGAGGAGAAGGCCGGGGCTTCGCGGCCGAGGCCTTCTGGTCTATGAGGTTTTTCACCTTGCACCCAGGGGCCATTCCGACGAGGGCTCCGGGGTCTCTGCCCTTCTCTCGGGAGCAGATGTAACTTCCTTTCCGCGGCCCAGGATAAATAAATTGTGGTTAACTGAACGCAAGATTACTTGTTTAGAACCAAACACTTAATATGTATTAATTTCGACCGTATATCCATGCCCAGGCCTGAACAGGTCTCCATAAGGAGATGTATGCCCTCCGAGGAGCTCGACGCCAGGATAAGGAGGCTGGAGAGATGCGTTGGGGTCCTGAGGAGGCTGCACTTCATAAGATACCGTTACCAGGGGCTCAGCGTTGAGGCATCGGCCCACCTCGTCGGCGTCACCAGGAGCGTAGGATATACCTGGCAGAGGAGGTGGAACGACGGCGGCTATGAAGGGCTCAAGCCGAGGCACGGGGGCGGAAGGCCTCCGAAGCTCTCGGCGGCAGAGAGGGAGACGCTGGCGATGCTCCTCCGCCAGAGGGGCCCCTCGAGGACGGGTGAGGTGAGAGATCTCCTCCGAGGCGAGTTCGGGGTGGAGTACACCTCGAAACAGATACGGATAATCCTGAAGGGGCTCGGCGTTGAGACCACCCGGAGCCGTTAGAATGGGACCCGGATCAGACGGCGGATCCTTCAGGGGGGGGCCAGAGGCGGGGGGCCTGGCGACGGCAAAGGAGGTCGTCCTCCGGAGGCCGGAGGTCTCCGACGGGGCGAAGATATGCGCCCTCGCGAAGGAGACCCCGCCCCTGGATAAAAACTCCGCCTACAGCTATCTCCTCCTCTGTCGCCACTTCGCCGATACCTGCAGCGTAGCCGAAGAGGACGGCGAGATCGTCGGTTTCCTCACCGGATATCTTCCTCCCGATCGGGGGGGGTCTTCTTCGTATGGCAGTTGGCGGTGGACCCTCGGAGGAGGGGTTGCGGCCTCGGGAAGCTCCTGATCCGGGAGGTTCTGTCGAGGCCGGCCTTGACGGGCTGCAGGTTTCTGGAGACGACGATAACCCCCTCCAACGAAGCCTCTCGGAGGCTCTTTCTCTCCCTGGCCAGGGATCAGGAGGCGAGATGCAGAGTGACCTCCTTCTTCTCCGAGGAGGATTTTGGCGGAGAAAACCACGAAGCGGAAGACCTCTTCCGCATAGGACCGTTACAGCTTCAACGGGTGATATAATTATGAACGATATGAGCACCATCAATCGTCTTGAGTCAAAGGTTCGAAGCTACTGCCGCCACTTCCCCGTGGTCTTCACAAAGGCCAGGGGGGCGACCCTGGAGGACGAGGGGGGAAATGTGTACATCGACTTTCTCGCCGGCGCCGGAGCCCTCAACTACGGCCACAATGACCCGGCTCTGAAGGCGAAGCTCCTCGATTACATCGAGGCGGACCAGATAGTCCACGGCCTGGACATGGCCACGGGGGCGAAGCAGGCCTTCATGGAGGCCTTCGAGTCCCTGATCCTCTCGCCCCGGAGGATGAGGTACAAGATGCAATTTACGGGCCCGACGGGGACGAACGCCGTCGAGGCGGCGATGAAGATAGCCCGGAACTTCACCGACCGCCAGACGATCGTCTCCTTCACCAACGGCTTTCACGGCGTCACCCTGGGGTCGGTCGCTGCCACCGGAAACAGCCACTTCCGGGATGGGTGCGGGATGCAGCCCCAGGGGACGGCCTTCATGCCCTACGACGGCTACATGGGCGACGGAATAGACACCACCGAGTACCTGGACAAGATGCTCGCCGATGGGAGCAGCGGCCTCGACCATCCGGCGGCCGTCATCGTCGAGACGGTCCAGGGCGAGGGGGGGATCAACGTGGCGAGGAATGAATGGCTCCGCTCCCTGGAGGCGGTCTGCCGGAAGCACGGCATCCTCCTGATCGTCGACGAGATCCAGGCGGGGTGCGGAAGGACCGGGACCTTCTTCAGCTTCGAGGAGGCGGGGATATCCCCGGATATCATAACCCTCTCCAAGTCCCTCAGCGGCTACGGCCTTCCCCTCTCCCTGGTCCTGATGAAGCCGGAGCTCGACCAGTGGAAGCCGGGGGAGCACAACGGGACCTTCCGGGGAAACAACCTCGCCTTCGTCACCGCCAGGGCTGCCCTGGAGGAGTACTGGAGGGACGGATCCTTCGAGAGGGAGGTGAGGAGGAAGGGCGGGATCGTCCGGGAGAGGCTGGAGAGGCTCGTCGACCTGGACGAGAGGGGCGTCCTCTCCGCCCGGGGGAGGGGGATGATGCAGGCCCTCGACTGCACCATCGGCGAACTTGCCACCCGGATTTCGGCCCTCGCCTTCGAGAAGGGGCTGATCATGGAGACCTCCGGATCCGATGACCAGGTCTTAAAGTGCCTCATGCCTCTCACCATCAGCGACGAAGAGCTGGAGCGGGGGCTCTCCATCCTGGAGGAGTCGGTGATCGAGGCATTATCGGAGATCCCCGAGGAGGCTCTGGATAAAGATGGTGAGAAGCTCTGGATGGAGGTTCTGGCATGATCGTGAGGAGGCTCTCGGAGGCGGAGAGGACCGGCCGGAGGGTGGTGGCCGCAAACTGGGAGAGCACCCGACTCCTCCTGAAGGGGGATGGGATGGGCTTCTCCTTTCACATAACCACCATCTATCCGGGGACTGAGACCCTCATCTGTTACAAAAATCACCTCGAATCGGTCTACTGCCTCGAGGGCGAAGGGGAGGTGGAGGTCCTGGAGGGGGGCGAGGCCAGGGAGGGGTTCGACCTCCGGAGGTCTGATGCCAGAGGCGACGGAGGCGGCGGCGCAGGCGGAAGAGTTTTCAAGATCGCCCCCGGCACCATCTACGCCCTGGACCGGCACGACCGCCACCTCCTCCGGGCCAAAACCCCCCTCAGGCTCGCCTGCGTCTTCAATCCGCCCCTCCGCGGAAGGGAGGTCCACGACGAGGAGGGGGCCTACCCCCTGGAGGCGGAGGAGGGGGCGGAGAGGTGGTCCGGGATTCAGGGGATGTAGTCGGTCCGGATGGGGGAGAAGATCTCGACGGCAACGGAATCTTCAAGGATAAGGGCGCCATGCTCGACGCCACCGGGTATGCACCAGCTATCCCCTCGTTCTGCCTCGAACTCCTCTGAGCCGATGGAGAGGAGCATTCTGCCCGAGACCATATACCCCGTCTGCTCTTGGGGGTGGCTGTGCTGGGGAAGGTGGCTTCCCCGAGAGAGCCTGAACTCCGTGAGGAGGCTTTCCTTCCCGTAAACCAGGGTCTTCTGGCTTATCCCCGCCAGGGGCTGCCTATACCCTTCATCCTCGCCTTTGTAAAACATGCTCTCACCTCTTTGGTATATTTCGGCTCCAATCGTCGAAGCCTTCTTTCTCCCCCGCTGAAAGGGGGGTCGTCGGCCAAGTCGGCCCTATCGCCAGATCTCCGGCTTTACCCAGCGGGCAGATGGCGGACCTCTAACCGGTCCGGAGGACCCATATAGCCTCACCCCTTATTATCGCCTCGCCTTGGAGGTGGGGCGATGAAGATGGTCGATAGTACCCTGGAGATCTGCGGCTCGGAAGGTGATTTGAGCTGCGGAAGCTGTGAACTCCATCGAGGGCTGATCTGCCGGGAGGATCGAGGAGAGCGGAGGCTCTTCGTCCTGAGCCAGCTTCCCTTCTTCTTCCTCTCCTTCTCGGGGATGGGGGCGGTGGGAGCCGCCACGGGGGTCTGGTGGCCCCTCCTGGCTTATTCGATGGCAGGAGTAGCATTTCTCGGCCCCGTGGGGATGGCCGCCCTCTGCCGCCACTGCCCCCATTACTCCAGGGGCGGCACCCGCCTCCGCTGCATCGGGCCTAACCCCTTCCCCAAGCTCTTCTCACCCCGCCTCCAGCCTATGAGCGGCTTCGAGAGGGGCGTCGTCATCCTCTTCATAGCCTTCATCCTCCTCTTCCCGATCGTCGTCCAGGGTTATGGAGCCTGGCAGCTCTCGGGGAGGGGGCCGGCGCCTCTCGGGATCGCATTGGCGGGGCTGGGAACGGCCCTGGCCGCCCTCCATCTCCTCCGGACCCTCACCCTCCATTTCTGTCCCCGGTGTGTCAACTTCTCCTGCCCCCTAAATCGGGCTCCCAAGGCCCTCATTGATCGTTATCTGGAGAAGAATCCGCTAGTTGGGGCCGCCATGGATACGGAGGGCCGATAGAGGGGCAGAGGGCCATCGCCCCCGGAATTCCGGAGGAACGAACGGCTAGGGGACCGGGTCCGTTTGAAGCAGGAATGGAAGAAGAGGTCCCCCGCAGCATCTGAGGCGGAGGGGGCTAAAGCCCGCCCTCGGCCTTCCAGGAGGCGTCTTTGAATACCGTTCCCGGATACTTGACCTCGGAGGTGAGCTCCTCGGTCACCAGGCGGTACTGCCTCTGGGTTCTGTTGCCGCGCCGCTCGAGGACGCCGTCGTAGAACATCCTCGATAGGTATGTAGATACGGTGCTGAGCTTTATGTCGTCGGATACGGTCTCATACCGGTCCCTCAGCTCGTTCGATGAGAACCAGGAGTCAGGAAACTCCTCCCGGATGAAGATCTCCAGCCTGTCTCTGAGGGTACGGCTGTTCTCTGATTTGGGGAACGGCACCTCTGGCATCTGATCTGAGCCTTCAGAGAATACGCCAGCTGCGGTCAAGAAATCGATGACCCTCTCTCGGACTATGGCCCCCTCGAATACGTGCGTGGACCTCATGCCCTTATCTTCGATCTCGATCTTGACCTTCATCCAACCCACCCCCTCACGCGAGGGCTGACGGGACTTCCGCTGGCATGGAGAAGCCCGGCAGATGGATGGAAGATCCTCTGGAGTGGCAGGACTAAACCGGGCCCTGTCTCCCTTGATCTGAGAACCCTTCCTTCGGCTTCATCGGCCGCTGAGTGATGAAGGGCGAACCGGGATGGGAGCCGTCTCGGAAAGCTCCATCTCGATCCGCCCACCCCCCTTCATTGCTATCTCCCTTACCATTCACAGATGTAAATGTGAACTTGGAGCTCCCGGATTCATCCCTGAGTCGCTCCAAAGACAGAGCAAAACCCCGGATCCTGCCTCCCCTTCACTTCCCCTACCAATGAAGAACCACCGCCCCCTTCAAAGCGGAGGTCCCCCCTTCATTGCTCTGTGATCAGACAGGATCCGAATTTGCTTCTGCAATCATCCCTTGTGTTATATTGGTATATAAACCTTTCTGAGTGTAGGGAGATGTAGTAGCCAAGTTAAAACCGATAAAGATGGTCTAATTTCAAATTTAAGCCGAATAAACAGGTTTAACTATGTTCACAAGGCCTCAAATAGGCTTCGGATATGGACAGTCCCAACATGAGGCGATCGATGATCTAAAAACAAATTAAATCAGGAGGATTCCTCTGCGACCCCAGGAGAGATGGTGAATATCTCAAAAAGTCCTCTGGCCGCCACCATCGAAGATAAATTGGGGTCGGGAGGGGCCTTACCATCGCAGGGGATAGGCCGCCTCAGTCCTGCCCCCCGAGGAGGTCGCCGGCCCGCCGACCGCCAGCGCACTGGCGGCATACCCCGGAGCCCGGGTCGAGACATCGCGCGCAGACGAGCCCCCCACAGAGCTGGCAGGTGAAGAGCTTTCCCGCCGCGCCGCATGAGCTGCAGATCCCCAAAAGTTCCATGGTATCAAGACGCCTGATGCAGTTCGAAGTACTCCTCCACCAGCCAGTCGCCGATCTCTTTCATATACTTGCGCCTCCGCTCGTCCTCCAGAGCGGCCTGGTAGATCTCGGATAGGTCTTCGTACATGGATGTCCAGAGGGCTGGCAAGAACCCATTTAAATCTATCGCGACCCCCGGAGGCGCCCTTTTTGGGGATTATCTCCTCGCTGGAGGGGTAGCGGAGCCCCCCGGGACGGCGGTTTCAGCCCAACCCCCTCCACCAGAGGATCAGGGCCACTGACCCCGAGTCGAAGACCCCCTGGAGCTTTCCGGCATGGATGGGGTGGTCCCCGCAGACCATCAAAATCGCCCTTTCCGAGATCGCCGCAGCCATCTCTCCGATGAGGCCATCGATGGCGGATGCTGCCTCCCGGATCTCCTCGATCCCCCCGCCCCGATGCGCCGCCCGGTCGATCCCGACGAAGTGGGCGACGAGGACCCTCGGGTCTCCTTCCAGGGCCTCGATAGACCGGGCCAGGATCTGCCGGTCGAAGTCGGGGGCACTGAGGGCCCGGGGGACGCCGAGGGCGATCTCGACGAAGCCCTGGAAGGTCCGGGCCCCCTCCTCCTCCATCACCACCGCCGATCGGACCCCCTCGGAGCCCGCCCACTCCAGGAGGCTTCTGATCTCCGATTCGGAGGCCTGGCTGGTGTTGCTGATCCCGTGGTTTTGGGGTAGGAGGCCCGTGAGGATCGAGGCGATGGCCGGCGTCGTGGAGGTCGCGACCGCCTCGGCCTCGAGGAGGAGCCCCTCCCTCGCCATCTTCCTCATATTCGGCAGGTAGGGCTCCAGGGACGTGTAGAGGCCGTAGCCGAGGCTGTCGACGATGGCGAGGGCGACGCGGTCGCAGTCCCACCCCTCCACCCCGCCGATCGGCCTCCCGTCGATGGGAGGGGTCTTCACCCCCAGGACCCGGGCCATGGTGGGGGCGACGTCCACGAGCTTGATGGATCTTGACATCTTCAGCCTTTCCCAATAGGGTGGTCATGCCTCTGGAGCTGCCGGATCCCTACCGGTCCACCCCCACCGATCTCCTTCCCTCGCCAGGGCCCAGCCTCGCCCTTCCCGTCCCCCTCACCGCCGGAGGAAGTGCTCTTTATTCTCCAGCCATTTTGGCGACTTCCCTAGAGCTGATCTCCCGGGCGATGGGCTCCTCGGGGATGAGCCGGAGCTGCTGCTGAAAGATCCGCCAGCTCTCAGAGGAAGGCAGCGGTCGAGATTCAAATCGCCCCTCTCGTCGGATCTGTAGCCATTTGTGATCCCCATAGATGAAATAGGTTTGGCAGCATTGGGATGTTGAGAACCTTTAGATTTCATTACCCTGGCCGGATCTGCCGGATTTTATAGGCCCTTTTGCCTCAGATGGCCGAGGGGGCGGGAGAGCCCGGCCTCGGAGCCCCCCAAGAAAATATCCCGGGGCACAGGGCCCCTCCCGACCCGAGATCCCAAAGGGCTTATCTGGAAGGAGACGAGATCAGGGCGGGGGCGGATCTATTATGATGTCAGATGTATATTTTACTCCCCTGAGGGCTGAAGGCCCCAAGGAGGGAGAGGGGGGGCGGGTCCGGGGCCTATTTGAGGCGGCGGGTTTTGAAGCTCTGATCCGGGAGGGAGACCTGACGGCGATAAAGCTCCACTTCGGGGAGCAGGGAAACGAGACCTACGTGAGGCCGGCCTTCGTCCGTCCGGTCGTCGATAAGGTGAAGGAGGTCGGAGGGAGGCCCTTTCTCACCGACACCGCCACTCTCTACGGCGGGAGCAGAAAGGACGCCGTCGGCCACCTCCTGACGGCCCTGGCCCACGGTTTTGATCTTTCGTCGGCGG
The DNA here is from genome assembly GCF_000235565.1 of Methanothrix harundinacea 6Ac. Lineage (NCBI taxonomy): Archaea > Methanobacteriati > Methanobacteriota > Methanomicrobia > Methanotrichales > Methanotrichaceae > Methanothrix > Methanothrix harundinacea. Next base: position 1,574,960 of record NC_017527.1, read on the forward strand.
GAGCGCCCCTGATAATCGCCGACGGCCTCTCCGGGAAGAACTTCGTCGAGGTGGAGATCGGAGGAAGGCACCTCCAGGGGGTGAAGATCGCCGGGGATCTGGCGGCGGCGGCCTCGATGATCGTCCTCTCCCACTTCAAGGGCCACTCCATGGCGGGCTTCGGAGGCGCCATCAAGAACCTGGGGATGGGGTGCGCTCCCCCCTCGGGCAAAGCCGATCAGCACTGGGCCTCAAAGCCCGCCGTGGCGGAGGAGGGATGTACAGGGTGCGGGAGGTGCGCTTCCCTCTGCTCCAGATCCGCTATCGTCCTGGAGGTGGGGAAGGCCTGGGTCGACCCCGAGGTCTGCACCGGCTGCGGCGCCTGCCTCGCCTGTCCGGAGGGGGCGATGGATCTGGACTGGGAGAGGATGCCGATCTTCATCCAGCGGCTCGTCGAGTACGCCCTGGGAGCCGTTTCCGGCAAGGTGGGAAGGCTTGGGTTCATCAACTTCGTCATGGATGTCACCCCGGAGTGCGACTGCGCGCCCTGGAGCGACCCACCCATCGTCCCCGACGTGGGGATCCTCGCCTCGAAGGACCCCGTGGCCGTCGATGCGGCGAGCCTCGATCTGGTCAACTCCCAGGAGGGGATCGCGTCCTCAGCGTTGCAGTCCCATCTCCGACGGGGCGAGGATAAGTTCAGGGGCTTATGGCCGAAGGTGGACGGAAGCCTCCAGATAAGATACGGCGAGGAGATGGGCCTTGGGTCCTCCCGATACCGGCTGATCGAGATCTGAATCCTCGGCCAAGAGTTTGAAGGCGAAGGAGGTCTCCAGGGTGCTGGGATCGAGGGTTCGGGGGTCGGGGCGGAAGGATAAAACGCCGAGGACCCTGAGGGCGGCGGTGGCAACACTTTTGAATCTACAGGGAGACCTGATACCTGCTATTTGAGCTATGGAGAGGAAGAAGATGGTAGATCTGTTCACGGAGGTTGCTGGCCGGGCGGAGGCGGAGGATAGAAGATACCTGATGGAGCACGAGGTGAAGGCCGTCCTCGAGGGGCTGGGGATCTCGACGACGGGGTCGGGGGTCGCCCGATCCGAAGAGGAGGCGGTCGGGATGGCGGAGGCTATCGGCTACCCCGTCGTCCTCAAGATCGCCTCCCCGGAGGTGGTCCACAAGTCCGACGCCGGCGGGGTGAAGCTGGACCTGAAGGGGCCCGAGGAGGTGGGGAGGGCCTACGCTGAGATGGTGGAGGCGTTCCGAGGAAAGGAGATCTTCGGGGTCTCCGTCCAGAGGATGGCCCCGCCGGGGACCGAGGCGATCGTGGGGGTCGCCCGGGACCCCACCTTCGGCCCGATCCTGATGTTCGGCCTCGGCGGGATCTTCGTCGAGATCCTCCGGGACGTGTCGCTGCGGTCGATCCCCATCACCGAGGCCGACGCCGAGGATATGATACGGGGGATAAAGGGGCGGCCCCTCCTGGAGGGATACCGAGGCCGTTCCGCGGATATTCCGGCCCTCAAGGCCCTCCTTCTGGAGATATCCGACCTGGTGGTGAGACACCCGGAGATCGGAGAGATGGACTTGAACCCCGTCATCCTCTACCCCGAGGGGTACGCCGTGGTGGACGCGAGGATCATCATCGGCGAGGTGCCCGAGCCATCCGCCGAGGCCCCTCCGAAGGTCCAGGACCTCCACGACCTCTTCTATCCGAGGAGCATCGCCGTCATCGGAGCCTCGGGGACGAGGGGAAAGCTCGGCTGGAACGTCTTCTGCAACCTGATCAACCACGACTTTCAGGGGGAGCTCTACCCCATCAACCCCCGGGCCGAGTCGATCATGGGGATAAAGGCCTACCCGCGGATCAGCGCCGTCAAAAAGCCGATCGACGTCGCCGTCATCCTCGTCCAGGCGTCGATGACCCCGGAGGTGGTGAAGGAGTGCTGCGACTCCGGCGTCAAGTACGTCATCGTCGAGTCGGCGGGCTTCGCCGAGATGGGGGAGGCGGGGCGGCGGATCGAGGAGGAGATGAAGGCGATCACCGACGCCTACGGCGTCCGGCTCCTGGGCCCCAACTGCTCGGGGATAATAAACACCCACTGCAGCATGGTCCAGTCGATCGGGATCGTCGACGCCCTCTCGAAGGGGAACATCGGCCTCATCTCCCAGGCGGGGGTCTGCGCCGCCGGGATGCTCTGGGGGCTGCGGCACATCATGGACTTCGGGATCGTGGCGACGATCGGAAATAAGCTCGACATCAACGAGACGGATATGCTGGAGGCTGTGAGCGCAGACGAGAACGTCGAGGTCGTCTGCATGTACCTGGAGTCGGTGAAAGGGGGAAGACGGTTCATCGACGCGGCCAGGAGGATAACAAGAGAGAAGCCGATCATCGCCCTCAAGTCCGGCCGGACCGAGGCGGGGAAGAGGGCGGTCGCTTCCCACACCGCCTCCATCGCCGGCGACGACCTCGTCTACAGCGCCGTCTTCTCCCAGGCCGGGGTGATCAGGGCGAGGGACTACGAGCACATGTTCAACCTGGCGAGGGCGGTCTCTAAGCAGCCCTTCCCCGAGAAGGACGGGGTCTTCATCATCACCTACGCCGGGTCCCTGGGGGTCATCTCCGCCGACGCCGTCATCGACGAGGGGATGAGGCTCTCGGAGCTGGAGCCCTCTCTCAAGGAGAGGCTGCTGGCCCTCCTGCCGGAGTACGTCGGCGGGACGAACCCCGTCGACTACACCTTCAGCATGGACGCCGAGACGGTGAAGAGGACGATCGAGATCGGGGTCGAGAGCGAGGACGTGGGAAGCTTCATCGTCATCCTCCAGGCGGAGATCCTCGGAAGCTACGTCGCGCCCCTGGGCGGAATCGACTATGGGGGCAAACCGATCATGGTCTGCGTCGCAGGAAAGGAGTTCGCCATGGAGGACGTCATCAAGATGGAGAACGCCGGGATCCCTGTCTATCAGACCCCCGAGCAGTGCGCCGACGCCATATCGGTGATGTACAGGCACTGGCAGTCTTCGAGATGATCGCTGGACCTTCCGGGGGTCGGAGCCGATCGGATCCGGGGGGCAACTGCCCCCCAATCGAGAACCTCGGGCCCGATTCGTTCGGTCCCGATCGATCGGCTCCATCGACCGGACCGAAAGATGGGATCCGTGGATCAGGCCTGGATATCCGCTTCTGCTGGTCACTTCGGCTTTACAGGTCTTTTACGTCCCACCGTCATATCTGTCCGATGGGCCGGGTCAATACATCTTCTGGACGTCCTGGGGCACCGTCCACTCTCCACCCTCGAAGACCTTCACGGAGGATCGGTTCGTTGCATACTCCATAGTTCGAGTCCAGTTCTTGCTGGACTGCAGAGTCTCCGGGTTGATCATCCTTCTGTACCTGGGGCTCAAGGCGGAGGCCGACTCGTTCCCCGTCGATAGGCTCGCTTTCGCCATCTCCTCGGCGAGCCCTCTCGCCACCTTCCCCAGGACGGCGGGGGCCTTCGAGGACCCTCCCAGAGACGCCGGAGTTCTGAAGATCTCCGAGCCGAAGTAGGGGTAATACTGGCTGTAGTCGACCCTCGATGGCGCGCCCCCGGAGAAGAATATGGGGTCGGAGAAGTAGCTCCTCCACTCAGAGAGGCTGGGCCCGGTCCCGGGGTCGAGGTAGTCGCCGCCCGCCTCTCCAGCCGCCAGAAGAAAGGCAGCAGCGACTAAAATCGAAATACGGCTTGAAATCATATCCAGATCACTCTCCCAGGAGGGGAGTTATCCCGGCTCCGATTTAAATTCTTTTCCCGGCAAATTACAGGATGATCTCCTCGCAGGTCACCGCCGCGAGATCCTCATGACGCAGCCCTCGTCCATCTCCTCGACCTCCAGGTTCATCCCCAGGTCGGCGAAGACCTTCCTCCAGTGGCTCTCGATGCAGGTCTTGCAGTGCTGCTTTGCGACGAGCCCCGCCCCCAGGCGGGCGAAGGCGTTGATCCCTTCCTTGATGGCGCACCTCTCCCGCCGGATCTCCGCCCAGCCGTCCCCCTCCTCCACCGAGACGGCGGAGCCGAAGAGGTTCTTGTCGTTGGTGGCGACGGCGATGGCGAGGTCCTTCGGCTCGGATATATCGAGCCTTTTGAAGGTGTCCGCCACCTGGTGGGCTCCCATATCCTGGAACTCACGAAGACCCTTTTTGCCGAGCCGCTTTGCTACATAGCCGCTGCTTCCGTAGAAGCTTCCCAGCCACATCGCCACCACCCGCTGCTGGATCTGCTCGACGGGGATCTCGGGAACGTCGGTCATGATGGCGGTTCGGACGGGAGGTGATATAACCCTTCCGAGGGGCCAGGGGGGCGACCTTCTCCGCCGCCGTCGGCCTCGTTAGTAAGGCTTATTGTTGTCTTATGGCTCTGATAGTAAACATAATAGTTAACTATAGTCTATTTGTACATAAGTTAAGCGGCGATAGTTATCGATATCTTCAAAATTTATAGACAATATTATAATATAATCAATAAAGATCGTCGGGAATGCTTAAATAGTTTCCGAGGAAAAATTGCCAAGGTAAAATCTTCTGGAGGATCCGGAAGGAAGGCGGCCGGGCAGGGAGGGAGAGGATGGCAAAAAAATCGACCGAAGGATCGAGATTATATAATCATGGAGAATCGGATAAAGATCATCTTTTTCATCTAAATAAAATTACGATTCCCACCAACAACCTCAGATATATTTTTAATTCATTGATACGTAAGGGCCCGGGAAGGGCCTCCACCCTTCTCATCCTGGCCCTCATCTCCTTCGCCTCCATAACGGGTGCCTTCGCCGCCCTCAGCGGGAGCGTCATCGCCCCCGCCTCCGTCAACATCTGCGAATCGACGGGCTTCGTCGTATACATAAACAACACCGGAACGACCCCAGAAAACGACATCCTCCTCAACGTCACCATCCCTTCCGGCTTCTCTTACGACGACGGAACCACCGTCATCACCTTCCCCAACGGCTCATCGAATCAGGACCCCCAGATCAAGGGTGGAGGGGCGTATCTGGAGTGGAACCTGACGGATATAATGAGCACAGAGACGGGCGTCGTCCTGAACGAGATATTTCCTAACCCCATCGGCGTTGAGACGAGCAACGAGAGCTTCGAGCTCTACAACGCCGGCGCTAGCCTCGTCAACGTCAGCCAGTGGTACATCAAGGACGCAGCCGATCACACCGTCCAGATCGGACCGAACGTCATATCCGGGAGCTTGAACCTGCCCCCCGGAGGCTTCCTCTGGGTGAGGATACCGGGGCAGTCGATCCTCAACACCGGCGGCGACACGGTGAGGCTCTTCGACGGCTCGAACGTCCTGGTTGACAGCGTCACCTATCCCGACTCAGCCAGCCACGAGGGTCAGAGCTGGGCTTCCATGCCCGACGGCTCTGAATGCTGGTCCTGGAGGAGCTCCTCCCTGGGGGCGACGAACGGCGACCTCGCCGCCGGCGAGCGGATCCGCCTCGATTTCAACCTCACCGCCGGCTGCGCCACCCCTTCGGGGGGGCGGATCAGGGACGAGGTCATCTATCAGGGCGGGTCTGTCACCCGGTCGTCCAACTCGATCCTGGTGAAGCAGGGCTTTTTGAAGGTGGCCAAGACCCCCACCGTCGTCGAGGCGGGGGCGGGGGACGTAGTCAACTGGACGATCACCGTCGAGAACACCGGCCTCGGCCCCGCCTTCAACGTCCGGATGAACGACACCCTCTCCTCGGGGCTGAACCTCCTCAGTATAGACTCGCCTGGTGGCGGGCTGAACTGGAGCTACGACGTCATACCTCCCGGGGGGGTGGAGGTCGTAAACATATCGGTGAACGTCACCGCCTGTGAGGACCTCTTCAACCGGGTGAACGCGAGCTGGGGGTGCGATGGCTCCCCATGCCAGGAGACCTACGCCAAGGCGAGCGTCAAGTTCGTCCCCCGGGATCCGGATCTCGAGTACACCGTGAGCCCGATGGTCGTCCCCTACTGCGGGAGGGTCCCGGTCTACGTCAACGTCACCAACGAGGGGGCGGGCGGGATCACCGAGCTACAGCTCCGCTTCGCCGGGATCTCCGCCGACTACGCCGTCACCAACGTCTCCGGTGCCACCTTCTATCCGGCAAACGAGACCTTCTTCATCGGAAGGGTCCCCGCCGGGGAGTGGAAGAACTTCACCTTCGACTTCGGGATGGCCTACGGTGCTTGCGGCGCGGCGGGCGCCTCCGGCACCATCACCATATATCCTTTCCACTGCGACGACTGCGCAAATCCGTGGTACCCGCCGGTGAGCCTTGAGTCCTACTCGATGGACGGATCGACGATCCCCTCGATATCGGTCTCCAAGACCGCCAACAGATCGGTGATTTATCTGGGCGAGGAGGTGGAGTTCGACCTGGAGGTGACCTACACCGCCGGCTCCTGCGGCGAGAATACCACGAGGACGATCGTCGACTCTTATCCATCGAACTTCCTGGTCATCGACTCCGCCGGAGGGGTGAACGACTCTGGGAACCGGACCATCACCTGGGCGGACCAGCTCCTGGAGGACGGAGTCACCTGGAATAAGACTATCAGGCTCTCGGCGGATCGCGATGCTGCTGCCTGCGACTGTGGAGGGCAGGTGACGAACGCCCTTTCGGTATCCCAGGGAGAGGACTGCTGCGGATGCAACATCTCCGGAAGCTCGTCGGCGGATGTAGTGGTAGTCTGCATCAACGAGACGGTCTTGGCCTCGTCGAACAAGACGGCGACCCCGGTTCCCCAGGAGAACTGCAGGAACGTCACCTACACCACCACCTACACCTTCGCCGACTCCATCGGCTCCCTCAACTGGACCGGGATCAACTTCACCGAGCTTGGAGGAAACGGCCAGCTCTTCCCCGACGGTAACACAAGCGGAACGGCCACTTTCACCGTAAACGACTCCTGCAGCGTAGATCAGACGATTACCATAGAAAGCCCCAAGAACCTCGGCTTCCTCAACGGGGCCTGCGGACCCCTGGGAGGCGGCACTGTACTGGTGGTGACGTACACCCTGGGCCAGCCGGATATCTGGTCAGGGTACGACTGGTCCCGTCTCTGCATCGAAGGGTACGGGACGGAGTGCGGAGGGGACGGCTGCCTCTACGAGGCGGCGCCCGTCACCGTCAGCCAGGCCGACTACTCCATAGGGATCTCGGGGGTCCCGACGAGGCTCGACGTATGCCAGGAGTTCAACGTCACCATATCCGTCAGCAAGGGGAGCCCCAATGAGGATCCCAAGTGGATCGGCCACGATATGTACGTCGTCTACAACGACGAGAACTACAGGTACATCGGCAATGCCACCATCAGCGGGATCACCAACTACGTCAGCCCAAGCCAATCCGATCTCGTCGGATCTTTCGAGCCTACCCGCGTCGGAAACAACCTCACCTGGCGCCTCGGCGCCAACATCAGCCGCGGCGGGACTATCACCTTCCCCGTAGAGAAGAGGTGCCCGGACGGGGGCGTAATGACCGCCCGCCTCAACTACACCGACAACTGCGGCAAACTCGTTGAACGCCCTGCCTCGGCGACGCCGTCCCTCATCCTCTCTGGAAACATCATCATCCAGAAGAACCCGGAGGTGATCTTCGCCCTGGAGAAGAACGCCAGCTGGAAGATCTACGTCACCAACACCGGGTCGGGGACCGCCTACAACGTGACGGTGAACGATACCCTGGACTCCGACCTCTCTTACGTCAGCTCCAGGATCGACGGCTCCGCGGACCCGGCCAATACGACGGTCGTCGACGCCAACCACGTCCTCTGGAGCCTCGGGGATATGCCGCCGAAGAAGCAGCGGGTCATCGAGATGGACGCCACCCTCGTCGGCTGCGAGAACCTCAACAACCGCGTCCAGGCGGTCTGGGGCTGCGGCGACGAGGAGTGTCAGACCCCCGTCACCGACTCCTCCGTCGTCCTCCTCGTCGACGGCCAGCTTCTGATATCAAGACACGACGCCGAGCCGATAGACGACTGCGGCGACAACTCTTCCTTCCTCATCGTGGTGAGGAACGGCGCCGGCCCCACCCTCTACAACGTCAGCGTAAAAGAGGCCCTCCCGGCGGGGATCGAGTACGTCCCCGGATCATCCCAGGTGGCTGGAGGTTCTACGACCTCGACGAACTTCTCGGGCGGCGACCTGGAATGGAGGTTCGACCAGCCCGAGGGCTGGCCCCCAGGAAAGAGCGTCACCATCACCTTCGACGTCAACGTCACCTCCGACCCCTGCGAGTTCGTCGGAGGCGAGGCCGTCGTTCAGGTGAACTACACCACCCCCTGCGGCGCCGCCGGAGCTTCCATCAAGAGCGAGATCCTGGTGGAGGAGACCGACCCCCACGTCAGCATCACCAAGACGCCAGAGCTGACGCGGGCTGGGTTCGGGAGGATTGTGACCTGGACGATTTATCTCTACAGCAACGGGGGCGACCCCGCGACGAACGTCACCCTCTTTGACCTCCTCCCCGAAAATACAGTCTATGTCTCTGCGACGCCGGAGCCCAACGATACCGATCCCCTCCGGTGGGACTTCGGGACCCTCAACTTCGGCGAGTCCCGGACCGTCACCCTGAACGCTAACGTCACTTACCAAATAGCAGAATCCGAGAACAACGCCACCGTCTTCTGGGGATGCTGTCCTGACGACATGGGGATGGAAAGCGACGTGGCGTTTCTGAGGTCGGACCCGTTGATCACCCTCTCCAAGGATCACGGCTACATCGACACCTGCGGTGGAAACTTCACCATCACCATCAATAACAACGGCTCTGCCGCCTACACCCCTCGGGTCGAGGAGGTCCTGCCCGTCGGGTTCGTATACAAGGCGGGTTCGGCAATCATAGCGAGCGACAACGAGAGCCATACCTTCGTCGACGAGCCGGCCTTCGACTACTCTCTCGTCAACGGGACGGTTATCTGGGACGAAAGTAACATCGACTTGGTCCAGCGGATCGAGACTATAACGATCAGCTTCGAGGTGGAGAGCTGCGCCACGTGCTGCAACGTCTCCGTCACTCCGAACTCAAACCTCGTCTACTTCAACTACACCAACAGGTTTGGTGACCCCCGATCGAAGAACTTCTCCCAAGCTATCGCCCCGAAGCTGGCGGTCCTGGAAGTCGAGAAGACGCCTCTGAATCAGACGATCGGCGGGTCTGCTCAATGGACGATAAAGGTGACCAACTCGGGGAACAGTGCCGCCTACAACGTGACGGTCATCGACATCCTCGGAGACGGCTTTGTGGGCGTGGCCGAGGGGGATGGAAATAAGACCGCCGACGATCCCACCTCCGGCTATACCACCATAAGATGGACGAACCTCACCATTCCCGTCGGAGGGACCTGGGAGAGAGGGCTTACGGCCTCCGGCATATCCTCAGGGAGCCTCCTCAACAACGCCTATGTCTTCGGGACCTGCGAGAACGGCTGCATCTACAGCCAGGACGATGACGCCGCCTACACCGCCAGGATAAACATAACCAAGGACCCCGATTCGGTGGAGACGATCGGCGGGTTTGCGAACTTCACGATCCGGGTGGAGTACTGGGGCGAAGGCGAGAATTACAACAACACCAGGATCGTCGACACCCTTCCTGCGGGGCTGAAATATGATAGCTATCAGTGCGTTAATGATACTAAGAACGAAGGGTGCGGGACTTTAGACGTCACCGGCAACGTCGTCACCTGGGATCTGGGCAACTTCACGGGTAGCAGGATCATCGAGATCAACCTCAGCACCATCGTCGAGAACGTCATCGCAAATCAGAACGGTACGATCCTGGTGAACCGGGTCAGGTCCCTCCACGAGGACGAGAACGGGACGGTCTTCGAGGATGGTGACGAGGCGAAGGTGACGGTGGTGGAGCCGGACCTCTCGATCGAGAAGACCCCCGACCCGTCGGGTATAGTCGTCGCCGGCGGAGAGGTCAGGTATACGATAAGGGTAACTCATACCGCCGCCAGTGCATCGGACGCCTTCGACCTGGTGATCAACGATTCGATCCCCAGCGGCCTCGCCTTCGTCCCAGGATCGAACACCTCATCCCTTACGACTTCCTTTTCGCAGACGGGCCAGAACCTCAGCTGGACCCTCTCAAGGCTGAACCTGACGGGCGCGAACTCCGTCCTCCTCACCTACAACGTGACCGTCGACCTGGACGTTTTGGGCAACACGACCCTATTGAACTTCGCAAACGTCACCTGGACGAGCACTTCAGGAGCGAACCCTAACGAGCGTACTGGCAACGGGACGGGTCCAAACGACTACTTCAGGAACGCCTCGGCACCAGTATCGGTCGAGAACTCGACGACGGTGATCAAGCTTCCCGACGATCTCCGGTTCCGTACGATCGGCGAGTCGGTCAACTACACGATCGAGGTCGACCTTCCCAACGCCACCGTTGGGGACCTCTGGGTTAACGACACTCTGCCATCGGGCCTCATCTACAACACGACTAGCCTCGTAGTCTTAGACAAGTTCGGATCCGTCCTCACCCCGACGGAGACGTTGAGCGACCCGAACGACGGCACCTCGACGGTCTTCATCAACTGGTCGTTTGGCACCTTCAACAACTCGGATGACCGAGACATCGTGATCACCTTCGACGCGATCGTTGCGAATGTCGCGGCAAACCAGGACGGCCGGACCATCGGCAACAACTCGGCCTCTTACAGCTGGCTCGACGGGTCGGGCGTCCGCCATACGGGCACCGACGAGTCGGGTGAGGTCGAGATCGAAGAGCCCGACCTTGACATAACGAAGACGTTCAGCCCCGCGGGCCCCTTCAGCGTCGGCGACACGATCCATTACGAGATCAACGTGACGAACTCCGCCCCGAGCCGCCGTACGGCCTTCGACCTGGTGATCACCGACGAGATCCCGGTCGGTTTGAGCTACGTCAACTCATCGGACTCTGGGGTCTATTCCGGTTCCAACCGGACTGTCACCTGGACTTTCGCCAGCCTCGCCCTCGACTCCTGGCTTAAGGTAACCTACAACGTGACCGTCGACCTGGACGTTTTGGGCAACACGACCCTATTGAACTTCGCCAACGTCACCTGGACGAGCACTTCAGGAGCGAACCCTAACGAGCGTACTGGCAACGGGACGGGTCCAAACGACTACTTCAGGAACGCCTCGGCACCAGTATCGGTCGAGAACTCGACGACGGTGATCAAGCTTCCCGACGATCTCCGGTTCCGTACGATCGGCGAGTCGGTCAACTACACGATCGAGGTCGACCTTCCCAACGCCACCGTGGGGGACCTCTGGGTTAACGACACTCTGCCATCGGGCCTCATCTACAACACGACTAGCCTCGTAGTCTTAGACAAGTTCGGAGCCGTCCTCACCCCGGCGGAGACGTTGAGCGACCCGAACGACGGCACCTCGACGGTCTACATCAACTGGTCGTTTGGCACCTTCAACAACTCAGAGGATCGTGACATCGTTATCACCTTCGATGCGATCGTGGCCAACGTCGCTGCGAACCAGGACGGCCGGACCATCGGTAACAACTCGGCGGCTTACAGCTGGCTCGACGGTTCAGGGGTCCGCCATACTGGCACCGACGACTCGGGGAAGGTCGGCATAGTCGAACCGGACCTATCCATCACCAAGTCGGTCGAGCCCTTCTCTGTGGTCAAGCTGGGGGACGAGGTCAGGTTCACCCTGGTCGTCAACCACACGGGCTTGAGCACCAGCGACGCCTACGATCTGGTCATCGAAGACGTCTTGCCTCTCGGCCTCACTTACGTATCCAACACCTCGACGCCGGAGGCGAACAGCTCGGCCTACCATCCGGGGAACAGGACGATCCGGTGGAGTTACGACCGGCTTGAAGATCCCGGCGAGGTCGTTCTCACCTACAACGCCACCGTCGATGCCAGGCCGGAAGGCCTGATCTTCAGAAACTCGGCTGGCGTCACCTGGACGAGCACTGTGGGCGAGAACCCCTACGAGCGGAACGGCAGCGGCACGGGTCCGAACGATTACATCGATTCGACGAGCATCGACGTCATATTCGCCGAGATTACTGTGGATAAGGTCGCCAACGTCTCTTCGGGCTCGACGAGCACCCGGGTCAACTTCACCATCACCGTCAACAACACCGGGAACGCCACGTTGAACCCCGTGGTGGTGACCGACACCCTGCCCGTCGGCCTCGACGATCCGGTGCCGAGCGGAGATGGCTCAGCCTTTGGTAACGTCGTCGTCTGGAACCTGGGGCAGATGGACCCCGGAGCCTCGCGCGCCCTCTGGCTGACTGCCCACATCAACGGCTCCGCCTTCGGCAACCTGACCAACAAAGTATTCGTGGAGGGGAAGCCTGAGGAAGGCGGAAACGTCACCGGCAACGGTTCGGCGAACGTGACGGCCGTTGACGCCTCGATCAGCATCGATAAGATGGCGAACGTCACCTCCGGCTCGACGAGCACCCGGGTCAACTTCACCCTGGTCGTCAACAATACGGGGAATGCGACTCTCGATCCCGTAGTCGTCACCGACACTCTGCCGTTCGGCCTCGACGACCCGTTGGCGAGCGGTGGCGGCACAGCCACCGGTAACGTCGTCGTCTGGAGCCTGGGTCCGATGGACTCCGGGGCTTCGAGGACTCTCTGGGTGACTGCCCACATCAACGGCTCCGCCTACGGCAACCTGACGAACCTGGCCTTCGTCGAGGGTAAGCCGGAGAAGGGGGACAACGTCACCGATGACGACTTCGCCAACGTTACGGCCGTCGATGCCTCAATCAGCATCGATAAGATGGCGAACGTCTCCTCCGGCTCGGCTAGCACCAGAGTGAACTTCACGCTAGTCGTCAACAACACCGGGAACGCGACCCTCGATCCGGTGGTGGTGACGGACACGTTGCCGTTCGGCCTCGACGACCCTGTGGCGAGCGATGGCGGCTCCACCTCCGGTAACGTCGTCGTCTGGAACCTGGGTCCGATGGACTCCAGGGCTTCGAGGACCCTCTGGGTGACTGCCCACATCAACGGCTCGAGGTTCGGTAACCTGACGAACCTGGCCTTCGTCGAGGGTAAGCCGCAGAATGGCGACAACGTCACCGACGACGACTCCGCCAACGTTACTGCCGTCGATGCCTCAATCAGCATCGATAAGATGGCGAACGTCTCCTCCGGCTCGACGAGCACCCGGGTCAACTTCACCCTCGTCGTCAACAACACCGGGAACGCGACTCTCGATCCGGTGGTGGTGACGGACACGTTGCCGTTCGGCCTCGACGATCCAATAGCGAGCGATGGCGGCTCCGCCTTTGGGAACGTCGTCGTCTGGAACCTGGGACGGATGGATCGCGGGGATTCGAGGACTCTCTGGGTGACTGCCCACATCAACGGCTCCGCCTACGGCAACCTGACGAACGTGGCCATCGTCGAGGGTAAGCCGGAGAAGGGGGACAACGTCACCGATGACGACTTCGCCAACGTTACGGCCGTCGATGCCTCAATCAGCATCGATAAGATGGCGAACGTCACCTCCGGCTCGACGAGCACCCGGGTCAACTTCACCCTCATCGTCAACAACACCGGGAACGCGACCCTCGATCCGGTCGTGGTTACGGACACGTTGCCGTTCGGCCTCGATGACCCGGTGGCGAGCGATGGCGGCTCCGCCTCCGGGAACGTCGTCGTCTGGAACCTGGGTCAGATGGACTCCGGGGACTCGAGGACCCTCTGGCTGACGGCCCACATCAACGGCTCCGCCTACGGCAACCTGACGAACGTGGCCATCGTCGAGGGTAAGCCGGAGAAGGGGGACAACGTCACCGATGACGACTTCGCCAACGTTACGGCCGTCGATGCCTCAATCAGCATCGATAAGATGGCGAACGTCTCCTCCGGCTCGACGAGCACCCGGGTCAACTTCACCCTCGTCGTCAACAACACCGGGAACGCGACCCTCGATCCGGCCGTGGTTACGGACACGTTGCCGTTCGGCCTCGATGACCCGGTGGCGAGCGATGGCGGCTCAGCCTCCGGGAACGTCGTCGTCTGGAACCTGGGACGGATGGATCGCGGGGATTCGAGGACTCTCTGGCTGACTGCCCACATCAACGGCTCCGCCTACGGCAACCTGACGAACGTGGCCATCGTCGAGGGTAAGCCGGAGAAGGGGGACAACGTCACCGATGACGACTTCGTAAACGTTACGGCCATAGATGCCTCGATCAGCATCGATAAGAAGGCGAACGTCTCCTCCGGCTCGGCCAGCACCCGGGTCAACTTCACCCTCGTCGTCAACAACACCGGGAACGCGACCCTCGATCCGGTGGTGGTGACGGACACGTTGCCGTTCGGCCTCGACGATCCTGTAGCGAGCGATGGCGGCACTGCCTCCGGGAACGTCGTCGTCTGGAACCTGGGACGGATGGATCGCGGGGATTCGAGGACCCCCTGGCTGACTGCCCACATCAACGGCTCCGCCTACGGCAACCTGACGAACGTGGCCTTCGTTGAGGGTAAGCCCGAGAACGGGGACAACGTCACCGCCGAGGACTCGGCGAACGTGACCGCCGTCCGCGCCGGCATATCCGTACACAAAGTCGTCGACATACCCGTGGGGGAGGTCTGCACCAACGTGACCTTCACCATATTCGTCAACAATACCGGTAACGTCCGCCTCGATCCGGTCGTGGTGGCCGACACTTTGCCTTTGGGCCTCGAATACGTCAGCTCAGCTCCACCGGGAGCCAGGTCAGGAAACACCATCATCTGGAACCTGGGCTCGATGGACCCCGGAGAGATGAGGATCGTCAATCTTGTAGCCCACATCAACGGCTCCGCCTTCGGTGAGCTGCAGAACTTCGTCAAGGTCGAAGGCAAGCCCGAACGCGGCGACAACGTCACCGACAACGACACCGAGAATGTCACCGCCCTGGGGGCGGAGATCGCCGTCGATAAGAGCGTCGACATCCCCGTCGGGTCCAGGAGCACCCGGGTCAACTTCACCATCCTCGTCAACAACACCGGGAACGTGGCGCTGGACCCGGTCTTGGTGGAAGACACCCTGCCTTTCGGCCTCGATGACCCGGTCCCGAGCTCCGGTGGTATCATATCGGGGAACGTCGTCACCTGGAACCTCGGCCGGCTGAACGTCGGCGAGAATAGGACCCTATGGCTATCGGCCCACATCAACGGCTCTGCCTACGGCGATCTCACGAACGCCGTCCGGGTCGAAGGGGATTCCGAGTTCGGCGAGAACGCCACCGCCGAGGACTCCGAGAATGTGACGGCCGTCGACGCCTCGATCAGCATCGATAAGATGGCGAACGTCACCTCAGGCTCGACGAGCACCCGGGTCAACTTCACCCTCGTCGTCAACAACACCGGAAACGCCACGTTGGACCCCGTAGTGGTGACGGATACCCTGCCATTCGGCCTCGACGAGCCGGAGACGAGTTCCGGAGGATCGATCACGGGCGGGGTTGCGACCTGGGGATTGGGGAGGATGGATCCCGGGGATTCGAGGACCCTCTGGCTGACGGCTCACATCAACGGCTCTGCCTTCGGAACCCTCACAAACTTCGTGGAGGTGGTGGGGAAGCCCGAGGAGGGTGACAACGTCACCGACGAAGCCTCGGCGAACGTGACCGCCCTGAAGGCGGATATCGAGGTGGAGAAGACCGTGGACAGTCCCGTCGCAAAGAACGGCTCGGTTGCGACCTTTACCATAATAGTGACCAACACCGGGAACGCCACCCTGGACCCGGTCATCGTCACCGACACCCTCCCGTTCTGCTTCGAATATGTCAGCTCGACGGAGAACGGCACCGCGGCAGGAGGCGTCGTCACCTGGAACCTCGGACGGCTCAACTCCAGCGATTCGAGGACGATCTTGCTGGAGGCGAGGGTGAACTGCTCTGAGGCCGGGGTTCTGGAAAACCTGGTGGAGGTGGAGGGGAAGCCCGAGCAGGGGGATAACGTCACCGACAGGGATACCGCGGAGCTGACGATCGGGAGAAATCTCACCATCACGAAGGTGGCCGATAAATGCGAGGTCCAGGAGTGTGACGAGGTCACCTACACCATCACCGTCTGCAACCACGGCGGCCTCCCCGAGGAGAACGTCACCGTCTGGGACGTCTTCTACGGAGATGTGGAGATCCTCTCGATCACCCCCGCCCCCGATCCCGACCGAAAATGGCACTTCGGCACTTTGCAGCCTGGCGAATGCGTCGTGATCAAGATCAAGATCAAAGTCCCCGAGCGGCAGGACTTCGAGTTCGGTATGGAGCAGGGCGTCAGCGGCGAGGGTTTCGTCAAGGTGGCGAACGACTACAGCACGAGCTTCCAGGCCTACTTCATCAAGAACTGCGCCTTCGTCACCAGCGACTTCTATACGAAGCCCCTCTCGGCCTGCGCCACGATAAGGGTCGGCGAGGACCTGGGAACGCGCCTCTCGACTAGAGAGTACGGCTCCGGCCTCTTCGACGCCGAGGAGCGGGTTGCGGTCTTCACGAAGAACAAGTCGATCGAGTGGGAGGAGGACGTCTCGGCGACCTACAAGCCTACGAACCTGACATTATATAACAACCGGACCATCGCTTACGACTCGGCCTGGGTTAAGAAGGCGAGGGCTAAGAACTACGTCACCGGGACGACGATGACGGAGACGTACCACGACGCGACCTGGCTGGACCGGGAGTCGAGGATGTTCCTCGACAAGAACGAGTCGGTGATGGAGGTCGACAGTTCCTTCGACGGCCGGGGCCA
Source organism: Methanothrix harundinacea 6Ac (assembly GCF_000235565.1). Lineage (NCBI taxonomy): Archaea > Methanobacteriati > Methanobacteriota > Methanomicrobia > Methanotrichales > Methanotrichaceae > Methanothrix > Methanothrix harundinacea. The sequence goes on from NC_017527.1 coordinate 1,591,710, forward strand.
CGTGGGCTTCCTCAAGATGCCGACGAACAGGTCGTCGCCCCAGACGACGCCGCTGATCGAGGTCCGGGAGGACTACGTCGGGAGCTTCAAGGTCGTCCAGAAGATCGACGAGTACGGCAAGGGCGTCTCCTACGAGAAGGCGGCCTCCGGCGGCGGCCTGGTGGTGGGCGACCGGCGTATCGGAGGGAGCCAGAGGAGCTACGAGTCGGGGTCGGGCGCCTACGACTCCGAGGAGGTCATCGAGACCTATACGAACTACATAGCAAAAGACATCAGCCTCGTTTACGCCCCGACGACGACGAGGCTGACCGACGACGTCTGGATCAACAGCTCGATGAAGTGGAAGGAGGGTCTCTATTCGAGGGTCCCGGCCAGAAGCTACATCGGCGAGGAGTACACCGGGGTCACCGAGCTGGATAAGGAGACGGTGGCGAGGGGCTTGAACGAGATGGAGACCTCTGCCGACTTCTCGGGGCAGGCCCGGTACAGGGCGGTGTTCGCCGATCCGAACGATACGAAGAGGCCTTTCGTCGAGTTCGATGAGGTTTACGCCGGCGACTACTCGATCGAGCGGCGGGTCCTCCTAACGGGTACGTCCAAGTACGACCGGCCCCACCTGAACGTGACCAAGACCCTGGACGGGATCGTCGAAGAGAAGGACAAGTGCGACGGCGACAACTGCAGCAAGACGAAGTACATAGCGACCTACACCATCCGGATCGAGAACGACGGGAACGCCGCCCTGGGACCGATATACGTCAAGGACCTCTTCCCGCCGGGGGCGGTCTTCGTCGAGTCGTCGCTGAGGCCTTCGGATATTACGGATAGTTACGCCAACTGGACCCCGACCCACATCGCCATCGGCGGAGTGGTCGAGATCGTCGTCAAGCTGGACGTCACCAAGTACTATCCGTCGGAGCTGGTGAACAGGGTCGAGGTCTGCGGCGGCTACAACGGCGAGGTGGTCTGTTTCGGCAACACCAGCGCCCTGGAGGTGAACTGGCTCACATGTTGTTTGAACGAGACGGTCTCGGTGGTGAAGAGCTGCGAGGTCGACGGTGCTGACGGGATGGTGGTCCTGTACCGGATCGATATCGAGAACCGTGCCGACGTCACCCGGGTGGCGAGGGTCACAGACCATCTGCCCGAGGGGATGACGTTCCTCGACTCTTCGACACCGGTCGCCTCTTACGATGGGGTCGAGGTCGTCTGGAACCTGATCGATATCGGGCCGTTCGAGACGAGGACGATCGAGCTCTCGGCCCGGGCTTCGGCCCCCGGCAGGTACACCAACGTCGTCATCGTTGACCCAAGGTCCGTCGATGGGCCCGTCGTCCAGCCGGTGACCGCCTCTTGCGTCGTCGAGGTCGGATCCCTCGAGGAGTGCGGACCCACCTCCTGCGAGATCTGGAGCCCGCCGAACTGGGACCTCCAGCACATCGGATACGAGCCGGCCGAGGTCGCCTCCGAGGGTCTGGCCTGCGCCGGCTCCGATGGGAGGGGGTCGTGCCCTGCGCCGTGAGAGGGCGCGGGGCCATAACCATCATTTATCCTCATCGTGGGGTTCGGCTCAGCGAAGAGGGGATCTCAGAAGAGATGGGGACGACTGGCGCTCGGATGGTGCGCCAGCGTCTTTGTCATGCTGCGGATACCTTCAGACCGGCTCGGGCTTGTCGAGGAGCCCCGTCTTCGCCAGGATCGCCCCCGACCGGGCGTGGGGCCTCCGAGATACCGAGTCCGTCGACTTCTCCAGCTCCCTAGCCTCGTCGGCGAGCCTCGCCGCAGCCCGCATCACCTCGTGGCCTGCGGCGGCGGTGAGGGCGATCCTATCCAGCTCCTTCAGCCTGAAGCAGGCCGCCGCGTCGATCCCCGCCACCGTCTGGGCCATGTGGAGCGCGCCGATCGCCTTGGCTCGGGCGTAGGGGTTTCTGAAGGCCATCCTGTCGGTGCAGCCCTCAGGGCTGGATAGGATGGTGGGGAGCCTCGGGGCCCCCGAAATGATGCTGGCCATCGCCCCGTCCAGCTCCTCCTGAACGAGCCTGACGGACCCGCAGATGCTCAGGACCTTGAGGGCATCGGAGTTGAAGAGGGCCATCTCCGCGGGGTCGAGGAACTCCCGCTTCGCCCCGATGAGGGGGTCGAAGGGGAGGATGATGTAGCCGAACCCCTCCGCCTCCAGGGCCTCCCGGGCCTCCTTCTTGGAGGGGCCGTCGGAGATGACGATCGTCGGCACGTCCCTGTACAAGGCCCGGGCCGCCGTGGGGCCGGGGGTGGCGGCGTTGGGGCCGACGATCACCACCAGCTGGGGACCCCACCCCTTCAGCTCCGCCGACATCTCCGCCTCCTTCACCGTCATCTTGGCTCCGAAGGATAGGGATCTCACCTCTACGTCGGTCCGCTCGGCGATCTCGTCCAGGGCCAGGTCTGCGACCAGGGAGGATGCGACGTTGCCGAGCTTGATGAATCCGATCTTGAACATGGCAACAACCCGCTCCGGTGATGCATCCGGATCATAAAAGAGTTCCGATCACAGCCCATCCCTGACGATCACCCTCCCTCGATCGGCGTCTACGGTCACGAGGGTCCCCTCCTCCAGCCGGAGGATATCGGCGGGGAGGCCGTCGACGAGGGGTATCCCGCTGATGATGGCGCCGACGGCGACGATCGGCTCAGACCTCAGGTTGATCATCGCCGCCGGGGCGACGCCCCTCTTCTTCAGCTGGTAGATGACGTAGGACCCGACGGTAGACCCCTTGCCTCCCGGGAAGATCAGGACCTTGCCGCCGATGGCCTTCCCGAAGAGCTGATGGCCGGGGTCGACGACTTCTCCCGTCTCCGGGTCTACGGTGCCGAGGAAGGATATCGCCTCCCTCGAGGCCAGGGCGGGGGCCGAGGCCGATCCGCCGGATATTTTGTGGCAAAGAAACTCCATGGTCAGCCCCTCCTGGTGGCGGCTTCGACGCATTCAGCAGCGCTGCCGTAGGCTGCCTTCATCTTGCAGAGGGTGGGGACGTAGGCTAGGGCCTTTCCTGAGTTGACCATCATCTTATTGTACCGGTCGCTGGCGGGAGAGACGACCATGCAGGTGTCGCATAAGACCCGCGCCCCCGACCCCTCGATCTTCTCGACGAGGCGCGGGCACCTCTCGGCTATCCCCCGGGCGGTGCAGATCCAGAGCTCCCGTTCCACCTTTTTCCCCTCCAGGAGGCGGGCGAGCTCCTCCAGCTCCCTCTCCGAGGTGTGGGGGCAGCCGATGGCGACGATGTCCACCTCCTCGTCGGGGGCGTTCTCCTCCCGGACGGCCCGAAGGTCCGCGGCAGTGACCTCGATCTCCTCCGCCCCCTTCGGGGCCTCCGGCCCCCCCTCCTCGAAGTAGTAGAGGGCGACGGAGCCGCTCGCCGCCATGGCCGCCCCCAGGGCCTTCAGCTCATCGATATCGGGCCTCCTCCGGAATATGAACTGCGGAACCCCCTCGCCCACCTCTCTTCCGACGATGAAGCCCAAGATGCCGTAGTCGGAAGGTTTGAGATCGGCATCGACGGCGATATTGATGGTGGGGACCCGGTTCTCCTCCAGGTGGTAGCCGTATCGGGGGGTCTTCCCCACCAGGGCCGCCGCCAGGGCCGAGGGCCCCCCCTCCCGGTTCGTCCTCGCCCCGATGACGGAGTTCGCGAAGGAGACGGCGGAGGACTCGCTCCAGGCGAGGTGGTCGCCCCTCCGGGCAAAATCGGGCCTGATCTGGTAGGGGGTGCAGGTGCAGTCCGGGGAGACCCCGAGGCGGCGGTAGGCCTCCACGACCTCGAGCTGCTTTTTTGCGAAACTCTCGTCTATCCCCATCTCCCGCCAACGGTGGAGGTCCATCCCCGCGGGGTTCAGGACCGCGGGGACCGCGACCTTGCCCTGGAGGTCTGAGATCCACTCCAGCCCCGCCTCGCCGATCGTCTTGAAGGAGACCCCCGCCACCTGGACGGACCTGACGGGGATCAGCCGATCGGCTCCGTAGATGTCGCCGAGGGCCACCAGGATCTCCATCGCCTTCCTGAGGCTATCGCCGAGCTCCCCCTGGTGCGCCCGCTCCTCCTCCCGCGATAGATGCATGCCCCTCCCCTGGGGCCGGAGATATAAAAAGGCTCAGATCGGGCGGTCAGATCAGCCTCCCGATGGGGTGGCCCGCGGCGGGCCAGACCTCCAGGTCCTTCGCCGCCTCTGAGATGAGGATGTCGGCCATCGCCGCCACCGGGAAGACCTCCCCTGCCCGCTCGATGGGGCCGTAGAGTACGAAGTCGCCTCCGGCCAGGATCTCGAAGCCGGCAGAGGCGGCGTCGCAGACGAGCCTCGTTCCCCTCTCCTTCGACCGGAGCCACCTCCAGGAGGAGACGGCGTTGTGGATCCCCGAGCCCGCCGGCAAACCGAACTTCGCCTTCGCGAGGACGGTGGCCCGCAGCGACCTCCCCGCTCCGTCCCCCAGGGGGACGACGCCGGGGTCGATGAGGATGTTGTTGATCTCGAGGCGGCGGGCGAGGTCGACGAGCCCCTCCTTCCGCCCCGGACCCCCCTCCGCCAGGACCCGGATCGTCCCCTCGACGGTGGAGTCGGCGGGGCTGTAGCCGAGGAGGATGGCGGAGTCGACCTCGCCGTGGGCCAGGGCCTCCTCCTCCTGGGGGGTGGTGGCGATGCCGATGCTGTTGTATATGCACCTGTCAGCGAGGCCGATCTCCGAGACGGCCTCCGCCATGGCGATCCGCGTCCCCGCCTCGGCGGAGTCGAGGATCAGCGGGCCGGACCAGAGGCCGTCGACGAAGTCGAGGTATCTGCCGAAGGCCTCCCGGGTCCTGGCGTATATATGCAAAACGGCGGGGTTTCCCGTCTCCTCCGAGAGGGCGGTCTGTCTTTCGATCAGCCCCTCGGCAGCCCCCTCGTCGAACCTCCCCCGGACCGGGTCCTCCACCAGCCTCTGGCCCTGATAGAATATCGTCCCGCAGAGGGCCGTCGGGTTCTCCCCCGGCTGCCCCCCTATCTTCACCCCGGCGACGTTCACCACCTCTTGATCTCTCGCAAACCTGAACAACTCCACCGCCTCGAACTTGTAAGAGCTTCAGCTCTCTAGCCAGATCTCTCCTCCCAGGCCAAAAAAGTTCGGATCGCCCTCCCTTCCGGGGGCTAGGCGTCGATCGCCTTCTTCTTCAGCAGTCGATGATAGGTGATGGCAAAACGATGGGCCTCGTCCCTCATCTCCTGGACGAAGAGGGCGGCCTTATCGTCCCTCCTGATCGGAAGAGGCCGGAGGCGGCCGGGGACGTATATCTCTTCCTCGCGCTTCGCGATGGAGATGACGGGTATGGTGAGGCCGAGCCCCCGCAGCTCCTGAGTGGCTGCCCAGAGCTGCCCCTTCCCGCCGTCGATGACGATCAGGTCCGGCATCTCCCCCCCCTCCTCCTTCAGCCGGAGGTAGCGCCTCCTGACGATCTCGCCGATGGAGGCGAAGTCGTCGATCCCGTCGACGGTCCTCACCCTGAAGCGGCGGTACCCCCTCTTGTCAGGCCTTCCGCCCCGGAACTGGACCATCGACCCTACGGTGAAGCTTCCGGCGAGGTGGGAGACGTCGAAGACCTCGACGACGTTCGGAGGCCCCGGGAGGGAGAGCGCCTCGGCGAGGGCGAGGAGCTTCTTTTTGTCGCCGAGGAACCGGACGGTCACGTTCTTCTCCGCCAGGTCGAGGAGCTTCCTCTTCTCCCCCTGCTTGGGGACGGTGACCCGGACCCGTCTTCCTTTGATGTGGGAGAGGAAGTCGACGAGGGAGTCGTCGAGGGCTTCACCCAGGATCAGCTCCTCGGGAGGCGTTTCCTCGGAGTAGTGCTGGACGAGGAACTCCTCGAGGAAGCTCCCGGTCCGGGCGAAGACGTGCTCCTCTTTCCCCTCCAGGGTCCCCCGGTAGACCTTGAAGAGCATCAGGTAGACGGTATCCCCATCGACGATCCAGCTCAGGACGTCCTCGTCGTACCTCTTGTCCCGCTCGATCTGCTGGCGGTCCTGGAGGCTCTCCAGGGCCCGGATCTCGTCCCGGAGCTCCATCGCCTGCTCGAACTCCTGCCGCTCCGAGAGGGCCGCCATCTCCTCCTTCAGCGAGCCGATCAGCTCCCGGGTCCTCCCGCGCAGGACCGCCTCGGCCCTCGCCACCCGCGCCTTGTACTCCGCGGGCGCGATCTTCCCGATGCAGGGGCCGGAGCAGGCTCCCATGGAGTAGCGGAGGCATTCCCTCTTCGGAAGCCGCCTGCAGGTCCGCAGGCCGAAGGTCTTCCGGACGGCGGAGAGGACGAGATCCCTCTCCCTCGCGGAGACGAAGGGGCCGAAGTAGCTGCCGCCGCCGGTCCGCCTCCGGGACAGGTGGATTCGGGGAAACTCCTCGTCGGTGAGGTGGATCGAGGCGTATCGGGAGGAGTCCTTCAGCCGGACGTTGTACTTCGGCCAGTGCTTTTTGATGAGGGCGTTCTCGAGGAGCAGCGCCTCCACCTCGCTCTTGGTGACGATGAAGTCGAGGCCGCTCGCCGCCGAGACGAGGGCCGAGGTCTTGGGATCGAGCTCCCTCTTCTGGAAGTAGCTGGCGACCCTCTTCTTCAGGTCCCGCGCCTTTCCGACGTAGATGACGGCACCCTCGTCGTCCTTGAAGAGGTAGCAGCCGGGGAGGTGGGGGAGGGGTTCAGGGTCGATCATGGTGCTATCTGGCTTTTTTCGGCGACGATCATTGAAAGCTTCTCCGGTCAAACCGGGGACCCTCGGGGGTGTGGATAGGTGGATCTGACGGATCCGGCCGCTGGAAGCCTTTTCCCAGCCTCAAGCCGGACGGGCCGCGGCGATGGCAGCCGTTTTGGCGTCCCCCCACAGGGCTCGGTCGAGGGCGCACCGGGACCGTTCGTCCGGGTGCTTCACGGCATGGTTTTTTGGAGTGGCGAGATGATCCGCCCGCCTGAGGCAGCGGCGGGAATGGCGTTGATGGCGGTTATCCTCCTCATCGTTAACGGTCATGGGCCAGAACCTGCCGGCTAAAGACGTATATACGAGCAAGGAGGGAGGAGGAAGCACGTCCTCATTGCTGGATGCTTTAGCCGAAAGGATCATAGCGCGTCTCGTCGGGCCGATGAGCCTTCGATTCGTATTTCAACCACTGGTAGCGGTGCTGCTGGGGATACGCGACGGAGCGATGGATGCAAAGGCCGGCGAACCGCCGTTCATCATTGATCTGATCATCGACCGTGGTAACCGGAAGGCCAAAGTTGCGGGAGTTCTCAAGTCTCTCTCCAAGACGATCATCATAGCAACCGTCTTCGATATGATCGCTCAATACCTCATCTTCGATCAGGTCCGCGTCATCCCGGCGATTATAGTCGGCGTATTCGTCCTCACCGTCCCTTATTCTCTGGCCAGGGGGATGACCAACAGGATTCTTTCGGCAAGAAGATAAGAAGATCAGATAAAAGTCTGGAATCAACGCGATTGTAGCAGTCTTGCAAGCCGTCTCCGGAGTTCTTCCTATCCCTTGCTTTTCAGTTGCTCATCGTATGATCCACGGCAATCGTTCTGGATTCTGTCAAGCTTCTCCGTCTTCAAGGATATCCTTCACGTGCAGCGATATAGCGTCCTCCACGTTCTCCAGGGCCTCTTCGTAAGCTTCTCCCTGAGTGTAGCAGCCCTGAAGCTCGGAACATAAGGCGAAGTACCCGGACTTGTCCTTCTCGATCACCACGGAGAAGCGATAATTCTTCATGCATCCACCATTTTTGCACCTCAGATCCTGATCTGATACCTTAAGAGGATTTCGAAAACCCCTGATGATGGTGGAGACGCGATCCACGCCACACCTCCCTCCGCCCGCGGATCGAGGGCGCCCGGAGATCGACCGGCCGGGAGACATGCGCGGAGGGTGTTTCGCGGAAGGCGGAGAGATTACGCGCCTGACCGGTTCGGTGGCGGGGATGGGCGACCGCCTCCAGGGGGGATCAGGCCCAGCTCCTTCTTGCCCCAGGAGATGCCGGAAGAGGAAGCGAAGCCTATTCTCCGACCAGGGATCTTTCATCACGGGATTTGCGTAATGATACTCTATGAGATGGATCTCTACGATCAATGCTCATTCAATGCTCATCTCCTCCCGTCATTCGTCAGAGTGACAAAAGGCTTAAGGACTATCAGTCCCATAAGTGGGATAGATACTACATGCCGTTCACCAGAGTCGACAACAAAGGGAGGGTGGTTCTTCCCAATGAGCTGCGGCGGAAGCTCGACATTAATTCTGGCGACGAGTTTGCCGTGGAGGTGTTGGCGCCTGATTCGGTCATCTTGAAAAAGGTAGATCTGAGGTCGCTCGTGGAAGAGATGATCGAGAAGGCCAAGACTGTGGATCTGGAGAAGCTCGAAGCAGAGATCGAGGAAGAGGCAAATAAGCTAGCCAGGCAGAAGTACAAGGTTCTTGATTGACACCAACCTTTTCATAGCTGCGGTCAAGGGCAGAAGGACGAGGAGCACCGAGCTTTTGCTAGCGCTCCTCGATGGGCCTATAGAGCTGGTGGCAGATGATATCCTGATATCGGAGTATGCCAGATACGCCAGAAGGTTCGAGGCCGATCCATTCCTTGAAATTCTCCTGAAGAAAGTAGTCGTAATCGAGCAATCTATTGAAGACGTTTTGAAGTGCAAACCATTCTTCCCTCCTGATGAGGGCGGAGATATCGTTCATGCCGCAACCTGCCTTCACGCGAAGGCGATTCTGATAACAAACGACACCCACTTCAATCGGATAAGAGATGAAGGGCTGATAGAGGTGTGGAGCATCTCCGAGGCGATTCTGATGCTACTTGATCGGGGCTGTGATCCGGGCTGATTCTCGGGGCTCGGGAAACCAGGAGTAGGATGTAGCTGCGGCTTCTTGTTCTTCTTCCACCAGAACTCCATGAGGACGGCGGAGCGGGAGGGAGATCGCGAAAAACACGCTGCCTCCGTTCTCAAGGAGGAGAACGGGGGGCTCGTCCAGTCGTTGTCGATAAGGGTCAGATCCCCCCGACGGGCGTCGGGTTCGCCGATCGCGGGCCTTTCGGCCTCCCTCCCGCCGCCTGCGGATCGAGGGCGCCCGAGGATCGATCGGAGGAAGTTGGGGGCGTGGGTTTCGCGGAAGGCGGAGATAGACGCGCCTGACCGGTGCGGTGGCGGGGATGCCGGCTCTTTACCTCATAAGATCGACTATATTCATCCGCCGCCATTTCTCGAAAGCGATCTTAACGACGAGCAAGCAGCATCAGGCACCAATCTGATGGCCATACTCAACCTCGACATCTATACTACCGGATCGACTACCTCGATGAAATCTATCCTCTTGAAGGCTTGATCGTGGGTCATGAGCTTCTCGATCCCCAGCTCTTCCATCGAGGCTAATATTGTGGCGTCTCGACCGCCAATTCCAGTATGCGAGAGCCTTGCCAGATATTCTATTGATCTTCTGGCTATATATTGATCGAAGTCGACGATCTCCATAGGGTAGGATAGGAGGACGTCCATCTTCGTCTTCCCAGAAGGTCCCAGGTTCCTTATGAGGTAATGGGCCACCTCCATCGCCACCACAGTATTTATGGCCACTCCGCTTTCGAGGGCGTCTTCCAACCTCTCCGAGACGAGATCATGCTCTACGGCGGATCGGTCGAAGTAGTAGCACCAGATGTTGGAGTCGACGAAGATCAGGCTTTCCATATCCTCTTCGCCTCGAGGGGATCGACCTTTGAGCTCTCGACGCAGCCTCTCAGCTCCAGCTTGAATTTGGCTAAGCTGACTAAAGGCTTCAGAGGCTTGACCACGACTTTTCCGCCTTCCAGCCCAACCTCCACCTCATCGCCGTCCTTCAGCCCCGCTTTTTGTATGATCGCTTCGGGGATCGAAAGCTTATCGCCTTCAAGTCTGGCTCTCATCATTGAGGATCACCGGAGGGCTTTATGGGCCTGAACCTAATTAAATCCCTCTGAAAACTGAAGATCTAGCGCCCAAGTCGTCGGATTACGCCGTCGCGGCTTTTCGGCCTTCCTCCTACCGCCCGCGGGGCGAGGGCGCCCTGGGGTCGATCGGCCGGGAGATGGGCGGCGTGGGATCGAGGGATCTGCCGAGATGACCCGCCCAACCGGCACCGTACCGGGGATGGGGGTTCACGTCCACCACCCGGGGAAGGTCGCCGGCGACGAGGTCGATCCCGGCGGAGATCCATGAATAGTCAAGAGCAGAAGGTAGAGTTTAACCTCTTCAGCTCTCCGCCGGAAACCTCGCGCCCACAGTCTCCCGCACCTCCGCAAGCCACCCCCGCCTCTCCTCCGGCGTGCTGGTCACCACCACGGAAAACGTCCTCCTGCGGACGTCGTTGACGCCGCAGAGCCCGAAGATGCACCTCTTCCAGAGCGTCTCCAGGGGGTCGCCGAAGGCCTCTCGCTCCCGCTCCTCCGGGGTGTTGGAGGTGTTGAAGACGAGGGCGCACCTCGCCCGCAGAAGGCCGACCGGGACCCCCTCGCCGCCGTCCCCCTCGACGAACTCGTAGGCGACGCCGGGCCGTATGACTCGATCGACCCACCCCTTGAGGATAGCCGGAGGCTGCCCCCACCAGTTGGGGTGAACGATGACGATCCCGTCGGCGGCGGCGATCTCGTCGCAGTGGCTCTTTATGGCGGGATCGAGGGCGGCGCCCTTCGGGATCTCGGGGCCGGGGAGGATGGGATCGAACCTCTCGGCGTAGAGGTCGTGGAAGGAGACGCCGTGGCCGTTTTGGGTCAGCGCCTCCACCGCCGCCTCCGCTATGGCGAAGTTGAAGCTTCCGGGTTCGGGGTGGCCGAGGATGACGGATACTCTCATGGGATCATCGAAAAATAAACGGGCTTTCCATCTCTTTCATCCCGATCGAGGGGGTGGAAGAGAACCTTGGGCCCTCGGGCGGCCCGAAGGGCGGCTTCCAGGCCCCCCCTATCGGCCAGAAGGGCCCCTTACTTAATCTCCTTCTTCTCAGGAGCCTTCGCCGTCTCGTAGGCGAGGATCGAGGCCTTGGCGTGGACCCGGACGAAGGGGCTCTCGTCCTCCTCCGACGCCTTCTTCAGGTGCTTCAGGGACTTCTCGTCCATCATCTCTCCCAGGACCCAGGCGGCTCCGCCCCGGATCTCCTCGTTTGCCTCTCTGTCGGCGAGGAGCTCCGCCATCCTATCCTGGACGAGCTCTCGGCCCAGGCCCGCAAGCCCCACCATGGCGTTGGCCTTGACGACGTCCTCGGGGTCCTTGAGGGCGGAGACGAGGGGCTCCACGACCTCCGCCCCCCCCTTCTTGGCGAGGGCGTTTACGGCGTTCGCCCTCACGAGCATGTTCCCCTCCTTGGATACGACCTCGGCGAGCTTCTCGACCGGCCAGGAGGCGTCGGGGAGGTTCTCGGGGACCTGGGGGCCCGCCAGGGCATCGATTGCCTCCGTCTCGCCGAGGGGGACGGCCTTAGGCTTCTCCTTCTTCGCCTTCTCTGCTGCCACCTTCTTCTCCTTCTTCGCTTCTGCCATGGGCTTTTGAATGAACCCTATTCTACTTCAATTTTTCCAAGTTCGAAGGCCTTCCTGTTGATCTCAATATACTTCGCGGGGACGGTCTCCGTCAGCGCCTCCAGGAGGGTCGCCTCCTCCATGGGAAGGTGCCTCGCCAGGGCCCCCAGCATCACCACGTTCGTCGCCTGGGGGCTTCCCGCCTCGGCCGCCAGGGCCGTGGCGTCGATGGCCCTGACCCTCGAGGCGACCCTCCGGAGGGGTGCTAGGATCTCCTCGACGGCGGGGTAGCTCGCCTCCCCGGTGGTGACGGTGACGGGGAGGACGGGCCTCGTATTGACGAGGGCCACCCCCTCCGGGGAGAGGTAGTGGGCATACCTCAAGGCTTCTGCCGGCTCCATGGCCAGGAGGACGTCGGCGCCCCCCGGGGATATCATGGCGCTGTAGCGGCAGCCGACCCTGATGTGGTTTATGACGCTCCCTCCCCGCTGGGCCATACCGTGGGTCTCGACCCCCCGGACCGAGAGCCCCTCCCTCAGGGCGGCCCTGCCGATGATCTCGGATATCAGGATCACCCCCTGGCCTCCGACCCCGACCACCACGACGTCGCACTCCGATGTCCTCATCTCACCACCTCCACCGCCCCGGCGGGGCATATCGCGGCGCAGACCCCGCAGCCGGTGCAGAGGGCGTTGATCCTCGCGACCTTTCCGTCGAACTCGATGGCGGGGCAGCCGAACCTGACGCAGACCTGGCAGCCGCCGCACTTCTCGCTGTCGACGGCGAGCCGAGGCCGCCGGACTCCCGCCCTGATGGCGCTGATGACGCAGGGCCTCCTTGCCACCACCACCGAGAGGCCGGGATGGTCCCTCGCCCTCTCGAAGGTCGAGATGGTGGCCTCAAGGTCGTAGGGGTCGGCGGTCTCGACGAAGCCAGCGCCGAGAGAGCGGCAGATCTCCTCCAGGGAGAGGGGGGGCGAGGGGTCGCCGGCGGCCGTAGCCCCCGAGCCGGGATGGGGCTGGTGGCCGGTCATGGCGGTGATGGAGTTGTCGAGGATCGCGACCGTCATCCGAGCCCCGTTGTAGGCGGCGTTGAGGAGCCCCGGAAGCCCCGCGTGGAGGAAGGTGGAGTCGCCGAGGACGGCGCATATCGGCCTCTCCTCGCCCCCGAACCTGATCCCCGCGCCGACGGTGATGCTCGCCCCCATGCAGAGGCAGGTGTCGACGGTCCCCATCCCGACCCCCATGGTGTAGCAGCCGATGTCGTTTGGAAAGATTGCATCCTTACCGAAGGCCTTGATCATGGCGTGGTAGGCGGCCCGGTGGCCGCATCCTGGACATAGAGCCGGGGGCCTCGGGGGGAGGATCGAGAGGGCCTCGGGGGCGAGGGCCGGCGCCTCCCTCCGCCGGAGGCCTACCATCCCGGCGATGGCGTTTCCGATGGTGAGGGGGTTGAGCTCGCCGACGCTCGGAACGTCCCCCGACCTCTTCCCCAGGATCTGGACGTCGGGGTTCCTCTCCTTGGCCACCATCTCGACGAACTCCTCGACGACCGGGTCCATCTCCTCGACGACCAGGACCCGGTCGACCTTCTCCAGAAAGTCTCCGACGACCTTCCTCGGGAGGGGGTAGGTCCCTATCCTCAGGAGGGAGAGGTCCGCCTCCATTCCAGCGATCGCCTCCTCGGCGTATAGCCCCGCGATCCCCGAGGCTATGACTCCGACCTCGCTTCTCATCTGTGCCCTGTTCCAGGCCTCCCCGGCGAGGGCAGCCTCGATCCCCGGCTGCTTGTCGAGGAGCTCGACGTGCAGCGGTCGCGCGTGGGCGGGGAGGGCGACCCTCCTCGCTGGGTCCTTATCGAAGCTCAGCTCGGCCCTCCTCTCCCCCGGTGGGCCCACCTCCACGTCGGCCCTGGCGTGGGAGACCCTCGTCGTCGGCCTCAGCATCACGGGGACCCCGAACTCCTCCGAGAGGTCGAAGGCCCGGAGGGTCATATCCCTCGCCTCCTGGGGGTCGGCGGGGTCGAGGCAGGGGACCCGGGCGAACTGGGCGTATCGGCGAGAGTCCTGTTCGTTCTGGGAGGAGTGGCAGTAGGGGTCGTCGGCGACGCAGGCGACAAACCCGCCGCCGACCCCTAGGTAGGCTAGGGTCATGAAGGGGTCTGCGGCGACGTTGAGGCCGACGTGCTTCATGGTGACGGCAGATCGGGCACCGGTCCAGGAGGCGCCGATCGCCACCTCCATGGCCACCTTCTCGTTCACAGACCATTCGACGTGGATACCCAGCTCCTTGGCGAGGGGGGCGAGGTAGTCCACGATCTCGGAGGAGGGGGTCCCGGGGTAGCCGGAGACGACCCCGGCCCCCGCCTCCAGGATGCCCTTGGCGATGGCGACGTTTCCCAGCAGATATTCTCTCAAGATGAAGACCGTCCTTCTAGTTTTATCGTCCGCGAGGCGGATAGATGGTGTTCGATATCGTCCGGGGAGGGGTGATCGCCCCTTCGATAAAGCCGTTTCGAGACCTTTTCGACGATCTTGTCGCCGACGGTCCGGGCCGAGGGAGCCGGACCAAAAGATTATTCGTCTGAAAGCTCCCAGGAGGTTGAGGAGGAATCTACTTGGTGAGATCTGTCAGCATGATCATCGCTCTGATGATGGCGGCGGCCCTCGTCGCCCTCTCCGGCTGCGCCGAGAGATCGACGGGACCGGAGGCTGGTGAAGACGCGAATATTGCAGGCACAGGGGACGGGCTCTCGAACGAGACGGTGGAAGAAGCCTGCGAGGATGATTACACCAAGGTCACCGTCTGCCCCGCCGACGAGATAGAGCCGGATCTGGAATAAGGGGGCTTCCGCCAGCGCGCGGATTCACCCCCTTCAGCCGGAGGGGTCGCGCCGAATTGAGGCCTAAGGTCCTTCATCGGTTCGGGCGGCCCGGCAAGATCGCCTTCCCTGGAAGCCCTCGCCCCGTCCGGGGATAGACCAGCTTATTTAATATCCGGTCCTGGAGGTCTAGAGAGGGTGGCGGACCGATGAAGCCGACCCTCTCAGGATGTGATCTTCGCTATGAGATTCAATTCTCTGATATCAGCCTCTGCCCTCCTCATGGCGGCCCTAGCCGTCACCTCGGGGGCAGCCGCCGGGGCGAGCTCGTCGCACCCGACGATAGACCAGGACCGGGAGGTCCTCTTTCAGGTCTCGACGATCGACGCCCTCCTCCTGGCCGTCTACGACGGCGTCCTCTCCGTGGGCGTACTGAAGGAGAAGGGCGACTTCGGCATAGGGACCTTCGATAAGCTGGAAGGGGAGATGATCCTCCTCGACGGCATATGCTACCAGGTCAAGGAGGACGGATTCGCTTACGTCGTATCCGACGATCTGACGACCCCCTTCGCCTCCGTCACCTTCTTCGACCATGACGAGACGGTCCTGATCGAGGAGGCGGCAAACCTGACGGAGCTGGTAGGAATCCTGGAGGCCTCCCTCCCGTCGAAGAACGTCTTCTACGCCATCAGGATCGATGGGACCTTCCCCTACGTCAGGACGAGGTCCGTCCCCGCACAGGAGAGGCCCTACCCCCTCCTCGTCGACGTCACCGCCAACCAGACGGTCTTCGAGTTTGAGAACGCCTCCGGGACCATCGTCGGGTTCTGGACCCCCCAGTTCGCGGCGGGGATAAACGTCCCCGGAAGCCACCTCCACTTCATCACCGATGATCGGAAGGCTGGGGGCCACATCCTCGACCTGCGGGTCGATGGCGTCGAAGTGGCCCTGGACGTGACGGCCAGCATATTGATGGCCCTCCCCGCAGAAGGAGACTTCTTCGATCTCGACCTCACCGGCGACCTCTCGGGGTACCTGGAGAAGGTGGAGAAGTAGAGCTACAACGATCGAAGAGCACGACCGACTAAAATCAGGGGAGACATGGAGCGGCGGCAGCCGCCTCTCCTCGGTCAAATTGGATCTGAGCCTTCTTCAGCAACGAGCTAGGACGCCTAAATGATTTTTTTTAAATTTATTTTATTTAAAACAACCAGAAAGTTTATTTACAGTAACTCTCTATAATAACTTTGATGGATCAGACTGAGGCCTGTCCATCAGTTAGGTAAATTAATGTGGGTGGTAAAAGATGGCCCAGAAGAAACAATCAGCAAAGATAGACCCTAAAACGGTCTCTGAAGGCACGTCCAAGAAGGTCCTCTCTTTTCTCAATGCCGCCAGATCCGCAGAGGAGATCGCCACTGCGATTGAGATTGAAGGCGAACGTGATATCGGAATTAAGATCGCCGAGAGCCTCCTGGACAGGCGGGCGCGGCTCGGAGGATTCCAGAGCCTCGACCAGGTTGCGGCGACGCCACAGGTCGGAGAGGCGCGCTTTAGCCAAATTGTAAAGACCCTGGAAGGGAGGAAAGAGACTTCCACCACATATGTGATCGAAGGACAGGTAAAAACGGCGGAGAAGATCGATTTCGCCAGTGAAAAGCTGGCCGTTCATGCCATAATAAATGGCATAGACGTGGCCAGCGCCGAGGTTGACAAGAACGGGAGATATAAGGTCACCTTCGAATATGGAGACGAAGCCCCGACCGCAAAGTTGCGCATTTTGCCTGCGCGAATACCTCTTCTGTCATCCAAGAGCCTAGCCCTCAGCAAAACGGTCAGCTTTGCTCGCTATAATAGAGACGGACAGATTTACAGGGCTTCTACAGACCTCCATCTGCCTCCAGGGTATGTGAGGCTCTGGGGGAAAGTGACCAAGACATACCACATGCACGGGGTCGTTTGGGCCACTACTTTTTGGGGCGGCTCTCCCATCTCGGTGGAGCCGCTGCCGGCTGCCAAAATCGAGTTCTATGAAGTTGACACGCCCCTTTTCTGGATCGCTGGCACCGAGCCGCCCCTGACAGAAGGATACCTCGGCTATGCCTATACCGCGCCTGACGGGAGCTACGACTTCTCCTTCAGCTTCAGCTACACCACAAGCGGCCTCTGGACCTGGCTCTTCACCGACAGGGTCCCCGACATACGGGCCCGTATCTCGCAGTTTGTGGACGGTTCTTGGACGGAGGTCTATGAGGGGCCCGTCGACTGGGAGATCGTCGAAGACTTCCACCGGGACTACTTCGTGCCGAAGGAGTATGTCATACCCGTCCCACCCGGGGGTGTGAAGCCGGATGAGGGTTTCAGGTTCATCAGCCTCGGCCTTCTCCCGATTGATACGACTCGAATTCAGCTGGGCTACGCTACCTCCCAATTGGACGATCCCATCACCGTTTCCCACCAGCCCTTCTGTGATACGCTCCGGATCTTCGGGCTTTTCGCCGAGGCGCCGCCCATAGCCACATATAAGGTGCAGATAGCCGCCGCCGATGAGGATAGCGTCATCGGGACCTGGCAGGACGTCACCGACCCGCTGCACAACCGCAAGTGGAATGATGCTTCGCAGAAATGGGAGTTTAAGGTGCTCGGTCCCGACCCGGCGACGGGCCGGTATAAGAACGTCGATACCGAGCCTGAGGCTGATTGGCACGAGCATGCCCTGAAAGTAACGTGGAAGAGCAGGAACGTAGCTGACGGATACTATGCCCTCCGCATCGTCGGTTATGACGCAGCCGATGCCAAGGTTGGCACCTTCCAGATGCCGATAATCAGGGTAGACAACAGCCTGCCTGAGATCAATCTGGAGGCCATAGGCAACTCGGCGGGAGAGCTGACGGATTGTGGAGTTCTCGAGTTGAAAGCTGACCGTAAGATCAGGTTCGAGATAACCGCGTATGATCCGGAAAAACATGTAAAGAGATACTCGCTAATCTGGACACGCGGCAAATACGGCCAGCCAGCCAGCACGACTCCTCCGCTGGGGGGGTGGATTGAAAGTCCTGGCTCCGTCCCCGGGTGGGAAGGCTGTAAAGACCTGGAGGTGGAACTTATCCCCGATCCGTCATCATGCTCGGAAATGTCTTACAACGTTGAGCTTCGCGTCCGGGGTCTATCAACAGATGGCTATTCCGCAGAGCCCCTTTCCCAATGGCAAAGGCGGGAAAGCAATCTTGTTGTCAAGGAGCCCTAATACTTAGGCATGTACATATTTTTGTAGAGTGCCCCGCAGCTCGGCCGCGGGGTGCTCCGCAATTTTTAATCAGATAGTTTAGCATCCAGCACAATTAGAAAAATATTTGGAGCTAGGATTCTCAGACGCCCTCCAGCTTCCTCTCGACGAGCCTCTTTCTCACCGACTCGGCGTGGGCGTCGAGCCCCTCCGCCTCGGCGAGGATGGTGATTGCGTCCTTCAGGAGACTGAGCCCCTCCTTCGAGATCTTCTGGACGGTGATCTTCTTTACGAAGGCGTCGACGTTGAGGCCGGAGAAGGCCCTCGCGTACCCCGAGGTCGGGAGGACGTGGTTGGTGCCGCTGGCGTAGTCTCCGGCGGCGACCGGCGTGTACGGCCCGAGAAATACGCTTCCCGCGTTCCTGATCTCGCCGAGGACGGTCATGGGGTCTCTTACTATGATCTCCAGGTGCTCGGGGGCGAAGCTGTTTGAGAAGCTGATGGCCTCCTCCATCGACCCCGCCACGAGGATCGCAGCCTTCTCCAGGCTCTCTTTGACGATCTCCCACCGGGCCGTCTCTTTTGCCTGCTTCTCCACCTCGGCCCTGGTGGCTATGGCCAGATCCTCGTCGTCGGTGACCAGAACCGATATCGACTGGGGGTCGTGCTCCGCCTGGGCGATCATGTCCGAAGCCAAAACCTCGGGCTCTGCCGTATAGTCGGCGATGATGAGAACCTCACTGGGGCCCGCGGGCATATCGATCTCGACGGTGGACCGGAGGAGGAGCTTGGCGGCGGTGACGTAGATGTTCCCCGGCCCCACGATCTTCTGGACCGGCCGGATCGACTCCGTCCCGAAAGCCATCGCCGCCACCGCCTGGACCCCTCCGACCCGGTAGATCTCGTCGGCTCCCGCCATCTCGGCTGCGACGAGGGTGATGGGGTTCACCTTCCCCTCCTTCCCCGGCGGGGTGCAGACGATGACCCTCTCGACGCCGGCGACCTTCGCCGGGACGACGGTCATCAGGGCGGAGCTGGGGTAGGCGGCCCGGCCGCCGGGGACGTAGGCCCCGACGGAGTCGAGGGGGACCACCATCTGGCCGGCCATAACCCCCGGGGAGGTCTCGGTCATCCATAGGTCCCGGTCGAGCTCCTGGTGGTGGAAGGCGGCGATGTTCTCCAGGGCGATCTCCAGGGCCTTCTTCAGCTTCTCCGGCACCTGGTCACCAGCCTTCTCTATCTCGTCTTTGCCGACCCGGACCTTCCCTATCCGGACGCCGTCGAACCTCTCGGTCAGGTCGGCGAGGGCCCTGTCCCCCCGCTCCTGGACCTCGTTCACTATCTCCACCACCGCGGGCATCACCGACTGGACGTCCACGCCCCTCGATAGAAGGCCTTTCGCCTCCTCATCGACCAGTTCGCTCATCTTCTTGAATAACAACGCCGACAACTCCCTAATCTATCCTACAAATCAGCCCGACGATCTGCCGTTCCTACCCCGCTGGGTGGCGTAAAGGCCGGCCACCCGGTCGAGGGTGTCCGCCTCCTCCACGGCCTTGTCGTCCCTGATCCGGACGAGCCTGGGGAACCGGAGGGCGTAGCCGGAGGAGTAGCTCTTGCTCTTCTGGATCTCCTCGAAGGCCACCTCGAAGACCACCTCGGGCTTCACCTCCACCTCCATCCCCTCTCCGGCGACGAGGACGAGGTCGCGGAAGAGCTCCGTCAGCTCGGCGAGCATTTCGTCGGTGATCCCCGTCGCCACCCACCCCACGTCCTCGAGGCGGCCGGTCTCCGGGTCCGGGGATGCCAGCCGGTAGGAGCCGAAGAAGGTCGCCCTCCTCCCCTCCCCCCACCGGGCTCCGATGACGACGAGGTCGAGGGTCTCCATCACCGGCTTTATCTTCAGCCAGTTCTTACCCCTCTTACCGGGGGCGTAGGGGGACTCGGGGCTCTTCAGCATGACGCCCTCGTGGCCTTCTGCAATCGCCTCCTCGTAGATCCCGGCCACCTCCTCGGGATCGTCGGTCACCTTTTGGCCTGCTAGGATCTTTTCGTCCGCCACCGACTCCAGAAGCCTTCTCCTCTCCCGGAGGGGCTCGTCGATGAGGACCCGGCCGTTGAGATAGATGAGATCGAAGAGCATCAGCTCCAGGGGGATCCTCTTCGCCGCCCCCTCGACCCTGTACTTCCTCCGGAACCGCTTCAGGATCTCCTGGAAGGGCAGGGGCCTTCCGTCCTCGCCCCGGGCCACCGCCTCCCCGTCGAGGATGGCGGCCTCCGCCCGGACCCCCTCTTTTACGAAGGATACGATCTCGGGGAGGGAGCGGGTCACCCTCTCCAGCCGGCGGGAGAAGATCTCCACCTCCTCTCCCCTCTTGTGGATCTGGACCCGGGACCCGTCGTACTTCACCTCGACGGCCGCCGTCCCCATCTCCGCCACCGACCCTGCGATCCCGGACCCGAGCTGGGCGAGCATCATCTTTATGGGTCGACCGATCTCGATCGTCAGCTCCTGGAGCCGACCCTCCTTCGCCTGCCGGGCTACTAGGCCGAGGTCGCTGGTGAAGTTGTACCCCCGCTCCACCTCCTCCGGCGATATTCCGAAGGCCTTGGCGACGGCGTCCCGGACGATCCCCTCGCCGACCCCGATCCTCATATCCTCCAGGGCGAGCCTCGCCATGTACCTCGCCTCCGTCGCCCCGGCCTCGCTGAAGAGGTATCGGAGGTGCTTCATCTTGGCGGTCTGGCTCCTCCGCCCCGATGCCCGGGCGATGAGGAGGAACCGGGAATGGACCTCGAGGATCGTGAGCCTCTCCCCCTCCAGGAAGGTCGAGAGGGTGGAGGACCTCCCCTTCTTCGCCAGCTCCGCCGCCACCGCCCCCACGTCTCCCGTCCTCCGGAGGAGCTCCTGGACCTCGGAGGGGGCCGCCCCGAAGGCCTTGGAGAGGGCGTCGTAGAGGGTGCTCGGTCCCACCCCCAGGAGAAGGTCGGAGCTCGCCGGGAAGGGGGACCCCATCACAAAAGAGGGGACGACCGAGAGCTCCTCCTCTTCCAGATCCCGGAGGAAGGAGGCGAGGAGGTCGGCCTTCTCGATGGAGCCGCCGATCTCCTCGATCCTCGCGCAGAGCTCTGCGAAGCTTTCGAAGCTGGTCATGATTCCGGGTCTTCAGCCGTCTACCTGCCTTGAGGTGTAGATGCTGACGATGTCAGAGACAATGGCGCTGGCGGTCTCTATGGAGCCGGCGCCAAGGCCGGTGACGGTGATCGTCCCGGAGAGGTCGGTCTCGATGGAGGCGACGTTGAGGGTCCCGCCGACGGCGAGGGGGCTCCTCCGGGGGACGAGCATCGGCTTCACCGTCAGGGCCGGTACCTCGCCTATCAGCTTTACGAGGTAGCCCCTCTCCCAGGCGAGGTTGAGGGCCTCGGGGGTTATCCCCCTCGATCCCGGTGACGGAGACGTCCTCGTACTTCGCTCCCATCCCGAAGATGGAGTTTGCGAGGATGACGACCTTCCCGGCGGTATCTATCCCGTCGACGTCGTAGGCGGGGTCCGCCTCGGCGATCCCCAGCTCCTGGGCCTCGGTGAGGGCGTAGCTGTAGGTGTACTTCTCCTCCATCATCCTCGTCAGAATGTAGTTGCAGGTGCCGTTGAAGATCCCCCGAATGCTGAGGATCTCATTTCCGACCAGGTTCTTCTCGATGAGGCTGATTAAGGGCATCGTCCCGCCGACGGTCGCCTCGTACTTGAGCATCAAGCCGTTCTCCCGGGCCAGGTCCCTCAGATGGTTGAAGCCGACGACCAGAGGCCCCTTGTTCGAGGTGACGACGTGCTTTCCGAGCTTCAGGGCCTCCTCGATGTGGCCGAGGCCGGGCTGGCCGTGGACGATGTTGGTGGGGGTCACCTCCACCACCAGGTCGGAGTCGATCTCCTGGATCGCCTCCTTCCCGATGATCCCGAGGTTTGCGATCCCCTCCAGGGTTTTGGCGCCGT
The DNA here is from genome assembly GCF_000235565.1 of Methanothrix harundinacea 6Ac. Taxonomy (NCBI): domain Archaea; kingdom Methanobacteriati; phylum Methanobacteriota; class Methanomicrobia; order Methanotrichales; family Methanotrichaceae; genus Methanothrix; species Methanothrix harundinacea. Next base: position 1,613,281 of record NC_017527.1, read on the forward strand.
GGAGCCTGGAGGGGTCGATCCCGTCGCCGTCGAAGAGGGTCCCCTTGATGTCGGTGACCGAGACGACCCGGAGGTCCAGCCCCATGCTCCTCAAAAGCTCCCTCTTCCTCCTCACCACCTCCAGAACGCCGTGGCCGACGATCCCAAACCCCACCAGAGAAATCCTCACCTCTCTCATATCTTCTCAGCCTCGATAGGTTCTATCACCAGAAGGTCCTTCTCCGCCCCCACCTCGCGGAGGATCGAGAGGGACTTTCTGATCTCCTCTTTCCCCGTCGCCCTGATCCTCAGGTAGGCGGAGGAGGGCTCATCGATCCCCGGCATCCTGAGGGAGAGGTCCTCCACCTCGGCGAAGCCGGTGGAATCGATCCGGTCTATGGTGTCCCCGAGGTCGGTGTGGACGACGTGGCCGATGAGAAGGACCGAGATCTCCTCGATGAACCGGTCCTCCCCCGCCCTCACCACCACGATCCCATTATCCTGGAGGTGTCTTTTGATGTTATCGATATTTGATGGATCGATCTCGAAGACGATCTGGACCGGGACGGTGCCCCTCGGCGTCTTCCGATCCCGGTGATGGACCACGCTGATGATGTTCCCCTTGTACTTCTTGAATGGCTCGAGGGACTGCATCAGCTGTCCCGGCACATCTTGCAGTTCCAAGTCCATCGAAAGTCGCATAAAACTTATTCCTCGTCAAATTGCTGCTCTCCACCACCAGCTTCTCGAACATAAAGCTTGTGCAGAAAAAGGACTTTATTTGAGAGTACCATAACGGTCCCCCAATGGCCAAAGAAGATGCGGAGACCCATCTTGCGAAGTTCATAAGAGACCAGGTGGAGGCGGCCGGGGCGAAAGGCGCCGTCCTCGGGATCAGCGGCGGCCTCGACTCGGCGACCGTCGCCTTCCTCGCCGTCCGGGCCCTGGGAAAGGACCGGGTCCTCGGCCTCCTCCTCCCGGAGGCGGGGGTGACGCCAAAGGAGGATGTCCTGGACGCGAGGAAGGTCGCATCGATCCTCGGGATCGAGGCAGAGGAGATCGACATCTCCCAGGTGCTGAGGAGCTACTTTGCGGTCCTCCCCGCAAAGGCGGCTCCAGCGGTGGTGAACGGAAACCTGAAGGCGAGGGTGAGGATGACGATCCTCTACTGGCACGCAAACCTTCTGGGCAGGCTCGTCCTCGGGACCGGGAACAGGACCGAGATCCTGCTCGGCTACTCGACGAAGTTCGGCGATTCCGCCGCCGACGTCCTGCCGATAGCAGGCCTCTACAAGGACGAGGTGAGGGATCTCGCGAGGCGCCTCGGCGTTCCGGATCGGATCCTCGATAAGGCGCCGACCGCCGGCCTCTGGCCCGGCCAGACCGACGAGGGGGAGCTTGGGATCACCTACCAGGACGCGAACGCCATCCTCCGGGGGCTGGAGGCGGGAAGGAGCCGAAACGACCTCGCGGCGGAGTTCGGGAGGGAGGAGCTGGCCCTCGTCGAAGGGCGGATCGCCGCCGGAAGGCACAAGAGGGAGCTTCCACCGACGCCAGGAAAGTGACGCCTCTCCCCGGCCGTCGGAGGCCTCCGGGCCCTTTTCCCCAGAAACCCTTTTCCCCCCCATCGGCCATCCCGGGGGCATGGATCCCGGATCGGAGTTCGAAGGGGTAGGGGAAGGTCGCCTCACCCCGGTGACGGAGATAGATATTCGAGGGCTGGCAGAGGTCCGAGACGAGAAGGACGTCTTCTTATCGGTCTACCTCCCCACCGCCTCGAGGGAGGAGGAGGCCGAGAACCGCAGCTTCGTCGCCAGGAGGTCGAGGGCGATGGAGGAGGCCCTCCCGGCGGATCTGAAGGCGTCCTTCAGAGAGACGATGGCCACCGTCGAAGACCTCCTCTTTTCATCGCCCATCCCCGGCGAGAGGGGGCGGATCGTCTTCGCCTCGGCCCCCGCCCCCCTCCTCCGGGCCTACAGGATCGGGATCGATCCCGGACGTGCCATGGTCCTGGACACCTCCCCCTTCCTCCTCCCTCTCGCGAAGCTCCGGGACGACTACCTCGACTACGGCCTCCTCCTCCTCGACTCCCGGGAGGCCCGGCTCTTCTGCGTCCGCTCCGACGTCCCGGAGGAGGTGGGACGGCTATCGGCGGACCTGATGGGAAAGCACAAGAAGGGGGGTTGGAGCCAGATGAGGTTCAACCGCCTCCGGAAGGGGGCGGTTCGGTCCTTCCTCTCGGAGGTGGCCGAGGACGTCCGGGAGTCGTGCCTCCGGCACAAGACGCGGGGGCTCGTCGTCGCCGGTCCCGGCGACGCCAAAAAGGAGTTTCTGGAGCTCCTCCCCCATGATCTGGGACGGAAGGTTCTCGCCGTCGTCGACCTCCCCATCGACGCGCCCCAAAGGAAGCTCGTCGAGATCGGAAACGAGATCGCCCTCGCCGACGAGAGGGTGCTGTCGATGGAGAGGGCGGAGGAGCTGCGGGCCCAGATCCTGAGGGGCGGCCTTGCGGTCAGGGGCGTCGAGGCGACGAAGGTCGCCCTGGAGGCGGGCCGGGTGAGCGTCCTCGTCCTCCTCAAGGACGCCTCGGCGCCGGGCTGGATCTGCGAGAGGTGCCAGGCCCTGGAGGCGAGGAGGCGGCCGCCTCCGGCCTGTCCGAACTGCGGTGGGCCGACTTCGGCCGTCGACGTCGTCAATGAGCTCTACGAGCTGGCGGAGAGGACGGGAGCCGAGGTGGAGTTCGTCGAGGAGGATGCCTGCCTCGCCTCGGGAGAGGGGGTGGGGGCGCTTCTGAGGTATTAGGGGCAGAATATCCGTCAGATCGCCGGCGGATACCGTCAAAAATAAGGGGCTCACTCCACCCTTCCGGGCTGCGATTAGCCGTAACGATAAAGTACCATTCCTGCAGAAAGGGGCTGAGGGGGAGGAAAATATCGGGAAGAGACCTTCAATAGCAACCTCGATCGCTGCCCTCGGGATCGTCGCCCTCTTCATAGGAGTCTTCCTCTCCTCGGAGGCGGGCGTTGAGTGGAGGGTTTCTGAAGAGGGATTGCTGGAATACCGGAGACCCGCGCCGGAATATCGTTTGATCTCATCCGAGGATGCTGGTGCCTCAAGCCTCCGGGAGCTCCGCTTCAGCAGCCGGGGGGCGGAGGTGGCGGCCCTCCTTCGAGAGCCCTCGGCCAAGAGACCAGAAGGCTTTCCAGGCGTGGTCCTCCTCCCCGGGGCGACCGTCACCAAAGAGCAGGAGCAGGGCCTCGCAGAGCTCCTCTCCGGCCTGGGATACGCGACGATCGCCCTCGATCAGCGGAACCGCGGCGGCGTCGACGTGGGGGGCGATCTGGAGATGTTCATCAACGGCCAGGAGCCGACGGAGCACAAGATGGTCCACGACGCCCTGGCGGCGGCCGAGGTCCTGAGGATGCAGCCCGAGATCGATCCGGACCGGATCGTCTACCTCGGGGAGAGCAACGGGGGCCGCTTTGCCATCATCGCCTCCGCCCTGGACAGGAGGTCCCGGGGCGTGGTCGCCATCAGCACCTGCGGTTACGATGTAGAGGGGGAGGAGATCGATCTCTTGAGGATGAGCGGCCCGGACGCGGTCAGGTTCCTGCGATCCATCGATCCCGATACCTATCTCGAGAGAATCCCGCCCCGAAGGTTGGTGATGATCCACTCGAAGAACGATACAGTAATTCCCGTCGATTCGGCGAGCCGGACCTATCAGAAGGCTCTGGAGCCAAAAGCGATGCACATCGTCGATTGCGCCACCCACGGCCGCTGCGGGGAGATGGACCCTTATATCGAAGAGGAGCTGGCGCGGATGGTAGGGTGATAGGGTGAGCCCAGATCTTTTAGGGAGCCCTATCCGGCTATGCCAACCGAGATGGGAGCGGAGGTGGAGTTCGTCCGGGAGGACCCGGGCCCTCGCGTCGTCGGAGGGGTTGAGGTCGCTATTGAGGTATTGGGCATAGATTAATGGTACCTATTTACGGTAGAAGATCCAATTTAAGCAAAGTTCGGCCTGCCGACGAGGAGCAGCGCCCGGGGGCTTGCCATGGACGCTCTCAGAATTCTGAAGGCTAACGAGAAAGAGGTTAAAAGGAAGTTCGGCGTCCGCAAGATCGGCATCTTCGGCTCCTATGCCCGAGGGGAGGAGAAGGAGAGGAGCGACGTAGACGTCCTGGTGGAGTTTGAGGAGCCGACCTTCAGAAACTTCATGGGCCTGGTCTTCTTCCTCGAAGAGCTCTTCGATAGAGAGGTGGACCTGGTGACCGTCAAGGGGCTGAGCCCCTACATAAGGCCTTACGTTGAGAGGGAGGTGGTATGGTCTGAATAAGGACGCCGCCTTATTGAGGCACATCCTCGACGAGATCGATTTTCTTCTATCGGAATGTGAGGGTGTGGACGCCGAGGATCTTATGAGTGATAAAGTTCTGAGCAGGGCTTGCGTGCGAAGCCTGGAGATCATCGGCGAGGCTGTCAAGAACGTATCCCAAGAGATTAAGGATGGTCACCCGGAGATCGACTGGAGGCTCATCGCCGGGATGAGGGACAAGCTCATCCACCAGTACTTCGGGATAGACTGGGACGTGGTCACCAACGTCTTGAACGAGGAGATCAGGCCGCTCAAAGCCGAGATCGAGACCTTGCTTTTGGAGGTTGAGAGCTGATCTTTGCTTTGAAGAGCCGTTTCAACCATGAATCATCCAAATCGACTGCTTCGGAGCGGCAAAGACCATTTTTTTCCTACAAAGGGCTTCAGAGTGAGGATTCATTGGGGTTTCCATCCCGCCAGACTTCACTTTTCATCCCGTAACTCTCCTCACCCTAAGAGCCCAGGGTACCCCGCCACCGTCGCCCGGAGGAGGACGTCGACGATCAGGGCGGCGAATAGGACCGCCCGGTAGTTCGCCCCCTGGTAGAAGGTCCTCTCCCCCCTCGCCGCCGTTGGAGTCTTCACAAAGCCTACGGTCTGGGCGATCATCCACCCTCCCGCCACCAGGGCCGCGGCGAAGTAGATCGGACCGAGGCCTGTCGCGACCCCCAGGGCTATGGAGAGAAGGACCCCGACGACCCAGGCGGCGGCGACGAGCTTTGCCGTCAGGGGGATGCCATAAGTCACGGGAAAGGTGGGGATCCCCTCCCGCCGGTCGCCCTCGACGTCCCGGGAGGCGTCGCAGTTGGTGAACCCCCAGTCGGTGATGCAGATCATCGCCCCCAGGAGGAGGGCCCCGGCGTGGAGGCCGGGCCCGTCCTTGAGGATCCCAGCCGGGGCCATGGCGAGCCAGACCCCCACCGGCACTATCCCGAAGGAGAGGCCGACGAGGGCCCAGGAGAAGGGGGTGGTCCTCTTCGCCGCCTTCGAGTAGACGGCCATGATCATCGTCGCTCCGATGAGGGCGACGAGGCTCTCAGGGTTGAGGTAGAAGGCGACGGCCGCCGCTATGCCGAATAGGAGGGCCGAGTAGGCGAGGGCCGCCGACCTCGTCACCTGGGAAGACGGCAGCGGCCGGTCCGGCATCCCCACGGCGTCGACGTCGACGTCGCAGCAGTCGTTGTAGACGTAAGAGCTGGTGATGGCGGCATACGCCCCCAGGGTGGCGATGGCGAAGGGTAAGGCCGCCGGCAGGGCCCCGGCGGTGGCATAGGCGGCCAGGAGGGCCGCCGCCCCCGGAAGGGCGATGTCCATCGGCGCAAGAGGCGGGCGGAGGAGCTCGGCGTAGGCCCTCAGCTTCCCCCCCGCTGTCGTCTTATCCCCTCTCCCCTCCTCGCCGCCGCTCAACCCCTCTTCCCCCTCAATCGAGAAAACCCTCGAAGATCTCCAGGTAATCCTGGGGGCGGACGAGCCAGGCAAGCTTCCCCACCTCGCGGCCGATGGGGTAGATCTCCCGATTTTTCGAAAGGCCGAGGGCCTTCACCTTCGGAACCTCGATCTCCCGAAGGGGCGCCGCCTCCTCGCATCGCGGGTTCTCGACGAACCCGTCCTCGGTGAGGAAGTAGGCGCCCCCGCCCCTCTCTCGAATCGGCTCGTAGATCGACGAGAAGCCCCGGGCGACGAAGTTCGCCATCTTCAGCCTCTTGTTCGACTCGTTAATGGTGATGTGGCCGTACCCCGGAGGGACGACCACCTTGTCGCCTTCCATCGCCCTCACCACCAACACGTCGCTCAGGTCCTCCCTCTGGAGGAGGTAGGTCGCCTCCCCCTCCAGGACCTCGTAGACCTCAGGGTAGGTGACCGCCTCGCCCGGGACCGTTGGGTGGTAGTGGCCCGCCGTCTTGACGTACTCCCGCCCCAGCATCCGGGGCGGGATGATGGTGATGTCGTACCTGATCCCCTGCTCAACGAAGAGGTCGCCGTCCCTCCTGCTGAGGAAGAGGTCCCGGTACATGTAGTAGAGCTCCTGGTCCTCGGCTCCTCTCGCCCACCTCCTGTCGTAGAGGACGTCGTCCATATCGCGGAGCATCCTCACGTCCGGTTCCTTCACCTTCCCGCCGAATTCGAGCTCGTTCAAGTCAGAACACCCGAGGTAGGATGGAACGGCAAATTTATAACGTTTTTCCGAGGATGGAAGATCATGGAAGACGACTCCATGGCCACCCCCTTCTGCCAGGACCTGAGGAGGTTCATCATGACCTTCGTCGCCGCCACCGCCGAGGCGGTCCAGGCGACCCAGGGGTCCGGAGGCCTGATGATCATGTCCGTCGCCATCGGCACCAGGCTCTGGGAGGAGATGGAGCAGTTCAGGGAGTGCGACATGCCGGGCTTCGATACGAGGGATGAGAAGATCGATTGCTTCATGAAGACCCTCCAGGCCTCGGGGGTGATCGGAGGCTCCTCCTTCGAGGAGAGGGACGGCCGGCTCGTCATCACCATCCGAGGCTGCTTCTTTGCTCCCGCCAGCGATCGCCAGATCGAGGAGGGGCTCTCGCATCCCCTCTGCCCCATCGGCGGGCTGATCGTCGCGGGCCTCCACAGGACCGCCTCGATCCTCGCCGCCCTGGAGCGGGTCGATCGCGACGTAGAGGAGGACGTCTCGACCCTCACCTTCAGGCTCTACTCCTGACTCTGACCCCATCCCACCCTCGGGGGGCGGAGGGCGGGGCTGATCCGGAGGCGTCCCGTCAGAGCCTCGCCCGGATCTTATCCCATAGGTCCCGGATCGCATCCCCGACGGGCCCCTCCACCTCGACGAGGGTCTTCCTCTGGACCATTGCCCCCACCACGCCGGGGTCGAAGGGGAGCTTTCCCGCGAGGTCGAAGCCGAGGTCGCGGCAGAGTTCCCCGATCCTCTCTGTCATATCGGGGTTTAGGTCGTGCTTGTTGACGGCGACGAGGGCCTCGACCCCGAAGTGCTCAACGACGGCGAGGATCCTCTCCAGGTCGTGGGCGCCGGAGATGGAGGGCTCTGTCATCACCAGGGCGAGGTCTGTCCCGGTGATGGAGGCGATGACGGGGCAGCCGATCCCCGGAGAGCCGTCGATGATGACAAGATCTCTTCCCTCCCTCTCCGCCACCTGGGCTGCGAGCTCCCTCACCATCGTCACCAGCTTTCCGCTCGCCTCCTCCCCAGGAAATAGCTCGGCGTGGACCATCGTCCCAAACCGGGTATCAGAGACGAAGGCGTGGCCCGAGATTCTATCGGTCATGGCGACCGCCTCCGAGGGGCAGACGACGGTGCAGACCCGGCACCCCTCGCAAGCGGCGGGGTCGACGGCAAAGTCGGAGATGGCGCAAAACCTGCAGGCCTCCTCGCACTTGCCGCATTTTGTGCACTTCTCGGGGTCGATGGAAGCGACCTCTAGCCCATAAAAGTCGAAGGTCTCCCGGACCTGGGGCTTCAGGAGTAGGTGGAGGTCGGGGGCGTCGACGTCGCAGTCCGCCACCACCATCTCGCCTTTAGCGAGGGCGGCGAGGGATGCGGTCATCGTCGTCTTTCCCGTGCCGCCCTTCCCGCTGATGACCACCAGCTGCTTCATTTTGCCGCCTCCTCGATTCTTTCGAGGAGATGAACGAACTTCTCCTGCCACTCGACCATCACCTTGGAGAATAGGGCCCCCCGGGAGGTGAGCTCTGCGATCTCCCTCTTCATGGGGATCTCCAGGAGGATCGGGATCCCTTCTCTTTCGCAGTAGTCGTAGACCCCCCGGTCTCCGATGCCGCTCCTATTCACCACCACCCCGCAGGGGATCTCCATCCTCCTCACCACCTGGACGGCGATCGAGAGGTCGTAGAGGCCGAAGGGGGTCGGCTCGGTGACCAGGAGGCAGAAGTCGCTCCCCCGGACCGCCTCGATGACGGGACAGGCGGTCCCCGGGGGGGAGTCGACGAGGAGGAGGTCGCCCCTCGCCTCGGCCTTGACCGCCCTTATGAGGGGCGTTGCCATCGGCTCGCCGATGAAGAGCTCACCCCATAGAAGCCTCACCCCCCCGGACCTCGCCCTGTGGATCTTCCCGATGGCCCTCGTCCCCATGGAGACCGCTCCTTCGGGGCATACGAGGTCGCACCCTCCGCAGCCGTGGCAGAGCTCCGGGAAGAGGAGGACTTCCTTTGGAAATACGGCGAGGGCGTGGTAGGCGCAGAACTCCGAGCATCTGCCGCACCTGGTGCACCTATCCTCGTCGATCACCGGGATCGGCACGTTGCAGTCGGAGCTCTCTCTCTCCTCCAGGTCGGGGAAGAAGAGATAGCTGTTCGGCTCCTCGACGTCGCAGTCCAAAAGCTCCACCGAGCCGATGGACGCCGCGAGGTTCGTCGCCACCAGGGTCTTTCCAGTCCCACCCTTGCCGCTGGCCACAGATATCATCATCGATAAAACCTCCACCCTGCCGGTCGACCACTCCCGGATCTCGACGGGCCGGCCGAAAACTCTCCTCCAAAGGATGCCGGAGATCCGAACCTATCCTCCCATTTGGGAGGATATACTTTAATGCTTCCCTATAGCGAGAGAGCCCGAGCTCTTGCCTCTTGGTCGCGCTCTGGATCCCAGGCGGCGCTGTCAGCCAGCAGAGGCTAACAAGGAACGTACTGGCCGCCGATGTTGAAGGATACGGTCTTGATCTTCATCCAGTCCCTGAAGATATCCACCCTCCAGGTCCCCTGCAGCCGGGAGGCTTCGCAGCCCCGGATCTGGATGGCGCTCCAGGTCTTCCCCTCCCAGTCTCCGCTGGCGAAGTTCTTCGGCGGGACGACGGCGAAGGTCCGGGCGTAGAGCTGGCCGTTGGGCGCGTACCACCGCCACTCCATCTCGTGGGGCTTGAGGTCCCTTGCGAACCTGATCCAGGAGACGGCCTGGTCGTCCTCGGTGGAGAAGGAGTAGGTCCGATATATCGGGTTCCAGTGGGCGTCTACGGACTTGGCCATGGAGTGATCGCTGAGCGGAATGAAGGGAAACCATATCGCCCCGCCCAGGGACGCCGTAGCCATAACGGCAAGAAAGGCCAGGATGGCCTTCATCTTCTTCATCTCTTAATTACCCCCTACATTGCCATGATCTATGTTATACACCCTTGGTCAGGATATAATAAATAACTATAGTAAGGTGGGAGCTTACGAGGTCTAAAATTTGAAGGATCTGGTTAAAAATCAGAGGATCAGGGGGGTTATGCCCCTCCTCTTCGCGACCTCCGCCGGGAGGTCGACGGCCTCCAGGGCGGCGTCGATGATGCCGCCGTCGCCGGTGGCGACCGGATGGGGCGCGACCTTCAGCCTCCTGTCGGCGTCCCTCGCCGTCGTCGCCTCCCCCTGGACGCCGAAGTCCGCGAGAGCCCCCCGGATCGTCGCCGCCAGCTCCCCGCTCCGGCTGATCTGCTGGTCGAGGATCACCTCCGCCTGAGCGACCCCCGCCCCCTCCAGGACCGAGAGGATCTCCCCGATCGCCGGGGCCGTCACCTCGGAGGATCGGTAGCTTCTGAAGATCCCGCGGACATCCCGGAGGAAGCCGTCGTCGCAGAGGTAGACGGCGGCGCCTGAAAGGAGGCTCTCGACGGTGATGAGGACGTTGTAGCCGTCGATGGCGACGGTCCGGCCCGCAAGCCTCTCAGCGGGGATCCGTTTCTTCCTCCGAGCCGCCGCCAGGGCCGAGGGGACGGCCACCCTCGAGAGGACGAACCTATCCTCCCGGGGGAGGCGGCGATGGTCGGAGACGAACCTGACCGCCGGCCCCGAGGGGTAGCCCCGGTCGAGGAGGTATCTGATCTCCTCGGCGGCGAGGTTCAGGGCTTCGAGGCCCCCATCCGGCAGCATCTCGCCTCCCGGTATAGGTCTCCACCGGAGGCGTCGATGGCGACGATCATCGGCCCCCACCCTTCCGCTACCAGCTCCCAGAGCCCCTCGGCCATCCCGAGCTCGGGGAGGTGGAGCTGCTTCACCGATAGCTGACGGGCCGCCAGAGCTCCGCAGCCTCCGGGGTAGGCGAGGTACGCCGCCCTCCCCCGGAGGGCCTCCGCCTCCTCGGATATCCCCCCCTTCCCGACGATCAGCCTCACCCCCAGGCCGACGACCTCTCTCGTGAACCTGCCGACCCTGCCACTGGTGGTGGGGCCGGCGGAGAGGACGGTCCCGTCCCGGATCAGGGGACCGCAGTGGTATATGACCGCCCCGGCGAGGTCGATCGGAAGCTTTTCCCCGGAGGCGAGGAGGGCGTGGACCCGGTCCCGGGCGGTGTAGACCGTCCCGCTGATCCAGACCAGGTCTCCGGCCCTCAAGGCCGCCACCTCCTCTCCCGATATCGGAGTCTTCAGTCGATGTTCCATCCGTCATCCCTCACCGTCGCAGAGGCGGACCTGTTCGCCCAGCACTGGAGGTTCACCGCCACCGGCAGGGATGCGGTGTGGCAGAGGGCGGTCTCGATCCTCACCGCCAGGGCCGTGGAGTCGCCTCCGAGCCCCATGGGGCCGGTCCCAAGCCGGTTTATATCCGTCAAGAGTTTCCGATCGAGCTCCGAGGTGCCGGGCATCCGGAATAGCGCCCTCTTGGCTAGCCTCGGCGCGAGATCGAAGGTCCCGCCGATCCCCACCCCCACGAAGACGGGGGCGCAGGCCCTCCCCGCCCGCTTTGCCACCTCGCGGGCGACGAACTCGATGGGGTCGTCGGCGGGGTTGAGCATGGCGAGGAAGGAGCCGTTCTCCGACCCCGCCCCCTTGGGGAAGGCGGTGATCCGTAAGAAATCCCCGGGGACGAGGTCGACGATCAGGTCCGGAATCCCCGGGCCGGTGTTGTCGCCGCTGTTCTTCCTCGTCAGGGGGTCGACGGCGTTGGGGCGGAGGGGTACCTCTTCCGTCGCCCGGCGGACGCCCTCGGCGATCGCCTCCTCCAGGAAGGGCGGTATCGAGAGGTTGAGGCCGATCTCCAGGCGGAAGACGGGGAGGCCCGTATCCTGGCAGAGGGGGACGCCGCCCGCGGCCGCGATCTCGACGTTCTCGAGGATCGCCGAGAGCTGGGATCTGGCGATGGCGCTCCTCTCCTTCGCGGCCGCCTCTCTTATCGCCTCCTCGACCCAGAGGGGGAGGACGGTCTCGGCCCTGGCGAGGACCGCCACCGTCGCAGAGACCAGATCCTCTCGCCTCAGGGCCGGTCCCTCCCCCGGATCTTTATCGGCCTCGACTGGTCCGGTATCTTCAGCCCCCCCTCGATCCCAAGAGCCTCCTCCATGGCGGCCTTGTGGAGGTCGCCGGAGGTGTGGATCCCCCCCTCGCCGCCCCGGACCGCCCGGCAGGGGTACATCTGGCAGAGGAGGCCGGCCCGGGGCGGGGCGTCTTCGACCGTGACCCCGACGATATCCCTCGCCACGTGCCAGGTGCTGCCGCAGGGGGATCCCCGGAGGACCTCGGCCCGAGCTATCCTCCCGTCCTCCACCTCCACCTCCAGCCGGGGCCGGCCGAGCTTCTCGGCGAAGGCGTCGACCGCCTCGACACCGCAGGGGTCGAGGGTGCAGCAGATCTCGTCGACCTCGATGTAGATCCCGTAGCGGTCGGCGATCTTCTGCAGCTCTGGGACCGATCCCGCCCTCCCGATCCCGCCGGGGACGATGACGGCCTGGGCGCCGCCCTTCCCGGCCCGGACGGCTATCTCCGGGGTGACGTCGGGGTGGAGGGAGTAGGTGATGATCAGCTCTGAAGAGAAGAACTCGGGGTCAAGGTCGAGGCCGTCGAGGAACTCCTCGGGGTCCTCGATGAACTCCGGCAGGGCTTGGGGGATCTCGACGGAGACGACCTCAAAGTCGGTCCTCTCTCTTATCGTCTCGATGAGACGCTCGCCGTACTTACCCCGAATGACGACTCCGACTCGCATATCCCTTCCATGACGAGGGAGGGTTATAGAGTTTTCTTGATCTCCACCCTGCTAGCCCATCTCTAAGCCCTTCGGGGCCCCTGGATATCCGCGAGCCGCCTTCGAAAGGATAAATTAGCCCCGGAGCCGATGGAAGGATCATGATACCTTGCGTCCTCGTCGCGGGGACCTCCAGCGGCGTCGGGAAGACGACGGTCGTCCTGGGGATGATGGCGGCCCTCAGGAGGCGGGGTCTCGTCGTCGCCCCCTTCAAGGTGGGGCCGGACTTCATCGATCCATCTCATCATGCTGCCATCTGCGGTAGGCCCTCTCGAAACCTCGACACCTTCATGATGGGAAGAGACGGAGTCCGCCGCTCTTTCGCGCGAGGCGTCGAGGGCGCCGACGTCGCCGTCATCGAGGGGGTGATGGGGCTCTACGACGGCCTCGACGCGACGGATGTTGCTTCGTCGGCCTCCGTCGCGAAAGCCCTCGGAGCCCCCGTCCTCCTGGTGATGAACGTCCACGGGACGAGCAGGTCCGCCGCGGCGATGGCCCTCGGCTACAGGAGCTACGACCCCGGCGTGAAGATATCGGGGCTCGTCCTCAACCGGGTCGGTAGCGACCGCCATCGCGGCCTCCTGGAGGAGGCCCTCGCGCCCCTGGGGATACCGATCCTCGCCTCCCTCCCCCGGCGGGGCGAGATAGCCCTTCCGAGCCGCCACCTGGGGCTCCTGATGGGCTTTGAGAGCCGCCACGACCTGGATGCCCTCGCGGACTTCCTCGAGGAGAACGCCGACCTCGACGGGATCCTCGAGCTCGGATGCGATGTAGCGGAGCCTGAGGCGCAGGTGGCGCAGGCGCAGGCGGCGCAGGAAGCGGAGACGGAGACGGTGCCTGACCTGGAGGGCGGTAGAATCAGAATCGCCGTCGGATACGACGAGGCCTTCTGCTTCTACTACGCCGAGAACTTCGAGATCCTCCGGAAGCTAGGCGCAGAGATCGAGTTCTTCAGCCCCATCCGCGACCCCCTCCCCGAGGCCGACGGCCTCTACCTCGGCGGCGGCTACCCCGAGCTGTATTCCCGGGAGCTGGAGGAGTCGCCGACACGCCATGAAATAAAGAAGGCTGCCGGGGACGGGATGCCGATCTACGGCGAGTGCGGCGGCCTGATGTACCTCTGTGAGTCGGTGGTATCGAAGGACGGCGACTCGGAGAAGAAGATGGCGGGGGTGCTGCCGGCGACGACGGCGATGACCGGCAGGCTTCAAGCCCTGGGGTACGTCGAGGGGGACGTCGTCGCCGAGAACCCCGTCGTCGCGAGAGGATCGGTCATCAGGGGGCATGAGTTTCACTACTCGAAGATGGACTGCGCGAGGGACGCGCGGTTCGCCTACCGGTTCCGGCGCGGGAAGGGGATCGTCGGGGACAGAGACGGCCTCGTCGAGCACGAGACACTGGGAAGCTACCTTCACACCCACTTCTCCACCTTCCCGGTGGAGAGGTTCGTCGCGAATTGCAGGAGGTACGGGAGAAGATGATGTTGATCGTCTTCAATACTGTATAAACTTCTACAATTTTTCTGGGATAACTCCTCCAGCATCAAAGGAACCTGGTCAGGTTTTCTTCCCAATACATCAATTGATCTTATGGGCTCAAAGTCTAATATTTATAATCAGAATGTTATCATATAAGAGCGAAATGTTTTTCACTATAGCAAGAAACAAATAGCGGACGACCATGACTGACGCTCCAAATTACTGTATCAGATACGATCTCTCTAAGGCTCGCAAGAGCAACTCGTCGAAAATCCCGGCCAGCCATCAGTCTGCAGCCATTGATAAACTCTATCGCTGGTACGAGGGCAATCCAGAACCCCAAGCTGGGGCCATTCTCGTACTGCCCACCGGAGGCGGAAAGACCTTTACCGCGGTTCGTTTTCTCTGCAAGACGGCCCTTTCCGACGGGTACAAAGTCCTCTGGCTCGCTCACACTCACCATCTTTTGGAGCAGGCTTTCAAAAGCCTGGAGGAAGATATCGGACAGATCGCAGAGCCGAGAGGGTCTCTGAAAGTTAGGGTTGTTTCGGGAACGAAAGATCATTATCCTGTATACGAAATCAAGCCTGACGATGACGTGGTCATCGCGACGCTCCAGACGATCGCCAAAGCCCACAAGGAACACCACAGGGCTTTGGAGGCGTTCCTCAAGTCTGCAGGTAAAAAGCTCTTCGTCGTCTTTGACGAGGCACACCATGCCCCCGCACCCAGCTACAGAAAGCTGATTCAAAGTCTGCGAGATAAAATACCGAGGATGTACGTTCTTGGGCTCACCGCAACTCCCAGCTATACCGACAAAGGTCGCGAAGGCTGGCTATCCGAACTCTTCCCTCAGGGGATCGTTTATCAGGTCTCACCCCAGAAGCTTATGGCGGAGGGGATCCTCGCGGAACCGGTCTCAGAACAACACCAGACGAATTTTGAGCCGGATTTCGATGAACGAGAATATCAGAAGTGGATAGGTACTTTTCGAGACATCCCCGAAGATATAATCGAACAGCTGGCAGAAAACCGTGCAAGAAACGAGTACATCGGCGCAACTTATGTAGGTAATCGCAAGAAGTACGGCAAGACGATCATCTTCGCAGATCGCTGGTATCAGTGTGAGGCCATCGCAGAATATCTCGAAAAAAGGGGAGTTAATGCCGGTTCTGTCTACTCTCATGTTACTAGAGGGGTCAACAAAAAGAGTGCCGATGAGAACAACAGGCGGGTTTTGGAGGCTTTTAAAGCCGGAAAGCTGGACGTCATCCTAAACGTCCGTATGCTTACGGAGGGTACCGATCTTCCAGATGCAGAAAGCGCCTTTATCACCCGTCAGACCACCAGCCGAAACCTTCTGACCCAGATGGTGGGCCGCGCTCTCCGCGGTCCAAAGTTCGGCGGGACGGAGAAGGCCCATCTCGTATTCTTTACAGACAACTGGCAGCAGCTCATAAACTGGGCTGAGTATGAGATGCCAGACGGTGGCATCAGCGGAAAGGAACCTAAGCCCGGTGAGCGTCCGCCCTTGCAGTACATCTCCATCGAACTCATCCGCAAATTGGCTATACAGATAGATTCAGGGCTCAACGTCAATGCGACTCCCTTTTTGCAGCTCCTTCCAGCGGGATGGTACCTCGTCGATTATACTGCTCAGCTCAATGGGAGCGATAACCTTGAGCCGGTAAAAAGGCTGGTCATGGTCTTCGATCACGAAAAAGACGGTTACGAGAACCTGGTCAACGGATTACATGATAAGGATCTCGCTGAGTTTGAGAACGAGAGTGTCCAGTTCGAGGATGTGAGCGATCTTGTTGAAGCTCAAAAGGTCGAATTCTTCCGGGAACCTCAGAGACACTTCGGGTCTAACATGGATCAGGACGTCTTCAGCATTCTCCGTCACATGGCGCAGAACCGCTCACCTCCGAGGTTCTTCCCATTCAAAGAGCGTGAGAATCACGACCTGGACCAGATAGCAAAAGAGCACATTGAAAGAGATACCGGACCCACCAGGCTAAACCAAGATCTTCAGAGAGAATATTCTAGATATGATCGATATTGGAACGTAATCTATCCTTCATACGGTCACTTTAAAAGTCAATATGATGGTTGTGCCAACAGGATACTCAATCCGCCTTCGCCTCAAAAATATACAGGTGAGATTGATGATAATCTGCCGGTTTTACTCACTGAAGAGGAAAAAATCAAGATTAAAGAACGGGATGAATATACGTGTCTCTGTTGCGGAACCACAAAGAGAAGCTTTTTGCAGGTCGACCATATAGATCCAAGATACTTGGGCGGGTCCAACAATCCAGAAAACCTCCAGACTTTATGTGGAGAATGTAATAACAAGAAGAGAACAGATACCATCACCTTCCGAGACCATAAGACGAAACTCACTGAGCCGCCTGAAGGGCTCCCAGCGATTGAAGTGCCTGCGTACTTATCAGACGAAGATCTTAAGGGTTGGATCGAGTTTGCCCAAAGGACGATCAACTTCTTCTATAATTGTGGGGCTGTGAAGACTATTATGATCAGCGAAATCCGGCCATGTTACTATCAATGGGAAGTAAGACTCCATTACGGGAACAATCCAAAATGGCTGAAGCCCCACCTATCAGAATTGGTCACACGTATATGCGGTTCACTAGAATCCAACAAATGTGGAAGTCCTTACAAACCGAGCAAGATAGCCGTGGTGTCTGAGGACAGAAAAAATGAGAACAAGAGTTATCCGCACTCTGTCGAGGCTGCCCAATGGATAAAAGACAAATTAACCGGTAAAGTAGAAACTGCAGAAGACATGAACTTTGTCGGATCTATTGACTCAAATAAATATCATCTTCCTAGCTGCGGTTGGGCAAAAAAAATACCGCTAGAAGATCTAATCTCCTTTCCTAACGCCGAAGCAGCAAAGAGTCTAGGATACATACCTTGCAGGGTCTGCGAACCAAATAAACGGAGAATGCGTAACTAGATCTCTGCCTTTTTGCAGATAGGATAAAAACTTTGGGGTATAATAATGAAAGTAGTCGCCTTCAACGGGAGCGCGAGGAGGGACGGTAACACCGCCATCCTCGTGCGAAGGGTCCTGGAAGAGCTGGAGAAAGAGGATATAGAAACCGAGCTTGTCCAGCTCGCGGGAGAGCGGATCCGGGGATGCACCGCCTGCCGCGGCTGCGTCGCGAATCAGGACAGACGCTGCACCATCGACGACGACGTCGTCAACGAATGCATAAGAAAGATGGTCGAGGCGGACGGGATCATTCTCGCTTCGCCGACCTACTTCGCCGACGTCTCGGCGGAGATGAAGGCCCTCATCGACCGGGCAGGCTTCGTCGCAAGAGCCAACGGCGGCCTCTTCCGGCGGAAGGTGGGGGCGGCGGTCGTCGCCGTCCGCAGGGCCGGGGCGATCCACACCTTCGACTCGATCAACCACTTCTTCTTCATCAGCGAGATGGTCGTCCCCGGATCGAGCTACTGGAACCTCGGCTTCGGCTATGCGCCGGGGGATGTGGAGGCGGACGCCGAGGGGATGGAGACGATGAGGGTCCTCGGCTCGAATATGGCGTGGCTGTTGCAGAAGATCAACGGCTGATGCCGGTGGCGGAGGGCGGGCATAGGGGAGGTAGAGGGAGAACGGGAGAAAGGAGGGGAGAAAGGCAGCGGATCAGAAGTCGAAGAGGGACTTCTGCTTCTGCTCCTGCCCCTCGGCTGGTGGCCCGGACGGAGCCCTTCCTTTCGCCACCGCAGCCCCGGGGGGCGCGAGGTCGAAGAGCCGCTGCTGCTCGGGGCAGCAGACGAGCTGCTCCTTTGATACCCCGAAGGGCGCGAGGAGGCGCAGCAGAGGCGGCAAGATCTGCTTATTGATGTAGTAGTCGGTGTCGATCAATAGGCCGTTCTCGAGGGCGTAGGAGGGGTCCTCGGCCCGGTCGACGAAGAGCCCCCGCCCCCGGACGATGACGAAGGGGACCCGGTCGCCGACGGAGGGGACGGGGCCGCCCCTCGCCCTCATCTTCTCCGCCAGCTGGACGTGAGGCTGCTTGTTCTTGTAGGAGGCGGTGCTCTTGGTGTATCTCCTCGTCAGGACCAGGTCCTCGAGGATCTCCGGGTCCTTCCGCAGGTCGAGCCTCTGGAGGCGGTCGATCACCGACTTTGCGAGGTCGACGGCCTCCTCGACCCTCCCCTCCATGAGGACGAGCTCGAGAGACCGGTTGAGGGTCTTGCTCGTCAGCTCGCACCAGTCCCTTCTTACCGTCTCCATCCCCCGGACCTTGATCTTATCCCGCCACTCCCCGCCGACCTTCTCGAAGACCCAGAGGGCGTACCTCTTCTTGACGAGGAAGAGCCCCCGGCGGGCGAAGGCCTCAAAGACCAGCTCCATCGGCGGCGGCAGGCGGGACGTAACCGTCTCGGCGATCTTCCCTCCCACCAGCTCCGCCTCCTCCAGGGTCGGCTTTACCCCGCTGCCGCCGAAGGGCTTGAGGCGGATGAAGACGCTGTCGGTGTCGCCGTAGACGACCGAGAGGTCGAAGCGCTTGAACTCTCCGACGGCGGGGAAGGAGTCGCCGGAGGCGGAGGCCATCTCCTCGGGGAGGAGGGCTTTGCCGTCCCGGACGTAGACCGACCCGATCTCCTCGACCATCCGCTTGGTGTTCAGGATGTTGGTTCGGCCGAAGCTCGTCACGGCGTTGGCGAGGGGGAGGCTGTAGAGCCTGGCCCGGGCGTATCCGGAGTAGCCGTAGAAGGAGTTTAGGAGGATCTTGAGGGCGTACTGCTGGGCGTCGAGGATGCTCCGCTCCTCCTCCGAAGCCGACTTCATACGACGCTTGATATCGGTCCTCTGGGCCAGGAGGTCGGAGAGGACCCCGGGGACGATCCCCGGCGCCTCTCCCGGGAGGACGAACTCCCCCCCCGAGGGCGGCTTTACGACCCCCCCGGATGGGGGGCGCTCGTCGGTGACGACCGTCGAGTAGCAGAGGTTGTGGGCCATCATGATGGAGGGGTAGAGGGAGCGGTAGTCGAGGATCAAAACATCCTCCACCAGCCCCTTCTTCGGCTCCAGGACCTCTCCTCCCTTCAGCTCGGAGCTCTGGGCCGCCCTGGCAGAAGAGAGGTCAGCGTCGGGCTTGGGGGGGATGACCCTCCCCCTCTCCTGGAACTTTCGGAAGAGGAAGTTCTCGACCATGCCGGTCTGGCCGCCGTCGATGACGTCCTGGAGGAGGGAGCCGCTCGTCTGGGCGAGGGCGATGTACTTGTCGAGGAGCTGGAGGTCGGTGAGGAGGTGGAGGGCGAGGTAGGAGTCGCGGCGGGAGTAGCTGACGAGCCGGGCGAAATCGTCGCCGGAGGAGGTCCAGAGCGCCTCCATCTCCTTAGGGTCGACGTCGTGCTTCTCGACCCCCAGGAGCTCCAGGCTCGCATTCCTGAGGGTGTAGCGCTTGAGGCTGAAGGACGACCTCACCAGGGGCAGAAGATCGACGACGATCCTTCCGGTGATCTCGACCCGGGTCTGGTTGACGATCTTTCTCACCCGCCAGGGGCCTCCGTCCCGACCGACCCGGACCTCCACGTTCAGCCTCCTCGCCCTCTCTTCCAGGTACGGAAAGTCGAACTCCGCCGAGTTGTAGCCGGCAAGGACGTCGGGGTCGTAGTCCTTGAGGATCTCGACGAACCTGGCGAGCATCGCCCTCTCGCCACCGCAGCAGAGGACGTCTCCCCGGGGGCAGTCCAGATCCCGGCCGACGAGGACGAGGTCTTCTCGCCCTTTGTAAGGCGGGTCGAAGGCTAGGCTGACCATGATCACCGGCGAGGTCTCGGGGCTTGGCATCGCCCCGTGGAGGGGGAGGCATTCGATGTCGAAGGCCAGGGTGCGGAGGGGGGCGTTGGGGATCGCCTTCGCGCCACCCCTTGCCTCCGCCCCGGGGACCTTCTCCCTCTCCGCCCCTCCAGCCACCGCTGGACCCGCCCCCGCGGGCCGAAGGGAGGTATAGGGGACGGGGCCTATGGTGGCAGACCCCGCCGGCGCCGTCTCCAAATCCGATCCACCATTGCCGGCCTCCACCTCCGCCCACCTCATCCCCCCCAGGTCGAGGTCGATGAGGAACCGGTTCTTGAAGAGGACGTCCGTCTCGTAGACCTCCAGGACCCCGGGGACGGAGAGGACCGACTCCCTGAAATCCCGGACGGACTTGGGGTCCTTGGCGACGACCTTCAGCATCTTTGAAGGCCGCCTCTGGTAGCCGACGGGCCGAAATCGGTCCACCGCCTCGGCGGAGAGGCCCATCTCCCTGATCCCATCGATGGCCGAGTCGATCCTCCTTTCGTCGATTCGGGCGTAGAAGTAGGGGCGAAATCCAGAGGCCTGGACGGTGACGGGTCTGCCCGAAGGGGTCGTCCCGAAGAGCTGGACTATGGGAAACCCGTCGGGGTCGTAGACGTAGTTGGCGTCCAGGATCTGGAAGATCATCAACCGGGATAGGTTTTAAGGGAGTGATATAGTTTGTTATACGGATAATGTGGCTGAGGTCCAATGGCAAGAAGGATCGCGGATCTGAGCGGCGATCGGAGAGGTCTTTAGGGTTTTATTGTGGTAGCCATGAGGAATTTTGTGGACTGTGAAGAAGATCAACTTTGAGATCGTGCTTGATGTATCTGAATCGACTTCTGCTGTTTAATCTCCACTTTAGCGCATCTTCAGCTATACTACCCCTTAAGTCAACGATTATTAATATGTATTTAATTTAAGAAGTCAAGGGATTACAGACCGAAAGAATATTAAACCATAACTGAAGTATATGTAGTTTAGTTATCTAAGGAGGACGAAGATGAAATCTACGATAATCATACTCATGATGGTTGCAGCGCTAGTATCAATCACCCCATCCTTAGCTGGAATGGAGAATATCACCATAAACATCACAAGCCCCGAAGAGGGAGACGAAGTGGAGTGGCGAAACTGGGTTATAGGTGAAACGAATTTAAAAAATTATACCGATTATCATATCTATGTTATAATAAATCCAGCAGACTCCGGCACTTGGTGGGTACAGCCAAAAGCCGTCATTGATACAAATACAGGGATATGGCGTGCACACGTCTATTTTGGCAGAGAAGGTATGGATTGGGGTTCCTATCAATTCGTCTGTGCAATAATAACAGCCTCCAAACTGGAGTATAATACGTTCGATAATATACCTGAAAATATAGCAAAATCTGATATTATAATGGTTAGGAGGAAATAATTTATGAATACTCATTCTTTTTTATTATTTGGCCTAATCCTTTTACTAATTTTACCTGTTAACATCAGTCCAGCTGAATCTCAGGAAATTACGATTATAGGAGTAAATGATACTAAAGTTACTGTTGAAATAGATGTATTACCAGATGAGAATCATATTTGTGTGTTCAGATATCCTAAATATCATGATGCTGAAGGATATTCATATCCAGAAGGGCGAGATAAAGGAAATGGAATCTGGGAATTTGATATCGACTTTAATTGCAATGAAATATATACGATTTATGCAATCATTACTTCAAAATATATAAATCCAGGTCATTGCGGTCACTTCAACAATTATGTCAAAGATTCGATTGCATATACATCAAAAGATTATTCAAAGAATTGTTCAGAAGTGAGATAGAATAAATGAATATTATTAAAGTACTTTGTTAATTTTGGGGGAGTCTTAATAACAATAAGAACATATATAGGTTTAGCCTTATTAATCTGTTCAATATTATTGCTAGTTGTGGGATTGGGTCATAGCGGATCGATTTGTTCAGATGGGGTAGTCTATGCGGATGACATAATTGATGAAATAAATAACGAGAAACCAGTAAAATACGAAAAAAATATAATCAATGGAGATATAAAATTCAATTCAGATGTTAAAAAAAATATAGAAATTAAGAATTGTACGATTACAGGTAAAGTAGACTTTAAAGAGACAATCTTTCATGGGTTGGTAGATTTTTCAGATACCAAATTTATGCAAGACACCGATTTTAAGTCCACTAATTTTAGAGATGAAGTCATATTTGAAAATACGTATTTCTTTGGAAATGCTGACTTCGAAAAAGTTAATTTTACGAGGAAAGTAAACTTTCTCCAGACTAAATTTGAAAAGAATGCTATCTTCGAGGGTGCTAACTTTACTGAAGCTTATTTTCAACGTACTAATTTCACTCAAAATGCTAATTTCAAATCGTCAGAATTCAAAGAATTTGCCGATTTGAAGGAGGTTAAGTTCGGGAACAATGTAGATTTCACCAACACAGGTTTCAAAAAAGGGGGCGATTTTAAACATGCTCACTTCAATGGGAATGCCATATTTCGAAATGTGGATTTTGGCGGTGCTATAGAACTGGAAAATGCTAAGTTCTTGGGCGATGTTGATTTTAGTCATATCAACTGTAAAGAAAAAATTAATTTTTATCGAACTAACTTTTCAAAAAAAACCAACTTCACGAATTCCGGTTTCAGCGGAGCTTATTTTGAAAGTGCTACTTTTGGCGGAGATGCCAAATTCGAAAGTGCTACTTTTGGCGGAGATGCCAAATTTGATTATGCAAAATTTAATAATATAGCTGACTTTAGTGCGGCAAAATTCAACAATCAAACTCAATTCTCCAGCGCTGAATTCAGCAATAATGACATTGCTTGGTTTAAAGGAGCAAAATTCTACGGAGAATCAAAATTCAAAAATACACAATTTAATAACGAAACATCATTCATTTCTTCAGAATTCAGTATAGATACAACATTCATGAACTCCACATTCTTCGGAAATGCTATTTTTATGCTTAGCGATTTTAAAGGAAACGCTTACTTTAACCATACGAAATTTCTCGGTAAAACCGAATTCCAAAAAAGCGATTTCAATGGAAACGCTGACTTTGAAGATACGGAATTTCTCGGTGAAACCGACTTCAACCAGTCAGAATTCAGAGGAGATCTCGATTTCACTAAAGTATATTTTGAGGGCCTCTTGAATATGAGTAGCATGAAATTTGGTTTAGGGAGGTTAGATATTAATTTCGACTCAATTAATTTCAACCCTGTTAATCGCCTAACATGTGATGACGCCACATACATGAGATTGATTATGAACTTCAAAGAAATCGGGAGGATCAGTGATGCTAATGATTGTTACTTTCAATTCCGATTAAATAGTCAACCGAGAGATTTATCCTTCAAAAAATTAGAAGACTGGTTTTTCAGGTATTCATGCGGATATGGCGTCCGTCCAAAGTATGTGATAATACCGGCTAGTATTTTTGTGTTATCATTTGCCATCTTCTACAAGATAATCAATATACGGTCGAAGAAAAGAAGATCTAAGGAGAAAATCGAGGAAAAAAGCTTCAAAGAATATCTCGTCCTTAGTCTACAGATCTTCACATTGCAGCCCCACGATAGTATGCCATCCACCAGTGCACTCACTAGATTTCTTGGGTTATTGGAGGGATTATTAGGGTTGATCGTATTTGGTTTATTCATAGCAGCCTTATCTAACAAGATGGCATTTTGATTCTTACCTATTAGGCTCAGGCGAACCGTTGACGCCGAAAGAACCGAGGCGTATAAGGATGAAGCTGATACAAGTCCCCATTCGAATTATCTTAGTACTTCTCCCCCATCTTCTCTGTCAACCTCAATCTCCTACTTCCACACGACCTCCACCTCGTCCGTCCGATACCCCGGCCGGACCCGCGACTCCGCGAGGGGCGTCGTCACCCCGGCCTTCAGCATGACAAGGCCGGTGTAGGCGATCATGGAGCCGTTGTCCCCCATGAACCTCATCTCGGGGACGAAGAACTGCGCCCCCCTCTCCTCGCACATGATATTCAGCATCTCCCGGAGGCGGGAGTTCGCGCCGACGCCGCCCACCAGGAGGACCTCTTTCTTCTCGGCGTGGGCGAGGGCCCTCTCGGTCACCTCGACGAGCATGGCGAAGGCCGTCTCCTGGAAGGAGGAGCAGACGTCGGCGAGGTCGTACTTCTTCGCCGCCTGGGCTGCCGCCGTCGAGAGGCCGGAGAAGGAGAGGTCCATCCCCTTGACCACGTAGGGGAGAGGTATGTACTCCTTCGCCGACTTCGCCAGAGCCTCCAATTTGGGGCCGCCGGGGTGGGGGAGGCCCACCTGCCGCGCGAACTTGTCCAGGGCGTTTCCGACGGAGATGTCCAGGGTCTCGCCGAATATTCTGTACCGCCCGCGCCTCAGGGCCAGAACCTGGCTGTTTCCGCCGCTGACGTATAGGACGACCGGGTCGGCGGCGCCGGTCTTCCACTTGCCGACCTCGATGTGGGCGATGCAGTGGTTGACGCCGACCAGGGGGACCCCGAAACGGAGCGCGAGGGCCCGGGCCGCCGTCGCCACCGTCCGGAGGCACGGCCCGAGCCCCGGCCCCTGGGAGAAGGCGACGGCGTCGATGGCGATGCCGTCGCGTCGGGCGGCGTCCAGGACCTCGCCGACGACCGGCGCCATGTGCCCGGCGTGGTGCTGGGCCGCCTCCCTCGGGTGGATCCCCCCCTTGGCAGGGACGTAGGTGGCGCTCTCCTCGGCGATGACCTCCTCCTCGTCGACGAGGGCACAGCTGAGGTTCCATGCCGTCCCCTCCAGCCCCAGGACGACCGTCCTTCGATAAGATCCCTTATCCGAACCTTCTCCCATCTATCGACCATCCCCTCAGCTTCGAAATCCCTCCCGCCGAGCTCATCTCCCAACCCCGAATTCAGGGGGTGAGGCCGATGTCCCGCCGGTACCTGATCCCGTTGAACCTGATCCTTCTTATGTTCTCGTAGGCCCTCTCCCTCGCCGCCGGGAGGGTGGCGCCCCGGCCGACGACGGTGAGGACCCGCCCGCCGGTGGTGAAGAGCCTCTCCGCCCCTCTGGCGTCCCTGCCGAAGGCGGTTCCGTTGTGGTAGACGAGGACGTCGGGATCGACCTTATCTAGACCCCTGATCGGCATATTGGTATAGTGGGAGCCGGGGTAGCCGGGCCGCTCCTCCTGGACCCCGCTGGCGGCGGGCTTCACCACCCGACCGCTGATGGCGCAGACCCCGACGCAATAGTCGGGGGACCATTTGAGCTTCACGGATTCGAGATCCCCATCCAGGACCGCCCGGGAGAGGATGTACATATCCGTCTCCAGGCGGGGAAGGATCACCTCCGCCTCGGGGTCGCCGAGCCTCACGTTGATCTCCAGGACCTTTGGGACCCTTTCGCCCTCCTCCTCCGAGACCATCAGGCCGAAGTAGATCATCCCCCGGTACTCAAAGCCCGACCTCTCTCGAAAACCCCGGATGGTGGGGACGGCGATCTCCTCCATGATCCGCTCCGCGAGGTCGCCGTCGAGCCATGGGTGGGGGGAGTAGCCTCCCATCCCTCCGGTGTTGGGGTTGTGGTCGAGGTTCGGGTCTCCCGATAGTCTGTTGTAGAGCCGGATCGCCACCTCCTCTCCGGGGGCGAAGGCCCGCTTGTAGTCCATCGCCGACTCCAGAGGAAGGACCGTCCTCCCGTCGGTGACGGCGAAGAACATCAGCTCCCTTCCCTCTAGCCTCTCCTCGAGGACGACCCGCCTTCCGGCCTCGCCGAAGAGGCGGGGCTCCACCATGATCCTCTGGACCGCCGAGGCCGCCTCCTCCTCGGAGCCGCAGACGATCGACCCCTTCCCGGCGGCGAGGCCGTCGGCCTTCACCACCAGGTTCATCCCTGGATTATCGGCGTAGAAGGAGGAGACGTACCCTAAAGCCTCCTCCGGATCGCCGAAGCTCCGATGGCGGGGGATGGGGACCCCGATATCCCGGAGGAGGTCCTTCGCGTAGCCCTTGCTCCCCTCCAGGACCGATGCTTCCCGTCTCGGACCGACGGCTTCGAGCCCCTCCTCGGAGAAGAGGTTGACGATCCCGTCGGATAGGTACCCCTCCGGGCCGACGAAGGTGAGGTCTACCGCCTCTCTCCTGGCGAAGGTGGCGAGGTCGGCGATCTCCTTGAGGGGCCGCCCCTTCGAGAGGGCGATCTCGCACTTCTCGATCATGGAGCTTCCGGCGTTCCCGGGGGCGACGTAGACCCGCTCCACCAGGGGGCTCCTCGCGAAGGCGTGGGCGATGGCGTTTCCCCTGCCGCCTGCGTCAACTACCAGAACCTTTGCACCAGACATTTGATCTACCGTTGAGGGAGTGAGATACGCCAATAGATAAGGGTAATTGAGCCCCATCGGGCCGATGACTATATTAAAGGAGGTCGGTCCATTTGGGGTCTTTAGAGGAATCTGCCGCCGCCCCCGTCCGCCGCCCGGCCGCATCGGGCCCGTCCCGGAGGGGGATGGTCGGCGGCGGCGTTGGAGACCCGCATCAAGGGGTGTATGACCAATCATGTACTCAATAGATCAGTTGTTAGAGACGATCCGCGACAGGAACGTCGAGTCTCTCAGGCTGCAGTTCACCGACATCCAGGGGCTCGTGAAGAGCGTCTCGATCCCCGCCACCAGGCTCGGAAAGGCCCTCGACTCGGGGACCGGCTTCGACGGCTCCTCCATCGAGGGCTTCGCCAGGATCCAGGAGTCCGACATGCTCCTCCGGCCGGACATATCCTCCTTCGCCATCCTCCCCTGGAGGGCGAGGGAGAACAGGAACGTGGCGCGGCTGATATGTGACGTCTACAAGCCCAACGGCCAGCCCTTCGAGGGAGACCCCCGGTACGTCCTGAAGAGGGCGATGAAGAAGGCCGAGGAGATGGGCTACTCCATGAACGTCGGCCCGGAGCTGGAGTTCTTCCTCTTCAACATGGAGAACGGAAGGGCCACCACCAGGCCTCACGACTTCGCCGGATACTTCGACTTCGGACCCGTCGACCTGGCCGAGGAGATAAGGCGGGAGATCGTCCTCGCCCTGACGGATATGGGCTTCAAGATCGAGGCCTCTCACCACGAGGTGGCCCGGGGGCAGCACGAGATTGACTTCACCTACGGCGAGGCCCTCAGGACCGCCGACAACGTCGTCACCTTCAAGTACGTCACAAGGACGATCGCGATGAAGAACGGCCTTGCCGCGACGTTCATGCCCAAGCCGATCTACGGCGCCGCCGGCTCCGGGATGCACGTCAACATCTCCCTCTTCCGGGGGGAGGAGAACGCCTTCTTCGACCCTGATGCGAAGATGCAGCTCTCCGACCTCGCCCGCCACTTCGCAGGAGGTCTCTTGGAGCATGCCCCCGCCATCACCGCCGTCACAAACCCCCTCATCAACTCTTACAAGCGGCTCGTCTCCGGCTTCGAGGCCCCCGTCTACATCGGCTGGTCCGGCCCGAACCGATCCTCTCTCATCCGGGTCCCCAGCGGCCGGGGCCTCAGCACGAGGCTCGAGTTCAGGTCGCCGGACCCCTCCTGCAGCCCCTACCTCGGCTTCGCAGCGATCCTGGCGGCGGGCCTCGACGGGGTGAAGAGGAAGATCGACCCCGGCGACCCTGTGGACATGAACATCTACGAGCTCTCCGACGAGGAGAGGGATAGGCTCGGGATAAAGCTCCTCCCCTCGAACCTTCGGGAGGCCCTCGACAGGCTGGAGGAGGACCGGATCGTCAGGGACGCCCTCGGAGAGCATGTCTTCGCCAACTTCATGAGGCTCGGCTCCCTGGAGTGGAAGATGTACAACAACTTCGTCCACCCCTGGGAGGTGGAGAGGTACATAAACACGATCTGAGGACTGGGAGGTTCGGCCTTCGCCGGATGGGATCCCCCCGGCGGCCAACTCCCTCCAGAGCCGAAACGTATTTAACCAGCATCGTATATGGAAAAGTCCGGGCCGGTAGCTTAGTCAGGCAGAGCGAAAGGCTCTTAACCTTTAGGTCGGGGGTTCAAATCCCTCTCGGCCCGCTTTGAGGGGCTGTGGCCTAGTCAGGTATGGCGACGGGCTCCAGCGGTATGATTGATGATGAGCAACGGGTCTGCTGAGGCCTCTCGACGGGGAGGCCGTTGATGATCCGTTGGAGCACTGAGAGGTCTGCTCTCGGTATCGGAGAGACCCGTCGATCGTGCGTTCGAATCGCACCAGCCCCACTATTTTTGATGAAGATAGCTCTTAAATATCGATATGGCCGATAGACGGGCGGTGGGTAAAGATGTACGATAAGGTGATTACCATCTGCTGGTCCATCAAGGAGGTCAACAGAAACCTCCAGGACCGCGAATCGATGACCGACTACTCGATCGAGTACCTGAAGAAGGCCTGCCGGGACCTCTCCGAGATCCTCGCCGCCGGGAAGGCGGCGGACCTCAAAGAGGAGATCGAGGTGGTGAACCGGTCCGGCAAAGCTGCGAAGTTCAAGATGGCCGAGGTGGCGGAGATGCTCACCGACACCAAGAAGATCCTCGAGTTCAACCTCATCGACAACGTCGATCGGTGGGCTAGATCCAAGCTGGAGGGCGCCGGGGGGCGGTGAACGGGGCTCCCGGTTTCGGAGAGGTCCTGACGCCTCAGGACTCATAGGGCTCATCATCGGATCAGCGAACTCTTCTCTTCATCGGCGCCGGGAGGGGCGGCCGGAGGGCCGCTGTACCTCTCCTGGCCCGGCTCATCGGGAAAGTATAAAACGGTTCTCAAATGACCCCTCCCTGGGATCCGGCTCCATCTCCTCGGACGATCCTTTCCCGAGGCCGTTGGGATGATGGGGCGTCTTTCATCGTCGAGGGGATGACCCTAAAAATCCATCTGATCTTTAAGGGCCCGGATCACCGGGCGCCGGATCCACCAGGAGGGTGACGAAATGGTGAAGGTAGGGGTTCACGTCTCCATCGCCGGCTCGATAGATTTGGCGGTGGACAGGGCAGAAAAGGCCGGTTGCGATACGTTCCAGATATTCTCCCGAAACCCCCGGGGGTGGCGGTTCAAGGAGATCCCCGAGGAGGTGGCGATGGAGTTCAGGAGGAAGCTAGCGCTCACCGGGATCTCCCCGGTCGTAGACCACATGCCCTACCTCCCCAACCTCGCGACGCCGAAGGAGGATGTTTACGCCAGATCCGTGGAGGCCCTCGCCGAGGAGCTGGAGAGGTGCGCCATCCTGGGGATCCCATACCTGGTGACCCACCTCGGAAGCCATCTCGACTCCGGCAAGGAGGGGGGTTTTGAGAGGACGGCGGAGGGGATCTCCAGGGCCCTCTCCTCCGTCGAGAACGAGGTCATCCTCCTTCTGGAGACTACCTCCGACTCGAAGAACAGCGTCGGAGGGTCCTTCGAGGACCTGGCGGAGATCATGAGGCGGGTCGGCCGGGAGGATCGGGTCGGGGCGTGCTTCGACACCTGCCACGCCTTCGTCGCCGGATACGAGCTGAGGACGGCGGAGGGGGCGGCCGAGACGATGGAGAGTTTCGATGAGGCGGTGGGGATATCGAGGCTGAAGGTCGTCCACCTCAACGACTCCAAGGGGCCCCTCGGCTCGAAGCTCGACCGGCACGAGCACATAGGCCTCGGGGAGATCGGCGAGGAGGGGTTCCGGCAGATCCTCCGCCACCCCGCCATAAGGTCCCGCCCCCTGATCCTGGAGACCCCCGTCGACGAGAGGAGGGACGACCGGGGGAACATCGCCCTGGTGAGGAAGCTTGCGGGGGGGGATTAGACGGGCCGCTCCCCCAGAGGGGACGTCGCCGTCGTCGCGATCCTCGCCCTCTACGGCACCCTCCTCCTCACCGCCCTCTGGGACCGGCCGTACCTCGCGGCGATCCTCCTCCTCCCGGCGCCCTTCATCCTCGGGATGAGGGTCGGCCACCCCCGGAGGGCGGCGGCTCTCGCCCTCACCGGCGCCGTCCTCGGGCCCCTGACGGAGGCCGCCTGCGTCGCCGGGGGTCTCTGGATCTACGCCGAGACCGGGGGCCTCCCTTACGTCCCGCCATGGAACTTCCCCGCCTGGGCCTCCTTTCCTCCTGCCATATGGCTCATCGTGGGGGCGGTCCTGGGGCCGGGGTGGATGAGGGGCTCTTCTTCCAGAGCTCTCGCCCTCGCCCTGGCGGGGGTGGGGGCGGAGATCGCGATCTTCGTCTCCCTCGGGATGAACCCCCCCGCCGCCCTGGCGGGGGGTTCGGTCCTGGCGGCGGCGGTGGTTCTGGCCTTCCGGGAGAGGTCGACTCTGGCGATGATGGGGGCCGGCGCCCTTCTGGGCCCCCTGGTGGAGTCTCTCCCCATCTCCGCCGGGGCCTGGTCCTACTCGGCCCCCGCCGACCTCTTCGGGATGCCGGGCTACATGATCCTCGCCTACGCCATCTTCGGCGCCCTCCTCGGCCACGCCTCCGGGGCGGTGGGGCTCCCGGTCGGAGGGGGCTTGAAAGGAACGATCCATCCGGATCAGGAGACGTAGCTGAGGGTCAGAAGGAGCTCGTCCTCGGATATCGGCTTCAGAAGATAGCTGACGGCGCCGAGGTCGTAGCTCTTCTGGATGTGCTCGGATACGATGGAGCCGGTCAGCATCACCACCGGTATACCTCGAAGCTCGGGGCTGGCCTTCAGCCGCTCCAGAAGCTCCATCCCGCTGAGGCGGGGGAGCTTGATGTCCAGGAGGATCAGGTCGGGGAGGGCTCCGCCCTCCTCGAGGATCGACTCCAGGATCTTGAGAGCCTCCTCGGCGTCCGTCGCCAGGAAGATGTCCCTTTCGAGGCAGATCCTCCGGAGGAGCCTGCAGGTCAGCTCGACGTCGTCGGGGTTGTCCTCAACGAGCAAAATTTTTAATTTGTTGTACGGCCTCTCCCCCCTCACCTCCGAGCTTTTAGGATCCTGAATCGCCGCAGACATCTATCCCGTTCTCCTAACAACCCCGAGATGTTGCCCCTAAAAATACTTTTCCCGTTGGAGGACTCGCCAGAAAACAATGATATGCTAATGATAGAAACTAAATTAATTTTAAAAAATAAATTAAAATCTACAATTCGGTCATCTTCCGGCTCCCAGCTCTATCTTCTCCCCGGCGCTCCCCCGGGAGAGGAGGGCCACCCTGCTGAGGGGGACGTGGTTTTTGAGGGGGTAGCCGAGGATATCCGAGAGCTCCCTCGCGAAGCCCATCACCTCGTCATGGGTCGGCATCGCATCCCGCCCGAGCCTCTTTCTGGAGAGGCCGAGGTGCATGTAGGCCTTCACCTCTACGAAGTCCGGCTCGGCGACCTCGATCAGCCTCGCGTACCCCCGGGGGTCTTTGAGGTTCAGGTTCCGGGCGAGGGTCAGCCTCACCACCCTCCGGGATGGTGAATCTCTCATCATATCCAGGCTCTCCAGAAACCGGCCCCAGGTATCGTCCCTGGGGTTTGAGACCTGCCGGTAGGTCTCCTCGTCGGGGGCGTTGAGGCTGATGTAGAGCTGGGTCGGTCGGACCTCGCCGACGGCCTCGGGGGACGTCCCGTTCGTCACCAGGAAGGCGGTCATACCCCGCCTTTTAACCTCCTCCACCAGCTCACCGATCATGGGGTAGAGGGTCGGCTCCCCCATCAGGGAGATGGCGACGTGGGCGGGGCTCTTCGCCTCCTCGAGCCTCCCAGGGTCGGTAGTCTCGGGGGCGCCGCCGTAGCCGGAGATCAGCCTCCGCTGCTCGGATAAGATCCCGTCCAGCAGCTCTTCGGGCTCGATCCACTCCCCGGAGGTGGCCGGGATCTCGTCGATGGGCCTCCAGCAGTGGAGGCAGCGGTGGTTACAGAGGAGGGTGGGGGTCATCTGGACGCACCGGTGGCTGGAGATCCCGTAGAAGTGGTGTTTGTAGCACTGGTCTCCTCCGCGGATCGACCGCCGGAGCCAGAGGCATGGCTTGACGGCTCCGTGGGCCACCAGGTGATATCCCTGCCTTTTGAGCTGGTCGCTCATCGCCGGGGGGAAGCGCTCCGTCATGACGGGGATCTGGAGGGGTTCGAGCGGTTATATAGTTATTCGAGGCGGACAGCCACCTCGAAAAAGCTTTTTATATTCCCTGAGACGGTCGTAACAATCCAGAGGGAGATTCATGATCCAAAGAGACTTTTCGATCCCATCTGCTGTAGCCCTTATCGCCATCCTCATCGCTGGTGGGATGGCCTCGGGGGCGGCTACCCTGAAGGTCTGCGAATGCAAAGCCTGTGGCTGCCAGTACTTCAGCATCCAGGAGGCGATCGACATCGCCAGCCCAGGAGACGTCGTCCTGGTGAGGAGCGGGACCTTCTCTGGGAACGTCAACGTGACAAAGCCGATCGTCCTCAGGGGAGAGATGTGGCACGGCGGCGACCTGCCCCTGATAAACGCCCAGGGCAACGGAAGCTGCATCACCGTCAATGCAGACGGGGCGGTGGTGGATAAGATGAGGGTGACGAACTCTGGAAACCTCTCAGGGGACGCCGGGATCCAGGTCCAATCAAATAACTGCACCATCACGAGCAACATAGCCAGTGGGAACGGAGGCTCCGGGATAATCCTGGTGGGGGCGAGAAACTGCACCCTTCGAGGGAACACCGTCTCGAACAACACCGTCGGAATCCTCCTTACTAACTCCGCCGACAACCTGGTCTTCAATAACAGGCTCTACAACAACACCGATATGGACGCCTTCGACGACGGCGTAAACCTGTGGAACGACGGGGCCATCGGGAACCATTACTCCTCCTTCAACTGCACCGACCTGAACAACGATACGATCTGCGACGTCATCGTCAACGCCGTCTTCGCCATCCCCGGTGGCGGGAGCATCGACGACCTCCCCCTGGTCGTCTGAACGGGATCCTGCCTCCATATTTTTTGGCTTCGCCGTCGAGGGCTCCGGTCTGCGGTGATGGTAGATGTGGCGACGCCGGGCCCGCCGATGCGGCCTGGAGGGAGCACCTTTAAATAGTCGTAGGCTTCTAGTCAGGATAACGAGGAATTGAAATGGTTACTGGCACAGTGAAGTTCTTCAACAGAACGAAGCATTTCGGCTTTATAGCTGGAGACGATGGTACCGACTATTTTGTACACTCGAGCGGTCTCAAGCCGGGCGTCTCCATAGACGAGGGAGATAAGGTCAGCTTTGAAGTGGTGGCCGGAGACAGGGGCCCCAAAGCAGAAAAGGTGGAGAAGACTAAGTAACTCGCATTTCTCGAATCTCAAACCTTCGGACTCAGAAGCGACCGGATCCCATCCGGTCGGTTTTACCTTTCGATCGCTTTTTATCCGAGCCTCAGCCGTCCCGCCCTTACCTCCTCTTCTACCTTCTTTCCCCCCCTCGGAGCCGCTTCTTCACCCAGCGGCCCATCTGGCCGAGGAAGGCGACAGGAGGGGTCCTCTTGCCGTCGATCTCGACGCGCCCTTCCCGGATCGCTTCCAAGACGTCTCCGTCCTCGCCGACGGTGACGATGGTGACCCCCAGCCCCACGGACCTCGCCGAGTGGGCGTCGCTCCCCGCCACCATCGGAAGGCCGAGCCTCGTCGCCCCCCTCCTCGCCCAGAAGTTCGCAAGGCCGAAGATGAACTTGGAGTTGAAGACCTCGACGGCGTCGCAGCCCGGTATCCTGTACATGGAGTGGCGGAAGGGGTGGTAGGGGTGGGAGACGATGGAGATCCCGCCCCGGGCGCGGACGAACTCTATCGTCTCCTCGGGGCTCCGCCCGGATGGCGGTAGCTCCCGGACCCCCAGGGCGAGGAGGTGGCCGTCGGAGGTGGAGACCTCGACCCCCGGCACCACCAGGAGGTGGAGGCCCCGTTTGCGGACGGACCTCTCGGCCTCGAAGGAGCCCTCCAGGGTGTCGTGGTCGGTGATGGCGATGCCGTCGAGGCCGGCCTCGAAGGCCGCCTCCAGGATCTCCTCGACCTCGTCCCTCCCGTCGGAGAAGGCGGAGTGGACGTGGAGGTCGAGGCGGAGGGGGGTCGTCCTCCCCTTCCTGGGCCGGCCCCCTCCTCTCCCATCCCCCGCCAGCTTCAGACCTCCCTCGGGTCGGTGATCTCGCCGGAGATGGCGGAAGCCGCCGCCGTCGCCGGGGAGGCGAGGTAGACGAGCCCCCCCTTCCCCATCCTGCCGGGGAAGTTCCTGTTGGCGGTGGAGAGGCAGACCTCCTCTTCGGCGATGACCCCCATGTGGGCCCCGAGGCAGGGGCCGCAGCCGGGGGTCCCGATCATCGCCCCCGCCCGGACGAGGGCCTCCAGGACCCCCGAGGAGAGGGCCTGGAGGAGGACCTCCCTCGAGGCGGGGATGACCAGGGTCCGGGCCTTCACCTCCCTCCCCTTCAGGATCCGGGCGGCGATCTCCAGGTCCTCCAGGCGGCCGTTGGTGCAGGTCCCGATGAAGACCTGGTCGACCTCCGTCCCCGCCAGGTCGCCGACGGGGCGGACCTGGTCTACCCGGAAGGGGACGGCGACCTGGGGGGAGAGATCCGAGACGTCGAACTCCATCTCCGCGTCGTAAGAGCCGGGGTCGGATCGGACCGGCTGGTACGGCCCCCTAGCCCTGCCCCTCAGGTACTCCTCGGTCGTCCCGTCTGCCGGGACGATGGCGGCCTTCGCCCCCATCTCGACCCCCATGTTGCAGAGGGTCATCCTCCCCGAGATGGAGAGGCTCTCCACCGTCTCCCCCAGGTACTCCAGGGCCCGGTAGGTGGCGCCGTCGGCTCCTATCGCCCCGACGAGCATCAGGGTCAGGTCCTTGGCGAGGACCATCTCGCCGAGACGGCCGGATATCCGGACGGCGATCGTCTCGGGGACCTTGAACCAGAGCCTCCCCCGGGAGTAGATCTCGGCCATATCCGTCGCCCCGACCCCGGTCCCGAAGGCGCCGAAGGCTCCGTAGGTGCAGGAGTGGGAGTCGGCCCCCACCAGGAGGGTCCCGGGGAGGGCGAACCCCTCCTCGGGGAAGACCTGGTGGCAGATCCCCCGGCCCCCCTCGAAGAAATGGACGATCCCCTGATCTCTTGCCCAGGAACGGACCATCCTCTGGAGGTCGGCGGCGGTGCTGTTGTTGGCGGGGACGATGTGGTCGAAGGGGACGACTATCCTCTCGGGGTCCCAGACCCGCTCCGATCCCATCTCGGTGAAGGCTTTAATGGCGAGGACGCTCGTACCGTCGTGGGACATGGCGTAATCCACCTCCGCCTCGACGATCTCCCCCGCCTCGGCCCGGTGGCCCGAGGCCCGACTGAATATCTTCTCGCTGATGGTAGCCAAGGTAATAACCTCCGTAAAAGGGGGGGCCGGCGGGAGGGGCCAGCCCGATTCTCAACCCTGAGAGCGGCTCACCCCAGCTTGGGGAGCATGTAGGCGATGTCGTCCTGGGGGTGGCGGTAGAGCCTCGAGTCGAGCCTCTTCTGGTCGAGGATGTGGCCGATGATCCCGATGGACCTCCCGAGGGCGAAGAGGCCGTTGAGGTAGCCGTACCTGATGACTTCGTCGATCTCCCTCTCGTCGAAGACCTCGCAGGAGCCCATCAGGTCGATGAAGAGGATCCCTATGCAGCCGTCGACGTTCAGGATCAGGTTTCCCTTCTTGGCGGTGGTGATCTCCTGGACTGAAAGGGCGTAGTCGAGGAGGTCGGTCCTGGCGAAGTTCTCCCTCGCGTAGCCGATGAGGAGCTCGACCCTCTTGTCGGGGTTCTTGACGCTCTTGATCCGGTGGCCGATCCCCGGAATGTTCACCCCCTTCGCCTTCATCCCCCGGACGAACTCCTCGGGGGAGAGGCCCGAGTCCCGGGCCCTCTTGAACTCCCGGGCGGCGTCATCGATCGCCCCGCCGAACCGGGGGCCGATGGTGAGGAGGCCGCTCGCGAGGGAGGTGATCAGGTCCTTTCCGGCGCAGGAGGCGACGATGGCGTTGTGGGCCGCCGAGACGGCGGGGCCGTGGTCGGCGACGATCTGGAGGACGAGCTCGATGAACTCCGCCGCCCAGGGGGGGATCTCCTTCTTGAACCAGAGGAGGCCTATCACCCCGCCGATCCCCATCCCGTCCTCCAGGACCCGGCTGAGGGGCTTTCCGGCGTAGAGGACCTCCTCGCCCCGGTCGTCGGAGATGGTGCAGATGAGGTTCGTCGACTTCCGGACGATCCCCTCGGAGACGGCCTTGGCGTAGTCCATGGGGATCTTCGGGATCTCCGGCTCCTCCGGCTCCCGGACCTTCCCCTCGGCGAGGAGCCTCTCGTAGACCCCTCTTATCTCGTCGCCGTAGCTGTCGAAGGAGGCGGGGACGATCGCCCCCGCCTCCTTCAGGGCCCGGTTCTTGGCGTCGGCGGTCTCTAGGTCGGTCTGGGCCTTCGCGCCGGCGTGGCCGAACTGGACGCTCCCGGGGAGGATCTTGGAGCAGGTCCCCGTCACCCAGATCACCAGGGGCTTTTTTATCTGGTCGGCCTTCAGGGCCTCGACGATCCTGTACTCGTCGGTGCCGCCGACCTCGCCTAGGCAGGCGATGATGGCGACCTCGGGGTTGGCCTCAAACCGGAGGATGTGGTCCATGAGGTTGCTCCCCGGATACCTATCGCCTCCGATGGCGATCCCCTCGACGACGCCGCTCGAGTTTCTCGCGATGATGTTGAAGGCCTCGTTGAGCATCCCTCCGGACTTGGAGACGAAGCCGACAGAGCCCGGCCGGTGGAGCTTCGACTCGATGATGTTCTCGATGGTCCCGGCGGTGTTTCCTATCCTGAAGGCTCCGGCGGCTAGCCCCCCAACGGTGGCGGGGCCGATGATCGTCTTCTTCATCTTTCGGGCCGTCGCGGCCATCACCCTTGCCATCCTCTCGGGGACCCCCTCGGCGATGATCGCCACCGTCTTTATGGTCGGCGAGGCGAGGGCCTCCATGGTGGTGTCGAAGGCGGACCTGAAGGAGGCGAAGTTGACCATCACCTCGGCGAAAGGATGGGCGGCCGCCGCCTCGGGGATCGTCTTGTACATGGGGAGGAGGATCTCCTCGGTCCCCCAGAAGACCTTCTGGACCCCGCCCCGGTTGGGGTTGATGATGGCGGCGACGCTCGGGACCTCCCTCCGGCAGAGATAGTCGAAGTCGAGCATCCTCTGGATGGCGTTGGTCTGGAGCCCGTAGACGAAGGCCCGGGTGTTTCTGTCGAACAGCTGGTAGTCCTTCATGGTCATCACTCTCCCCCTCCCAGGGCCATGGATACGATCCTCGTCATGTGGGTCTCGGGGCCGTAGACGTGGATCGGTACCCCCAGCCGCTCGCCGAGCTTCCGCATGATTCGAAGCCCCTCCTCGTAGTTGGGCCCGCCCCTCCGGACGTAGATCTCGACGCCGGCCTCCCGGAGCCTCTCCTTGTAGTCCTCCAGGGCCATGACGACCCCCTTGAAGGTCTTGGCGACGTCGGTGAAGTTGGCGATCCCGCCGCCGATGAGGAGGTACTTGGGCCTTCCTTCCGGGTCCTCCTCCCGGGTCATCAGGTCGAGGATCGTCTTGGTGTACTCGTAGGTGTCCTCGGTGGAGGGGTCGCCGCTGTACTCGCCGTAGTTGGCGAGCTCTCCGGCAAAGCCCAGGTCGCAGATGGTGTCGGCGTAGATGACGGAGGCTCCGCCCCCGGCCACCATCGTCCAGACCCTCCCTCGGGGGTTTAAGATCGTCAGCTTGAGGGAGGCCCCGGTCCGGGAGTCGATCTCCTTTATCCAGGCCTCCTCCTCGGTCAACGCCCGCCCGAAGGGCTCGGGAAACTCGAGGCCCAGCCAGGCCTTCCTCTGCCAGAAGGCCTCGGCGTCGTCGAGGCGGGCGACCAGGTCGAGGGGTACGACCCTGCCGTCGGTGAAGACGAAGGGGTTGATCTCAAGATACGCAAAGCCGAGATCCCGATAGAGCCGGTAGAGCCCCTTGATGAATGCCGCCGTCGGCGCAAGCCGGTCGGCGAGGCCCGCCGGAAGCTTTGATCCGAGGTCGAGCTCCTCGGGCCTCGCCAGGATGTCGACGGGGATCTCGGTGACGGATTCCCAGTTCGCCTCGATATCGACCCCGCCCCGGGGGGAGAAGTAGATCACGTCTTTATCCCTCTCGGACTTTATGGCGACGTAGAGCTCCTCCTCCGGTCCGTGGGGAATGAAGGGCTCGATGAGAAATGTGTCGAGGGTCCCGACGACCGACCCCACCAGAACCTCGCGCCCCATATTCTCCTGGATGTACCCCTTCGCCTCGTCCCAGGAGGCGTCGAGGAGGATGAGGCCGTGAGCGCCCCTTTTTCCGAAGAGCTGGTCGGGCTTGACCACCAGCCTTTTCTTCTTGACCCAGGGGTTTTTGATCGCCACCACCTCCAGGTCGGTTTCTGGGGTGACAAGGGCGATCTGACCATCGTAATCGAAATCATCCGCATAATCGGGAAGGCGCTCTGCCAGGAGCTTCTTGGCGTCGTATTCCCTGATCCCTCTCTGTGCCATCTATAAAGACCTCCTCCCCATGGGCAGCGTCTTTTTTGTTTACAAATCTTTCTACGAAACGCCCCCGAAACGCTCCCAAAATGGGCCTGGAAAGGCTGAAATAGGGACCCCTTTCTAAGGGATTTCATGGTCCGGAAGCCCCGGAAGGGCGAGACGATCAGGCCAGCCGAGGAGGTTATTGCCCGCCTGGATGCGCTTTACATGGCGTGTCCGAAATGCCCGGCGGAGCCCGCCCTCGATAAGGGGGCGAGCTTTTCCGAAGAAGCCGCGATGGAAGGGCGCCGGAAGCGGTGTTCCGGCTGCGGCAGGGCGCCCCTGGACCTGGTGATGGTGGAGGCGATGGAGGTCCTCGTCGACCACAACCTCCGAAGCCGGACCGACCCCCTCCGGTCCATCGGCTGGCCCCTGGTGGAGGTGGGCTACCCCCTG
Organism: Methanothrix harundinacea 6Ac; assembly: GCF_000235565.1. Taxonomy (NCBI): domain Archaea; kingdom Methanobacteriati; phylum Methanobacteriota; class Methanomicrobia; order Methanotrichales; family Methanotrichaceae; genus Methanothrix; species Methanothrix harundinacea. The sequence continues at coordinate 1,651,829 of NC_017527.1, forward strand.
GCCTACCCCCCGAGGCTGGGGCCGGATGAGCTCATCATCGTCGGCGAGCGCCTGACGAAGGAGGCCGCGGCCGAGATCGTCGCCCAGGTCCCCGAAATAAAGGGCGTCATCCGGGGCGGGGGCGTCCCCGGCGTCGCAGACCTCCGGGCGGCGCCCACCCGCTGGGAGCTCCTGGCGGGATCAGACCTCCGCTGCGACGTCGTATCCTCATTGATCGGCGATCTCGTCATCTACAAGCATCAGTCAAAGATTCACGTGGAGTTCCCCCGCCAGAGCGCGCCGAAGATGAAGATCCTGGAGGAGCTGTACTTCCGGGGCAAGCTCACCACCGTCGCCGACGTCCTCTGCGGCCCCGGGACCCTGGGCCTTGTGGCCGTTCTAGCCGGGGCGGAGCGGGTCGTCCTGAACGACGCGTGGCTCCCGGCGGTGGAGGACGCCATCCTCAACCTGGAGGCGAACCGCTCACTTTTGGGGATCGAGAGGATCGAGCGGCATAAGCTGCCGGCAGGCGAGGTCGGCGCGGATCCGGTCCTGGCGGCGGAGGCTTGGTCCGGCAAATGCAAGATCGAGGTCTACTTCGGCGATGCTGAACGGCTATTCTCGCGGGCCGAGCCGACGGATCTCTGCTTGATCGACCCCTTCCCGGGGATGAAGTACGACCGGATAGCCGAGGCGTGCGGGGGGTGCGGCGAGGTCGTGATCGTGTAGAAGTCTATAAATGGTATTCAAGAGCAGAGAGAGTGGATGAGTGCGAAGGAACGAATTCCCACACGGCAGAAGAAATCTCTTGAAATTTTTGTGAAGAATATATTCTGGTTTTGGGCAGTGATCCTCCTTCTGGTCTCGCCTATTGTGGCCTTTGCGATTTACCAAACCCTTGACCAGCTCGTTTCTGCAAATTATCATCTTGGCGCTATTTGGGCGTCTTCGGAAGATGCCAGGTATATACTGAGCGCCTTGAGCCAAGCTCAAGCGGCCATTTTTGGAATATTTTTCACTTTAAATTTTATAGTATTTCAAACACAAATAGGTAATGTATCTCCAGCCACAATCAAAAGATCTCTTCAATCCTACAAATTGTTGTTCATATTCATCGTTTTCTTAATATCCATTTCTGTAGATTTAATTTTTCTTAGGTACATACCTCCCAATAATGACTTAGAAATCAATATTTTCTGGCCCATATCATTATCAATTTTTGCTATTTTGATATTAATTCCGTATATGCGCTTTACTCTTATGTCGCTAGTTAAAGATGCTATCATTGAAGAGGTGCGCAGTGGAAAGGCAAGATATAATCTTGAAGGAGTTGATTTAAGCGATCAGCTTTTGCCGGGTATCGAGCTAAGTGGGAGATTTTTGCAGAAATCCAAATTTAATAACTCCACCTTATTTGGTGCTAATTTTAATAACGCCAATTTTTATATGGCAGACTTAAGTCATGCTCGCTTGAGAGGTGCCAATTTTAGTGATGCCATGTTAGGCAGGGCTGATCTTAGTAGAGCTGACTTGTCCAGCGCTCATCTGAATGACGCTAGTCTGAATGGTGCTAATTTAAGTGAAGCAAAACTAAATATGGCAAACTTAACTAAGGCTTATTTGGGTGGAGCTAATCTCATTGGTGCTAAATTTGATAATGCCGATTTAAATGGAGCTTTTTTGGATGAATATGGTTTGGAAAAGAAAGGCCCAAGAACTATTAAATTTAAGTTGAAATATGACGACGTAACCCTTGAGACACTACTAAAAGCCAACAATCTAGACCTGGCACATATTATTTATACCAAATTGGAGGAAGATTTAGAACGGAAAGCCGGAGAGATGGTAGATGATCCAAATATAGACTTGAGTAAGCTAAGTCCTAAAAATAGGAGTTCAATTGAGAGATGGGCTAATCGATATTCACATCGTACAAATGAGGCAAATCAAGACAATTAGATTCTGTGCAAATCGATCTATTTTCTTCGGCATCAGCCGATCCGTGCCGTCCTCATCTCCCTCCACCTGGGCCAGCGCGGCTGCTGCCATCGACAGCATCAGCAGCGCCAGGACGATGAGCGGCTTCGATCTCGTCGGGGACTCCTCCGATGATGCAGTTCAATCTCAATCTACAAAAAGCTTAGGTGAGTTCCTCAAACTTCCAAGAGCCCCGCCCATTATCGCCGCCCGGAGATCGGCGAAGAGGCCCGCGCCTCAGTTGCTGAGAAAGGGCTGGTCGCGCCGCCGGAGGGGGCCGACGATGGGTCGCCGGGGCCGATCATGGCAGCGCCGCAGGGTTATATATAAATATATTTAAAATATCCCAGACCTCTTCGGGCAGAAAGAGGGAGAGGAAGAGGTTGGCAAAAAACCCGACGAAGATGGCTATGCTGAAGCTGAGGAGCGTCCCAAATAGGATGTACTCGCCGGTTATTCGATTCGTATTATACCTGAAGATCGATTTTGCAGCGATCAGGAGCCCGATGGCGGTATATTGCTGAAATATTATGAAAGTCAGAATTAAAAAACGTTCAAGATAGCCGATATATCTGCCCGCGCTCTCCAGGCTCCCGCTCCCGCGGCCCTTATTTTTATCGTCTTCCTGGATCTTATCTCGCCAGCCTCTGGTCATCTTCGATACGAAGATCCCCGCCGGCTGGAAGATCGCCGTATAGCTCAGCAGCACCACGGTGATGCAGATCAGCGTCGGCTCCGAGAGGCGCCCCTGAAGAGAGGAGAAATCCGGATGAAATAATGTCATCCAAACTAATATTATAATTATCATATGGGCTGCCTGGTCGCCGACAAACGACCTCACCGTATCTTCGCGTCTCGACTTCACGATATCGATCACCAGATGCGATAAGAAAAAGCTAGCGAAGACGAGAGCGGCCGGAAAGAGGCCGAGGAACGCCCAGGCGACGGACCCTGCAAGAAGGGCGACGACGCAGACATGGAGATAGAGGTACCTCGACCTCCATCCATCCTCATATTTGCCGTCGACCCATCGATTCGGCTGCAATACGAAATCCGCCAGCATATGCGAGAAGACCAAAAGAATCAGGAAGAACAGGCCCGATAGGCTTGAAAGGCCTGAGAGGCTCGAAAGCCCTGAGAGGTCCGAGATCGCGGTCATGCTACTCTACCTGGACCCCGGGACCTTCATCCGATTCATTCGAGCCGCACATCTCGGCCTTATTTCTGATGACATCCGAGTACCTCTGGATGATCAACTCGACGATCTCGTAGTCGGTCTGTGCAAGCCGGTAATGAACGGCAGACCCATCGATGTTCAGCATCTCGCCAATTTCCTTCAGGGTACGGCCTTCAAGCCGATACATTACAGCCTCACACTTCTTCTTCGTCCACCTATCTATCAGCCGATCTATCATCTTGCAGTGTATCTCAAGCTCCTGGTTCGTCTCCTCCCAGGGCGTTTTGACGGCCAAATTTCGCCTCTCATTTTTTATGCGATCCAGCTGCAGACCTGAGTACTCGAAAGCCTCGCCGTTCATCTCTCCAACATCGCCAAGGCGATATCCCTCATCTGGGAGACGATCGATCTCGCCCACCCCGATCGAGACTCTGGCATCGATCCGGGGAAATTTCTCCTCTACGTTAAAGCCCGAGATCAACCGCAGCCGCAAGAGGATCGCATCTTTGAGAGCAGATTCGGGTTCGCTGGTGATCCCTTGAAAGCTGTCGCCTCTGTAGATAAAAGGCGGAAGCATGTATTCCCTACCCACATATTCCAGAGATTTATTAAGATGTTCAATATAAGAAATCCCGCTGCTTTTAAGCTGCCGGGACCCGATCAAATCGCCGGTTAATACCGCATATAATTTTTCATCCATATTATTGCCGTTCTCAGATTTTTATTCGTCTCTCTTCAGTTAAGCGTTATATAGATTTTCGCCGTAGAGATCGAGTTGAAGTTGATGGGCACCCCGCCCCTTGATCCTATCTTTCTCCTGGGGTTTTCATAATCATCCGGTGCGATCTGGCGGTGAAGCTGCAGCAAGTTGAAAGTTTGATCATATCGTCTCAAATAGCAACGATTTGAGTATTTCTATTCAAATTCTATAGAGTTGAGCATATATGCTCAAATTCCCCGGGCCATCCCCCTCATATATCCTCCGTCCTCAGCGCCTTTCTCGTCTCCTTCCGCCTGGGCCAGCGCAGTCGCGGCGAGCGACAGCATCAGCAGCGCCAGGACGGCTGAAGGCTTCGATCTCGTCAGTTACTCCTCCGGTCGAAAGTCTTCGCCCCTGGCGGCAAAAAGTTTTGGGTGGAAGGGAAGGGACTTGGAATCTGACCGCCAGAATCGCGAGTTGCTTTAGATAAGCATTTGATGGGACAGCGCGGATTTGAACCGCAGTCCAAGCGTCCCAAACGCTCGAGGATGGACCAGGCTACCCTACTGTCCCGCCCGGGAGGGCTGGACGCCTCGATGGTATTTAACTCTATTTCAGATCCCGGCGCCCCTCGATCCCGCCGGTGGCGCCGGCTCCTCCCCGCCCCTCTCGATCCGCCGGATGAGGTGGAAGGCGGAGAGGCCCCCGAGGAGGGCGAGGAACCAGAGCTGGACGAGGCGGATGAGGATGGTGACGGCGGCGGCATCGTGGATCGGGACCCCGATGGCGGAGAAGAGGGCGGTCATCAGGATCTCGACGAGGCCGATCCCGCCCGGAAGGCCGAGGGGCAGGGTCTGAAAGACGATGACGACGGAGTAGACGGCTAAGATGGCGAGGGGCGAGACCTCGACCCCCAGGGACGCGAAGGCCGCGAGGGCGACCATCACAAGAGATATCCAGCCGGCGATGGCCCAGGCGAGAGCCTCCAGGATCGCGCCCCTCCTCTCCCGAAGGAGGATCATGCTCTGCATGAACCCGCTTACAGCCCCGGAGCAGACCTCCCGGTCCAGCTCCCGGCGGAATATCCTCTCCAGGGGACCGACGGCGGCGGCCGCCGTCCTCTGCATCCACCGCTCCTCAAAGCAGATCCCGACGAAGGCGAAGCCCGCCGATACGGAGAAGACCATCATCCCGAAACATGCGGTGAGGGCCCACCCCGGCACGGCGTGGAGGCGGGTGATGTAGCCGATCCCCAGAACCATCCCGAGGATGAAGGGGACGGCGGTGATGATCCGGCTCGCGGCGACGGAGGCGAGGGCAGCGTCGTACCGCCCTCCTCCGCCGATCCTCGCAAGAAAGTAGGTCCGGGCCGTCTCGCCGGAGAAGCTCCCCGTGGGGATGAGGTTGTTCGCGAAGATGCTGGAGAGGTATATCATGAAGAGGTCGCCGAAGGAGGCGGAGAGGTCCAGCTCCTCGGCCATCCTCCTCCACGATAGGGCGTTGAATCCGACCATCAGGAGGGAGAGGGCGAGGGCTGCGGATAAGGCCGCCAGGCTCAGCCCCTCCAGGCTCTCGGCGACCTCCCCGAGGCCGAGGTGGCGGAGGTAGGCGATGTATATCCCCACCCCCAAGAGGACGAGGGCCGAAGACCTGCTCGCCCTGATCTTGGGGATGGCCGTCTCGCGGTTCACCCTCTTTCCGAGGGCCCGACCCGTTATAAGAGTTCCCTTCGATCTCATGTTCTTTACCATCCCCCTCCACGAGTCCCCTCTCCCGTCGGCTCCCCACCCTCTCGTCCCCCTACCCCGATCCACCACCTAAATTCCCCTCTTGCCCCCACCTTTCCCTCTCCCGCTCCTCCGTTCCTCGAAACCTATTTAAGATCGGTCCCGATAGTTACGGCCCATGGGAAAGACAGGAAGCGTTCAATGGACGAAGATCAAGGGAAGAAAAGGACAGATCAGGCAGGTGCCCAACTCCGAGTCGACTCACAAGAACCCCGGGCCCCTCCAGAAGTACACCTCCTCCGGGGCGAGGAGGAGGAAGATCGCCCGGTCCGCGAAGGCCATAGCCGCCAGGTAAAGGCCGGCATGGCCTCTTTCGACTCGGTCCTGGTCAGGTACGGCGAGATCGCCCTCAAGGACCCCTGGACCAGGAAGAGCTGGGAGAGGACCCTCGCCTCCAACATCGTCCACGACCTGAAGGAGGCGGGGATAGATCATCGGGCATCCCTGGAGCGGGGGAGGATCTTCGTCGAGACCTCAAACCCCAGGGCTCCGGAGATCTTATCGAACGTTTTTGGCGTAGTCTCGACGAGCCCCGTCCGGAGCTGCAAGCCGGATTTGGGAGCCATCGCCGCCGTCGCCTCGGACCTCGCAGCAGAGCGGAGGCCGAGCTCCTTTGCCATCCGGGCCCGGCGGGGCGGAGGCGGGATATCCAGCACCGAGATCGCCGTCTTTGTAGGCGACGCCGTCCGGGAGAGGACCGGCGCCGCGGTGGACCTCACCGATCCGGAGGTGGAGATCTTCGTCGAGGCCCGGGAGGATAAGGTCCTGGTCTTCACTGACGTCGTCCGGGGCGTCGGCGGCCTTCCTCTCGGAAGTCAACCGCGGATGCTCGCCCTCATCTCCGGGGGGATCGACTCGCCCGTCGCCGCCTGGATGATGATGCGGCGGGGCTGCCCGATATCCCTTCTCTACTTCGACCCCCGGCCTTACGTCCACGCCCTTCCCCAGGCGGAGAGGTCGGCGGAGGCCCTCCGCCGGTGGACCTCCGGCAGGAGGATCAACTTCATCGGGGTCCCCATCGGGGCAGGCCTCGCTCGGATCGCCGGAGCCGAGCCCCGGGCCACCTGCCTCCTCTGCCGGCGGCTGATGTACAGGATAGCCGGGATGGTGATGGAGGAGGAGGAGGCCTTCGGCGTCGTCACCGGCTACTCCCTCGGCCAGGTCGCCTCCCAGACCCCGGCGAACATCATGGCGGAGCAGTCGGGGATCGACCTTCCCATCTACCATCCCCTCATCGCCATGGACAAGTCCGAGATCACCGACCTCGCCCGGAAGATCGGGACCTACCGGGCGACGGCGGACGCCGGGACCTGCACCGCTGCGCCGAAGAGGCCGATGACCCGGGCCCGGGCCGAGGAGATCCGGGGGATGGAGGAGGAGCTGGGGCTCGCCGGGATGGCGGCCGAGCTCTTCTCGGAAAGGGAGAGGACGAGGTTTTGATCTTCGTCCCACCGGCCCCGTTAGATCATTTTATTCTCGAATCGGCCGGGCTTTGATCCGGGAGTCGATCTATCCCGGGGTCCGACCAGTCGAAGATCCGGCCTCGATCGAGGGGAACTGATATCTGGTGGAAGGCGCATAATTGGTGGGATATGACTATCCAGGGAAGGGCTGGGGGCCTTGCCGTCCTCGGGATCTCCGCCATCCTCTTCGTCTCCCTCCTCGGGAGCGTGGCGGACGAGGTCTACGAGGAGTCGGGGATAACTTACGAGGAGGGCCACCCCACCGCCTACGGCGGGGTCCAGGGCTGGAACCCCCTGAGGTCGCTGGAGGTCGCGGGGAAGATCGCCTTCGGATATCTTGCGAGACTGCTGAAACTCTGACCGCCCGGCGAGGTGATGACGTCATGGGCAACATATGCGGCTGCTCGATAGACCCCGCCGAGGCCTCCTTCTTTAAGAAGCATCTCCGATGCCTCAGCTGCAGGATAGCCTTTGAGGCCTCCGGGGTCGTCCTCTTCTGCCCCTTCTGCCCCTTCTGCTGGTCGAGGAAGATCGAGCGGGTGAGGTGACCTTTCCCCCGTCGACGGCCCCCCCCCCACGGGGTCACGTATTTTAAATCGTCTCATGGCGATATGTATATATAGAACTAGATCGTCTCCACCCCCGATACGATGAGACGATCTGCCACCAACTGGCGGGTTAAGATCCTCGCCGCCCTCTCCGACCCCATCAGGCTCGAGATCATAGAGTTCCTCGGAGGAGAGGAGCGGTGCGTCTGCGAGATCGTCCCCGCCTTCGGCCGGGCGCAGTCCACCATCTCCAAGCACCTATCGATCCTGAATGAGGCGGGGATACTGGAGAGGAGGATCGACGGGAAGCGGACCCTCTACAGGGTCAAAAACCCCAGGCTCTTCGACCTCTTACGAGAGGTGGACTCCCTCGCCCTGGAGGAGATATCCGAGCTGAAGAAGGCGGAGTCGGTCCTGATGGACTGTGTAAAATAAGATATAAATTTAAGGGGTTGGCATAAATTAACGGAGCTTTCACCCGCCAAAGATCTCAGGGAGTGATCCTCTGAATCCGGAGCTCTTTTCCGCCCTGGAGGCGGGGTTTTCTGCCCTGATGGAGTACCTCTCGGCCCACGTTCTGACATGCCTCATACCGGCCTTCTTCATCGCAGGGGCTATAGCCGCCCTCCTCCAGAGGGAGGCGGTCCTGAAGTACTTCGGAAAGGACGCCCCCAAGTGGCTCTGCTACTCCGTCGCCTCCACCTCCGGGACTATCCTCGCCGTCTGCAGCTGTACTATACTTCCGATGTTTGCGGGGATCCACCGCCGGGGCGCCGGGATCGGTCCCGCCACGGCCTTCCTCTTCGCAGGCCCCGCCATCAACCTCCTGGCCGTCGTCCTGACGGCCCGGGTCCTGGGGCTGGAGCTGGGGGCTGCCCGGATCGCCGCCGCCGTCTCGGTCTCCGTCCTCATCGGCCTCATCATGGCCGCCATCTTCGATAGAGGATCCGAGGACCAAGAGGCTGCCCCCTGTCCGGCTCCTTCACCATCAGCCGAGGCAGGCCTGGAGAGGCCGGGGTACATACCCCCGATCTTCGTCGGCCTCCTCGTCGCCGTCCTCCTCGCCGCCACCTCCGGCCTCGCCCTCGGGGCGAAGGCGGCGATCGTCTCGATCCTGGTCCTGGCCTCGGGGTGGCTCCTCAGCGCCCGCTTCACCGATCTGGAGAAGGCCTCCTTCTTCGGGGAGACCTGGTGGCTTACGAGGAGGATCTTCCCCCTGTTGCTCGTCGGGACCTTCATCACCGGGGTCATAGGCTACTATCTGCCCGTGGACCTGATAAGGACGGTCTTCGGCGAGAGCGACTTTGCGGCCTGCTTTGTAGCCTCGCTGATGGGGGCCCTCCTCTACATGCCGACCCTGCTCGAGGTTCCGATCGTGGGGACGATGTTCGGCTACTCCTCGGGGGCGATGGCCCCCGGCCCCGCCCTCTCCCTCCTCCTCGCCGGCCCCTCCATGAGCCTGCCGAGTATGATCGTCATCTGGAGGATCATCGGATCGAAGAGGGCGTCCGTCTACATCTCCCTCGTCATCCTCCTCTCGACGGTGATGGGGATGATTTATGGGATGGTGGCGGCGTGATTATGTTTCATAACTGTTGGGAAAAAAACCCGACCGCCGCTTAAGTTGGCATCGATAAATGTACCGCCCCTCTCCCTGAATCAATGGGCGGGGGACAGGATAAATTCGTCTGGAGTGGGAAAAATGAAGAAAAAAAGCTTTGGATTTGGAGGGCTTCTGGCAGCCGCCCTCATCGTCATGCTGGCAGGGGTGGCGGCGGCGGGGACGATCTCCCCGGCCCTGGTATTGGACACCTATATGGATGCCGAAGAGGAGGACGAGGCCTTCGCCGACGGAGATACTTTGTGGGCCACCTCCCAGGACGGCGATCCGGTGAGGATAGCCTTCCTCGTATTCAAGGAGATGGTGATGCTCGCAGACCAGATCGAATCCGGGGAGCTCAGGGTCCGCGTCAACGAGGTCGAGGCCCCGGGAGAGGTGACCCTCTACTTCTACGATATGGCGGTCCTCGATTCGGAGACCTGGGCCGACCTACCGTCGTATGACGAGGAGCCCCTCGCCACCATCAAGATCGAGAAGGAGGGGTGGGCATCCTGGGACGCCACGTCTCTTGTGAAGAAGGCAGCCGAAGAGTGCAGCGAGGGCTGCCCCTTCACCGCGGTGCTGGTGGCGGAAGGCGACGCCTCCATAGGTTTTGCCTCCATGGAAGGGTCTGAAGACGATAAGGCGGTTTTGGAGTACATCGCCTGAAGCCCCTAGGCCAGGATCCCAATGGTAAAATGATAGAGCGAGATGGCGGGGCATCTCCCTCCCTCCCGCCATCCGAAATTTTATTATCGAGGATTGATGTCTCCAGTCCGCACTCTCCGGCGGGGGAAGGGCGCCCTTCTCGCCCTGGCCTTATACCTCATCATAGCATCAGCGGCCGCCGCCAGCGGAAGCTCCGAGGCGATCCTGATCACCTCCCCCGGGTGCAGCAAGTGCGCCGCCGCGGGCAGGGTCCTCGATGAGGTCATCGGCGGTTATCCCGGCTACACCATCCGGGAGGAGATCTTCTACAGCGAAGAGGGGCGGCGGATCATCAGGGAGACGAAGGCGAAGGATATGCCCTCGATCGTCATCGGCTCCCACGTCATCGGCTATCGGGACTACGAAGGAGATGAGCGGAAGCTCGAGGAGATGGTCAGGTCGGCTCTGGACGGCGAGGCAGCTCCCGCCCCCGCCGAGGAGGATCACGACCTCATCTCCCTCGAGGGCGTCTCGATCTCGTCGGCAGCGGCGGTCCTGGCGGCGGGGCTGATCGCCGGGTTCAACCCCTGCCTCCTGGCGGTCCTGGTATTCCTAGCCAGCATGACCCTCTCGCGATCCGGAAGGAGGCGAGATCTGGCGGTGATGGTCGGGTTCTTCTGCCTCGGCATCTTCGTCATGTACTACCTCTTCGGTCTGGGGCTCTTCCGGCTCTTCTCGATTCCGAGCTTTGAGGCGAGCTTCCGGCTGATTCTCACCCTCCTCCTCCTCGTCCTGGGAGCCACCCAGATCGAGGACGCAAGGAGGCTTCACCGGGGTGGGATCTCCCTCTTCAAGGCCGAGTGGGCCCTGGGATACTTCAAAAAGTCCCTGGAGAGGTACAGCATCCTCTCCTACTTCCTAATAGGGGCCCTCTTCTCCCTCGTAAAGGCTCCCTGCGTCGGGGCTGTCTACATAGCCATCATAGGCATAATCCAGTCCCAGGGGTACGCCTCGGCGGGGACGGTATACCTCCTCCTGTACAACTTAGGCGTCGTACTTCCGGTGATGATCCTCGGGATGGTGATAGCCCTGGGGATGTCCCCCGACCAGGTCGACAGGTTCAGGCACGAGCACCGGGTAGCCATCCGGCTCGTCACCGGCCTCACCCTGGCGGGGCTTGCGCCCCTGATTTGGTGGCAGATATTGTGATTTTCCTTTGAGATTAGATGGATACTATAAAGACAGAGGTGTTATTTTTGAACAAGATGCTTCATGATATGAAGGAAGACGGCAAAGAGATCAGAAGAGAGGCCTTTTCTTCGGACCCGCTGATGGGAGGGCCGTTCCTGGGAGTCCCCCGCCGAAGGACGGCTACGCCGAAGACGACCTTAGGTCGGTCCCCCGGCTTAAGGCGTATCTTCGGTCTCAAGGGGTCTTCAGCTGTGGTCATCGTTCTATTGGCCCTGGGAGTCCCCCTTGCCCCCGCCAACGCCGGCTGTGACTTCTGCATAGACTACTCCAAGCCCTACGACTCTCAGGTGGCCGCTCTGACGGGATCATCCAATAGCCCTCCATCCAATAACCCTGCGAATAACCCCTCCTCCGAAAAACCAGATAGCGAAGGGATAAGAGCCTTTCTGATACCCATGTCCGAGGTCTCGGAGGACGACCTGATCCTGGACATCAGCCCCGAGGCTGACGAGTACCTCGAGGGGGCCTTAAGCGTCAACTACGAGGAGTTCGTCACGAGAGACGGACGGATCAGGACCACTTCGGAGATCGCCGAGATCCTGGGGAACGCTGGCATTTCGAGGGACGATGCGGTGGTCATATACGGCGAGTGCCTCCCCTGCGGCGGCGGACCTGTCCCGGCCACCTTCACCTACTGGCTCTTGAAGTATCTCGGCCACGAGAATGTCCGGATCCTGGACGGCAACATCGACGACTGGAAGGCGGCGGGCCTTGCCACCAGCGGAGCTCCGGCGACGAGGCCTGCTGTGGATTACGTACCCCAGGAGAACCCCGATCTCCTCGCCACGTATGACTACGTCAAGAGCGGAAAAGCCCAGATCGTGGATGGGAGGGCCGCCGAGGCGGCAGACCCGGCGTCGATACCAGGCTCTGTCAACATCCCTGCAGAAACGATCCTCGAGGGCGAGAAGATAAAAGGGGCGGAGGATCTGGAGGCGATCTTCAAAGATCTGAGGAAGGACCGGCCGGTGGTCGTCTATACCAACACCGGGGTGAATGGGGCCGTCTTCTGGTTCGTCCTGGAGATGATGGGCTACGACGCCGTCCTCTACTCCTGGAGGGACTGGCTGGAGAACCAGCCTCCCCTAGAGCTCCGCCTGGTGGAGGTGTTGGCAGATCCAAACCCCGTCAAGGCCGGCGGATCCGTTGGGATAACGGCCGCCTTCAGCGAGGTTCGGGCCCGAGTTGTTAGGATCGGCTCTTCGGCCTCCCCTTCCTCCGAAGACCTTCAGCCCGTCCTGAAGTTCACCGCCATCTTCACCAGCCGCGACGGGACGGAGGCGGGAAGGACAAGCCTCCAGCAGACAGCTGAGGGCAGATACACCGGGGTCTGGGTGGCGGATGTGGATCCCGGGATCTATAGCCTGGACATCATAGGTTCTCGGTCCGGCTCTGCCGGATACGTCCGGAGCGTCTTGGATCTTGAGGTCACCGACGGATAAATAGGATCATGTACGATATCCCATGAAGGCTTGGGAGCCGAGGCGAGGATGGTGGAAGCTATGATGAAGATCGAAGTATTGGGAACGGGCTGTGCCAAGTGCAAGTCCCTGGCAAAGAACGTCGAGAAGGCGGTGGCGGAGGCGGGGGTCGAGGCGGAGGTCGTGAAGGTGGAGAGCCTTCAGGAGATCATGAACCGCGGAGTGATGATGACCCCCGCCCTCTTCATCGACGGCGAGGCCGTCGCCGTGGGGAGGGCCCCGTCGGTGGCGGAGATAAAGGGGATGCTGAAGAGGTGAGAGCTCGTGCTTGAAAAAGAGGATGAAAGAAAGGAGGAGGGTTGCCTCTGCGCCACCGGCGACCTCCTCTTTTTGGCATGCGCCGGCGGCTCCAACGTCGGCCAGATATCCAACCAGGCGGCGGTGGAGCTGGCGAAGGAAGGGAGGGGGAAATTCTTCTGCCTCGCCGGGATCGGCGCCCACATTGACGCCATGATCTTGTCGGCCAAGGAGAGAAAGCTGGTGGCGATCGACGGCTGCCCCGTCCAGTGCGCGAAGAAGATCCTGGACCACGCGGGCCTTCCCGCCGCCCTCGCGGTGGTGGTCACCGACCTCGGGATAGAGAAGAGTCCGAGGCTGGAGGTGGAGGCCGCCGACTGCGAGAGGGTGGCGGAGAGGATCAAAGAGGGGTTGAGGGGCTAGTCCTCAGCCTCCACCCATTCGGGTCCTGCAAGCCCGCTGGCAACAGCTCTGCCGAATATTGGCCATTAACAGCTTTCAATCCGTTCTGGCGGAGAGCCTGGCTTGAAGGCGCTGACTTTTATACTGACGATCGCCCTTTCGCCCTCCATTAGCTTTTCGTCGGGCAGACCTTCCAGGGCCGCCCGGCCCGCCGGGTCGCTTGTCATGCAATCCAGGGAGAAGGGCGCCTCATCTATCACCCTCACCTCCTCAAACCCCGCCGACCTAATCGAGGCGAGATAATCGTCCTTCCTGGCTGCACCAGCGACGCATCCAACGTAGGCCTCGACCGAGTCCCTGACGAGATCCGGCAGCTCCGCCAGGAGGACGATATCGGAGACGGCGAGCCTTCCGCCGGGCCGCAGTACCCGATACGCCTCTTTGAAGGCGGCCTCCTTGTCGAGGACGAGGTTTATGACGCAGTTGGATATGACGAGGTCTACGGACCCGTCCTCCGCCGGGATGCTCTCGATCTCCCCCAGCCTGAACTCGACGTTCTTGAATCCACCGGCTTCGGCGTTGGCCCTGGCCCTCTCCACCATCTCTTCGGTCATGTCGATGCCGATGACCTTTCCCCTCGGACCTACCTTGCTTGCGGCGAGGAAGGAGTCGAAGCCGGCGCCGGACCCCAGGTCCAGGACCGTCTCTCCCTCCCGGATCGACACGAGGGCGATGGGGTTTCCGCATCCCAGCCCCAGGTTCGATCCCCGGGGGACAGAGGCGAGGTCCTCCTCCGAGTAACCGATCCTCCGGCCGATATCTTCAGGCTCTGAACTTCCGCAGCAGCTTGAGGAGGGGCAGCACGAACCCGCCTCTCTCGCCACGCGGCCGTACCTCTCCTTCACGGTTATTTTGACATCCTGATCGTTCAATCCATCACCTTCAAGGTAATACTTCCGCAAATACTCCGCCTCGCCTCATCCGAAGGTCTCGACGATCCACCCTCTGATCTCGTCCCTCGCCTGCCGGAAGGCGCAAAGCTGCTCCTCTTCCGTCCCGGAAACGGCGGCCGGATCCTCGAAGCTTTTGTGGATGACCTCCCGCGCCTTCGGCGCCCTCGATGGAAGGTCGAGGTCGGTGGTGCAGACAGGGCAGGCCTCCCTCGCCCTGTCGCATACGGTGACGGCGACGTCGAATACGATATCCTCCAGATCTGAGGCGGCTTTGGACCGCTGGCCTGAGATGTCGATCTCGATCTCCTCCATGACGGAGACGGCCCGGGGGTGGACGGCCGTCGCCTCGACGCCAGCGCTGTTGGCCTCATACCTCTCGCCGTAGAGGTCCCGCAGGAGCCCCTCCGCCATCTGAGACCTCGCCGAGTTGTGAGTGCAGAGGAAGAGGACCTTCTTCTTCCCCGTCTTTTGCTCCCCTTTCTTGTCATCTTCTGGACAAACATCATCTGAAACCATATCCACCACCCCGTCAGTCGAAGCTCGGCTGGATCGGGCTCACCTGGATCACCTCAGCGGGGCAGGCCTCTTCCGCCTCCCTGAGGCACCCCTCAAATTGATCAGGGGCCGATCCTTCGTCCAGCTTTCCCGCGATCCTCCGCTCCTCCGATACCGAGCTTCGGCCGTCATCGGGGTCTTCGATGAAGAACTCGGGGCAGCTTCCCCAGCACTGGCCGCAGCTGATACAACCGTCCCGTTCTATTTTCAAGATGATCATGTGAATCACATTCTTGTAGCAGTGCAGTTCAAAACGAGAAGAACCTGCCAGTCGCCTCCATGACGTCCTCGACGAGGATATTGTAGAACTCCTCCAGAACCTTCACCTCCTTCCTCGCAACGACGCCCCGGGCGGCAACATCCTCTAGGCAGGCGAATATCTCGCAGGACGGCGGAAAGACCGCTTTATCTTCCAGCAGATGGTAGACTCCATCCCCTGCGAGGTAGAGCCGCGCCCTCTCCGATCTTGCCAATAGCTTCATGCAGAGCTTGGACCTATCGCTTTCTGGCGTCTTTGTCAGGAGAAATACGTCTGCGGATCTCAAAACCATATACTCTTCCACCTTCAAAGCAGGATCAGGCAGTCCGACTCTTTCACCGCCTTCAGGAACGCCTCCTCGTCGGCGAGCTCCACGGTCTCGATCAGCCCCTCGCAGAAGAGACCCCTCTTCGCCAACGAAGGCTCGTGGGCGACGACCCTCATCTCGCCGTAGGCGTAGAGGATCTCGGCGAGGTTGGGAACGCCGAGCCCCTTTGAATCCTGACCTCTCAGGGCGAGGTAGACCCCGTCCCCATAGAGCCCCACCGTGACCTCCATCTTCCCGAGGCTTGCGGCCGCGGCGTTCAGGAGGCCTAAGGCCTTTTCGCTCCCGTAAGGGGCGGAGTCGAGGAGGTAGAAGACCGACCTCATCGGCACAGGGTGATCACACCATCGCTTTCTGAGATCATATCGGGGAGGTCGTAGAGGCTTGAGATCTTTATCCCTTCATGGTATTCCCGACGGGTCCCGTCCTCCTCTGCCAGATAGCCCCTGGCGGCGGCACACCGGGAGCATGCCCTTATCGTCGCCCCCCTCTCGGCGAGGTCGGCGAAGAGCCCTCCCTCGTCTGCGAAGAAGGCGGGACGCTGCCCCCGGCGGGGGATGTGGACGGCGTCCAGGTAGAGGAATATGTTCACATGATACCGTTTCAGGGCGGCATCGGCAATATTCTTGGCGATCTCTGCGTACTCGGAGATGTAGGGGCCGTCGGCGAGGATTATCGTCAGGGTCTTCATGCCACCCTCCGGCTCAGATGTACTCGACCAGGACCAGGAGGTGCTCTCGGTTCTGTCTATACTCCGGATCTTCGAGGGGTTTGCAGAGGTCGAGGGATACCTCTCCAGCCATCAGCCTGATGGAGAAGGAGTAGCAGCTCTGCTCGCCGCACTCGCCGCAGTCCGTCTGAGGGAGGTATCGGTAGATCTCCATCGGCTCGACCCTCACCTTCTCCCGGGGGGCCGGAGCCACGCCTTTGGCTATCGCCTCGTTTATCTTCTCCCTCAGCTCGGCGAGGACCCCTCTCGCCTCCGCCTCGCCCTTTATCATCGTCATGGTGACGCTTCCCGTCCCGTAGATGGTGATCAGGACGTCCCCCCGCTGGATTATCAGGGCCCCTATCCTCTCGGAGTACCTACCCCTCGGAAATAGCGGCTCCAGGGGCTTCAGGGCGCCGCCCAGGGGTGGGGCCATCTGGGCGATGATCCGAAACTTCGTCGAGTCGGCGATGCAGGGGAGGAGCTGCCTCACCTCCGTGATCTCGACGGGCTTCGCCCCCGAGAGGTCGGTGACCGCATCCTTGGGCTTCTCGACCTTTGTCTCCATGAAGTTCTTGCCGAACTCGGAGAGGCGGACCTTGCCGGCACCGATCTCGATCAGCCCCGCCTGTTCCAGTATCTTGAGGTGGTAGTCTAGCATGGACTTGCCGACGGCCTCTCCAATCTCCTCCGACGTCCTCTCGCCCCCGGCGAGGAAGGCCATCATCTTCCTCCGGGGGACGTTGGCCATGGCGTTGCTCACCATCTTGATCTCTTCTGGCTTTCCCGGCATATCAACACCTGCCATATATTTTGCGGATGGCATTATAATCTATTCGGCCGCTACCAGAGCTTGTAGCCGAAGTATCGGGCCGCATAGACGAGGCCTGTTATTATTATCATGATCCCGAAGGCCTTGACGATCGCCGATCCGACGGCCAGGTACTCCTCGCCGAGCTTCCCGCCGAAGGACCTGCTGAAGGTGGCTATCGGGATTATCGGGACCCCATGGCCCACCCCGAAGACGAAGAGCATCAGCCCTCCCGTCAGCGCAGAGATATCCTGGGAGATCAGCCATATCAGGGCAGGAAATACCAGGGATATGGCGCAAGGCGCCCAGCCGAGGGCGAAGAAGACCCCGAGGGTGAAGGCCCCGATGAAGACGGAGTGCTTGAAGAGGCCTATGGAGAGGTTCACCGCCCTCTCCATCAGCCCCTTCCTCTCCCTGAACTCCTCCTCCTCCCCCCTCCGAGCCGGAAGACGGGCCTTGATCGGCTCCAGGATCTCCCCGATCGGCTTGAAGACGTTGATCCCCAGAGCCACCAGAAGGATCCCGGCCGCCAGGTCGAAGAACCGCGAGTCGCGGACGAAGACCCCCAGGTTCGATATGAAGAGGCCGAGGACGAAGAAGACGATCGCCATGCCTAGGGTGAAGGCGATCCCTATCCAGAGCCCCTCCCTCGCCGAGGAGCCGTAATCCTCCTCGTCGGAGAGGACCTTCCTCCTCCTGGAGGTCATGATGTAGGAGAACATGGCTATCAGGAGGGCGAGGGAGCAGGGGGAGAAGGAGGTGATGATCCCCAGGCCGAACATCCCGATGAGGGTGACCTTATGGAGGGAGACCGCCCCCTCCATCCCCACCCATTCGCCCCGCTCCAGGGCCTCGACCTTCGCCTGGAGGGTCGGGGCGTCCTGGACCCCGTCGATCATCCCCTTCCCGAGCTGGTAGACGTGATAGATCCCCACCACCATCCCCTCCCTATCGATCAGGAGGATGGTGGGGTTGGAGAAGCCCCCTTCGAAGTTGGTGAAGTCGACGTACCTCGCGGCGATCCTGTAGGGCTCGAAATCCTCGGCCCAGATCCAGCTGACCTCTGTCCCCCACCAGCTCTCGGAGAGGGTGCTGCCGTCCTTCGAATAGGGGTTCTTCCGGACGTTCAGGGTTACGAGGTTGACGTCGGGCTTATTCTCCACCAGCCTTTGAAGCTCTCCGATCTGGGATGCCAGGGCCTTCTCGCACTCGATGCAGAGGGGGCTCTCTATGTTCGTTATGTGGAGGACGACCACCTCCCCCTCGAAGTCGCTGAGGGAGAAGTTCTGGCCGTCCTGGGTCGTGCCGGAAAAGTCCGGAGCCCGGATCGGCTCCTGATCCGATCCCAGGGTGGAATTTAAGGAGAAGAGGGCGACGAGGACGGCCGTAAGGGTTATCGCACCTACGATTAAAAAATGTTTGTGATCAGACCTCATCTCCGATCACGCGTCCCAGTCGCCGACGTTCTCCTCATGATAGTCTATGGCGTCCTCGACGCGCTCTTCAATCCAACCCTTCCCCGTTACCTTTTCTGTGCTGTGCCAGGCCACCTCGGCTCTCCCGTCCTCTCCAGGCACCAGGGTTATGATGACAGTCAGGGGGACGTTGGAGGTACCGCCATCTGGATCATAGGCTTCGAAGGCCTCTGCGATCCTTTCGTCGCTACCATCGGCGGGTATCTCATAGAACTCGATCTCGTTTCCGTATTCGTCCAATATCTCGTTAATGGCCTCAGTCTGAGGAACGCAATAGTCGCATTCCAGATGGGCGTAGATCAGGACCGGCTTATCCTGGAGGGCATCCAAGACCCAGTCGGGGTGGTTGACATCGGAGCCAGAGGCTGGGGATTGATCAGGATACGTTATCCACCAGTCGTCAGGCTCGGAGCCGACAGGGTATTCTGCTGCCGAGACGACGGCGACCAGGCCTGCTACAAGGATTACCCAAGCTGCCAGGGCCGCAACCTTAAATTTGACCTGATGTGAAATGTCTACCAACTCCCACTATCGTTATCTTTACCCCACTCTTTTTCTCACACCATTTACCCAAGGGTTCAGCCTGGCATATCCGGTGTGGTTTACAAGATCTTATATCCACAAAGATGGATTTATACCACCCCTTCTTTTCACGCCTATGGCTGAATTGCCCAGGAGGTAGATTTGGCTTGTATATATAGCTGTTGGATCAAGGTCACAATTGACCACAAAAACCCAATTGAAACCACCCTTTTAGGCCGATAATGCTCCATCTCAATTTAAAATAACATCTTAACAGATCCTCCCTCCTCGGCTATTAGTTGACAGTCCGAGATAGTCGATATACTTATATATCGAATTAGCTTGATACGAATATTGGAGTGCCTGGAGAAGGTATGAGATGCGATATCTGTGGCAGGGAATCGGAGACGCTCTTCAAAGCGAGGCATCGGGATAGGGGCGGGGTGAAGATCTGCGAAGGATGTCTGAGAAGGGAGGGGGATCGGCTCGTCTCCTCCTCCGGGTGCTCATGCTGTTGAGCCGATCGATATGAGCTATATCGTCGAACCCCAGGGACCCCTCCGTTGAAAGGCTTGCGAGGCTGACGGGAGACCGCTGTAAGGCCAAGAACTCGGCCTGGTGGCTACAGATCCTCACCGCCACCTTAGACGATCTGGAGGTTGCGGCCGTGGCTGAGGTCTTCAAGGCGATGGCCGACCCTTTCAGGCTTGCGATCCTCAAGCTCCTCAGAGACAACGAGCTTTGCGTTTGCGAGATCAATCTGTCCATTCTGAAGAGGCAAGCACTGGTGAAGGATAGAAAGGAGGGGAAATGGTCCCGATACTGCCTTTCAGAGGGGGCGGTTATCGAGATGATGATGAAGCTGGCAGATCTTATGATGGGTGACGGATGGCTGCCAAAGAGGCGATCGGGGTGCAGACATACATGAGGAAGAGAGGCCGGGGCAGGCTTCCGGCTTTGAGCAGGTTCCTCACTGTATGGATCTTCGCGGCGATGGTCCTGGGGATCGGTATGGGCTATCTCTTCCCAGGAGTCTCAGAATCGATAACGGGATTTCAGGTGGGGAGCACATCGATCCCCATCGCCGTCGGCCTTATATTGATGATGTACCCGCCCCTGGCCAAGGTGAAGTATGAGGATCTGGGGGAGGTCTTTCGGGACACCAAAGTTCTGGGCCTATCCCTATTTCTTAACTGGGTCGTAGGGCCGGTGCTGATGTTCGGGTTGGCCATCCTATTCCTGCGAGACCACCCCCATCTCATGGTGGGGCTTATCCTGATAGGGATCGCTCGTTGTATCGCCATGGTGGTCGTCTGGAACGAGCTTGCCTGCGGCTGCACCGAGTACTGTGCGGGGCTCGTCGGCTTCAACTCGATCTTCCAGGTTTTCTTCTACTCGGTCTACGCTTACTTATTCATCACGGTGCTGCCCCCGATCCTCGGCATAGCCGAGGGTCTCGTGGTGGCGATAACCATGGCCGAGATCGCAAAGAGCGTCTTTGTCTATCTTGGGATACCCTTCCTGGCGGGGATCATCACCCGTTTCGTTCTGATCAGGAGGCGAGGGATGTCCTGGTACGAGGAGTGGTTCATCCCCAAGATCTCTCCTCTGACCCTGATCGCCCTCCTCTTCACCATCGTCGTCATGTTCTCCCTCAAAGGGGAGTACATCGTCGAGCTCCCCATCGACGTGTTAAGGGTTGCGATACCATTAATTATATATTTTCTTCTGATGTTCATCCTCGCCTTCTACATTTCCTACAAGATGGGCGTTGGATACGAGAACACCGCCGCCCTCTCCTTCACCGCCGCCAGCAATAACTTCGAGCTGGCCATCGCCGTGGCCGTCGCCGTCTTCGGGATCAACTCAGGCGAGGCCTTCGCGGCGGTGATAGGCCCCTTGGTGGAGGTTCCGGTGCTGATAGGTCTGGTGAACGTGGCGCTTTATTTCAAAGATAGATATTTTCAAGGAGTGTACACCGAATGCTAAGAAAACTAGTGATCTATGGATCAGTTCTACTGATCGCAACCGCCCTCATCGGCGGTGCAGAGGCGGGATGCGGCTGCAGCGCTGGAAGAAGCAGCTCCTGGAGCGGATCCGACTGGATAGATTCGACCCCTGGCGGATCGTCACCTGAGCCACTCCCGTCGAATGGGTCGGCTTCTGAAGCCGTTGACGAAGTAATTCCTGCCGAAAAATCTGGAGGAGATGAAAACGCAGAGATCGGCTTCTCATTCGTATCTGCCGAGGAGCTGGGCGAAAAGCTCGGGATCGAGCCAAAGCCCGTCATCGCCTATGTCAGCAACAGCCCGCCCTCGGGCGGCTCGTACATAGGGGGATCGATATCGCTCCCATCAAAGGGGTTCATCCAGGCCGACGGCTCCCTCAAGTCCGTGGATGAGCTGGCCGGGGTTCTTGGATGGGCTGGGATCACTGCGGAGGACGAGGTGGTCCTCTACGGGGACTGCTTCTCCTGCGGCGATTTAACCTTCGTCTACTGGATCATGAAGTACCTGGGCCACCAGAAGGTCGAGATCCTCCGGGGTCCTACGGCCGAGCTGCCCACGGCCGGGTCCGTAGCGACGAGACATACGGTTAAATACTACCCCGACCCTCATATCGAGCTTCTCGCAGACTACGAATCCGTCGCCTCCGGTCAGTTTGTGGTCGTCGACGCGAGGACCCCCGACCAGTTCGGAGAAGGTCACATCGACGGAGCGTTGAACATCGAATTCAACAGGGTGATCGATGACAGCTGGATCAAGGATGACTCAGCTCTTGCCGAGATCTTCGCCGACATCGATCCCGATCGGCCCGTCGCCGTCTACTCCAAGAACGGTGGCACGGCATCCATCATCTGGTACGCCCTGACCCTCCAGGGGCGAGACGTTAAGCTCTACACCTGGAACGACTGGGTGATACATAAATAACCCAGTCGATTAAAAATCAAACTGCGCGCGGCCACCCCGCCCTAAAGGGCGGGGTATGCTTCGGGCCGCGCGCCCCGGTTTGACGGAATCCGTAATCGTCGAGTCTTCGTTTGCCCAAATCACCTCCTCAGAAATTATTGTGACTCTGCTTTCGGCTTCCGTAGGAGCCGTGTTAATCAATTTAAGAAAATATGAAAACTGGGCGAGGGTTCACTTAATCCCCGACCTAAAGGTCGGGGTATTCGTGACCCTCCGCGCTCCCGAAGTAGTAAAAGAATTATTTTTTTGTGATCAGACTCTATATCCGATCACGCGTCCCAGTCGCCGACGTTCTCCTCATGATATTGTATTGCGTCCTCGACGTAGGATAGGAGCCAGTCCTCCCCCGTCTCGCCCTCGCCACTGTGCCAGCCGACGACGACGTTACCTTCCTCGTCCTCTACAAGGGTGATTATGACCGTCAGGGGGATGTACCACGTCCCTGCGTTGGGATCATAGATCTCAAAGAGGGCGTTGGCTCTTTCGTTGTTCGGATCTGCAATCAGGTTCTCGAAGGCTATGGCGTCTTCACCGACCTCCTCCAGGACGGCGTTCGCGGCTTCCTCCTGCTTTATGCAGGCTTCGCAGTTGGTGCTGTGGTCCAGGATGAGGATCGGCCCATCTTCCAGGAGCTCGAGGACCCATGAGGGGTGGTCGACCTCAGAGCCAGCACCCGGATGGTGGTCGGGGTAGACGGTCCACCAGTCGTCGGGGTCGGGGCCCACCAGGTACTCTGCTGCCGAGACGGTGCCGATGAGGCCGGTGGCGAGGACGAGCCCTGCCACCAGGGCCGCAAGGTTATAACTGAGCGGATGCGAAATATCTACCAACTCCAATTATCGTTTATTGCCCCACTTCGCTTCTCAC
This sequence comes from Methanothrix harundinacea 6Ac, assembly GCF_000235565.1. Lineage (NCBI taxonomy): Archaea > Methanobacteriati > Methanobacteriota > Methanomicrobia > Methanotrichales > Methanotrichaceae > Methanothrix > Methanothrix harundinacea. Next base: position 1,674,524 of record NC_017527.1, read on the forward strand.
ACCTTTTATCTCCAGCCGCAATCTTGGGCAGATGTATCGACGATCATGGATCTCTCTTTCGCCTCGATTGGCGCTCATGGCTGGATTGATCCCCCGGTGGACTATGTTGATATATAAAGCTGTTGGAAATTCTGCGATATTATCTTCAATAATCAAATTGAAGCCCCCCATTTCCCCGTTTTAACCTCCCATCTGGCTTATAAATGGCATCATACCCATCACCGCCACCGGCGAAAGGAAGGAGCTCCAGGAGGATCGATATACTTATATATCGAATTAGCTTGATATGAAAGCTGAAAGCCCCGGAGAGGACATGAGGTGCGATATCTGCGGCAGGGAAACGGAGACGCTCTTCAAAGCGAGGCATCGGGATAGGGGCGGGGTGAAGATCTGCGAAGGATGTTTGAGACGGGAGGGGGAACGGCTCGTCTCCTCCTCCGGGTGCTCATGCTGTTGAGCCGATGGATATGAGCGACATCGTTGAACCCCAGGATCCCTCCGTTGAGCGGCTGGCGAGGCTGATGGGGGATCGCTGTAAGGCTAAGAACGCTAGCAAGAGGCTTCAGACCCTCACCGAGAAGATAGACGAGGCCAGGATAGCGGCGGAGGTCGAGGTCTTCAGAGCGATGGCAGACCCCTTCAGGCTTGCGATCCTCCAGCTCCTCAGGGAGGGGGAGCTCTGCGTCTGCGAGATCATGACCGCCCTCAACAGGCCCCAGTCTTCCACCTCTCACCACCTCTCCATCCTTAAGAGGGCGGGGCTGGTGAAGGAGAGGAAGGAGGGGAAGTGGTCCCGATACCGCCTCTCGGAGGGGGCGGTGATCGAGATGATCAACCTGGCGGGGCTGGTGGCGGAGGGGCGATGAGGCATGAGCCGAACCCGGTTCCAAGGCCGCCCGGTCTCTTGGAGGGTATAAAAGATGCGAACGGATCATTTGAAGTGCGGATCTCTTCTATTGGTGTTGATGGCTCTTCTCGGCGGCGCTGAGGCGGGATGCTCCAGCTGCCGCGGGGGAGGTGACGCCACCTGGGGCGGCGAGGAGTGGATGGCTGAGACCCTCGGCGGGTCGTCTTACGGGTCCGTTTCTCCGATGATGGAGGACTCCGGGGCCGGCGATGAAGGGGCGGCAGAGGGATCGGAGGGCGAGCCGTCGCCGTCGTTCATAACCGCCGAGGAGCTCCGGGAGAGGCTCGGGGCTGAACGGAGGCCCATCATCGCCTACGTCAGCAACAGCCCGCCCTCAAGCGGCTCCTACATCGAGGGATCGATATCCCTCCCATCAAAGGGCTTCATCCAGGCCGACGGCTCCCTCAAGCCCGTCGAGGAGCTGGCCGCGGTCCTCGGGAGGGCGGGGGTCACCGAGGAGGACGATCTCGTCCTCTACGGAGACTGCTTCTCCTGCGGAGATTTCACCTTCGTCTACTGGATCATGAAGTACCTGGGCCACCAGAAGGTCGAGATCCTCCGGGGCCCGGCGGCGGGGCTTCCCACGGCCGGATCGGTGGCAACGAGGCCCGCCGCTAACTACTCCCCCTCTCCCCATCCCGAGCTCCTCGCAGAATACGAATCCGTCGCCTCCGGCGGGCTCGTAGTCGTCGACGCCAGGACCCCTGACCAGTTCGGAGGAGGCCACATCGATGGAGCTGTGAACATCGACTTCAACAGGGTGATCGACGGCAGCTGGATCAAGGACGATGCCGCCCTCGCCGAGGTCTTCGCCCCCCTAGATCCAGATCGTCCCATAGCCGTCTACTCCAAAAATGGTGGCACGGCATCCATCGTCTGGTTCGCCCTGGCCCTCCAGGGGCGAGACGCCAGCCTCTACTCCTGGAACGACTGGCTGAGGCACCGGAGCTGAAAAGGACGGGCGAAAGAACGGTCCATGGGTGTTGGGGAGGGAGTATCAGCCCTCCAGCGTCGAGAGGAAAACCAGCCCCTCCGAGGAGGTCGGCATCGTCGGGGGCCCACCTCGTCCCCCCTTATCCTAAGCCCCTCCCTCTCCCCGTGCCGCCGTCGTCATCCGGATAGGTTCATCAGCCTCCTGGTGAGCCCCTCAAAGGTCCTCTCCAGGGAGCTCCTGTAAGGTCTGTCCACCTCCTTTCGGCTCATCTTATCCGAGACAAAAGGCCTATCTTCGACCCAGGGGACGTACTCCCACTTCCAGAGGTCCGGGTTTGTATCGTGCTCGGCCATGGCGTGGTTGGAGGTGTTGACGAAGATTATGGGGTGTCTGTACTCGTCGGCGTAGTATCTAACCCGGTGTGGGGGAAGATCCGGTTCGGGGTCGCCGTGGATCGTGTCCTCTTCCAGGTTGTGGTGGCCGCTGTAGATCTTGGTGAATCGGAGACCGCTCGCTTTCTCATCAGGGGAGTCCGCCATGATGACGAAGCTCTCGATGTCCTTCAGGCGGCCGTATTTGGCGAGCCTTACCCGTTCGTAGATCTTATTGAGGACCCTATGCTTCCTCAGCTCCTCGTTATTGAAGACCAGGGTCACCTCCATCTCCATCCCCTCCTCCGTCGGGGGCCTCTTAAAGCAGTGGATCTCCCGGATGAAGTTCTTCATACCGTCCACCGCCGGCTGATATATGACAGGAGAGCATTCATCATTCTGCCCTACATTGAGGTTGAATTTGTTGGTGTACACCAGCTCGCCTGCTTCTAAAATATCCTTTATATATTTATAGACCTCTCCTATCGGGGCCTTCTGGTGGCCGCCCGATGATCCAGGCCCCTCCTCCGCCCACTGCCAAATCCAGGCGTCCTCCCCGATCTGGAAGGACCATCTCATCTTCGGGCCGATCATTATCCATCGATCTTTGACGTGATCTCGGACCTTGGCGGTGTAGTAGTCAGTCTCGATCTTGCCTATCCCCTTATCGATATCGATCCCCAGCATGTACCTAAGAGTTGCATCGAAGGGTCCCCCGTCGGAGTCGATCTTGTCGGGCCGACCGTATCTGGTCTGGACCTCTCCCCTCCTTCTCAGTATCAGCTTCTTCTTCCCGTCCTTGGTCCTGACCAGCTCCACCGTGGTGAGGTCCCTCCAGTCCCACGTCCTCTGCTCCTCCGTCCATCGGAACTCTCCCAAATCTGCAGAGTATTCTCGCTCGATTTTAGAGAACCACAGCCCTTCAGCATCCATAAAAATCACCCCGATAATACCAACCCTTTTAACAAGTTAAATGTTTCGATTGTTCAGCTCTTCCCGGCCGGCAAGGCTCATTAAACCGTCGAAATCAAAAGCAGATGGGACAGTTAAATCCGGAATTTTTGGGCACCGGATCGGATGGATCTACCGCCTGCGGCATCTCTGGAGACGGGAGGCGGAATCGGGTGGGGGTCGGGGGATTCCGGGCCCCGGACCCGCCCCCTGATCCGCCGGCTCTGAGATGATGGTCCTGAGATCTCTCAGATGTTCTTTGAGAGCTTCATCAGCTTATCGATGAAGGCGTTTGTGGCATATCCTACGATGAAGCAGACCGCCATCCTCATATTGTCGCCCACTGCCGCCTCGAAGCTCTCTACCTTCTGGGCTGTGAGATTGGCGGCTCCAGTGGCCGTCAAAGTCGTATTGTATAGAAGGGGTTGCTCCAGCCCGAAGAGGGTCAGGTTTCCGGTTATATTCGAGGCGGTTAAAGATACGCCATCACCCGCCACGACCACCTCTCCCAGGTCTGTCAGGATGTAGGCGATGAAGCCGAATATCGCCGCCAAGAAGGGGAGAGCGGTATACCAGACCCGCTTATAATTCTGGACGACGCCGGTCGCCTTGATATCGTCCACGGTTCCGACCATGATCTGGGCCGATGCTCCCAGCCCTGAGATGGCGGGAGCCCAGAGGGGGACCGTCTCCAGGATATATTTATTCATATTACTATATAATAGTATGTAGCCGAAGAAAACTGCTGCGATCATCCCATAAGATAGGGAAAACAGGCCGTACTTAGCCATAAAGAATGATATGTAGGTCCATTTCGGAAAGCTCAGGAGGCCATATTTCTCTTGATTGAGGGCCGCGGTCAGCTCGGAGTTGGACCGATCTGAGATCTTCATCGACTCTAGGGCATTCTTATCCCGGTAAAGGCTCTCCCGAGAGCTATTATAAAATTCTTTAGCACTTTTGACGTCTAAGCCCCTCGACTCTGCTATCTCTAAAAGCATTCCTAGCTTCGTCAGACGCTCTTCCGCGGCTTCCCTCATATTCACTTCATCCTTCAATTCAGAGATCGAAGGGCCACCATCGCCCCTGGACTCCTCCTTCTTGAAACCTTTTTCGGGCTGGTCGCTGGGATCCTCTTCCATGCCATACTTTCAAGTTTTTTCCTTATATACAGGTTTCGGCCTTATTAATATATATTATCCTAAGCATTTTCTCCGCCCCCTCCATCGGCAGACTTATTTATCTCCGGATCCATCCGGACCAGGGCCTGACCAGAATGCAAGCCCTCTGATGGGCCTTCTTTGAGGCCCCATATCGGCGGGCTTTTGGCGGTCGGGGATAAAAGGCGAGGGGGCACCGACCGGGTTCGGGAAACCGAAGGTGCCTTGGGGTCCCGCTGGGGGGGATCCCGGGAGAGAAGGGCTCATCATGGCAGAGGTCTCCGATCAGCTGATATTCTGGATCGTCGTCTCCGTCCGGTTTCTTCTCCCCCTCGCCATCCCCAGGTATCCCCTTATCGGGATCCTCGGCTGCATGATCGTCGATGCCGTCGACCAGTTGGTCTTCCAGCTCTTCACAAACCTCCCCCTCGAGGGCTACCAGGGCTACGACAAGTCCCTGGACATATACTACCTGACGATCGCTTACATCTCGACCCTTCGGAACTGGCCGAACCTCTTCGCCTTCAAGCTCGGCCGGATCCTCTTCTACCACCGGCTGGCGGGGGTGGCGCTCTTCGGGCTGACGCTCTACCGCCCCTTGCTCTTGATATTCGCCAACGTCTTCGAGTACTTCTTCATCTTCTACGAGGCGACCCGTCTCCGGCGCGATCCGAACCGTCTGACTGAATGGGAGCTCATAGGAGCTGCGGCCTTCATCCTGATCGTCATAAAGCTCCCCCAGGAGTTCTGGATCCACATCCTCGATATGAACACCCTCGACTGGATCAGGTCCAACCCCCTGGCGCTCCTGGTCCTCGTCGGCTGGGGGGCGGGGATCGTCATGGGGTTATGGTGGCTTTTGCGGGGGGTGCCCCGGGCAGTCGAGAGGCCTTCGATCCTCGATGACCCCAAAACCGCCCCGACCGCTGGAGATGCCCCCGGAAAGAATCTGCCTCAAGACCGGCTGATCAACGGGGCTCTCATCGAGAAGATCATCCTGATCTCCCTTTTGAGCATCACCTTCGCCCAGATCCTTCCCGACGTGAGGGCGACTAACCTCGCCATAGCTGCGGGAGTGACCGCCATCATAGTCATAAATACGGCGGTGAGCCAGGGGCTGGCCCGCCGCGGGACGGAGTGGAGCTCGATCATGGCGGAGTTTCTCGTGATATCCGCGATGAACCTGGGGCTAGTGGCGGGGGCGGCCTTCCTCCTCCCGAGCATCAACGGGTCGATCAACCTCGATAACGCCCTCTTCATGGTCCTCCTCTTGACCCTGAACATCACCCTCTACGACCGCTACCGACGGCTCCACCTGGAGCGCTTCGCCGTCGGCATCCGATAGGCATGTATCCTTTGGGCGGCAGAGACTGGGTCTACCGCAGAGCGGGAGATGATCTGATCACGGCTTTCGGAGGGTTGGGGCTACCGGGAGGGGGATGGTGACGAGGGGCGGCGGAGGACGGAAGCCCAGCACCTCTGTTGGTCGGGGCCCCGAGTTCACAGTGATGACCTACAACGTGGGAAACGGCCTCGCCAGGCCTGATCGCCTGGCATCGGCCCTCCGATCCTCCGGAGCCGGGGTTATAGGCCTTCAGGAGCTGGATCAATCGCAATCTCGGGCCCTCGAGGGGTCCCTTTCCGAAGAGTACCCTTACCAAATCCTCTTGCCGGCGGGGTTCGAGGGGATGGGCCTCCTCAGCCGCTATCCTGCGACCTCGGCGGAGGTGATCTCCCTTCCTCCCACCGCCGATCTGATCTGTACCCTCGACCTGGAGGGAAGGAAGGTCACCATCATCGTAGCCCACCCCCCGCCCCCCATCAGCTTTTCGGGGATGGGGTTCGGGGGGAGGACGGAAGCCCGGATCCGGAGAGTGATCGAGGCTGCCACCTCTGCCCCCCCCTCGGTGATCCTGGGGGACTTAAATGCGGCGAGCTGGCAGAAGACCTGCTGCCAGCTCAGGGGAGCGGGGCTCCTCGATGCTTTCGCCGCTGCCGGGAGGGGGCGGGGCTCCACCCTCCCCGTCCGCCTGGGGCGGTGGAGGCGGCTTGAGGCGGTGAACCGGATCCTTATGGGCTTGCCCCTCCTCCCTCTCGTCAGGGTGGATTACATCTGGCACACCTCCGATATTCAGGCCCTGGGGGCGTGGCTGGGAGAGGACGCCGGATCCGATCACCTCCCGGTCCTGGCCCGCCTCGCTCTCAGGGTTTGAGGCAGATCTGGGTGGGGTATCTCGGGCTCGGAAGACGCCCCCGTCTCCGTCGATATCTTCGGGACCTGTCAAAGTCCCCCCTCCGTCAAAGCCTTCCTCTCTCTTCGATTCATCCCCCCAGTAGATAGAGCGGCGAGACGAAAGGCTCAGATTTCGGATCCCGGCTTTCAATCCGACGGTCCGCCTCCGTTCAGGGACCTGATCGGTACGACGTAAGGGCGATCTAGGTCCTTCATGACGACCGCCTCGACTCCGAAGATGGTCCTGATGTTCTCTTTGGTCAGGAGGGAGATGGGGTCCCCGACGGCGTAAATCCTCCCCTCCTTCAGCATCACGAGGGAGTCGGAGTACCGGGCTGCGAGGTTCAGGTCGTGGATGGCCATCACCGCGGATATGCCGGTCTTCTTGACAATGGACCTGACCGTATCCATGGCCTCGAGCTGGTGCTTGACGTCGAGGTTGGATGTCGGCTCGTCCAGAAGTAGGACCTCGGGCTCCTGGGCCAGGGCCCGGGCGATCAGGACACGCTGCTTCTGGCCTCCTGACAGCTCGGAGAAGTCCTTGAGGGCGAACTCCTCGACGTGGAGGAGCCTCATCACCTCGACTACCCGGTCGATATCCTCTTCGGCGACCCTCCACCCCATCCTTGGTCTTCTTCCCATGAGGATGGTGTCGAATACGGTGGTGGTGAGGGAGCTGGTCGTCGACTGGGGTACGTACCCTATGAACCTTGCCACCTCCTGGCGGCTCAAGCTCTGGAGGTTGCGGCCGCCGTCCAGGATGATCGTCCCTTTTGGCTTCAGGATCCGGTCGATGCACTTGATGAGGGTCGTCTTCCCCGATCCGTTGGGTCCGACTAGGCTCAGGACCTCGGAGTCTCCGACGACGAGGTTCAGATCATCCAGGATCCTCCTGCTGCCGTAGGAGAAGCTGAGGTTTTTGATGGTGATCTTCACCAATACTCCTTCCTCCTTCTCAAGAACAGGTAAATGAAGAACGGAACGCCGAGGAAGGATGTCATGATCCCCACCGGCAGGATCACCGGCGCGAGGACGGTCCTGGCGACGGTGTCGGCGGCCAGGAGTATGAGGGCGCCGACGAGGGCCGAGGCCGGTAGAAGGAACCGATGGTCCCCCCCGACGACCATCCTTGTGATGTGGGGCGCGACGAGTCCTATGAACCCGATCGTCCCGGTGAAACATATGACGCTCGCCGTGATGAGGGATGCCAGCATCATGCATAATACCCGTACGAACTCGACGTTCACCCCGAGGCTCTTGGCCGTCTCGTCCCCGGCCCCCATGGCGTTGATGTCCCAGGCGAAGTATACGAGGGCGACGGTGCAGACGACGGTCACCATGGCAATTATCGCCACCTTATCCCAGGATGACCGGCCGAGGCTTCCCATCATCCAGAATACCACCTCGTGGACCTGCTCGGACTTTCCGATGTACTGCAGGAAGGATGTCATGGCACTGAATAGGTACATGATGGCGATCCCGGCGAGGATCATCGTCTCCGGGGTGATCCCCTTGTACCTGGCAAGGCCGTAGACGGTCATCGATGCCAGCATCGTGAATATGAACGCGTTTCCGACAATAAGCCACTGACCGCTGGCAAACCCGGCCCCGAGGATGATGGCGAGGGACGCCCCGAAGCTGGCGGCGGATGCTATCCCGAGGGTGAAGGGGCTAGCCAGGGGGTTTTTTAAGATCCCCTGCATCGCAGCCCCGGCGACGGCTAGCCCCATCCCGGCGAAGATGGCCATCAGCACCCGGTGGAGCCGCAGCTGCCATACGATCGTCTCGATGAAGCTCGTCGTCTGGAACGTGTCGGGGAAGAACCGGGCCAGGATGGCGGTGTAGACCTCGACCGGGGTGATCTTGGCGGAGCCGAGGGTGGCGGCGACCCCGGCCAGGACCACGATCCCGGCCACCGAAGCGAGGATGAAGAGGACCTTCCTCCCGACGAACCGGGAGTACTCATCCCTCAGCTCCGAGGCGTCTGCCGGCGTACCTGGTGACATCCGTCCACTCTAAACCATCGATAGATTAATAATAATTTCGGTTATCGTATTATTATTTAATTTCCAGCCCCCCTATCCTCTCCTGGAGAGATCACGCCGGAGGGAGGCATCCCGTCATGGGGGTTTGGGAGACCAGAGGGTGAGCGACTCCGAGGATGAGGGCAGTTTCCGGAAGGTGGCGGAGCCGGGTCGGAGGCGGACCAGCACCGGCAACGACGGGGTGAGATCTCTGGCGGCTCCTTCCCTCCGGAGGCCGAGGAAGAGTCGGGTCAGAAGGCAATAGATCCTGCCTTCCTTTCCAGCGTTAATGGGAGGGAATCAAGAGCTTTGTGCCGCATCTCGCCCTCGGCGAGGACTCTCGGGACAGGCTGGGCTTTTGGCATATACTACGCCTGCTACGGCGTGCATATATCCGACCTTTTCGGTTCCCAGCCGCTCCATCGCTTTCCGGATGCTGCCTCAATAGACAGCACCTCTCAGGTCTCGCCTGAAGAGCTTTGCCGGTATGCTCGTCATCGTTCTTACAGCGCGAAATGCGGCAAAGATGCTATTTAATCGTTATAGATATTTATAACTTCTGGTTCGTCGGATCCGATGGCGCCATTCGGCCCACGTCCAAATCCGGCGATCCCTGGCGTCCGATCTTCGAACCCCTCGATCAGGGAAGCGGTAAGGGGTCTCACCCCTCCCGCGTTCATAGCCGAGGGGCAGGACCGAAACATATTTTGCGGGTGGTGGAGATATTATCCATTTCAAGGGGCGAAAGGATGAGCTCTTTGTCGGAGTCTCTTGAAGAGGATGGCGTCTGCCGCAAGAGTTGGGGTAGATGCGGTCATTGTTCAGGTCTGAGAGTGGAGGAGCTTGAAGGCGTGGGTCCATCATGTCCACCGAATGCAGGATAGGGGTTCAGAACGAGGACGGGAGTATTTTATCCATATATTGCCATAGTGACGGATTTCCGGCGGGAGTTGGGGCGATACTCTTTGATTTTTATGATTCGGAGGAGAAGGTTCGGAAGTTGCTGATTCTCGGCGACCTCTTCGAGCTGGGGGCGGTGATCGGCGATAGTATCCCCTTCGAAGAGCGGGGGCGGAGACCCTCCCCCCGGGGGTCGGAGTGGTTCGACCTTCCGTTTCAGTGCATCGCCTATCGTCGGGACAGGGGCGATAAGGGCGCTGAGGCGATGGTATCAGAGGGATGGGAAAGCCTCAAAAGAGAGATGATCAAGGCCTTTGGTCCTGACCATCTCTATCTATGGCGATCCGGAGAATGGTGGTGGTGTCATTACCCGTTCCTGGATGCCGATATGAAGGCCCTCTCCGAGGTCCTGGAGGAGATGATGGAGGCGGTGGCGAGGGGAGAGGGCTGCTCTGGTCCCTGACCCCTCCGCCATCACCATCCTTCTCGTCGGCACCAGGGTGGGGTGGCTCTGGCCTTATCCGGTTTCCGACCAGGGTAGCCGAGGAGGTCAGCGCCGATCTTCCTTCTCAGATCTAAATCCAGACCTTCGGCGGTGGATCTAGAAAGGCTTTTATCGAAACGGAGAGAGTGCTTATCAAAGGCATAGTGGGGTTTCTTCATGAGAATGGTCGCCGTTTTATCCCTTCTGGTTCTTATGACGACCAGCCCTTCCTCCTGCGGAGGGGAGGCGGTGAATGTTGGTGGAGATTATGGAGCCTCATGGCTCAAGACCATCCCTCTCCAGGAGAGATTCAGCACCAGAGGCGATGAGGGCGGCCTCTGGACCTGGGGTGGGACGCCCCGATGGATGAATGTGGTCAATGGCACCCTGGAGCCGGGGATGGGAGGCGAAGAAGATGAACTCGATTATGCTGGCATAGGGTGGCTGGGGTCCTCGTTGGGGTCAGAGTTGACCCTCAACCAGAGCGATCATCCCGTCGCATTATCGAGCTTGAGCTTCCTTTACCCCTACTATTCGTTCGACCCCTGGGTTCTGGATGGGCCTCATGGGGGGGCGATAAGAGCCTCGGCAAGTTCTTACCGTTGAGGTGATGAGGTTTCTGAGGTGGACAAGGATTTGATCTGAATAAGAGATCGGTATCCTCTGTCATTGAATCCATTATATATAAATTGGGTGCTGGTCAGATGAGAATTCTCGCCATGGCCGATCTTCACGGGCGTTCTGAAGAGTTATCTGCTCTCCGGGGCGTAGAAGCCGATCTGATCGCCTTCTGCGGAGACCTCCACAACCTGGATCGGGGCGACGAGGCGAGGCGGGTGGCTGAAGCCCTGGCTGGGCTTGGCCCCCCTGTCCTGATCGTGCCTGGGAACATGGACCCCAAGGAGACTGCTCCCTCGGTGTGGAAGGCCGCCGGGCTGAGGATCGTCCATCGCCGCTCTCATCGGCACGGAGACTGCGGGTTCATCGGGTTTGGCGGCATGGTGATCCGCGATCCCATGCGGCTCCAGAGCCCGGCTCGATACTACCACACCGACGACGACATCTATCGATCGCTCACCCGCCTCTATGGGGATATATCCGATTGTCGCCGCAAGATCGTCCTCACCCACCAGCCGCCGAGGGGCTCCAGGGACCTCATCTACAGCGGCGAGAGGACCGGGTCTTTTGGCCTCCGCCGCTTCGTCGAAGAGCGCCACCCCGACCTTCTGATATGCGGCCACATCCACGAGGACCGGGGATACGGAGAGATCGGCCCCACCCGAGTCGTCAACGTCGGAGAGATGCGCCGGGGATATGCGGCAGTCATAGAGCTGGACGAGGGGATTGAGGTCGGATGGATAGAGCCTTGATGGGTGCCTGATCGAGTCACGGTAGCCCTTGGACCCTTTTAGAGGGCGTCTTGAGGCGAGGGGATGGACGCGAAAGGCTCTCCGCGGAAGGACTGCAGGTTCAGATGCCCCGACATTGGACCAGGATAGCGGCCGCCGATGCCGGAGTCTGGACGGCTCTACCTCCGGCTCACCGCCTTCCAAGGAGAGGCCTTGAATGCGGTTCCCGGATACTCGACCCCTGAGGCGGCCTCTTCGGTGATCAGCCGGTACTGTCTCTGGTTTCTGTTTCCGCGCCGCTCGAGGACCCCATCTTGATACATCCTCGAAAGGTATGTGGATACCGTGCTGAGCTTTATGTCGTCGACGATGATCTCATATCGGTCTTTGAGATCGTTCGACGAGAACCAAGAGTTTGGGAACTCATCCCTGACGAAGACCTCCAGCCTGTCGCGCAGGGTACGGCCATCGGCAGATCTCGGCAGGGCATCCGCTGGGAGATCATCCGGGGCCTCAAGAAAGACGCCGGCGGCGTCCAAAAAATCGATGATCTTCTCTCGAAGGATGGCCCCCTCAAATTCGTGAGTGGACCTCAAGCCCTTATCTTCGATCTCGATCTTGATCTTCATCTGACCATCCTTCGCCCAGAGAGGGCGCGAAGCTCGTAAAATCGTTGTATGAGCATCATAGATATTTTAGTTTGCGGTTGGACGCCTGAGCTTGGGGGGAGTTGCCGGCTTCCCCACCTTGGAGCCTGGAGGTGGTCGATGCCGTCCCCGGTTCCCGGGGATCTCTTTTTAGATTTGGATTCAATTTATTTATAAAGTAGGATCTATGGCCTCTTGCCTTCACCGGAGACGATTGGCCATCTTCAGATGCTCTTCCACCTCCAGGATCTCCCCGAGGGCCTCCTCGGTTTGACTTCACGAACCCTTCTACGCCGCCTATCCGTCAATACGGAGGAGTTGGACCGAGATTTCTTCGGCAAATTCGGTCCCGTACCGAAAAGCCCTTCCATCAAGTATGTGGCGGATCGGCGGCGGGGCTGGCCCGTCGAGTTACCTGGCCCCACCGCCCCCACCTCCAAATCCGCCCCCTCCACCGAATCCGCCTCCATCGCTGAATCCTCCACCGCTGAATCCGCTATCAGAGGCCGTGACCACCGGTGGATATGTCCTGGGGTAGAGATCACCAAAGTACCAGTTCATCTCGCTTGCCACGTGAACCTCGGGGATGATTACGTTGAGCTTTTCCATCGCCTCGGCTACCTTATCCCCGATCCCCAGGGCGGTGCCATAAACGAGCCATTCTTTCCAGATCTCCAGATCCTCGGGGGCGTACTTCTGGATGGTAGCAAAGTCGGATAGGTGACTTTTAAAGGAATCCCACTCCAGCTTCTCCCGGTAGTATCCCCCCTTCCACCTCCCAAAGAGGGCCGATGGGGCGATGAAAACCGGGATCATCTGCATAAAGATGATCAACCCCTTGAAGAGGATGGGCGACCAGAGGACGCCAAACAAAAATCTTATAAACAGAATAAAAATTACAAAAAATATAATGAATGGCGTGGCGTTTATTAGGTCTGAAATTTTGAGAGATCGAATCCATTTTTTTGGAGAGTTGATCAATCTTCGATGGGTCAGGGGTGATTTATTTAGGAATTCGTTTGAGGTCTCCTCATCAACGAGGTTCATCAGACGTTTCATCTCTTCATGAACTCTGGTCAGCTCCTTGGTGCGGCCCATCTCGGCCTCCCTCACCAATCTATCGATATGTATCTCGAATAAGATCGTGTTGAAGATGCCGTCTCTGGAGTGTCTTTTGAGGAAATCCAGCACCTGCTTCTCATATTTGTCACATTCTTCCTTATGATCTTTCGATATTCTTATCTTAAGCCCCTCCTCTTCGGTGCCCTGAGTTCTTTCTATTTCGATGACATTTCTAAGATAAAGATCCAAAAGCGTAGCATAAAAGCCGTTTGTATCGGCCTCGAAGACATCTCCGTTGAAGACCAGGTTCACCACCCAGGGCTTCCTCTTCTGGGGGAGATAGCTGAGGGTCTCGGGGACGACGACGAACTCTTCCCTGCCCCATCGGCGGTAGACCAGGTAAAGGATCGCGGGCAGGATGATGATGAAGATTGCCAATAGCCGGTCCAGCATCATGAAAAAATTGCCTGAGCTTTTCACGTTTGCAGATACGGTTTTATCCTCGATATCGGCGACGAATCTTGGAAAGCCCTCCATCATATTCAGGACTTCCGGCGAAAAGAGGATCTCCACCTCTAAGAGTTCATCTTCTTTGCTGCTTCCAGTCAGTAGCCAGACCTCCCCCTCTTGCCTCGTCTCCATGGGTGTATGAGGGAATATTCGACGGACGAGGCCGTCGGGGTCGTGAATGGCTATTGTAACCGCTTTGTATGGGATGTGCTCGTCGGCCAGCTTCAGGTTAAGATGAGCGTATTCTTCGTCATATTCCAGAGGCGGCCGGATCTTGAAGAGGTAACTTATCTCATAGCTCCCTGCCGAGAACCTTTCCGGCCGGTAGCAACCCGCCTCGTTCTGGAATGCGAGAGATTGGATCTCAGAGGCGGCGTCATAATTTCCATTCAGTATCTCGACATGGCCCTTAAAGTCTTTGATGTAGGCGATGGTTCCAGGAGGGGGGTCTATTGCCAGAAGTTCCACGCGAGACCTGTTGATCTGCTCCTGGGTGAGCGGGACCTTCCAAGGCCGGTAAAGCATCCTGTATTGGCCCGATCTCCGGATCTGGTAGAGGTACTTCTCCATCAGAGTGCCATTAAGGTACAGATCTGCTCTATACTCCTCTACATAGATCTCTCCTCCAATCGAAACGGATGGCTTCGATGGCTTTGAATCGAGATCCAGGATGCCATCTCCAAAGCAGCCGGTGAAAAATAGGCCGACGATCCCAATTATAAAGACCGATGAGATCAGGGCCAGAATTTGCCTCTCTTCCCTCAATCCCAGCCCACCTCCGGCCTCTTAGGACCCTCTTCCTCGGTGGTGAGGTAGCCCAGCCGCCTCAGCTCGTCCTCCTCGAAGTTGAGGTAGTCCATCCTTCCGAATTTCACCAAATACGTCACATACTTTGAGGGGAATGAATCCAGGATCGTATTGAAGTTCTGGACTATGTTATTGTAGGTGTACCTGTGGCGTGAGATCTCATCTTCCACGCCTTTTATGGCGTCCATGGTCATCATCACCGTCTCGGAGGTCCTCAGCTGGGGATAGCCCTCGGCAACCGCCACCAGGTTCCCGAAGACCCCCTTGCTCTCTCCCTCGATCCTCGTAAGCTCAATAGGATCTGCACTCGCCACCCGGGATCTCATCCCGGAGATCCTCTCCAGGACCTCCCGCTCGAATCGTGCGTAGCTCTTGACGGAATCGACGAGCTGCTCGATCATATCCAGCCGCTTTTTCATGGCCACTCTCATCTGCGATAGGGTCGCCTCAGCACCGTGGCGGAGCCTCTGAAGCCTATTGTAGATGGAGATGAAATAGACTGCCGATGATAGCAGGAGGAGGAAGGCCGTCAGAATGGCAGCCGATCCATGAAGCTGGATTTCCATAGCCTCTTATGAAGGCGAGATATATGTTAAAGTTTTTGGCTCAACCTCCAGGATCTTTGAGATATGATGGCCTTATCGAAGGGGCTTATCAGCCCCGATCCCATGGCCGTAGGCAGCAACCCCTCGAGGATCGCGAGTTAAAAAAGTGCGGGGGAAGGGATTCGAACCCTTGAACTCCTGCGAGAATAGATCTTGAGTCTATCACCGTTGACCTGGCTTGGTTACCCCCGCCCTATTCGAAGTGAGTGACGCAGGTCCAGTGGTAGTATCCGAGGACGCCCGTCCCCGTCACCTCGTCGTACTCCTCCAGCAGGCGACCGCAGATCGCGCACCTCTCCCCCTCGGAGACCTCGATCTCCGAGTCGTCGCAGATCACCACCACGGCCATGACCGGATATAGCGTCTCCAGTTTTAAAGGTTTTGCCGCCGTATCTCCCTTCTTCCCCCCGGGAGGTCTTTTTGGGGGGCGAAGGGGAGGGGGGGAGGTCGCCGGAGGTCCACGCCGGTCGCCGGCCTCGAAGATTCTGATCCGAGGCCATAGACGCCTCCAGTCCCCCCGGGGGGCGATCATCCCGGATCGATAGATACATAACGGCCTTCGGGGATGGTATCCCATAGAACGAGGTGTCCATCGTTGAAAATAATCGGTCTTGAAGACCAGGAGGTCGAGGCCAGCCTCCGGAGCGCCGGCCTGGGCCTATCGGTTCCAGAGGCGCGCTCCGTCGCCGAGGCGCTGGGGAGGGACCCCACCATCCCGGAGCTCTTCAACTACGATACCATGTGGAGCGAGCACTGCTCCTACAAGAGCAGCCGCGCCACCCTGAACGAGTTCCTCTGCACCTCCGGCCCCAACGTCGTCCAGGGTCCGGAAGAGGACGCCGGGATCGTGGCCATCGACGACGAGTGGTGCGTCGTCATCGCCCACGAGAGCCACAACCACCCGAGCCAGATCCTGCCCAACGAAGGCGCCGCCACCGGGATCGGCGGCATAGTGAGAGACGTCAACTGCATGGGCGCCAAAGTCGTCGCCACTGCCGACCCCCTCCGGTTCGGCGACCCCTTCGGCGAGGATAAAAACCACGTCCGCTGGGTCGCCGAGGGGGTCGTCGACGGGATCTGGCAGTACGGAAACGCCCTGGGGGTCCCCATCATGGCCGGAGACGTCGTCTTCGATGACAGCTTCGACACCAACTGTCTCGTCAACGTCGTCGCCATCGGGGTAGTGCGACGGGGCGAGATCATCAAGAGCCGGGCCCCTGCGGGCGCGGGAGAGAAAGGCTACGACGTCATCGTCGTCGGAAAGCCCACCGACTCCAGCGGCTTTGGCGGCGTCACCTTCGCCTCCGAGGAGCTGCGGGAGGAGGACGAGGAGGCGAACCGGGGGGCGATCCAGATCCCCGACCCCTTCCTCAAGAACGTCCTCTTCAAGGCGAACGAGGCCTTGTTCAAGCTGACCCGGGAGGAGGGGATCACCATCGGCTTCAAGGACCTGGGGGGCGGCGGGTTCACCTGCGCCTCCTCGGAGATGGGGGCGAGCGCCGGGTACGGGATGGACCTCGACCTGGACCTGCTCCACAAGGTGAGCGACGACCTTCCCCCCGAGGTCGTCGCCTGCGCCGAGACCCAGGAGAGGTTCATGCTCATCTGCCCGCCGGAGCTGACGGAGCGGGCCCTCAAGATCTACAACGAGAACTGGGACCTCCCGAACGTCTACGAGGGGGCGAGGGCCTCCGTCGTCGGGAAGGTGACGACGAACGGCAGGTACATCACCCGTTACCGGGGCGAGGTGACCTGCGATGTCCCGATCCAGCACCTTACGGGGGGGATCCGCTACCAGAGGGAGGAGCGGCCCCGGATGACGAGCTTCGAGGAGCCGGAGGTCGCCCCTCCTGAGGACCTGACCGACGCCCTCCTGAAGGTCCTGGCATCGCCGAACGTCTCCTCCAGGGAGCACATCTATCGGTACTACGACACCGAGGTCCAGGGGAACTCGGTGATCAGGCCCGGGGAGGCGGACGCCGGCCTCATAGCCCCCGTCCGGGGCAAGAAGTTCGGGATCGCCCTATCGGTGGACGCAAACCCCTTTTACGGGAGGATCAGCCCCTACTGGGCGGGGGCGACGGCCGTCGCCGAGGCGATGAGGAACGTCGCCGCCATCGGCGCCACCCCCGCCACCCTCACCGACTGCCTCAACTTCGGAAACCCCGAGAAGCCCGAGGCCTTCTGGGAGTTCAGGGAGTGCGTCCGGGGCCTCGCCGACGCCGCGAAGGCCCTCTGGCTGAAGGGGTACGAGGATACCCCCGTCCCTATCGTCTCCGGGAACGTCAGCTTCTACAACGAGTCCCCCGAGGGGACGGTCGACCCCTCGCCGATCATCGCCTGCGTCGGCCTCATCGACGACGTCAGGGACGCCGTCACCATGGACCTGAAGAGGGCCGGTGACTCGATCTACCTTCTCGGGCCCCGGTTCGACGAGCTGGGGGGGTCCGAGTACTATCGGACGGTCTGGGGAGCTGCGGGCAGGAATGTGCCGGTGGTCAGGTTCGACCTGGAGAGGAGCATGATCTACGCCGTCATCGACTCGATAGCCGAAAAAACCGTCGTCGCCGCCCACGACATATCCAACGGCGGCCTTGCGGCCACCGCCGCCGAGATGGCCCTGGTGGGGAGGGGAGACCTGGGCATCGATCTGGACCTCGACGCCGCCGGATCGGACCTCCCCGCCGACCGGCTCGTATTCAGCGAGTCCTCGGGCTTCCTTTTGGAATGCAAGGCCGGGTCCGAGGAGGATCTGGAGCGGATTCTGAAGGGATGCGGCCTTGAGATCATCCGCCTCGGGAAGGTGACCGACTCGCCGGAGCTGGTCATGACCCACCGGGGGAAGACCGTGGTCAGGATGGACCTGATGGAGGCGAAGAAGGCCTGGACCGGAGGCCTCGGGGAGGCGATGAGATGAAGATAGCCGTCGTCCAGTTCCCGGGGACGAACTGCGAGCACGAGACCCTCGTAGCCGCGAAGAGCGCTGGCCTTTCCGGGGAGATCTTCCGGTGGAACAGGCCGGCAGAGGAGCTATCCGGCTTCGACGGGTACATTATCCCTGGAGGATTCTCCTATCAGGACAGGCTCCGGGCCGGGGCTATCGCCTCGAAGGAGCCGGTGATGGACGCCCTCCGGGAGGAGGCGGAGAGGGGCAAGCCGATCATCGGGATATGCAACGGCTTTCAGATCCTGGTGGAGGCGGGGCTCCTTCCGGGCCTCGGAGGCATAGACGCCGCCCTAGCCTCTAACGTGATGGTCTCGAAGGGGGAGATCGTGAGGCGCGGATTCTACTGCGCCTGGACGACGCTGCGGCACGAGGCGCCGCCGAAGAGGTGCAGCGGGAGCTTCCTCCTGGAGGTGGGGGAGCTCGTCCGGATGCCCCTCGCCCACGCCGAGGGGAACCTCGTCACCGTCGACCCGGACCTGATGGCGAGGCTGAACGAGGACCACCAGGTGGTATTCCGGTACTGCAATGAGGCGGGGGAGGTGGACCCCGAGTATCCCGTCAACATCAATGGGAGCCTCGAGAACGTCGCTGGGATCTGCAACCCCGAGGGGAACGTCCTGGGGATGATGCCCCACCCCGAGAGGTCGTCCTTCGCCTGGCAGCTCCCGCCGGCCGATCCGGCGAAGAGCGTCGGGGATATGGAGGCCCCCGGACCCGGGAGGAGGATATTCGAGTCGATGAAGCGGTACATAGAGGTGAGGAGATGAAGATAAACCTCAGGGTCTGGCTGAAGATCCCCGACGCCGAGGCCGCCACCGTCAAAAACACCCTCCGCCGGAGGATGGGCTACGAGGGCGTTCTTACGGACCTCCGCCGGGAGAGGCTCTGGTCGATCGAGGTCGACGACGGAGTCGATGACCCGATGGACCTTGCGCGGCGGCTGGCCAGGGATCTCGTCAACGAGAACAAGGAGAGCTATCGGGCCTCCGTCGGCGCCGTAACCTTCGAGGGGGGGTACGTCCCCGTCAGGGTGGGGCTACACATCGAGGACGGCGAGGCGGTCTCCGCCCTGAAGAGGCTCCGGGACCGGCTCGGCTTCGAGATGGTGAGGGGGGTGGAGAGGTCCGTCGTCTGGAAGCTGGCCCTCAGCTCCCCCAACCCCCGGAGGACGGCGGAGGAGATCGCCGAGGGGCTCCTGATAAACCCTCACAAGGACTTTTATGAGATCATGACGTGAAGGGAGGCGTATGACCTCCTACATCCAGCATCCTCTGCTGAAGGAGAAGGCGGTGGAGAGGCGGCTCTTCCAGCTGGAGCTTGCGGCCTCCGCCCTCCAGGCCTCGACCCTGGTGGTCCTGCCGACGGGTCTGGGAAAGACCGTCGTCGCCTTGATGGTCCTCATCGCCAGGCTAAACCGGGGCAAAGTCCTCTTCCTCGCCCCGACGAAGCCCCTGGTGGAGCAGCACGCCTCATTTCTTGAGAACGTCCTCGCCGACAGCACCATCGTCGCCTCCTTCACTGGCGAGATTTTGCCGGAGAGGCGAAAGGAGATGTGGGAGGAGGCTAAGATCGTCGTATCGACCCCCCAGGTGATCGAAAACGACCTATTATCCCGGAGGATATCCCTCCGGGACGTCTCCTGCATCATCTTCGACGAGGCCCACCGGGCCGTCGGAAACTACGCCTACGTCTATATAGCGGAGCGGTACGGTCGAGAGGGAACCGATCGGCTCGTCCTCGGGATCACGGCGAGCCCCGGGAGCAGCCTCGAGCGGATCGAGGAGGTCTGCGGAAACATCGGCGCGACGAGGATTGAGACCAAGACCGAGGCGGACCCCGACGTCTCCCCCTTCGTCCACCAGCGGGAGATCGAGGTCGTCAAGGTGGCGGTCCCCCCGGAGATCCAGAGGGTCCGGTCCCTCCTGGAGGAGGTCCTGGAGGAGCGGGGCGAGGCCCTCGACCGCCTCGGCGGGTCCGATGGCCTCCGGATGCCGAAGAGGATGGACCGGACCTCGAAGAAGGAGCTTCTAGACCTGCAGAAGAGGCTCCGGGGCCTTATTGCAAAGAACCCGTCGCCTAGCCTCTACCAGGCGGTCTCGGTCCTGGCGGAGGTCCTGAAGCTGAAGCACGCCGTCGAGCTCGCCGAGACGCAAGGGGTCGACTCCCTCGGCCGGTACCTGGAGAGGCTCGCCTCGGAGGCGGAGTCGAGGGGGGGGAGCAAGGCCGCGAAGAGGATCATGGAGGACCCGAGGGTGGAGGAGGCGGTCGGGGACCTCGCCAGGATGGACGTCGACCATCCGAAGCTCCGGGCCGTTCTGGAGCTGGTGAAGGAGCAGCTCACCGCCAAGGCCGACTCGAGGATCATGGTCTTCACCAACTACCGGGACACCGCCAGCTCCGTCCTCGACTACCTGAGGGAGGCGGGAGATGAGATCATAAGGCCCGTGCGGTTCGTCGGCCAGTCGAGCCGGGCCTCCGACGAGGGGCTGAGCCAGAGGAGGCAGGCGGAGATCCTCCAGAAGTTCCGGGAGGGCGCCTACAACGTCCTGATCGCCACCTCCGTCGGGGAGGAGGGGATCGACATCCCGGCGACGGACCTGGTCCTCTTCTACGAGCCGGTCCCCAGCGAGATCAGGTCGATCCAGAGGAAGGGTAGGACCGGTCGGGCGAGGGCCGGCCGGGTCGTGGTCCTCGTAGCCCGGGGGACGAGGGACGAGGCGTACCGCTGGATCAGCGACAGGAAGGAGAAGAGCATGCGCCAGCAGATCCGGGAGATGAGCTGGCCGGACCGGCGGGACCTGGGATCGGCGGCCGGGGCCGGGGGAGGAGAGGGCCATGGCCTCTCCTCCGGCCCCCGGGTCGGAAGGCAGCTCGTCATCGGCGAGGTGGGGCCAGGGCCGGGGGGGGAGCCCGGAGGGCCCGGCGAGTCCAGGCCCTTGGGCCCCCCCGACCTCTTCGGCCTCTCCGAGGAGGCCTCCGCCCTCGTCATCGTCGACCCGAGGGAGAGGAGCCTCGCCCGGATGCTGGAGTCGATGGGGGTGGGGGTGACCCTGCGGGTCCTGGAGGTGGGAGACTACGTCGTCAGCGACCGGGTCGGGATCGAGAGGAAGACCGCGGACGACTTCGTCGACTCCCTCGTCGGCGCGGAGAGGAACATCTTCGCCCAGCTGAAGGACCTCGCCCGGTCCTACGAGAGGCCTATCCTGATCCTGGAGGGGCGAGACCTCTACGCTCGGCAGGTCCACCCGAACGCCATCCGGGGCGCTCTCGCCTCCATAGCCGTCGACTTCGGCGTCGCCATCATCCCGACGGCGGACGAGGATGAGACCGTCTCGGTGATCGCCGCCATCGCCCGGCGGGAGCAGCACGCCGGGGGCGGCGCCCCCCACGCCCACGGCAAGAAGACCCACCGGACTCTGAAGGAGCAGCAGGAGTACCTGGTCTCCTCGATCCCAGGGGTCGGAAATGCAGTGGCAAAGAACCTCCTCCGCCACTTCGGGTCCGTGGAGCGGGTCTTCGCCGCCTCGGCGGAGGAGCTGAAGGAGGTGGAGCTGGTGGGGCCGAAGACCGCAGAAAGGATCCGGGAGCTGGTGGGCGGGGAGTACAAGGGGTGAAAAGAGTGCAGATTTTTGTTTACGAATTATAAGCAATTTTTTATGAGTCGTAAGGATGTCATCTATGCAGAAGCAAAAAAGGGTCTAAGTTTCCTATCGTGGCAATTCGCTCTTACATCAGGCCATATAAGCCAATGGTTCAATTATATTATTTTTCTTAATTGAGGGTTACTTTTTCTAAATTCAGCAAATATTATAAGTATTAAAATCAACCAACAAAGAACTCCAAATATGTACTCTCTCGGCGCTGAGACGATGAGATTACTTACGGTCGCAATTATATATCTAGGAAGAGAAAGAAATGCAAAAATTAATGCAAATACAGGGATAGCTTTCGTCCAATCCTTTTCATACCAATGATTAATGTGTATTGTGAAAACTTGTTTATCCAAATAGACAGTAGACGAGCTCTTAGATCTATATTTCAATAGTATATTTATATTTTGGTCTCCGGTTGGCGCATCACCTGAAATAACAAATTTTATACGAAATGGTGCATAATATCTCTCGCCTACATGGCCTTCTCCGACTAATTTCCCTTCAAAGCCAAATTTATTACTCCCATAATAAGATAAAACAATCTTATTTATATTTATATTGAATCTCGGCCCGATCTTTTCGCTGACCCAATGCAGATTCACAATCTGTCCAATATAATTTTCCTCATATTGCTCGACATGAATATCATATTTACGTTGAAAAAAATAAACCTCTTCATTTTTAATAATAGATGGTGGGATAGATACGAGAAGGCTGGCATAATCTATATTTCCATCGCCAGATATATATAGATCTATACTAAATTCGTCATATCGATTTACATGATAATCATTTGTCACATGAGCTAAAATTGAATATGAAGGTTCGCCTCTCTCAATTGTCATGTATAATCAATTCAAAGTTTTACTATAAGCTATTTTAAGTTTACCCTTAATAACGATACCTTATAAAGACCGTGGAAAGATTCTACCGAATCGAGGAAGATTCGGATGCATAAATACGCGATAGAGATCTTCTATAGCTCAGAGGACGAGGGCCACATCGCAATCCTTCAGGAGCTCCCCGGGCTCTTCCGCTCCCGGCGAGACCGAAGAGGAGGCCCTTAACGAAGTTCTGGTCGCCATCCAGCTCTGGCTGGAAACGGCGGAGAAGGAGGGGCGAGAGATTCCTTCGCCCCGGGGAAAAGCCCTCCTCGCCGAGCTGGGCGAGAGCCAGACGGCGGGCGTCTGAGCATTTGAGCGCTTCGTTCTTCTTCTTCTTCTTCTTCTTCTTCTTCTAACGGCCCGGATTCCTAACTGACAGATTCGAGTGGACAAATCCACCTCTGCGCGCCGGTCTGCGGGGGGTGGAACGACGAAGGGGCCTCTCAACTGCAAAAGGCCGGAGAAATTAAATTGAGCTGATAAAATAGATCTTGCGCCGCGTCCTGCGCCTTCTGGGGTTTTCCCCAGGTTCATGCGGACCGGATCCATACTACGCCCGTTACGGCGTGCATCTCTTTCGCGGATTCGGCCCTTCAGGCGCTCGCACTCACCGGCTCACCAAAGGCGCCTCCTGGCCTTTGCCGGCCCGTCACGAAAGGCGGCCGCATGCTCTGCCCATCGGGGCAGGCATCTTCTGCCAGGGGCCTGAGCCTGTGCTCACGCCACAGCACATCCGCACAGTACGCGGCAAGAGTTTCCTTTTGTCATCATTATCATATATAGATTACGGGCCATCGCCGGATAATTCATTCGATTAATTTTATATTTTAGCTTTTGGAGAATTTGGAGGCCTTCCTGGAGCGGGGCGGAGGTCCTGAAGAATACTTTCGCCTCCCATCCTCTAGACTTTACATCCTCCCGGACGATAGTTGAGTCCATGGAACTGGAACTACAGTCCCCCCTATCCCTCGCCCCCCACGCCTTCAACGTCCTCATCTCCCCCGAGGAGGTGCTGATCGCCTCCCTCAACGGCCAGGCGAGCCTCCAGCGGGTCCAGGTCCTCTACGTCTCCGGGAACAGCTCCCGAATCCTCGACAAGCTAAACCGCCGCTTCACCGAGCTGGACGTCCGGAGGGCCTTCACCGCCCACCAGCTCCTGACGATCCTGAAAGAGGCGTACCAGACCCTGATCATCTTCGAGCACGACCCGAGCCTCTTTGAGGACGGAGCCGATATGGCCGAGTACGTCGGCCAGGCTCTGAAGGAGGCCTCGGCCTCGGGCGGCTCGGCCGTCCTTCTGTACTCTCCATCGACCGATCGCCACCTCGACGAGATCTCCAAGTTCGCCGACCGGATCTTCGTCTTCAACGAGGTCCAGAAGTGCGTCTACAAGGGGGCATCAAAGAAAGTCAAGCCGGGTCCGAGGGGGCAGCGGACCCTGGAGGCGTTCTGATGGGCAGGACCTTCAGGAGCGTCCGGATGGGCTCCCAGGAGGTGGCAGACCGGTGGATGAAGGCCACCCGGACTCTGAGGAAGGAGGACCAGATCTACGGCCAAAGGCTCGCCGAGATGGCCAGGGTCCACTCCAGCGAGGGCTTCTGCGCCCTCGACGACCCCCTGGAAGCGGCGGCATTCTCCGTCCTCATAGAGCTCTTGAAGGCGCTCGACCCGGAGGGGGACGGGCCGCCGGGAGGGTTGAAGGGGGGGAAGAGCGTCGATAAGAGGGTCGACGATGGTGGTGTGAAGAAGCCAGATGTGGATCTTTGACTGCTATCACCGGGGGTCTGTGGAGCTCTGGGACCGGGAAGGGTCCTCGCCGAAGCCCCTCGCCTTCAGGTACTCGGCCCCCTTTTACCTCCATCTCGAAGACCCCCACGCCCACTGGGAGATGATCGAGGGGCTGGAAACCAGGTTCAAGGTGGAGGAGTGCGCCTTTGAGACCGTCTACGGACCCCTCAGCGGGTACGAGATCTGGGCGGGAAGGGACGTCGCCGAGAAGATCGAAAAGCAGACCCGGCTCCAGGCCCATCTGTACAACGTCGACCTGAGGCCCGACCAGCGTTTCCTCGCCGAGAAGGGGCTCTTCCCCTGCGGAGGGGGGGAAGAGTCCCGGTTCGATCCGGACTTTGAGATACCCCTCACCCCTCTGACGATCGAGGTCCATGCGGACCCTCAGATTTCGAGGACGATGACCGAGATATCGGTCCAAAGCCTCCGCCGGGAGACGTCCCTCGCAGGATCAGAGCGGAAGGTTCTGGCGGAGCTCTTCGACCTGGTGAGGGTCATCGATCCTGACATCATCCTCTTCCCCGACTCCGATCAGTGGGTTCCGAGGATGGTAGCGAAGGCTGAGAGGTACGGCCTCGATCCGTCCCTCAGCAGGACCGGCGGGTTCAGGAAGATGGCCTCAAGGTCCTACTGGAGCTACGGGAGGGTGGAGCACAGGCACGGCGCCTCGATCCCGGAGGGGAGGATCCTCATCGACACCGAGAACAGCTTCACCTATCGGGAGGGCGGGATCGGAGGGGTGGTCCTGGCCTCCCGGCTCACGGGGCTTTCCCCGAACCTGACCTCCCGCTTCACCCCCGGCACCCTCATCTCCAACTACGAGGTCTACGAGGCCCTGAGGAGGGGGATCGCCGTCCCCTTCAGAAAGGACGATCCTGAGGGGCAGAGAAAGATCACCGAGCTGAAGGCGGCGGACAAGGGCGGCATGATATTCCAGCCCCGGCCCGGCGTCCACGAGAGGGCCTGCGAGCTGGACTTCACCTCCTTTTACCCGTCGATCATCGTGAACTACCACCTCTCCCCCGAGACGGTGGGCGGCTCCCGGCCGGTCGGTCCCGGGCCGGGCGGCTTCCGCGGCCCTGCGAGAAGGGGCTTTCTCTGCGAGGTGATCGAGCCGCTCCTGGAGCTGAGGCTAAAGACCAAGAGGCTGAAGAAGGCGGAGCCCCGGTACGGGGGGCTCGATTCGGCGCTGAAGTGGATGCTGGTCACCTGCTTCGGATACACCGGCTACAAGAACGCCAAGTTCGGCAGGATCGAGGTCCACGAGGCGATCACCCGCATCTCGAGAGATCTCCTCCTCCAGGCGAAGGAGATCGCCGAGGGGCTGGACCTGGAGGTCCTCCACGGGATCGTGGACTGCCTCTGGGTCAGAGGCGGCGACGTCCCTTCCGTCACTCTATTCAAGGAGAGGGTGGAGGCCGCCACCGGGATCGGGACCGAGCTGGACCCCTACGACTGGATCGTCTTTCTCCCCCTCGCCGACGGCTTCGGGGCCTACAACCGGTACTTCGGCCTGCTCTCCAGCGGCAGGCTGAAGCTCCGGGGCGTCGCGGCCCGGAGGAGGGACACCCCGGAGTACGTCCGGCGGATGCAGATGGAGGTCATCGAGAAGATGGGGGAGGCCCGGAATATCGATGAGCTGAGGCTGATCAAGCCCGAGGCTCTAAAGATCGCCAGGAGGTATCGTCAATGGCTGCCGAATGCCGACCCCTCGGAGCTGGTCGTCCGTCGGCGGATAAGCAAGCTCGGCCGCCAGAAGAGGTGCGCCCAGGCTTCGGCGATCGAGGCCTATCGGAGGAGGGGGGTGAAGGTCTCGCCGGGGATGGCCGTGGAGTACGTGGTGCGGGATGCGAGGAGGTGGGAGGTGGACGGCTACTGGGACGCCTCGGAGTTCGACCTCGACTACTATGGGATTCTCATAAAGAAGGCCTGGGAGGAGGCGGCCTTCGCCTTCAGGTTCATAGAGGATGGGCTGGGGCAGGGAGCGGGGGCGGGGGACGGGAGAAATGTTTAATAGCAGTCAGATCCCCAGGATACAAAAAAGGGATCTGGGTTAATAAGCCCCTTTGATGAACAGCTCAAACTCAAAGGCAATTCGATCCAGACGGATGGATAACGCCGTGCCCAACCCAGGGCACGGCAATGATAATAATCGATATGCACCATCGTGGAGGCCGACCGATAGAGCCTCCGCGAGCCCAATAACCTTCTTCTGGCGCGATCCCAGCTTCAATCTGAGGGGAGACGTTAAATTCTCGCCATCTGTCCGACGCCTACATCCCAATAAGATACAGCCAAAATATCCTGGTCTTTCCTGCCAAATTTCGCCTATTTTGATGATGTCAGAGTCTATTGCTATCGATGTGTGAGTATTCCTATTTACCATTGCCCATTCTTTAATTATCTCGGATCCGTCTCTTATTTTAGCTCGTTCTCCGCTCTTAATCGATTCTCGATCCTTTTCCTCGTTTTTCGTCGATAGCTACCGCTATTTTGAGACGATTTCAGCATTTTTAAGTGTACATAGCTGGTATAAGTCGAAAGCAAAGGCAGTGAATACCATTTTAACGTGAACTCTCGGGATCGTCGTTACCATTACATGCGCGCTTCGGAACACTCTTTTAATAACAGCAAACTGACGTTCGCCCGGAAATCTCAGTTTGCTAATCAAGCGGTTTCGCAGCTTATCGAGATCGCTTAGAGGATGACCCGCTGCTGCACGTTTCATTGTGAAGTCGTTTCCCTTAGCCTTCACACCGAAATATCCTTTGTCCCTGAGGACCACCTCTCCTTCAACCGATAGATCAACCCGACTATCGTGCACCGAAGCAGTTGTCGATTCGATGCTCCTTATCAGGCCGTAATCGATATCGACTTTAGAATGAAGTTTATAACCAAAATGGAGTTCCTCACCCTTCTTAGCCCAAGTTCCATCCCTGCTCCGACGAGTCCTAGCGGTCTCTCTTCTTGGTTTCTTTGAACCTCCTGGGTCGGCCTCTATAAACGTTGCATCCTGAATGGTTCCTCTTTTTACCTGAAGCCCTTTAAAATCGAGCTGTCTCTGGAGCTCTTCCCAAACGGACTCATCCTTTCCCGTCTGGGCCATCCGCTCGCGAAAAAGCCATATCGTCCTGGAATCGGGTATAGAATCAGGAAATCCTAAGAATTTCATAAAAGATATTCGATCCGAAATCTGCTTTTCAGTCTCGAGGTCGCTCAACCCGTACCACTGCTGGAGCAAAAGCACCTTGAGCATCAGGATAACATCAAAGTTCGGCCTTCCGCCTCGTTCGGTTTTATTATGATACATCTCTTCAAGAATTGGTCGAAATGGTTCCCACTCGATCAAGTTCGTTATCTTTGAAAGCCTATCGCCCAGCTTCTCTACGTTCTTGTAAGCTTCTCGAAGGCCCCAGGCAGTAAAAGAACTCATACACTATTCATGTATATATTAGTATATAATGTTTTCCATAGACATGCTAGGTTTTTAGGAATCCTCGCTCAAAGATTCTAACTCAACTTCAACTTCAAAAAGACTCAAAGCTCCAGAATTTACGGCTGAGGCCCATCTATCTACCGGAAGAAGTTGGACTCTGTCTTGCTCCAATGCTGCGATACATAACTCTATTTCAGATCTAATAATATTTTTATATTTTATTTTATCCTTATGATTGATATGTGACTGATATGCATAGTTAACTGCAAACGCGAGTATTACACCGAAAAAGGATCCTACCATGGGAGGAATCAATGTTTTAATTTGTAACCCAAAAATTATAGGACCTTGATCCAAAGGCGTTGATTGATTTAACATGTAGATATTCAGTATCGTATCGTTCGTTTCTGTCCCTCCGTTAGACTACCAGCTGGTTTAAACCCCATGGATTTTTCGTAATATGCCCCCTTTATAGAGGCCCCCTCATCCTCTCCTCCAGCTCCCGGAGCTGCACCTCCAGCCTCCGC
The DNA here is from genome assembly GCF_000235565.1 of Methanothrix harundinacea 6Ac. NCBI lineage: Archaea > Methanobacteriati > Methanobacteriota > Methanomicrobia > Methanotrichales > Methanotrichaceae > Methanothrix > Methanothrix harundinacea. Next base: position 1,702,703 of record NC_017527.1, read on the forward strand.
TGGCCGATGGCGTTGGTGAGGTCGCCCCGGGTCCGGTCCAGGAGGGAGCGGGCGACGTCCCCCTTCCGCCGCATCCCCTTGGTGACGGCGTCGGGGTAGTCGAAGGACATCAACAGGTGGTAGATCTCCTCCATCGCCGCGAGGTGGACCTCCCCCTCCTCCGGCCTCCCCAAACGGATCAGGTCGAGGATGTGCCTCCTCAGCTCCCCGACGGCGTCGCCGAGCCCCGCCAAGTAGCTCGTCATCTCGACCCCCACCTCCCGGGGATGGGGGATCGTCCCCTCGGTGATGAGGGAGTAGACGATCCTCGCCTCGGCGTACTCCTGCTCCGCGCCGTCGACGAGGCCGGAGTAGCGGACGTCGGGATGCTCTTTCAGGAGGTTCAGGATAGAGGCTAGGTCCTCCCCCGCCCGGCCGGCGAGGTCGAGGGCCCGGTCGAGTTCCCCCCGGTGGACTGACCTGATGGCGGCGCCCGACGATCTGACCACCGCCCTCGTCAGGGCCAGCGCCTCCTCCCGGGCCCTGTCCTTCTCCTCGAGGTGGTGGGATATCTCCTCGGCCAGTTCGTCGGCCGTCGAAGGCGTCATGCGGAGCCCTCCAAAAAGGCCTTCAGGTTCCTCATGGACTGGGCCCCCTGGACGAGGGTCCGGGCCTCGGTGACGAACCTGCCCTCGTACCCCTCCAGGCCCTTCGCCACCCTCCGCCAGTTGACGTTACCGCTCTTGACCGGCAGGTGCTCGTCCCTCGCCCCCTTGTTGTCGTGGACGTGGACGTGGATCATCTTCTCCTTCAGGGCAAGAAACGAGTCGACGTTCCCGTTGGTGTTGGCGTGGCCGACGTCGAAGACGAACCCCAGGTTCTCCCGCCGGACGTTCTCGAGGATCCCCTGGATCTCCTCGGGGGTCCTTCCAAGCATCGACTCGATCTTCAGCATATTCTCGACGGCGATCCTCATCCCGAACTCTGCGGCGTGGTCGCAGATCTCCTGCAACCCCAGAATGTTCTGCTCCCAGGCCCGGTCAGGCATCTGCTTTCCCAGGGGCGAGAGGTAGCCGGGATGGACGACGGCGAGGCCGCAGAACTCGGAGGCGAAGCTGATGCACTCCTTCATCTGCCGGAGGGTCTCCTCCCAGATCGGCTGGTTCATGCTGGCGAGGTTGAGGTCGGAGTAGGGTAGGTGGATGGTGATGACGAGGTCGGTCGTCTCGACGATCTCCCGGGCGAGGGGTATGGTCTCGGCCGTCAGCCTCTGCCTTCCCTCGTTGACGATCTCCCAGCCTGAGTACCCGAGATCCTCCAGCTGGTAGGCCCAGTCGAAGGGCTGATCGACGAGGGCGCTGGAGGAGAAGCTAAACATGATCCCCATCCTCCAGCTCGATCTCCTCGATGGGCTTCCCGTCGACGGTCCGGGGGGCGAGCCAGTCTATGAGGGAGGGCCCCCCCCTGATCTCGACGTGGATCGATCCGAGGGGCTCCTCCTCCGGCGGAAAATTTATCCTCCCCACGGTGGCCGCCTGCTTATTCAGCCTGAACTGGACGGCGTCTGCGACCACTCCCTGGAGCATCACCGACCTCGCGGTATCCAGGATCCTCTGCTCCCTCAGGAGGCGGTGGAAGGCGGCAAGGCTGGCCGCGCCCCCCCTCCCGCTGATGAAGCCCCCTTCGGCATCGACCTCGATCCCCGGAAATAGGGCCTCCAGGGCCCCGGCCACCTTCTCGGGGCTCTCGGTGGGCCTGACGGCCGCCCTCAGCGACACCTCGATCATCTTTATGGGGTCTTTCGTCCTGGTATTTTAGAGTTGGGTAGGCTGAGGGGAGGCGGGGGTCAGCGGCTGCTCGTCCTGAACCGCAGGATCGCCGCGATGCCGCCGAAGGCCCGGAGGAGCTGGGCCCCCTCCTCGAAGTCGGTGGATATGATCTTGACGGAGCTTCCGCTCTCCTCCGCCATTCGGGAGAGGTCGGATATGATGTCCACCTCGTCGGCTAGGGCGAGCTGAGACCCGCACCTCAGACAGGTCCCCGGAGGCGGGCTGTTCGACGATCGCGTGGCATCTTCGGAGAAGTCGCAGCTGGCGTTGGTGCAGACGATCCGGGCCCTCGTCTTCCGGAGGTCCTCGGAGAGGAGGAGGGTGTCCACCGCCCCCATCGTCAGGTTCTCCCGGACCTCCTTCTCCCCGTAGGAGGCGAGGCCCTTATCGCTCACCAGCTCCTTCATGAACCTCCTCATGACCAGCTTCTCCTGGGTCAGCTCCAGGTCGAGGAGCCGCTCCTGGGCCGCCTCCACCAGCTCGTAGAGCCCCGACTCGTCGGTGTAGGTGACGTCCAGGGCCTCCAGGATCCTCTGCTGGAGCTCGTGGTGGAGGAAGGCGCCGTCGACGAACTCCTCCTTCGTCGGGGACGGCCCTCCGATCAGGATCCCCTCCAGGTCTTTTCTGTCGATGGAGAGGAACGCCTCGGTGGCGCTGTCTCCGATCCTCTTGTAGAATTCGTGGATCGCGATCAGCCTCAGCTGCTGGAACCTGTGGCTGCTCTGCCCGCCCTTCCTCTGCTTTCCGGGGACCGAGGAGGTGAGGTGCTTTATGGCCTCCACCTGCTTTCCCCGGAGGGTCCCGATCGTCGCCTCCCTCCGGTCGAGGACGATGAGGCCGAAGGTCTTCTTGTCGGCGAGCATATCCTCCAGGGGGGTTAGGAGGAACGATGAGTCGCAGTGGTACCGGTAGGTGACGATCGGCTCCGGAGGCTCCAGGACCCGGCTGTACATGTCGGTCTTGTTTCCGCCGATGTCGACGGCCCCGACGAAGATGGCGACGCCGTTGGGAGGGGCCTTTGGGATCAGCCGGAGCCTTGCCATCACCGACTCGAGGGCGCTCTGGACGTTCGTCCGGGTGAGCTTGGACTTGATGTTGGACGCCTGGCCGTGCTCGTCCCGGAGCTGGGCTGTGACGTCCGATATCTGCTTGTCGGGGGGGATGTAGAGCGAGATCAGCTCTGTTCCCCTACCGCTCTTGCTCCTCAGGTCTTCGAGCAGCCGTTTGAATTCGTACTTCTCTTGGGCGGTAAACTCCATCTGGCATCTCCTCAAAAGGGCCCGGTATTTGGGGGGGATACTGTAGCCGCCATCCGACGGCCGTTTCAGAGGCAAGACGTGGACGGGGCTTATGTAGGTTTCGCCATACCTGCGCCCGATAGGCGCCGTCGACCTCAAAAGAGCCCCCGATTGAATCGAGGCTGCCGCCGATTTCTCTCCCGGGGAGAAGTCCTATAACTTCAGAGGATCTTCCTGCCGAACATGAATGGTAAGATCGCGGTGATCGGAGGAACGGGGTTTGAGGTCGGGGGCGAGCCTTCCCTCATCGATACCCCCTACGGCCGGCTGATGGCGGCGGCGACGGAGCTTTGCGGCCGGGAGGTCCTCTTCATCCCGCGCCACGGCGAGGCCCACCTCCCACCCCACCGGGTGAACTACCGGGCCCTCCTCTGGGCGGCAAGGGCCTCCGGGGCGGTCCGGGTCGTCTCCACCAACACTGTGGGGTCGATGGCCTGGCACCCCGTAGGAAGCCTCGTCATCCCCACCGACTTCGTCGATTTCACCAAATCGAGGCCCTCGACCTTCTTCGAGGAAGAGGCGGTCCACGTCGATCTGACTGCGCCCTACTGCCCCGAGGTTAGGCGGGCCCTGGCGGCGGGGGCGGAGGCGGCCGGCGCTCTCGTCTCCGACGGGATATACGTCTGCACCGAGGGGCCCCACCTGGAGAGCCCGGCTCAGATCAGGATGCTCCGGCAGTTTGGCGACGTCGTCGGCATGACCGGCTACCCCGAGGTCGTCCTAGCCCGGGAGCTGGAGCTATGTTACGCCTCGATCTGCATCGTAACAAACCCCGCCGCCGGGATGAGGAAAGATTCGATGTCTGCGGCGGAGATCAGAACCGAGATGGCGATATCCGCCCGGCTTCTGAGGGAGGTCATAGAGGCTGCCATAACGATGATCCCCGAGGAGAGGGGCTGCTCCTGCGGTCGGGCCCTCGCCGAGGCGAGGCTATGACCCTCCTTTAGGGATCGGCCTCCTCCTTTCTGCAGACGAGGACGAGAAAATCGGGGACCCGGGAGGCGTCAAGCCGCTCCGGATGGAGGGTGGTCCAGGATTCGGGAGGTTCGGGTTCCAGGAGCCTCAAGAGGCGAAATCCAGAAGAGATCAGGGAGTTCACCGTATCACCGAGGGTCCGATGCCAGGCCACCGTCGGCTCCATGCCGGATCTCGGGCCCCAGGGGACGAGGAACGGTCCCCGATCGAAGTAGCGGTCGACCTTCCTGTACAGCTTTCTTCCTTCGCCGTCCTTCACCCATCCGAAGACGGGGGCGGAGAAACACGGATGGTTTACGATGTGGAGATAGATGCCTCCTGGTCGGAGGAGGCGGCTTAACTCCCTGAAGGACCCCTCGAAATCTGCGGCGTCCTGGATGACGTTGTTGGTGACCACGGCGTCAAAAGAGCGGTCGGCCAGGAAGGGGAGGTGGGCTATATCCCCTTCATGATACCTGATGGATAGGGGCTCTGCTTCCTCTTCTGCCAGAGCAAATGCCAGCATCTGAGACGATGCCTCCACGGCGGTGACGGCGGCGCCCAGTTCTGCCAGCTTCCGGCTGAGGTAGCCATCGCCACAGCCGGCATCGAGGATCCGTTTACCCCCGACGTCTCCCAGGGCCTCGAGGATTATGGGGTCCAGGAGATCTCGACGGTTGGGATCGTTTCTGCCGAAGTTCCGGTGCCAGGCATCTGCATTGCGGTTCCAGCTATCGGTGCTATCGTCCTGGGTATAAGGCATCGAGCCAGCCCTCCCTGGCAATCAGAATTGGTCTTTTATGGCACCGGCGGAGATCGGCTGGGGAAGGGAGCCGCCGACCACGGGCCGGATATATCGAGGTCCTCCCTAGAGGACCGTCACGGTGATGCTCGCCTCGCCCCTCGCCCCGGCCCCGTCCGTCGCCGTCAGGGTGACGACGTACCGGCCCCGGCTCATCTCTGACGGCGGGGCTTCGAAGGAACTCTTGGTGGAGAGGGTCCCATCCAAGGAGGACGACCACCGGTAAGCGTAGGGCTTCCTTCCGCCCGTCGCCTCCCCCTCGAACCTGATCGGCTCATCCCCGGAGAGGAGCGAGCCGGTGGCGGGGGAGGTTATCGCCACGGTGAGGCCGGAGGCCGACCCCTCGGGGCTGGCCCCATCCCCCGCCTTATCCATGCAGCCCGAGACGAGGCAGGCGGCAAGGCAGATGAGAATTGAGATCGCTCTTCCTCTCATGGTCTTAGGTCTTGGTAGGGCTCAGGCTCCCAGGATCTGGTCAGTGATCTTTCGCGCGGCCTCGACCGCCGGGGAGTCGTCGGGGAGGTCGAAGACGGTCTTCCCCTGGTAGGCGACCTCCGTGAAGTTGGGGTCCTCGGGGATGGCGCCCAGGTACTTGAACCCCAGGCTCTCCGCTGCCTCTTTGACCTTCTCCAGCATCTCGGGCCTGGTCTTGTTGGCGACGACGTAGTACCGCTCGATCGTCGCCCCCACCTCCGAGGCGACATCCCTAATCCGCTTCAGGGTGTCGAGGCTCACCTTGGACGCGTCGGTGACGATGATGGCGTCGTTGATCTTCCCCGAGGTCTTCCTCGCGATGTGCTCCACCCCCGCCTCGCAGTCCATCAGGAGGTAGCTGTAGGTGCCGCCCTCGACGGTCTTCTCGAAGACTGCCTGGAGGAGGTCGTTGACGGCGCAGAAGCAGCCGGACCCCTCGCCCCGGCCCATGATCAGCATCTCGTAGCCGTCCTGCTCCCCCTCCATCAGGAGGGAGTCAAAGAGGTTCTGGAATATGTCGATCCCCGTCAGCTCCGGGCTCTCCTCCCTCTGCCTCTTGTACTTCTGGAGCATATCGGAGAGGGTCGGCGTCCCATCAGCTCCGAGGACGCTTGCAAGACACTCGTTGGCGTCGGCATCGACGGCGAGGACGGTACCCTCTCTCCGCCTCACCAGCTCCCGGAGGATCAGGGCGGTGAGGGTGGTCTTGCCGGTCCCGCCCTTTCCGAAGAACCCCAGGATCTTCATGAGGCAACCGGCCCTGCCAGGATCTCGGTCTTTCTGATCTCCACCCGCCTCAGGGGGTAGATGTCCTTTGCGTCCTTGTATATGTCGAGGGAGAGCCTCCCGAGGACGACCTCCTGGATGAACTGGTTTAAGTCCAGGGTCCCCGCCTTCTCCTGAATTATATTCGAGGCGATGTTTCTGATCGTCTTGACCTGGGTGGTCCTGGCGCGCTTTACGGTGAAGCAGCTCGGCTTCACCCGGACCCGGTAGCCGTCGCTGGTGGTGACGTCGATGATGGAGTCGATCCGGGAGGTCCTCCTCTTCACCAGGGACCGGACGTAGTCGCTCGTCAGCTCGTGGCCGACGAAGCTGGTGTAGGCGGAGTCGCCAGCCACCTGGTCCACCCTGAACTTCAGCTTGGTGTTCTGCTTAGAGAAGTTATTAGTCAGCTCCCCTAGGGTCGTCTCGATGACCCTTCCCATCAGGTTGCTCGGGTCGCTCGCCAGGGTCTCCCCGACGGGAGACTTTCCGAACATCTCGGGGCCCACGACCTTGTACCACTGCTTCGTCTTGACCTTCCTGCTGTCAGACTTCCTCTGTGACCTTCTCGCCAATAAACATCCTCCAGTAAGGGTAATTGCATCAGGTTGCTTCAGAGTAGACCCAAGCTAGATGTATATAAAAAGATCGCCCCTCTCCCCCGAGTTGGGGGAGGGGGCGGGGCCTGGTCAGCAGTCGAAGGGCCAGACGTAGATGTAGACGTAGTTGGACCAGTCGTTGCACTGGTAGACCAGGAGGTGCCATCCTGGGGTGCTGCTCTTGAACCAGGTCGGATACCACCCCTCCTTCTTGTAGCCGAGGCTCTTCACCTCGGGCTTGCAGTAGTATCCGGGCTTGCAGGGCGGCCACTCGAAGGACCAGTACATCCCGGGTCGGGTTATCTTGGACCAGAGGGGGAGCCACTCGCCCTTCTGGGTGCTGGCCACCGTCGTCAGCCTGTTGGGCCAGGTCTGGACGTAGTACTCGTTGTACTTCGACGCCGCCATCGGGGTGTAGACGAGGCCGAAGTCGGATATGGTGCAGGTGGCTTCAGCGCTGTAGCCGGGGGGCGAGATGCCGCCGGTGCTGCCGCAGCTGTATCCTGGAGCGGAGACGCCGCAGGCGGAGGTCCCGGCCGTCGGGGCACACTGCCCTGCCGGCCATCCTGAGCCGCCCGCCGGGGCGGAGCACTCCGGGGCGGGAAGCCGCAGGTCAGTGGGCATCAGCCCCTCTGATGCCGGGTCGGGCGGCGTCGGCGTGGCGATCCCCGAACCCGTCGATAGGGCTCCTCCGGTCAGAGACGTGGTCGAAGGCATCGTCTGAGGGGCCACGATCTTCGAGTAGGTGGCTGTTATGCCCTCTCCATAAGATGCGCCTCCGGAGTAAGGCCCGCCCTTGCCGGGAGAATGGCCGCCGGACTCCGGCCAGACGTAGATGTAGACGTAGTTGCTGGCCTTGTCGCAGTGGAAGCAGACCACGTGCCAGCCAGGGTCATCACCCTTGAACCAGCCCCTGAGGTAGTCGGGCCAGGTCCAGAAATGCCAGCTGACCGTGGGGGTGAGCTTGTTGGGATACCACTCGTAGACGAAGAAGTTTCCGGTATAGGCGACCTTCGCCCAGAGGGGAAGATACCCGCCGTTGCTGCACCCCGCCACCGTCGTCACCCCGTCGGGGGTCTGGACGTAGAGCTTGTTCTGGGACTCCACCGACCCCGGCCAGTACCAGGAGACGGAGGTGGCTGCTGAGGACCCCTCCATCCCCGCCCGAACGATCGCCGGCGGGGTCGCCGATGCGAAGCTCAGCCCCCCCTCGGGCGTCAGGCTGTACATCTCGGGGGTGGGGAGCTTCAGGTCCGTCGGAGAGTACCCCTCGTCGTAAGGCCCTTTGAGGCTCGGGGCCTCTGCCTGGTACGGCCCCATGAGGCCGGTGGAGGCCGATCCCCCGGTTTGTTCAACCAACCCTACCGCGCCGAGGGCTGTCGGCGCCAGCGCCAGAAGCGCTACCGCGAGATGAAGTAAGAATCTCATGCTACCCCCTCCAACTCCCTTCATTTGATCTCGGTAGATATGACGTCCTTATCTATTTAATAATTTTCGACTCGATTTCGAGGGGAGCTCCGCCCCGGGCCGAGGGAGGACCGCTCGAGGAGACCCTATCTCCAGCAAACCCCCCAGAAGATCTCTCCCGAAAGGGGATCCGGGCCCCCCTTTCTGCCCCAGGAGATGGACCTGCGCCGTCGGGGTTGCAGCAAACCGTCGACCGGAGGCTTCGTAGCTCCGGCGAGGTCTCGCCGCCGCCGAGGGGTCCGGCACTCGGCTTTGCGCGACAGGGCTTCGACTCCCCGGAGCCGGCCTCATAAATACTTAAGTACGAATGAATAGATATGGTGACCAGATTGTTAAGTCTGAGGAGGAGGGACTTTGCGGCCCTTTGGGGCAGGGCCCTAGCCGATGGGCCGGGATCAGGGTCATATCCGGTTTATGCGGCGGGATGCCGGACCGGGGTCCCGGGCGGGGGTTATCCTCCTCCGGCGGCGCGAATTTGGGTGGGATGAAGATGGGATCGTATAGAGAGATCAGCCCTGGGGTGTACTCCGTGGGGGTCATCGACTGGGACCGGCGGCTCTTCGACGAGCTGATACCTTTGCCGGATGGGACGAGCTACAACGCCTACGTCGTCGGAGGGGGCGAGAAGACGGCCCTCATCGACGCCGCAGATCCGCCTTTCGCGGAGGCGCTGCTGGATAACCTGGAGGCCCTCGGCCTCGACCGGATCGACTACATGGTGGCAAACCACGCCGAGCAGGACCACTCGGGGGCGATACCCGCCATCCTCGAACGGTATCCGATGGCCTTGGTGGTCTGCACCCCCCGGTGTAAAGAGCTCCTCGTCGATCACCTCCAGATCCCGGCCGAGAAGTTCCTGACCGTCGAGGACCGATCGACTCTCTCCCTGGGCGGCAAAACCCTGGAGTTCCTATACACCCCCTGGGTCCACTGGCCCGAGACGATGGTCACATACCTCAAAGAGGATGAGATCCTCTTTCCTTGCGACTTCTTCGGCTCCCATTACGCGACGAGCGACCTCTTCGCGGACCCGAAGATCATCTATGAGCCCGCCAAGAGGTACTACGCCGAGATCATGATGCCCTTCCGGGCGGTCATCAGAAAGAACCTGGAGGTCGTCGACTCCTTGGAGATAAAGATGATCGCCCCAAGCCACGGCCCCCTCCACCCCGACCCCTCCTTCATCATCGAGGCTTATAGGGACTGGTCTTCCGAGGAGGTCAAGAACGAGGTGGTGATCCCCTTCGTCTCGATGCACGGGAGCACGAGGCTGATGGTCGACCACCTGACGGGCGCCCTCATCGCCCGGGGGATCGGGGTGAGGAGGTTTGACATCGCCGTATCAGACGTCGGCAAGATCGCCGAGGCCCTCGTCGATGCCGCTACCCTCGTCCTTGGGACCTGCACCGTCCTTGCGGGGCCCCACCCCAACGCCGCTCACGTCGCCTTCCTCGCCAACGCCCTGCGGCCGAAGACGAGGTTCGCGACGATCATCGGCTCCTACGGCTGGGGAGGCAAGACGGTGAAGGCGATCCAGGAGGCGATACCCCTCCTGAAGGTGGAGGTGATCGAGCCGGTCCTGGCGAAGGGTCTCCCCACGGCGGAGGATTATCAGGCCCTAGACCAGCTCGCCGACGAGATCCTGAGGAGGCACCGGGAGCTGGGGATCGCCTGAAGGAGGAAAGAGACCAGCCGATGACGAAGGTCCTGATCTACGGGGCGGGGGCGATCGGCTCCTTCTTCGGCTACCTCCTCTCGGAGCAGGAATTGGAGGATGGAGCCGGATCGGCGGGGGAAGAGGGGACCGGGGCGGAAGATACGAAGAGGGGCGCTCTCCCCGCCGTCGAGGAGGTCGCCCTCCTGGGAAGGCCCGGCCACATCGAGAGGATAAGGGAGCGGGGCCTTCTGGTCACCCTCGCCGAAAAAGATAGCCCCCTCTCGATCCGCTTCAGACACGCCTTCGCGGGCCTCGGCGAATTCGCGCAGTCGGATTTCGCCCCCGAGGTCGTCATCGTCACCGTCAAGACCTATTCTCTCCCTGCCGTCGCGGAGGAGATCAAGGGATCCGGCCTCCTGACGGGAAAGCTCTCGGACTCCCGGTTCGTCCTCCTGATGAACGGGATGGGAAACCGGGAGCGTTTTGACCTCTCCGGAGCCAGGATCTACGAAGCTATCACCTCCTTCGGCGTCGTCCTCTCCGGGGACGGGAGGATCGGGCTGAAGGGGCAGGGAAAGACCGTCTTCGAGGAGGGGATCGGCGAGGATCTGGAGCGGTTCATCGGGGCCCGGCTTGCTGAGAAGGGCTTTCTCGCGGAGTTCGCGCCGGACTTCCGGCGCCAGCAGTGGATGAAGCTCTTCGCGAACGCCGTCATAAACCCCATCACCGCCCTCACCCGGGAGAAGAACGGGATCGTCCTCTCCCCTCATCTTGCGCCGGTCGTCGAGCTGATTGTCCAAGAGTGCGTCGCCGTCGCTGAAAAGGAGGGGGAGAGTTTTGATGAGCCTGCAGTCCTGGAGTTCGTCCGGACCGTCGCCGAGAATACGGCCGCCAACACCTCCAGCATGCTCCAGGACGTCCTCCGGGGGAGGGAGACGGAGATCGACGCGATAAACGGCTTCGTCCTCGATCGGGCGAGGAGGCATGCGATGGAGGCCCCGGCGAACGAGATGCTGTGGGGGATGGTGGGAGCGATCGAGAATGGTGGGATATGATACAAAAATATAATAAGTTCGATAGCTTAAGACCATAATTTTAAATAGATTAACGAGCGACTCATCATCGATTATTATGGAGAAAACAGAACCTATAAATGAATCTAGGTGGAATAAAACATATTTTGACGAAGTTTTTAAAAAGGAAGATCCTTGGATGTATTTTTCTTCTGATTACGAACAAAAAAAATATATTCGGCAGTTATCCCTTTTAGTTGATCGTAAACCAACGCCTAATAGGATATTGGAAATCGGGTGTGCAGAAGCAGCTCAGACGAGAATGATTATTCAAGCCTTTCCTGAAGCAGAAGTGGTGGCTGTTGATATATCTTCAAATGCCATCAGAAGGGCTAAAGAAAACTTGAAATCTAATAATGTTACCTTTTTGGATGCGGACATATTAGAATGCATCGCTAATATAGACGACAAATATTTTGATATTATTATTTGGTCTGAGTCTCTTTATTATGTTGGTGATCGTCTTAGTACGAGAGACATATTTGAGCTATTTGAGAAAATAACAAATAAATTGAATAATGCAGGTATTTTGTGCATGGCAAACATAATAAATCAACAAAATGGCCCAGAATATTTTATAACAAAAGAGGCTATTATGAATAGTTATTTTTCATTATTAGCTAGCCTCATGGAAAACATTCATAAATCCCGGTTTGTTGAACAAAAAAAGAGTTCCGGAAACTACCATGAATATCAAATATGGTTATTTGAAAGAAATAGTGGAGATGACGAAAATGGTAATGGACTTAAATGTCGAGATTAGAATTGAATCCATTGAGCAGGTTTTCTCTATGAGTAGAAATAGAGATCAAAGTTCAGAGGTGGATTATAATAAATGTGTTTACCCTTATACGCCGAAAGAATTCATAAAAAGATTAGAAAAAGGGAAATTTGGAAATGATATCGCAATAGTTTGGGGTACGACTAGACATTCTCCAGGTGATTGTAAGCATCCTGGATATATATCAGATGCAATGTATGTTCCTGAGATAATTCAAAACATACATAAACTAAATAAGAATATAAATTTTAAAAGTTTTTTAGATATCGATTTGACGGACGAAGATAAAAAGAATTATAATTTTATTTTATGCGGTGATGGAGAGGTAAATTACTTAGCAAAGAAAATTTTAGATATATATTCTTCAGTAAATAAAATTAAATATTTTCAGTCTGATGGGCCTTTGTATGACGTTAGCCAATCGAGAGCCAAAAATAATATGCATTGTGTGATACAATTCTTTAAGAATCCTTGGAATAAGAATGAAGAAAAATTTATTATTCATGTTGGTGGAATCGGACCAATTGGCACCATTGCAGGCTTAAAGTGGTTATCATTTGCTCTAGATAAAAAAATTGATAAGAGTAAATTACCTCATTATCCTTTTTTTACCATATATGGCGAGGAAAAAGATGACTATAGTGAAAAATTTGATGGTTATAAAAACCATTGTAAGGAATGCTCAATAGTGAATGAAGATAAAAATGTTTATTATCGAGGTAAGATTTCAAATGTTGTCTCATTTTATCCAATTGATCGCTTTTAGGTGAGGATTTTATACTTTGTCCGCCCTAACCTTACCTTCAATGGGCGAAGATGCGAGCTTGGTCGTCTCTGCTGGGGATGTGAAAGCCTTCGCGAAGCTCTCGGTCATATCCCAGCTGGCTCCATTAAAAGAGAGGATCCGATCCTTGGAGAAGAAGTACGGATGCGATCTCGGAGCCTTTGAGGAGAGGATTAAGCAGCCACCAGAGGACTTTGAGAGCTGGGACGACTTCATCGAGTGGAAGGCTTATTCTGAGAGCGTGAAGGAGCTTGAATCCCGTCTCGAGATGATCGAGGATGCTGAAGACAGGTGTCTGGTGAGATCTCCCTTGAAGAAGTATTGAAAGAGGTTCGTGAGAGGCTGGCAAAATAAGGGATCGCCTTAGACGCTCCTCCTTTCCCCTCAAGCCCCTCCAGCTTCATCCTCCGCCTTCTCCACCCCGGTCTCCTCCCCTCCTTTCCCCTCCTCTCTCTCCCCCACCTTCTTCCTCGCCCCGGCGGACCGCCCCCGGAGGGCCGCCTCGTAGGCGAGGATCGACCGCTCCAGGTTTTCCTCCCGGTCCTCCAGCCTCGATAGCTTCCGGTAGGCGACCCCTAGGTTGTTCTGGGTCTCGGCGTATCCTTCGGGGTCGGCATCCAGGGTCCGGACCTCCAGGGCCTCCTCGAAGGCGCCGATCGCCTGCTTCAGGTTCGCCCCGTCGGCGGGTCCGTTGGCGGCGCCAGCGAGGATGACCAGGGCCTCGCCGAGGAGGCTCTTCGTCTCGGCGAACTCCCGGGGGTGGTCCTCCCGGGTCCGGACGGCCAGGGCCTCCTCATAGGCCTCGATCGCCTTCTTCAGACCCTCCCGGTCCGACCACCGGATCTCGCCCTCGACCGCCTGGGGTTCCGCCTCCAGGACCAGGGCCCTCCCGAAGAGGGTCTGGGTCTCGGCCCGCTCCTGGGGGTGGCCCTCCTTCGTCCTGATCTCCAGGGCCGCCCTGAAGGAGGATATCGCCCTCTCCAGGTGGACCTCCCGGAGATCCCCCTCCGCGAGCTGGGCGAGGGCCATCTCCGCCCGTCCCAGGCTGTTCTTGGTCTCGGCGTAATCCTCCGGGTACGCCTCTGCCGTCCTGAACCTGAGGGCCGCCTCGTAGGCCTCCATCCCCTTATCGAGGGCTTCTGCGGCCTTGGCCCCCCCTATCTGGGAGAGGAGGAGGTACGCGTCGCCGATGTTGTTCTCCGTCTGGGCCTCCTCCTGGCCCCTCCCCTCGGCGGCGTAGATCTTCTGGGCAGCCTCGAAGGCGAGGATGGCTCGATGGAGGTTTTTGGCCCCCTCCTCCGCCCCTCCTTTCCGCCCCGAGGGATCGGGGACCCCATCCCCCTCGATCTCCGATTGCCGGACCAGGGAGATCCCGAGGCCGTTCTGAGCCTGGGCGTGTTCGATTGGATGGGCCTCGGCCTTGAAGAGGCCGATCGCCTCCTGGAAGGCCTCCACCGCCAGGGCCAGGTTCTCCTCCTTCGCCCCCTCGAAGGAGGAGGCGTAGCGGGAGAGCCCCTCCCTGAACCGGATCTCCCCCCTTACCGCGGGCTCAAGCCTCGGGACGCCCTTCAGGATCTGGTCGTAGATGGATCGGGCCTTCTCCTCCTGCCCCATGCCGGCGAAGTCGTCGGCGCACTTAGCCAGCAGCAAGAGAATCCTCCTGTAGGTCTTCCTCGTCCTGTACTCGGTCGCGATCCACGCCAGGGCCGCGCCGGCAACCCCGAAAACTGGCGCCACAACCCATGGGCTGCTCATCTCGATGGCCATATCACCCCAACTCCCTCTTCATCTCGAAATCCGATACATCAAATCCAATAGGCTCCTCGGCTACATCCTCTTCAGATCGAACTTTTTTGAATATTCGCCTTTGAACCCCCGGAAAAGACCGAAAAGCTCCCCACCAGGAGATCGTCCCCTTGGTTTAAGGGCTGGCCTGATTTATAAGTCTGGTCATAATCCGAGGGAAGACTCCGGCAGATTCCGCTAAATCACACGGTGACGCGGAGAACCTCGAACGCCCCCATCATCTCCAGGCCGATGTAGACCATCAGGAGGGTGAAGACCTTCCTCAGCCGGTCGGCCCGGATCCGATGGGCGGCTCTGACGCCGATCCGGGCGGTGGGGATGCTGGCTCCGGCGAGGAGCGCCACCTGGAGTAGGTTGAGGTAACCCAGGCTGAAGGGGGGGAGGCCGGGGACGCCGAGGCCGTGGTAGACGTAGGAGAGGACCCCTCCCGAGGAGGTGAGGATGATGGCGGCGGAGGAGGTCCCCACCGCCCTGTGGATCCCGAGGCCCATCGCCGTCGAGAGGACCGGGACCATCATCACCCCGCCGCCGATCCCGACGAGGCCGGATATGAAGCCGAGGGGGAGGCCCAGGAGGAGGTAGCATCCGTCGCTCCTCGGGATGGTGCCGTCGCCCTCGCCCCCTCCGGCGGTGAGGTCGGGGGCGGTCGCCATCCGCAGGGCCGCCGCGATCACCACGAGGCCGAAGGCGATTCGTAGGAGGTCTCCCGGGGCTTTAGCCGTCACCGCCCCCCCGAGGAAGGCGCCGACTAGGCCGGCGAGGCCGAGGAGGAGGGCTGCCCGGGGTACGACCGCCCCCCTCCGATGGTGGCCGAGGGCGGCGTTGATGGCGGTGGGGAGGGCGACGGCCAGGGCGGTCCCAAAGGCGATCCGGGTCGCCATCGTCGGCTCGATCCCCGAAGCGGTGAGGACCCAGAGCTGGACCGGGACCATGATGAAGCATCCTCCGACCCCCAGCATCCCGGAGGCGAAGCCTGCGGCGACTCCGGCGAGAACGAGGCCGAAGGCGAATATCAGCTCCACCCTTCGACGGATGCCGTGATGGGATAAAGATATATCCCGCCCTCCCAGGTATCCCTCCGTGATGCGGAAGAGCCGGATGCCGGAGCTCCTCGCCCCCGCCGGGTCCTGGGGGGCTCTGGAGGCGGCGTTGGATTCGGGGGCCGACGCCGTCTACCTCGCCGGAAAGAGGTTTGGGGCGAGGAGGGGGGCGGAGAACTTCGACGATTCCGAGCTGGCGAGGGCGATCGACCTCGCCCACCTCTCCTCGGTCAGGGTTTACGTCGCCGTCAACACCCTCATCCCCGAGGCGGAGCTCGAGGAGGTCGCCGCCCACCTCCTCTCCCTCTATGAGGCCGGGGCCGACGCCGTCCTCGTCCAGGACCTCGGCGTCGTCAGCCTCGCGAGGGATCTCGTCCCGGAGCTGGAGCTCCACGCCTCGACCCAGATGACGATAACTTCCATCGAAGGGGCGAGGTGGGCCGCCGATATGGGCCTCTCGCGGGCCGTCCTCGCCCGGGAGCTCAGCCTCGCCGAGGTGGAGGAGATCGCCAGAGCCTCTCCTATCGAGCTCGAGGTCTTCGTCCACGGCGCCCTCTGCTACTCCTACTCCGGCCAGTGCCTCCTCTCCTCAGTGATCGGCGGGAGAAGCGGAAACCGCGGATCCTGCGCCCAGCCCTGCAGAAAGCCCTATCGACTCCTGAGGTCCCGGAGGCGGGACGCCTTCGGAAGGCCCCTCCAGCTGGAGGAGATCCCCACCGAAGGTAGGTACCTCCTCTCCACGAGAGACCTCTCCGTCTACCCCCATATCGAGGATCTGGCACGGGCTTCCATCGCGGCACTGAAGATCGAGGGGAGGATGAGGTCTCCCGAGTACGTAAGAACCGTCGTCTCCATTTATAGGCGGGCCCTGGACGGCATATCCGAGGGCGGATGGTCCCCTTCTGAGGAGGACGAGAGGGACCTCGCCCTCGCCTTCAACCGGACTTTCACTCCTGGATGCATAGGCGGAGCCCCTCGCGGCGACCTCGTCTCCGCCGAGAGGCCCGACCACCGCGGGCTATGGATCGGGAAGGTCGTCTCCTGGGACCGGCGGGGCGGGGCATCGGTGAGGGTCGAGGGGTCAGTCCTCCCGGAGGTGGGGGACGGCCTTGTCATCCTATCCGGCGGAAGGGAGGTGGGGCTGGTGGTCCGATCCCTCAAATCGTCTCAGGGGGGTACCCTCAGCCTCGCCATGGGGGAGCGCGTCGATGGGGGCGCAGAGGTCTTCCTCACCCGGAGGGCCTCTCTCGGAAGACGGCCGGGGCCCCGGTCCAGGAGGGAGATCCCCATCGACCTCTCGGTCCGATGGGAGGGGAGAAGGCCGGTCCTGGAAGGAAAGGCCCATCTTCCGGACGGGAAGGTCGTCGCCACCCATCTTGAGTCGGACTTCGCGATGGAGCTGGCGAGAGAGAGGCCCCTCTCGGCCGAGGAGATCGAGGCCCAGCTCCGGAAGACGGGCGGAACCCCCTTCGCCATCGGGACTGTGGAGATGGATTATCCCGGCCGCCTCTTCGCCCCCCTGGGGGAGATAAACCGGCTCCGGCGGGAGTTTCTGGAGCTGGCCGAGCGAGAGGTGATAGCCTCCTATAGGCCGGCCGAAGGGGCGGCGGTGATGGCCGGGGCGAGGCTTTCTCGGTTCATTGGAGGGCGAAGGGCCGCGCCGAGGAGGCCTTCCTCTTCCAAGAATGGGCTATCGATCTCCGTCTACGCCGACTCCCTCGCCGCCGTCGCCGGGGCGGCGGAAGGAGGATCCCGCCGAATCTACTTCGAGCCGCCGGTGGGGATCGGTACCAGGAGGAGGTGCAGCCCAAAAGATACAGGCCCCGCCGAGGTCCTGGAGATCCTGGGGCGGGCGGGGGAGGTCACTTCTGACACCGGGGCCGACCTCGTATGGAAGTGGCCGAGGATCACAAGGCGGAGGTTCCTCGACTCCGCCCTTTCCCTCCTGAAGGAGGTGGAGGTGGCGGAGGTGATGGTGGAGGGGGTGGGGCTCGCCGGGGCTGTCAAGGAAGGGAGGCCGGATATGAGGGTCTCAGCCTCCGTCGGCCTCAACGTCTGGAACAGCCTCGCCGTCGAGCTCCTGGCGCCGGAGCTATCCAGGCTGACCCTCTCGCCGGAGCTCTCGGCCCGGGAGGTGGAGGAGTTATGCGGAAGGGCCCGGTCGACCTCAGAACCCCCCGATCTGGAGGTCCTTGTCCAGGGGAACGTCGAGGCGATGGTCGCCGAGAACTGCCTCCTCTCCTCGGCCCCGGGATGCGAGGAGGTGGCCGCCTCCGGTGACCCCTTCTGGGGGATCGAGGACGAGACCGGGAGGGTCTTTCCCGTCCGCGCCGACGGGGAGGGCAGGACTCACGTCCAGAACGCCGTGGAGCTCTCCCTCCTGGACCAGCTGCCGAAGCTCGCCGGATTGGGCGTCTCCTCCATCGCCATCGACGCCCGGGGGAGGACGGCGGAGTACGCCCGCCGGATCGTCGAGATCTACGACGATGCGCTGAAAGGCGGCGACCTCGACCGGCTCAGGAGGGAGGCGAGGGAGATCTCCCTCGGGGGGACCACCGGCGGGGCATTCCTCCGGGGAAGGAGGGAATGAGGGTGGAAAAGGGCTATAAGAAGGCGAGGCAGAAGGGTGGACGACGACGATGGACTCATCATCTCCGAAGGGGCGGCACGAGGCGCTCCGCCCCGACTATCGAAGCGGGACCTGCTGCGTCTGCGGCCACCTCCTCGCTAACCACCTCAAGGAGGGGGACGGCTGGAGGTGCACAGAGAGGGGGCTCGACGCGAGGCGGTGCGAGTGCTTCCTCCGGCCGATCCTGACCGGTACGGAGCGGGAGAAGGAGTTCTACGACTTGGGCTGGCGGATGAACGCCTCGGAGCGGGAGGTCTACGAGTTCAAGAAGAGGTTTCGGGACTCCTACCGGAGGTGGTAGCCCCTTTGGAGATATCATCTCCAATGGGGATGATCCCATCGGATGATCGGGCCCGAAAGCCGGGACCACCCCTCACCTCTCCATCGCCTGTCGCCGGAGGTCCTCGGGCATCTTCTCGATGGCGTATCGGAGGGCAGTCCGGGGCATCACGGCCTTCTTCTTCAACACGTACTCGAAGACCTCCTGCTGGTGGCTCTTGCTCGCCTCCTTCAGCAGCCAGCCGTACCCCTTCTGGACTAAGTCGTCGCCGTCCTGGAGGAGGAGGTCGGATATCTCGAAGACGTCCTCCAGGAAGAGCCCCTTCCGGGCCGGGAGGATGAGGGTCACCGCCGCCGCCCGCCTCAGCCACCGGTTCTCTGATCCAGTCCAGCCCTTCAGCTTCGCCACGTACTCGGGGTACATCTCGAGGAAGGTGCCCAGGGCGTGGTTACAGAGGGTGTCGCACTTCGCCCAGTTGTTGACGTATTGGGAGAGCCACCCCTCGAAGACGGCAAAGTCGGCGGGCTCGTACCTCTTCCTCAGGGAGTAGGCCCACTCGAAGGCTATGGCTGCCTCCTCGCCGTAGTCGGACTTCAAAAGCTCCTCGCATAGGGAGAATAGCTCTTTTTTATTCAGGTCCTTGACATCCCGATACCGCCTCTTGGCTATCTCCCTCACAGCGGCGGCCTTCACCCCGTGGAACTTCGCCTCCTCTTTGAAGAACCGCTGGCCGCTCTCCCTCGTCTTCTCATCTGCTCTCTCTATAAGCTCGCGCCTCAGATCGGAGATGACTTCTTCTTTCATCCTATAATCAAACCCCATATATTCGCCAGACTGAACCCTGATGCCTTGCTCTCCCCATAAGAGCCCGTCGGGGCTCGTCACCAGATCCTGCAGCTCCTCCTTCCGTGCTTCTCGAAGTACTGCTGGTGGTACTCCTCGGCCCGATAAAACCCGGAGGCGGGGACGATCTCGGTGACGATCTCCCTCCTATAAAGGCCGGAGCTCTGGAGCCTCTCCATCTTCGCCCGGGCCTCCGCCTCCTGCTCGGGATCGTGGAAGAAGATCGCCGAGCGGTACTGGCTCCCCACGTCGGGCCCCTGTCGGTTCATCGTGGTGGGGTCGTGGATCGACCAGAAGAGGTCGAGGAGCTCCTCGAAGGAGACGACCTTTGGGTCGTAGACCACCTCCACCGCCTCGGCGTGGCCTGTCCGGTCGGTGCAGACCTCCTCATAGGTCGGGTTCGTCGTGGACCCGCCGGTGTAGCCGACGGCCGTCGAGATGACCCCCTCCAGATCCCGGAAGGCGGCCTCCACCCCCCAGAAGCAGCCGGCAGCGAAGGTGGCCTTCTTCAATTCATGCCCCTCTATCCCTCTCTGATAATTTTCGTTCAATTTTATCACCACCAAAAAAGAGTCGATCCCCGACACGACTAGACGGCCAGCTCAAGCCAGGTCTTCTGGACCGTGCCAGTCATCGCTTCTGTCAGCTGCTCCTCGTAGCTGGTCAAGAGCTTTCCCGTCGCCTTGTCGTAGGTCAGAAGCCTCCGGTAGTCCTGACCGTTCGTCTCCTCGAAGACGACGCCGTTCTGATCGTTCTGGATGACGGTTATCATCATGCCTGTATCCGGATCTGAATCCACGTCACCTCCATCGTCGATGGCGAGGGCGGCGCTGGGGAGCCAGAATCCCATCAGCTGGTATACGCCGGCGGCGGAGCGGACGGGGATCAGTCGTCCGCCGTCTCCTCCAGCCGACCATCTGATGAGGGAGGATTTTGCTCCTGCAGAGACGACCTCGGCCGTGAGGGTCACGGGGAAGGGCGACGGCACAGTCCCGGGGATCTCGTAGACGGTCTGGCCTTGATACGTCATGGTCAGACCGGGAGATAGCCAGCCCGGCGAAGATCCGCCGGCCCATGGGATCTCCAGCTGCCGCGTGTTCCTGAAGTCGATTATCCCCGTCTCGACGGCCGAGCCGTCCGCCGCGAGGATGTCATAGCGGTGGTGGAGGAGAAGGCCCGTCTCCTCGTCGTAGGTGATGGAGTACCTCACTCCGCCGTGGCTCACCTCGAACCTGATCCCCTGGTAATTCGTCCCCGCCACCTCCACCGGGCCGCGAATTATCGTAACCCGGTCATCGGCCCCCTCCGCCGCCGCCTCCAGCACCTCGGGGCTCGCCCAGAAGTCGCCCAGGCCTGCGGGGACGATCGATCCGTGCCCCGCCCCCGTCAGGGGGCGGAGGCTCCCCAGGGGGCCCCGGACGTATACGGAGGTGGAGGTGACGGCGGTCTTCCCCTCCAGGGCCACGAGGTCGATCTGGATGAGGGCCTCCCCCGCCTGGCCCCCGCCGACGGCCCCGCCTTCGACGGTGGCGTAGTAGGTCGCCCTCAGCCCCTCTACGACCCAGGGAGGGGCGGGGAGGGATTCGAGCTCGGGGTAGAGGAGGGGGAGCGGGTTCTCCTTCCCGCTGGGAAGGATCGGGAGGGCATCTGCAGGAGGTAAACCGGCCGGCGTTAGGCAGATCACCAATAGGATGGCTGATAAAATTTCGATGATCTTCATTAATTCACGGCTCCGGGTCGCTCTCTCAGGTAATATCACGCGGATCGGATATAAAGGGATGGCATGGGTCCGGGTTGGTGGCTGAAATAGAGAAACAGAAAAACTAAAAAAATATATAAAAATTATAAAAGAGGGTCCAACGGGCTGTCTCAACCCATCAGGCGGGGATCTCCTTGGACGTCGACGTTGATGATATACCTGCTACCGGTCCAGTAGGTGTAGCCGTACCAGTTCTTATAATAAAATACTGGATGAGTCAGCCTTATGGTATGCTGCTGGTTTCCCGCGACGTTGAAGGTGTACCTCCCATCAGGGACGTCCGAGCCGGTCCCTTCGGTCCCAATTTGAACGCCGTCAACCACCACCGTATACCCCTTATACTGGCTGGAGACGGTTGTCACCTCGGCGCTGTCGCCAGGGATCGCCCCTGTCCCACCGCTGGAACCGGACCCAGAGTTCCACCCGGGCCCCGAGCCGGCGCCGGGACCTGAGCCGTTGCCGGAATCGGAGCCCCAGCCGGGGCCAGAGCCCGAGCCCTGGGCGCCACCCGATTCCGTCGGATCCTGAGATGGGGAGCCCTCCTCGCAGGATGAATACCAGATCCATCCGGTGAACCAGATGTAAACCTCATCGCCCTCTGATAGGTATACAAATTCCGGCCCGTCGAATTGGGGTAGCAAGTCGTAATCGTACCCCTCGATGGAGACGGCCCATAGGTAATCGTCCCAGTTATCGATGAAGAGCTCATCCTCGAAGGCGATCTCCAATAGATCCATATCCGTCAGCCCATCAAGCTCCAGATAGGCGGTGAACTCCTCATCGCAGAGGCCATCCTTGTCACCGTCGATGCAGAAGTCCACGTTGACCTCTTCGCCCCATGCCGGGCCGGCGAAAACTAAAAGAGATAAGGCGGCTAGAAGGAACTTAAATCTCATACCATCTCTCCCGATTTATCCTCACCCTCCGACCTTTCGGCCTCCGGTCATGCTCCGGGTCGATCGGCTCGGAGATAGTCCAGAACTTTATGGGATAATATGCTCCTCAGGGCTCCAAATAGTTTTCGAGGGTCTAAGGAGGCGAACGACTTAGGGGGTGTAAAAATGATATTATAATAAAATTAAAAAAAATAGTTCCTCCCCTACTTCACCACCGGGCACTTCGCCGAGGACCAGGCGGCAAGCCCCCCCAGGATCACCGTCATCTCCTCCAGCCCCTCCCGCCGGAGGATCGATGCGGCCACCATCGACCGCAGGCCGCTCCCGCAGAAGATGTAGACGGGCCGGTTCCTCGGCACCTCGCGGATCCGTTCGGGAAGCTTTGTTATGTGGATCTGGTGGGCTCCGGTGATCCTCCCGGACCTCTTCACCTCGTCGTCGCCCCGGACGTCCAGGATCCAGGCGTTCTCCTTCTCTTCGCTGTCGAGGCGCGCGCAGAGGTCGGGGACGGTAGCGGTGGCGATCGAATCGCTCTTCTTTCCGGCCATGTGCCAGGCGACCATCCCCCCGGCGAGGTGGCCGGCGAGGCGGTCGTAGCCGATCCGCCGCAGCCGCCGGGTCGCGATGCTAAGGTCGCTGGTCTCATCGACCAGGAGGATATCCCTGTCGTAGGGCAAAAACCAGCCGGCGAAGCTCGGAACCCCCGCAAGCCAGATGTTGAGGGCCCCCGGGACGTGGGCCGCCCCGAAGGCGAGCTCCGTCCGGGTGTCGAGGACCAGTCCATCCTCCGCCGATTCTTCGAACTCCTCCGGCGAGATGGTGGCGGGGTCGGGGAGGGTGGCGAGGTGGGGGGCTCCCGCCAGGTTCAGCCGCTCCATCTCCCGGAAGTAGGGGGGCATCTCCAGCTCCACCGCCATCTTCTCGACGAACTCCTCTACACCACCGACCTGAAGCTTGGGGTTTCTCTTCCGCTCGATCCCCAGGGTCGTCCACTTCCTATCGGCTATGGAGGCAGCACAGGCCGACCCGGCCCCGTGGGCCGGGCAGGCGATCACCCCGTCCCCCAGGGGGAGGAGCCGGTCGAAGATCGATTCGTACAGGAGGCCTGCCATCTCCTCGGCCCGGTCCATCCCCATGAAGTCCACCCTCCCCAGGTCTCCGGCGAAGAGGGCGTCCCCGGTGAAGACGATCCAGGGATCGCCTCTGGCGTCCCGGAGGAGGTAGCTCATGGAGCCGAGGGTGTGGCCGGGGGTGGAGATCGCCTCGATCTCGAGCCTTCCGACCTTCCATCTCATCCCGTCTTCTACCGCATCGCCGTACCGGTAGTCGAGGTGGCCGTCGGCGTGGAAGACCTCGGCCCCGGTCCGGGCCGCGAGCTCCAGGGAGCCGATGATGTAGTCCTCGTTTCTGTGGGTCTCCAGGATGGTGGCGATCCCCATCCCCTCCCTCTCCGCCATCCTCCGGTAGACCTCGCAGTCCCTCCGGGGGTCGATCACCACGGCCTCGTTTCCGTCGCCCACGATGTAGGAGTAGTGGGCGAGCCCCTCCGATTCTACTCTCTCAAAGAGCATGAAGTTCATCTCCGACCGATAAGACTTGAATACTAGATTCGACTCGATAAACTGCCTTCAGGAGGCGGGGGAGGGATCCCAGCTGGACCCCCTCAGTTCAATATCCCATATTTATTCGGCGGGAGATTATATGAAACTTTTTCCAGACCTCTGGGGAGGCTCCGATAGCCCCCAGATCCTCCGACCAAGGGGCATCTTCCTTAAAATCTCACATTTATACCTGGAGAAAGAAGCGGGCCGATTTCATATCTCTTTCAGCTTCGCGAGCAGTCTTTTGAGCCGCTGGACTGAGGCCCCGTCGATGACATACCGGTCGCAGTCCTCGGCCGGTTCGGCCTTGGAGAGGGCCCTCTCCACCACTCCTCCCATCTCCATGAGGAGGTTCTTCTGGGCGACGTCTCTGGTGACGACGTCGATGTACTCCCACCAGGCCTCCTCCAGCCCCCTGAGGGGAGCGCCTCGGACCCCTATCCCCCTCATCAGGTCCAGCCGGTCCTGGAGGGTCTCGGCCTCGGGCCACTCCCCCCTCTGATGCTCTTGAAAGGCGTCAAAGGCCGCCCTTCCTACCCGGTCGTCCCTCTTCCGCTGCTCAAAGAGCCAGATAGAAAAGTCGACCCTTCTCCCGCCCGTCATAGCCTTCGCCTCCCTCACCCTATTTCCCTCATGGGATAACTATCTGACCATCGAGACCTCCGGAGCCGGGGTCCGGCTCGATCCTCCAGCCTCTTCTAGGAGGATGCGATCGAGAATTTGTAGCAATTCAAGCGAAAAGTTTATTACTAAATAAGATGTAGCCCATTTGGCGTGCGTGAAAATCCGTTTCGTGACCTTTCAGAGAACCGCGCTCGCCGCCATGGGTGGCAAAGACGACAGCAGCCTTCCTGACCCAAGGGTGCTGGATCGGCCGGGGTGAGAGATCTATCCCCGGAGGGTCCGGCATCCCTTTTCTTCTGCCCGACCTTATGGTTCAGACAGCATCGCCATTTAGAGGCTTTATCGGGATGATGTAAGGCAGGTCCAGATCCTTCAAAACCACCCCCTTTACCCCGAAGATCATCCTGATGTTCTCCTTGGTGAGGTGGCATAGAGGATCGCAGATGGCGTATACCTTTCCCTCCTTCAGCATCACCAGGCTGTCGGAGTACCTGGCCCCTGGGTTCAGGTCGTGGATCCCCATCACCGCCGAGATCCTGGTCTTCTTCACCAGGGATCTGACCGTCTCCATCACCTTCAGCTGGTGCTTGACGTCCTGGTTCGAAGTCGGCTCGTCCAGGAGAAGGATCTCCGGCTCCTGGCAGAGGGCTCTGGCGATAAGGATCCTCTGCTTATCGCCGCCGGAGAGCTCCGAGAAGTCCTTGAGGGCGAACTCCTCGACGTGAAGGAGCTTCATCATCTCGACGACTTTATCGATATCCTCGTCAGATACCCGGCCGCCGTCGAGAAGGATCGCACCCTCGGGCTTGAGGATCCTGTCGATGCCCTTGATGAGGGTGGTTTTGCCGGAGCCATTGGGGCCCACGATGCTGAGAACCTCTGAGTCACCGACGACGAAGCTCAGCTCGACCGGGATCCAGCAACTGCCGTAGCTTAAGCTGAGATCCTTGATGGCGATATTTTCCAATCTTCACTTCCTGGTATGTTGAAGCCTGGAGAAAGAAGATGTCAAAGGTGCTGGAGATGTGATCCGTGAGCGAGTTCATAAGTCAGATTTCCCAGATACCAGCAGGAGATTCGGTGAGATATTACCCTGAGAGCACTGTAGAGGTGACGAGACGAACTCCTCCAGAATAGCCATCATTAATTGACATCGCGCTAGCAACTTCTTCGAGCTAGCCTGGGGGGAGTGAGTACGTCGCAGCAAGGACATTACCCCCTGCTACGAGGATACCGACGAGGAGTAGAGGTGGCAATAAAAGGATAACTGAAAACTATGATGAAGTCAAGTCTGAGAATTGAGAAAATGTCTATCCGGATTACTACGATGCTGTGGCATTAGCAACAAAGCCTCACCATTTCCCAAGTCCGGTAAACGATCCTGAATGGCTGAAGCCGACGGTTGATTGGTTTGTAGAAGCAGAAACAGCCATGGAGGTTGGCCCTGGCAAGGGTGAGTTTGCCGAATCGGGAGCGAGGAGGGGCAGCCTCAGCAGATATTACATAGTCGACATGTCAGAAAGAATGCAGGATTTGGTGAAAGCCCGCCTGGAAAATGCGGATACTTCAACAGAGCTGGTTTTCATCCACGCCGAATTGGACCGCGACCCTCTTTCTGAGATTCCCGACGGAACTATAGATAAGATCATCATGATAAACGCCTTCCAGGACATAAACCCCAAACACGCCCTCTGGGAGTTCAGAAGAATCTTGAAACCCGGTGGTCTGTTCAGGGCTAACGTCACCGATAGATCGGTGAGAGAAGAAACCGCCGCTGATGACGATCTTTTTAACAAGGAAAGCGGGTATTTCTATCTGACCAGCAATCCTGGCGCTGAAGATCAAAATGAGGTGAAACCCCTGGGCCGCATCACCACGAAGGCTGGAGAAGATGTGCCCTACTATAGGATGATGAGATCATATTATCGATGGGAGCTCAAGCTTTCTTTTGCTGAACCCCAATGCCTAAAAAGATCGGACCGAAGCCTTACTTACGGCTCCGGATATACGAATACTCCCTTCTCCTCCAGATCGTAGTCAAGACCCTGGAACTCGGTGAGGTACCTATGATGGATCGCTTTTGGATCGAAATCCTCGAAGAGCTCGGGGTGAAGTATCTTGGCCGCGTAGGCGACGCCTATGAAGTGCCGACATCCGCTGTAGGGAAGGTAAGTCCATAGGGGCGAGGCCACCAGGTAGACCTCCCCATTCTTCACCGCGTTCACGTTCGCAAGCTCTTGCCGGTCCATGATCTCTTGTATTATCGCTTCCGCATTCGCGGTATCTTCCGCCATCTTCTCATCGGGATCCTCCTCCGAGAGGAGCCTGATGATCACGTCGGGATTTGCGGAAACCACAGCTTCTGGATCTATCTCCGCCGTCTGACCGAGGTCGAAGATGAAACGCCCTCCCGCCATCTCGATGGGATCGATGTTGTTGTCCGAGGTCTTGTATCGGTCCGACTCGCAGTAGACCTTCGGCCTCTCCTCCTCGGTGAGGTTCCCAGTCCTCTCCTCCACCGTCCCTAAAACGCCCTCATAGAAATCCAGGAACTTCGCCGCCTCCTCCTCCCTCTCAAAGAGGACCCCCAGCTTCTCCACCTCTTCCGAGTAGATATCCGGTCTGCTGCACGCAAGGCATGCGACGGTTATCCCAGTTCCCTCCATCTTCTCCATGAAAGGTTCGTAAAAGGCGCCGAAACGACCGCCTCCTGAGCCGGGATGCACTATGAGCAGATCAGGATTTGCCTGTACAATCGCCTCCGCATCAGGATCGTGGAAGTGTCCCAGGGAGGGGATGTCGCTGAAATCTGAGAAGTATGAGTAGTGACCTGAGGTGTGGTCGGCTATGACCACCAAATCAAGGGGCACCTGCAACGTCCTCAAAGTTTCGAGATGCTGGGATATGGTACAGCCGACGGTCTCCACCGGCTTATAGATGGTCACTTCCCGCCCCTTGGTATCGATGATCGTCCTGGGGTACTCCTCATGAATGTGTCTTATCTCCTCTAGCTCTTCAGAGGTGATGCTCCCGTTCCCCTCTGCTGCCTCCATCTCCTCATCGGAGACCACCTTGTTCCCGTCCAGGTCCCCTGGTATCGTTCCAACATCAGCTACCGCGGGCCCCATTGCGAAGAAAAGGCACACCGCCAACAGTGCTGCCTTGGATGCCGTCATCTCCATTTTTTATCACCTATGCCAGCTTCAATAATACTAAATAGAGTTAAATTAGTATCAATTCATGTTTTTCAGTTAAAATGTCCTTCATAGTTATAATTATTTCGATCATCTTGTTATTGAATGTCTATATCATCATAAATTTGGATATTCAAAGGGGATGAACCTTCTGATCAACAAAACGCGATCGAGCGAGGATTAAGCTCATAAAAAGAGTTGCAGCTCCCCCTCGTCTCAGGGACGGTGCGCTTAAAGCTGTTCGGTTTGGAAAGGAGACCTCAAATTCGATCGGCTCAGCCTTAGCAGAGATCGCTTCACCTCTCGCCGAGGCTCTCCTCTATATCTCCCTCCATCTGGAGATAAGCGTCCCTCAGCTTCTCCATCTCCTCCTCGCTTGCGTCCCAGTATCCCCTCTTCTCGGCCTCGAAGAGCCGTTCCGCAATCTCAACGGCCGCGAACCGATTGTTCTCGAGGAGCCTTTCGCGAACCTCATCATCGAAGATGTACCTGTCGGCGATGGAGGACCAGATCCAGTTATCGACGGAATGGGTGGTGGCAGCGAGACCCAAGACGTTCTCCAACCTTTCAGCCACCTGCTGGGCACCGTGAAAGTCGTGCTTGAGCATCCCATCAATCCACTTGGGGTTGAGAAGCCTCGTCCGGACTCCTCTCGTCACCGCGTCCCTCACGTCCTCGGTCTGGATCGCCTCGCCTGTGGTGTCGGATATGAGCATCTCCGGCCGCTCGCCTCGCGCGGTCCGAACGGCGTTAGAAAGCCCTCCGAAGTACTCGAAGTAGTGGTCGAGGTCGACGATCTCCCTATCATGGGTGTCCCTCACCTGGGACACCAGGTCGACCCTGGCGAGGTTTGACCTGTATACGGCCTCGCTCTTGACGGCGTGGAGGTTTTTAGCATAGAGGTGGCTCATCGACTGGATGTAGACCTCGGCCAGCTCGTCCTCCGTCTTCCAGATAGAATCCTCGACGAGAGGGAGCATTCTCGTACCGTACTCTCCAGCCCTCGGGCCGAATATCCTGCCGTTGGCCATCCTGATGAGTGTCTTCTCATCTAGGTTTGATCCTCCATCGTCTTCTCCGGACTTTAGCCTCTCCAGGTTCTCGATGGAATGCTTCCGGACATAGTTCATATCAAGAGGCTCGTCAAGCCCCGCTACAAGGTTGAAGGCCTGGTCGAGAAGTTCCACCACGTTCGGGAACATATCCCTGAAAAAGCCGCAGATGTTCACCAGACAGTCGATCCTGGGCCTGCCCAGCTCTTCTAGGGGCACTAAGGAAAGCTTGGGCGCGAAGGAGCCGGGGGCCCTCTCGACTTTTACGCCCAGGTAGCTCAAGATCTGTCCCACCGACTCGCCGCCGGTCTTGGTCGTCTCAAAGCCCCAGAGGATGACGCCGGTCGTCTCGGGGCAGGTGCCGTTCTTCTCCATGTACTTGGATACGGTGTTTTCGGCGATCTCCGCGCCCCTCTCGAAGGCTGCTGGTGTTGGGATCTTCGTCGGGTCGAACTGGGTGAGGTTTCTGCCCGTTGGGAGGACTTCTGGCGACCTTATGACGTCGCCTCCGTCCCCCTGCTCGACGAACTCGCTTCCCAATCCCCGAACGAAATTTTCAAGCTCGCCTCCGTTCTGAGAGTAGCTCTCCATCAGCCTCAGGCCGTAACTGAGGGTCTTAATAAGCTCCTTTTTTCCCTCCCCCGATAGGCCGCTCTCATCGGCTGCGGCCTCTGTCGACAGATCGATGGCCACATCCACGAGCCTTCTGCACCACTCATCAATCTGCTCCAGATCTTTTGCAAAGCCCACTCTATTTTTGAGGGCGAAGTCGTAGTCGATCCCCTCGGACTCGGCGAGGATCCTGTTCAGGGACTTCAGCTCTTCGCGGTCGTAACGGAGGATGAAGACGACAAACTGCTTCATGACGTCGGGATCGTACTTATCCCCCAGGACGTGGAGGCCGTCGGGGATTATCCTCCGCTTCATCTCGTAGAGCTGGTCGTGGAGAAGATCGACCTCTTCGGCCTCGAAGTTCAGCTCCCTCGCCTTCTCCAGGATCATCTCCCGGACTCGCTCGCACCTTTGAGGGTCCTGGACCTGAGCTTCGGAGTGCTCGTCGATGAGGTCCTGAAGCTCTGCGTACTCCTCGTAGAGGTCGGACGCCGTGTAGGGAGGCGAGTTGTAGCCGACTATCGTCCCGTATAGTCTGCGCTTTGCGATCACCACCTCTGACGTGTTCACGACGTGGTAGAAGTAGAGGTGAGGCATGTTTCCTATCAGAAGGTCCGGGAAGCATGAAGAGCTCATCCCCACCTCCTTTCCCTTCATGAACTCGGCCAGGCCGTGGGTCCCGACGTGGACGACCAGGTCCGCCTTCCAGACCATCTCGAGCCATTCGTAAAAGGCGACGTACTGATGGTGAGGCGGCTTCGTCTTGTCGTGGGTGGCCGAGGCGAGGTCCTGATCCCCCAGGGGCGGACGGGCGGGCTGGATCCCGACGAAGACGTTCCCAAACTCGATCCCCGGGATCAGGATCTCCTCGCCGAGGGTCATCACTTTTCCCGGCGGCTCGCCCCAGGACTCGATCATATCCGATCCCATCTCCTCGGGCAAAGAGGCGAAGAACCGGCGGTAGCCTTCCGCCTTCATTGAGGGGCAGCTCTTCAGCGTCTCATCCTTCGAAAACCAGGTCCCAGAGTTCACTATCGAAAAGTCCTGGAAGAGCAGGTGGAGGTCCTTTTCGGGGAGGTCGACCCTGTAGCCCTCTTCGGCCATCCTCTCGAGGAGCCTTCGGACGCTTTTGAAGACGTCGAGGTACGAGGCCCGGCCGAGGTTTGCCTCCCCCGGAGGGTAGTTGTAGACTACGATCGCCACCCTCTTCTCGTCGTTTGGCATCTTACGGAGCCGGTTCCAGTTTCTGATCCGCGCGGCGATCCTGGATATCCGGTCGTCGATGGGGATCACGTCCTGGGCGTCGAGCTCTCCGACCTTGAAGCTCTGGACGCCGCAAGCGGGTATCGGCTCGATGCAGCCATCGAGCTCGGGCCAGATCACCGCCATGATCACCTCGGGGGGTGAGAGGCCCGTAGGCGACTCCATCCACTTCTCCACCTCCCTGCTGTACATGGGGGCGGGGGTGAAGACGGGGACGTTCAGATCCTTGAGGAGGTCCCGGGTCAGCTGATGGTTTCCTCCCAAGGGGCCTCCATTCAGCCTGAACCAGGTGAGGTTCACGAGGGCGTCAATGATCGACCGACCATCTTTAAAGAAGAACTTCCTCATGGCCCGGAGGTTGTGGATCCCGTCCGAGTAGACCGGCACCAGGTTCACGTCGCCCAGCTTCTCTGCCAGGGCCTTCAGCGTCGACTGGCACTGGTCGAAGTGCATATTCCCGTAGAAGAGGTAACCGATCGTAGGCCTATCTTCTGAGAAGCCGGAGCTCTCTAGAAATTCATCGAGGTCATCGAAGCTACCATAAACCGGATGGTATATCCCGTACTTGGGGAACTCCTGGGGATCTTTAGCCTTCGGTAGATCGCAGCCAAGGTGCTCGTTCAGGAAGTGGAGGAGAAGGTTTCGGTAGTTCTCTTTTCCGCCATATCTCCAGTACCGTGCGATCTTGACGTAGCTTGACGTATCCTTCATCGGGCCCACGGGCACCAACTTCCCAGCGGTGGCCATCAGGCTCTCGGCCCTCTGGATCTTCTTCCAGACCTCCTCGGGGTCCCTCACTTCCCCGGGATTTATGCGGTCAGCCAGCCGGCTTCCAGAAAAGGAACCGAGCCTCGTTATCCTCATCATCCGAGAGAAGGGGCTCGATAGGTTCACGACGATATTCTTCTCGTCTTTCAGGGCGTTGTAGACGACCTCGCTCGCGTGCCCCTCTCCCCTTATGTCGACGAAGACGGCGTCAGACCTCTTCAGATCCTCTCGAAGAAGCACCTCATCCACCTCTTCTTCGTCGATCGTGCGGGGGTAGTAGATCTTGAGGTCCAGGTCGAGGCGGAACTCTGCCTGGATCTCCTGGGCGGCGAGGGCGAGGCTCTTGGCCGGGACCGTCGATATGAAGGCGACCTTCATGGATCATGCTCCATAGATCAATCTGAAGAGGGGTAGACGAAGGCCCCCCTCTCCGATAGGTCGTAGTCTAGGCCCTGAAACTCCGAGAGGTACCTCTGGTGGGTCTCTACGGGATCGATATCCCCAAAGAGGCCCGGATGGAACCACTTGGCCATCTGCTCGATCCCGACGAAGTACCTGCAACTGCAGTATGGAAGGTAAGTCCAGAAGGGGGCGGCCATGGCGTAGACCCGTTCCTCCTGGACCGCCTTCACCCCCTGGAGCTCCGTCTTGTTCATCACTTCTTCCCTTGCGGCCTTCAACCTTGAGTAGTCCCCCGCCGCCTTGGCGTCGAAGTCGTCGTAGGAGACGAGCCTGATGATGACGTCGGGGTTCGCGGCGATCACGGCCTCGGGGTCCACCTCCCTCACAGGGCCCGCACCTTCGAAGATGTACCTCCCCCCGGCCATCGTTATCGGGTAGACGTCCGAGGGGGAGGTCTTATAGACGTCGTACTCGCAGTAGACCATTGGCCTCTCATCCTCGGGGATTTCGCTCACCTCATCCTCCACCGAACCCAAAACACCCTCATAAAAGTCGAGGAACTCCCGGGCCTCGGTCCCCCGCTCGAAGAGGATTCCGAGCTTCTCCACGTCCTCGGAGTAGGTCTCGGGGACGTTGCACCTGAACCTGAAGACGGTGAGCCCCGAGGCATCCAGCTTCGACAAAAGCTCGTCAAAGCCTCCGGATGGTCCTGGGCCAGGGTGGACTATCACCACGTCCGGCTCTAGGGCCAGGATCGTCTCCAGGTCGAACTCGTAGAAGTGGCCGATGCTGGGAAGATCCGCGAACTCCGAGAGGTAAGAGTACCTCTCCATGTCCTGGGGCACGCCCACTATCGTCTCTTTTGGCACCTTGATGGAGCGGAGGGTCTCAAGCTGCTGGGGAGTGGTGCATACCGCCCTCTCCACGGGCCTATAAATCGTCACCTCCATCCCTCTCCCGTCGATTATCGTCCGGGGATAGCTCTGCTGGATGTGCACGATCTCTTCCAATTCCTCGGAGCTCACATTGCCAGCGACTTGATTTGCCCTTGCAGCATCCAGCTCCTCGTCGGAGACTACCAGGTCCCCGTCGAGATCTCCGGGAACAGTCTTCATACAAGCGTTTTCTCCTTCTGCCATCCCCAAAAGGGAGATCGATAGAATCAGAACCATCAATGTCCAGTTTCGCATTATTATTTCCTCCTCAATAAAAGCACAAATAATTCTGAAAGAGTGCTAAAAGATTCACAAGATCTACATCCATCTATTGAAAGATAGATCCCGCTTCTCGCCTCCGTTCAGGGATCTGATCGGTACGACGTAAGGGCGATCTAGGTCCTTCATGACGACCGCCTCGACTCCGAAGATGGTCCTGATGTTCTCTTTGGTCAGGAGGGAGATGGGGTCCCCGACGGCGTAAATCCTCCCCTCCTTCAGCATCACGAGGGAGTCGGAGTACCGGGCTGCGAGGTTCAGGTCGTGGATGGCCATCACCGCGGATATGCCGGTCTTCTTGACAATGGACCTGACCGTATCCATGGCCTCGAGCTGGTGCTTGACGTCGAGGTTGGATGTCGGCTCGTCCAGAAGTAGGACCTCGGGCTCCTGGGCCAGGGCCCGGGCGATCAGGACACGCTGCTTCTGGCCTCCTGACAGCTCGGAGAAGTCCTTGAGGGCGAACTCCTCGACGTGGAGGAGCCTCATCACCTCGACTACCCGGTCGATATCCTCTTCGGCGACCCTCCACCCCATCCTTGGCCTTCTTCCCATGAGGATGGTGTCGAATACGGTGGTGGTGAGGGAGCTGGTCGTCGACTGGGGTACGTACCCTATGAACCTTGCCACCTCCTGGCGGCTCAAGCTCTGGAGGTTGCGGCCGCCGTCCAGGATGATCGTCCCTTTTGGCTTCAGGATCCGGTCGATGCACTTGATGAGGGTCGTCTTCCCCGATCCGTTGGGTCCGACTAGGCTCAGGACCTCGGAGTCTCCGACGACGAGGTTCAGATCATCCAGGATCCTCCTGCTGCCGTAGGAGAAGCTGAGGTTTTTGATGGTGATCTTCACCAATACTCCTTCCTCCTTCTCAAGAACAGGTAAATGAAGAACGGAACGCCGAGGAAGGATGTCATGATCCCCACCGGCAGGATCACCGGCGCGAGGACGGTCCTGGCGACGGTGTCGGCGGCCAGGAGTATGAGGGCGCCGACGAGGGCCGAGGCCGGTAGAAGGAACCGATGGTCCCCCCCGACGACCATCCTTGTGATGTGGGGCGCGACGAGTCCTATGAACCCGATCGTCCCGGTGAAACATATGACGCTCGCCGTGATGAGGGATGCCAGCATCATGCATAATACCCGTACGAACTCGACGTTCACCCCGAGGCTCTTGGCCGTCTCGTCCCCGGCCCCCATGGCGTTGATGTCCCAGGCGAAGTATACGAGGGCGACGGTGCAGACGACGGTCACCATGGCAATTATCGCCACCTTATCCCAGGATGACCGGCCGAGGCTTCCCATCATCCAGAATACCACCTCGTGGACCTGCTCGGACTTTCCGATGTACTGCAGGAAGGATGTCATGGCACTGAATAGGTACATGATGGCGATCCCGGCGAGGATCATCGTCTCCGGGGTGATCCCCTTGTACCTGGCAAGGCCGTAGACGGTCATCGATGCCAGCATCGTGAATATGAACGCGTTTCCGACAATAAGCCACTGACCGCTGGCAAACCCGGCCCCGAGGATGATGGCGAGGGACGCCCCGAAGCTGGCGGCGGATGCTATCCCGAGGGTGAAGGGGCTAGCCAGGGGGTTTTTTAAGATCCCCTGCATCGCAGCCCCGGCGACGGCTAGCCCCATCCCGGCGAAGATGGCCATCAGCACCCGGTGGAGCCGCAGCTGCC
This sequence comes from Methanothrix harundinacea 6Ac, assembly GCF_000235565.1. Lineage (NCBI taxonomy): Archaea > Methanobacteriati > Methanobacteriota > Methanomicrobia > Methanotrichales > Methanotrichaceae > Methanothrix > Methanothrix harundinacea. The sequence goes on from NC_017527.1 coordinate 1,736,835, forward strand.
ATACGATCGTCTCGATGAAGCTCGTCGTCTGGAACGTGTCGGGGAAGAACCGGGCCAGGATGGCGGTGTAGACCTCGACCGGGGTGATCTTGGCGGAGCCGAGGGTGGCGGCGACCCCGGCCAGGACCACGATCCCGGCCACCGAAGCGAGGATGAAGAGGACCTTCCTCCCGACGAACCGGGAGTACTCATCCCTCAGCTCCGAGGCGTCTGCCGGCGTACCTGGTGACATCAGACCGGGATAGACTAGTTATTCATTAATAATTCTTGCGGTATTAGTTTTACTATTTAATTTCTAGCCTTGAACACGTCTGGAGATCGGTTATATACGATAATCTTCCTCATCAATAGGCAAAATCCAACGGTTACATCAAATATCGGCATCAATAATTGGGGCCATCAATAGCTACTTATATACTTAAACTATAATATTAGTAAAATTTTTATTTAATTGGTAACACGAAAGAAAGTTTTATATCATTTAGTATGATATGGTCCCTAATATCAGGTGAATACCGATGCACCATTTAAAGAGAAGGACTCTTCCATTTACTTCCATAGTAGGCCAAGAGGAGATGAAATTCGCCCTCATCCTCAACGCCATAAACCCCCGGATAGGCGGGGTGCTCATAAGGGGGGATAAGGGGACGGCGAAGTCGACGGCAGTAAGGGCCCTGGCAGAACTTCTAGCAGATATCCCTGTGGTGGAGGGCTGCCCCTTCAACTGCAATCCTTACAACCCGGAGGAGATGTGCGACCTGTGCCAAGAGAGGGGGGAGAATCTGAAGGTCGCCTCCAGGAGGACTCCCGTCGTCGACCTGCCCCTGGGGTCCACCGAGGACAGGGTGGTGGGGTCCCTGGACGTCGAGAGGGCGATAAAGGAGGGGATCAAGGCCCTGGATCCCGGTATCCTGGCAGCGGCAAACCGGGGGATCCTCTACATCGACGAGGTGAACCTCCTCGATGATCACGTCGCCGACGTCCTCCTGGACTCGGCCGCCATGGGGGTCAACGTCGTCGAGAGGGAGGGGATCTCCGTCGCCCACCCCGCCAAGTTCATCTTGGTGGGGACGATGAATCCGGAGGAGGGGGAGCTGCGGCCACAATTGCTGGACAGGTTCGGCCTCCAGGTCAACGTCGAGAGCATCGACGACGTCGACATGAGGATGGAGATTGTGAAGGCCGCCGAGGAGTTTGAACGGGACCCTGAAGGCTTTGCCGAGGGGGCGAGGGTCCATCAGGAGGATCTACGCCTGAGGATAATGGATGCAAAAGAGATCCTGAGCGACGCCCTTCTCGGCGACGACCTCCTCAGGGCGATGGCCTCCGCCTGCATAGATCTGGGGGTGAAGAGCCACAGGGCCGAGATAGTCATAACCAGGACCGCAAAGACGATCGCAGCTTTCGAGGGGAGGACTTGGGTGGAACAGAGGGATGTGGAGAGGGCGATGAAGTTAGCCCTTCCCCATCGGATGAGGTCGAAGCCCTTTGAGCCCCCATCCCTGAATGAGGAGAGGCTCAAGGAGTCCATCCAAAGACACCAGCCGAAGAAAGAGACGGAGAGTAACGAGCCCGAAGAAAAGAGCGCGCCTCAGCAAGAAAGGCCCCAGACCGACCAGGAGGAGAGCGAGGGGAGCAGGAGAGAGCAACGGCCCAGAGAGGAGAAGGTCTTTGATATCGGCGACCCCATAGACCCGAGAAGGATGGAGATGCCCCGCCGAAGGGACGGAGTCGCCAGGAGAAAGTCCGGGGGCAGGAGAATGAACTCCTTATCCCTCCGAAACTCGGGAAGGTATCTTCACTCCAGACTCTCCAAGGGGGGGATGGACATAGCTGTCGATGCCACGATCAGGGCCGCAGCCCCCCACCAGAAAGGCCGCCGCGGGGCCAACGCCGTCAACGTACGGGGAGAAGATTTCCGGGAGAAGGAGAGGGTCAGAAAGGTCTCTGCCGTCGTCCTCTTCGTGGTGGATGCGAGCGGATCGATGGGATCGGTGAGGAGGATGGAATCGGCGAAGGGTGCCATCCTATCGATGTTGATGGACTCCTATCAGAAGAGGGATAAGGTGGGGATGGTCGCCTTCAGGAAGGGGGAGGCGGAAGTCTTGCTACCCCCCTCCTCCAGCGTCGATCTGGCGATGAAGAGGCTTCGAGAGCTTCCCACCGGAGGGAAAACGCCCCTCTCTTCGGGGATAGCCAAGGGTCTGAGAGCCCTCCAGGCGGAGATCAAAAAGGACTCAGAGACGAAGCCGATAATGGTTCTGATATCGGACGGCAGAGCGAACGTCTCCACGGGGGGTAATATAAAAGAAGAGCTGATGGCAATCTCCGAGCAGGCCCGGATGAGCGGCGTTCACACCATAGTGGTGGATACGGAGGTGGTGGAGAGTTCCTTTATGGAGATTAGGCTTGGGTACTGCCGTGAGATAGCGGTGGCCTCAGGAGGACGTTACCATCGGATATCAAGCCTCAGCTCCGATGCCATATTCGAGATAGTGGATCGGGAAGAGAAGCTCCTCTTCGAGGCCAACACCTTAATCGATGCTTCTAATGCCCATTTTTGAGGAGGGTAAGAGATGAGGCCTGCGATCCTGGCGGATAAGCTGACCAAAGATTATGCCGGAAGGAGGGTTGTCAGCCGACTCGACCTCCGGGTCGAGAAGGGCGAGCTCTTCGGTTTCCTCGGTCCAAACGGCGCCGGCAAGACCACCACTATGAGGATGCTGACTACCCTCACCAAGCCGACCTCAGGAAAGGTCGAGATCAACGGATTTGACGTCGCTGCTGACGGAAGAAATATCAAGGCGAGCTTCGGAATAGTTCAGCAGCATCTGAGCCTCAACAGGGAGCTTACGGTGAGGGAGAACCTGGAGCTTCACGCCCGCCTTCACCACATCGGCCGAAGAGAGCGGAAGGAGAGGATCGACGAGCTTCTCGACTACGTGGAGATGACGGAGAAGCAGGATCAGCTGATCGACAGGATCTCCGAGGGGATGAAGAGGAGGACGATGATAGCTCGTGCCCTCATACACCGGCCAAAGTTGATATTTCTTGACGAGCCGACGGTGGGGCTCGACGCCCAGACCCGCAGGAGAGTCTGGGATCTGATCCGGGCGATGAACTCTGATGGTGCCACCGTATTTCTCACCACTCACTACATCGAAGAGGCTGAGGCACTCTGCAAAAGGGTGGGGATAATTCACCAGGGCAATATGATCGCCCTCGGAAGGCCAGAAGATCTCTGCAGGGATGTCGGATCTATCGCCGTCGAGGCGAGGCGGAAGGGGGGCGAAACAAGCTACCTGTACTTTCCGGATCGGCCCTCGGCGGCTGAATATGTTCAGACTCAGTCTCAGGATTTCGGAAATATAGTTATCCGAGAGTCGAACCTGGAGGACGTCTTCATCGAGCTGACCGGCCGAAAGGTAGTGGGTGGGTAAGATGGACTTCTACACTATCCTCTGGGCCGACTTGATGATCATGAGGCGAAGGATGACGAGGTACCTCGTCACGACCCTAGTCAGCCCAATTCTCTACCTCTTCGCCTTCGGCTGGGGCCTCGGGAGAGATATAAGCATCGAAGGGGCTAGCTATCTAGACTTCGTGATTCCGGGGATCATAGCTCTCACGGCCATGAACAGCAGTTTCGTCGGGGCCGGGGCGAGGCTGAACGTAGATCGGCTATTCTTTAGAAGCTTCGACGAGTTTCTCATGGTGCCGATCAGCACTTTGTCGCTAGTATTCGGCAAGGCGATGATCGGGGTATTTCGGGGCCTGGTCAGCTCCATTGCCTTTCTGGCCGTTGCCCTCCTTCTGTCCCCCACCTTCAGCCTAGGTCCCCTTTTCCTGGTGAGCCTCGTTCTAACGTGCCTCTCGTTCTCATTTTTGGGGGTGCTAGCGGCCCTTCTGGCCAAGTCTCATGAAGACATGAACACCTTCAGCAGCCTTATTCTTTTGCCCATGACCTTTCTTGCTGGAACTTTCTTCTCTCTATCCCAGGTTTCCGGTGCCCTAAAGCTAGGACTTTATGTCCTTCCCCTGACCCATTCGAGTCTATGCCTTCGGGCTGCAGCGCTGAACCAACCCTTCCCTTGGACGTCTTTTGTTGTCATATGTCTCTTTGTCTTCCTTTTCCTAGCGGCATCTATTGCGACCCTGAGACAGATTAGCGAATAAATAAAGAGTTAATATACAACATCTTAAAATTTTTATAAGATTCGCTCATTGCTTATCGTCTAAGGATATAATCCTGAGCTTTATATTTCTACAGGAACGGCTACGCCTGCAGTAAGGGCGGACGGGTCAGCGGCTCGGAGGCGACGAGCTGGAAGGTCGACGACTGGGTCTTCGACGAGATCGCTAGGACCTCAGTCCTTGACGACGAGATAGGGCGCTTATTCGAGGTGGAGAACGCCTGGGCGATGTAGGAGATCGGCCGGCGGCTCCTGGGGGCGAGCGAGCGGTGCCGCTGGGACTCCGACCCTGAGGCGATGGTTGAGTATACGCCGCACGCCTCGAGATGGTGGGGTTGATCAATGATAGGCACGGCGAGGCTGGCGAGAGCTTCTGTTGTGGAATGCTGTACGACTTTCAACCTCCGGAAGGTCGATGCATGGCGGGAGACGATATCGAGGATTCCGGAGATCTGACCCTCGATCGAAGACTATGGTTTGCTACAAAAAAACCGTCGAGCTGCCGGGATGAGGCCGGCAGCGGAGCGGATCACCCCCGACGGTCCGGCCATCTTCAGATCGCCGGGTAGACGAAGAAGTTCTCCTCGGGGTATTTTAGCCCCCTCATCTCCAGGTACTCCCGGTAGACCCCCTCGGGGTCGAGCTCCGCCTCGGGGTGGATCATCTCCGCCCAGTAGGTGAGGCCGACGACGGCTCCCGTCCCCAGGGTTATGTCCCTGAAGATGACGTAGACCCTGCCGTCCTCCGCGGCGGGGGTGGAGTCAGCTCCGGGGCGGCTCTCGATCTCTCCGACGAAGGCCTCCATCTCGGTGGTGTTCGTCCAGCCGAGCTGGTTTATCGCCGCCGGGACCTTGATTATCACCTCGGGCATCAGGGCGAGGACCGTCTCCCATTCCACCTTGGGGTTCGCCTCATCCGCGGCGATGACGTTCTCCCCGCCGGCGAGGGCGATCATCTCGGAGGGGGCAGATCCCTGGCCATAGGTCCAGAGGGCCCCCAGGTCCGAGGCGGACCCGCCCTCGACGTAGACCCGGGGCCTACCGAGCCCCGAGACCGCCTCGACTACAGAGGCCTTCTTCTCGCCGACCCAGAGGTTGTAGGCCTCGGCCTCAGACTCCCGGTCCAGGACCTCTCCGAGGAGGGCCATCTCCTCCTCCAGGTTCTCTGGTTTGTAGAGGTCGAGGCCCAGGACCTCGATCTCCTCGAAGGGGGCGAGGTTCTCATCCACCTCTGCCGCCTTGCTGGCATAGCAGATCACCAGCATCCCCGCCCCCATCTCCCCGTCCTCCTCCCTTCCGAGGTCGGCTATCTTCTCGTAGTTGAACTCCTTCCAGGTCCCCACCGTCTCCCAGTCGCGAGAGAACTCGGTGAAGTAGTGGGCCTTGTAGGAGATGTCCACCGACCCCACGATCTTCTCGACCTCCCCGAGGATGCTCACCGCCTCGGCAGCATCGGAGTTGAGGACGACGATCTTCTCAACGGGGCCTTCTATCGTCACGGATCTCCCCGCCGAGTCGGTGACGGTCAGGGGATAATCGACGGCCACCGCCATCCCCGAGGTCAAAAAGACGCTCAGGGTTAAAAGCAAGATCAAAGGCACTTTCTTCAAAATCAAGCCACCTTTCAGCTTTTTAATGTAGATCTCGAAGATCTTTATTAACTAATAAGAATTTCGGTCGATAATTTGTAATTTGAGGCGGAGACCGAAAGCCGGATTAATGGGACCCGCCCATATCCGGCAGCCCTGGAGCCTGTACCCTCGGCTATACTCTAAAGATGGGGATCTCGATGGACTGGGAAGTCGTAGGTTACGCCGCTGCAGCCCTGACGATGTTCGGCTTTCTGCCGCAGCTCTTGAAGATGGTGAGGACGAAGTCCGTGGACGACGTAAGCCTCCTCATGATGGTCCAGATGGGTCTGGGGGTCTCTCTCTGGCTCGCCTACGGCCTCCACCTCGAAAACTCCCCCCTGATCGTGGCCAACTTCGTATCCCTGTCGATCCTGGCCCTCGGCCTCGTCGTCTACTTCAGATACACCACCAATAGATACCTCACCAGAAGATACTTCAGATAAGAAGAAGAACTGGCTTTGAGGCGGGGTGAGGCTTATCGCCAATCGCCGGCCATTGAGAGGAGGATTTCCATGATGGAGATGCTGACGAAGTTCCAGAACGCCGTTCTGATCTTGCTCACCTGGATGATGGCCCTGGTCGTCTTTCTCGCGACGGCAGAGCTCTTTTACATCGTCGCAAAGGAGATCGTCTCCCCTCCCCTCATCCTCCTGGGGATCGACCAGCTCCTGGAGATCTTCGGGTACTTCCTCCTGGTTCTGATAGGGATAGAGCTCCTCGAGACCTTCAGGATATACCTCGCTGAGAAGGTTATCAACGTCCAGGTCGTCCTTCTGGTGGCGATCATCGCCATCGCGAGGAAGGTGATAATCCTGGACGTCACGAAGCTTCCGAGCATGACCCTGATCGGGATAGCGGCGATCGTCGTCTCCCTCTCTGCGGGCTACTACCTGGTGAAGAAGAGCCAGCAGGACGAGAAGGCGTGCAGGCTGTAGACGGGCTCCCATGCCGGATCGAGGCTTTACTACCACGGTCGGATCCAACCCGGTGCGAACCCTTTAATCCGATCGGGGCGTAACTCTCCCCGTGGAGGAGAGACGACATGATCCCCGAAGATAATTGGACCGATCCGCCCGAGAGGGTCAGGGCCGCCCTGGAGGAGGTGGCGGACGGCTACTCTGACCTGGCCTCCGAACTCCGGGCCGACCTGGCGGGTGCGGAAGGCACAGAGGCGGTTTTAGAGCTGGCGGAGAGGTCGGCCCTGGAGATGCTGGAGAGGCTTCCTCTGAGCCCCGTCTACTGCCCCTTCTGCACCATCCACCGGCCCGGGGCCGTCGACTGTCAGGGGTGCGGATACGCCGCCAGGTACGGCCGATGCACCGAGGCTGGGACCCCCTACAACCGGGCGATCATGGCCCACTACGACCTGGTGGAGGCGGTGGAAGACCTCCGGGGGGGGCGGCAGATATCGGCCCCCTCGATACCGAAAGAGGAGCTCCGGGCCGCCCTGGGAGATCAGGCGGACCGGGTGAAGGATCTCGCAGGGAGGTTTCAGAGGAGGGTCAGAAGGGCCCGGTCGTCGGAGGAGCTGATGGCCCTGAAGACGGAGTTCATGGCCGATCTCGTGGGGTCTCTCCCCATCGATAGGGTCTCCGGCCTCTGCGGCTTCGACGACCGCCCCCTCTTGGAGGCGAAGAGGGGGGCCCTCCAGGGGCTGAGGCGCCACTGGCCCGCAGCCTAAAGCCGCCATGATCTGGCAGGTTCGGCCCCGTCGAGGCCGCCCTCCCGCCTCTTCAGGACCGCTTGCTTCCGCCCAGAGCCGAGGCGGCGAGGATCGCCAGGGGTATCAGCCCGACGATCAGGACCGCCCCGGGGGAGAAGCCCAGGGAGTAGGCGAGGATCACCAGGAGGATCCCCAGAAGGACCACGGTCCAGGAGCGGCGGGGCCCCAGAGAGCAGGCGCAGGCGGGCCTTGGGGGCTCGGACTGTTTTTTCTTCTCCTCGAAGCATCTTTCTTCCGGATTCATTCGTCCATCACCATCCATCAGATAGATCTGGGAGGAGATATCTCTTCCCGGCGCCGTCCCCATCTCGGGGAGGGGCGCACCGCTTGGTCACCTTCGTCCATCTTCTCGGCGGTCTATCCAGAGGCTGATCAGCCTGTCCGACCTCGCCAGGGCATCCTCCGTCCCGGAGAAGTGGTCGGCGGCGGAGTTCATCGCCTCCATGAAGCCGGAGGTGTCGCCCTCGTCGGCGAGCTTCGAGAGCCGTTCGCATTCGTGGATGTACGCCTCCCTCACCCGTCTCGCCTCGGGGTTCTCCTGGATGCTGGCGTAGAGCTCGGGGCTCTGGGCGAGGATCCGTCCAACGAAGTCGATCATGATCTCGTAGACGGGGCTCATGAACCTCCGAGAGCGGGCGACGTCGAAGTCGAGGGATCTGAGGGTCGAGCCGATGGAGATGTAGGCGAAGTGGGTGAGGGCCTGGACGACGGCCATGATCCGATCGTGCTCCTCGGCCTCGAGGATCTCCACCCGGGCGCCCCCCTCCCGGAAGATCTCCTCCATCGGCGAGAGCCAGAAGTCGCACCTTCCCGTCGCTGGGACGAGGATCACCGTCTGTCCCCGGAGGGTCGGTATGGTGGGGCCGAACATGGGGTGGGTCCCCAAAACCTCCACCCCCTGGGGGGCCCACCGGAGCATCGCCTCCATCGGCCCCCTCTTGAGGGAGGTGACGTCCATCAGGAGGCTCCCTGGCTTCATCCGGGGGGCTATCTCTTCGATCACCTTCGCCGTCTCCTGGATGGGGACGCTGAGAAGGACGACGTCGCTAGCCGCCACCTCCGCCGGGAGGTCGGAGGCGAAGCTCACCCCGAGCCTCTCGGCGACCTCGACTTTGCCGCTCGGCCCCCAGACGGAGACGAGAAAGCCTTGGCCCTTGAAGAATCGGGCAAACCAGCTTCCAGTACCGCCGGTGCCGCCGACGATCAGCATCTTCTTCGTCTCCTCCGCTTTACCATCGATCGGGTTCATCGGTTCCTCAGCTCCTCCCTAAGGGCTTCCTCCATGACGTCTGCTGGGGCTTTTCTGCCGGTCCAGATCTCGATCGAGAGCGCCCCCTGATGGACGAGCATCGGCACCCCGTCGATGATCCGGGCTCCGGCCCGGGCCGCGTCCTGCAAGAGCTCGGTCTCCCGGTTGTAGACGATGTCAAAGACGATCTGCCCCTGCCGGAATAGTCGGCCGTCGACGATCCTGGGGTCGCCCTCTCTCATGCCGACGGAGGTGGCGTTTACGACCACCTCCGCCCAGGGGATGAGCCTGTCCAGTTCGGAGAGGCCGTAGCCCCTCCCACCCACGGAGGCCGCCAGGTCGAGGGCACGCTCTCGGTCCCGGTTGGCGATGGAGAGCTCGGCCCCCGAGAGGGCGAGCTGGCGGGCGATCGCCTTTGCCGCCCCGCCGGCGCCGATGATGAGGACCCTTCTGCCGGCGACCCGGACCCCGGCCCCCTCCAGGGCCCGCAGGGCCCCCAGACCATCGGTGTTGTACCCCCGGATCCCATCGCCGAAGGCGACGGTGTTGACGGCCCCCATCGCCGCGGCGTTCTCGTCCGGCTCGACGATGGAGAGGGCCGCCTCCTTGAGGGGGATCGTCAGGTTGAGGCCGCCAAAGCCCATCGCTTCGGCCCCCAATATAGCGTCCTTGAGCCGCTCTTTTTTGACGCGGAAGGCGAGGTAGCGGGCCGAGAGGCCGAGGGCGGAGAAGGCGGCGTTCTGCATCGCCGGGGATAGGCTGTGCTCCACGGGGTCACCGAAGACGGCGTAGACCAACATCGGGGGTAAGTTGATCTTTATGGGTAAATAAGGGTAGGTTTGGCAAGGGGAGAAGAAACCCGACCTCTGGGCCATCGGGCCCCCGGGCAAACCTCTAAATCCAAACCGCCCATACAAATATAAAACTGATCTGTTATACCTGGTCAATCTTCTAAGGACGAGGAGGGCTCTTTATGAAACTAAAAACGATCTTCCTGGGGCTGGAGGCGGGCGGCAGATCGGTCGTCATCATGAACGGAGACGACGCCGAGCGGCTGGGGGTCCTGGCCCTGGGGAGGGTGACCGTCCGGCTCGACGGAATTGTGAAGACCGCCATCGTCAACACCTCCACGGAGATGATAGAGCCGGGCCGGATTGGCGTCTGCAAACGGGTCTGGGAGGGGCTCGGCCTCGCCGACGGCTCCGAGGTCGAGGTGGAGGTGGCACCCTTCCCCGACTCGATCTACTTCATAAGAAACAAGCTGGACGGGAGGAAGCTCGCCTTCGACGAGGTCCTGGAGATCGTCGAGGATACGGTGGCGGAGAGGCTGAGCGACGTCGAGATCACCGCCTTCGTCACCGCCCTCCACAGCTTCGGCCTCGACCTCGACGAGGCGACGAACCTCTCCCTCGCCATGATCAAGACGGGGAGGACGATGAAGCTCGACGGAGGGCCGATCGTCGACAAGCACTCCATAGGCGGGGTCCCTGGGGACAAGACGACCCTCCTCGTCGTACCCCTCGTGGCGGCAGCGGGGCTCTTGATACCGAAATCCTCTTCCCGGGCCATCACCTCCCCGGCGGGGACGGCGGACCGGGCGGAGGTCCTGATGCCGGTGGGCCTCGACCTCGAGGAGATGCGGTCGGTGGTGGAGGAGGCCGGAGGCTGCATCGTCTGGGGTGGCTCCGTCCACCTGGCGCCGGCCGACGACATCTTCGTCAGGGTCGAGTACCCCCTCTCCATCGACCCCCTCCTCTTGCCGTCGATCATCTCCAAGAAGAGGGCCGTCGGCGCCGACCTCCTCGTCGTCGACATCCCCACCGGCAGGGGGGCCAAGGTGAAGACGATCGGGGAGGCGAACCTCCTGGCCAAGGACTTCATGGAGATCGGAAGCCGCCTGGGGATCAGGGTCCAGGGCGCCGTCACCTACGGCGAGCAGCCCATCGGCCGCGCCATAGGACCAGCCCTGGAGGCGAAAGAGGCGATGGAGGTTCTCATGAACCGACCTGGACCTCGGGACGTGGCGGAGAAGGCGACGGCCATCGCCGGGATCCTGCTGGAGATGGCAGGGAGAGAAGACGGCAAGGCCCTGGCGGAGGAGCTCCTCCGGTCCGGGAAGGCGGAGCAGAAGATGAGGGAGATCATCGAGGCCCAGGGGGGAGATCCGGAGGTCCTGCCGGAGGATATAGCCGTCGGAGACCACAAGTTCACCGTCCGATCCGATAGGTCCGGCCACCTCCTCTGGATAAACAACTCGTCGATCGCCGAGGTGGCGAGGTTTGCAGGCTGCCCCAAGGACGAGGGAGCAGGGATCCTCCTCGCTAGGAAGATCGGGGATGCCGTCGAGGAGGGGGACCCCCTCTTCACCATCTTCGCCGAGAGGGGCAACAACCTCCAGCGGGCCCTGGATAGGCTGGAGGGGCTGAGGGTGGTGGGCGTCGGAGATGGGATGGAGATGCTGATCCACGAGGTGAAGGAGAGGCCGGTGGCGAAGAGGAGCTTCACCCTGGATAGATGAGCCCGCCAGGTTCTCCGGTGGTAGAGGGATGGTCCCCTTCACCGCCACCTTCAATAATCACCTCCTAGGCCAGCTCCTGGCGACGATCAGCCCCCTCGCCGCGGCGTTCCGCCCCACATCCTGGCGACAGCCGGTGCACAGATCCATCCACGAGGCGGCAGAGCCCCTCGCTTGAACCGGCTCGGGGAGGCGATCCCGGATGTACTCCATCTCCTTTTTGGTGGCGAAGGGCCTTCCGCAGATGCGGCAGCGGACCATCTCGAAGGTGAGGGCGAAGCTCTCTTCTCCGGGCAATTCGTCGGCCAGTCCGAAGGAGATCGCCCCCGTCGGGCATGCCTCCACCAGCCCCTCGGCGATCCTCGCCTCGAACTCTTCGATAGACCTCGGAAATCTGATCGTCCGCTTAGCCCCTCGATCCGAGAGGCCGACTGCCGCGGATATCTCCGGCCAGAGGTTTGAGCAGGCCCGACATCCGATGCACTCATCCTCGTCGACGGCGAGGATCCTCAAGAGACCTTCTTCTGTACCCTTCATCCCCTCTCCCTCCCGATGGAGGCGGCATAGGATTGAGCTATCCTCGAGGCCGCCCTCCTCCTCAGCACCTCCGTCGCCTCAAACCGGTCTCCGAAGATCAGGGCCTCCGCGGGACAGGTGAGGACGCACGGAGGGACCTCCCTATCGGGACAGAGGTCGCACTTCTGGACCATGGAGGCGGGGTCGAGATCGACGGCCCCGAAGGGGCAGGCGACTACGCAGAGGCCGCATCTTGTGCACTTTCCGGCCTCAAAGCCGACCTCCGCCTCCTCCTGGGTTAGGGCGCCGGATGGACAGACGAGGGCGCAGGGCGCAGCCTCGCAGTGGTGGCAGGCGACGGGGACCGAGGCCCGGTCCTTCACCGCCTCCACCGATATCCTGGAGGTTCCGTGGACCCTCTCGCAGGCCACCTCGCAGGCGCGGCAGAAGATGCACCTTTCCAGATCAACGTAAATCTCCAATCGATCAGACCCCCTTCATCTTGCCTATCCTGCAGGCTGCGACCTTGAACTCCGGGATCCTCGCCACGGGGTCGATGACGTCGCTGGTGAGGGTGTTCGTCTCGGGGAAGTGGAAGGGCATGAAGAGGACCCCCCTCTCCTGCCGGGTCGTCACCCGGGCCCTCGCCCAGGCCTCCCCCCGGCGGGTCTCCACCTCCACCAGGTCCCCGTCGACGACGCCCCACTGGTCGGCGTCCCCGGGGTTCACCTCGACGAAGAGCTCCGGAGCCCTCCTCATCAGGGAGAGGCTCCTCCTTGTCATCGACCCGGCGTTGTAGTGTATGACGACCCGGCCGGTGGTGAGGAGGAGGGGATAGTCCTGGCTCCTCTCCTCGGCGGGGGGCTGGTAGTCGACGGCGAAGATCCTCGCCCTCCCCTCCGGGGCGGAGAACCCATCCTGGTGGAGGATCGGGGTTCCCGGATGGTCGAGGAAGGGGCAGGGCCAGATCACCCCGCCCCGGGCCCCGGCCCGCTCCCGGGTGATTCCAGCGTAGCTTTTGACGACCCTCCCGATCTCCGCCAGGACCTCCTCGGGGCCGGAGTAATCGAAGTTGAGCCCCAGAAGGTTTGCGAGACGGATGATCGTCGAGAGGTCGGACCTCGCCTCCCCCGGTGGGTCGATCGCCCGGGGCGACCACTGGACCCGCCTCTCGGTGCTGGTGTAAGACCCCGCCTTCTCCGCCCAAGCCGCCGCCGGGAGGACGAGATCGGCGATCTCCGCCGTCTCGGTCATGAATATATCCTGGACGGCCAGGAAGTCGAGGTTCGCAAGCTCCCTCCTCCCCCGGGACGAGGCGGAGTCGGAGTTGACGATGTCCTCGCCCATCACGTAGAGGAGGCGGAGGTCCCCGTCCCCGGCGGCCACCGGCATGGCCTCGGCGGTCATCCCCATCCCCTTCGGGAGGGAGGCCCCGCCCCAGGCCACCTCGAGGCGGCGGATCCCCTCGGCGTCGCTGACGGATACGGAGCCGGGGTAGAAGTCGGCGAGGACCCCCATGTCGCAGGCCCCCTGGACGTTGTTCTGCCCCCGGAGGGGATAGAGCCCCGCCCCCGACCTTCCCAGATGGCCACAGATGAGGGCGAGGTCGGCGCAGGCGGTGACGTTATCCGTCCCGTGGGAGTGCTGGGTGATCCCCATGGAGTAGAGGATCGCCGAGGCGGGGGACCTGGCGTAGATCCTAGCCGCCCGGAGGATCGAGGAGGCGGAGACCCCGGTGATCTCTGCCGCCCTCTCCGGCGTATACCACCGGACCTTATCCGCCAGCTCCTCAAAGCCGACGGTCCTCTCCTCGACGAACTTGCTGTTGTAGAGCCCCTCCTCGATGATGACGTTCATCATCCCGTTGAGGAGGGCGACGTCGGTCCCCAGATTGATCTGGAGGTGGAGGTCGGCGAGCCAGGCCGTGGGGGTGAGCCTGGGGTCGGCGACGATGATGAACCCCCCCCGGTCCTTAGCCCTCAGAGCCCACCTGGCGACGAGGGGGTGGTTCTCGGCGAAGTTCGACCCGATGGCGAAGATGCAGCCGGAGTTCGCGAGGTCGGATATGGGGTTTGTCATGCAGGCGGCGCCGAAGGCCCGGTTGAGGGCGGGGATCGTCGGCGAGTGGCACCTTCGAGCGCAGCAGTCCACGTTCTTCGATCCCAGGAGGCGGGCCATCTTCTGGAAGAGGTAGTTCTCCTCGTTGGTGCACTTCGCTGAACCGAGGAACCCGAGGGCTCCGGGGCCGTAGTCCCTGATCGTCTCTTTGATCTCCCCGGCGAGCCGCGCCAAAGCCTCCTCCCAGGAGATCCTCCTCCAGCCGTCCCCGGCCTTCAGGAGGGGGAACCGGAGCCGTTCGGGGTGTCCGAGCACCTCCAGGGCTGCGTTCCCCTTGGGGCAGAGGGCCCCCTCGTTGGTGGGGTGGTCGAGCATGTACTCGATCCCGGGCCCTCCCTCCCCCTTTCGAATATAAAAACCGCAACCCAGGGCGCAGTAAGGGCAGACTGTGGGCGAAAGACCGTCGTCGGCCATGATGATCGTCACCTCTCCTCAATTAAAAAGGCGGAGGGGGCCCTCACCGGCCGCTGCCGGCGGCCATCCCCCTCGCCAGCTTCAGGGCGGACTCAGCCCTCTTCGACTCGGAGAACTCCTCCAGCTCCTTGAAGACGAGGGCCCCTGTGGGGCAGGCGGAGACGCAGGCGGGGACCTCCAGGTCGGGGCACCGGTCGCACTTGATCGCCACCCTTTCCTCCCGGTTCCTCCCGATCATCCCGTAGCTGCAGACCGACGCGCAGGTCCAGCATCCGATGCATCCCTCGGGGTTGTGGGTGACGACCCTGGTCACCTCGTCCTGGCGGAGGGCTCCGGTAGGACAGACGGAGACGCAAGGAGCCTCCTCGCAGTGGCGGCAGGCCATGGGGACCGAGATGGAGTAATCGGGGACGAACTCGACGTAGACCCTCTTTCTCGGAGCCGGCCTCTCGGCGACGGCGGATAGGAGGCTCTTGGCCTGGGAGTGCTCGACGGCGCAGGCGATCTCGCAGGACCGACACCCCATGCACCTTTCAGGCCTTATCAGGATCTCTTTCATCTCTTCAGCTCCTGGTGGGGGATCGGGGCTAGGCGGAGAGCCCCAGCCCCTCCCTCTTCTCCTCGATCTTGGCGATCATCAATTTAGCGGCCTTGAAGGGGTCCGGCTCGACGGCGAAGGAGGCGCCTACGACCCCCTCCACCCCCTTCGTCAGGACGCTCGTCACCTCGGGGCTACCGAGGACCGGCGGGACCGTCCCCAGGACGGTATAGACCCCGGAGGCTATGACGTAAGCCCCGATGCTCACCGCCTTCTCGCTCATCCACTCCGGGGCGGCCCCCGCCGCCGGTAGGTCGCTGATGTCAACTCCGAGGTGGTTTGCCAGGGCCGCCGCCAGGACGAGGATCCGGCTGATGTCGACGCAGGAGCCCATGTGGAGGACCGGCGGAACGCCGAGGGCCTCGCAGATGGGCCTCAGGCCCGGACCCGCCTCCTTCGCCGCCTCGGGGAGGAGGAGGCCGGCCTTGGCGCAGGCGATGGCGTTGCAGCCGGTGGTGACGACGAGGACGTCGTTTCTGATCAGCTCCCGGACCAGGTTTACGTGGCCGAAGTCGTGCTGGACCTTGGGGTTGTTGCAGCCGACGACGGCTCCGACGCCCTTGATCGAACCGGAGACGATGGCGTCGACGAGGGGCTGGGGCGTTCCGCCGAGGGCCCCCAGGATCGCCTCAGCGCTGAAGCCGACCATGCAGCCGCTCTTCTCCCTGGGGATGTTCACCCTCCCGGGGTCGCGGTTCGGGTAGTTCTCGACGGCGGCCCGGACGATCTCCCGCGCCGTCTCCAGGGCCTTCTCCTCGTGGTACTCCATCCGGAGGGTCCCGGGGAAGTCGGCCTTCGGGGAGGTGGAGATGAATTTGGTGTGGTAGCAGCCGGCGAGGTTTCCGAGGGCTGGCATGATGCACTGGACGTCCACCACCATCGCCTCGACGGCGCCGGTGATGACGGCCAGCTCCTGCTGGAGGAAGTTTCCTGCCGTCGGAATCCCGTGGCGCATCAGAACCTCGTTTCCTGTGCAGCAGATCCCGGATACGCTGATCCCCTTCGCCCCCATCTCTATTGCGAGGGCGACCATCTCGGGGTCCTCGGCGGCGGCGACGATCATCTCCGAGAGGATCGGCTCGTGGCCGTGGACGATGATGTTCACCTCGTCCGACTTCAGGACCCCCAGGTTCGACTCCGACATGACCGGTGTTGGGGTTCCGAAGAGGACGTCCTGGACGTCGGTGGCGATCATCGATCCGCCCCAGCCGTCGGAGATGCTCGTTCTGAGGCCGTGGAGGAGGAGGTGGACCGGATCGTTGTCGACGCCGATGTGGGTTCTGTGCATGCACTCGACGATCTCCCGGTCGACCCCCCGGGGGTCGATCCCGGCCTTCTCCCAGACCGACTGCCTCTTGGCGGGGGCCCGCCTGGTGAACGTGATCGGTCCCTCCTGCTTTCCGAATTCGGAGAGGAGGACGTTGGCGAGCTCCAGCGCCACCTCCTCAGGGCTCCGACCCTCCGGGGAGATGCCGTACTCGGCTGCCAGGGCGTTCATCTTCGCCCCGTCCTTGATCTGGTAGCCCTCAGCTTCGCCCTCCGCCATCTTCTTGAAGGCGAGGACGGCGTCCCGGGCGTGGTCGGAGTGGGCCGCCGCCCCGGCGGCGATCATCCGGAGGAGGTTTCGGGCGACGATGATGTCGGCGGTGGCGCCGCAGACCCCTCGATCCGCCCCCTCGCCGAAGGGGTCGATCCGGCAGGGCCCCATGTTGCAGTTGCGGCAGCAGACCCCTAGGATGCCGAAGCCGCACTGGGGCTGCTGCTTATCGAAACGGTCCCAGGCGGTCTCGATCCCCGCCCGGTCGGCCTCCAGGAGCATCGCCCGGGTGGCGGGATCTATGCTCCTCTCGCTGACGTTCTTACCCATATTTGTGACCTCTCTTATCGTTCCAAATTCGAAGTGATATGACAAAAGTTATCACTATCATCTATTTAGCTTTTTCCGAATTTATGTTGTTTAAACAGGTGTATATCTTTTTAATGTGATGTAAAATAACTTGCTTTCAGGTGTTTAGTGTAATTTTTATGTTTTGGGGCTTGACTTTTTACACCTCCCGGCGGCCTTCAGCCTCTCCAGGGGAGGCGGCGGCATAGCCCGGCCCCTCCGGCTCGCAAGTAGGCCTCGACCTATCCCGATCTTCCTTTTATCAGAGGGGGAGATTTATCTGCCAGAACCGAACCCTCCAGGATGGGAGACCATCCTCCAAATATAAAATTGCTCCATCCCTCTCCGTCCCAGCATTTTTAAGCTCAGGGCCGAGGAGCTGGGATCTCCTCGGCTGGCTGACCTCCAGAGGCGGCGAGCGCCCTCGCCATGGGCTCTTGGGGAGTTTGGGAGAACCCATCCTAGGATATCCCTTATATTGCTGGATTAATGGCGGCGATCGGCTGAAAAGGGCTGACCCCACGAGAATATACCTATCCCGGAGCCGAATATATCCGCCGATAATTCCTTTTCGATGGAGAGAAATCTATATATGCAACCCCTTCGTCCCCACTTCATGATGACGCTCGACGAGGCGATCCTCCGCTGTATAAGCCTCCGCTCCGGCTTGTAGTGCGCCATTTTTGAGCTCTTTTAGCTCTGCTCATATCTTCCTCGATCTCAGAACCCATCGCCACCCAAAGCTGTTCCGGCGTTCCATCGGATCTGGCCTTCTCTCCGATCAGGTCCTCTCTGAGATCTTGGGGCACCGCCTTCTGTAGATTATACTCAAAGTTCGCATTGAAAAATAGGAGGTGAAAAATATGAATCGCACCATAAAGCTCCTCATGATATCGGACATCTTCGTCCTCACCGGCTTCGGCCTCATCCAGCCGATCCTGGCGATCTTCATAAACGAGGGGGTGGTCGGGGGGACGATCTTCACCGCGGGGGTGGCGAGCACCCTCTTCCTGGTGACCAAGTCCCTCGTCCAGCTCCCCTTCGCCCGGTACGTCGACGGTAGCGTGAAGAAGACCAGATGGCTTATCCTGGGAACGGTCCTCATCGCCATCGTCCCGGTGATGTACATCTTCATAGACCACATATACCAGGTCTACCTGGCGGAGGTCCTCTACGGCATAGGAAGCGGCCTTGCATACCCCACCTGGGTCTGCCTCTGGAGCCGGAACCTGAACCCGGGGAGCGAGGGCTTCGAGTGGTCGATGTATTCCACCTCCACGGGCCTGGGGACCGCCGCCACCGCCGCCGCGGGCGCCGCCATCGCCAGCGTGGCGGGCTTCGCCGCCACCTTCGTCCTCACCGGGCTGATGTGCCTTGTAGGGTGCGGAATCCTCCTATTCCTAGACCGCGAGAGCCCCCCCGAGTGGAGAGGTCCAGCGCCATCGACGGATGGAAGGAGGAGGTTGAGGCTAGACCGGACGACTCCGGAGTGATGGTTTGTCTCAAGCCCTTCCCTCCCCCCTTCGCCCTTCGTCCCCTTCCCTCCCTTGCTACCTTCCTCTCCTCCACCCCCCTCTCCTTCTCTTCCCCCTCTTCCCCTCCTCGAGGTCCTTTACCGCCCTAAGGGGCCCGTTTTCGATGACTATTTAGTCCCGGAGCCGCCTTCTCTCCGCCATGGCAGGAGAGCTCTTGGACCGGTTTTGCGGCTCCCTCCTCGGCCTCGCCGTCGGCGACGCCCTGGGGATGCCCGTCGAGGGGATGACCGCCGAGGAGATCCGGGCGGGGCCCGGCGAGGTCCGGGATATGATCGCCCCCGCCGCCGACCACTTCCACTCCGGCCTCTCTCCGGGGCAGTACACCGACGACACTGAGCAGACCCTCATTCTGGCGGAGACCCTCATCGAGGCCGGATCCTTCGACGTCGAGCGGTTCGCTAAGAGGCTCGCCTCCTGGGGCCGGTGCTGGACCGCCGATCCGAGGATGAATCGGGGGGTCGGCTGGACGAGCAAGACGGCGATCCAGGAGCTCCTGGGAGGTATGGCCTGGCGGGAGGCGGGGGTGGCGACCCCGACCTGCGGCTCGGCGATGAGGGCGGCGCCGATAGGCCTCGTCTACCACTGCAGCCTCGACCTCGTCGCCAGGTACGCCGACCTCCAAAGCCTTCCGACTCACTCTTCTGCGGCAGCGAGGGCGGGGTCGGTTGCCGTCGCCGTGGGGGTCGCCCTCTCCATCCTCGGCTTCGCCCCCCTCAGGGTTCTGGAGATGGCCGCCTCCGCCTCCGAGAGGGTCGATCGGGAGTTCGGCAGGAGGCTTCTCTTGGCGAAGGAGCTTCTGGACCTCGATCCGCCGGAGGCGCTGGCGGAGATCGGGACGTCCCCGATGGTGGGGGAGACGGTCCCCGCCGCCTTCTTCTGCTACATCGGATTCGAGCCGGAGGAGGCGCTGATAGCCGCCGCCTCCGCTGGCGGCGACACCGATACCATCGCCTCCATCGCCGGGGCCCTGGCGGGGGCGGCCCGGGGGTCAGAATGGATCCCGGAGAGGTGGCTCTCCCGGCTCGAGGATCGGGAGAGGATCGAGTGCGTGGCCGCGGACCTCGCCATCCTCGCCGGCCGGGTCTGCCCCGGCCTTCGATGAAGAAATCCTCTTCTTAGCCCACCCCCCGGCCCCGTCCTTCCTCTGCCAACATCTTCTCCCCACCGGGGGGCCGGACCCTTTCTCGACGCCAGCGTGTCGTTTTTATGCCAGCCCGTACTCGCCATCACCCATGATCAAGGTAGGAATAGTCGGAGGGTCCGGCTACACCGGCGGAGAGCTCCTCCGCCTCCTGAGCCTCCACCCCGGGGCTGAGGCGGTCTGCATCACCTCCAGAAAGCTGGAGGGAAGGCCCGTGGGGGATGTCCACCCCCATCTGCGGGGGATATCCTCCCTCAACTTCGAATCGCCCTCGGCATCCGAGGTCGCCGAGAGGTGCGACGTCGTCTTCACCGCCGTCCCCCACGGGACGGCGATGGACTGGGTCCCCGATCTCCTCGATGCTGGGGCTAAGGTCGTCGACCTATCCGCCGACTACAGGCTCCCCCTGGAGGTCTTCGAGAGGACCTACGGGATGAAGCACCGGGCCTTCCGGGAGGCGGTCTTCGGGATGCCGGAGCTCCACCCAGAGGTCCGAGGCGCCGGGTTCGTCGCAAACCCCGGATGCTACCCCACGGGGGCGAGCCTCTCGGTGGCTCCCCTCGTCGGAGCCGGCCTCGCCGAGAGGGTCGTCTTCGACTCCAAGTCCGGGATCTCCGGGGCTGGTAACGCCCCCTCCGAGACGAGCCACTACCCGAACATGGCAGAGAACGTCATCGCCTACAAGCTCACCACCCACCGGCACAGAGCCGAGGTAGATCAGGAGCTATCCCGCCTCTCCCCCGGGATCAGGGTCAGCTTCACCCCCCACGTCGTCCCCGCCATCCGGGGGATCCTGACGACGGCCCACCTCCTGGTGAAGGACGAGTTCATAGGCTCGATCCCCGACAGGGACGAGATATCAAAGATCTACCGGGATTTCTACCGGGACTCGCCCTTCATCCGGCTCGTTCCCGGCGTCCCCTCCCTCGGAGCGGTCCGGGGGTCGAACTTCTGCGACATCGGCTTCGAGGTGGACGGCTCCGGGGATCGGATCGTCGTCGTATCGGCGATAGACAACCTGGTGAAGGGGGCCTCCGGCCAGGCGATCCAGAACATGAACCTGATGATGGGGATCGCCGAGACGGAGGGGCTCTGGCTCCCGGGCGGAGCGCCCTGAAGGGCGGGACTGAAAGGGTAAATAAATAGAGAGCTCTGAGGTGGAGGAGCATGAAGATCAGAGACGTGATGAACTCCGAGCCGGTGGCCATCCAGGCGACGGAGGCCGTCAGCGACGCCGTCAGGCTTCTTAGGACAAACGAGATCAGCGGGATGCCGGTGCTGGAGGGGGACCGGCTGGCGGGGGTCGTCTCCGAGTCGGACCTTCTCCGGATGCTCTCTGTCGAGAGGGAGGGGGGGCTCTGGCTCCCCAGCCCCCTGGAGGTCCTGGAGGTGCCGATCCGCGACCTGATACGGTGGGAGAAGCTCCAGGCCGGGGCCGAGGAGGCGGGGATGACGCGGGTATCCGAGGTGATGACCAAGAAGGTCTTCACCGTCAGCCCCGAGGACTCGATCGAGAGGGCGGCGTCGATGATGGTCCGCCACAGGATCAACCGCCTCCCGGTCCTGGAAGAGGGGAAGCTGGTGGGGATAGTGACGAGGGGCGACATCATAGCAGGTCTCGGGATGGAGGCGGAGGAAGTTGAAGAGGATTGAGGGAGGGATATGCGCCGTCGAGGGCGTCAGAGCCTCCGGGGTCAAGCGGGGGAAGTACGGCGTCGCCCTCATCGCCGCCTCAGGCCCTGCCGCCGGGGCCTTCACGACGAACAGGATCAGGGCTGCGCCCCTGGACGTCACCTCTGAGAGCCTCCTCGCCTCTGGGGGGCATCTCGAGGGGGTGATCGCAAACAGCGGCTGCGCCAACGCCTACACCGGCCCCCGGGGGGTTGAGGACGCCCGGTGGATGGCGGATCTTCTGGCAGGCCACCTGGGGGTCGGGGCGGATCGGGTCGGCGTCGCCTCGACGGGGGTGATAGGGAGGTACCTCGATAGGGAGGTGATCGCCGGGCTCTTCGAAGAGGCGAAGGAGAGGCTCCGGTCCGACCCCGGAGCGAGCGAGGAGGCGGCCCGGGCGATCATGACGACGGATACTGCTGTAAAAGAGATCGCCGTCGAGCACGCCGGGTTCAGGGTGGCGGGGATCACCAAGGGCGCCGGGATGATCGAGCCCAACATGGCGACGATGCTCTCCTTCATCTACACCGACGCCAGGATCTCGCCGGAGGAGCTCCGGGAGTGCCTCCTTGGAGCGGTCGATGAGAGCTTCAACATGCTGATCGTCGACGGGGACACCAGCACCAACGACCTGGTCTTGGTGACGGCGACGGGGAAGGTCGGAGCCGATGTAGACGACTTCCGGGAGGCCCTCAATTACGTCTCCGTAGAGCTGGCGAAGATGATGGCAAAGGACGGTGAGGGGGCGACGAAGCTCGTGGAGATGGTCGTCACCGGGGCGAGGGAAAGGGAGGACGCCCGCCTCGCCGCAAAGACGGTGATGAGAAGCAGCCTCGTCAAGACCGCCATCTTCGGAAACGACCCCAACTGGGGGAGGATCGTGGCCGCCGCCGGGAGGTCCGGAGCCGAGGTCGATCCGGAGAGGATCACCCTTTCCATATCCGCTGCTGATCGGGATGAAGAGGTATTCCTGGTCCGGCGGGGGAAGATCGTCGACGGTGTCCTCTCGGAGGCGGAGGAGGTCATGAAATCCGAGGAGCTTCTGATCAAACTCGACCTCGGCCTCGGCGACGCCACCGCCCGGGCCTTCGGCTGCGATCTCTCTTACGACTACGTCAAGATCAACGCAGATTATACAACCTGAGTTTGAGGATGGAATCATGCTTTTGAGAGGAGAGAGGCTCGGCGAGATCTCCGGGGACGTCCTGGAGTTCATCTCCTCCAGGGATGCGGACCGGCAGATCTTCGAGGCGGACCTCCTGGTGGACAGGGCCCACCTGGCGATGCTGAAGGAGCGGGGGCTCATCGCCGCCGAGGAGTTTTCGGCGATCGTCGCCGCCCTCGACGGGATCGAGCTGGCGGAGCTCGGGGAGGGCGAGGACGTCCACGAGGCGATAGAGGCGGAGCTGATCGCGAGGGTCGGGGCCGTCGGCGGGAGGATGCACACCGGCAGGTCTCGAAACGACGAGGTGGCGACCTGCATCCGGATCGTCCTCCGGGGCGAGCTCCTCGGCCTCATGGCCGAGGTGAACGATCTAGCAGAAGCCCTCGTCGAGAGGGCCGCCGAGAACGCCGATACAGTAATTCCGGGGTTCACCCACCTCCAGCACGCCCAGCCGACGACCCTCGCCCACCACCTCCTCGCCCACGCCGACGCTCTTTTGCGGGACTTCGACCGGCTGCAGGACTCTTGCCAGCGGGTGAACAGGTCGCCCCTGGGCGCCGCAGCCTTCGCCTCCACTGGGTTTGATATCGACAGGAAGAGGACCGCCGAGCTCCTAGGCTTCGAGGGGCTCGTCGAGAACAGCATGGACGCCGTATCGACGAGGGACTTTCTCCTGGAGGCCTTATCCGCCTCCGCCATCCTGATGGTGAACGCGAGCCGCCTCGCCGAGGAGCTGATCCTGTGGTCGACGTCGGAGTTCGGCTACCTGGAGCTCGATGACCTCTTCACATCGACCTCCTCCATCATGCCCCAGAAGAAGAACCCCGACACCGCAGAGCTCATCCGGGGGAAGACCGGCACCGTCTTTGGGTCCCTCGTCGCCGCCCTCGCCATCGTCAAGGCGCTGCCCATGAGCTACAACCGGGACCTGCAGGAGGCAACCCCGAACCTCTGGCGCGGGATCTCGACGACCAGGGGAGCCGTGCGAATCCTGACGGGGGCCGTCTCGTCGGCGAAGTTCAATAAAGAGCGGCTTGAGGCCGCCTCCGGGGCCGGCTTTTCGACGGCGACGGAGATCGCCGACTCGTTGGTCCGCAAGACGAAGATCCCCTTTCGGACCGCCCACCAGATCGTCGGCGCCCTGGCGGCGAAGGGCGGAACGCCGGCGATAGAAGATCTGGACGAGGCGGCGGAGAGGATCGCAAAATTCAGGCCGAGCGAGCGGGGCTTCGGCGAGGAGGAGCTTGCGGCCGCCCTCGACCCGAGGAGGAACGTGGCCGTCCGGTCGAGGATCGGGGGCCCTGCGCCGGAGGAGACGAAGAGGATGGCCGCCGACCGGAGGAGGAGGATCGAGGAGAACGGCCGCCTCGTCGAGGAGATGAGGGGAAGGGTCGATTCTGCCCTCGCTGCCCTGCGGGAGATGAGGTGACGGCCTCGATCTGAGGGCGGCAAAGGTTGATGATATGACGACGGCTTGGAGCGGACCGCCTCCGGCGGAGGACGGACCATGCGGCCCCTCGGCGGCTCCTTCTCCGCCGGAGGGCGGCCTGATCGGCTTTCTCAGAGGCGGAGGCGGGTGGCGGCGGAGCCTCGGCTTCGGCCTCGTCCTCCTATCCTTTATCCTCTACGGCTGCCTCCTCCTCGTCCCTTCGGCGCCCCTATCCACCTCGGGAAAGGTCGCCCTCTCGTCCCTTCTCGTGATATCCGGGGAGGCGTCCTTCTGGGTAGGAGGCTTCATCCTCGGCCGCGAGGTCGTCGCCCGGTGGCGGGGGAGGCTCGATCCGCGGAGGTGGATCCGGGGGAGGGGATGAGGGTGGCAGAGCGATGAGCGCGGTCGGGCTGAGATCTGTGGAGTTGCCCCAGTGAGCACTCATGATGTTGATGTAATGCAAACATCGAGATATGTGCCTTTTATATGAATTATTTCTTCCTAACCCCACCCTTGCGCTTCAATCCCAGCCCGGAAAGAAATAAATCTGGCACGTCTATTCTCTCTCTCGTGCGCTCCCTGAAGATACCTACCTCAACCAGATAATCTATCATCTCATGAGCATTGTTGGCTGGGAGCGCTTTCTGCAGAGATTTTTCGCTTTCAAATTGTATTTTCTGCAGAGTATTTCCTTTGTAAAACAGAGTTTTCTCCAGAATTTCCTCAAACTCTTTTCTAACCAAGGGTACTTGTTGGCCCTTCACAGATGTTTTGAGGTCCAGCAACCAAGGCCATTCATCCTTAGAATGCGTCACATGTTCTTCAGATACTCGGTCTAGAGCCCTTCTTAAAGATATATGATCCACGAGCCTTGGCCACTTTAGGTTACGTGGTGAGTTCTTTTGGGTATCTGCAGCTACAGCTAGCAGACGGACAAGAGGTCTGGGGAGAGCCTGTCCTCGCCCGTCTCTTATGTGATTTAAGATCCAGAGGTGAGTGTATCCCTTTTTTATCGTAGCTCCCATGAACTCCCCGGCCATCTTTTTAATCAATGGCCTAATATCCTCTTCCGTGACAGGATATGGTACGTGTCCAAGGATGGGATCGTCAAAGAACTTAATTCCGCGTGAAGTTTTTACATACTGCCATAGATCCTCGCTGCCGTTGGCAATGCGCTTCAAGAGCATGGCATAAAGGTTTTTATCGTTCCAGTGTAGTTCAACCCGATTAGCTGCCAGCTTCGCAAGATCAGGTCCGCCCTCTATGGCGTACCGCTGAAAGAGATCCGTCCTGAGAAATATCTTGGCCCGAAGTCTGTGCCACCTACGTGTATAGTCCGCCCAAAATGCGACCAGACCACGTATGGCACTGCTCATCGCCACCCAATTTTTGGCGCCTAACGTTTCCAGTTCATCATAGCCTACGAAGATGTATCGGTCTTCACGCTCAAGTTTAGCATCTAGATGATCCAACGCTAGACTAGGAGCATTCTTAAGGGACTTAAAGACGCTATATATTTTATCTATGTCTCCGCCGTCAATGTCTTTGAGAATCTCTAATGATTTCTGATCTTCTTGACTCAGGTGATCCCAGAGGAATCTAACCAGATAGGCAAACCAGATCTCCATCGGCGGTCGTTCTGGATCAGGATTATCATCAATAAGAAATCTCTCAAGTTCTAGGGTCCCTGGAAAGTGACTTTCGGCAGGATAAGCCGCAATCCATGTAATGCGGTCCATCTCCTTAAATGGTAGTCTCGCATCAGGCAAGCATCTCTGAATTGCTGGCATCAGATCAAGTTTAATCACAGCACGAAAAAGCTCGGATTTGCCTGAGCCACGTGGTCCAATAACCAAAATAACACTTGGATCAAAAGCCCTGATATGCTCAGGTACAGGATAAAATGTCTTACGAAACTTGCCTTCGTCTTCCCATTCCGCCCAAGCAACCATTATTTGGGATAAATCTGCAATAAGCTGGGTTGTGTTCTGTTTCGTGGGCATTACCAACACACCTATTTGCCGAACCTACTGGTTATTCGTTCTGCAAGATCTGGATAACCTGGGGATTCTGTCAGCCGGTCCGCAACATCGTCGATCACATCAAAGTGGGCGAGGAACTGCTGGTAACGTATGGCTACAGGAACATGAGGTGCATATTCATCATCTGAGTCTCTTACGTACCAAAAATCTTTATCTTCTTCATCCTCTTCATTCTCTGGATCTGCTGAATAGTAATATTGCGCGAATTCGTCTCTCGCTCTATCCTTGAAACTTTCAATGGCACTCTTTGCGACCTCGCTAACATCAGTAATCATAGCCTGCACAAGAAGACACTCCAACTGGCTTTCACCTTCTAGCACCCTCTGATATCCCAACCGCCGAAGAATTAACCTAATCCCCTGCCAGCTCTGTTCAGAAGACGTGCCGAAAACAACATACATATGAGCTAATCCACCTAAGAGGAGTCCGGCAGCTTCGGATAAACCGGCCCTTGCGTCTATAAGTAGCCAATCAGGTTTCAGCTCATCACGAATCTGATTAAGCAATAGAATAAATGGATGCAATTTTTGGCCATTTTGGGGTATCTCAAAGTCGATCCTTGATAACTTCGATGGATAACGTTCATCCATTTGCCCCGCTGGAATAACCTTTATTTCACCAGAACCGGTAACCTCCTCTCTTCTACAGGCATGGACATAGTCCCCTAAAACAACTTTACCATAGGGCCGCTCTAACATGTAGTCTAGAACGCCCCAAGGCGCTGTAGTCCCCTTGCTGTCAGCTGCGAGAAGAACGCCTATTCCAGGGGCATCTAAGTCAAAATCTATTACTGTTACTTTCTCACCCATTCTGGTTCTTTGAATCGCAAAAGATGAAAGCGCTGTGCTTCTACCCACCCCTCCTTTGAATGAGTAGAATACTATAATAGGTGGACCTCCTCTCTTCCCAGTTACTTTCCAAGGAGATTTAACTGTACTTTGCAGCCACGAGCCATGGCTTCTGTACCGATCTACGATGCGCAGACTTTCGCTAGAATCGTCATTTAAGCCTTCGTTCCATGCCCGTTCATAAAATAATTCCTCCACTTCGTCCTCAGAAGGTGCAAAATAAATCTCTTCGCTCCAATACGGAGACGCTTTTTCCTTAAGTTCCTCATTTATCCTCTTGCGTAGCTCATCTTTGTCATCAGTTTTGAGCCATAAAACAACTCTGAGCAATCCAAAGATGTCATCAATCAAAACTACCCGTTCAATGGGTTTTACTTCGTCTATCAAACTCCGGAGATAATTAATAGTTGACTGGCGTGCCTCGTCCATATGTTTTCCCATCATATCACCCCGTCTAGACGCATAGGAACCACTACTGAATTATAAATCGTATCTGCCTCTTTCAGCCACTCCTTCGATTTAGCTTGTGAGATGCTTCCGGCTGGAGAATATCGTATTAAAGTATTCCACCCACTTCTGGAAGATAACAATTGCCAATGTCCCTTGGGGAGTGCGTATCTAGCAGTTTTTGCACCTGACAGTGCAGCCAATGATAACACATTTCCCTTTAAATCACTTAGCTTGTGTGTTCTTTTTGGAGATCCAATTTCCACTTGTATCATGGTCTTAAGAGTACATTCTACAACATAACCTGACAAGTATGCTGCACCATCATAACGACTTCTTTTCAGGAGTTCTTTAGCATCACGAAGATGTTTTTTAGCCGCTTCTGGATAATCCTCCCCCGTGCTTTGCTTCATCTTAGACATAATCTTGCCACTCCTTTTATTTTAATATTTCCTTATCGTTGCTTACAGAGTTGTACACCTTCTAATTGCATATTTATCTTTCTTTCTAAAGATGATGTAACAAGAACGAAAAGACTTTCGCTCAAATCCATCAGCGGCACTTAAATCTAGCTCTCCATTTGGTTTATATTTATCAGAAATGGGGCTCTACTTGCTTATCACATCGAAACGGCGACGGTCGAGTTCTCGGCTCTTGCCCCTGGCGAAGGCAGGTTCACCAACACTGGCGAGGTGGACGACAGGTCCGTCGACGGGACCGTCATCCAGCCGGTCCACGCCACATGCGTCATAGACGTCGGGGTCGTCGAAGACGAATGCGGCCCGACGGGATGCGGGATATGGCAGCCGCCGAACTGGCAGTTTTACCACGCCGGCTATCAGCCGGACGTCGCGACGTGCGAGCAGCTGCCTTGCTTCGGCTGTGACGGGATGGGATCGTGCCTAGCACCCTGAGGGGCGCAGGGGCATTTTCCCAAACATTTCTGCTACACGATAAGATAAGACTAGGTCGTCCTCAACCCTCCTGGAAATATCCGCCGAGGTGTCTATCTAGATCTGGTACCTTATCCATGGCTGGGATTGTTCGTACGATGGGCGGGGAGTCGGTGGCGATCGATCCAGGGTGGTGGTTCGGCGGGAGGGGATGAGGTGGTCCGACGATCCGCCTTGTGAGACCGCCCCCCTCCATCACGAAAAACTGTTAATATCTTGGTCTCAAGAGATATTCGAGCAGATGAGAGCCGAAGCCGAGCATAAAGGCTGGGCTCCTCATCTCTCGGGGGTTTGACTCTGATGAAAAAAAGTTCGGCTCATCTTCTCGCTCTCGTGGCGTTCCTTTTATCGCTGACGGTTTTCACGGCCGCCGGAGCGCCTGCATCCTTCGATAAGACCACCTCGGAGCTGGCCGTCGCCGTGCCGTCGAGGACCGCCGACGCCAGAGCCGTAATCTACCCGTGCGCCTTCGAGGGGAGGGTCACGGACGAGGAGACCGGTGACCCGATCCCGGGCGTCGCCGTCACCTTTCTCCGAGGCGACGATCGGCGCTCCTGGACGGCGACCACCGGCAGCTCCGGGAGCTTTCGGGTGGCGGTCCCGGAGGGGAGCTACTCGTACATAACGGCCCACAGGGACTACATCATGGAGTCGAGCAGCCCCGAGCTCGTCAGCGTCCGCGCCCCCTACACTAAAAGAGTCCGTGGGGCGGGCGGGATCGTCCGGGAGATCACCGTCACCAGCGAGAGCATGAGGGTGATCGACGTCGGGATGGAGCCCCGGCCCCGGTACGTCCTCCTCGTCACGACCAGCCTCTTGAGGGATACGGCAGCCCTCGAAGACGCCGTGGACGGGTACATCGAGACGGTCGACCGGACCGACGGGCTTGATGCAAGGTACATCGTCCTCGACTCTTCGCAATGCTTGAGGGATTACGGCGCCCGCGTGGCCGATCCTACAGACTGGCACGAGATCAGGGATGCCCTGGAGACGATATCTGAGGAGACGGGGCCCGCCTACATAATCCTCCTGGGAGGAGAGGCGGTCGTCCCGAGGCCCCTCACCGTCACCATCGACGGCAGAATCTGGTACCTCCCCACCGACGCCTGGTACGTCGACTTCGACGAAGACGGGGTCGTAGACGAGGGGTTCGTCGTCAGCAGGCTTGCCGACCTCTCGACGGAGTCCTCGGGGATCGTCGCGGCCCTCGAGACCGCCATCGACCTCCATGAATCCGGCGGGTATGGGCTGAGACCGGAGGTCTGGTTCAGCACCAGATGCTGGCTATCCCCGCCGATCGGCCTCGGCGACGCCTGCGATGAGGGCGACGCCTCCTGCGGCCCCTGCCGGGCGACGCCCCCCTACGGGGTCTGCGACGGCTGTAGCATGAGAGAAGAGACCTTCGACCTGATATCGAACAGCGACTACGTCGTCTTCATGGGCCACGGAAGCCCCGACTCCTTCTCCACCAACGATCGCGTCCCGATATTCAGGGTAGAGAACGTCGAGGACGCGGATCTCGCAACAAACCACCCGGTGATAACCGGCTACGTCTCCTGCAACACCGGCCTTCTCTACCGGGATCGTCAGAGCTTCGGAACGGAGTTTCTGCGGGCCGGAGCGGCGGCCTTCGTCGCGAGGAACACAGAGCAAGGGACTCCCAGCCACTTCGCCGCCCTCTTTCCGGATTACATATCCGGGACCGGCCCCCAGGGAACCTACAGGATCGGAGACGCCCTCTTCGAGCTGATGCGGGAATCGGTCTTGAGGGCGGGCGATTCGGAGAAGCCGGCCGCAGCCCAGCTCTCCATCTACGGCGACCCCACCCTCAAGAGAAACCCGCGAGAGATGCTTCGCTTTTCAAGGCCGGCCATGAAGGCGATAATGTGAGGCTGGACCTTTTAAAGGCGGACTTCATTTGAAGGGCAGAGGCCTTCTTTCGCCCCCCTCACATGAAGTCCGCAAGCCCCGTCTGCTTCGACTTGTCGTTGTGGAAGAGGGAGTCGATGTCCATCTTGATCAGCTCGAGCCTCTGCTTGGTGTAGTCGTCGACCCCGAACTCCTCGGCGACCTTCATCGAGACCTCCAGGTACTTTCTGACGCTCCCCTCGTGGACGGTGAGGATGACCCGCCCGCCGCACTTGGGGCAGACGTCGGATAAGAGCGGCCTTCGGAACTTCGCCCCGCACTTGACGCACCGGACCTTCTGGCGGGAGAAGGCCCGGAGGTTTCCGATGAGGTCGGGGAGGAAGTGGGAGTTGATCACCCTCGTCGCCACGTCCCTCTCGTCGACGGCCCGGATCGACCTCGCCAGGGCGAGCTGGGCGTCCATCTTATCAATCATCGTCTCCAGGGTCTTGTAGGCGCTGTTCTTCGGCCCCGCGGCGATGTCGTAGGTGTCGTGGGTAAACTTGAATCCCCTATACTGGGCCTCTGTCCCCAGCCTCTTCGAGACGAGGTCGATGAGCCCCTCCACCTCCTTCGGCGACGCTCCCGTCAACGTCGCCCGGTAGAACTCCAGGGGGTACCTGGAGGGGAGGTCGAGGTTGTGGGCCTCCCCGTCCACCTCCGAGGGGTCGAGCCTGGTGGTCATGACGAGGGGCGCGTCCATTTTGCCGCCCCTCTTCTCCGGGAGGTACGACATCGAGAAGTTGAGGAGGGCGTCCATGAGGAGCATGACGCAGTCCTCGTCCCCGTCGCAGTTCCTCCTCTTGGCGGCGTGGAAGAAGGGGTGGCCGTACCCCGCCGAGGCCGTTGTGTAGCCTATGAGACGGCAGAGGACGCCGGCGGAGGTGTGGGGGGCGAGCCCCACCAGCAGGCATCCGATCAGGTCGTCGGGGGCCCTGGCGTTGTAGAACCTCTCAAGGCCGTAGAACTTCTCCAGCTCCTCGTCGACGAAGGCCGCCACCTTCAGGAGGTACTCGCCGGCGTCGAAGGATAGGATGACGTCCTGGACGAGGAGCTCCAGGACCTGCTCTTCGTCCCTCAGGGGCTCGCCATAGATGTCTTCAGCGTATCCGAGCTCCCGGAGGCGGGAGACGTCGGCGTGGACCTCCCGGGGGCGGAAGTGGGTGAGGGGGAGGTCGGTGAGGTCGTACCTGACCGTCCCGTCCTTGAAGATGTAGACCCCGTGCTTGGCCCGGAGGACCCCCTTCTCCAGGCTCTCGGGGGTCTTGTCCCGGCTGGTGAGGCCTAAAACCCCCCTCACCAGCTCCGGCTCCCTCTCGTGGAGGTGCGCTAGAGCCCGGTGGTAGAGCTCTTTGACGTCGAGCCTCATCTCATCGGCGGCGGTCGTAGGCCTTCCACACCTGGGGCACTTCTCCTTCCCTGGCTGGTGGCAGACGGGGCAGCTCCTCTTCGGGAGGGTGTGGGCGCCGCATCGGCAGAGGAACTCGTGGGTCTCGGCGCCGCACTGGGGGCAGCCCCTCTTTCCTATGGAGGTCTCGATGATCCCGACCTTGCCGTTTCCGACGTGGTTTTTGGCGCACTCCCCCACCGACCGGCTCTTTCCTCCGGCATCGCCGGTGGGAAAGAGGACGTGGGGGGGAGGCCTCATCTCCCTCTTGTCGGACTTCTCGGGCCTCCCCATCCTCGAGCCGACCCTGGTGGGGGCCCTCGCCATCACCCTGATCCCGGCGACCTGGTTCACCAGGTCGAGGGAGGTCCGAGGTGCCGGTTCTCCCCCCACGATCGCGTCTCCGTCGGCGCCCTCATCCTGGATCTCTGAAACCGGCTCTCCGGGAAGCTCCCGGAGCCTCAGCCCCTCGGCCTCGACCCCGAGGCAGAGGAGGAGGGGGGCAGGGTCGGGGACGATCAACCTTTCTTCCCTCACCCTGTGGAGGACCAGGAGGGTCTCCAGCTCCTCCTTCACCGCCAGCGGCAAGGAGAGGGCTCCGTCCCCCATCTCCCCGGCGGAGGAGACGGCCTCCCTCAGCCGGAGGT
Organism: Methanothrix harundinacea 6Ac; assembly: GCF_000235565.1. Classification (NCBI taxonomy): domain Archaea; kingdom Methanobacteriati; phylum Methanobacteriota; class Methanomicrobia; order Methanotrichales; family Methanotrichaceae; genus Methanothrix; species Methanothrix harundinacea. The sequence goes on from NC_017527.1 coordinate 1,768,849, forward strand.
ACCCTTCGGGGGAGAGGTCGTGCCATAGGTGGGTGTGGGCCGGGTGGAGGGGGACCCTCCACCGGCTCGAGATCTCTATCGCCTCCTCGCCGGAAGGCGCCTCGAGGCCGGCAGGGTCGCCCCCCGCCTCGGCGAGCTCCGCCGCCCACCACTCGAAGCAGTAGGATCCGGGGGCGAGGGTCCTGTTGTTCTCGAGAAAGTCGCCGAAGCTGATCAGGACCTCCCCGACGTCGACGATCTTAGCCACTTCGCCCCGGAGGAGGACCGCCTCCTCGGCGGAGTCGACCCGGACGAGGTCGCCATTTTTGAGCCTCACCGTCGGCCCCTCGATGCTGGAGACCGGGGAGACGGCCGCCGCCTTCCCCGGGAGCTCCACCTTCACCTGGGTCCCGGCGGCGAGGAAATCCTGGAGGAGGATCATAGTCGCAGGGCTGAAGCCGGCGGCTGCAAGGCCGGTATTCCGGCTCCTTCCGTACCTCAGCCGAAACCCCCCGGGGCGGTGGGGGTGGCTGAAGACCGGCCTTCCGGCGATGATGTCCCGGAGGAACTTCTCGCTGGTGCCGCCACCATCCTTCTTTCCGCCGCTGGCGAGCTCGTCGAGCCAGTCCCAGCCCTCGATTGCGAGCTTCGTCACGTGCTTCTTCAGCTTCGGCCTCTTGAGGGCGATCCCCTCGGCGGAGACGAGGGCGACGCCGCCCCGGATCCGGTTCGTCTCGATCCTCTCCAGGTCCCGGAACCCCGAGACCTCCTCCTCCTCCGTCGGCTCCCCCTCGATGCAGATCGGACAGTTACGAACCAGGGTCCTGATCTCGTCGTCGGATGGAGCGTACTGGAGGCCTGCGACCCGCCGGTAGAGGCCGATCTCCTCGACGTACCTCTCCACCTCATCGGGCCTCGGCTTGTACCGGTCGATCCCCACCTCCCGCCGGACGCAGTCGGCGACGAGGACGGAGAGGGCCTGGGCCGTCCCCCCGGCGGACCTGATCGGCCCCGCGTAGTAGACCTTGAGGTACTCGGTCCCGTCGTCGTTCTTCCCCAGGTCCACCTTGGCGATCCCCTCGATGGGGGCTGCCACCACCCCCTCAGTGAGGAGGGCGACGGAGGTTCTGATGGCGCCGTCGATCGCCTCGATCTTCGACGAGAAGCTCCCGATCCTTCCTGCGGCGAAGTCGGAGCCTATGGCGAGGGCCGCCTCCTCCCGGCTCATCCCCTCCGCCTCCAGCTCCCGGACCCTGGCGGCGATCCCCTCGATCCCGATCAGCTTCTCGACCCTCTCCGCCAGGTCGACGGCAGTCGGCACCTCCACCCAGAGGCTGGGATCTTTGCCCTGGCGTCGGGCTCTGCCGGCGACCTCCATACCGGAAGCGAGCCCCGCCTCCAGCACCTCGAAGTACTCGGTGGAGTTCAATCGCCGCTCCTCCAGAGGAACAGATCGGTGTTGGGGTCGTGGACCCTCACCGGCGGCGTCCCCAAAAGCTCCTGGAGGTGGACCTCGGCGGCGAAGACCATCCCGCGGGTGAGGTGGCCGCCCATGACGTCTCCTTTCGAGTCCGCCAGGGTGGCGTGGGCGTGGAGGAAGGGCCGCCCGTCCCGGATGGAGATATTTCCGAGGAGGCCTGCTATCTCCATGGGGCGTTCGATCTCGATCGTCCTGTACTCGTGGGCCTCCTGGTCGTAGAAACCCAGGGTCGCTTCCGTCAGAGCCCCGATGGCGGCTACCGTCCCGCACCTCACCTCCAGCCTCTCGGCCAGGTCTATTATGGAGGCGACTATCTCCGATCCGTGATCCGGGCTCCAGAGGAGGTGCCTTCCCGGCGATAGCGAAAAGACTGAAGACAAGACCGACCCCACCTATAGTCCCAGGGGTTCTCGCCTCAAAAAGGATGCGGTGCGAGGCCGGTCATGCCAGCCCGTCCAGATAATCCCCCATCTTCCCGTGCCCCCTCCTCCGGGCGAGCCTCTTCACCTCCCGCATCACCCCAGACCCGTACTGCATCGCCTTCTTCTCCCTATATGCGACCTCGCCTGGCAGGTGGCGGGCCGCCACCTCCCGCAGGGGCCGTTTCCGGACGCCTTCTCTGACCTTCTCCTCGGGGGGGATCGCCATGGCAGCCCTGACGACCCGGACGTCCAGGTAGGGGAGGGAGAAGCGCACGCCGAAGAGGCCGGCCACCGCCTGGTCCCGGACCAGCTGGAGGGGAAGGCCGGAGAAGTCCCGCTCCAGATCCGCGGCGAGGGTCGTCGTCTCCAGGTACCGGGCGTAGCCGCCGAAGAGCTCGTCGGCACCCTGCCCCGCCAGAATCCTTTCGTGGCCGCGGAGAGAGGCCCATTCCGCCACAAAGTAGAGGGTGGCGGCGATGGAGGCGTCGACGGGGTTGGGGCTGGGAATGACGGGGAGAACGGCGGCCAGGGCCTCCTCGATCCTTCCGGGGTCGATCAATGCCTCCTCCAGCTGTAGATCGAGGGCGTCAGAGACCTGCCTCGCCCTCTTCAGGTCGGAAGAACCCTCGACCCCCACAACGACGCATTCTCTTCCGGCCAAGGCCGCGACGAGGGCCGAGTCGACGCCGCCGGAGAGGGCGACGACCCCCTCGTCTTTTCGCAGAACGACGGCGGTCTCGATCGCCCTGGGGAGGTCCGCAGCCGGCGGCTGCGGATCGACAACTCCGACGACTCGGCCGTCGCAGACGATCTTCCCGGGGGGACAGTCCCCGGGGACGATCCCGAAATGGTCCCGGGCCTTCCCCCCATCCCAGGAGAGGAAGAACTCGCCTCCGAACTCGGATAAGGTGGCTGGGCTCTCTTCGAGGATCTTCTCCACCTCCAGCACCGTGAGCCGCCTCCCATCAACCTCGACCCAGCCATGCAGATTCAAGTTGGAGACCATGGAGCAGCCTCTATCCCCGGGCCGTTTATAAGATTGCGGTCTCGGGATAGACCTGGTGAACGGCGTTGATCTCCATACCGAAGAATCTCCGATAGACCTCCTCATAGACGGCCCGCGGGTCGATATCGGTGAAGAGGTCGGGGTGGAACCACTTGGCGTAGTAGAGGATCATCACGACCTCGGATAGGCCGCTGGCCATGTTTATGTCGGCGACGTAGACCCTTCCGGTCTCGACGGCATCGATACGGTCGAAGGCCGGGAGGCTCATGATCTCCGCCCTCTTATCCGCCATCTCCTGGAGGGTCGGGGTCGGCCCGGCGTACTGGGAGGTGGGGATCGAGTAGACTATTACCTCCGGGTCTCTCTCTAACACCCACTCCATATCGACGTGAGGCACCTTCCCCGGCAGATCCTCCGCGATGTTCTCCCCTCCGGCCTCGACGATCCTCTCGTGCCCCGCCGACTCGAAGCCGGCGGTCCAGTCGAAGTGGCCCATGGACATGAAGTAGATCCGGGGCCTCTCCTCCTCCGGGATCCCGGCGGTCCTGGCAGAGACGAGGTCGCTGTAGCCCCTGGCCCAGCCGATCATCTCCCTCGCCTCCTCCTCCCTCCCCAGGATCAGGCCAAGGTCGGCGATCATGGGGATGAGGGTGTCGATCTGAAGCCCCCGATACCTGAGGACGGGGACCCCGTACCCCTTCAGCCGCTCCTCATCCTCTGCCGAGAAGAGCCCCCCGGTCTTCGCTATCACCAGGTCGGGGCCGATCTCCATGACCCTCTCCAGGTCCACCTCCCGGCCGGACTCTCCCACCTTCTCCATCGCCATCAGGCCAGGAGGGCTGATGCAGTCCTCCGATACCGCAGCCAGCCGATCTGCCTCGCCGAGGGCGTATATCACCTCCGCCGCCGCCGGGGTGAGAGAGATGATCTTCTTGGGGATCGCGGGAAGGGTCACCTCCCTCCCCTCCTCATCGGTGACGGTGAGGGTCTGGCCTGAGGCGTCATGGGATAGGGCCGGCGCCGATAGGAGCGCCAGGGTTAGCAGGATCATCGCGGTTCTGAGCATATCGGTCCACCTTTGTCGGTTATATTGATTTAATTAAAGCTGACTTGTCTAAATTGGTTAAATATCTTTTGGATAAATCAAGTTAGTTTGTTTTAATCCGGTCGAACGCCGGAGGACCTCGTTGGCGTTGGGAAAACGTTGGGGGGGCGGATGGAGGGCCGCCCCGAATGATCCGGGCTATATCGAGAGCCTGTAGGTGTAGCCCGAGAGGAAAGTCCCCCGCTCCGAGTAGGTCCGGCCTCCGGCGGATATCTGCAGGACCTGGTAACGGTCCCCCGGGACGTTCAGGCTGAAGGTCCCGTCTAAGGGATCGCCGCCCTGGCCGTCGCCGCCGACGTAAGTGCCGTCGACGAAGACGCTGTAGCCCTTGAGCCAGGTGGAGCTGAAGATCACCCTGGCGTATCCTGGAGACGGCCACGGCCCTGGGCCGGGGGCCGGCCCCGGCGACGGAGGCCAGCCTCCTCTGGCGACGTCAACGATGACGACGTTGCTCGGCTGGCCGGCGGCGACGAAGAGGAGGACGTGCCTTCCGACGGCGTCGGCGTGGAAGACGAGCCTATTATGTCCCGGATAGAGGGTTCGGGAGCTGGATAAGACCGTCCCGTCGGGGCGGATCTCGTAGAAGTCGGCCCTTCCCCCGCCAGAGGAGGCGAGGAGGTAGAGGTAAGATCCCAGGGGAGCGACGACCCGCTGGGTCCAGGTGGAGGCCCCCAAAATCCAGAGGGTGTTAGCACCCCCGCCGGCGGACTGGTAGGCGGAATAGGACGTGGACCTGCCGCCGAAGGCGACGGAGGAGGGCTCCCGGCCGACGAGGCTGTACCTCTCCACCTCGCCGGAGGCTGCCGGAGGCTCCATCGCGAAGAACTCGGCGAAGGAAGAGGCGTCCTCGGAGCTGTATATGGAAGAGCCTGATGGGGGGTCGATGGAGGATGCCATCGGCATTCCCAGGGCGAGGGTCAGGAGGAGGAGGGCTTTCAGGCCAAAGGCTTTCAAGGTGAACACCTATGGGATGTATATCTTCCCGATGGTACAAAAATTTTTTTCTCGGATTTCCGGACCAACCCCACCCCTTTCGGCCCTGCTCCTCCTCTGCAAAGTTTGATCAAGGGTGGGAGCCCCAGATACTTTCGGGGTGATGCGGACGGGCTCCGGAAAGCCTCCTGTACCGCCGAACAACGGCACCTCCATCCATCGGCTCCGTCGGGCGCTAGGGGCGGGCCGTCAAGGCCGCCAGAATCGGATCGATGGTGGTGATGGAGGCGTGCGGCCTCTCGGTCTTGATGCAGATCCCTTCAATGGACGGAGGATATCCCTTGATCGTTACCGAGCATATCGATTTTCAGACCCGGGGAAACGGCGAGATGGCCGACCTGACCGGAAAGGTCGCCGCCATCGTCGAGAGGACGGGGCTCTCTGCGGGGGTGGTCGTCGTCTTCGCCTCCGGCGCCACCGGGGCGGTCACCACCATCGAGTACGAGCCGGGGCTCGTGGAGGATATGAAGGGCGCCCTGGAGAGGATAGCCCCGGAGGGGGGGGAGTACGCCCACAACCAGAGGTGGGGGGACGGAAACGGCCACTCCCACATCCGGGCCTCGGTGATCGGCCCAAGCCTCGCCGTCCCCTTCGCCGGCGGGAAGCTTCTCCTCGGGACCTGGCAGCAGATAGTCTTCCTCGATCTGGACAACAGGCCTCGATACCGGAGGGTCGTCGTCCAGATCATCGGCGAGGGATAGGCGGGGAGAAGGGCGGCCGTATCTCACCCACCGAAGGCCAAAAGGGCCAGAAGGATGGAGAGCCTGACGAGGATGCTCATTCCCGTGGAGAAGAGGACGATCCCGACCCCCAGCCGCGGACCGAAGAGCCCGACGTAGCGGGGGAGGAGGCTTCTTGCGGCGAAGAGGGGGAGCATGAACATGCTCCCCAGCATCAGGACGATCATCGCCTGGACCGGGGTGATCCCGTTGCTATGAATCATCGGCCCCAGGAGGGATATCCCGACGATGGGGCTTGCGACGTAGGTCGTCAGCGGCACGATGCTCTCCGGAGGGATCCCGAAGATCTCTGCCAGGGGGAGGACGCTGAAGGCCTCGAAGGCCCCCCGGTCCCTCAGGGCGAAGACCGCGGCCGTCATGGTGAGGTAGATCGCGGCGATCTTGAGAAAGAGCCTCCTCTCTCGCCGGAAGGACCTCGCCACCGCCTCCCGGAGGGAGACCTTCTCCTGCCGGATGGGCTCGGGGACCCGGCAGCTCCTCTCGACGAGGAGGATCCTGGAGAGGATCACCACCGCCGATATCTTGACGAGGGCGGTGACGATGAAGACGAAAGCGTAGAATCCCCCCACCAGAAGCCCCAGGGCCGGAAGGACGATGGGTATCTGATAGGTGAAGAGCTCCCGGAAGTAGACGGGGATGCTGTTCATGATGGCGCAGAGGATCACCTCCCTCTCGTTGAGGCACCCCTCGTCCCGGAACCTCGCCACCATCCCGTTGGCTGCCACCGCCGACCCCAGGGAGACGACGAAGGCCGAGGCGCAGGCGTCGGGGAGCCTGGTGAAGGAGAAGAGGGGGCTTGCGATCCTGGATATGCCCTGGAGCAGCCCCATCTCCGTCAGGACTCCGGCTCCGAAGAGGCCTATCCCTATCATCGCGAGGATGGGGGATGCGAAATCGAGGGTCCTGAGGAGGAGATCGATCATCGTACGAAGGTCTCTTCCTGCCGATAGATCAACCTATTCCAGGTCTGCGGCCCTGGGTGAGGCCGGATCCCCGGGGCCTCTCCTCGGGATAGCCGGAATCCTCCGCCCCGGAGGACGCGTCCGCCTCCCGTACTTTCTCAATATATGAAAACTTACTTATATCTTGAAACCTCAAATAAATGAGGATACGTCGGGGAGGTCCGGGACGGTCCTTCGCCGGTTTATCGATAGGGAGGTTTTATAGATGAGGCTTTTGCATCTGGAGCGGCTCGGGGCGCGTTCGAGGGGTACATCGCCGGAGGTCTTCGACTTCGGCGTCCTCCTCCCCTGGGTCTATTCCAAAGATGGAAACCGGCTCATTGTCAAGATAATTCACGAGAGAGACCAGTTCATCCAGGATGTACAGCCGATGGAGTTTGAGATGGATCAGTCGGAGGACCCCGATTACGGCGCCCTCTGGTCGACGGAGGTGGAGATCGATCCGGACTCTCCGGAGAGCCATCCGGGCTCCCACTGGGGAGACGACGGGAGGTACGTCTACAGGTACCAGCTGAAGTCCCCCCACCTCGAAGAGCCGATAGACTGGATCATCGACCCCTTCGCCCGGGAGTTTGGGGTCGGAAAGCTCTCGGCGATCACCAAGGGGTACGATAGGGACTATAGGTACGAATGGAGCGATGAGGAGGAGGCTTGGAGGACGCCGCCCCTGGAGGAGCTGATCGTCTACGAGCTGATGATCAGCGAGTTCGGGGGCTCGGTGAGGGAAGCCACCGAGAGGCTCGACTATCTCCAGGATCTGGGGATAAACTGCATCGAGGTGATGCCGGTCTCCAACGTCTCCAACACCGTCGACTGGGGCTTTCTTCCCATCGGCTACTTCGGGGTCGACGAGCGGTTCGGCAAAAGGTGCGATATGCAGAGGTTCGTCGACGCCGCCCATCAGAGGGGGATCGCCGTCATCCTGGACGTCGTCTACGGCCACACCAGCGACCAGTTCCCCTACTGCTACCTCTACGACAGGCTTCATTACTCCGAGAACCCCTTCATGGGCCCCTTCGCGAAGGACTACTTCGGCCGGAGCACCGACTTCAACCGCTTGATGACTCAGGACTTCTTCTTCACCGTCAACCACCACTGGCTAGAGGTATACCACGTCGACGGGTTTCGGTACGACTGCGTCCCCAACTACTGGGACGGCCCCGCTGGGAGGGGATACGCCTCCCTCGTCTACGAGACCTACAACCTGGTCAAGGCTAAGGCCGGGGTTTGGCGGAGGTTCTTCGACGGCGGCTCCATAAACCTGATCCAGTGCGCCGAGCAGCTGGAGGGGCCGAGGGATGTTCTCCGGGAGACCTACAGCAACTGCACCTGGCAGAACGAGACCCTGGACGCGGCGAAGAAGGTGGCCCGGGGGGAAGGCGGATGGCTGACCGCCCTCGGCTTCTGCCTCGGCCTCATGGGATACCCCGCCGAGGCGGAGGCGAACGGCGAGAACATCAGAAAGACCGCCCTCCAGTACCTGGAGAACCACGACCATCCCCGCCTCGTCTGCAGCTTCGGCAACCTACCCGGGGGGATCGACGAAAACCTCAGGCTCCTGAAGGAGAGGAACCGGGATCTGTGCGGGGCGATCGGATCGGACCTGATGGCCCTGAAGGACGGGGACCGGAGTCTCTGGTACAAGGTCCAGCCCTACCTGATCGGGATCTTCGCCGCCAAGGGGATACCGATGATCTGGCAGGGGCAGGAGTTCGGGGAGAACTACTTCATACCGGAGAGGGGGATGGGGCGGGTCTTGGTATACAGGCCGGTCCGTTGGGACTACTTCTACGATCCCGTGGGGAAGAGGATCGTCTCCCTCGTCCGGAGGCTGATCAAGATGCGGCGCTCCCCCCAGTTCCAGAGGGGCGGTCACCACTTCTTAAACGATCCGGACCGATACCAGTCCAGGGGGGTTCTCCTATTCTCCCGGGATGACGGAAAGCGCTACAGCCTCGTCGCCCTAAACTTCACCGATCGGGATCAGGAGGTCGAGTTCCAGTTCCCCCTCAGCGGAGATTATCGGGAGGAGCTCCACGCCAAGGACGACCTGAAGGATGTCGCTGCCGGGGTCTGGACCCGTCTATCGATCCCCAGCAACTACGGTCGGGTCTGGACCCTCGTGAGATGATGGAGGTCGGAAGATGGCGGCCGGGATATGGCGGGCCCCACCCGGGGAGTCTTTCTTCGGGGATGGCGAGGGCGGGAAGAAGGCCCGTCGGATCCCTGCCGGATATCTCAGGGGATTAAATCATCGGCTGAGTGGGCCTTCTCATCTCGGAGCTGCCCCGGTCTTGAGGGGTTCGACGGGGGTGGCCCCCGGATAGAGAGGCATCATTTTAGCAATATTTATATGCTATACAGGAGAAAGGTGAATCTAAAATCGAGGGGAGTAATACGAAATGATGTGGGGTGACTCATGATGAGGTATCTTCCTTTATGCAGAACCGCGGTGATGGTGCTGGTTTTGGCTCTGGTCGCCACCTCGACCACCTCGGCCAGCGAGGATATGGAGTACGGTACTAAGGTCAAGTGGAACGACGTGGACGAGGCGGGAGCTCTCAGCCCCTTCTATACGGGCCCTGAGTTCGCCTTCTGGGACGAGGGGATCATCGGCGTCTTCGACACCGAAGACGTAGTCTACATAAACATCAACCCCAGCGACGATGTGGTAAGCGAAAATGACGTTCGCCTTACGCCCTTTGGGGATCTTCCTGCTGGGTCTCAGGTGGCGAAGGCCGACAACGACATAGGAAAGCAGCTGACCAAGTTCGGGACCGCCACCACCCCCAGGGCTGAGCTTCGGTTCCTCGATGTAGGGGGCGATCTCGCCTACAACCTGGAGGATCCCATCTACCTGAACGTGGTGCCGGGGCAGATCAACGCGAACGACGTCCGGATCACCAGCTATAAGGGCTTTCCTGCAGGGAGCAGGGTCAACGACGCCGATCCTGACAACGGCCTCAAGACATCGACCCTCCCGGGGATGCTCAGCTTCTTCAACAAGAACGGGAACATCAACAACGGAGGATACGCCATCTACGATAGAGGGGATGTGGTCTACATGGACACCCAGTATCCCTTCTACATGGTGACGATAAACGACGTCAGAATGTCCACCTGAAGCTCCTCCGGGCCCTCGCCTCACCCTTTTTCGAGGTGAGGAGGTCGAGGAGGCTCGATCCTGGAGAGGTCGACTCCTCTCATCCCTCCGGCATCTCGCCTCCTCCGCTCGTCCTTCTCGCCGTCCTTTGGGGCTTGGGGGGCTGGTGTCTATTTAAGGGGTGGATAGGAGAATATTTCTCATCATCAAAACCCAAAAAAGTACTTATAAGATTACGATAAAATGTATTCCGTTCCTTGAAATATGAAGGGGGGGTAACTGATGGGATTTATGAAAGTCTGTCTGCTGACTATGCTGGTTCTTGCCCTTAGCTTCAGCAGCTCTTTGGGACAGTTTGGCTCTAAGGTGCTGACGGGGGACGCCGACGTTGGGCGCCTCCTCGAGGATCTGCCGGCACCCCTGAACCCGAAATTCGGCTACTGGGACACCGGAATAAACCCCGGGATCTACGACGACGGCGACACCATATATCTTGACATGTGGGGAAATAACATCATCGACGCCAATGACATAAGGCTCACCGACTACGGATCGTACCGCGCAGGGACGAAGGTGACCTCCGCAGATAACGACATAAACAAGCCGCTCCTCAATCTGCCGGGGCAGCAGGCGGGCATCTATTATGCAGACCACTACGGGAGCCAGGGTTATGACCTCGCCGATCCGGTATACCTCCTGGTGACGAACTCCATCCTGCCGGGGGCCAAGACCGCCACCAACGACGTCAGGCTGGTTCGGGTCGGAGGTCTGGCGCCTGGTACGAAGATCCTGGACATCCATCCTGATAACGATTGGCCGGTGATTCCCATGATCGTTCCCCTCTCCTCCGGGGGGCCCATAGCCACCCTGAGGTTCTACAACGCCAACGGGAACGTGGACGGCGTCGGAAATCCGATCTACGACTACAGCGACGACCTTTACATAGACATATCCCTGCCGAGCATCGCCTTTGCCGGGCCAGGAGGTTATCCCTTCGGGTTTGTGGTTCCCAATAACGTCCGTCTGACCGGGTGACTTGGCGGATCATCTAATCCATATTTGAGGAGGGAAGAATGAAGAGGTTAATTGCTGCCTGCATCTCTGCGGGCTTGGTCGTGACCCTCGGCCTCGTCGGGATGGCCTATGGTCAGTTCGGATACAGGGTGACGAACTCCAGCCCCGAGGTCGGAGACATCGTGGAGGACTTCGCCGACAACCTTCCGTCGCCTGAGCCCTTCGTTCAGACCCCGGTCCAGATGGGGTACTGGGATACGGGATCCAGCTCCATGACCTTCGACGAGGGAGATGTCCTCTATCTCCACATCGGTGGAGTCGTGGTGATGGGTACTGATGTATCAGCGAACGACATCAGGCTCACAGATTCCGCCTTCGGATCTGCGGGATCCAAGGTGAAGGCGGGGGATGGAGACCTGGAGAAGGATCTGACGCCTTTTCCCCGGGGGCTTCCGAGGATCGTCTTCGTCGATGAGGTCCTGGGGGTTGTAGGCCAGTTCGACATCACCGACTCCGTTTATATAAAGACCGCATCTCCAGCCTGGATTCTCGGGTCAGGGGACGTCAGGCTCAGCTCCGTTCACGGCCTCTCCGCCTCCCTGGTGAAGGAAGGGGATTCGGATTATGGCCTGGAATGCTCCGTCCTCCACCAGGGTCCCAGCTTCGACGTATGGTACCCCGGGGCCAGAGGGAAGCTGAGGTTCTTCAACGAAAACGGGAACGTCTTCATAGATCCGGGCGCCCCCTTGAAGACCCTGCCGAGCCCGCCGATCTACGATGAGCCCGACGTCGTATACTTCGACCTCTCAAACCCCTCAGCCCAGCCGCGGAGCTTCGGCTACATCACGCCCAACGCCATCCGCATCAGCCTATAGAGCGCCTCCGGCGCTCTATCATCTTTTTGGATCGGCTCAGCCGTCCTTTAGACCAACTCCCATCTCAATGGGGGATGGCAGGCCAGGGGTCCTCCTCCAACGCAATTTTTCAGCCCATCGGCTCCCAACCTGGAAAACTTCGGCAGACAGAGTTATATTTTATGAGAACCACTGGAGATGAAGAGGTCTCCTCTCCGTCTCGATGGGGGATTCTATCCGGAATCCTCGGAAGAGTAGGCTGCGGAGGGGCTGGGAGGCGAGGTGGGGAGGTAGGCAGATTTGGGATACGATGGCTTGAAGCTGACGAGGCTCGTTTTCTTCCTCCTCCTTTTCCCTCTCCTCGCCTCGGCGTCGGCGCAGTTTGAGTTCGGATCGATGGAGCGTCCCGGAAGCCTCGAAAGGACCCTGATGGTGGAGGACTTCACCTCTGCACCGGGGAAGACGTGGCTTTCGGTGGCGCTGATGTATCTGGACGTCGGGGGCGTCCGGGGCCTTTATGACAGCAGCGACCCCCTCTACCTCCACTTCGGCGAGGGGGCCGTCAGCCTCGCAGACCTCAGGCTCACGAACTCCACCTTCGGCCTGGTGGGGTCAAGGGTGGCTCCTGCCGACGGAGACCTCGGCCTCAGCCTCTCGTCCTTCAGCTCCCCCTACCCCAGGCTGGTCTACGGGGACTTCGGGGAGTTGGTGGGCGTCTACGACAGTAACGACACCGTCTACGCTAAGGTGGGGTCGCCGATTTCTGAGGTCTCGGTCGGCGACGTCAGGCTCACCTGGAGAGACGACCTGCCACCAGGCACGGCCGTCAATACCTCCGATCCCGACCGGGGGGCCCTGGTCGTCCTCCTCCATCCCGGTCCCGACTTAGCCATCTGGTCCCCCCTCGCCCGCGGCCAGGTCAGGTTCTACAACAAGAACGGAAACGTCCTGGAGGACGATCTCAGCCTCCCCATCTACGACGCCGAGGACGCGGTCTACTTCGACGTCTCGTTTCCCTCTGCGCCGCCGCGGCTCTTCGGGTACGTGAGGGTAGCGCCGTGCACCGGGGTGATCGGGGATTTCGTCTGGTGGGATCTAAACGAGAATGGCATCCAGGACGATGGAGAGCCGGGAATTCCTGGCGTGGAGGTCATCCTCTTCGATGATGGCGGAAGACAGAGGGGCATATCGACGACGGACGGAAGGGGTTACTACTACTTCGGAGGGCTATGTTCGGGGCATTACCACGTATGGGTGAAGATGTCGACCCTCCCAGAACTGGGGGAAGGGGCTCGGTGGTGGCCGACGGAGCCGAACGTGGGCGGCGACGATTCCATAGATAGCGACGGCGTTCTTGTGGAAGAGGTTGATCCGCTTGGTAGGAGGATAATCCCGGGAAGCTATTATGGGCAGCGTTCTCAGGCTCAAGCATGAATCGAAGAATATTTGACGATAAAGCAAAGATTAATAAAACAAGAAGTTTACGTGAAAATTTAAATCTTGATGTTAGGGTACGAGGAGGATGTGGGGATGAAGTGCGTGTATCTGTTGGTAACTGTGGCCGTGCTCTGCCTCAGCGCAGAGACTGCATTCGCACAGCAATCTGCTGACTTTGTTAGGGCCCCTGCTATCGTGGATGGCGCAGATAACTTCACAATTGACTTTGGATTTTATCCGATTGTAACGTTCTCGATAGGGGATTGGGTTTGGGAGGATTTGAATAAAGATGGAATTCAGCAAGTCGGCGAGGAGCCAGGAATTCCGGGAGTTAGAGTTGAACTTTGGCAAGATGGCACTATGAAAAAAAGCGTCATTTCAGAAAGTTTCCCGAATGCGGGCAGATACATATTTTCGGGACTGACCAATGGTACTTATGAAGTTAGGATACCGATGGATCAGCCAGCTTTGGAAAATATGACGTGCACGACTCCCAACGCTGGGAATGACGATATAGACAGCGATGGGATACCAACGCCATAGTTACGAATCCAGTCATGAGAATGCCCTTCGCGAAGGCCGGTGGGTTTGGGCTTGCGCTCAACCCACCTTCAGTCTTATCTAGTAAAAGACGGTCCTTGACTCTAGGTCCTAAGGTGGCCAGATTGATCTCCCATTTTGTGGGGCTGAATTCAAATGAGCATTAGATGGGTATCTGGATCGGTGGCGATCTTCTGGCTGATCGCCCTTACTGCCTCTTCTCAGCCCTATGGCTCATTCGACTCAGGTCTGGCTCACAATATCTCAGCTAATGTGACGATCAACGGCTCGGACAACGATAGGACCGACTTCGGCTTTTACATCCCCAAGGGGACAATAGGAGGGGTTGTATGGAACGACACTCCGAAGGATCCCATCATTAAGGAGGGGAATGGGATTCTTGAAGATGGTGAAGAGGGCCTGAAGGGGATCAACGTTTCCCTTCTCAAGGAAGGAACAGGCGAAAACCTCGTGGTCATCCCCTCCAACGATACGGGCGGATACATATTCGAAGTGCCCTACGGCAGATATAGAGTGGCTGTTGGAGAGGGTCAATATACCGGAGAAGAGCTTCAAGGAAAACCTTGTATAAAATTTATGGATTTCTGGTGGCATCCAACAACGGATTATGCTCAGATTGTAGTCATCGACATAAGTAATCCGGAGAACGCGACTATAAACTTCGGGCTGCAACTTATTGAGTAAGAATAGAGTGGATTATATGAAATTCGTATATCTTATTATCTTGATCACGATCGTCTTATACGGCTCAGCCATCCTCTCAGGATCGGCTCTGGTCGAGCCCTACTTGAGAGTAGACCACGAAGTAACAACTCCAATCTGCGTTCAGGGTTCAGAAGGCGCTCCAGATTATGCCAGGCGGAGTACCGTAACCATTACTTTGGAGGGCCTTGGCGACCCTACGCCAGTGGAAGTGGTATTTGCTATTGACTATTCTAACACCATGAAAATTAGCGATCCGAAGAACGCGCGACTGGTAGCTACCAAGGAGTTCATAAAAAATCTCAATAAAAGCAGTGATAGAGCTGGGCTGGTCTATTGGAATAATAGCATTATCGAGTCAAGGGTTGTGAATTTAACCAGTGAGTTTGATGAAATAATCGCCAAACTTGATAAGGATATCTCTGGAAGAGGGGTCTCGCCGGAGGGGTTTACCGATTTTAATAGAGCCCTCAACGCTTCGATCGATATGTTCAGCAATAAAAGTAAAAATACAAAAAAATGCATCATTTTCTTATCTGATGGTGAACCTAAGCCCCAATGGATCCCCTCGATCTACACCCCTCCCGACGGAGAGAGCTCCCCCGTAAATCGTGCAAAAGATGCGGGCATTCAGATATGGACCGAGTATTCCTATTTACCATTGCCCATTCTTTAATTATCTCGGATCCGTCTCTTATTTTAGCTCGTTCTCCGCTCTTAATCGATTCTCGATCCTTTTCCTCGTTTTTCGTCGATAGCTACCGCTATTTTGAGACGATTTCAGCATTTTTAAGTGTACATAGCTGGTATAAGTCGAAAGCAAAGGCAGTGAATACCATTTTAACGTGAACTCTCGGGATCGTCGTTACCATTACATGCGCGCTTCGGAACACTCTTTTAATAACAGCAAACTGACGTTCGCCCGGAAATCTCAGTTTGCTAATCAAGCGGTTTCGCAGCTTATCGAGATCGCTTAGAGGATGACCCGCTGCTGCACGTTTCATTGTGAAGTCGTTTCCCTTAGCCTTCACACCGAAATATCCTTTGTCCCTGAGGACCACCTCTCCTTCAACCGATAGATCAACCCGACTATCGTGCACCGAAGCAGTTGTCGATTCGATGCTCCTTATCAGGCCGTAATCGATATCGACTTTAGAATGAAGTTTATAACCAAAATGGAGTTCCTCACCCTTCTTAGCCCAAGTTCCATCCCTGCTCCGACGAGTCCTAGCGGTCTCTCTTCTTGGTTTCTTTGAACCTCCTGGGTCGGCCTCTATAAACGTTGCATCCTGAATGGTTCCTCTTTTTACCTGAAGCCCTTTAAAATCGAGCTGTCTCTGGAGCTCTTCCCAAACGGACTCATCCTTTCCCGTCTGGGCCATCCGCTCGCGAAAAAGCCATATCGTCCTGGAATCGGGTATAGAATCAGGAAATCCTAAGAATTTCATAAAAGATATTCGATCCGAAATCTGCTTTTCAGTCTCGAGGTCGCTCAACCCGTACCACTGCTGGAGCAAAAGCACCTTGAGCATCAGGATAACATCAAAGTTCGGCCTTCCGCCTCGTTCGGTTTTATTATGATACATCTCTTCAAGAATTGGTCGAAATGGTTCCCACTCGATCAAGTTCGTTATCTTTGAAAGCCTATCGCCCAGCTTCTCTACGTTCTTGTAAGCTTCTCGAAGGCCCCAGGCAGTAAAAGAACTCATACACTATTCATGTATATATTAGTATATAATGTTTTCCATAGACATGCTAGGTTTTTAGGAATCCTCGACCGTGGGTTTTTATAAAGATCCATCGTCCATAGATAACGCCGATGAAGCTAGACTTAAAGAAATGGCAAAGACGACGGGTGGTAATTATACTTCATCATATAATTTAACAGTTCAGGCCGCTTTCAGAGAAATATACGACCAAATCCGGGGTCTTGCTGGGAAAAATATAATAGTTGAATATCATGCCCCAAAAGTGCTGAACTACTCGATCCCACATAATCGGACAGAGGGCGATAACAAGGTCTTCGTCTGGAAGCCTGAGGATATTTACATCGGGAAAAGTTGGACAAGAAGCTTTAAGGTGGAATCCGAGAATACCGGACAATTTTACCTGGGGAACTCTCCTGGCTCATTGGTGAGCTATGATACTTATGATGAAAAACCTGAAGATCTTACCATCGAGGATAGGCTACTTGAGGTGGAAGAGTGCCCTAACGGATGCTGTTACAATATTATGAATATTTTAAATTTCAGCATTTCCAATCTTACCTACATGGAGGGAGGAAGTTTCAACTTCGGATCCGGATCTCCTTGCTACTACTGCATCCCTCCTCCTGGAACCGTCGGCGGTACCTCCGAGAAGGTCTTATACGTCTTCCTGAACGTCACCTGCCCCGAGTGCTCCACATGGAAGACCGAGGATGGATCGAAGATAAATAATATAAATATAAACCAGATCTCCACCATAGGTACCATCCCATACTGGAACGGCACCGACGAGCCGACGGGCGTCATCAACCTCACCGTCTCGAGGCCCGAGGCGGCGATCGACGCCGTCCTCGCCTTCGACGTCTCCGGGAGCATGAGACTCGTCTACGAGGCGATGCGCGAGGAGGACCGGGCCGCCTTCGCGGAGGCGAGCTTCAGCAACGTCTCCATCATCGGCTGGGACGAGGACGGCGCCGAGGGCGCGGGCGAGGATCTGCTGATGGTCCCGCCGCGACCCCTGAGGGAGGGCCGCGGGGAGCTCCTCGCAGCCCTGGCAAGCTTATCCGGACTCTGCGAGGAGACCGACCAGACGGTCTACGCCGCAGGCCTCCAGGGAGTCCGAGATCTCGATGATGACTTCGGCGACCACCTCGGCGGAGATGGCAAGATCATCCTCTTCATCACCGGCCCCGACGAGTTCCGGCCCGGCGAGAACCTCAGCGATCTGGCAATCGAGCTTAAGCGGAGGGGTTACGCGATATACCCCATCGGCGCCGCGATCGACGAGATCGAGTCGCCCCTCAAGTACGACAACCTGAGCAGGATGGCGGAGATGACCGGCGGCCGGTTCTATCCGATCGAGGGCCTCAATTCCGAGGTCCTCGGGGAAGCCCTCCGGGATGCGGCGTCCCACGCCTCGGGGAGGGTCGCCCCCAGGGAGATAGTCGTCACCCAGACCCTTCCATCCCACCTGGTGGTGAGGGAGACGGTTCCTGCCGGAGCGGATGTAGATGTGGCGAAGAACCCCGACGGGACCTCGACCCTCACCTGGGCCGTGAGGGGCGTGAGGCCGGGGGACTCGAGGAGCCTGATGATCCTCACCGGCATCTATGGGGAGCTTTCCTCGGAAGGCATCGGCGCCATCGTCTGGCCTGGTGGGATCAATATAACAGCTTTTGGGGATGGGACCGCCGGGGTGAACGTCATCAACATGAGGACTGAAGACGGCGACGTGAAGATAGGAGGGATATCATGAGTCTCAGGCATATCCTGGCGGTTGGGATCGCCTTATTCTTCGTCATGCTAGTCGCTCCCAGCGTGACGGGGTCATCCGAAGGTTCGAGCGGTCAGGCGGTTATTCTGGTAATAGATAACTCAGCTAGCATGGGAAAATCGGACGAAAATTGTATTCGTAATTATACAATTAGATTCTTCTTAGAGAAGATAGTCAATTTAGATTGCAATAACGATGAGTTCGCTCTTCGGATAAAGGATACATTTATTGGAAATAAGAGCCATCCAATTAATCCCGTTTTTAGTAAAGATTGTAAAAATATAGTAGAAGTTTTGGGCGGCCTGAATCGTACAATATGCTCTTCTTCAGAGGCAATAAATCACGATAAAATCTTAAAAAATGCAGTAAATGACTTCAGCAAAGCATCCAACAATAAAAATTATGTAATATATTATTTCTCGGACGGAATAGAATATTCAAACCGTTCACGTTTTCTTTCATCAACTCTTCATCTTGCGAAGGAGAAAGGTGTCATCATCAACACAATAGGATTTGGCAATGATACCGAAGGTCTTAAGTTGCTAAAATATATATCTGAATTTACAGGAGGGACATTTTATCCTATAGAATCGATCCTCTCCATCGACATCGAGAAGTCGACGGACGATGACGACGCGGACTTTCCACCCGGTCCCGAGATCATCGTTGGCGATAACGTCACCTGGACCTACGTCGTGGCCAACCGTGGTAACGTTAACTTGACCTCTGTCCACGTCGTCGACGACATCATCGGTCTTATCGCTGGTCCGATCACTCTCGGAGCCGGTGAGAACCAGACGTTCAACATAACGGGAACTGCAGTTTTGGGCCAGTACCAGAATAACGCCACCGTAAACGGCACCTACAACGGTACCGAGGTCATGGATACCGATCCGAGCCATTACTTTGGGATGATCCTCTCCATCGACATCGAGAAGTCGACGAACGGTGAAGATGCAGATTCAGCTCCAGGACCTATCCTAAACCTGAGCGATAACGTCACCTGGACCTACGTCGTGAACAACACAGGGAACGTGAACCTGACTGACGTCTACGTCGTCGACGACATCATCGGTCTTATCGCTGGTCCGATCACTCTCGGAGCCGGTGAGAACCAGACGTTCAACATAACTGGAACTGCAGTTTTGGGCCGGTACCAGAATAACGCCACCGCAAACGGCACCTACAACGGTACCGAGGTCATGGATACCGATCCGAGCCATTACTTTGGGATGATCCTCTCCATCGACATCGAGAAGTCGACGAACGGTGAAGATGCAGATTCAGCTCCAGGACCTATCCTAAACCTGAGCGATAACGTCACCTGGACCTACGTCGTGAACAACACAGGGAACGTGAACCTGACTGACGTCTACGTCGTCGACGACATCATCGGTCTTATCGCTGGTCCGATCACTCTCGGAGCCGGTGAGAACCAGACGTTCAACAGAACGGGAACTGCAGTTTTGGGCCGGTACCAGAATAACGCCACCGCAAACGGCACCTACAACGGTACCGAGGTCATGGATACCGATCCGAGCCATTACTTTGGGATGATCCTCTCCATCGACATCGAGAAGTCGACGAACGGTGAAGATGCAGATTCAGCTCCAGGACCTATCCTAAACCTGAGCGATAACGTCACCTGGACCTACGTCGTGAACAACACAGGGAACGTGAACCTGACTGACGTCTACGTCGTCGACGACATCATCGGTCTTATCGTTGGTCCGATCACTCTCGGAGCCGGTGAGAACCAGACGTTCAACAGAACTGGAACTGCAGTTTTGGGCCAGTACCAGAACAACGTTATATCGAACGGTACCTACAACGGTACCGAAGTCAACGATACCGATCTGAGTCACTACTTGGGTATTATCCGAACCAATGCCACCGTCGTCTTCGCCCTCGACACCTCGGGCAGCATGAAAAAGTACTACCATCTGGCTCCAAACGAGAGCGCCGAGATCGTCTCGGGATGGTCCGCCTTCGAGAACTCCACCGTCTCAATCGTGAGCTGGGACCATGCTAGCGAGCTCCTCTTCGGGCCTGCCCCCCTGAAAGGGAACGAAGACCGGCTTGCTGAGATCCTAGACAACCTGTCCGAGATGTGCATCGAGACGGATCTCACATACTATGACCAGGGGCTCAACGGCTCCCTCGCGGAGCTTCGCGATCCTGCCTCCGTGCCCCCCAACTCCTCTAAGATAATCGTCTTCCTGACGGGGTACAGCGAGTTCGAGGCGGGGGAGAAGCTGGACGAGTACATATCCGAGGCGAACGAATTGGGATGCAAGGTATTCACAATAGGCATCGGTATCAACGAGAGCTTCGAAGCTTCCAAAAATCAGCACCTTAACCTCACCAAGATCTCAGAGGGGACCGGCGGCATTTTCTCCCCAGTCGCAGCTTTTAGCTCCGGAGATCTCAACCCCATAATGGAAATTATCTCCCGAGAGCTTGAAGGCGATCTCATGTATGCAGAGTCAGAGCCTCAGTAGAGGATCTTTATTCTCTTTCGCCCTTCTCATATTTCGATCGATTCAAATACCACCGGCCCCCACCAGATGAGCGATGCGACTTTTGGGCGCCGATGAGGCGGGGAAGGGGCCGGTGATCGGCTCGATGTTCGTCGCTGGAGTGGTCATCGACGAGGACCGGCTCTTCGACCTGGCGGCCCTGGGGGTGAAGGACTCAAAGCTCCTCGCCCCCGCCAGGAGGGAGGCCCTAGCCATCAGGATAGAGAAGATCGCCCTCGACAGATACGTCCTGGAGGTGAGGCCCGAGGTGATCGACGAGCTCCGGAAGATCATGAGCATGAACGAGATCATGGTCAGAAGCTTCTCAAAGGTCCTGGAGAACCTCTCGGCGGATAGGGCGATCCTCGACGCCGCCGACGTGAAGGCGGAGCGGTTCGCCCGGAGGGTGAAGGAGGTGAGCAAGACCTCCATGGAGGTCGTCGCCGAGCACCGGGCCGATCGAAACCACCCGGTCGTCGCCGCCGCCTCGATCCTGGCCAAGGTGAGGAGGGACCTGTCGGTCCGGGAGATCGAGAAGGCCGTCGGACGAGAGATCGGTAGCGGTTATCCATCAGATCCCGCCACCATCCGCTTCCTCGAATCCTGGGTGGGGGAGCACGGCGACCTTCCTCCCGTCGCGAGGCAGAGCTGGAAGACCGCAGAACGGATAAAAGCTAGATTTATATAGACTCCCCGTGGTGTTTAGGACGAGGGATAAAACTTGGAAATCGAGGACACGCTGCTGATGATCCCGGGGCCTGTTAAGGTCCCCCAGAGGGTGCTCCGGGCCATGGCGAAGCCGATGATCAGCCACCGAAGCGCCGACTTCGAGAAGATCTACGAGGACTGCAGGTCGAGGCTGAAGGACCTCTTCGATACGGAGAACGAAGTCGTGGTCCTGAGCGGCAGCGGAACCGCCGGCATGGAGGCGGCCGTCGGCGGCATCATCGGCGAAGGGGAGAAGGTCGTCACCGTCACCAACGGAAAGTTCGGCGAGAGGTTCACGGAGCTCGGCGACCGTTACGGGTCCATAGTTCCCCTCGACTTCCCCTGGGGAACCCCCTTCGACCTGGCGAGGATAGAGGCGGCCCTGGAGGATGGCGCCAAGGCGATCACCATGGTCCACAACGAGACCTCCGTCGGGATCGTCAACCCCGCTAGGGAGGTAGGGAAGCTCGCGAGAAAGTACGACGCCGTATTCATCGTCGACGGCATCTCCTCCGTTGGGGGTAACGAGTTTCTCACCGACGAATGGGGGATCGACATCGCCATCACCGGATCTCAGAAGTGTCTCGCCGTGCCGCCGGGTCTCGCTATGGTGGCCGTCAGCAAGAGGGCGATGGACCTCTTGGAGGAGGGGAAGGGCGGCTATTATACCGACCTCAAGGCCCACCTGAAGAAGGCCAGCAAGAACCAGACCCCCTACACCCCAGCCGTCTCCTTATTCTTCGCCCTCCAGGAGGCGCTGAAGATGGCCGCAGAGGAGGGCTTCCCCGAGAGGCGGGCCCGGATGGCTGCCCTCGCCGGGGGGGTGAGAGCGGCAGCATCAGCCCTCGATATCCAGCTCTTCCCCCAGGTGAACGAGCACACCACCTACTCCAACACCGTCACCGCCATGAAGATGCCCTCCGGCATAAGCGACAGCCAGCTTCGCGGAGGGATGCGAAAGCGCGGCGTCGTCGTCTCCGGCGGCCAGGAGGGGCTGAAGGGGAAGATATTCAGGATAGGGACGATGGGGGCCTGCACCGAGGCCGACGTCCTCAGGACGATTCAGACCCTGGAGCTGGTCCTGGAGAAGGAGGGCGTGATATCCAGCCTCGGGGCTGGGGTCGAGGCGGCGAGCAAAGCCATCGAGGCTTGAATCTCCCTCTAAAATTTTTCATCTCCGTCGCCGCCAGTTCATCCGTTAACATTTAATAGAGACATATCTTTTATAGCCCCAGGCGCAGATTGTGAAATATAGTCGGATAAATCGGGTGGGTTGTGAAAGCTTGATGTATAGGATATCTGCGATCGTCCTCTCTCTCTTGGCCATCGTGGTCCTGACTCCGGCCCTCGGCCAGACGGAAGCGTCCATGAGCTTCCAGCAGGTGAGCACCGCCAGCTTGCCTTACAACGTCAACCAGCCGATAGCCTACAAAATCCACCTGACTAATGCGATGAACAGCCCCATGCGCTACTCGGTGGAGCTGGAGGTCGGACCCGACTTCACCGACTACACCGCCTCAAAGAGGTACACGACCGACATCAGCCTCACGGCCCGCTCGGCTCAGGACGTCGTCTTCGACGTCAACTTCAGATCCCCGGAGATGAGCCGGGGAGCCTTTGGGAGGTGGTCCACCGACGATAACGACACCAGCATCTGGGAGAAGGGCTGGTACAGGGTCTTGATAACCCCCCTCGTCGGCTCTCCCGTGACCCTGGAGAGCTACGACGGCGAGCCCTCCCTCATCAAGATGGTCACCGTCTACAGAAGCCCCGAGGTATCCCCCAAGATGGGGACGGATGCCGACCTTTATAGCTATCGGATTGAGGTCTTCTCCAGCGCCGATGACGCGGTGACGCTCCAGGTGGCTCCGGAGGCGATCGGCCCCTGGAAGGACTGCGGTAGCCGGAACTACACCAACATCGGCGGATGGCAGACCCTGAGGTGGGAGAACGTCTCCCTCGACTTCGACTTCCTCAAGGGCTGGTACAGGTTCGTCGGAAGAAAGCAGACCGAGGCCTTCGAGGGGCCCTTCTGGCCGGTGGAATACGAATACTCAAACGCCACCGTCGCCCCAAAAGACGGCTTCTCAGGCTCTCCTTTCACCTACTCCCTCGATTTCAGGGGCTCAAAGAACCTGGACGTAGGCCTCAACATCTGGGACGTAGACCAGAACCTCTTCAAGCTCGTCGAGAAGAAGAGATACGGAAACGCCACCGTCTGGCAGAGGCTCGTCTGGACCGGCGTCATGCCCAGCGAGGCGATAGGCTCGGAGGGGGCGAGCTCCTACTACTTCAGCTTCTACTACCCCGGCTCCGAGAGCCCCCTGGGGACGAGCCGGGAGGAGGAGGGGAAGGTGAACCTCGGCCCGGAGATCGTCCTGATAAAGTACGAGAACTCCACCGTCTCCCCTGAGAGGGGGAGCGCCGTCGCCCGGTATACCTACGCCGTCGACGTCAGCACAGCCCTCCCCGTCTGCGACATAGAGCTCCAGACGAGCGAGCCGGGATCTGGGATCTGGAGGTCCCAGGGGATAGCCACCTACAACGGCGACCCCAGGATAACCTGGAAGGACGTGGCCTTCGGCGGCGACGTCGCCGGCAACGTAAGCTACCGGTTCATTAGGGTGGCTTCACCCCCCACCGTCTATCAGGGGCCGACCATCTTCAAGGAGTCGATCACAGGAAATGTAACGCCGGCCAGAGGTGTTATGCAGGTCTTCCCCGACAGCAATAACCTCAACAGGTACGTTTACACGATCCATATCGAGAACCTTGGGAACGATTCTGAGTATAAGGGGGAGATCTGGGTGGAGCTTCTGGTCAAGGCGCCCAACTCCGTCTGGAAGGCTGTAGGCGAACGGAAGCAGTATTCTACTTCAAACGGAAACGTATCCTGGGTGCTCAAGCCCTTCACAGACGTCGAGTTCCTCGGACCTGCAGAGTACAAGTTTCTGGTCAATGGCGTAGAAACGGCGGTATTCAGCGGCCCCGAGATCGTCGCCATGTACAAAAACCTCGATTATGAGGACGTCAGTCCTGGTCGTTATAACTACGTGGCCTGGGTCAATGGAAGCGTCGACATGATAGCCGACCTGATATACTCCACCGACAACGAGAACTGGAAGAACCTCGAAGATTGGAAACGTTATACTGGAGGGTCCGGCTGGACGAGGCTCGCCTGGGAGGACAAACCTGGATACAGGTTCTACGAGGTTGATATCAGATTCGAAGAGCCGGTGGGGATCTAGGCATGAAAAGAGGCTTTATAGCAATATTTTTGCTCATCTTCTACCTTATGGGGTCTGTCCAGGGGGCCGAGGGGCCGGGAGGTCCGAGCGGGTCCACAGGGGGCGGTTCCAGCGGAGGCAGCGCCGGAGCTTCTACCACCACCAGCAGCGGGGGGAAGAAGATCGTCAAGCTGGAGCTGGAAGACCTCATAGGTAATATGGAGAAGTGGAAGCAGAGCGACCCCGAGAAGTTCGATTACCTGAAGAAGCTCCTTCACATACCCTTCGTCCCGCCGAAGGACTACTCCACCCCCACCGTCCTTATCTGGTATCCCAACTCCACGGAGAAGGCCGAGATCACCCGGAACGAGAAGCTCGACATATATGCCTGGGTCAAGAACGAAAATCCCATCGAGGTCAGGTCGGACGTCTACCTCTACCTGGAGGCGAAGGGCCCCGGGGATGAGAACTTCACCAGGGTCGGCTCCCAGAGGGTGATCCTGGCTAACGAGTACACCGGGGGTTCCAACTCCACCACCAGGGACTGGTCCGGGCTGATGCCGTTCGTCGATTCGAGGGAGGTGGGGAACGCCACCTTCCGGATATGGTTCAACGATATGCACAGCACCTACCTCACCGATACCATGTACGCCAAGCCTTACAGACAGGGCGATTTTTTCAACGTCCTGGAGCTCTCGCTCGTCAACAGCCCCCCGTTGGTCGTGGGAGAGAGCATCAAGGTTGAGCCGGCGAGGGCCAGGTACAACGACCCCATCAGGTATTCAGCTGGGTTCGTCGACACCGACGGCGATATGGTGAACGTCACCCTCCACGTCCTCGACGACCAGGGCGGGATTTTGAGAAACCTCACCCAGGAGGTGAAGTCGGGGACGAACGTCACCTTCTCCGCCACCGAGTATGGCCTCTTCGGGGAGGCGGACGCCGGTAGGAACTTCTCTTACCGGTTTAGCTACGACGACGGCCTCGACGGGAACGCGACGGCCGTTTACCCCGGGCCGAGCCTCCTTCCCAGCCCCAAGATCTTCGTCTCGGACCCCCATGTGGAGGCCGCCGACGAGAACCGGTACTGGTGGCAGAACTACCGGTTCAGCCTCAGGGTGAAGAACCCGGATGTGGATAACCTTCGGATAGACCTCTACACCAGCACCCCCTCCCATCCCAACAGGTACCAGGCGACGAGGGAGATCAACGCCTCGGAGGAGGCGCAGGTGGTGATCTTCGACCTTCAGCCCTTCGACGTATCTGACGCCGACGAGAGCTTCAGCTATTACTTCAAGTACTCGGCGACGGACCAGAACTCCAAAGAGGAGATGGGCGGAACCTCCGATGGTAAGATAAATCCGAAGATCGTCAGGTATCCGATATACTCCATGGTCACGATCGCAAACCTCCTCGTGGTACTGCTGGCAGCCCTTGCGGGAGGGATCGTGATCGAGAGGAGGCTGTACCGATGAGCGACCTGAACGAGACGGTGGCGGCGGTCCAGGCCGTCGATATATCTTCAGGCCTCGCCTCCGAGGGGGTATCGAGCTTCCTCGCCGGCATATACTCCAACGGCCCTCTGGGCGTCGCGATATTTATCGCCCTCCTCGCCGGAGGCCTCCTCCTCCACAGGCTGAACATGGATAGGACCTATCGGAACGTGGCGGCCACCACCCGGGACGGTGAAGTATCCCCCGAGGACCTTCGGGATGAGATGTTCACCCGCCAGGGATCGAACTTCAACGCCGCGGCGGTGGCGGCCTGGATGCTCCTCTTTGCCGCCTTCGCCTACTTCTACTTCCTGACCCCCGAGATATTCCCTGGCCACAACTACTACCAGCTGCCGACTTTATCTTCGGGACCCCTGGGCTTTGCGGCCTTCGGCCTCTTCGTCCTCCTTCTGGCGGGGTTGGCGGCCGCCTTCATCCCCAGGGAGCTCTACGGCTACTACGAGCTCTCCAGGAAGACGAAGGTCGCGATAATGCTGACGGTGCCGGCCCTGGCCCTATCCATAGCCCTATCCGTCCAGCTGGGGACGATATTTCCCGAGGTGGACCCGGCTGCTAGGGGCCTCGCCTTCCTCGCCCTCTTCGGCTCCGAGGTGGCGCTTCTCTTCCCCGTATATGCCGAGGCCCGAGGAGGGATGAGATGAGGCTCTGTATAGTTGGGATCGGCGGTTGTGGGGGACATCTGGCGGAGCGGTTCCTTAAAAACCAGGACGTGGCACCCCTCAAGAAGTCCCTGGGAGAGCACGTCTCCTTCGGAGGCGTCAAGGGCCTCTGGCTGGAGGCGGACGTCCAGGAGACGGAGAACCAGAGCTTCTTTGGCTCCCATGAGAGGGGGTGCTACCCCTGCTACTTCATACCCCACGACGTCATCATATCCGAGTCCAAGACCTCGAAGCTGATCGTCGACCGATACGGGTACGACGTCAAGAAGCAGGGTTTCATGAGGCAGGCCGAGTTTCTCAAGGCCGTCTTCGAGATCTTTGAGGCGGACGAGGAGGTGAAGCGGGCCGCCCTTTCGGAGAACGAGTCAGAGAACCCGATCCTCCGGGCAGCCTGGGACAGGATAAGGGATTATACGACCCTGGCGGCTGCGAAGGAGACCGGCGGATCGGAGATGTGCGACGGGATCCTCTTCATCGTCTCCCTCGGCGGCGGTACGGGGACCGGCTTCGTCAACCCCATAACCAGGTACATCCGGGGGGAGAGGCCCGCCTATCCGGTCTTCGTCCTGGGGATCCTCACCGAGGAGGGAACCGACCCTCAGCAGAGGGCCAAGGAGGCGAAGAGGGATCTGGGAGCCTCCATATCCCTCTTCGACCTCTTGACCAAGAAGGTGGGGGTGGGGGTGGACGGGGTGATCCTGGTGGACAACCAGATCCTGGTGGAGAGGTTCGGCCAGAACTACCCTGCCATCGACGACTTCATCCACCAGTCGATGAGGCCATTCGTCGCCGGCCGCCACTATCCGGGGGAGGACCCTCCGAGCCTGGCGATGAGGGAGAAGTTCATTGAGGGGGTCGAACGCCCGCCCATCCTCGTACCCTGCTACTTCCGGGATAGGAGGAGGAAGGACCCTGAGGACGAATTAGTCAGAAAGGCCCTCTCGGAGGGGAAGCTCTTCGGCTGCGATCCCCGGCGGGCAGAGAGGGCCTACGTCTTCACCAGAGGGTTCATGAGCCTGGAAGAGATTGGGAAGGCGGTGGCTAGGGAGACGGGCCTTTCTCCGGATCGGATAGAGCCGTGGAGGAAGCTTGGGGAGAACGGCTGGGACGAGGTTCTGATCCTCCTGCGAAACCCCTACGGGGAGAAGAGGGGATGCGAGGTGAAGGGGAACCTCGAGCATCGGCTTCACAGGGTGATCAGGATGGCGATCAGGTACATGGACGATCCCGAGAGCCACCTCGTAAAGGATGGGATGCCGGATATGACGAAGACGGCCCTCGCCGACTACTTCTATGGGGACGATGGTATTCGAACGCGGTTTGAAGCAGGTCTCAAGAGGATAGAGGAGGGAGAGAAGCCCTTCTTCCTCAACGAGAGGAACATCTTCGAGAGGTCTAGCCGGAGTACCGGCGACCACGACTTCCACGGCGGCAGAAAGATCGACGAGGATGAGGTTCGGACGATAGTGGAGCAGATCCTCAAAGACCGGGGCCTAGTGAACTGATATTCCAAGGGGGGGTTGAGAAGTGGCAAGAAATGGGGTCGTCCTCGCGGTCGTGGCCCTAATCATTGGGGCTTACGCCCTCCTCCACGGGGATGGGGGCATCGACGGAACCTTCGGGGCCGATGGGACGGGAGGGGTGCCCGACCCCTACTACCTGGAGCTGAAGGCCGCCGACGTCCAGAACCCCGACGATGTCATCAGGTACAGCAGCTCCATCAGGGGCTACACCGCCGGCCTCGATGTCTTCGAGAGGGCCGCCTTCTACGAGTGGTACCTCAAGAGCACCGGGTTTGACGTCTCCTTCGCCTACTCCGAGGATTTCCGGGGCCGGGGCGCCGATCACCTCTGGCTCCTGGTGAAGAACAAGAAGGGCGAGGTGATCGAGGTCGACCCCTCCTTTACGGCGGTGGGAGGCCCATCGATGGTCCCCCTCAGCCCGGAGTACACCCGTTACGACCGAGAGTTTGAGGGGATATTCGAGGCGGAGGAGGCCCTGGGGCTGGAGAGGCTCGCCTGGTGGAGGGACGAGGCCGCCCAGGAGGTCCTGAACGATAACATAATCCTCGCGGAGAAGGAGAGGGCCCAGAGGATGGCGGAGGGCTAGGGCTGAGGGCCAGCCCTCATCTCCTCCCCCGATCCTCTCCATCTTCCCCATTCCTTCCGGTTTCCGCCCTTCCCTCCCCCCGCTTCTTCTCCCATCCCTCATCTCCAGAGGTCGCGGCCCCGGTGGGAGACGGCGGGGTCTACCTCGATCAGGTCCTCGGGGTAGGGCTCAAAGAAGGTCTGGCTTCCCAGGTATTCGTCCTCGAAGCGGGCCACCCAGGCCTTGAGGATGGTGGTGTTGGGGCAGATCGTAATTTTGCCGTCCCGGTACCTCTGGACGTTATCGAGGAAGATCGCCTTCTCCCCCGCCGACAGGCGGCCTTTGAAGTGGCCGAAGATGTGCATCAGAACGTTGATGTTGGAGGTGTACCTCCGGGCCCTGCATAGCGCTTTTGCCAGGTGGGGCTCGTAGTCGCCCGCCACCTCGGAGAAAGGCCGATGGTCGTGGTTGGCGGCGATCGCCCCCAGGGCCCTCGCCTCGGCCTGGTGGTAGGCTAGGAGGAGCATCTTGTTCTCCGTCTGGAACCGGAGGAGCTCCTCCATCGACCCCGACCTCTTCACCTCCCGGAAGCTCGCCAGGGTGAAGAGCTTCGTCATGAAGTGCTCCTTGATCCTAGGGTTCCGGAGCCTCCCCTCGTCCTCGACGGCGAGGTGGGGGTGGCGGGCCAGGACGGCGGCGCCGAAGAGGCCGCTCGCGCTCCTGGTGAGGGCCGCCGACCTTCCCGCGGTGGGGTAGACCTTGGTGTTCCTGATCCCGCAGGAGGGGGAGCTCGCCTTGAGGATGAAGCCATCGACGTCGCCGACGGCGTCGAGGAAAGATCCGGCGAAGGTGTTCATCTCCGCCGTGACGTCCCTATCCGTCGCGGGCTGGACGAGCCTCGTCTCTTTCTCTCTGTTGGTAGAGACGAGCCTAACCGAGTCCCTGGGGACGCCGAGGCCGATCTCCACCTCGGGGCAGACCGGCAGGAACTGGACATAAGGCTGAAGGCTCTTTACGAAGTCACTGCTGATGATCTGGCCGTTGTACCTGCAGTGGTCAACCTCGATGCACCGGCTCACCACCACCCTCGGCTTGGGAAACTCTCTCAACGCAAACCACCCTTCTCCCATCATTGGGGTCAAAGCTACTTAAAACCGTCGAGAAAAATTGCCCGAGCGGTTTTCGGCTTCTGGAAGGGGATCATCGCTCATGATAGTCTCCCCGTTTGTGGGGGTCAGATTGATGATCATGAAAGAACAAATAAAGATGCGATGGCCGATAGAGAGCGAATTCTGATCCTGGGGGCTGCAGGCCGGGACTTCCACAACTTCAACCTGTTCTTCCGAGGCCGGGATAGGTACGAGGTGGTGGGGTTCACCGCCGCCCAGATCCCCGGCATCGCCTGCCGGTCCTACCCCCCGGAGCTGGCGGGGCCGCTATACCCCCGGGGCCTCCCCATCTGGCCGGAGGAGGAGCTGGAGGAGATCGTCCGGGAGGAGGGGGTGGAGAGGTGCATCCTCGCCTACAGCGACCTCTCAGCCCAGGAGGTGATCGACCTCGCAAGCCGCGTCTTAGCCGCTGGGGCGGACTTCGGCCTCCTGAGCGGCGAGCATACGATGCTCAAAAGCCGCCTCCCGGTGATCGCCGTCACCGCCGTCAGGACGGGGGCGGGAAAGAGCCCCGCCGCCCGGTACGTCTCCCGGATCGTCCGGGGGCGGGGGCTCCGGCCGGCGGTAGTCCGCCACCCGATGCCCTACGGCGACCTCGATGCGATGAGGGCCCAGAGGTTTATCGCCCTCGAGGACCTGGATCGCGCGGGGGTGACGATGGAGGAGCGGGAGGAGTACGAGGCCCATCTGAGGGAGGGGACGCCGGTCCTGGCGGGGGTGGACTATGCCGAGGTGCTGGAGATGGCGGAGGAGGAGGGGGACCTGATCGTCTGGGACGGCGGGAACAACGACCTCCCCTTCTTCCGCCCCGACCTCTGGATTACCCTCGCCGATGCCCTCCGGCCGGGGCACGAGCTATCCTATTACCCCGGCCAGGTGAACCTCCGCCGGGCAGACGTCGTCGTCATCAACAAGGCGAGGACGGCGGGCTCCCGGGCCGTGGCGGAGATCAGGGAGAGCGTCCGGAGGGTCAACCCCGGGGCGAGGACGGTCCTCACCTCCTCGGAGGTCCGGGGCGACCGCCCTGAGCTCGTCGCCGGCAGAAGGGTCCTGGTGGTGGAGGACGGTCCCAGCCTCAGCCACGGGGGGATGAGCCACGGGGCGGGGCTGGAGGCGGCGTGGCGGTACGGGGCGGCGGAGGTGGTAGACCCCCGGCCCTACGCCGTGGGGTCCTTCGCGGAGGTCTTCAGGAGGTACCCCCAGATCGGGCCGGTCCTCCCGGCGATGGGCTACTACCCTCACCAGATGGCGGAGCTGGAGGAGACCATCAACCGGGTCCCGGCGGAGGCGGTCGTCGTCTCCACGCCCGTGGACCTGGCCGCCTCCTTGAAGATCAAGAAGCCCGTCCTCCGGGTCACCTACGAGATGGTGGAGGAGGAGGAGCCGGGGCTCCGGGGGGTGGTGGAGGGGTTCCTCGCCACCCTCGTTGCGGGGGCGAGGGCCGGGGGTGGGTGAACGGTCGATGTCGTCGCCTTCGGCGGAAACGCCCTCCTCCCCGACCCTCTCGACCCCAGCTCCCAGGGGTCCCGGGCCCGGGCCCTGGCGGGGGCCCTCCGCCTCGTCAACCCCTCCGGGGAGGGGGTGGTCCTCGTCCACGGGAACGGCCCCCAGGTGGGGATGATCCTCCTCCGGATAGAGGCGACCCGGGACCGGATCCCTCCTGAGCCCCTGGACGTCCTGGTAGCCGAGACCCAGGGGTCCATCGGCTACCTCCTCGCGAGGACTATCAGGTCCGCCTCAGCCCATCCGCATCAGGATGTCGCGGCGGTGATGACCCAGGTCGTCGTCGACGGATCGGACCCCGCCTTCGCCCGGCCGACGAAGCCGGTGGGGCCGTTCTACAGCGAGGAGGAGGCTCTCCGGCTCCGGGAGAAGGTGGGCTGGGACCTCGCCCCCGGGGCCAAGGGATGGAGGAGGGTCGTCCCCTCCCCCCGGCCCCGGGAGGTGGTGGAGATGGGGGTGATCCGGGAGGCGGTGGCCGAGGGGCACCTCGTCATCGCCGGTGGCGGCGGTGGGGTCCCCGTCCGCCGGGGCCGGGGCCGGGAGCTCTTTGGGGTGGAGGCGGTGGTGGATAAGGACCTCACCTCCTCCCTCATGGCCGTCGGCCTGGGGGCGGAGAGGCTGGTGATCCTGACGGAGGTGGACGCGGTCTACAGGGACTTCGGCGGCGAAGGGGCCGAGCCGATCCCCCACCTCCGCCCCGAGGAGGCCCGGGATATCCTAGATCTCCTCCCTCCGGGGAGCATGGGGCCTAAGGTGGAGGCGGCCCTCGCCTTCGCCGAGGCTACCGGGAGGGGTGCCCTCATCACCGACGTCGACCATCTGGGGAGGGCCCTAGTCGGAAGGGCGGGAACTTGGATCCTTCCCTGAGCTCCCCCGGGTTCCACCTCATCGGTTCGGACCGGCTTCGGCTTCGTGGCGAAGGGCCTGGGCCGTCTGGCCGCCCCTGGAGAGGGCGATTCAGCCTGCCTCTCAAAAAAGCCGATTTTTGGCCTCTCCCCCCTCCCCCCTGAGCCGGGCAAAATAGATAACCTGTCGCGCCATGGTCATGACGGGTCTTCTATCGATCCGGAGGTTAAATCTTGGAAAGGTGGTCTTCGAGGACGGCTTTCATCCTCGCCTCCGTCGGCTCGGCGGTGGGGATAGGGAACATCTGGCGGTTCTCCTCGGTGGTGGGGCAGAACGGCGGGGGAGCGTACCTGGTGCCGTATCTGATGGCGGTCTTCGCCTTCGCCCTCCCCCTGATGATGCTGGAGCTGGCGGTGGGGAGGCGGCTCCGGGGGGACGTGGTCACCGCCTTCGGCCGGGCGAGGCCCCGGTTCAGGCCCCTGGGGTGGGTCGTCTGCGCCGTCGTCTTCTCGATCCTCTCCTACTACCTGGTCGTCACCGGCTGGACCCTAGCCTACGTCGGCTTCTCCATCGCCGGGGAGGGGGTCGAGTTCGCGGATTTCACCTCGACCTACAGCCCCATCGGCTACTTCATAATCTCGGCCCTGGTGATGGGGGCGATCGTATCCCTCGGGATAAAGGACGGGATCGAGAGGGCGACGAAGCTCTTGATCCCCTTCTCCTTCCTCCTCCTCCTGGGCCTTGCCGCCTTCTCCTCGACCCTGGAGGGGTTTGGGGCTGGATGGCGGTACCTCTTCACCCCCGACTTCTCCGTCCTCGCCGACCCCCTCCTCTGGGCCGCCGCCTTCGGCCAGGCCTTCTTCTCCCTCTCCGTCGGCTACGGGATCCTCCTCACCTACGGCGATTACCTCGACGAGGGGATTGGGATCCTGAATTCGTCATTGATCATAACCTTCGCCGACCTGGCGGTGGCGATCCTGGCGGGGCTGGTGATTTTTCCTGTCGTCTTCACCTACGGCCTGGAGCCGGCGGCCGGAGCGGAGCTCGCCTTCTCGACCCTCCCCCGGGCCTTCGAGGTGATGCCCTACGGCTCCGCCTTTGCCGTCGCCTTCTTCGCCCTCCTCTTCTCCGCCGCCATGACCTCGGCGGTCTCGATGCTGGAGGTGGGCGCCGCCTCCGTGGCCGCCGCCACCGGCATCTCCCGGAGGAGGGTGAGCTTCGCCCTCACCGCCGGCACCATCGCCCTGGGGCTGCCTTCGGCCCTCAGCTACAGCAGCGCCGCCCTGGAGGTCGGGGGGGTGCGGGTCCTCGACATCATGGACGATACGGTGGGGGGGCTCGGCCTCGTCCTGACGGCGACCCTCATCGCCGTCACCTTCACCTGGTTTATGGACGGGAGGGCCCTCGCCGAGGAGATGGGGCGGGGGAGGAGGTTGGCGCTGCCGATAGCCAAGTATGCGGTCCCGGCCGTCATGGCCATGACCCTCCTGGCGAGGGCCCTCCTCTGAGAAGGCGAGGAAGACCCTCCAGAAAGCTCAAGCTCTTGAAGGAGAACGTCCTCCTGGTGGAGAAAGGAGATGGCCAGTTGATGGCTGAGGGGAGAGGTCTGCTACCATCATCCATTGGCCGAGGAGGAGCATTATCAGATGGATGCTGGTTTCTGTGGATTGAGCTGTATTTTGCGATCCGCCCGACTTCTCGGATGGCTCAGAAGCCTTCAATCTGATTGAGAGACGGATAGGCTACGCTGGCAGAAGCTTTTCTTTTTGGATTCGGATTGAATTAGAAGAATGGAATTCGAGATGCATAGACTTCATCGTCTCTTGGATTTCGATGCAGAGAGAAATTCACATCTTATATAAATAATCAAAATAATCGCTAATAGGCGGCTCGATAGATATTTATGCCATCAACCCGAAGGAGAGGTGTGCCTGGACGATGAAGCTGAATGGGTTCGGTTCTCGGACAGGCTGGGAGCTCCTTGGGGGTTGTGAGCTTCTGCCGGAATAGCCGGCTAGGTCGAAATTAGACCGCCTTTCACGGCTTTGTGAGGCGGATCATGGAAACCATCCGATCTAGCCATAGCTCCCAGGAGCGAGCTATGCCGCATCGGGCCGATTTTTTTTGCGGCCGTCGATGGCATCAAATTAGAGGGTAACAGCGAACGGAGTGGGAACTTAATGAAGAGAGAACTGGCTATAACGCTGGTAATCGGAATCGCCCTGGTGGGCATGGCCGGCGCTGCCAACTACATGTACGAGAAGTCGAACATAAAGGGCGTCGGCTACAAGAACACCGAGATCATCATTCAGACTCAGCCCGGCCTGAACGGGAACAAGCTGGTCGAGAAGGAGTCTGGAAGCGGTAACGTCATTTCATCGATGACCGAGATCGAGGCTGAGAGGGACCCCTATGGGCCCTGGTGCCCCGGGACCGATTGTGGATCTCCCTATCAATGTGGTGGAGATGATCCCTGCATCATCGATAGTTTTGATCCCGGTAGCGGCTGCGTCGACTACATCAACTTCAACAAGGAGACCGAGCTGGAGTACATGCCTGTCAGCTATCAGACCGGCACCTACGATCAGAAGTGGATCGAGAAGCTCTGCGTCCAGAACTACTACATCGGAGCCACCATGGTCGAGATGTACACCCACGCCGAGCACCTCCAGAAGAACACCGAGGTGAAGACGAGGAGGGACTGCAGCCCATGGGATCCGACAAACTGTGGCGCTGACGGCTGCTTCGGCTGCGGCGACTGCACCGGAGCCCTGGAGGCGAACATCAACTCCAACGTCATCGGCGTCGCCCATATCGGCTGGCTCTCCAAGGATGTAGCCACCAACTGCAAGGGGAGACACTACGAGTGGGGCCGGTCCGTTGAAGACCTGACGGGCGTCTTCTCCATCGAGAAGTTCATCCAGCTTTGGGGCAACGGAACCTGCGGCGAGGTCCAGGTGGACTGGCTGCCCTGCATCTAAATTCGAAATTATTAGGCTGCCCCTAGAGCCAAAATCGGGGCAGTCCCCACCTCTTTAGCGATCTTTAATGATGGACGATCGGCATAGATCGTCTCGCCTTAGCGATCTTTCTTCGTCCCATCAAGGCCGAGTCGAGTCCCAACTCCAATCGTCGAATCCATATTCTTGGCAAAATGAAGAGAAGCTGACCGGCTCTTTTGGCCAGGATTTTAACAATCTTCCGGGGGAGCATCGTGGGAATTATATGGCCCCTAAATATCCTATTTTTTAAAAGAATGCTCCGGTGGGGATTTGAACCCCAGTCGCGGGAGTGAGAGTCCCGCATGATTGGCCGAGCTACACTACCGGAGCGCCGGTGGCCCTTCGGTTGGCGTTCTACCATTTAACCCTTTTGCCCCACCCGGCCGGCGCTGGGGCAGACCTCGGCGAGGACGCAGGCCCCGCAGGAGGGGGACCTCGCCCGGCAGACGGCCCGGCCGTGCCTGATCAGGTTGACGTGGAAGGAGCAGTACTTCTCCCGGGGGGTGATCTCCTCCAGGATCCGCTCCGCCTCCTCTATGCTGGCGCCGGCGGGGACGAAGCCGAGCCTCCGGGAGAGGCGGTTGACGTGGGTGTCCACCGGGAGGAGGGGCATCCTGAAGGCGAAGAGGAGGACGACGGCCGCCGTCTTCGGCCCCACCCCCGGGAGGCTCACCAGGAATTGGCGGGCCTCCTCTGCATCAGCGCCCCTCAGAAACTCCAGGTCTATCCGCTCCGGCCCTCCTGCCTCCTCCCTCTCGCCCATTTCATCCTCTTTTCCCCCTCCATCTCCTCCCCTCTCTCCTCCTCTCGCCTCCTCCTCTCGCGCTGCCTCTCCTGGATCATCGCCAGGGCCTCCTTGATCCTCCGGGTCTTGATGTTGGCGAGGCCACCACAGCGGATCAGCCCCGCCACCTCCTCATCGGGGGCGGAGAGGAGCGCCTGGTATGCGGGGTAGGCCCTCTTGAGGCTCTCGAAGGCCCGGTGGGTGTTAGCCGAGGTGGTGTTCTGGGAGAGGATCGTCTGGACGAGGAGGTCGACGGGGTCGTCCCCCCGCCTCCTGGGGAGGCCGTAGGCCTCCTCCAAAAGCTCTATGCACCGGTCGAGCCTCCTCTTCGTCTCCGCGGGGATCGGATCCTTGGAAGGAACTTTGGCTCCGGGATTGGTCGCTTCCATCCCTCCTCCGATCGCCCCGGAGGGTCAATAACCTGACGCTGCCCCCTCCGGGCGGGGCTCTCCTCTCCTACTTCGCCTTCCACCTCGATGCCGTCTTCCGGCCCGTCCTCCTCCTATCCTCACCATCCCCCCATCTTCCCATCATCAGCATCCACCCTATTCCCATCCACCCATCTTCCCCTCCTCATCCATCCTCCTCCCCATCTTTGCCGCCGGCTCCACGGAAAAATTATTAGCCGAAGGCTGCCAGGGTTTGAGGGATGGACTACGGCAGCCTGAGCCTGGAGGCGATGGCCTTCAGGGACCTCTACCCCTTCCTCATCTCGATCCTCATCGGGGCCCTCATAGGGACGGAGCGGGAGCGGGACCTCCTGGAGAAGAAGAAGCGGGGTGTGGCGGGCCTCCGGACCTTCATCCTCATAACCCTCCTCGGGACCCTCTCGGCAGCCATGGCGGCAGAGTACGGCGGCGCCTTCATCATCGTCGCCTTCGCCAGCTTCGCCCTCATGGTGGCGGTGGGGTACGCCGCCAGCGCGACGAACCTGGGGAGGCTCGACTTCACCTCGGAGGTGGCGGCGGCCATAGCCTTCATCCTCGGGGCCCTCTGCTACCACCCCGATACGGTGATGCTCGCCATCGCCCTCGCCATCCTGGGGACGGTGATTCTGGCGATCAAGAAGACCGCCCACCGGTACGTCGAGATCATCCGGGAGGAGGAGCTCCTCGACACCCTCAAGATGGGGCTGGTGGCCCTGGTGATCCTCCCCCTCCTCCCCAACACCACCATCGACCCCTTCGGGGTCCTGAACCCGCGGAACATCTGGATGATGGTCGTCCTGGTCAGCCTGATCGGGTACGTCGGCTACGTCATGATCAGGATCTTCGGGACGGATAGGGGCCTATCCATCACCGGGGCGCTGGGGGGGCTCGTCTCCAGCACCGCCGTCGCCACCACCATGGCGGCGGAGGCGAAGGCCCACCGGGAGGTGGTTCCCTCAGCGGTCTTCGCCACCACCATCGCGAGCTGCACCATGTTCCCCCGGATCCTCCTGGAGGTCTTCGTCGTCAACAGGGACCTCTTCCTGCCCCTCCTGCTGCCGATGGCGAGCATGACCGTCGCGGGGGTCGCCCTGGCCCTCCTCCTCTACAGGAAGAGGGAGACGATCGAGGCGCCCGTAAACCTCACCGACCCCTTCAGGCTCTCGCCTGCCCTCAAGTTCGGGGCCTTCTTCGCCCTCGTCCTCCTGGTCTCCAAGGTCGCGAGCATCTACTTCGGCGAGGCCGGGACCTACGCCGCGAGCCTGGTGGCGGGGCTTGCGGACGTAGACGCCATTACCCTATCCCTCGCGACCCTCGCCAGGACCCCGGCGATGGGGGAGGAGGTGGCGGTGGCGGCGATAACCCTCGCCGCCATGACCAACACCCTGGTGAAGCTCGCCATCACCTTCGTCCTCGGAACAAGGGAGTTCGGCTCCCAGGTGGCTCTGATCTTCATCCCCATGATCGGGGTGGGGATATTGACTATAATCCTCTTCTAGTTGAAAGAAAAATAGGAGGCCGCATCCCTCCACCGGGTGCGGCAGGAGTATCGATGGCTATCAGCTCATTCTCCGATGAAGACCTTCCGGACCACCTCCGAGAGGATCGGCCCTCCCCTGTCGACGACCTTCGCCTCATAGATCCAGAGCTCCTCCCTTCCTAGGGCCCCCTCGACGATCATCGCCATCCCTTCGTCCTTTGAAAGGTCGATCTGGTGCTTTTCGATCGTCGTCTCATCCAGTAGCTTCGGCTTTATCAGCTGGGTTAGCCTCACGGCGCAGCAGTGCTCCTTCGGCTCGAGGATCCTGAACCGGCCGCTCTCGACCACCCCCAAAAACTTCGTCATCAATTTCACCTCCGCTATCTTCATAAGGTCGCGATCGAATTTATATTTTTTGGCTTCGATTATGTTTCCCGAAGGGTGATGGCGGATTGGAGAGTTGGAGAGGGATATGGCGGCCTGAGGATGAAAAAGAACTCACCTCCCTTACACCCCCTGGCTCTGGAGGTATCCCCTGAGGGTGCAGGGTCCGTCGGCGGGGCCGATCGTCTCGAACCGGTCGCAGGGCGTCCCCCGATAGCATGGAAGGTCGTGGATGGCGCAGAGGGCGACCTCCCCGGTAAAGGCGAGATGAGTACACCTCTCGCCGGCGGGCTTTCGTATCATCGCCTCCGGGTCGCCGGGGTCGAGGGTTCCGTCGGGGCGTATCGACCGGGGGTTTATTATAAATATATCAAGATTTATGCAGCAGAGGCCGCACCGTGAGCAGATCATGATCACGCCCTCCCTCTCCGAGCCTATCTTAAATCATCTCCCCCGTCCCGGGAGGAGATGAAGGCCCCGGAGACCTCATCTCGCGGAGGAGGCCCCCGGTTTGGCGGGGCCCGCCAGGCCGCCATAGTCCCCTGACGAGCATTCTGGAACGGTCAGGCGAGCTTGCTCTTGACCTTCTCGTAGAACCCCCCCTCTCGGGCCTTGACGAATCGGGCGGGCTTCTCCGCCCGGCTGATGGTGATGTGGTCCCTTTTGGAGATGGTGGCGACGTTGTGGCCGTCGATGACGACCAGGGCCTCCTTCTCGGGGAGCTCGAGGTCGACCTTTATCACCGACTCGGCGGGGAGGACCCAGGGGCGGGCCGAGAGCTTGAAGGGGGCGAGGGGGACGAGGACGACGGCGTCGACCCTGGGGTCGACGATGGGCCCTCCGGCGGACATGGCGTAGGCGGTGGAGCCGGTGGCGGTGGCGAAGAGGAGGCCGTCGGCCCGGAGGCTCTCCAGGAGGAAGTCGTCGACGGTGATCTCAAACTCCAGCATCTTAGCGGGGCTCGCCGATAGGAGGGCGATCTCGTTTGTAGCCGGGGGGAGGGGGACGCCGTTGAGGCGGGTCGAAAGGCGGCTCCTCTCCATCACCTCGAAGCCGAAGAGGACCCGCTCCAGGGTCCTGACGGCGTCCTTCGGCTCGACGTCGACGAGGAAGCCGAGGGTCCCCATGTTGATCCCCAGGATCGGCCTTGGGTCCTCCATCCTCCGGATCGTCCTGAGGATCGTCCCGTCTCCGCCGACGGAGACGATGAAGTCGACGTCCATATCCTCGATCCGGGTCTCGGCGAAGCCGAGCTTCTTCGCCGTCTCCGGCTCGATGGTGATCCCGGCCCTGGACCGGAACCTCTCGACGAGGTTACGGACCAGGTTGATCGACTCGGGGTCGCCCCGGGAGACGAAGCCTATTCTAACCTCTGCCACCCCCCAGAAGGTCCAAAATATCCCGGTGGAAGATGCCGTTTGAGGCGATGTACTCGGACTTCTGCCACATGTCGCCGTTGAAGCCGATCTGGTCGCCCCAGCCGTCGGTGACGGTCCCGCCCGCCTCCTGGACGATGAGGCTCCCGGCGGCGACGTCGACGAGGCGGAGGCCGCCCCGGAGGTCGACGAAGGCGTCGAGCCTCCCGGCGGCGACGAGGCAGAGCTCCGCGGAGGTGGACCCCAGGGTCCGGATCCGCCGGACGACGTCGCCGAGGGGGACGATCCGTTCGGTGTTGGGGCGGAGGGTGTAGGCGGAGACGCTGAAGTTTTGGAGGGTGGGGGTCTTCGAGACGCGGAGGCGGGCCCGCCTCCCGGCGGCCTCGGACCAGGCCCCCCGCCCCCTCTCGGCAAAGTACCGGGCGGCGTGGGCGAGGTCGGAGACGTAGCCGAAGCTGGAGGTGGGGCCGCTGATGTAGATCGAGACCGAGTAGAAGGGGATTCCGGCGATGGCGTTGAAGGTCCCGTCGAGGGGGTCGAGGTGGAGGAAGTAGCTCGGGCATTTGCCGATCTCCTTTCTCCCTTCCTCCTCGGAGAGGATGGCAAAGTCGATCCCCGACCCCTCCAGGACGGCGAAGACCGCGTCCTCGGCCCGCTGGTCGATGCTCTTGGTGGGGGTGCCGTCCGCCCCCATGTGGATCACCCGGCCGCTGGCGGGGTCTCCGACCATCTCTTCGATCGCCAGAAAGACGGCTTCTGCAGCCGAGTTGCAGATCCCAAGAAGCCTCCTCCCTTCGGGGGAGAGGCCCATCTCCACCTCTTCTTCCATCAGGGAGTACCAGGACGAGATCTCTTATAAAAGTCGCCCCCCGAACGACGGTTGGGAATTATTTTAGACGTTAAATTTAAACGTGATATATTGCTACACGCTATCACATATCAGATGAAGGGCGCCCTTTCGCCGGGCCAATCCGGCGGTTTTGCGCCACATATGTACAAAAATGATCAACAATGCGAATCATTTCGCGGAGGTAGTTTGATTGTACGGATTGCCCTTTGAGACTCTATCCTTGGTCATCGCCGCGCCGGTGCTGATCTCCCTGGTGCTCCTATTCTGGGCGCTGAGGTGGTGAAGGAGTTGAATTTGAACTTCGAGATGTTGGCGATCGTCGCCGTCTACTTCCTGGGGCTGATGGCCGTGGGGGTCTGGGCCTCCAAGAAGGTGAGATCTTCGGAGGACTACATCCTGGCGGGCAGAAACCTCGGCTTCTGGGTCTTCACCATCCTCATCGTCGCCAGCATCTGCAGCGGGATGACGATCCTGGGGACGAGCGGCCTGGGGTATGTGACGGGATGGCCTACGATATGGGAGCAGGTCTTCGTCCCCCTCAGCGCTGCGGTCTGCATCCTCCTCTTCGGAACTAAGCTCCACGCCATCGGGCGGGAGCGGGGTTACCTGACGGTCCAGGACTACTTCTCGGACCGGTTCTACAGCAAGAACGGGATCCGGGGGCTATCGGCGGTGACGGGGATTCTCGTCTCCCTGATCTACATGGTGGGCCAGTTCGTCGCCATCAGCATGGTCCTCAGCTGGCTCTTCGGGATATCCTACCACACCGCCCTGATGATCTCGGCCCTGATCGTCACCGCCTACGTCATCATGGGGGGGCTCTACGCCGTCGCCTGGTCGAGCCTGATCCAGGGGCTGATGCTGATCGTCGGCGTTCTGCTGGTAGCCCCGGCGGTGGTCCGATCGGCGGGGGGGCTCACCCACATCAACGCCGTCCTGGCGGGGATCGACCCGAACTTCGTCCAGCCCTGGTACCCGAGCTGGTACCCTGAGATGGCGGGGCCCTACGCCGGGTACGCCTTCGCCACGCCCATCTTCCTCCTCTCCTTCTTCTTCCTCCTCGCCTTCGGCCTCGCCAGCGCCCCCCACGTCATAAACAACGTCTTCGCCGCCCGGGACGCCAGGTACTTCCGCTGGGCGCCCCTGGCCGCCTTCGCCGTCTACGTCGTCATCATGTACCTGATCAAGATCACGGGGTATGCGGGCAGGTCGATGGCCGCCGAGGGGATGATCAGCCTCCCGACGAACGTCTCAAACCCCTCCGATTACGTCTTCATCCTGGGGGCGGAGTACGCCTTCCCCAGCATCATCAGCGTCTTCATCGGGGTGATCGTCCTCGCCGCCGTCATGTCGACGACGGACCGGCTGATGCTGACCATCGGGACGTACTTCGGATGGGACATCTACAAGAGGTTCCTCCGCCCCGACGCCCGGGATCCGACGATCACCCTCGTCAGCCGGGTGGCGGTGGCGGCCTCGGCGGTCCTCACCCTCCTCCTGGCCTGGAGCAAGCCCCCGGAGCTTCTGGCGTGGCTGATATGGATGGGGATCGGCCTCATGCTCGCCTGCTACGTGGCGCCGCTCCTGGCCGGCCTTTACTGGAGGCGGGCGACGAGGGAGGGGGCGATCTTCTCCATGGGCCTCGGCCTCCTCGCCGCCGGGTTTGCCGGGTACTGGCACCAGTTCGTTCAGCCCCTCCCGGTCCACTTCAGCCTCTTGGGGTTCGCCATATCGATCGTCGCGATCGTCGTCGTCAGCCTCGCGACCTCGAAGCCCCCCGAGAAGGTCCTCGACCAGACCCAGACAGGCTTCTTCATCCGGAGGAGGTGACGGCGCGGAGCGGTAAGCGATAGGATCTAATATGAATAAGGACAAGGCATGGCCCGGCGGGCCCGTGGTCTAGTTGGTTATGACATCGCCCTTACACGGCGGGGATCACGCGTTCGAATCGCGTCGGGCCCATCTGGCCTTCATTCACTTTTTTGTTTCTGCAATAGGGCAAAGGCCGTCTATAAAAGATCCCGAAGACCTGAACTTTCGTCCTCTGACCCCCATCTCCTAATGATCTGAGGACCCCCGGCATCCTGAGGGGAGATGAAGAGACGGGATCCTCTCCTGGATCGCTCCTGGCAGAGCTGGCGTGAGGCGGGGCGGTGAGAAGCTGGCCGGCCAGCCCCCACCGACGACGCTTCCTCCGAGAGGGGGCTCGGGGCTTTTCGGAAGGCAGAGGCATAGGCCTGTGCCTTCCGGATGCGTTGGTCGCCCAACAGCCGAAAACTATTTTA
Source organism: Methanothrix harundinacea 6Ac (assembly GCF_000235565.1). Classification (NCBI taxonomy): domain Archaea; kingdom Methanobacteriati; phylum Methanobacteriota; class Methanomicrobia; order Methanotrichales; family Methanotrichaceae; genus Methanothrix; species Methanothrix harundinacea. The sequence goes on from NC_017527.1 coordinate 1,811,509, forward strand.
AATTTAGCTTTGAAAAAGATATCCATGACCTGGGCAGATAAGCGGATTCGGCAGTACCGAGAAGGCGAGGAGCCGACGGTCCTGGAGAGGATAGCCCTGGAGCATGGCCACCCTGCCAACTTCGCCGCATCGATCCTGGCCCTGGCGGCTATCGGCTACGGCCTATGGGCGCATCAGGGGATCTGGATCGGCGCGGGTGTCGCCCTCGCCGTCCTCGGCCACCTCTACTGCTGGGCTCAGAAGTAGCTGGGGAGGCGGCCGGAGGCGGGGCGGGTCTTGTTAGAGAGGGACCCCAGCCCCGCCGGGCGGTTCCGGGTCCGCCAAGCGGGGGCCGTTGATCCGGCACCGGGGCCTCTCTCGACAGATTTATCGGCGATGGCCGCCGACGGGGAGCTGATGCCGATGGCGACGCGACCCTTCAAGAACCGGAACCTCTTCTCAAACCACTACCTCGAAAACCAGCTCAAGGCATCTCCCGAATGGGCCCGATCCGACCACGAGGCCGCCTTCGGAGATATTAGGAGGATCTACGAGCGGGAGAGCGCCTTCGTCGGCGGCCTCTCCGAGGCCCAGCTCGAAGAGCGGCTGATCCGGCGGGTCTTCGCCGTCATCCTGCCTGAGTACGAGGTCCAGGGGGCGACGAGGTCCCGGGAGTTTCCCGACTACGCCTTCTTCCCCCACCGGGAGGCCCGGGACCGGGCCCAGGCGAAGAAGGACACCGAGTCGTTCTTTTTGGAGGCCTTCGCCATCGGCGAGGTGAAGAGGTGGGATGCGGAGCTGGACCGGTTCGGAAGAGACCGGCAGGACAAGAGGAGAAACCCCTCCTTTCAGATCTGGCTCTACCTCACCGAGACGGAGCCGGCGTGGGGGATCCTCTCGAACGGGGGGAGGTGGCGGCTCTACCGGCAGGATCGACCCCTGGACGTCTACTACGAGGTGGACCTGGCGGCGATTTTGGAGGCAGGGGACGTCGATGCCTTCCGGTACTTCTACTACTTCTTCCGGCAGGAGGCGTTTTTACCCAACCAGCGGGGGGAGGTCTTCCTGGAGGAGGTCCTGCGGGGGTCGGCCAATTACGCTCGAGAGATCGGGGAGAACCTGAAGGAGAACGTCTACCGGGCGGGAAAGGTCCTCGCCGACGGTTTCATCCGCTGGCCGGAGAACCGCCTCGACCCCGCCGACCCCGAGACGAGGTGCCGGGTCCAGAGGAGCACCATGATCCTCCTGTACCGCTTTTTATTCCTGCTATACGCCGAGGGGAAGGAGCTTCTCGACCTGAAAGATGAGAGGTACGCCAGCTCCTACAGCTTCGACCGGATCAAAAAAGAGGTGGCCCTCCGGCGGGACGGCCCCGCAGCCCAGGGCTTTCTCCCCATAAAGAGGTCGCTATGGTCGGACCTATCCGACCTATTCCGGCTGATCGACCGGGGGAGCGAGAGGCTGGGGATCGGGGAGCTGATCGAGGTTCCCGCCTACAATGGAGGGCTCTTCGACCCCGGGAGGCACCCCGACCTCGCAGAGTGGACTATCGGCGATTCCTACCTCGCCGAGGCGATCGACCTCCTCTCCCGGTCGGAGGCGGGTTCGGTTTCGGGTTCGGGCACGGGCACGGGCTCAGGGGGCGGTAGAGGTGGCGGGGGCGGAAAGAAGGGCGAGGACGGGGGGGCGGGGGGCGACGGCAGCGGCGCCGGTGGCGGGGGTAAGGGGTTCGTCGACTACTCGACCCTGGAGATAAGGCATCTCGGCTCCATCTACGAGGGGCTTCTCGAGTACAGCCTGGCGGTCGCCGACGAAGACCTGGTCGTCTCCGGCGGCAAGGACCGGCGGTGGGTCAGCCTCGCGGAGTACAACCAGGGCAAGAAGAAGGCGAAGTCCTTCCAGGAGTTCTCGGAGTTCGACCGGGCGCGGGCCGGGGAGCTGTACCTGACGACCGACCGGGGGGAGAGGAAGGCGACGGGCTCGTACTACACCCCCGACTACATCGTCGACTACATCGTGGAGAAGACGGTGGGGCCGGTCGTCGAAGGAAGGTGGAAGGAGGCGCTCCTCGAGGAGCAGAGCCTCATCGAGGCGACCCTGGCCGTCAAGGTCCTGGACCCGGCCATGGGATCGGGCCACTTCCTCGTCGGGGCCGTCGAGTTTCTGGCGGGAAAGCTCCTCCGGGCGGCGGAGAGGGACATCGATTGGGGGTGGGTCGAGGACAGAGGGCAGTTCACCCCCGAGTGGGCGAAGAGGGAGGTGGTGGCGCGGTGCATCTACGGCGTCGACCTGAACGAGCTGGCGGTGGAGCTTGCCAAGGTCTCGCTGTGGCTATCCACCATCGCCAAGGATAAGCCCCTCTCCTTCCTCGACCACCGGCTCAAGCAGGGGAACAGCCTCGTCGGTGCCCGCCTCTCGGATTTGATGAACTATCCGGGCTCGATCGGCGCGGATAAGGACCAGACGACCCTCCCCTCCTTCGTCTCGCCCCGGTTCCTCACCCACCTCATCGGCAAGATCAGGGAGCTGGAGGAGATCGGGGACGACTCCCTCTCCGAGATCAAGGAGAAGGAGAGGGTCTTTGAGGAGTTTCGAAGCCTTCCCGAGTACACCAAGGCAAGAGCGATCGCCAACGTCCATACCGCCGTCTACTTCGGCGGCGGGGTCGAGGCGAGGGCGACGCCGCAAGGGACGAAGGACCCCGACCAGGTCTACCACGACCTCTTCTGGGCGGTCGGGGGCGACGAGGGCGAGTGGCGGCGCAAGACCTCGCCCCGGTGGTTTTCTGAGGCGCAGCGGATCGCCGGGGAGAGGAGCTTCTTTCACTGGGAGCTGGAGTTTCCCGAGGTCTTCTTTGCGGGCGGCGCCGTCAAAGATAACCCCGGCTGGGACGCGGTGGTGGGAAATCCGCCGTACGTCCGGCAGGAGGGGCTGGGGGAGTTCAAGGGGTACTTTGCGGAGAGGTACAGGGCGTATCACGGCGTCGCCGACCTCTACGTCTACTTCGTGGAGCTTGGAGCAAGCCTCCTCCAGAAAGAGGGGTTCTTCTCCTACATCCTGGCGAACAAGTGGATGAGGGCGAACTATGGCGAGCCCCTCCGACGGTGGATGAAAGAGCGGTGCATCGACGAGATCGTCGACTTCGGGGACCTGCCGGTCTTCCCGGAGGCGACGACCTACCCCTGCATTCTGCGGCTATGCGGCGGCCCGGCGAGGCCGAGCTTCCGGGCGGTGGAGGTCAAGACCCTCAACTTCGGCAGCCTGAAGGGTTATGTCGAGGAGCGCGCCTACTCCGTCAGCCTTTCAGGCTTGGACGACTCCGGGTGGTCACTGGTCGACGAATCGGTCCAGCGGCTTTTGGAGAAGCTCCGCCGGGCGGGGACGCCCCTGGGCGAGTACGTCAACGGCAAAATATTCTACGGGATCAAGACCGGCCTCAACGAGGCCTTCGTCATCGATGGGGAGACCCGCGCCCGCCTCATAGCCGAGGACCCGAAGAGCTCTGAGCTGATCAAGCCCTTCCTCGCCGGGCGTGACATCAAGAGGTATGAGCTGCCTGAGAGCGATCGTTACTTGATTCTGGTTCCGAACGGCTGGACCCGCGCTCAATCGTCGGGCGCCGAAGATCCCTGGGGCTGGTTCGAGGCAAAGTACCCGGCAGTTGCAGCTCATCTGGCGCAGTTTTCCGATGCGGCTCAAAAAAGGTATGATAAGGGCGAATACTGGTGGGAGCTGCGGGCTTGTGATTATTACGATCAATTTGAAAAGTCAAAAATATTCTGGCCCGAAATAGCTGGAAGTGCAAGGTTCACCTTCGATTCAAATGGACTATACGCAAACAACAAAGCTTACATTATTCCAGAGGCTACATACTATCTTCTAGCGCTCCTTAATTCATCATTGATTCGGCTTTTCATTCAAAATTCATGCACAGATCTCCAAGGAAACAGCTTTAATTTTTCAGCAATTTTCGTTGATAAAACACCCATCCGCCGCATCTCCTTTTCCACCCCCGAGGACGAGCGCCGCCGCCTGGCAGAGGAGCTGAAGGCCTTCTGCGCCGCCGGACATTTAGATAAAGTTCTAGATGTAGTCGACGGCTGCCTCCCGATGGACGCCGCAGGAGAGTTCGTCGCCGGGAGCGAGAGGTCCGACGTCGTCCACGATCTATTGGCGCACCTCGCCGAGGAGATGATCCGGATGAATCGGGAGAAGCAGGAGGAGATCCGGGGCTTCCTCGCGTGGCTTGAGGATTTCACCGGCGCCAGGATCGACGACCTCTCGAACAAGACGAAAGTTCAGGCCTACTACGAGGCCGATTTCGGCGAGCTTCTAGCGGTCCTCAAGAAGAACAAGCAGAAGCTCGCCGTCGACCCCGGCCGCCGGGCCTTCGGTGAGGACCTGCGGCGGGAATACTCGGCGTCGGTGGAGAAGCTCGGGCCGCTGCTCTTGCGGATCGGGGAGGTCGACCGGCTCATCGATGCGGTGGTGTACCGGCTATACGGGCTCACCGCCGAGGAGCTAGCGATCGTCGAGGGGAGCCTTCCGTGATCTCTTCCTGTCCTGGGGCTGGTGGCGGAGGGGGGTCTTCTGGGGGGCTCGCGGGTGGCTTGCGCCGCCCGGCGCTGCGGCGCCGGGCGGTCGGACGACGGGATCGAGAAAAAAAGATATGACATATAATCGGAAAGAATATTCATGGAGTGTAAATTAAAAGTATTCAGGAGATTTTTATATGAGAAAATCTTTAACGAGTAAGTCAATGGAAGGTTCTGCTATGATCGAATACGCATTTAGAGACGCTGAGGAGGAGGATATCCCAAAAATCATAAATTTGCTCAACGAGACTATCGTGGAGGTATACGGAAAGATCTTGCCGGAGGATAGGTTGAAGCCTTGGGCTGAAGGCGAACAGCTTAGTAGCGATGTCAACAATTCGTGGCAGAACATGATTGTTGCTGAAAAGGCTGGAGTGCTTGTGGCAGTTGCTGCTAGATTTGACGACTTGGTAGGCCTTGTTTGGGTTCATCCAGCCCACCAGAGAGGAGGGATAGGAAGCGTTCTACTGGATATTATTGAGACAGAGATAAAGAAGTCAGGATACGGGATGGCAAAGCTGGCATGTTTCAGCGATAACAAGAGGGCCATAAGGTTTTACCTGGACAAAGGTTGGAATCTCCTGAGCGAAGAGATGAACGAAGAGGCAGGTGCCTCGGAGATGATCATGACAAAAATGCTGAAAAAAGATGGATTGTGCGGGGAAGAGTAAAAAATACGGCAAGGCTGATGTAACCTCTTTTTGTCCAGTCCCATCGGAGTCGGTCATCATGCTTATGTCATCAATCTTAATGCTGCCACAGTCTAGCGGGCAAGATCAATGATCCGTCTCCCTTGGGTTGTCTTCTCAGCTCCGCTGGGTCTTCAAGATCTTCAATACCATACTGCCGGGGGTGTTGTGTTCCAGGGACATTAGACTCGAAGAATCATGATCTTTGTCGGATGCGGTCTAGTTCCCCACGCTCCTTATAGTGCTCATCAACTCTATCAGTACTTCAAAGCTCGTATTCATGCAAGATGACGACCCAAGATTTATGATGATATACGTGTCCGTCGTTCTGTCATAGAACATGTGAGTACCCCAGATCCCTATGTGGCCAGTGACGGTAGGAAAACCGCTGAGCATAGGGGAGAGACCCTGGAAATCGACTTCCATCATGCCCATACCGTATTTGATGCCTGGCATGAACTGGTTAGTAGCAGTCACCATCTGTCCCAGAAGATCAGGACTAATAAGCTGGCCGTCTCTCAGAGCCATGTGGAATCTCAGGAGGTCAGCAGGAGTAGAAACGATTCCTCCACCTGCCCAATCAGAGCTGAGCGATGTGAATTGGCTGATCTCTGTATCACTCAGCCAGGTCTTCTGGACAGGCTTCTTTGGCTGGTTGGCGGGTTCAGAACGGAACATGAGATATGAGTCGTTCATATTCAAAGGTTTGAAGAACTCGTCATGCAGGTTTACATGGAACGGTTTGGATGTTACGTTCTCGATGATCCTGCCTAACAGAACATAACCGGTGTCTGAGTAGTGGAAGAGATCTCCTGGCTTGCCAACAGCGTGCTGATTATCCCTTGAGAAGGCTAGCAGCATCTCTGGGGTCCAATAGGTATCTGGGTTGCTCAGGATCAGCTCCAGAAATAGTGTACCGTTAATGACCGGATCTTCGACGTAGTCGGCCACTCCCGACGTGTGGGTCAACAACTCTCGTATTGTCACTTGTTCCGCATAGTCTTTTTCTTCAAAGACGAAGAGATTCTCTAATGAGCTCTCCGGCATATAGTCGACAATTGGGTCGTCAAGAGAAACCGCTCCTCTCTCAGCGAGCATACATACCAGAGTAGCCGTGAAGACCTTCCCGATGCTGGCTATGTGGAATGGTACATCTTTTCCATCTGGTGGATACTCATAAGAGACGCCCAGCGTTTCAGAATGTAGTAAGACCTGTAGACTTGATCGGTCTTGGATCTGATCTTCAATTCCAGCCAAGTACTGGTCCAGATGCTCTTGGACATCAAAGCTCTTGTTGTCGCCGGAATCTCGGAGTCTACTCCCTTCGTAAGTGCGATCTTCACCCTTCAAGTCAACTCTGAGTTGGCCAATAATGTCCCACGCTTCGTCCATTGTTGGCGATATAGCATTCCAGAATTCAACCTTTACTATGGCCCTATGAAGATCCACCAACTGATTGAGTGTTTGTACTATAAATTGGCTTGATGGTACCTCAGAAGGCGACGGGTCACAGCAACCTCCAATGGGCAATGCTACTAGAGCGGCCAGAGCGATTCGAAATGCTAGACTGGCTACACCATTCATATAGATACCTCTTCTACTCCTCTGCTCACTTCGGGTCCCTCAGGCGCTTTTCTTGCATTGCGAGATTCTGCCTTGGAGGGGTTGACATCACCAATTGATATGCCGTGACACGGCATAAGGAACTGATTTCTTAGTCCCCAAATTCTTCCATGCTCTAATGCTGGTAGATACTACCTTAAAAGGTTTAGGTCTCTCTTCCATGTTCTATAAGTCAAATAAAGTCAGAAGCATATTAATTTCATCCATTTTTATATTGAAATAGTTCTCTGTGAGGGTTCAGTGCTGGGAGTAGTCGACGGCTGCCTCCCGAAGGACGCCGCAGGAGAGTTCGTCGCCGGGGGCGAGCGGTCCGACGTCGTCCACGACTTGCTGGCGCACCTCGCCGAGGAGATGATCCGGATGAACCGGGAGAAGCAGGAGGAGATCCGGGGCTTCCTCTTGTGGCTTTCGGATTACACCGGCGCCAGGATCGATGACCTCTCGAACAAGACGAAAGTCTCCGCCTACTACGAGATCGAGCTCTCCGAGCTTCTTGGCGTCCTCAAGAAGAACCGGGGCAAGCTCGCCTGTGATCCCAGCCGCCGGGCCTTCGGCGAGGACCTGCGGCGGGAATACTCAGCGTCGATGGAGAAGCTCGCGCCGCTGATCGCGCGGATCGGGGAGGTCGACCGGCTCATCGATGCTATCGTCTTCCGGCTCTACGGCCTCACCGAGGCGGAGATAGCGATCGTCGAGGGGAGCCTCTCGTGATATCTTTTCTGTCCGGGGCCGGTGGCGGAGGGGGGGTCTTCTGGGGGCCAGCGGGTGGCACGCGCCGCCCGGCGCTGCAGCGCCGGGCGGTCGGACGACGGGATCGAGAGATGGAGGAGGGGGGGCAGGGAGGGCCAGGGGCACATGGGGGGGCCGTCAGAGCTGCTTTGTACGGGATCGACGTGGGCTGTGGGCGTCAGGAAGTATAAATATAATCAGATACATAGGACGTCGGCGATGAAACTTGAGGAGCTTTTGAGGTCTCGCCGTGACGAGATCCTCGCCATTGCCGCAAAATATGGGGTGCGAAACGTCCGGATCTTCGGCTCCGTCGCCCGGGGCGAGGCCGATGACCGTAGCGACCTCGACCTCCTGGTGGAGCCTCTGTCGGGCTTCACCCTCATAAAAAACTCGGCGATCTCCCGGGAGCTGGAGGGGCTCCTGGGCCGCCAGGTCGACGTGGTGAGCGAGAGGGGCCTCAGGGAGCGGATTCGCCAACGCGTTTTGAAGGAGGCCGTCCCCCTTTGATCTCGGGATCCCCCTTTCTGCCCCCTCTAGGGGAGCTCTCGCCGGCCGCACCCTGACAATATAACCTCATTTTAGACGAGCAGGTTTTTAGGCTCGAAAGATCAAATTATTGATAGGTGGCTCCATGGGCGTGAAGGCGATCTACGAGAACAAGGTCTTGAAACCGCTAGAAAAGCTCGACCTCAAAGACGGGGAAGTCGTGGATATAGAGATCAGGAGAGATGCCGTCGACCGGCTGGGCGGCCTCGTCAAGATCTCCCGCAGGGACTGGCTCGACGAGGTGGTAGAAAGCCCAGAACTGGAGCCGATCTGATGGCAGATGATATCGATGAAGGCAGCGCCATTTTCATAGATGCCAATATATTTCTTTACGTAATATTCGACCACTGGAGATATGCTGAGCCCTGCGGCAACCTCCTTAAGGATGTCAATTCCGGTAAACGCTCTGCCGTCTCGTCGATCGTCGTCTTGGGGGAGGTCTTCCACAGGGTCATGGTCGCCGAGGTGGTGGAGAAGCAGAACCAGAACCCAAGGCAGGCTGTTAGGTACCTTAAGGAGAACCCGGAGGAGGTGAAAAATTTGAGCGCTGCTCCATCTGCCATCGAGAAGATCCTGGAGATCGAGAACCTCAAGATAGCGAGGGCGGGAGTGGAGATCATGAGGCTTTCCCTGGACTTTTCCAAAAGATACGGCCTTCTCTCCAGCGATGCCATCCACCTGGCGACGATGCAGGAAGAGGAGATAACCGCTCTGGCCTCCAACGATTCGGATTTTGAAAGGGTCGAATGGCTGACGTTGTGGAAACCGTGACCGCGACCATCACCATTTTGCAGATTCTTTCGGAGGAGAGCTCCGTCCGCACCTCCTCTGGATTGGGAAGTCCTAGGCAGTCACGTACTCGCGGATCTCGACTTTGGCCCCCGATTTCGCCGCCGCCTCCGCCGACGTCAGAAGCTCTGAAGCTACCTTTTCGTCGACGTAAGCCTCGGCGCAGTTCTCGCAGACCTGGGCGGGGACACCTTTGATCACCATGATCAGACCGTCCCGCTCCAGGGTGACGGTCGTCGTCCCCGGCTCCGTCGAGCCTCTCTTACAGATGAGGCACCTCATGATCTCCTCCTCGACAAATCCTCGTCCCACTTCTCCTGATCTGGCTCGTAAACGGTCACTACAATGACGGACCCCTCCTCCTCATTAATGGCGATCACCACGTGAATCGGGCGGCCTTAGCACCAGCCGAAGATCAGGCAGCTCGGGAAGGGCGTGTCCTCGGGGTAGCCTTCTATGACGGCGCCCTCCAAGAGAACCCTTCGTACATCCTCTACGCTGATATCCCGCTCAAACATCCGCTCCACCGCATGGATGCGGAATATCAAATCTCTGCCCTGCAGATCCATCTTTCAAAGGCCTTCTATTTATTAGATTATTTATAAATCCTCTCCGGCGGCTTTCGCCTATATTAAGCGTCCTGTTTCAACCTGTTCAACCTGTTTCAACCTTATCTCTCCAAAATTGGAGCGTCTCCCCCTCTAAAGGAAGCTGCCATATTTTTATAGTCGATCTTCAAGTCCTTCAGCGTGTATATATCCGGCTCGCTGTTGAGAAGCTCGGCTAGGTTAGATTCAGCCAGCTTCATTATACCCCTCGTCTCATCCTCTTCCTCTTCCCTGATGAGGTCTTCCGGGTATCCATGTTTATTTTTGGGGGGATCTGGGGGCTGCCATCTCATCTCTGCCCATCGGACGCCGTCATGGAGATATGAAGGCGCAAAAATGGTAAATAACTTTTGGAGCAAACAAATAACAGCGACTTGAGCGCCTCCCTCTTTTTTCGTCCGCCGCATCTCCTTTTCCACCCCCGAGGCCGACCGCCGCCGTCTGGGGGAGGGGGAAGCTCACGGTCGACTCCGGCCGCCGGGCCTTCGGCGAGGACCTGAGGCGGGAGCATTCGGCGTCGGTGGAGAAGCTTGCGCCGATGCTTTTGCGGATCGGGGAGGTCGACCGGCTGATCGATGCTATCGTGTATCGGCTATACGGCCTTTCGGCCGAGGAGGTCGAGATCGTCGAGGGGGACCTCCCGTGATATCTTCCTGCCCTGGGGTGGTGGCGGAGGGGCGTCTTCTGGCCCCTCCAGGGCTTACCATGACCTTCGGGTCGTGGCCCCATTCAAACTCTCCTCGCGGATGGCGGTAATGTATTCGCCACCAATTTGCCTATCCATGGCTGAAAAGTCGTGGCCCCTGTTGAGACTCGCCGCTGATAATTGGCTACGCCGTTTGAGAGACGGCCCATCTTAAATCCCGGATAGTCGGAATATGGAGAAACGCGACCTCGTCGATAAGATTATATGCATTCGGTGTAAACACAGTATTGTGTCAACTTCGGTTTACAGCATCCGTCTGGAGAGCGAAGTCCGGCGGATGATGGACGAGATGAGCGAGGTCGACTGGCAGGCCGAGATCAGGCGGACGGTGGAGACGATGGTCCGGGAGAGAAAGAAGAGGATGCTCCTGGACCGGGCGGAGGCCCGCTGGAAAGAGCAGGTCGAATGCGCCGAGGGCGCTGCTGCGATGATAAGAGAGGAGAGAGATGCGAGATGAGGCCGTCCTCGACTCCAGCGTCATCGCCGCCATCTTCTTTTTAGAGGAGGCCTCTCCCCGAGCGCTTGCCAGGGCGGACGAATGCGATCCCGTCACCCTGGACCTGGCGGTCCCTGAGGTGGGGAACGTGGCCTGGAAGCGGGTCTTATTCTCCGGCGAGGACAAAGGGGCGGCCTTGGACGCCCTCCGAGACTGCCGTGAGTTCATCAGGGAAACCTGCACCCTCCTGGAATCGGCCGACCTCCTCGAAGAGGCGTTCGAGATCGCAGTCCAGGATAAGATCTCGTTTTACGACTCTCTCTTCCTGGCGGCGGCGGAGAAGGAGGGGATGCCGCTTCTGACCCTTGACAAGAAGCTGTATGAGAGGGTGAAAGAGAAGAGGGATCTGCGTCTAGTCTAGGGTCATAGTCCTGGCGCCGTCGTGGTCGCGTTCGGCGGTTCTTGCTGTCCATGGCTGAAAAGACGGCCCCCGATGGAATTTTTTCATAAGCCATTTCATGCAAAAATATATCCCATTTGAGTAACATTATCTCATTCAGGAGAAGGATAATGAACGCCAGCGGTTCAAAGATCTCTCTTGCTGACGAACGGAGGGAGAGAGCCGTCGAGGAGTTTGTCAAGAGGGCTACCCAGAGATACGGCAACAGGATTAGAAGCGTCACTCTCTTCGGATCTGTTGCCAGAGGTGCGGCCGGAGAGGAATCCGAGATCGACATTCTGGTGGTGATAGACGAAGAAGATTTCCGCCTTCGGCGGAAGCTCATCGGCCTCTCCTTCGATATCCTGCTGGAGACGGGGGGCGACCTCTCGGTGAAGGTCCTCTCCGACCGGGACTTCCAGGCTCGTAAGACCCATTCGTTTTTAAGGAATGTCCTCGCCGAGGGGGCGAAGCTTGCCTGAAGATGAGATCGATCTTCTGCTCGTCTCTGCGGAGTTGAGGCTGAAGGCAGCCCAACAGCTGCAAGTCATTCATATTGATATCCGGTAAAGATTTATCCACGTTCTCGACTGACCGATATACGAGCCAGCCCTGGATATCGAAAATAAGAGCCTGATGAAAAGCTGGGAGGGGTCTGAGGGGGTGGAGATCGAAGATGTCAAGGAGCAGATTACAAAAGATAATTATATAATAACATTTCACGCCCGCAGGAGGATGGATGAAAGGGGTATTTATACCGATGATCTGGTTAATTTGATATTAGACGGAAGCATAATAGAAGATTATCCATAGAGCAAGCCATGCCCCTCTGCCCTCATCAGTTATGCGATAACCACCTTGCGTATAATCACAGTATATTGGCCGGAGGGTAATGAATGGATAGACCACACGACGAGAAGATAGAGCTGATCCCTAACACCTGCAACTGCGGCCGAGGCAGGCTCGCGCCAGGCTTCACGGATTACATCACCAGGATCGATGGCAGCGTTCTGGTGATCAAGAACGTCCGGGCCTTGATCTGCGATGTCTGCGACGAGGCCTATATCACGCCGGACGCCTCAAGAGAGATCGACAAGATCGTGAGGGACTTTCGGGAAGGAAAGCTCCTTGCAAAGCCTATCGCGGCTGGCGAGGTCGACCTCAAGATGAAGGAGTCGGCCTGACCGATTCGGTAGGAAACGCCATCAGAATATGGTGGAAGCGGACCGAGTCATCCTTCTTCATAGAGGAGCACCATGTCCTTCTCGACATAAGGCCGGACGAAGGGGCTCATGGCCCTCTCGCTGACCAGCTCCACCTCGCGCCCCAGAATCCGTGAGAGCTCCTCTTCGAGGCGGAACCACTTCAGGCCCAGGGGAGGCCTCTCGCCCGGAGGGAGGAGATCTATGAGGATTTCGATGCCGCTATCGATGCCGCTATCGTCCGCCTCATCGCCTCGTGCAAAGGAGCCACAGATCGCTATCCTCCTAGCATAGGGACGGAGCAACAGCACTATCTTCTCTTGAAGCTCTCCGAAACGGTCCATGCTGCCTCTCGCCTAATAATCATATAATATAATTAATAAAAATAATACAATTTTTATATTATAGCTCATAATCGAGACTCGTCGAAGGCTGTCGGCCTAAGACATCCCCAGCTTCGCCTTAATTGCATGAATATCCTGTTCAATTCGAAGCAGTCTCTCCTCTCGGAGGCTTTCGGCCGTCTCTTTTGTATTGCTCTCGATCTCCTGGATGATGGGGATGGCTTTTACTATCTGGCCGGCGGTGAGGACCATGGCGAAGTCGGTCATCTTTGGAACAAAACCATCAAAATCTCCGATGAGGACTTCGGATACCTCCGCCTCCTCCGGCTTTTCGGTCTCTGCAAGGGCGGAAAAGTCTATCAACGCCTCCCTCGACCCCTCTACAAGAACCAGCACCTTCTGCTGCCGATCTATTCCTGCCTGGTTTGAAGCAGCAAAGCCATCGACCCCCAGAAGCATCGCCTGGTTCATCAGGAAGTATCTGTAGCCCACTCCGTGGACTTTTGGTCCGATGATCTCGACCTTCTCTTTCGTCCTCGTCTTCCTCATGATACCAAATTCTCCCAATCTCACGGCGGCCATCCAGGGGCGGATGTGGTCTTGAGCTCGCCCCTTAAAGACTTTGACCGCCCGATATATATGGGTTTCAATGGGGCCTCAATGGGGCCTTCAGGCTCCACGGATCGCCTCCATTCTGGCCAGAATGGAGCGGCGCCTGAAGGGATTTCGAATCGACTCCCTATCCACCAGGTCTATATCTCGGCCGGTCATCTTCTTCAACTCCTCGATCATCTCCGCCCAGTCGAAGAGGGTCCATCGGGCCTACTCGGAGAAGGTGACCAGAAGATCAAGATCGCTCTCTGGCCCAAAATCTTCCCGGAGAGCCGATCCGAAGATGGCCATCTCCTTTATCTTCCATCGACGGCAGAAGTCCTCGATCTTCTCCTTGGGAATGTCGATCCTGGATGGCATAACTGAGATTTTCCCCTCGACTTAGAAGGTATTTATGCTCGAAGCGATAAAGATATGCCTTCAGCTTCAGCCTTCGGATTCGGATCGGCAGCCGAGAATGTCATAACTGGAGCTGAAATGCTCGAATCCCAAGAGGGAGGAGATCTCAATCCAGTTCGTTCCTTGATCCTCCCTTCTCCGTCTGCTCGACGAGAGATCACATCGCCGACGCACTCGCCAGGGGCGCCGCCCTCCTCTGCGGCGGCCGGGAGCCGGAGGGGGAAGAGTTTCGGAGTGGCTTCTTGTTCTTCTTCCTCCCCACGGTCCTGGATCGGATGGACCCCTCCATGAGGATGATGAGGGAGGAGACCATCGGCCCCGTGGCGCCGATGATGAGCTTTTCGACCGACGAAGAGGCCCTCAAACTCGCCTACGCCTCCTGGTACGGCCTTGCCGCCTACGTCTCAACTTGAGATATGGTGAGGGGGCTCTTTTTCGCCGAAAGGCTGGAGGCGGGGTCCGTCGGGGTCAACACCACAAGGCCATCGTTTTGGGGCCCCCTTCGGCGGATGGAAGGAGAGCGGCTTGGGAAGGGAGCGGTCCCGGAGAGCCATTTACGAGTACATGGAAGAGAAGCACATCCGGATCGATCTGGGGAGGAGATCTGAGGGTCAGACGGAGGGGGGCGACGGCGGGCTATTGTCTGGAAGGGCGAGGGATGGGATCCGTCTCCTGGAGATGGGGCGGACGGGTCTGATCAACGAAGGAAGGAAACGAAGGCTGATCCGCCTTGGAATAGGCCATATCAAACCTCATGCTATAGTCGTTTTTGCCCTTATTAGGGGCTTCGGTGTGGGGCCTCCGGGGGCATCTCTACGACCGTCCTATCGCCCCTGATGCAACCCTCCTGAGAAAGGCCGATAATCTCCGTTTATCCTTCGGAAAGGACCAGTCCTTCCCGACCTTCACCTCGGTGAGACAGGGCACCACCTTCAGAATCTCGCCACCTGCCTCCTCCATCACCCTCTGAATCAGCCTCGCCGCCTCGCCGGTCCGTTTATCCGGCACCTCCAGAAGGATGCTGTCATGGACTGCGTTCACGAGGTTGAAAGCGTCGTGCTCGGGTTTCGTCAGCTCCCTGTAGAGCCTGCCGAGGGCGATCTTTTGAAGGTCTGCGCCCGTGGCCTGGACTGGCGTGTTGATCAGGGCGTTTCTTTGGTCGGGATCGATGTATCTCAGCCTTCCCAGAGCCGATCGAGAGATTTTATAGGTCTTTCTGTCGATTGTTAAAACAGGCGCGCCATTAGTGACCTTTTGCTGCCAGCTTCTCAAGCCAGGATAGGACCTGTAAAACCGATAAAGGAACTCCTTTGCCTCATCCTCTGTCAGGTCTGGGAGCTGGCTCAAGACCATATTGGTGCCGCCCCCGTAAATGGTGCCGTAGTTCAGGGTCTTGGCGATCTGCCTCTCCTCCCCCGAGATCTTCGACTTTTGGAAGATGGCCTGAGCCGTCTGTATATGCGGATCAAGCCCTTTCTTGAAGGTCTCAATGAGGGTCTCATCTCCGGAGAGAATCGCAAGGAGCCTCATCTCAATGGCAGAAAAATCAGCCTCCACCAGAGACATGTTCGGGGAGGCGACGAAAAGGCTCTTCAGCCTCGGATCTCTTGGAACCTGCTGGATGTTTGGCTTGGAACAGGTGATGCGACCGCTCCTCCCGCCAAGCTGGGATAGTCTGGGATAGATCCGGCCGTCCTCAGAAAAAACGAGCCAGTTCTTCGTATGAGCCTCTTTCAGATGAAGTTCCCGATATTTCAAAAGCAGATTTATGAACTCTTCTGCCTGATGTTGCCGGACCATCTTCTCCAAAAATGGTGCTGAAGTCTTCTCGACATGATATCCAAGACTTTTGATGACTTTCTTTGCATGAGCGGGATTTTTGGGGTTGAAGTCTTTAATCCCCTTCGACTGCGCATACGATCGGAGCTCTCGTGTCAGCTCTGCCTTCTCATCTCCGAGGCTTTCTGATAGCTTTAGCCCCCCCTTCTGGTTGAAGCCCATGCCGTTATGCTCCATCTCCACCAGCGCGGGGATGGCATCAAACTCCAGAGATGCGACCTCCGCGAGACCAAGCTTGTCAACGAGGTATCTCTGCCTGTCGTAAACCGGCTCCAGGATGGTGCAGGCCCTGGCGGCATAATCGAGCTCTTTCGGATCGAGATCGCCGTCTGGCTCCTTTTTCCCAGGGATCTCATCCAGATCTCTCCCGAGAAGATCGCTCGCCACCGTCTTCAAAGAGGGATCTCTTTCGGGAAGGCCGTTTCTCAGCAGTTGCCAGGCGAGCATCGTATCCCAGAGGTTGGAGTACGAGAGCCTTCTGCCCTTCAGGGCTCTGATTAAGCCCAGGCTGAAGAGGAGGTCGTGGCCGACGACTCTGCACTCTGGACTTTCGAGGAAGGGGACGATCTCGCCGAGAAGGTCGGGGGGAAGGAGGGCCTGACCGTAGTCGCCTGCGATCGATATCGTCTCAAGCCTCGCGGATCGCGGCGCCCGACCGCCTGACGTCACCAGATGCAGGCATAAGGTTGAGGCCTCTTTGCTCGGAGTGCACGACCACGAAGAGAGGACTTTTTTGGTCATCGATAAGACATCTCCATCGCCGTTTTACTTAATCAATTTCATGCTCAAAGGCCATTTACGGAAAGAGCTCAGAGGTCTGAAAAAAAGGATAAATGCAAAACCTATATATCTTTTTGGGATTCTCTTCGCCTGGAGGCTCACATTGGGAGATAATCTAGGATCAAAATCAAAATCAGAAGGATCTGCCGATGCTCCTCTCAGGCTGATTCCCGCCCGGATGCTGGCGGAGTTCGCCTACTGCCCCCGGCTCTGCTACATGGAGTGGGTGGGCGGCGAGTTCGTGGACAGCGCCGATACCGTCGACGGGAGGTTTCAGCACCGCCGGGTGGACTCGGAGGTTGCCAGGGCCGATGAAGACGAACTCCAGGCGATTCATGACAGATCGGTATCGCTCAGCGGCGAGAAGGTGGGGGTCACCTGCAGGATAGACCTCCTGGAGGGGGAAGGCCGGCATGTGACTCCCGTTGAGTACAAGAGGGGGAGAGCTCCATGCATTCCGGGCGGGGCATACGATTCGGACCGGGTTCAGCTCTGCGCTCAGGGGCTGGTACTGAGGGAGAACGGCTATCACTGTGACAATGGGATCGTCTACTTCGCCGCCTCCAGGAAGCGGGTGCCGGTAGATTTTGACAGAGATCTCGTAAAGCTGACCTTAGACCTGATATCCGACCTGAGGGCGGTGGCCGATGGCGGCGCGGTTCCGCCGCCCCTGCAGGACAGCCCCAAATGCGTTCGATGCTCCATGGCGGGGATCTGTCTTCCCGACGAGGTGAACCTGCTGCGGGAGATGGACGGGCAAAGCCGAAGAGATGGAGACGGAGGCGGCGGGCTGATCGGGAAGATCAGAAGGCTTCTTCCGGCGAGGGATGATTCCCTGCCGGTCTATGTGGTGGGTCATGGTCATTCGGTCCGGAAGAAGGGGGACAGGCTGGAGATTCGGTCGATAAAGAAGGGCGATGATGAAGATGAAGAGAAAGAAGGAAGCGAAGGCCGCACCGGGAGAGGACGGGGGAAGGGTGAGAGAGACAGCGCGGTGGTGGAGGCCCGGCTGAGGGAGATATCTCAGGTCAACCTCTTTGGAGGTGTAGAGATCTCTACCCCCGCGCTGGTGGATCTGATGCAGCGGGGGATTCCCGTCCTCCACTTCACCCGAGGAGGCTGGTTTCAAGGGATGAGCGTCGGTCACACTCACAAGAACGTGGAGCTCCGGATGAGGCAGTTCGCGTGGGCGGCGGACCGGAACAGGTCGCTATCCATCGCCCGGTCGATCGTGGATGGCAAGATCCGAAACTGCAGGACCCAGATAAGGAGAAACGACCCCGAATCTCCCAAAGATGCCCTGGACCGGCTGAGTAAGCTATCAAAAGATGCGGCGAACGCGTCCAGCATGGAGAGGCTTCTGGGGATCGAGGGCGCGGCGGCGGAGATCTACTTCGGGCGGCTGGAGCACCTGCTCAAAGCCGATCAGGGCTTCACTTTCGCGAACAGGAACAGAAGGCCGCCGAAAGATCCGGTGAACGCCGTTCTATCCTACCTTTACGCCGTGCTGGCGAAGGACGTCTTCGTCTCCCTTCTGGCGGTGGGGTTCGACCCATATCTCGGGTTCTACCACCGGCCGAGGTACGGCCGTCCTGCTCTGGCCCTGGACATGATGGAGGAGTTTCGGCCGATCATCGCGGACTCCACGACGATCAATCTCTTCAACAACCGCGAACTCACTGATAAGGACTTCATCAAGACGGGGATGGGCGTCTCCATGAAACGTCAGGCCAAGAGAACGGTGCTGGCCGGCTACGAGCGGAGGATGCAGACGGAGATCGAACATCCCATATTCGGCTACAAGGTGAGCTATCGGCGAGTCCTGGAGGTTCAGGCCCGGCTCCTTTCCAGAGTCATCACCGGCGAGATAAAGGAGTACCCTGCCTTTTTGACGAGGTGAGAAGGTGAGAGGACGAAACTGCTATGTGGTGAGCTACGACATAATGGAGCCGAGACGGCTTCAAAAGGTTCACAAGATGATGAAGGGCTTTGGTGATCCTGTCCACTACTCCGTCTTCCGCTGCGATCTCACCCCCAAGGGCCGGGTGGAGATGATAGCAGCGCTGACGGGTCTCATAAAGCATGACGAGGACAGGGTGATGATCATCGATCTCGGCCCGGTGGAGGGGATGGCGGAGGATAGGATAGAGTTTCTGGGGGTGCACAGCCCCAAAGAGAAGGAGAATGCGATCATCGTATGATGCTAAAATCGGCGATCTGACGAGACCAAACCGCAATCGATTTAAACCTTGAGCAATATCTGTGAGAGCAGAAGCTCTGGACAATAAGCCCCCTGTAACATCAGGGCCGTCCATCCAGTGGGACGCCAGGAGGGACCGAAGAGGTCCCTTTATAAGCAGAGGCTTTGCGAGAGGTAGAGTGGTGTCCAAAACCCTGGGACCCGCTCGAAAAGCCCCTGCATAGCGAAAATGCCTTCATTCCAGGGTCAACATTCTGAATGTTTTCTATGGAGTTGATGAACCTCTCGAAAATCGCCTTTTTTTCGATAGCAGTAAAGGCCGAAAAACGGCCGGCCTATCCATGGCTGAAAAGTCGTGGCCCCATTGAAACAACCGTAACCAGGCTCCCCTAGAGTAGTGCTTTTCTTCTATCCATGGCTGAAAAGTCGTGGCCCCATTGAAACTTTTAAGCGGGTTTGGAATTCGGCGATTGGTTTTCTTCTATCCATGGCTGAAAAGTCGTGGCCCCATTGAAACAGCTCCAATTCAGCGAAACGGCATCGGTGCCAACGGCTATCCATGGCTGAAAAGTCGTGGCCCCATTGAAACTTTGCGCTGACAAGATCTTTGTCGAAGGGTATATCGTTAACTATCCATGGCTGAAAAGTCGTGGCCCCATTGAAACATTATTTGAAGAAATCGAAAAAATTTCAGAGAAAGAACTATCCATGGCTGAAAAGTCGTGGCCCCATTGAAACTATAGACGATTCCGCCTACTATGATCAACATTGTTGCCTATCCATGGCTGAAAAGTCGTGGCCCCATTGAAACTCATTTTCCCTAACTTCTCTACCACGATTAGGGGGTACTATCCATGGCTGAAAAGTCGTGGCCCCATTGAAACAGCCATAGCCTCCTGATGACCTTCCGGCCCCAGACCTTATCTATCCATGGCTGAAAAGTCGTGGCCCCATTGAAACACCTCCGTTCCGGTTGCAAGATGTCCATCGATGTCTTCCCCAGCTATCCATGGCTGAAAAGTCGTGGCCCCATTGAAACGATAGAAGAGGTAGATCGAAGCCCCCTTCATTGCTGACTCTATCCATGGCTGAAAAGTGCGTGGCCCCATTGAAACTTGTCAACGGTGAACAACTGGGGGGTACCGCTGAGCCTATCCATGGCTGAAAAGTCGTGGCCCCATTGAAACATCTACTGAAAATTCAAAAGATGCGTTATAGTTCACTATCCATGGCTGAAAAGTCGTGGCCCCATTGAAACCGAGAGGGCGGCTCGGCCCAAACCCGCTGAATCGGTCCTATCCATGGCTGAAAAGTCGTGGCCCCATTGAAACATGGGGGCGTCCAGGTTGGCGAGGTCGCCGGGTTTCGCGGCCCTATCCATGGCTGAAAAGTCGTGGCCCCATTGAAACTGCGATCTCGGCACGGTATTCATCTACCTTATCTGGGAAGTTGCTATCCATGGCTGAAAAGTCGTGGCCCCATTGAAACGCCGCAACAAATTCCTCTGCCGCGACCAAGACGGGCCTATCCATGGCTGAAAAGTCGTGGCCCCATTGAAACCATAGCGTCATCCTCCTATGGATTGCCGGAATCGTTCCGGCTATCCATGGCTGAAAAGTCGTGGCCCCATTGAAACTTACAAAACCGTGCCCGCGTTGGTTATACAACGCTTCTCCTATCCATGGCTGAAAAGTCGTGGCCCCATTGAAACCATTATTTCGCTCCTCAATCTCTCTCGTACGATCAACCTATCCATGGCTGAAAAGTCGTGGCCCCATTGAAACTCCCTAACACATGGAGATCTATCTTGCTGAACATTTCGGCCTATCCATGGCTGAAAAGTCGTGGCCCCATTGAAACTCAAAACAGCAAGACTATAGATGATCATAGCTGTCCTCGCTATCCATGGCTGAAAAGTCGTGGCCCCATTGAAACCGGTCGACGCCGGCCGGAGGATGATCATCTCGACGGACTATCCATGGCTGAAAAGTCGTGGCCCCATTGAAACACGATCACCCAGACCTGCGAGGGAGGGCCCCGGGGAGGGACGGCCTATCCATGGCTGAAAAGTCGTGGCCCCATTGAAACGAAAATAATGGCTTTAGCTTCTTCTAGAACATCCTCTATCCATGGCTGAAAAGTCGTGGCCCCATTGAAACAGAGTGGATATTTTGATTGCTTAGAACCAAACCGGAACTATCCATGGCTGAAAAGTCGTGGCCCCATTGAAACTTATCATCCTGAACATCGTCCAGCATGACCACTATCCTATCCATGGCTGAAAAGTCGTGGCCCCATTGAAACGTCATCAGACGTCAGCCCCTCCTGTTTTAAGTTCTTCTATCCATGGCTGAAAAGTCGTGGCCCCATTGAAACATCTCTAATCTTGAGCAAGCCCGCGCTGACGAGACCTTCACTATCCATGGCTGAAAAGTCGTGGCCCCATTGAAACTGTTTCGGGCTTCCCTAAGGAGGCCGTCAGCATATTCCTATCCATGGCTGAAAAGTCGTGGCCCCATTGAAACGCCAACCCGACTATCTTATCCAGCATCGCTTTTTCAAGATCGCCTATCCATGGCTGAAAAGTCGTGGCCCCATTGAAACATAGTAGCGTGCCCCGTGAGCGCGCAGGATAAAGTTGGTGGCGCTATCCATGGCTGAAAAGTCGTGGCCCCATTGAAACGTTTACCTTTGGAACCCATATCTTTTGCCAATATTCTTCCTATCCATGGCTGAAAAGTCGTGGCCCCATTGAAACAGGAAGTCCAACACAAACTGAATAACCTGTGCGTCTGTGAGCTATCCATGGCTGAAAAGTCGTGGCCCCATTGAAACGGGCGGCCATCAGGCGCAACCCTCAACGCAGATACTTAACTATCCATGGCTGAAAAGTCGTGGCCCCATTGAAACCGCACGTATTGAAAAGAAGGTAAACAAGGAGAGAAGCTATCCATGGCTGAAAAGTCGTGGCCCCATTGAAACACAAGGGCGATGTCTTCAACCTTGCCGGGCAGATGCCTATCCATGGCTGAAAAGTCGTGGCCCCATTGAAACGATAAAGGCGCCACAACAATGATATCATCATAATGACCTATCCATGGCTGAAAAGTCGTGGCCCCATTGAAACTTGATATAGGATGCCGAAATATGACGCAGTGAGCACTAGTATCCATGGCTGAAAAGTCGTGGCCCCATTGAAACGAATTGGAGCCTATCCATCCCAAATGGATACCAGGTTTGGTATCCATGGCTGAAAAGTCGTGGCCCCATCGAGACATCGCCCCGGAGTGCTCTGTCTCCGGGGATTCAGCAACCGGAAAAAAGTCTGAAAAGGGAAAAGGTTATAGTTTTTTAACGAGCTGCTCGGTGAGGGAACCCATCCCGGCGGATTCTTTCTCAAGGGTTAGGCTATGCCTGTAAGTTCCTTTTTCAAAATTGAAGACCTTCACCGGAACCCAGTTCTGTAGCCTCGTGCCTATATAAATCGCAAGATCGATCGGCCCTGCATAGAAGAGGAGAACCTCTGTGACACCGCTCTTCATGGCCAGATCTTTCAACCCGTTTATCTTCACCATAACCTCGGGATAGTCCTTGGGCTCCAGCCAGGTATCTCCACTCTTCCAGCTGATGAGCTGCACATCCCAATCTTGATCCTTCAGATAGTTGCCGACTGAGGCCTCCAGATCCTTACCGATGCCGATAGCTATGGCCAGGGGCCGTTTTGATAGCCCAACCTCCTTTCCCCCCAAGGGAGACTATCGTCCGGGCCAGCTCCTTCTTCTGCCTGCGCAATGTGAGGCTGAAGTACAGAAATAACGAAAACGCGGTCAGCGAGGCAAAACTCGCCATCAATGATACGATCTCTATCCAGTTCATACTCGTCCCGCCTTTTCCGAGCTTCCTTGATCTGGATTACCCTCCAGGGTAATGTCTACCACGTCTCCCACCGCCCACTCCCGGCTGTGGGTTGCCACCACCACCGCCCCGAGCCGGGGGTCGTAGAAGGCGATCGCCGCCGCGGGCGAGCCGTGGAGGAGGTGGAGCGCCATGCCGTACCGCCAGATCGGCGCTTTCCCCTCGACGACGACGAGGGACCCGCGGGGGATCTTCGGCAGGGGTGGCAGCGGCTCGGCGGAGGTGATGGGGCCGGAGACGCCGATGGGATAGATGACGAAGTTCAAGGAAACACCTTTTTGAGAGTGCAATTTTGATCCATCTCTTGTTGCCAGAGTATGCCCTTCTCAGCAGCCCATTTCTTCCATGAACTCAGATTGTTCGGCGAATTGGAATCACCTGAAAGCAAACTCCTTAAGTGGTTCAAGTCTGCTCCGGGCCTAACAAGATTATTTTCGATCACAATAAGCCTGCTACCTGTCAGCTTTGCGAGATATTGGCTTTTCATGCCCGTCTTTTCAAGCTCTTCTTTGAGGACTTCTAATGGCAATGCGTTGTTGTATTGCTCCATTAGACTGTTGATTGTATTGGACACCTCACCCCAGCCAAAATCAAATATCGGGAGCTGGAACCATTTAGATAGTAACAGGTCGATTTGGCCTTTAGGGAGTCTCCCCTTCGGCTTTTCAAGGTCGGGATGGAGAAGATCAATGTCTTGTTCAAAGTAGTAGTAATATCTCGAAATTGCCCCTGATAGAGAGCCTGCCGTCAAAATGGATGCGTTGATCTGGTTTGTGCCTCCAACCATATTAGCCCAAAGTTCCTTTCCGCCCTTCGTACCTAAGGCATTAACTGTGTGGTATATGACTGGAAGAGCTTTCTTGAAATCTTGATAATCCACTGCTAGATAGTAGATTTTAGGAAGATCATATTGGTCGAAAAGCTCTCTATGAATATCTCTAATAAATTTGCAGGCGACTCTAGGAACCGATATTTCCTTACCAGTATTTTTGAACCAGCGGTCCTTAAGATCGCTCCTTCGAGAAAATTTCTTTTCCACTACCTCTCTGGAAGTGAAGATGACGATTCCTTCAGGAAAACCTCGAAGGATTCCCTCTTTTTGTCTCCACTCCCCTGAGGTCTCAAAGAACTCGCAAGCTTTGGCCTCGCCTTCTTCGGCTGCCTTCAAGAGCAGATATATACTGGACGTGGGTACGGTTAAAGCCCCTGGACTGATTCCAAGCCCGCTGATATGCCACACGCCCATTCAAGAACCTCCCGCTTCAATTAGGTCACTATGCGATCTCGCTGCACTAATGCAGCTGTGCCTCGTAGATCTTCTTCGCTTTCTTCAGTCCGCCCGTCGGACGATCCCAGAGTTTGCCGTATCTGGCCTTGATATCCGCCAGAATCTTCTCCTTGAGTTCTGAGTCTTCTATCGAGTTCCAGCTCTCGGCTACCTTCAAGGGCATCTCTGTGAGGACCTTGGACGGATCTTTATTCTGCTCTCTTGCTAGCCGGTCAATCTCCTTATCCAGCCAATCCATAGCAGGCGATCTTGGAACAAACGCCTCAAACCTGCCGTATCCGACCGCTGTCTTGGCTCCTCCGCCGATTTTATTCAGGGCAACTCTGAGCCACTCTGCGGCCTTCTTGCAGTCATCCCCATCTCTCTGATCTTCAGGTCTTCTTGGCATTACGCCGAAGAGGAAATCCTGTCCTGCTTCAACGACCAAAAACGGAACGGGTACGGGACTTTGCCAGTCAGCAGGAGGCTCATCTCCCTGATAGTAGGGGCCGTAATGAGGGGTCATGACGTCGGCCTTCAATTGCACCTGACTAATTGGGATGGCATCAAGAAAGATGACCGAGCCCACCGAAGAGGTATTGGAGTCCCTGGGACCAAATATCCGATTAATCGTCTCATCGTTCTCTTCCTCCCAGATCTTAGCCCAGGACCGGACGACACCCTTAACGGATGAGCCCGGCAAGTAAGGGGTTCCTAGGGTCTGGTGCCAAGCGAACCCATTCTCTACAGGATGATTTCTTCCTAGACCCGTGACAAACGGCCCCTCTGTCTTGAGATGCAGGGCAAAGCCTCTGCTGCTGGCGATCAGATTCAATCGGCGCTCCACAATCTCATTAATCAGACGGGGATCTCCCACGGGCTTCTTGGTGACGCCCTCGATCCAGCTCGTCTTGCCCTTGTCGCCCAGGCCGTCCCATTTATCCGACCACTGGTCGCAGAACTTGTCGTACCACAGCCCTGCGTTGCTCTCCCCTGGTCTTCGGGTGATATTCGTCTCAGTCCTATAAATCGGACGAACCATCTTTACCATCCCCCAAATACGCCTGGCTGAACTTCTTGAGCCAATCGAGATAGGCGAGAGCCTCCGCCTGGGCTCGGACATAATTTTCTTGGCTGCTATTGACGATCGCCGCCATCAGACCCCCATCTCCTGAATAAGCTTCGCACTCAAAAAGCCAGCTCTCTACACAATCAAAGAGGGTTTTGTGGGCTCTCTCATCGGCGCTCATCCTATCGCCCTTGGCAAGCCTGGCCGCAGCCAGCTCTCCCGCCATAGCCTGTCCAAGTCCGTTCATGACGATGGTTGCAGGAAGTCGCTGAACATAGCTTCCGAAGTTCCCGTAATCCTTCTTCTCTGCCAATTTAGTTATGCCATCCAAGGCATGAGCGGCGCGCTTCTGGCCCAGGGTCTTTTCAGCCATCATCTATTCCCCCACAAGCCTTAAGGCGAACCATCCCTGCCCTACTGTCTCGTTTCCACCCACCTGAAGGTAAGGGCGTTCATCCACCAGTATCTTGACCAGATCGATCGAGCCGTTACCTCGCTCCATTAATAGGTTGTAGAATAGTGAATCTTGGGCCAATGTCTCTTCATACCAAAGGTTCTTGCTGGTCTTTGTATTCTCATCCAAAACGTTGCGAGCACTGATAGGTAGCCCGTAGCTAGCAAACCACTTGAAGTCGTCGTCGCTTAGTACAATCAGCTGTCTAGCCAGCCTTTCTGCTGAGGCTCGATTTGGCATCAGCTGATCAATTGCCTCGATGACAGATTTATCAGCCGTTTCAACTATCTTGAACTCTCTCTCTTCCAGGAAAATTTTACCAGATCCCTCTCCCAGTACGGTTCCATTCTCCGGCTTTTTATCCGTCTTTGGGATTTTGAGTTTTTTCTCAAATCCGGAACGGTGAATATCTCGACTCAGCCTCTCAAGAATATTGGGACATGTAGCCCATTTATAATGCCCAGTCAGACTGCGAACAGGAAGCAGAAGAAGCCGTGCATCCGAGACGATAAGATCCCCGGCACCATCTTGCTTCCCGAACGCCCTTTCTACCTCCTCGCTCTGAGCCGCTTCCTCTCCATTCTCAGATCTTTTCCCCGGCCACTTATCCCTGGCCCGATCCTTCAAGGCTCCTTTTAGGCTTGAGCCTACAATCACGGGATACTCGGTAATCGATTCACGCGCCACGGGCAGGTCCACAAAGCCCGTCGAGCGGCCGGCGCCGGGATGGACCGGCGTCTCTGCCAACATTCCTATGATTATGCTCCTCATATGATCACCTTTCTATTGTTCATCATTCCAGGAACCGATAGCTATCTCCCCAAATCCGAACTCGCAGTACTCGCCGATTTTTTTTCCACCTATTTTTCTGATCTCTTCGGCGCGGTCGCCGTCAGCTTCACAAAACCAGGTAGAACCCCCAGGCAAGAACGGCTTTAGAGGCAGGGGCTCTCTGTTAACCGAATCCCACCCACCGATCCAAACCGGTCGCTCCAGACAGGCTGATACAACCCTGGAGCCTGTGATCCCAGGAACCTCTTCTCCCGGGCCTGGCCAGGTGCATTTGAAGTGGGCAGGGGTGAGATGGGTTAATGTAAACCGGATATTGCCGTCAGAAGAGGGTATTAGCTCAGCAGCATCCGGGATTTTTATTGTGCCGTCCATCATATCGGCATAGGCTAACCCTCCCTCGCCACCGAAAGGCAAAGTCGATTCAAGGTCCAATCCTGCTTCAATACCGTCGACCTCTACCGCAAGACTTACGCCCTGCATCAATCGCACCCTAGAGATGGAGTAAAGAAGCCCCTCCAGGGCGGTCCTGTTCTTAAAGTCCCTTGCTATGCCGACGAGAAACTCAAAATCCCAGAGATCTTTAGCTTTGATCGGAGATATTTTGCTCAAATCGCCTCCGGTTAAGACGACTTCTAAGTCTTTCAAAGTGAGATAAGAGCCAAATAGGGATTTCTTGCCCTGGGCGTCTTTTGAAGAAGGCAGCCGGACCCCATCTCCAATATCGCAATCCACCTCTTCGCCCGGCCTCAGAAGGCACAACTCTTCCCATTTGCTTTCATCGGATTCGGATTCTTTTCCCAGGAGATGGAGGGGAGCTGGAACTAGAAAATCTGACCTGCCTTCCTTTTCCCTGAGCAGATACGGTCCCCTAAAGCTCAGTGGAGCCAATTTTTGACCATTGCCCAGCTTTGCTTTGATCTCAGATGGCCAGTCCCCTTTGCCATTCCATCCCTGGTCTCTGGCAAGGTCTCTGGCAAACGAAGCCCTTATGGCCCCGACCGCCGTCACCGCAAATGGCGGGAATAAGCTCTTGATATCAGCTAGTGTAGACTCCCCCTGGTTGTAAGGCCTTCCATCTCGGAAAAACCAACTCCCGACCGGAGTCAGCTTATATGCTTTGAAAGTCATTCGCTCCCTCCTTCAGCGGTCTGTGAGAGGAATTTGATCAGCATCGCTGCATCGGTGCTAAGAACTGTTTTGTTAACTCCACTCTTATTGTGGGACTTGTAGCTCAGCTCAAGAAGAGATCCCACCTGTTTCTCCGCGTCTTCTCTGCTTACTTTTCTATCCCTAGACTTCATGTATTCCGCAGTCAACAATGGCAGCGGGTCGAGACCCTCGATGAGATTCGCATAATTGCCTGGCTTCAGAGATTGATCTCCTGATAGTATGGCCAGATCATCTCTCATGCCATAAAAGAAGGACTTGGAGAATTTCTTATGAGGTCCTTCCCTGACCTTAAAGACCAGATCATCGATGCGATCCCTGCTTTCTTCATCGGTTAATCGATCCCAGGTCACCGTCCACTGGCAGTATTTGCCGCTATTCTTCAATACGCTGACTGCAATGCTACCCCGGCCGTTCTTGTCCTTGGCCACATCATCTAAGATATAATGAGCCTCTCTCATCACTGTGCTCAGAGGGATGTGGTAATGCGAGAATACCAGTCCTGCTGATATCGTCGCTTTGACTTCGGGGATAACATCTTCGAAGCGTTTCTCATAACTTTCCGATAGCTCTTTAGCACATTTTAGAGCTTCAGGCATGGGAAGCATTGCTAGAACGTCGTCACCTCCTGCATAGATGGTGACTCCTTCTCTAGTTTTCACGATGTCGCGAACGTCTTTTGTAAAAGCTGAAAGGGCCTTAGTGATCAGGTCTTCTTTATCTTTGTAGTCGCCCATCAACTTCCCCATGTTGTCTCCGTCCATCAGAAGCATAGCATAGAAAGGGGTAGGTCTAAACTTAGCTTTCTCAGACAGTGCTCTCAGCTGGATTTTGAGTTCCTTTCGTGTTTTCTTGTCCTCATCAGGTTCTTCCGCGCAATTTTTCAGAAATTCCGGTGTATCATCAAAAGGGGTTCGCTTACAGTCGATTAGCGCGTTTTCGAAGTAGAAATTGCCGTCCAGATCCAGAAACCTATTATGCCTATCGCAAAAAGATCCGATCTGCCTGGAAATCCCCTTTCTCTCGGCACCCGACGCAGCGTTTAGAATATGGCCTGCATAATCATAGGCGTCTTCGGAAGCTGCATCAATTACGGATTTTAACCATGGAATAGCTGCCACATATGGCGTTGAAGGCCAGTTCCTTGTTTCTACGCCCCAATCTTTGGCCATCGTTGAGACCGGGAATAACCGTTTAATAAGGGCTAATGCACAGAGCCTTTCACCTTCTCTGATGTCGAGCTTGCCGAGTTTTCGTTTGCCGTTTATTCTTTGAAAAGACAGACTCTCCCAGAATTTGTTCTGGATCCTACTCTGCTTCGAACGGACAAAACCGGATAGCTCCTGCCAGTCACCCATCATAGTGCAGTGATCACCAGGCTCTTCTTCGAGATGCCCAATTATTCTCCAGTTCTTTCTGGAGTTCATTGACGAAATATCTGGAGCTGCAACCCAGTTTATCTCCCAGAAATTCTTAACCTGACGGTCCCAGATCATTTCGGTTCCATAGCCGTTTTCAGCAACATCTACTACATACTCGTCCCAAACGGCTTCGGCGATCTCCATCCATCGGTTCTGCACCATCTTTGCCGCAGAGCTGGCAACGCTCTTCGGATCATCCTCAACGATCGCCTCGAAACGATTAGGTATAGAGCCGATGATGGGAGCATTACCTTCCCTAGATCTTCGGATCCAGGCCAGGAGAGGATCGTCTGTGACATCTGGAATAGTGATCTGCCCACCTTTGTCCATAACCTCGCTGATGGCACATCCCGAGAGATACGACAGCAAGAATGACCCGCTCCAAAGGTCGCGAGTTCGCCTGGCTTGGGCCACAAACCCTTGGACGGGTCCCAGGCTGAAGAATATTTTATCGCTCATCGAATCACGCCAAATTCTGCGTATGTTCCAGAACTAAATAACTTTCACTGCATCTGGAAATCTTGGTTTTCCATATCCGTTTTTTCCATCTAGGAATTCGTGAAGAACGCTGTAATCAACGCTTTGAGGAACAACGGAGCTGCCGACGCGAATCCTCTCTCCAGGAGGAAGAAACTCTGAGGGAAAGATCGCCGGAACAGCTGCATACTGCCCATTATTCAACTCCTGAATATGGATGAATAAAGGACTGCCACGCCTCTCTAGTCTAGCTGGCTTCACATCAACTTTTTCTTGATAGCTGGAGAAGTAGTAATTGTGGGGAAGGCCAAAGACGACACGGCGCGGATGGGTGCTCACTCTCGTTTTAATGGCGTCTGCTGCCAGGTCGTGATCATCCTTGAAGTTTCTCTCGGAATTCTGATCGTTTACTTTGCCGTTTCTTCCCCAGCTTCTATACAACTGCATTGCCTCTCCTACCGTGTTGAGAAGCCTAAGGGGATCAGATCCCTTTTCAACTATGTCTACTCTGGTCAGATCACTGTATGCAGTATAGGGAGGTAGACCGGAGTAAGCTTTAATGTTGTAGTCCCTGAAGAACGATCCAATTTTCAGCTTCAGATCCTCAACATCGTTAGGCATTCTGAAGAGGATTTCATCTCCGAGTTTAAGCTCTAACAGATTGAAGGACCCGTATCCTTTGCGGGATCTTGATCCAAGGCCTCCGAAAAGGCCCATGGCGATCAGTGCAGATGTTACGTTCTCGACATCGTCGTCGATTGTGCCATTCCTGAAGAGAAGATTTAGTGTCCCATCAAATGGATACTTCAGGCAAGACCGGAGGATTTGTCCCTCTTTAGTATTCCTTTTCCGGCTGGGAACTGCTTCTACAACACCATAACCAAGATAGCGAGCACCAGGGCCTACCGGTTCGCCATTTGCATACTTCAGGATGGGGTCCTTGTATTGGCCGATATTTTCGTCCAGCTTCAGACTTAAATGCACCTTGGCCTGTCCAACGTCACGTCCAGCACTTCCAAAGATATGCGATTCTTCATCTCTTACCCTGCTAACAGAACCAAGCCGCCCCAAGGCCAATGCTCGCCACCAGAATCTCAATACCCCTTTGATGCTTGGAACCCGAAGTTCAGCTTGAGATTTATCCGACCCGGACATGAAAAGTGGCGTAACAACACGAAATTTCGCTTCAAGTTCGATCATTATCAGACCTCCTGTAAGATGTCAAAATAAAATTGATTATAAATAAAAACAAAAAAAATATGAAAACATGACAAATAGCTTTGATTAGGTTAAATACCATCCGTATATATACCTTAGGCCCAGATATACATGCACGAGACCTATCAAAACGTACACTAGGCCATGCTCTAAGTTGGTTATTACAAGACCTCCTCTCTCTTTTCCGCAATCGATTGTACATTATTACCAATACTCCTCTAGAACTCGAAGTTCTCTGCCTCGATAATTAACGAATACTGATTATTGATCTACCTCCTATATCGTATAATCAGGTTTCTAAAGTATAAAGATAAATACCTTTCCATGATACTTAAATTCTAATGGGATATATAAATTAATTATCGTCCATCATTTAAAAAAAACAATAATGGACGATCATTGGACGAAATCGAGAGTTTCAATGGGGCCACGGCCCAATCGCAGCCATGGAACTCACAATCTTGCATATTCTCATTCTACTATATTTATCTAGCGGACGATTATGATGGATTACTTATCGGCCAAACATGCTATTTGGATCGATCTTCAACCACAAACCCCCCCATCCCAAAATGCGCCCCGTACCCCACCGCCACCGGCCCCTGGACGGGCGCGGGAAACTCGATCCGGAAGCCGTATCCTGCAGACCCCGCCCTCCTCCCGTCCCCCCTGTTTCGCGCCCGCCGGAAGCTCGACCAGCCGACCCTCTCCCCGGCGATCTCGGTGAAGGAGACCGCCTCGACGGTCACCGGCTCGGGAAACCCGGCGAGGCCCAGGAGCCGCAAGAGCTCGTGCTCGGGGCTTCCGATCTGTAAACCCGAGGGGTCGAGCTTCGGCGCCCCCGCCCGGGTCGCCTTGGGGTATCTGGTGGGGACAAAGGGGGTCCGGGAGGTCCAGATCCGCGACTCGGCGAGGAGGGGGGATCCGCCTCCGGCCGGATCGAACCCGCCGAAGTCGCCGGGGTGGCCGAGGGCGAGGAGGGTGAGGTCGGCGACGATCCCATCGCCCCGGACTTCCCGGAGGGCCTCCAGGGCGGCCCTTTCGCGAGAGCCGAAGCCCCCGGGGGCGTAGACGGTGACGTGAGTCACCTCGCCTTCCTTGCCCCGCCCCAGGGCCTCGACCGACTCGGGGAGGATGAAGGCGTGGCCGTGGCCGACGAGGGGCCTTCCGGCCTCGTCGCAGCCGGTGAAGGTCGCCGAGCCGTCGGAGAGCTCCACCAGGGCGGCGTGGACCCGCTCCGCCAGGGTGATTCCGTCGGTGAGCTTCGGCGGGCGGCCCCCGACGGCGTAGCGTCCGACGGTTGGCGGATGGTCCGGGCCCTGCCGGATCTCGGAGACATCTCTCGGTGAATATCGAGAATATCGGGGGGAGCGGCTCCGGCTCCTCACGCCAAAATCGAAGGTCATCGCCTCCTGAGATGGACCGGATCCGCCTCCAAAAGAGGGGCTGGTCGATGGACCGCCGCGACCCTGCCCCTCCCGGGACTTGCGCGAGAAAGCTCCTTCTCCAGGCCTGACTGCGCTCAATTCTCCCTCCTCACCCCGAGGTGAATGGTGGCATGATCCGCCCTGCCATCCCATCCCTCATCGGTCAAAATAGATGGCGGTCTCAATATAAAAGGCTAGCGTCACTTCCTGATTTTTGGTCAGGTCAGATCCGGTCAGATTGGTCAGATCAGGTCCGCCCCAGGCTCCGCCCCGTCTTCCGACCCCTTCTGCCTTCAACGTCGCTTCCGCCGCGGCTCTCCATGGTTTGCCTTTGCCATCTCACCGCCATGGCCGCCATTGCCACCTTTGCCGCCATCGTCGCCGTTATTCCGTCTCCAGCAACAGCCTTTTTATCCCATGCCATTTACGGCACTGTGGCTTTTGAAGAGACGAGAGCGACGGAGAGAACCGAGAGGATAGAGGAGGCGGAAAGGTGCCAAAGCGAGAAGACATCAAGAAGATCATGATCATCGGGTCGGGGCCCATCGTCATCGGCCAGGCCTGCGAATTTGACTACTCCGGAACCCAGGCCTGCAAGGCCCTCCGGGAGCTGGGCTACAAGATCGTCCTCGTGAACTCCAACCCCGCGACGATAATGACCGATCCGGGGATGGCGGACGTCACCTACATCGAGCCCCTCAACCTCGAGAGGATGACCCAGATCATCGAGAAGGAGAGGCCCGACGCCCTCCTCCCGAACCTGGGGGGCCAGTCCGGCCTCAACCTCAGCTCGGAGCTGGCGAAGGCCGGGGTACTGGAGAGGTACGGCGTCCGGGTGATCGGGGTCGAGACCGACGCCATCGAGCGGGGCGAGGACCGGATCATCTTCAAGGAGACGATGGAGCGGCTCGGGATCGATATGCCGAAGAGCACCGCCGTCTACTCCGTCGAGGACGCGGAGAAGGTGGCGGCCGATCTGGGTTACCCCGTAGTCGTCAGGCCCGCCTACACCATGGGGGGGACCGGCGGCGGCCTCGTCTACAACGTCGAGGAGCTCAGGACGGTGGCGAGCCGCGGCATCGCCGCCAGCCTCATCGGCCAGGTCCTCATCGAGGAGTCGGTCCTCGGCTGGGAGGAGCTGGAGCTGGAGGTGGTGAGGGACGCGAAGAACCAGATGATCACCGTCTGCTTCATCGAGAACGTCGACCCCATGGGGGTCCACACCGGCGACTCCTACTGCACCGCCCCCATGCTGACGATCTCGAATGAGCTCCAGGCGAGGCTCCAGGACTACTCATACCGGATCGTCGAGGCGATCGCCGTCATCGGCGGGACGAACGTCCAGTTCGCCCACGACCCCAAGACCGACCGGGTCGTCGTCATCGAGATCAACCCGAGGACGAGCCGCTCCTCCGCCCTCGCCTCCAAGGCCACCGGCTTTCCCATCGCCCTCGTCTCGGCGAAGCTCGCCTGCGGCCTGACCCTGGACGAGATCCCCTACTGGCGTGAGGGGACCCTGGAGAGGTACACCCCTTCCGGCGACTACGTGGTGGTGAAGTTCGCCCGCTGGGCCTTCGAGAAGTTCAAGGGGGCCGAGGACCGCCTCGGGACCCAGATGAAGGCCGTCGGCGAGGCGATGGCCATCGGCAAGACCTACAAGGAGGCGCTCCAGAAGGCGATCAGGTCCCTGGAGATCGGCCGCCACGGCCTCGGCTTCGCCAAGGACTTCCACCAGAGGTCCCTCCCCGAGCTTTTGGATATGCTGAAGTGGCCTTCCAGCGAGCGGCAGTTCATCATCTACGAGGCCCTCCGGAAGGGGGCCTCCGTCCAGGAGATCAGCGACCTCACCAGGATCAAGCCCTGGTTCCTCCAGCAGATGAAGGAGCTGGTGGAGCTGGAGGAGGAGATCCTGAGCTTCAGGGCCAGGACCGGAGAAGGGGTGGCGGAGGCCGACCTCCTCTCGACGATCCCCGACGCCCTCCTCCGCCGGGCGAAGGAGGACGGCTTCTCCGACAAGTACCTCTCAAAGCTCCTCTCCATCTCCGAGAGGGAGATCAGGACTCGGAGGAAGGCCCTGGGGATCGTCCAGGGGTGGGAGCCCGTCCCCGTCAGCGGGGTCGAGGACGCCGCCTACTACTACTCCACCTACCACCGAACCGACGCCCCGAAGAGGAGCGACCGGAGGAAGGTGATGGTCCTCGGCGGCGGCCCCAACCGGATCGGCCAGGGGATCGAGTTCGACTACTGCTGCGTCCACGCCGCCTTCGCCCTCCGGGATATGGGGTATGAGACGATCATGGTCAACTGCAACCCCGAGACCGTCTCCACCGACTACGACACCTCCGACAAGCTCTACTTCGAGCCCCTCACCGTCGAGGACGTCATCAGCATCTACGAGCGAGAGCGGCCCGAGGGGATGATAGTCCAGTTCGGCGGCCAGACCCCCTTAAACATCGCACGGGAGCTGGAGGAGGCGGGGGCGAGGGTCATAGGGACCTCCGTCGACACCATCGACCTCGCCGAGGACCGGGATAGGTTCAGGATGATGATGGAGAAGATGGAGATCCCCATGCCCGAGTCGGGGATGGCGAGCAACCTCGATGAAGCCCTGGAGGTGGCGGCCCGGATCGGCTACCCCCTGATGGTCCGGCCATCCTACGTCCTCGGCGGCCGGGGGATGGAGGTGATCTACGACGAGGAGATGTTGGAGAGGTACGTGGCGGCCGCCGTCGACGTGACCCCGGAGCGGCCGATCCTCATCGACCGATTCCTGGAGAACGCCCTGGAGGCGGAGGCCGACGCCCTATCCGACGGCACCTCCACCTTCGTCCCGGCGGTGATGGAGCACATCGAGCAGGCGGGGGTCCACTCCGGCGACTCCGCCTGTGTGATACCCCCGGTGACGATCCCCAAAAGGCAGATCGAGACGATCAAAGAGTACACCTGCAAGATCGCAAAAGAGCTCGGCGTCGTCGGCCTGATGAACATGCAGTACGCCATCGCTAAAGACGTCGTCTACGTCCTGGAGGCGAACCCCCGGGCCTCCCGGACCGTCCCCCTCGTCTCCAAGGTCTGCAACGTCTCCATGGCCCGGATCGCCACGGAGCTGATGATGGGGAGGGGGCTCGCCGAGATCGGCCTCCAGGAGAGGGGGGTCCCCCACTTCGGCGTCAAGGAGGCGGTCTTCCCCTTCAACATGTTCCCGGAGGTGGACCCCCTCCTGGGGCCTGAGATGAGGTCGACGGGCGAGGTCCTCGGCATGGCCGACTCCTTCGGGATGGCCTTCTACAAGGCGGAGGAGGCGGCGAGGCAGACCCTCCCCCAGGAGGGGACGGTCCTGATCACCGTCGCCTCCAAGGACAGGCCGAAGGTCCTGGAGGCGGCGAAGGAGTTCTCCCGGATGGGCTTTGCCATCCGGGCGACCCGGGGTACCCAGGAGTACCTGGCCGAGAACGGGATAGAGTCGGAGCTGATCCTGAAGCTCACCGAGGGGAGGCCGAACATCGACGACGCCATCAAGAACGGCGAGATCCAGCTCGTCATCAACACCCCCATCGGGAAGGCGAGCCAGTACGACGATTCTTACATAAGAAAGGCGGCGATCAAGTACAAGCTCCCCTACATCACCACCCCCGCCGCCGCCTCGGCGGCCGCCAAGGGGATCGCCGCCTTGAGGAGGGGGAGGTCCGGGGTCAAGGCCCTCCAGGAGTACCACGCCGACATCAAGGGCTGAAGAGGGGCGGGAGGATCCCTCCCCCAACACCCTCTTTCAGAGTACCCTTTTCTCCCTCCGATATCGACCTTCTTCTTCGACCCGGGGATCTTACGATAAGAGGAGATAGCCGGCAAGAGAGGTAGCGAGCTCCTGCAAGAAGGTGGAGATCGACTCCCTTCCCCATTTATCCGAGGGCGATCCAGCCTGAAGGTCCCCCTCGCTCCATCAGGGACCCGGAGCCTGGACTCTCGCCGACCCCCGCCTCTTCTCCAGATCTTCGACCTTCCTCAGGAGGTAAACGGTGCATATACCCCCCAGGACGGTGTGGAACCAGAGCTGGGCGACCCTCGCCAGGATCGTGACCGCCGCTGCATCGTGGAGCGATACCCCCACGGCGGTGAAGAGGGCGGTCATGAGGATCTCGACGATCCCGACGCCTCCTGGCAGAATGAGCGGGAGGTTCTGGAAGACCATGATCACCGAGTAGACCGCAAAGATGGCGAAGATGGGGACCTCCACCCCCAGGGACCTGAAGGTGGCGAAGGCGACGAGGTTGAGGGATAGCCAGCCGGAGAAGGCCCAGAAGGAGCTGATGACGAGGGGCCTGTTCTTATTTCGGAGGAGGAGGAGCATGCTCTGCTGAAAGGAGCGGGTGATGGAGGAGTAGAAGCTCCTGTTGACGCTTCTTTTGAAGAGCGACTCGACCTGGTCGATGACGACGTTCACCGCCCCCGATAGCCAGCTCTCCGAGAAGCAGACCCCGACGAAGAGGGCGCCGACGGATACCATCAGAAATATCATCGAGAAGCAGGTGGTGAGGGCCCAGGAGGGGACCTCATACCAGAGGACGAGGTAGGCGAGCCCCGCGGACATCCCCAGGACGAAGGGGATCGCGGTGATGATCCGGGTGGCGGCGACGCTCGCGGTGCTGGAGTCGAGCCTCGCGTTTCCGGCGATCTTGGAGAGGAAGTAGAGGCGGGCGGTCTCCCCCGATACGCTCCCGGAGGGGATCAGGTTGTTGAGGAATATGCTGGACATGTAGATGAGGAAGACGTCCAAAAGAGAGATCTGATGGTCCAGCTCCCTGACCAGGGTCTTCCAGGAGAGGGCGTTGAAGACGACGTCCAACAGGGATAAAAGGAACGCGAGGCCGAAGACCGCCAGGTTCACCTGCACAAGGCTTGCCGAGACCTCTCCGAGCCCCAGGTGGCTGAGGTACGCGAAGTATCCGAAGAGCCCCAGGACGACGAGAGCTGTCGATCTTCTCGCATTTATCGCAGGAAGCTCTAAGTCTTGGACCACGCCGGCCTGGAGGCTTTAGGCTTAGAAATAGTTATCCTTTACCATCCGGGATTTTACTTGACGGAGAAAATAATTGTTTTTGTCTCCTGAATATAGTTTTTGCCATAAGGTATATAGTCCTCCTCGGAGGGGGGTTCGCGGGGATCCCTCCGGAGCAGATGGCAGAAAAGGATTTAAAAATCCCCGGCCCATCTCGATCATATCATGGCCCACGTCCTCGTCAGCCCTTTGAACTGGGGGCTAGGTCACGCCTCCCGGGACATCCCCATCGTAAGAGAGCTCCTGGACCGGGGGCATCAGGTGACCGTCGCCTCCAGCGGTAACGCCCTGGAGCTCCTGAGGAGGGAGTTTCCCCAGTGCAATTTTCTCACCTTCGAGGACTATCCCGCCCCCTACAGCTCCACTCGGTTCTTCCTCCCCAAGTTCACCGCTTACATCCCCCTGATGATGAAGGCCCTCGTCGATGAGAGGAGGAACCTCTGCCGGATCCTCTCGGAGGGGAGCTACGACATGATCATCAGCGACAACCGGCTCGGGGTCTACTCCAGGGAGATCCCCTCCTTCTTCATAACCCACCAGCTGAGGTTCAGCGTCCCCGCCTACCTCTGGCCGGTGGAGATCCTGACCCTCTTCGTCAACGGGTTCTTTCACAGCAAGTACGACGGCGTCATCGTCCCCGACAACGAGCCGGGGGACGCCACCCTCAGCGGCAAGCTCTCCCGCTCCTTCCTCGCGGCGACGAAGGGGAGGGCCTTCTACTCGGGGATCCTCTGCAGCCCGAGGAAGATGGACCTAGAAGAGGACCTGGACTATCTGGTGATCATCTCGGGGCCGGAGCCCCAGAGGACGAAGCTCGAGGAGATCGTCCTCCCCCAGGTAAAAGACCTCCCCGGAAGAAAGGTGGTCCTCCTGGGAAGCCCCCAGGAGAGCTTCACCAGGAGGGAGGACGACGGGACGACGGTGATCGCCTACGCCTCCACCGAGGAGAAGGTGGAGCTTCTGAACCGGGCGAGGTTCGTCGTCAGCCGGTCGGGCTACACCACCATGATGGAGGTGGCGGAGCTGGAGAAGAGGCACGGCCTCTTCATCCCCACCCCCGGCCAGACGGAGCAGGAGTACCTGTCCAGGTACTACCGAAGGCGGGGGTGGTTCCTCTCCCGGTCCCAGTACCGCCTCGACCTGGCGGAGGACGTCGACGAGGCGATGGAGTTTTCCGGATTTCCCCGGATGCCCAAGACCGCCGAGAACGTGAGGAGGCTCTACGAGGAGCTCTTCGCCCCGCACCTGGAATGACCCGGAATCTCCCAAAGAAGGGATGACAATTGCACAACTGGAGGCCGGATAAATACGAGAGGTCCTCCTCCGCCCAGAGGCTCTGGGCCGAGGAGCTGATAAGAAAGATCGAGATTTCGGGCGACGAGCGGGTCCTGGACATCGGCTGCGGCGACGGCAGGATCACCGCGTCGATCGCCGACCTCGTCCCGGAGGGCTCGGTCCTGGGGATCGACAGCTCTCGGGAGATGGTCCGCTTCGCGAGGGAGAAGTTTCCACTCCAGGGCCATCCAAACCTCTCGTTCCAGCCGGGAGACGCCCGGACCCTCGATTTCGAGGAGGAGTTCGACCTGGTCGTCTCCTTCGCCGCCCTCCACTGGGTCGGCGACCACCGCCCCGTCCTCCGGGGGATCCGCCGGGCCCTCAAGCCCGGCGGCAGAACCTTCCTCCAGTTCGGGGGCCGGGGAAACGCCGCCCTCCCCCTGGCCATCGCCGACGAGATGATAGCCGAGGATAGCCGGCGCCGCTCCTTCGAGGGGTTCGACTTCCGGTACGGGTTCTTCGGGGCCGAAGAGTACCGGATCTGGATCGAGGAGTCGGGGCTCGTCCCCAGGAGGGTCGAGCTGATCCAGAAGGATATGGTCCAGCCGGGGCCGGAGGCCTTCGCCGGCTGGATCGAGACGACCTGGCACCCCTACCTGGAGCGGGTCCCCGAATCCCGCAGGATTGATTTCGTCTCCGAGATCGTGGCCCGCTACCTCCGCCTCCACCCCCTCGACGGCGAGGGGAGGGTCCACGTGGGGATGGTGAGGCTGGAGGCGGTGGCGGAGAAGTCCCGGAGCTGAAGAGGCGGCAAAGCAGATCGTCCAGGATCGAATCTTCAGCTCTCAGATCGTCGCAGCTCCCTCTTATGCAGCCCGTCCCTCTTCTTCTACCTCCTCCAGGGACCTTCCCGTCAGAGCGGAGTTGGGCTTCCCCTCCAGGACGTCGTGGTCGGGGCGCGCAAAGTCGTCCTTCATCTTCACCAGGATCCACCGCTCGTTCTTCCCCCGGCCGGTCCGGGTGAGGGCGTAGCCGCCCAAGAGCTTCTTTCCCGAGAGGATAAAGGTGGCGTGCCCCCGCTCCAGGGCCTCGGCGATCGGCACCGCCGCCCCATCGGCGCGGGTGGTGTTCTCGTAGGTCCCGATATCCCAAACGATGACGCTTCCGGCGCCGTACTCACCCTCGGGGATCCTCCCCTCAAAGTCGATGTAGTCGAGGGGGTGGTCCTCGGTGGGGACGGCAAGCCGCTTCGTCTTGGTGTCGAGGGAGGGGCCCTTGGGGATCGCCCAGGACTTGAGGACGCCCCCGACCTCGAGGCGGAGGTCGTAGTGGAGCCTCTTCGCCCGATGCTTCTGGATGGAATAGCGGGGCTTTCCTTCCGAACTCGTGGCGCCGGAGCCCGGGGGCTCGCTGGTTTTGGAGAAGTTTCTTTTTTTGCGGTAGGCTTCGAGATTATCATCTTCGGACATCTTGATCATCCTTTTATCACGCGTGCTGAAGCTATCCGTGAGTTATCGTAGACCTAGGGGAGAGGGAGTGGAATAGGAAATGCCGGAGTTTGAGCAATAAAACCGCCTAGGTTCGTGTCGATCATCGCTTTCAGAATCCAGTTTATCAAAGTTGCGAGGATCTGGCCCAGGACCGGAGTGAGGATTATGGCCAAGACTATCCAGAACTTTGGCTTGAATTTTCCCTCCCTCTCGATCATTCCAATGATCTCATCCCTCCGAAGACGGTAGGCGTCCGCGTAAATGGGCGCGTTCTCTTTAATCTTCTCCACTTCGTCACCTATCTCCCCAATCTGAGCGATCATCTCAGCGATTTGTTCCTGAAGTTTCTTTGAAAATTCCCTGTGGCGATATCTTGGGTCCAGTCGAAGAACTTCGGCTCCATAGAGAGATTTGATCCGATCAAGCTCCTCTTCCTGACCTGGGATTGCATCTTCTCCTTCGATCTCGGTCATGACCTTCTGTAACTTCGAGACGTATAGATTGGGAGTTGGATAGTCCAAGACGTCGACCAGCTCGTCAAGCCAGCGGCGTTCTTTTTCGAAGAGTGTGGTCTTCCACTTGCCTGCACGCTTCGATCCAGAGACATAAGGTATGATTACTGCGAGCACGAAGAGAAACATCACAATTCCTAGGGAGTGGATTGAGATTGGGAACTTGATATCTCCCAGCGAAAGTGAATGGCTAAAGTCTCCTTTCCCGAATATCCAGAGGATCATACCGGAATAAAGGCCGCTAAGTCCGAGGTGTCCGAACTGAAAGATTATGAGTAATTCGCGGGTTCTGCTATCAAGATTTTTGCCGATCATAGCAGACCAAATAGGCGGAAGGGTGACGATGAGGCCAAGTAAAAATATAGAACTAAAGGCAATTTTGAGGAATTCAACCATCGAGATCTCGGAGCCAAGGTGGAGACGGAAGTAGAAGATGGTGGCCATAAAGGCATATGACAGAACTGACAGAAGGCCGACCGCTCGGATGAAACGCGAAAACCGTGGGCACTTTGCATCGAAGTTCTCGATCTCCTGGACAAGTTGATTTATCCACGGACTTGCTGGGAAGCCGGAGAGGGACCAAAGCGCTGTAGAGATCACAACCATCACAACTCCTCCGAGCAAGAACTGTCCTATGAGGAGGAGGTCAAAGAATCCCGAGAGAATCCACATCATTGCCAAGAATCCCAGCAGATTGATCGAAAGGATCGCGATCGAGGAAGCATATTTCCGGTGCCGTCTAGTGAGCTCGTATCCAATCAACGCAAGTACTGAATATACGCCCAGGATAACGGCGAAAATCCCAAATTTTCTCTCTGAGTTCATATCCCTTTCCCTGCCAAGAGAATGGGCCATGGCTGCTTGGGTGAAGTTCTTGAGAGCGTCGAGCGCATCGCCTTTGTTGTACCATGCTTGGACTAATTGCGAATTGAGATCGATCGCACGATCGTAAGCCTGGATTGCCTCACTGTAATTGCCCTGGGAATAAAGAGCAAGGCCTTTATTGTTCCATGCATCTTCATCATCAGGATTCAGCCTAATGGCCTCATCATAGGCCAGGATGGCTTCCTCGTGTTTACCCTGCCCACGAAGAGCAGCGCCTTTGTAGTTCCAAGCCAAGGCAGACTCGGGGTTGAGACTGATGGCCATATCAATGGCCTCAATGGCCTCGTAGTACTTGCCTTGATCATTAAGATATTTGCCTTTAAAGCTCCATATAAAGGATCCCGCGGGATTCAGACTGACGGCCTCGTTAAAGGCTTGCATGGCCTCGTTATACTCATGCTGTTCTCCGAGAATAATGCCTTTTAATGCCCAACCATTGCCTTTGGCTATCAAAGTACGGCTTTTGATATTTGAAGCAGTCGAATTTTCCGGATTGAGACTGACGATTTCTTCGTAAGTTGTTATCGTTTCATTGTAAGCCCTGATGGCCTCCTCAGAAGCGTTGATGGCTTCGTCGTACTTTTCTATAATAAGCAGATTAAAGCTCTTTATTAACCAACAACCCGCATCATTAGGGTTCAGCCTGATGGCCTCGTCTAAGGCTTTAACGGATTCTTCATGCTCCTCCAGCGAATGGAGAGCATATCCTTTTTTCTTCCAAGCATTTGCATCCTCGGGATTCAGCCTCAAAACCTCATCATAAGCTTGAACTGCTTCGTCGTACTTGCCTAGTGAATATAGAGCCGCACCTCTATTTTCCCAAGCAGCTACATCATCAGGATTCAAACTGATGGCTTCATCATAAGCCTGGACTGCATCTTCATACTTGTCTAGAGTTTCGAGGGCGAGACCTTTGAGCATCAAAGCAATGCCTTTGCTTAACCGGGCATTTGCATCCTCGGGGTTCCACCGTAGGTCGTCATCATAAGCTTGAATGGAAACATTACAAACCTGTATGGTTTCTTTATATTTGCCCAGGTGATAAAAAGCAACTCCTTTCTTTAACCAGGCATCGGCGTCCTCAGGATTCAGCCTCGTGGCTTCATCAAATGCTTGGATGGCCTCTTCATACTTGTCCAGTGAAACGAGAGCTACACCTTTGTTGTTCCAAGCATCTGCATACTCAGGATTCCGCCTGATAGCCTCATCAAATGCCTTGATGGCCTCGTTGTACCTGCCTTGTGAATTGAACGCGGTGCCTTTGCTGTTCCAAGCATCGGCATACTCAGGATTCAGCTTTATGACCTCGTCATAAGCCTGGATAGCCTCGTCGTACCTGCTCTGTGAATCGAGGGCATTACCTTTGCTATACCAAGCATCGACATATTCAGGATTCAACCTGATAGCCTCATCGAATGCTTGGATGGCCTCATCATACTTGCCTTGATTATTGAGAGTTAGACCCTTGTTATACCAGGCAGCGACATGCTCGGGATCCAGCCTAATGGTTTCATTAAAAGTTTGTATAGCTTCGTCATACTTGCCTTGTGATTTGAGTGATAACCCTTTGTTGTTCCAAGCATCTGCATACTCAGGACTAAGTCTGATAGCCTCATCATAAGCTTTGATAGCTTCGTCGGATTTGCCCCGGTTATACAAAGCAACGCCTTTTATATTCCAACCGTTAGCATTCTCAGGATCCAGGCTAATGGCTTCATTAGACGCTTGGATGGCCTCATCATACTTGCCTTGATGCAAGAGAGCTTCACCTTTACGGTTCCAAGCATCTGCATACTCAGGACTAAGTCTGATAGCCTCATCATAAGCCTGGATGGCCTCATCATACTTGCCTTGAGAATTTAGAGCCACGCCTTTGTTATGCCATGCATAAACATTCTCAGGATCTAGCCGAATGGCCTCATTAGAAGCCCGAATGGCCTCGTCATACTTGCCCAATCGATAGAGAGCAGCACCTTTATTTATCCATGAATTGAGATCTTCAGGATTCAGCCTGATAGCCTCGTCGTACGCGTATATGGCCAATTCATATTTGCCCTGTGAAAAGAGAGTATCGCCTTTGTTCCGCCAAGGCCACATAAATTCTGGGTCTAGTCGAATGGCTTCGTTGTAAGCCTTGATGGCCTCATCATAATTACCCTGTGAATAGAGAGCATAGCCTTTGCTGTTCCAGGCATTGGCATATTCGGGATACAGCCTGATGGCCTCGTTGTAAGCCTTGATTGCCTCATCGTACTTACCCTGTAAATAGAGAGCATAGCCTTTGTTGTGCCAGGCATTGGCATATTCGGGGTCCAGTCTGATGGCCTCGTTGTAAGCCTTGATTGCCTCATCGTACTTACCCTGCTTCTCAAAAGCGAGGCCTTTGTTGTACCAAGGCCACACAAATTCGGGGTCTAGTCGAATGGCCTCTTTGTAGTCCTGAATAGCCTCGTCGTAGTTACCCTGTAAATAGAGAGCATAGCCTTTGTTATTCCACTCATCAGGATCTGACTCGTTGAATATACCAAAAGCGGGACCGACAGTGAGCACGTTGTTCAACTCATCGGGATCCGACTCATTCTCAATCGAGAATTCATCGGCCAGATCATCTGCCGCAGCAATATCAGGAGCCGCCAGCAGTGCGAGCAGAACGACCGACGCCAAGATCCATCCTAGCTTCATCCAATCCTCCTCAAACGGCTACAGTTATTCATCCTCACCCTTTAAAATCTGTTTTCCTCTTCTGCACTTGGAAGCCACTATCCGCCCGGTGATGAACTATATTTAGCTGGAGGCGAAAGCATCTGAAGCCCGAACTGTGCGATCAACTTGTGGCCAAGCTTTCCCAGAGGCGCCGGCCATCGCGGCATGAAGGGGGCTGATTAGGGTGAGGGACGCCGAACCCGCCTCCGCAAGATGGAGATGGAGCGACGTAATATTGGAGACGACTGATGAAGATCAACGATCATGAAGAGCCAGAAGGGATCTCCCCCGATGAGAGGGCGGAGGCTGCGCCTCCGGCGCCCCCCCGGGTCCTCTTCACCACCGTCTGCCGCAATCCGGGGGAGGGGTACGACTACATCGGATCCAACTCCCGGTCGAGGTGGTTTCGGTTCCGCTGGCCGAGAGATCAGTCCTTCGGCCTGCGGTTCCTCCAGCAGAACGTCCCCGAGCTGGAGATAATGGAGTTTCCGACCTTTGACCAGTACAAGAGGAGGCTCGCCGAGGGGTGGGACGTCGTCGGCATATCCTTCTACATCAGCGAGACGGAGGAGGCGCTTGCCATGGCAGATTTCGCCCGGGCGTCGGGGGCGGTCGGGGAGGTCTGGGCGGGCAACTACGGAGCCCTCACCCCTGCCGTCGAGGAGAAGTTCGACCGGGCCGTCGTCGGCTACGCCGAGGACGAGGTCGCTGCCTACTTCGGCCGGAAGGTCGATCGAATCGTTCACCCGCCCCTCATCGAGCACCTCGCCGCCCCCTTCGGCCTGAAGCTGAACATCTACGGCGCCCTCTTCACCATCCGGGGATGCGCCGTCGGCTGCAAGTTCTGCCAGGCGACCTCCTTCTGCAGCCGGCCGAGGCCCCTCCCCCTGGAGGCGATCGAGAGGGTTTTGTCGTACTACCGGGACCAGGGGATCAAGGTCGTCGTCATCGAGGACGAGAGCTTCGGGTCGGACCGAAGACACGCCGACCGGGTCGCGGAGCTCCTCGACGAGCACGGGATGGTCTGGGGGTGCATGGCCCGGGCCGACTACCTCCGGGATAAGGTCGACGAGTGGGCGGAGATGAGGCGGCGGCCGTCCCGCGGGGGAGGAGGAAAAAACCCCGTCAGGGGCTTTGCGGGCGCCGCCATCGGGATCGAGAGCTTCCACCAGCAGG
This sequence comes from Methanothrix harundinacea 6Ac, assembly GCF_000235565.1. Classification (NCBI taxonomy): domain Archaea; kingdom Methanobacteriati; phylum Methanobacteriota; class Methanomicrobia; order Methanotrichales; family Methanotrichaceae; genus Methanothrix; species Methanothrix harundinacea. The sequence goes on from NC_017527.1 coordinate 1,856,331, forward strand.
TCCTCGACGGCGTCGCGAAGCGGGAGGGGGCGGGGGAGATCCTGGAGACGGTCGAGAAGCTGAAGAGCCACGGCCTGGGGACCGTCGGCTACTACATGATCGGCTTTCCGACGGATACTGCAGCGTCGATAAGAGAGGACGTAGAGAGGCTCGCCTCCCTCAAGCTCGACCTCACCCAGATCTGCGTCCTCACCCCGCTGCCCAGAACGAAGCTATGGGAGGAGGTCGCCGGAAGGTACGGGATATCCGACCCCGACTACCACCACTTCGACGGAAAGCACCTCGTCTGGAACCACCCGAATATCTCGCCGGAGGAGATGGAGGTCCTCCTCGACTGGTCGATGAGGAGGGTGAACCCAAGGACGGCGCCCCTGCGGTCCTCGGCGAGGATCTGGAGGAAGGCCTACGGCGAGGCGGGGGTCGCCGGGATAAGGGTGCTGCTATCCTGCCTCGTCCGGGCGAACAGCTTCGACTACGGCGGGCCTCCGAGGATGCTGGAGGCGGATTGAAGAGAGGAGGATCTTCCGTGCCGATCGAGGTCAGATCTTGAAGGTCGTATACTCAGAGAGGTTCGCTGAGAGGTACACCACCAACCCCGTCGAGAGCCCCGACCGGGTGCGGCTTCCGGCCCGGGAGCTGGCGGGCTATGAGTTCGTAGAGCCCCCCCAAGCGAGCCTCGAGGATGTATCGCGGATCCACAGCCGCGAGCATATCGAGAGGGTGAGGGAAAAGGGGATGCTGGCTCCCGCCCTGCTGGCGGCCGGAGGCGCCTGCCGGGCCGCGGAGATCGCCCTTCGAGGCGAGGCCGCCTTCGCCCTGGTCCGGCCGCCGGGCCACCACGCCGCGAGCGACCACGCCTGGGGGATGTGCTACCTCAACAACGTCGCCATCGCCGTCAGGATGGCCCTGGATAGGATGGGTGGCGGCATGGGAGGGGAGGCGGAAGGCCCGAAGGAGGCGGGGTTGGGACGCCGGAGGGGGGGCGGCTCCGGCGGCAGGGTCCTGATCGTGGACATCGACCTCCACTTCGGCGACGGGACGGTCAGCATATTTCGGTGGGATGAGAGGGTCCGGATCGCAAACGTCGGCGCCATCGACCCCGGCTTCGACTACCTCACCCTCGATCCCGCCGGCTACATCGGCCAGGTGGAGAGGGCCGTTGCAGAATCTGAATTCGACCTCCTCGCCGTCTCCGCCGGCTTCGACACCTACCTCCTCGACTGGGGCGGCCTCCTCGACCTCTCCGACTACGAGGAGATCGGCAGGATCCTGAAGGAAGGGGCGGAGGAGAGGTGCTCTGGCCGGAGGTTCGCCGTCCTGGAGGGTGGCTATCACCAGGATCTCCGGCTCTGCGTCAAGGGCTTCGTCAGGGGGTTTGAATGACCACCCTCTCCGGCAAAAGAGGCTTAAAGCAAGGGGGAGATAAGATGAGGATCAGAGGTGATACGAGTTGGCTAAAGTGGGAGAAGTTTACCGGTGCGAGGTCTGCGGCAACGTAGTTCTGGTCCAGGAGGCCGGCGCGGGGATGCTGGTCTGCTGCGGAAAGCCGATGGTCCTCGCGAAGAAGGCGTGATCGGGAGAGCGCCAACCTTTTTTCTGAACGGCCCAGGCCGAAAAGCTGATATCCCCGCCAGGAGTCTCGCCTTGGGGCCCGATATTGATGTTGAAGATCGGATACCTTGAACTGAATAACCCCCTGGCGATCGCCTCCGCCTCCCAGGAGCTGGGGGGGCTCAACGGCTCCCCGGGGCTGATCATCCTCGGGCGGTTCGACCTCCACCAGGCCGCCCCCTCGGCCATAAGGAGCAGGATGGAGAGGATCTCCAGCTCCTCCGCCCTGGGGTTCTCGACCTTCGGGGGGGATCTGGATGACCTCGCGGAGGCGGCCGGGATGGCGGCCGAGGAGGGGTGGCTCATCGAGGTGGAGCTCCCCCGGGCCGGGGGGATCGCTGAGGTAGTCGGGGCTGTCAAAGGGGAGGGGGCGGCCCTCTCGTTGAGGGTGAGGCCGAAGGGCCTCGAGGACCTCTCCCCCCTCGCCCGAGAGGCCCGGGAGGGGGGTGCCGACCTCCTCCACCTCGACCTCCGCGGCCTCGGCCCTGCAGCCCTGAAGGTCGTCAGGAAGGTCTCCGACGGCGGGGCTCCGCCGCTCTTGGCCATGGCCGATGTCGGCGACTTCGAGGCCGCGAAGGACCTCCTCTCCATGGGGGCGGATATGATATCGCTGTCTGAGAGGGCCGACCCCGAGTTCGTCGGATGGCTCGCCGGGGCCCTCAAGAGGTTCCAGGAGCTCGTAGGGTGGTACAACGCCCCCAAGCACATCTGCTCCGGGGGCGACCTCCGGGGGGTCGCCTTCTGCTGCCCTCCGGTGAAGAGCTGCCCCCTCCTCGCGGCCCTCAAGAAGATGGGGATCTCGCCCCGAGAGTTCATAGAGAAGAAGATCGCCCTCACCCGGGGGACGCCCCTGGAGCCCGGAGACGGCACCTGCTTTGGGAGCCTCGCCTGGTGCTGCAAGATCACCAAGCCCTGCTTCATGAGGGACGCCGTCCTGGAGGAGCACGGCATCTCCCCCGATGAGTACATGAGGCTGAAGAAGAAGCTCGCCGAGGATCTGCTGAAGGCATGACGACGAATCCCGACCGTGTTGCGCAAGCGGCACAGCTCGCGATGCTGATCGAGCTCTCCACCTCCCCGAAGCCGGGGAACGTAGATCGGTCCCACGACTTCGAGGAGGTGAAGTTCCACCACTTCCTCATCAGCGCCGTCTCCGCCTACCCCGCCTTCCGGGACGCGGCACTGGGGCTTCTTCCGACGGGCGCCCTCATCCGCCGGGCGGTCGGATCGTGGCGGGGGTGGGGGCTCTCCCAGAACACCCACTTCGGCTCCCTGACCCTCCTCATCCCCCTGGCGGCGGCGGCGGGGAGGGGGGGGGATCTGAGGGGCTCCGTGGCGGAGGTCCTGGAGGAGACGACGGCGGAGGACGCCGTCGAGTTCTACGCCGCCTTCGAGATCGCCGGGGCGAGGGTGGCGGAGGTGGCGGATCTGAGCCTGAAAGACCCCGCCTCCCCCGATAAGATCCGCTCCGAGGGGAAGACCCTCCTGGAGCTGATGCGCCTCTCCTCGGCCCACGACCTGGTGGCCAGGGAGTGGTCGATGGGCTTTGAGAGGAGCTTTCACCTCGCCCGCCTTCTGGCGGAGCGGGTCGGAGAGCTCGGCCTCAACGACGGGGTGGCGATCACCTATCTGGAGGCCCTGGCAGCCGTCCCCGACAGCCTCGTCGCCTCAAAGTTCGGGCTGGAGAGGGCGAAGGAGGCGTCGGAGAGGGCGAGGGCGATCCTGGGGTTTGAGGTCGAAGAGACCCTCCGCCTGGCCGAGGAGCTGGACAGGATGTTCGTGGAGGAGGACATAAACCCCGGGTCAACGGCGGACCTGATGGCAGCGGCCCTCTTCATAGCCCTGATGGAGGGGGCCATCTTCGGGAGGGACGAAGGATGATACGCGATCTTGGAAGGATCGAAGAGCTGGGAATATTCGACGGGATAAACGAGATTATTGCCACCACGGTGAACGAGGCTGGAACCCATAACGCTGCGCCCCTGGGGCTGATAAGGACGGGCGAGACCCTATCAGTCCGGCTCTTCGTTGGAACTCACACCTACGAGAATATAATGTCAGGAAAGAAGTTCGTGGCGAACGTATCCCACGATCCGATCCTCTTCGTCGAGACGGCTCTTGGGGACATCTCCGACGAGAACTTCGTCGAGAGGGACGGAGAGGTCACCCTCCGAGACGCCGAGGCTTGGGCCCTCTTCAGGTGTGAGCCGAACGGCCTGGACATCGCCCTCCCGGAGGTGGAGTTCGTCAAGGGCGAGGTCCTGGAGAGGGAGTTTCGGGCCGTCAACCGGGGGATCAACCTCGTCGTTGAGGCTGCCGTCGCCGCGACCCGCTACGTCGCCCTCAAGAGCGATCTCTACCTGGAGGAGATCTTCAAGATCCGCCGGATCGTCAACCGCTGCGGCGGCCCCCGGGAGATCGAGGCGATGGACCGGCTGGAGGAGCTGATCGAGGGGTCAGATTGAGCCGGCGAGATCGAAGAAGGAACGGCGGATGGAGATAGGGTGATTGGTGAATCATGCAGGAGAGGCTCTCTTCAGGTTGCGAGGGGCTGGACCGGCTCCTCGGCGGGGGCTATGAGCCGGGGATCATAACCCAGATCTACGGCGAGGCGGGGACGGGGAAGACGACGATAGTCCTCCAGGCCGCCGTCGGAGCCGTCGGCCGGGGGCTGAAGGTGATCTTCATCGACACCGAAGGGTTCTCCGTCGAGAGGTTCAGACAGATCGCCGGAGAGGGGGCGAAGGAGATAGGCGCAAAGATCGTCGTCTTCGAGCCCCTGAACCTGGAGCAGCAGCACTCCTCGATTAAAGACGCCACCAAAATCGCTGGAAAGGAGTTCGGCCTCCTCATCCTCGACTCCGCCACCTCCCTCTACAGGGCCGCCTTCGAGGGGGACGACAACAGGCCCGTCCGGAGGGCCCTCGCCGCCCAGCTCGGGGAGCTGCAGGAGATGGCGAGGAGGCACCGGATCCCGGTGGTGGTGACAAACCAGGTCTACATGGAGATCGAGACGGGAAACCTCAGGCCCCTCGGCGGGATGGCGATGGACCACGCCACCAAGACTGCGATCTTCATCGAGAAGAGGGGCGAAGGAAAGAGGCTCGCCCGGCTGATGAAGCACCGCTCGATGCCGGAGGGGGGCACAGCAGAGCTCCAACTCACTGGAAAGGGCGTCGAGTGAAGCGGCGGATAGCAAAAAAGTTCGCCTGGAGGGGGTCTCCAGGGTCAGGGGACGTACCTGAAGACGTAGCCCGCCTCCGAGAGGGCGTAGAGCTCTCCGCCGGCGGCGTAGATCCCCTTCAGGGGATTTCTCCATGCCGAAGTATCGATCTTGGTCCAAGATCCTACAGTGTCGTCCCGCATCCATAGATCTCCATCTTCTTCAAGCTGGTAGAGGAGGTTATGGACCGAAGAGCCGTCGATGTACTGGTCGGCGACGACTATCTTTGCTGGATCGATCGCCCGCTCCCAACTTTCGGCATCCTCAGACCACCGATATAACTCTTTGGTGTGATAATCCCTTGCATAGACCGCGCCGGCGTTGAATCCGTCGCCGAAGAGGGCGTCGAAATCCAAACCTCCACCCTGTAATATCTCCCAGTTTAGGGGCGTCCCTGAATACTTCAATACGACTCCGATGGTGACGCCTTCAGAGTTGACCCTCTCGGCGAGGAGGTAGAGTTTCGACGGGATCATCTCGTAGGGGAAGCCCATCCCCGCCAGGTATCCGCCGCCTGATGCCATATAGTCCACAATCTGGCCCATATTCGGGCGGGACGGTGACCGCTCTCCTATCTGCACCCATTCCCAGGGAGTCCCCGTATACCTGTAGACCTCCCAGCCGTCCTCGGGGTTCGTGGCATAGAGAAACCCACCTCCGCCGTAGATATCGCCGGCGGGGCCGCCAACCTGGGTCCACTCCATCGCCGTACCGCTGAACTCGTAGACGCCCATCCCCGCCGGGTCGAGGCCGTAGAGCCTGCTATCGACCCCGCCCGCCGAGACGAACTTCTTTCCGGGGTTTCCCACCTTCGTCCACTCCCCCGTCGTCTCGGCGTACCTGTAGATCTCCCCCGTCTCGCTCTGAACTGCAAAGACCCTCACCGTATAATCGGGATCTTCCTGGGAGGAGATCCTGCCGTTTAAGACGACCGAGTCGACCTTCTCGTCCCAGAGCCTCTCCCACGCTGCCGAGGCGCCGCCGGCGAGGAGGAGGACCCCCAGCAGGGTTAATGTCAGCAATTTTTTCATGGGCCTATCTCGTATCGGATTCTATATTAGGGTATCCGTTTTCAGGCATTTACGCCATCATGGGGTTTGGGAGAAATGCTATTGTTATAAAATATCTAAATTGAGTATTGCAGCAGAGGGCCCAAAGGAAAGTAGGGGGCTTATTGGAAGCTCCAGGGCATACTCCATCGGTCGAGAGGTAGATAAGGGAGATCGATCCTCACCGGATCAACTCCATTTGACCAAAGACCCCTTAGATTCTGGAGGTGATCCTGTGCCGATAGTCGATGATCCCGAGATGCTGAGAGCGATCCTAAAGAGGAGCAGAACCGTCGCCGTCGTCGGCATATCCCCCGAGGAGGGGAGGCCGAGCCACTTCGTATCGGAGGTGGTGAAGAGCTACGGCTTCAAGGTATACCTGATAAACCCGGTCCATCGGGGGGAGGAGATCCTGGGGGAGAAGGTCCTCGGCTCCCTCAGGGAAGTCCCCGAGAAGATCGACATCGTAGACGTCTTTCGAAGGCCCGAGGCGGTCGCAGGCCTCGCCGAGGAGGCGAGGGAGAAGGGGTTTGAGACCTTCTGGCTCCAGCCCGGGACCGAGAACGAGGGGGTGATCGAGGCCCTGGACCGGGAGGGGAGGACCGTCGTCCCGGGGATCTGCATCAAGACCTGCTGCCAGCTCTTGCTCTGAGGGAACCCCAGGGAGCTTGTGAGGTCGGATGGCGAAGGCGGTCAGAAGTTCACCTCCACGACCCTCCCGAGGGCTACGTCCTCCTCCGCCACCTCGACCTCCCTCGATCCCTCCCCGCCGAGGTCCTCCATCGGCCCCACCAGGTAGGGTCCGATGGAACGGGCATCTTCCTCTCCATCGGTCGAGTAGGGGACGGTGATCTCGTACCTGCCGTCCTCCGGCATCGCCTCGTTGGAGTAGACGAACCTCCTCCCCTGGTTTGAGGCGATCACCAGGGCTGCGGCCATAGGCCCATCGTAAGGGGTCGTCCCCGAGATCCTCGCCCCAATGACCCGCTCGAAGACCTTCACCTCGGGGGCGGGATCCCTTTGCCCCTGGGACGGGCCCGCCTCGTAGACGAGGCGGAAGGCTCCCAGCCCCGAGCCGTCCTGGAGGTGGAGGCGGAATAGGACCGTCGAGGTGAAGCTGCTGGTATAGGGCGAGGAGATCCCCGATCCGCTGGAGATGTAGCTTCTCGGATCTCCGTCGATCCACCGGACGATCGCCGGGAGCTTCCCGGAGACCATCTTCCCGTCGGTGATGACGTATCGGACGCCCCTCCCATCGGCGATCGCCAGGGCCTCCTCCTCCTCCTTCGCGAGGAAGAACCTTGCGGAATCCGTCGCCCCCGCCTGGAAGTTGTTCGCCACCACAGGCCTCCTCGATTGGAGGAGGATCCAGTTACCGTAATCCCACCAGCTCATGATGGAGTAGCTCGGGGATCCGAAGGCATCCTCGAACCCCTCCGTCTGCGGCGTATTCTCCGCCACCCAGTCGAGGGCCTCGATCCAGCCCCCCTTGATCTCCGGCTCCGCTCCGATAACCTCCAGGAGGCCGACGGCATTGGGGAAGAGGAGGAGGGCGAGGAGGGCGACGGAGGCGGCCTTTGGGGCCGGACCCCTCCTCCCAACAAGCCGGTCGGATCCCCAGAAGAAGAGGAGGGCGACGGAGATCGACCCCGCCAAGGAGGAGAGGTATAGAAACCGGGCCTGGAAGGCCGTCAGGGCCAGGGTGAAGGCAGCCCAGACGATGAGGAGGAGCATATCCCCGGGGCGGCGGGAGAGGCGGCTCATGCGGATCATAGTGCCGAGGCCCAGGAGGAGGAAGAAGAGGCCGAGGGCGGGAAGGGAGACGGGATCGAGGAGCCGGTAAATCGGAACCGCCTCGAGGATCCTACCCTCCCCAACCCCTCCCAAAAAGAAGTAGCGGGCCCCCTCCGTTAAGAGGGCGGCGATGCCGCTCTCGCCCCAAAAGGGGCTGATGACGGCGAGGGCGAGGGCCCCCAGGATCGCGGCGGCGGGGAGGAGGGCGGGGGCGGCAAGCCCCTCCCTTCGAAGGAGCCGGGATAGGAGGAGGAGGGCCCCCAGGGCCGCGATCCCCCCCAGAGCCCCGAAGAAGGAGGGGGCGAGCCAGGCCTCCCCCCTGAAGGGGAGGAAGAGGAGGAGGGCGACGCCGAAGGCCGCCGCCAGGGGGAGGATGGAGGACGAGGGGTCGTTTCCATCCCGGAGGTCGAGGGCCGCCTGGAGGACGGCGTAGATGAGGATCGCGACCATGTATATCGGAGCCCCGAGCCAGGTGTAGCCGACGGCGGCGATGAGGGCTCCCGCGGCGGCCCCAAGCTTCAGCCGCCGTTTCCGGTCGGTGAGGGCGTATGCGAGGAGGAGGATCGCCCCCAGGATCAGAAGGGACTCCAGGGCGTCGTGGTCGACGAACCCGAAATGGGTTCTGGCCAGGTGCTTCGGATCGATCGCCAGGACGAAGGCGGAGAGGACCGCCACCCTCGCCCCGAAGGTCCGCCTCGCCAGGACGTAGACGACCAGGACCGCCGCCGAGCCGAGGACCGGCGGCGCCAGGGCCCCCGCCACCTCCGGGGGGACGCCGAAGAGGAGGGAGGCGCCGGCGACGACCTGATCGAAGAGGGGGGGCCAGGTGATGGGATGGCCGAGGGGGTAGTTGAGGTAGGGGTCGAACCAGAGGGTGGCGGGGAAGTTCTCGGCGGTGAAGGCGATCCTGCGGATGTGATAGAAGGAGTCGTAGCCGAAAAAGACGATCCTCCCGTCGACGATGCAGTTTCTCGCGGGATAGAGCCGGAGGAGGAGGGCGAGGAGGAAAGCTCCGAGAACTGCCAGACCCTCTTTCGGCCACCTTCTCTCCAACTGCTTCATAATTGCCGCCCGCCTTTATGAGAACCCTCGAGGCTCCTCCCCTTCCATACCCAGCTTCTCTTCTCGCTCCTATTATCCCTTGTGGGGAGGAGGATAGAGATAGAAAAGATATTAGTAATTCTATTATAATATTGCGGCCGGACGGAGCCTCGTTCCAGGGTTCGCCGCCGGAAGTTTCGCCGGATAGATGATCGGACCGGCCCTCATCCGCAGGCTGCGGGGCTGAAAAAGTATATAGGCTGGGATGCCGTCCCCACCACGATCAGCTTGGGTGAAGAGATGGAATCGAAGAGGGAAGGGGCCGCCAACCTCGACCTCTGGGTCATCTCGGTCCTGGGAAAGGACAGGCCGGGGATAATTCGCGACATCCTGGAGGTTCCTGCGAAGATGATGGTGAACATCGTCGATCTCGACCAGAGGATCCTCCAGGGGATCGTCGTCATGTCGATGGTGGCGGACTTCGGGAAGGCCACCGCCGCCCCGAAGGAGCTGGAGGGCAGCCTCCAGAGGCTGGCCGCCGACCTGGGGGTGGAGGTGAGCGTCCTCCCCCTCGACCAGTACAGAGGGAGGAGGCGGGGAGGAAAGAACCTCCAGGTGGTGACGATCCTGGCGAGGGACAGGGTGGGGATAATCTACGACGTCGCAAGCCTTGCGGCCGAGAGGGGGATCAACATCGAGCGGGCCCAGGTGACGGCCCGGGGCGAGCTGATATCCATCGAGTTCGTTATGGACTTCGGCGCCCTGGACGTCCGGAGGGAGCGGGAGGAGCTGAAGGCCGAGTGCGAGAAGCTCGGCCTCGACGTCGTCATCCAGGACCTGGACAAGTCGGCGAAGGAGAAGCGGCTTATCGTATTCGACATGGACTCGACGATAGTCGACTTCGAGACGATAAACCAGATCGCCCAGGCAGCGGGGGTCGACCGGGAGGTGGAGGAGATCACCAAGAGGGCGATGAACGGAGAGCTGGACTTCGTCGAGGCTCTCAGGAGCCGGGTCGGCCTCCTCCGGGGGACCCCCGTCGAGGCCCTGGAGGAGATAGCAGCGAACATTCAGCTCACCCCCGGCTCCGAGGAGCTGATCCACCACCTCAAGGAGGTGGGGTACAAGACAGCCCTGATAAGCGGCGGCTTCACCTACTTCACCGACATCCTCAAGGAGAGGCTCGGCTTCGACTACACCTTCGCCAACGTCCTGGAGATCAGGGACGGCCTCCTCACCGGCGAGATCGATGGGGAGATCATCGACGCCGCCGCCAAGGGGAGGATAGTCAACGACCTCGCCCGGCTGGAGGGGATCAGCCCCGACAGCATCGTCGCCGTCGGCGACGGCGCGAACGACTGCCTCATGATCCAGAACGCCGGCCTGGGGGTCGCCTTCAACGCCAAGGAGATCCTGAAGAAGGTCTCCGACGGGAGCCTCTCCAAGGAGAACCTCATAGGCCTCCTCAACGTCCTGGGGCTGGCGGAGAAGGGGTCGGATCTCCTCTAGGGCCCTGCCCCTTGCAGGAGCCGCCCCCAGGATCGGCATCGTCGAGCCCGGATGGGGGCGGAAGGCCCGGCCCCCCCCCTTCGCCATGGGCGGGGACGGCCAGGATCCCAGGGGGCTCGGGGTAGGGGGATGTCGGTTCGTTCCAGCCGCCCGGAGGGGGTGGGCGCCAGATCCGGAAAAAGCATTTATACTTGACGGATTTTAAGGACTCTGGTTTGTTGATCATCCTGAAATCGGAGGATTGAATGATTTGACGACTGTTTATGACGTACCTCCCAACCACCTCATAGATGCTGTGGCAGAAGAGCTGAAGAGCAGCGGGAAGATAGAGCCGCCGGAGTGGGCGGCCTTCGCGAAGACCGGAGTGAACAAGGAGATGCCGCCCGTCAACCCCGACTGGTGGTTCGTCCGGTGCGCCTCGGTCCTCCGCCGGATCTACATCGACGGCCCCGTCGGCGTATCGAGGCTCCGGTCCTACTACGGCGGAAAGCACCGGAGAAAGACCGTCACCGGGAGCTTCGCCAAGGGGAGCGGCTCCGTCATCCGAGAGGCTCTCCAGCAGCTGGAGAGGGCGGGGTACGTGAAGAAGATGAAGGCGGGAAGGCAGCTCACCCCCGCTGGCCAGTCCTTCATGGACAACCTATCTCATCAGGTCAAGTTAGAGGTACAGAAGTCGATCCCGGAGCTGGAGAGGTACTGATTCATGGATATGGATGATGAGCTTGCAGAGCTGAAGCGCAAGAGGATCGAGGAGCTCCAGAGGCAGCAGGCCGACTCCCAGATGTACTCCGCCCAGAGGGCCCAGCAGGAGCAGATGCAGCAGGAGCTGGAGGCCCGGAAGCAGGCGATCCTGAGGACGATCCTCACCCCCGAGGCGAGGGAGCGGCTCAGCAGCATAAGGATGGCCCGCCCGGAGTTCGCATCCCAGATCGAATCCCAGCTGGTGGTCCTAGCCCAGAGCGGCCGGCTCCAGAGCGCCATAACAGACGAGCAGCTCAAAGCCATACTCAAACAGATACAGCCGAAGAAGAGGGAGATCAACATCACCCGGCGATGAAGGTCGTAGTCCTCTTCAGCGGCGGCAAGGACAGCGCCCTGGCCTCGATTCTTCTGGAACCGTTCTTTGATGTGGAGCTGGCAACCTTCGCCTTCCGTCGCCACGGGACCGCCGAGGCGGCGAGGGAGGCGGCGGAGGCCCTCGGCCTCCCCCACAGAACGATCACCTTCGAAGACGGGGTCCTGGAGGAGGCGATCGGCCTTCTCTTGGCGACTGGATATCCGAGGGACGGCCTGAACCGCCTCCACCGGGAGGCTCTGGCGGTCCTCTCCGGGGGCTGGGAGCATATCGCCGACGGGACGAAGAGGGAAGATCGGGTTCCGATGATGACCCCGGACGGGGTCCGGAGCCTGGAGGACAGCCGGAAGGTCCACTACATAAGGCCCCTCGCGGGATACGGATCCAAGACCATCAACGCCCTGGCGAAGAGGTACATGGAGTTTGTGACCCTGGAAAGCGGCCTTCACCCCGCCTCCGACTTCGAGGTAGGCCTGCGGCGGGAGCTGGAGGAGCGGCACGGGCAGGATGCCGTTGCGAGGATATTTCCTGCCAACCACATGCATACCAGAGTGATCAGGAGGATGCGGATTTGAGCAAGAGAACCAAGGGGAAGAAGATCAGACATGCCAAGGCCTTCTGCCAGAACAGGCGAGTGCCCGGCTGGGTGATCATAAAGACGATGAGAAAAGTGGTGAGCCATCCCAAGAGACGTCACTGGAGACGGAGCAACATAGAGTGAGGGACGAATATATGGCGGAGACAGAGAGGGTTTATACCATTCCTTTGAGGGAAGTGAAGAAGGCTCCGAGGTGGAAGAGGAGCAAGAGGGCGGTCTACGAGGTCCGAAAGTACCTGGCAAAGCACATGAAGACCTCCATCGAGGAGGTCAAGATCTCTCGCGACCTCAACGAGGCGATCTGGGCTCGGGGCTCAGAGAAACCGCCGGCGAGGGTGAGGGTGAAGGCGGCCAAGTTCGACGACGGTGGAGTTGAGGCTGAGTTTGCAGGCGAACGGGTCCGATAGACGGCTGAAGGTGGCGGGAAGCGCCCTGCTGGGGGTCTTCGCCCGCTGCACCGAGACGGCGCTTTTGGTGGCCCCTGAGACGACCCCTGGAGCGATGGCAGCCCTGGAGAAGCATCTGGGGCTCGCCCCCTTCCGGGGGACGTTGGCGGGAAGCTCGGTGGTGGGGTCCCTGGCGTGTGGGAACAGCCGGGGGTTTATCCTGACCCCCCATGCCAGCGATGAGGAGGTGGCGAGAGTCTCCGCCTTCGGGAAGGTGGCCAGGCTCTCGGGGAAGATCAGCGCCGCCGGGAACGTCATCCTAGCCAACGACACCGCCGCCCTCGTCCATCCGGGACTCTCGGACCGGGCCTGCGAGAGCATCTCGAGGACCCTGGGGGTGGAGGTCCGCCGGGGTACGATCGGAGGCCTCAAGACCGTCGGGATGACCTCCGTCGCCACCAACCGGGGGATCCTCGTCCATCCGAGGATCTCGGAGGCGGAGCTCGCCGAGGTGGAGGACCTCTTCCGCCTCCCGGTGGACGTGGGGACGGTGAACTTCGGCTCGCCCCTGGTGGGATCGGGGATCCTGGCCAACAGCCGGGGGTATGCCGCCGGGGACGAGACGACGGGGCCGGAGCTGGGCCGTATCGAAGATGCGTTGGGTTTTATGGGGTAGTCTTATGGTCGATTTCGAGATCAAGGGAAAGTTCAAGGTGAGGAACAGCTGGCAGTCCTTCTCCCAGGTGGTCGAGAGCAACAGCGAGAAGAACGCCGTGGAGAAGACCTACTCCCTCTTGGGAAGCAAGCAGGGGGTCAAGAGAAACCTGGTGAGGATAGAAGAGGTGAAGGCTCTTGGCTGAGTCTCCGGCTGCTCCCAGCGAGGAGGAGATCAGGAGACTCTTGATGGTATATCAGCAGCACCAGGCCGAGGCCGAGGCGATCGTCCAGCAGCTGGGGATCTTCCAGCTCTCGATGGAGGGGTGCGAGAAGGCCCTCGCCGCCGTCGAGGCTATGGATGCCGCCGGGGAAGACCAGGAGATTCTGGTGCCGATAGGCCAGGGGTCCTTCGTCCACGCCAGGCTCGCCTCCAAGGATAAGGTCGTCGTCGGGGTCGGCGCCGGGGTGAGCATCGAGAAGAGCACCCAGGAGGCTAAGGAGGCCCTCACCCAGAGGAAGGCGCAGCTATCGGAGGCCACCGCCAAGCTGAACCAGGCCCTCTCCAGGATCGAGGCTGAGATGGGGAAGATCCAGTCGATCGCCGCCGAGTATGAGAGGCAGTTCTCGCAGTAGGGGCGAAGGATTTGTTCAACAGGTTCAAGGAGAGGCTGAAGGGTTTCAAAGAGGCGGTCTCGAGCAAGATCCAGGAGAAAGGGGAGGCCCAGGCCGAGAAGGCCGAGGCGAAGGCCCAGGCCGAAGAGAGGAGGGCTCCCCCCAAGAGGGAAGAGGTCGCAGTCGAAGATAGAGTCGATGACGGACCTGCCCCCGAGAATAACGCCGCCAAGCCGAAGTGGTCCTTCGCCTCCAGGGCCAAATCCCTCATCTTCGAGCAGGAGGTCGTCCTCGACGAGAAGGATCTCAAAGATCCGCTTTGGGAGCTGGAGATGGCCCTCCTGGAGAGCGACGTCGCCCTCCCCGTCGCCGAGACGATCGTCGCCTCCGTCAAGGGGGAGCTCGTCGGAAAGAAGAAGAAGATCCGGGCCGACACCGGCGAGATCGTCGAGGAAGCCCTCAGGTCTGCCCTCCTCCAGGTCCTCTCGGAGAACCGCTTCGACGTCGACGAGTTCATCGCGAAGGCGGAGAAGCCCGTCAAGATCGTCTTCGTCGGGGTGAACGGTACCGGCAAGACCACCTCCATCGCCAAGGTCGCAAGGTACCTCAAAGACCGGGGCTACTCCATCGTCCTCGCCGCCGGGGACACCTTCCGGGCCGGGGCGGTCGAGCAGATCGAGGTCCACGCAAATAAGCTGGAGGTGAAGCTCGTCAAGCACAGGGACGGCAAAGATCCCGCCGCCGTCATCTTCGACGCCGTCGAGTACGCGAAGGCCCACCACAGGGACATCGTCCTCGCGGACACCGCCGGAAGGCTCCACACCAACGTCAACCTGATGGACCAGATGAAGAAGATCGTCCGGGTGGTGGACCCCGACCTCCTGATATTCGTCGACGAGGCGATCGCCGGAAACGACGCCGTCGAGAGGGCGAGGCTCTTCAACGAGGCGGTCCCGATCGACGGGACGATCCTCACCAAGACCGACGCCGACGCCAAGGGCGGGGCGGCGATATCCATATCCTCCATCACCGGAAAGCCCGTCCTATTCCTCGGGATCGGCCAGGACTACCCCGACCTCGTAAAGTTCGAGCCGGAGTGGCTCCTGGAGAGGCTCCTGGGGTCGTGAAGAGGAGGGGGAGGATCCAGGTCCCACCTCCTCCTCACCGGTCCGATGCCAAATTTTTATTGAATAAAATCGTCTAGAGGGAGTCGTCCTCTCCCGAGGGCGGGACGTAGAGGGGGAGGCCGTCGCTCTTATGGATCGCCCTCGCCCGGCTGAGGTACTCCTTTATCATGACGGGGAAGGTCCTCGCCTCCAGGTACCGGAGGCCCAGCTGCTCCGCCCACCTCTGGATCCCCAGGTCCTGGGATATCACCGCGGCGTTCAGCTCCTTCGCCAGGAGGAGGATGTCGATGTCGGGGGCGCTGTCCAGGATCCCGTAGCGGAGCGCGCTCCTGTACTTCTCCCGAAACTTCCTCACGATCCCCCCCACCGCCTCCCTCTCGATCTCGTCCTTGAATGCCGAGAGATCCCCCTCCTCGGCGCTCATGGCGATGCACCTTCCCACCGCCTCCCAGATCGCCTCCTCGGCGACGTTCATCCCCTTGTTGATCCTGCTCCTCATGTAGTAGACGTACTCGTAGAAGACCTTGGAGGGGATCTTCACCTCGTAGCGGTCCGGGGTCATCTTGACGAGCCAGGTGTCGACCTTGATCAAAACCGCCTCGTCGCAGCCGTTGTGGTGGACGAACTCCCTGATCTCGTTGTAGACGGAGGGGTAGGGGATGTAGCAGCTTATCCCGAGGTGGAGCCTCGCCTCGGCGACGCAGTCGAGGATGGCGTTCATGCCTTCGCAAATGTTGGTGCAACCCTCCCCCTCCCAGGCGAGGGAGTCGGTCAGGGCGGTGGTATCGAGGACAAACCTCTGGCGCAACATCTTGGCCAAGTATGTAAGAGGTGATATAAGACGCCTTTCCCGCCCATCTCCACCGTATTTAAAGGATGAGCTACCTTGGGGTATCGGACCGCCGCAAGGCCCAGAAGGACGGGGCAGAAACCGCGGCAGGAAGGGTTCGGTGGTAGGTTTGAAGCCCCTGGTCTTTTCCCTGAGCAGAATCGAGAACCTGATGCATCAGGTCTCCTTCGACCCCCGGAGGATGGAGGGGGAGATCATCACCAACACCTCCCTCGTCGACCTGAAGATGCTGGACCCGACCTTGCGGATATTCCGGGACGTGATAGAGAGCGGCCTCGCCGTCAGCCCCTACCTGAAGGTGGAGACCCTGGGGACGAAGGCCAAGATCATGTCCGCCTGCAGCATCACCATCAGCGGCGTCCTCCTGAAGGCGGGGGTTCCGATCCGCCCCCGGGGGGGAGGGGTGATCGAGGTGATAGATCGCGAGCCGGTCCGGTTCACGGACATGCTGATGTACTGGGCGACGACGATCGATCCGATCGACGTCCTCATCAGCCAGGAGCTGACATCGGTGGTGGAGATGATGGAGACCGGCAGCGGCCGGATCCTCGGAAACCTCCAGGAGGCGCCGATGATCGCGGCGGAGAGGATCGAGGAGAGGCTCGATCTGCTGGCGGAGGCGGGGTTTTCGGGGGTCCTGGACCTGGGAGATCCGAACATGAACGTCCTCGGCGTATCGGTGGAGAGGGACCACGTGGGGCTCTCCCTGGTGGGGGGGACGAACATCGTCGCCGCCGCCATGAGCCACGGGATCAGGATCGAGACCGAGTCGATAAGCAGCCTCACCAAGATCCAGGAGATGACCCACATCGAGGATCTCGTCTGACGACGATCCCCCCGTCGGTGCCCATGCCGCTATCCGCCGGATCGGAGGCCCGCTCCGGACATTTTTGGCGGCCTGCCAACCTCTTTATAAGATGGTCCACCAACCCCCCTCCCGTGAGGAATGAAGAGGTTGCCCGCCTCCTCCGGGAGATGGGGGACCTGCTGGAGCTCCGGGGCGAGAGCAGCTTCAAGGTCGTGGCTTACCGGAGGGCGGCCAGGACTGTGGAGTCGATGAAGGAGGACCTGGAGGCGATCGCCGGGAGGGGCGAGCTCGAGGCGATCCCCGGCGTCGGCAAAGCCATCGCCGGAAAGATCTCGGAGTTCCTGGAGACGGGGAGGATCGAGGCCCGGGACCGCCTCCTCCAGGAGACGCCGCCGGGGCTCGCCGAGCTCCTCCAGATCTCGGGGCTCGGCCCCAAGACCGTCTCGATGCTCCACCAGAAGCTGGGGGTCTCGACCGTCGCCGAGCTGGAGGTGGCGGCGAGAGAGCACCGGGTCCGGCGGCTCCCCCGGATGGGCCCGACCTCCGAGAAGAACATCCTCCGAGGTATCGAGCGGTGGAAGAAGCGGAGCAGCAGGATACCCCTGGGGGTGGCCCTTCCCCTCGCCCAGGAGATCCTCGGCCACCTCCGGAAGGTGGAGGGGATCGGAGACCTCAACGTGGCGGGGTCCCTCCGGAGGGGGAGGGAGACGGTGGGGGACATCGACATCCTGGCGACCTCCCCGGCTCCGGAGGCGGCGATCCGGGCCTTCGTCTCGATCCCCGTGGTGGAGGAGGTCCTGATGAAGGGGCCGACGAAGGCCTCCGTCATCGTCGAGGAGACGATCCAGGTGGACCTGCGGATCGTCGACCCCAGGTCCTTCGGGACGGTGATCCAGTACTTCACCGGCTCCAAGGAACACAACGTCAAGCTCCGGCACGTCGCCCTATCGAAGGGGTACTCCCTCTCCGAGTACTCCCTGACGAGGCTCGCCGACGGGGAGGAGCTCTTCTTCGACCGGGAGGAGGATCTGTACCACCACCTCGGGATGGATTGGATCCCCCCCGAGATCCGGGAGGACGAGGGGGAGGTGGAGGCGGCCCTGGAGGGGAGGCTCCCCCGGCTGGTGGAGCCGTCGGATATAAAGGGAGATCTTCACGTCCACAGCGACTGGTCCGACGGCCGCCACTCCATCGAGGAGATGGTGAGGGCAGCCCAGGGCCTCGGCTACGAGTACATGGCGATGTGCGACCACTCCCACGGCCTGGGGATAGCAAACGGCCTCGCCGAAGACAGGCTCCGAGAGAAGATGGAGCTGATCAGAGGCCTCAACGAGGCGGCGGAGGGGTTTGCGATCCTGGTGGGGACGGAGGTGGAGATCAGGGCCGACGGGAAGCTCGATTACCCCGACGAGATCCTCTCGGAGTGCGATGTCGTCGTCGCCTCAGTCCATTCCGGCTACCATCAGCGGGAGAGGGAGATGACGAACCGGATCATATCGGCGATGGAGAGCGAGCACGTCGACGTCATCGGCCACCCCACCGGGAGGAAGATCGGGGAGAGGGAGGCGTACGAGGTGGACCTGGAACGGGTCCTGGAGGCGGCGGCGAGGACGGGGACGGCGATGGAGATCAACGCCCACCCCAGCAGGCTCGACCTCAACGACCGGTGGTCCCGCCGCGCCAGGGAATTGGGGGTGAAGCTCGCCATAAACACCGACGCCCACAGCACCTGCGGCCTCTCGGCGATGGAGTACGGGATCAAGACCGCAAGGCGCGGCTGGCTGGAGAGAAAAGACGTCCTCAACGCCCTGGGGCTCGCGGATCTGATGAAGTACCTCGAGAGGGGCTGAGGTGGAGGGAGGGGAGGAGATGGTCTCTAGGCGGAGGGCGGACGGCGATCCGGGCGGAGGAGAAGGGGACGAGGGGCAGATCGGAGGCTACTGGAAGAGGTTTCTCTTCGGGATCGCCGTCATGGCCGTCATCTTCACCGGCCTCCTCCTCGCCATCGACCACCTGGGGCTCGTCGCCCCGGCGGGGGATGGGGCCGATCTCCCCCCGAGGATCGAGCTCTTCGAGGCGGTCCCCGATTCGGTCCGGCCGGGGGAGGGCACCGTCCTCCGCTGGAGGGTCTCCGGCGTCAGCCTCGCCGACGAGGTCAGGATCGAGCCCGGGATCGGCGCAGTCGCCCGGGAGGGGAGGCTCGCCGTCCAGCCGGAGGAGACGACGGTCTACACCCTCACGGCCATAAACGCCGCCGGGGAGGACGAGGCGAGGGCGACGGTCGAGGTGGCTGGGGCGGAGCAGCCGGCCCTCTCACCCTGAAGGACGGAGGGGAAATAGGCAGAGGGCCATCCCTCAGCAGAAGTGTCGTCAGATCCCGGCATGGGCCTTCAGTAGTAGTACCAGATGGACCTGTACTTCTCCGGGTCCTCCCCCCTTTCCTCCAGCCTCCTGAGGTAGCCGCCGATGGAGACGTCGTCGTAGATGTAGGGGCTCACCTGGACGATGTTCTTCTCCCAGGGGAGGAAGCGGTAGGTCCGTCGGCCGTCGGGCTGGATCCCTATGATCTCGTGGTTCTGCCAGGCCCGGAGGTGGTCTTTTCCGAGGAAGGGGACGTTGAAGACCGGCTCGTCGGTCCTGAAGATCCCCGGGAGGAGCCGGGCCTCCTCTTTCCGCTCCTGGAGGATCCGGGCGATGGGGACGCTGTACTCCTCCATCTCGCTCTTCCCCTTCATGTTGAAGGTGTAGTAGGGATCGACCCCGATCTTCTTCAGGACTATCCGGAGGGCCGCCGTCTCAAACCTCCGGCTATTGGCGAAGGTGAAGACCTGCTGGTTGTAGACGTCCATCCCCAGGACCCGGATCCTCCTGATCGCCTCCACCGTCTCCGCCGTCACCTCGCGGGGGTGCATGAAGTGGGTGACGACGGAGAGGCTCCTTCTACCGAGGTCGTGGTAAGAGGCGAAGATCTCGCAGAGCTCCTCGGTGATCCTCTGGGGGACGGTGACGGGGGTTCTGGTGGCGATCCTGATGCTCAGGATGTGGTCCATCTCCGCGAGGCGGCCGAGGATTTTATCGATGAGGCCGTCGGCCATCACCAGGGGGTCGCCCCCGGTGACGAGGACGTCCATCATCGCCTCGTGCTCCGCATACCAGTCGAGGGCTCCGTCGATCTCCGCCTCGGAGGCCATAGCCGAGGGCATGAAGGGGGAGGTGATCTCCCAGTTCCGCTGGCAGTAGACGCAGATCTGGGGGCAGGAGTCGTAGGGCTTGATGATCGCCACCCTCGGGTAGCGGCGGGTGACCAGCTCCTCTGGGGAGGTGTCCCGCTCCCTCATGAAGTCCAGGGCCACCTTTCGATCCCCCCGGTGGGCGATCATCTTCTCGACGTACTTCAGGGGAGGGAAGACCTGCTGCCGGAGGGCGAAGTCCTGGTCGGTCGGATCTTCGTCCATCAGGTGGAGGTAGTGGGGGGTGACGCCGAAGGGGACCCCCTTCTCCAGGGCGAGGCCGATCGACCTATCGTGATCGGGGCTCAGATTTATTATATCTTTTATTTGGCTCAGACCAAGCTCGTCCTTGAAGACGTGTCGGAACTGCCAATGCCAGTCGAGCCAGTCGTTCTCGTCTCCCCCGAGGAGGCCGAGGATCCTCTCCCTATTCTCCGCCCTCTTTCTGGCGACCTCGGGGTCGAGGCCGCTTCTGTACCTCGAGAGGTGCTCGTCCATCCGGCGGGCCATCTCGTCGAGGTAGTCGGACCTCCTCTTCCCCGCCTCCCTCCCCTCGTACTTCGTGAAGTCGGGGACGGCCATCCCCTCCATCAGCATCGAGGGGTAGACGTCCGTCTGGACCTTCACCGCCTTGAAGAGGTGGAAGAACTCGTCGACGAAGTCGTCGGAGACCTCGGCGTCGCCGGTGGTGGCGGCCCTCCAGAGCTGCTCCAGGGAGGAGGTCTTCGCCGCCCGCTCGTTCCGGGGGGAGAAGAGGTTCTTGAGGCACTCGAGCCCCTCGTTGAAGAGGACGTAATCCCAGGGGTCCATCTCGGCCGCCTCCCGCCGGTGGGTCCAGTCCAGGGACTGGAGGTAGCCGACGACGACGTCCCTCGCCGCCTCCAGGCTATCGCTCCCTTTGAGGAGGAGGTGTATCTCCGGGGCGACATCCCAGCATCTCTGCCATCTATTTGTCATCTTTATTTTCTGTTTCCCTCTGATCTTATTTAAGAATCACTTCTGAGGGCGGGGCGCCTTTTGGAGATCTGGGCTGATATTCTCCGTCCCGAGAGCTGCCGGATAGATCGATGGGCTCGATCCATATCCTCCGAGCGCCTCAAACAAAGCCCATAATATCAGGTTGAATGGATCGCCTCCGAGGTATCTTCCTGCCTGCGGCATTGATACATATTCATCAGATTTAATAATCCGATTAATCACTTAATGTATGATTTAAAAAAGAAAGATATGCCAATTAGATTTTTATTCTTTCCATTTGTCCAATTAATAAATAACTTCTGATTACTAGATCCTATTTTACATATAGTCTAAACAAAAAGATTCATAAATAAGAAGAATTATCAAGTATATCGTAAGATTAATCCGAGAAATGGAATGGAGGAACCTAGATTGAGAGATTTCATTAGACTGGGAGTTGCTGCAGCTCTGATGGTCCTGCTTTTTGCCTGGGGAGCCGCCGCCTCCGAGGATGGCGGGTCAGTTCCCGTATATACGGTGGCGGACACCACCGGAGACTGGGGATTTCCCTCCCCTTACGCCCACTACTCCCGGGGGCCGGGGTATACGCGGATGAGCTTCCTCTTCGACACCCTCGTCTGGAAGGATGACGCCGGCTACGTTCCGGCCCTCGCCGAGAGGTGGGAGATGGAGGGAGATGACGTCTACATCTTCCACCTGAGGGACGGCGTCACCTGGCACGACGGCGAACCGTTCAACGCCGACGACGTCGTCTTCACCGTCGAGTACACCAAAGACCACCCCTACCAGTGGGTCGACTCGGCGATCATCGAGAGGGCGGAGGCCCTCGACGACCTCACCGTCAAGCTCACCCTCTCGGCACCCTACGCCCCCTTCCTCGACCAGGTGGGAGGGACCCTCCCGATCCTTCCCGAGCACATCTGGTCGGAGGTGGACGACCCCGTCAACTACCGGGAGCAGGACGCCCTGGTGGGGACCGGCCCCTACACCCTGAAGGTTGAGGACTACAAAATGGCCCAGGGGACGTATCGGTACGTCGCCTACGACGGCTACTACCTCGGCTCGCCCAAGGTCGAAGAGCTGCTATTCGTGAAGATCTCGGCCCCCAACGCCGCCGCCGAGCTCCTCCAGGGGAGGGTCAACATGGCCTCCATCGAGCCGGAGATGATCGGCCAGCTGGAGGGGAGCTTTGAGATCCTCTCGGTCCCTGCCCACTGGTGGAACTATAAGCTGATGATAAACCACCAGAAGGAGCCCCTCTCGGACAAGAGGTTCAGGCAGGCCCTCGCCTATGCCATCGACCGGGAGAAGCTGGTGGAGATTGCGGGCCGCGGCTACGGCCTCGCCGGAAGCCCCGGGTTCATACCCTCGGACAACGACTGGTACAACCCCGAGATGGACGACTACTACCCCCATGACCCCGCGGAGGCCGAGGAGCTCCTGGCGGATATGGGCTACGACGGCCGGAAGATCGAGGTTCTGATCAAGGGCGGCGACACCACCGCCGAGAGGATCGGCGAGCTGATCGAGGCGGACCTTTTGGCCGTCGGGATCAACGTCGACCTCAGGACGATGGAATCGAAGGCCGTCGACTCCAAGGTCGGCGAGTGGGACTTCGACCTCGCCGTCAGCGGCCACGGCGGAGTCATCGGCGACCCCAACTTCCTCGCCGGCAACACCCTCGACGACGACTTCAACAGCGCCCGGTACCGCGACAACCCCGAGCTGACGGCGCTCCTCGAGGAGCAGGTGAAGGAGACCGACGAGGACTCCCGGAGGGAGATGATCGACGAGGCTCAGGTCCTCTACGCCGAGGATGTGCCGGCCCTGACCCTATTCTACACCGAGTCCTTCGTCGCCCACGATGGCCAGGTCGCCCTCTACTACACCCACAACGGGATGGCCCTGGGGATACCCATCGCCCTGAACAAGCTCTCCTTCGTCGGGGTGTAGGATCGAGGCTGGTCCGAATTGAGGGTCTCCGCGGCCCGCGGCCGCGGATATTCTTTTTTATCTACTAAGAGATATTCATGGTGATACCATATGATTCTGAAGCCTAGCATGAGAGGTCAGGTCCTGCCGATGCCGGTGGTCCTGATATCGACGGTCTCGAAGGAAGGGGTCCGAAACGCCGCCCCCTGGGGGTGCATCATGCCGATCCTGAGGCCCCTGGACGAGATCGCCATCGCCTCCTGGCTGAAGAGGGATACCCTCGACAACATCCGGGAGACGGGGGAGTTCGTCGTCAACGTCCCCACCCTCGAAATGGCAGAAGAGGTGGAGATCTGCGCCAGGAGCTTCCCGCCGGAGGTCGACGAGTTCGAGGAGGCGGGTCTGTCCCCCCATCCCTCGACGAAGGTCGCGCCCCCGGGGATCGCAGGTTGCGTCGCCTGGATGGAGTGCGAGCTCGTCGAGGAGATCCTCCGGGAGAGGTTCTCCCTGATCATCGGGAGGGTCGTTTTCCTGGAGGGGAACGACGAATTCTTCGGCGCCGAAGGCGGGATGGACTTTGAGAGGGCGAGGCCGATGTCGATGATCCTGGGGGCCGACGGCGCCTGCTACACCCGCCCCACCTCCACGAGGTAGCCCATCGGGGGGCTGGGTCAGAATCGAAGGGGTGGTGGTGGGGGTGGGGGGGAGGTGCCCTTAAACCATCGCCAGAGTGCCCTCCGCCCCTCGCTCGCCCCCTTCCGCCCGCCCCATCCCATCACCTCCGCCAGCCGACGGTGGCGTCGGGGATGTTGTCGACCTCTGAGAAGCGGGGCTTGATGTCCAGGAGCGGCGTCCCCTCCAGGGCGTCGAGCTCCCGGACCCGAAGCCTCCCCCCGGAGACGTCGAGGAGCTCGACGACCCCGAGGCCGATGGGGTTTGGCCGGTTCGGCGACCTCGTCGCGAAGACGCCGTGCTCTTTGCCGTCGTGGGGTGGGAAGGCCTTGAGCATCTTTCTATCGGCCCGGTCGAGCCAGCGGAGGAGGAAGAGGTGGGTGCACCCCTCCACGTCGGCAAGGCCCGGCAGGAACTCCTCGAAGACCTCCACCTCGCAGACCTCCACCGAGTGCCTCCCCTGGAAGGGGGCCTCGGCTCTGGTCTTGAAGGGGGAGTGGATTACGCCGATCTGTTTGAGGTTCATGGCGAAAAGAATGTCATCAAGTGAAAAAAGGGTTTCGAAGATCGATAAAAAAAATAAAAGATGCGGGACATGAATTTTATGGGGACCATGATATTCGTATATTTTTGCATACTACGATATGACTAAACATATCTTTATTCTCGGATCACAGTGACGTAGTCGTATATCTCTGCCCCATCAGGAAGTTGTTCTAGTCCAGGCCAAGATTCGTTTACAATACACCCATCCAGATATTCTAGGATCTCCGCATTCGCAGTTTCATCTGCCAGTATGGCATATAGCTTGAACTCCATATCATGATCTGGTGGACTACCTATAACCGCTTCAGCTGTCCAATCACCATTGGCCATCATGATTATTGGCAAGTTTCGTTTATCTTGAGGAAAGTGACGGTTTACACCATCTGGATAAACCGTGATCCAGAGCTCGTATCCCTCTGGTATACCTTTGGAGGTTCCCTCGATATCCTCTCCGATCATGGATACTGTATCTTCATCTACTGGTGAGGTTATCTCCACTTCTGTAGCCCCAGCACAGCAGACCGTTCCCAAGCCTAGCACTAAGAAGCATAGACTTATTTGCCAATATTTCTTCATAAGTTTCCCTCCTAATCTCCATATCTGGTCATGAGCTTTTAGGCTATTGTGACTGTTATCCTATCAAGCACCCTGGCACCAGGCGGGATCTTTTCCAGCCCCGGCCAAGCGCCTGATTTACTTGATTCGTTCATGTAGTCGCTAAGAGATCTGTGAGCTTTGTCGTCCGCCAACAATATAATTATATCGAATTTTCTTCCTTGATCAGCATCTTTACCCACATTGATATTTCTTATTGACCATTGGCCATTGGGATCAGGATAAATCAGCTGAGATTGCGGATAATATTTATATGTTGAATACACGTACACAACTGAGGATTCCTAAAAACCTAGCATGTCTATGGAAAACATTATATACTAATATATACATGAATAGTGCATGAGTTCTTTTACTGCATGGGGCCTTCGAGAAGCTTACAAGAACGTAGAGAAGCTGGGCGATAGGCTTTCAAAGATAACGAACTTGATCGAGTGGGAACCATTTCGACCAATTCTTGAAGAGATGTATCATAATAAAACCGAACGAGGTGGAAGGCCGAACTTTGATGTTATCCTGATGCTCAAGGTGCTTTTGCTCCAGCAGTGGTACGGGTTGAGCGACCTCGAGACTGAAAAGCAGATTTCGGATCGAATATCTTTTATGAAATTCTTAGGATTTCCTGATTCTATACCCGATTCCAGGACGATATGGCTTTTTCGCGAGCGGATGGCCCAGACGGGAAAGGATGAGTCCGTTTGGGAAGAGCTCCAGAGACAGCTCGATTTTAAAGGGCTTCAGGTAAAAAGAGGAACCATTCAGGATGCAACGTTTATAGAGGCCGACCCAGGAGGTTCAAAGAAACCAAGAAGAGAGACCGCTAGGACTCGTCGGAGCAGGGATGGAACTTGGGCTAAGAAGGGTGAGGAACTCCATTTTGGTTATAAACTTCATTCTAAAGTCGATATCGATTACGGCCTGATAAGGAGCATCGAATCGACAACTGCTTCGGTGCACGATAGTCGGGTTGATCTATCGGTTGAAGGAGAGGTGGTCCTCAGGGACAAAGGATATTTCGGTGTGAAGGCTAAGGGAAACGACTTCACAATGAAACGTGCAGCAGCGGGTCATCCTCTAAGCGATCTCGATAAGCTGCGAAACCGCTTGATTAGCAAACTGAGATTTCCGGGCGAACGTCAGTTTGCTGTTATTAAAAGAGTGTTCCGAAGCGCGCATGTAATGGTAACGACGATCCCGAGAGTTCACGTTAAAATGGTATTCACTGCCTTTGCTTTCGACTTATACCAGCTATGTACACTTAAAAATGCTGAAATCGTCTCAAAATAGCGGTAGCTATCGACGAAAAACGAGGAAAAGGATCGAGAATCGACTAAGAGCGGAGAACGAGCTAAAATAAGAGACGGATCCGAGATAATTAAAGAATGGGCAATGGTAAATAGGAATACTCAACTGGCCAAATATGATCCTCTTTTGGTATTCTTTTTGCGTTGCCTTCAATATCGATTTTATTATTTATTATGGCGTTATCTTCTGGTGAAGTTATCTCTATTGTTGGTTGCATATAATCATAAACTCCGGCTAAAACTATTAACATAAATATTAAAAATAGTATATAAGATTTCTTCAAATCTCCAGTTTTATAATAATATTTAAATATATAAAACAATATTAAACATGCGCAGATTATCAGTAGTGTTTGTAACAAACGATAAACATATAGATTTATTTCAGGGATGATAACTAAATTTTTACTTATTAAAGATAAAAATGATAATAAAAAAGCTCCAATAAAAGCTCCAATAAAAGACATATTAATCATAATACTCTTTAATCTCGTTAAAAATTCATCTAATTTTATTAAAAAATTATATATTGTTTGGTATATCTTTCCCATCTTGGTTCTCCTCGAATAATCCCAAAATAAAACATAATAGCATCTCAAAGGATAATAAACCTTTTCATCCGTTAATCTTTGACGAGGCAAAAATTGGCGGAAAACTTTCTCCGAAGCCGGACTTAGGAATTTTAAATCATATTAAAACGACCCAAAAACTTTTTTACATCAGTTAGCCTCCGCCTTCACACTTTGAATATCGTCCCAACCTGTCTCCATTTTTTCTCTGGCGGTCATCGTCCAATGGCGGTTTGGCCAATCTTATCGCAGGTCATCTACTTCAGCCTTGTGAAGTGAACCTCACCAGGTGCTATAGTCCCGCTAAGGTAGCTCCGGCCCGCCCCGGCTGTACCCCACCTCGCCCAAGAAGGCCAGCGCGTCGAAGTCGGCGAGGCTCTGAGGTGTCAGCGGGAAGTAGGTCGGATTTTTTCTGCTCCCCGACCGGATCGGGAGAGCCTCGATCTCTGAGGCCGAAAGCCCCTGGCTCCGGTGGGTAGGGATGAAGAGCCCCGGCCCCGACGCCGCGGCGAGCCTCGCCTCCAGGGTCCTGAATTCTGGCTCGCCGAAGCCGAGGAGCTCCACCGACGGATCGAGGCTGGCGACGATCCGGTCGATGGCGTCGTTGAGGCTGGACGGATCGAGGGAGAACGGGGTCGCCTTATTCAGGATCCATTCGTCGAGGGCATTTTGAATCATGGCAGGTGGGGGGGGGGGTCAACTCCCCAATTTATTATAATAGATCATCAGAGCTTATCACCGATATTCCTTTATCTTTCATCTCTGAAACGACGGCACCGATGCTTCCCTTCGGCAGATCCACCCCCCGCGTGGCGTCGATTATCACATTGCATCTGAATCCATATCGAAGAGAATCCATGGCTGAGTAATAGACGCAGTAATCTGTGGCGAGCCCGCAGATGAATATCTCTCGTACCTTCAGGGCCTTCAGGTAGCCAGCAAGACCGGTTTCAGTATTTCTGTCGTTTTCAATAAATGCAGAATATGAATCGACCAGGGGATTCATCCCTTTTCTCAATATCAGAGAGAACTTACTTAAATCTAGGTCGTCATGAAATTCAGCCCCCTTCGTCCCCTGTATGCAATGATCGGGCCAGAGGGTCTGAGCAATTCCGCTAATATTGATCTGATCGTATATATTTTTTCCTGGATTGTTTGAAGCAAAGGATACCTGATTTTTAGGATGCCAGTCCTGAGTGGCGACCACGAGGTCGAATCTCTCCATAATCCCGTTTATGAGAGGGATTATCGAGTCGCCATCTTTGATCTGGAGGGCTCCTCCTGGACAGAAGTCGTTCTGTACATCCACGACGATGAGAACCCTTCTACCGCCTTTCATGGCATAACCTCCAGGAGATCAGAAATTCGTTCCGCCGCATAGTCAAAGGTACTGCCCCACCTGGAAGATTTGCAGAATATCCTATAAAAATTCCCTTGGGCTCCGGATTCCCAGCCGGCCCGGAGCCTCTCGCCTTCCCTTCCTTCTCTCTCCTCGATCTTCACTCGATGAAGATCGCGGGCCGCCCCGGCTCCGCGTTCCTGCTCTTATTCATCGGGTCCTCGCCCGGCTCGTCCGCCGAGAGGACATCGACCGGGCAGCCGAAGGTCCGCTCCAGGTACCTCCGCTCCCGGGAGAGGGTCTCAAACTCGTCGATCTGGAGGGGGTCGGAGTTCAATGCGTGGGCCCCCTTCATCAGCCTCTGGGCGTACTTGGGCGCCTCCTTCTTGTGGCTTGCGACCTCCGGAAGGGCCATCGCCTTCTTCATGATCGATCCGACGTCCAGGCTTCCCGCCTCCTTCTCTTCCAGGGCCGCCTTCAGCATCGCCCTCTTCCAGGCCGGCGTGGTGAAGAGGGTGATCCGCTCGGGCTTTCTGCTCGTCACCCGGAGGATCTCCTCGACGTCGGATAGGGTCCGCCCGAGGAGATCCTCGGCCATCTCCGCCCCGGCATCGATCTTCTCGGGGGCCGCCTCAGGCCACCGGGCCCGGGAGATGTACGCGTCCTTCCCGAAGGCCTTCGCCTCTACGCCGGCCATCTCCTCCCAGATCTCCTCGCAGACGTGGGGCGTGAAGGGCGCCATCAGCCTCACCCAGACGTCCAGGACCGAACGGAGGCGGTTTTTGCCTCCCCGCCTCTGGTACCAGCGGAGGTCGTTGATCATGTGGTAAAAGGCGCTCTGGACCGCCCGCCGGGTCTGGACCGCCTCCAGCGCCTCCGTCGTCTCGATGATCCTCTTCTGAAGCTGGCTCTCCATCCACCGGTCGATCAGCTCAGGGTCTGCAAGCTCGTCTATCTCCTGATCATTGATTATCTCCCTCGCCAGGTTGTAGAACCGGACCACCTGCTGCCTCGTCGCCTCGACGCCGTCGTTTCGCCAGTCGGCGTCCTGGGTATGCTCGGCGTTGGAGAGGATGTAGAGCCTGGTGACGTCGGCGCCGTTGGCCTCGACGGCCCGCCGGAGGGTGAGGAGGGGCCCCTTGGACTTGGACATCTTCTTCCCCTCCAGGGAGACGAAGCCGTTGACGGCCATCGCCCTCGGCCAGAGGGAGGGCGGGTATATGGCGACGTGGTGGTAGAGGAAGAAGAGGAGGTGGTTTGCGACGAGGTCTTTTCCGGAGGAGCGGAGGTCGACGGGGTACCAGTAGACGAAGTCCTCTCTGATCCTTTTGACCGTCTCCTCGGGCATCCCGGTGAGGTCGGCGACGGCGGCGGCGTCTCCCTTCCCGAGGAATATGAAGT
This sequence comes from Methanothrix harundinacea 6Ac, assembly GCF_000235565.1. Classification (NCBI taxonomy): domain Archaea; kingdom Methanobacteriati; phylum Methanobacteriota; class Methanomicrobia; order Methanotrichales; family Methanotrichaceae; genus Methanothrix; species Methanothrix harundinacea. The sequence continues at coordinate 1,885,257 of NC_017527.1, forward strand.
CGAAGAACTCGGGGACGAGGTTGTCGATCGCAAGGCCGGCGTTTACGTACTTCGCCAGGATGTAGTAGGACATGTAGATGGTGGAGTCGCCCAAAGATTCGATCAGCCACTCCTGGTCCCAGGGGAGGTTAGTCCCCAGCCCCTTCCTCCGGGCGCAGGCCTTGTCCTTCAGCCAGTCGACCTTGTTCTCAAACTCCGTCCTGATCTCCTCGGGGATGAGCCGCATCTGGGCGAGACACTGGCTTACCCGCCCCTTCCACTGGGGGTCGGAGTAGTTGAGGAACCACTGGTCTCTCACCATCTTTACGACGCACCGGGTCCCGCACCGGCAGATCACGGGGGTCTCGCTGAACTCGTAGAAGACCTCGGCGACGTTTCCAGCGATGAGGTCGGCGAGGAGGACGTCCTTGATCTTGGAGACGGCGGTCCCGGCGTACTTGCCGGTCCTCTCCTTGAGGACGCCGTGGTGAAACTCCCGCCGGTAGACGAGCTTCGTCGCCTCCTCGGCCCGGGGGTCGTTCTGGTCTACGACGCCGAGCTCTTCGGCGACCTCGACGGCCGGAAACTCTCCGTAGTCTGGGACCTCGATGAGGGAGATGAACTCGATTTTGCGGAGGTCTTCGGTGATCCCGTAGCCGCTGAGGTCCCGGCCGTAGAGGTCTTTGAGGGCGAGGTAGTCGTAGGGGGCGTGGGCGGGGACGGACATGACGATCCCGCTCCCGTTGTCAGGATCGACGAAGGAGGCGGGGAGGATCAGGACCTCGGCCCCCGTGAGGGGATTTTTAACTTTTTTGCCGATGAGGTCGCCGCCCACAACCTCGCCGATCCGCTCCACCGTCCTATCGGTGAAGGTCAGCTTCTCGAACGCCTCCTGGCTGACGATCCAGGTCTCGTCGCCGACCCTCGCCACGGCGTGGACGACCTCGGGGTTGACCCAGAGGTTCGTCACCCCGAAGACCGTCTCGGGGCGCAAGGTGGCGCAGGGGAGGATCTTGCCATCGAACCTGAACTTGATCAGGGCGAAGTCTATGATCGTCGCCTCCTCCCCCTTGAGGATGTCGTGGTCCTCTACGGGGTTCTCGTCGTTGGGACACCACCTGACGGGGTGGCTCCCCTTGGAGACATAGCCGAGGCCCCGGAGGATGAAGTACTGCCACTCGATGAACTTCTTGTAGGCGGGGTCGGTCGTGGTGAACTCCCGCCTCCAGTCGATGGAGTAGCCGATCGACTCCATCGCCGCCTTCGACTCCCTCCTGAAGTAGTCGACGATCGCCTGGGGGGTCGTGAGGGTTGCGAAGACCTCCAGCGGTATGTCGTGGTGCTGGGTGTAGACCTTCTCTATCTCCGGGTCGCGGTTCTTTACAAGCTCGCTGAGGCCGACGATGGGAGTTCCGGTGACGTGAAAGCCCATGGGGAAGAGGACGTTCTCACCCCTCATCCTTCGATACCTAGCGACGACGTCGCCGATGGTGAAGGTCCTGGTGTGGCCGGCGTGGAGGTTTCCGTTCAGATAGGGGTAGGGTATCGTTATGAAGAACTTCTCCTTCTCCGATGGCTCCGCCGAGAAGACCCCCGCCTCGGACCACTTCTGCTGCCACTTCGCTTCAATCGATGCAGCCCTGTAATCTTCGAGCAAATTCATCTCCTCCAGGGTCAGAGGCTCTTCTCCTCCGCCACCATCCTCTCCATCCTCTCGACCGCCTCGGCGATCCTATCCGTCGGCTGGGTGACCGAGAACCGAACGTAACCCTCGCCGTAGTCGCCGAAGCCGACGCCCGGGGTCGCGACTATGCCGAGCTGATCGATCAGCTTCCTCGTATAGTCCTTCGACCGGCCCCCGGTCCAGGCCCAGAGGTAGAAGGTCGCCTCCGGCTTCTCGACCTCCAGGCCGATCTTCTTGAGGCCAGCGTAAAGGAGCTCCACCCGCTCCTGGTAGGTCTTTCTCATATCGGCGGCGATCTTTTGGGCGTTCTTCAGGGCGACTATCCCCGCGTCCTGGACCGCCCCGAAGTTGCCGGAGTCTATGTTGCTCTTGACGTTCCCGATCCCGGCGACGATCTCCCGGTCTCCGACGACGAAGCCGACCCTCCAGCCGGTCATGTTGCAGGTCTTGGAGAGGGAGTGAAACTCGACCGCCACCTCCCGGGCCCCCTCCACCTCCAGGATCGATGGAGGCCTCTCATCGCCGAAGTAGACCTCGGAGTAGGGGTTGTCGTGGAGGACGATCAGGTTATTATCGGCGGCGAAGTCGACGAGCCTCTTGAAGAATTTGAGGTCGGCGCAGGCCCCCGTCGGGTTGTTGGGGTAGTTGAGAAAGATCAGCCTCGCCTTTCGGGCGACGTCGGAGGGGATGGAGTCCAGGTCCGGGAGAAACCCGTTCTCCCTCTTGAGGGGGAGGATGACGGGGACCCCTCCCGCAAACTCGACGGCGGTCTTGTAGACCGGGTAAGCCGGATCGGGGACGAGGGCGAGGTTTCCGGGGTTCAAGAAGGCTAGGGGGGCGTGGGCTATCCCCTCCTTCGATCCGATGAGGGCGAGGACCTCCGACTCCGGGTCGAGGTCGACTTTGAAGGTCTCCTTATACCACTCGGCAACGGCCGTCCGGAACTCGATCTTCCCCTCATAGGAGGGGTACTGGTGGTTTCTGGGGTCGGCGGCCGCCCGGCAAAGGCTATCGATGATTATTTGGGGGGTGGGCAGGTCAGGGTCTCCGACCCCCAGGTTGATGACGTCCACCCCCCTCTTCTGGGCCGCAATCTTCGCCCTGTCGATGGCGGCGAAGGGATACGGTGGGAGGGATTTTATCCGATCAGAGTACATGAGATGATCTCCAATGGTGGTATAGATCCACGATGCCGCCCTCGCCGGGTTCGGACCGGGATCGCTGGGCAGCGTCGGTTCGCTGATAGTAACAGTCACGTTGTATATAAGATTAGAGGAGTCGATGCTCGAGATGGAAGATCTGACCTCCTGGCTCCCCCGGGAGGTGGCGGAACTTTATCAGAATGAGGGGATAAGGGAGCTCTATCCCCCCCAGGCCGAGGCGGTGGAGAAGGGGCTTTTGGAGGGGAAGAGCATCCTCGTCTCTGTCCCGACGGCCGCGGGAAAGACGATGATGGCGGAGCTGGCGATGCTGAGGGCCGCCCTCTCCGGGGGCCGGTCCCTCTACATCGTCCCCCTCCGGGCCCTCGCCTCGGAGAAGCACGCCGCCTTCTCGCGGTTCTCCCCCCTGGGGGTGAAGGTGGGGGTCTCCAGCGGCGATATGGAGCGGCGGGACGAGTACCTGGGAAGAAACCATATCATCGTCGCCACCTCGGAGAAGGCCGACTCCCTCATCAGGAACGGAGCCCGGTGGATCCGGGACCTATCGGTCCTGGTCGTCGACGAGATCCACCTCCTCGACTCCCCGAACCGGGGCCCGACCCTGGAGATGACGATAACCAAGCTTTTGAGGCTCAACCCTCAGATGCAGATCCTGGGGCTCTCCGCGACGGTCGCCAACGCCCGGGAGGTGGCGGCCTGGCTCAAAGCCGAGCTGGTGGAGAGCCGCTGGAGGCCGGTGGAGCTGAAGGAGGGGGTGATCTGCGACGGCGTCCTCCACTTTCCTGGGGAGGAGGTCCCCCTCTCTCGCCGGCGCGACGACCTCATAGACCTCGTCAAGGATACGATCGGCGAGGGGGGTCAGATCCTGATCTTCGATAGCAGCAGGCGGAACGCCGAGGCGACGGCGACGAAGCTCGCAAAGGTGGTCGCTGAAGCGATCGAAGGGAAGGCCGCATCCCGCCTCTCTGAGAAGATCCTCGCCACCGGCGATACTGAAACAGGAAGGCGGCTCGCCGACTGCGTCAGGTCCGGCGTCGCCTTCCACCACGCCGGCCTCCTCGCCGAGCAGAGGGCGGTCGTCGAGGGGGGCTTCAGGTCCGGATCGATCAAGGCGATAGCCTCCACCCCGACCCTCGCCGCGGGGCTGAACCTCCCCGCGAGGAGGGTCCTGATAAAGAGCTACCGGCGGTACGAGGGCTCCCGGGGCATGGTCCCGATACCGGTGATGGAGTACCGGCAGATGGCGGGCAGAGCCGGCAGGCCCGGCCTCGACCCTCGGGGGGAGGCCCTCCTGATGGCGAAGAACGAGGCAGAGGTGAGGGACCTTCTGGACCATTACGTCCTGGGGGAGCCGGAGGAGATCTTCTCGAAGCTCGCCATGGAGCCGGCGCTCCGGACCCACCTACTCTCGACGGTGGCGACGGGCTTTGCAAAGGATGAGGAGGAGCTGAAGAGGTTCGTCGACTCCACCTTCTACGCCAGCCAGCAGGAGGCCTGGCACCTGGAGGCGACGATGGAGCGGGTCCTGGAGTTTCTGATCGAGGGCGGCATGTTGGAGGCGGACCTGCGGCCCACCCCCCTGGGGGAGCTCGTCTCGCGGCTGTACATCGACCCCCTCTCCGCCAGGATCGTCGTCGAGAACCTCCGGGCGAAGGAGAAGACGAAGATCACCGACCTAACCCTCCTCCACATGATCACCATGACCCCCGACATGGACACCCTCTACGTCCAATCCTCCGACGGCTGGGTCGAGGATTTCATCGACGAGCACGCATGCGAGCTCTGCCGCGAGGAGAACTACGACTGGATGATGAGGGAGGCGAAGACCGCCGCCCTCCTCCTGGAGTGGATCTCCGAATCGGAGGAGGAGAGGATCGCCGACCGGTTCCGGGTCGGCCCCGGCGATATAAGGCGCGTCGCAGAGACGGCGGAGTGGCTGATCCACTCGGCGGGGAGGCTCTCCGAGCACCTGGACCTGGGCGCGACCTTCAGGATATACCAGCTCGAGAAGAGGGTCCACTACGGCGCCGGCCCCGACCTTCTCGGCCTTCTCGACCTGAAGGGGGTCGGGCGGGTGAGGGCGAGAAAGCTCCACCGGGCCGGCTATACCAGCATCGAGAGGCTGAAGGAGGCGAAGGCCGCGGACCTCGCAGAGATCCTCGGGCCGAAGATCGCCGGGAAGGTGATCGCCCAGATCCGGGCCGATGGAGGAGGAGAAGGAGAAGAAAGAGAAGGAGGAGGGAGATGGTAGATTTCCGGAAGACGACCTTTGTGGCGGCCCGCCTCGCCCTCTACCCTCAGAGGAAGATCGAGCTCGATATCGCCCCCCTGAAGGATTACCGATGAAAGTGAACCTCGGGGGGATCGTCCCCCTCTCGACCCTCGACTGGACCGGCGCAGCCGCCGCCGTCATCTTCATGAGGGGCTGCCCCCTCCGCTGCCCCCACTGCCACAACGCGCTCCTGCAGACCGGGGAGAGCTTCGAGGAGCTGGCGGATATAAAAAGCAGGATCGACGAGGCGGGGCCCTTCATCAGCGCTGTGATCCTATCCGGCGGCGAGCCCCTCGTCCAGCTGAAGGCATCGCGGGAGATCGCCATTCACTCAAAAAATATGGGACTGAAAGTGGGCGTAGAGACCAGCGGCCGCTTCCCGGACCGGCTCGCCTCGCTTATCGAGGACGGGCTGGTGGATATGGTCTTCCTGGACGTCAAGGAGGCGCTGCGAGACCCCGAGTATGCGGCGGCCACCGGCCAAAGGGACGTAGCCCCCCGGGTGGCCGAGAGCCTCCGGCTCTGCCTGGAGGCGGGGGTCCCCCTGGAGGTGAGGACGACGGTCTTTCCCAACATGCCCTCTCTGGACCGGCTCCTGGAGATCGGGGGGTTCCTCAGGGACCTTGGGATCAGTTCGTACACCCTCCAGCAGGGGCTCCCGAGCGACTGCGAGAAGCCCTTCGACCCCGTTCCTATAAAATTGCTCACATATATCTCCACGACGATGAAGGAGCGGTTCGGCCTCGACACCACCATAAAGAAGGGGCCCCTATCTTACAGGTCCCGGCCGTACCAGACGGAGCTCTTCCAGATCTGCCAGCTCCGAAAGCTCCACCCCCGGCCCGCCTCCCCCGGCGGCTCAGAAAGGTTGAAATCGAGCGATCCCTTGAGGAAGGACGAGGACGCTGAAGATCGAGACGGAGACGGAAGAGGATGAAGATCGTGGGATTTGTGGGGATGCCCGGCTCCGGGAAGTCGGCGGCCGCAGAGGTGGCGCGGGAGATGAAGATACCCGTCGTCGTCATGGGCGACGTCATCCGGGAGGAGGCGGCGGCCTGCGGCCTTCCCCCCACCGACAGAAACCTCGGGGCCGTAGGAAACGATCTCCGGGAGAGGGAGGGCCCCGACGCCATCGCGGCCAGGTGCCTCGCGAAGATCCGGGCCACCGGCGCCCCCGTCGTCGTCGTCGAGGGGATCAGGAGCAGATCCGAGGTGGACCTCTTTCGGAGAAGCTCGAACGGCTTTTCGCTCATCGAGGTGTACGTACCCGACGAGATCCGCCTCGCCCGGATCGCCTCCCGGGGGAGGTCCGACGACGCAAATGACTGCGACCTCGCGAAGGCGGTGGCGGACCGGGACGCCCGGGAGCTCTCCTGGGGGATGGGGGAGGCGATCCGGGCGGCGGATTTGAGGATCGAGAACTCGGGGAGCGTCGCGGAGTTTCGGGGGAGGGTGAGGGAGGTGTTAGAAGGCCACGAAATTTCGAAACAATCGCGTGGAAAATTTAATAAAGAATAATGCAGCAAAATAGGAGCTTGTGGAGAGCATGAAAGCAAAATCCCTATCAGAGATTTATGACATATTCGACCCTCAAGAGGCGCTGTCTGGGGAGACGCTCAAAGAATATTACGTGAGGAGAGAGAGTCCAATAGATAGGCATGCAAATGCACTCCGATCGAGCGGAAGGCCGCTGAAGTACCTTTTTGTAGGAAGCAGGGGAAACGGCAAGAGCACAGAACTTAACAGGTTATCCGAGATTTTGGAGGATGATCTCCTCATAGTCCCCTTCTCAATAAGGGACAAGCTGAATTTATATGATATAGAATATTCAGATATTTTGCTCATCATCGCTGCAGAGATTTATGAAAGAGTCTCTGAAAATGTCGAATTGAGCAGCAAGTTGAGCGATTACCTCGATTCGTGGTCTGAAAAAGTGATAGAAAATGAGAAGAGTTATGGATTGAGCGCCGAAGCGAAGGCCGGCTTCGCTGCGTTCGTATTTAATATCACAGGGAAGATGAAGACCGAAGCTTCCACAAGAGAAGTTACAAGGAAGGTCATACAGCCACAGCTCAGCGACCTGATATATGCTGTGAATAAGATAATAATTGAGGCTGAAGAGAAACTCGATAAGAACATCCTCGTCATAATCGACGACCTCGATAAGGTGAATCTGGAGAAGGGAGAAGAGCTGTTCTACAAGCATGGTGCTGAGCTGACGTCGCCGATCTGCAGGATTATCTACACGATTCCCCAACCTCTTCTATTCTCCAATAAGATAAGGCAGATCGTCCTTCAGTATTTTGACGGTCGTATAGACCTTGGCAATATAAATATCTATAATAGGAACGGTGAGCTGGATCCTGAAGGATGCGATCTTATGAAGCAGGTCGCTCTAAAGAGGATGGACGAGTCTCTGATATCAAAAGATGCTCTGAACCTGGCCGTCAAGTACTCCGCAGGAGTTATGACGGAGTTTATAAGGATAATAAGATCTGCGGGGAATATCGCAGATACCGATGGCAGGCGCAGCATAGAGTTATCAGATGTAGAGCAGGCCATCGCAGATACCAAGAACGATTATATCAGGATTCTCAATCCTCAGGACATAGAGATTTTAAAAGAAGTGATGAAAACGAAAGGCAAAGTTGGCGGAGAAAAATTCCAGGATCTGCTCTTCAGCCTTGCGATACTCGAATACTCGAACGGTGAGGCCTGGTATGACATCCACCCTGCCATCAAGAGAATTATTAAATGAGCTGAAGCTGGCTAAGGGTAAGAACAGCTTGATCTTTGGCATCACAGAAGATCGAGACGGGTTAAGTCAGCTTCTAAAATCGAATAATTTTGACGTACGTTTGATTGACCTCAGAGACAACGGCAACCTGCTCCAAATGCTGGTTGATTGGAAAGACACACCCGGTAACGCGGTTTATCTGATTTATGGGCTCTCAAGTCAATTTCCCGCAGTGCTAGGATACTTGAATTTACATCGAGACCTTTTGTATCAAATCAAGAGACCCGTTTTAATGGCTGTAAGCGAATACGAGATAAGAGAGATACAGAAACATGCTCCTGACTTATATCGATACAGAAGTAGGACGTATAACCTCAAATCGAAAGGAAAGATTGAGACGAAACCGATTTTCTCAGAGTCAAAGCCTGTTTATTATAAATTACCAATCTTTGAAGAGAAGATCGATGCGGATGCCATAAGAGATAGGATAAAGCTAGATGAATATATGCTAGGAACTATAACAGATGACTATAATAAATCTGAAATATTTATGGACATTGCTGTTTCTTATTATAAGTTGGACGATTTAGATAAGGGTGATGACTACTCAAGAAAATCAATGCATATAAAAGAGCTATTAAATGATGAAAAGGGTATTATATTAAATTATGATAGACTAATTCAGGTTTTTCTGTTTAAAACGCAATACCGAAAGGTTATCCAGCTATCCAGCAAACTATTGAAGTTAAATCCAACTACAGCTTCGACTTATGAAAATCTCGCCGAAGCTTATCGTATGTTGGGACAAATAGATAAATCTTTAGAATGCTTAGACAAGGCGATAGAACTTGATCCACAAGCCGCAAGATCGTGGTTCAATATGGGCTTAGCACTCGACGACCTAGGCCGGAAGGATGAGGCTCTTAAAGCCTTCGAAAAGGCAATCGAAACTGATCCAGAAGATGCTGCAGCATGGGCAAACAATGGATATGCACTCTACTACCTGGGCCGGATTGAAGAGTCGCTTAAGGCCAGCGAAAAGGCAATAGAATTTGATCCTCAAGCTGCTGAAGCATGGACAAACAAGTCCTCGGCTCTAGCCCAAATGGGACGGATAAAAGAGTCACTTGAAGCCAGCGAAAAAGCGGTTAATCTTAATCCAAAATTAGCCATGGCATGGAACAACAAGGGCTCAGTTCTCTATGATCTTGACCGGGCTGAAGAGGCGATCGAGGCTTTAGACAGGGCAATCGAACTCGATCCAAAATTAGCCATGGCATGGTCCAACAAGGGCGTAGCTCTCGGTAGTCTTGGCCGGATGGAAGACGCTCTTGATGCCTACGAAAAAGCGATTGAACATGATCCAAAAGACGCAATCACATATATAGCTCTCGTCCGCCTCTACCGCAAGCTCGGCCGAGAAGCCGATAGCATCGAAGCCTGCAAAGCCGCCCGCGATCTCATCGAGACGGAGAGCGAATACAACCGCGCCTGCTTCGAGGCGGTCTGCGGCAGCCCCGATGCCGCCCTTGCGCTGCTCAGGACCGCCCTGGAGAATAAGGAGGAAACTGCGGATTGGGCGCGCCGGGACCCCGACTTCGAGTTCATCCGGGACGACCCCCGCTTCGCCGCCCTGCTCGACGAGTTCTCGCCCGACGGGGAGATGGGGGCGTAGTGGGGGCCGCGCCGCCCGCCCGGCGCCGCCGGGGCGAAGCTGCGCGATCTCTTTTACTCAGACCCTCATTCTATGATCTTCTTGAAGCTGACCGACGCCACCGCGAATATCAAGACATCGAAGACGAGGATGGCGGCGACGTCGACGGCGAGGTTTGAGAGATCGCCGCTGATCAAAAGGCCCCGGACGGCGTCGACGGCGTAGGTGAGGGGGTTGACCAGGGCGACGTACTGGAGGGCGGGCGGCATCAGCTCGATGGGGTAGAGGGCGTTGCTGGCGAAGAAGAGGGGCATGATCAGGGCCTGGCCGAGGCCCATGAACCGCTCCCGGGTCTTCATCAGGGAGGCGACGAAGATCGAGATCGCCGCAAACCCCCCCGAGACGAGGAAGAGGACGATGAAGGCGGCGACGATGTAGACGGGATTGGGGACGAACTTCACCCCCAGAAGGATCGCCACCGGGAAGATGATGAGGGCCTGGACGACGGCCCGGACGCCGGAGGCGATCGATCTGCCTATGACGGTCGCCGACCTGGAGGCCGGGGCGACGAGGAGGCGCTTGAGGATTCCCGTCTCCCTCTCCCAGACGATGGTGAGGCCGTAGAAGACCGAGACGAAGATCGTCGACTGGAGGAGGACGCCGGGGGTGATGTAGTCGATGTAGGGGATGCCGCCGGTGGGAATCCCCCTCACCTCGCTCATCACCGACCCGAAGACCGCAAGCCAGAGGATCGGCTGGATCGCTCTCGTGTAGATCTCGGTCCGATCGTGCCGCAGCCTCCGCATCTCCAGCTCGATCATGGCGAACATCTCCCGGAGGGAGTCCTCGGCGGTGGAGGTCATCGACGGAACACCTCGGCGGGCGCGAATGCGGCTACGAATCCGGCTCTATCGCCCATCTCCACCCCTCCCGGAGCTGAGGGGGCCGGCGTACCTCAGGAAGACGTCGTCGAGGGTCGGCCTCGCCGTCGATATCCTCTCGAAAGTGACCCCCTCCGACCTCAGAGCCTCGATGACCAGGGGAAGCGCCCTCTCCCCGTCCTCGACGAAGACGTCCAGCCGCGAGCCGCAGAGGGCAGCGTCCCGGACGAGATCCAGATCCCTGATCCTCCCGAGGGCCCGTTCATCGAAGCCGTTGTGGTTCTGGTTCTGGTGGTGGTTTGAGCTGAATCGGAGCTGTAGGATCTCGCCGTGGAGGGAGCGCTTCAGCTCCCCCGGAGTCCCGGACTTCACGATCCTCCCGCGGCTGATGATCGCGATCTCGTCGGAGTAATGGTCCGCCTCGTCCATGTAGTGGGTATTGAAGAAGACTGTCGTCCCGCACTCCCGCTTGAAGGCGGTGAGGCTCTCCCAGACCGCCTTCCTCGCCGAGGGGTCCAGGCCGATCGTCGGCTCGTCGAGGAAGAGGATCCTCGGCTTGACCAGGAGGGCGGCGGCGATCTCGAGCCTTCTCGTCATCCCCCCGGAGTAGGTCTTGACCATCCGTTCTGCCACCTCCTCCAGCCCCATCGCGCAGATGGCGTCCTCGATGCTCTTCTTCCTCCGGTCCTTGGGGACGCCGTAGATCTTGGAGTAGACGAGGAGGTTCTCGCGGCCGGTGATGTCGAGCCAGACGGAGGTCTCCTGGGGGACGTAGCCGATCATCCTCCGAACCTCCGCGCCGCGGCGGACGACGTCGAGGCCGAAGGCCCGCGCCTCGCCGGAGGTCGGCCGAAACTGGGTCGTCAGAATCCTCATCAGGGTCGTCTTCCCCGAGCCGTTGGGGCCGAGGAAGGCGAAGACCTCCGCCTGATCGACCGAAAGGTCGACCCCGTCCAGGGCCTTCGTCCCGCCGTTGTAGGTCTTGGTCAGCCCTGAGGTCTCGATCGCCAGGGTCATCCCCGGCCGCTCCGGGAAGGATAACACGCCGCTTCGTTTAATTCCGTCATTGTATTACGGTTGATCCGATTTCGTATAAGAAATCAGCGACCTGAAGGGGTGAGGTTGCAGATGACGGTCCATTTTGGAGGAGTCTTGCCCCGTCTTTGTATGATTTTAACCGAAATACTTATTACTAATTAAGATGTTCATGCCGATGGGGTGCACTGACTCCGACAGGACGTGACCTCCTCAGACACGGCATCCCTCCATAGGCCAATGCCCTCCATCCAGTTGGGGCGCTGTCTCCGAGGGCAGAGCCTCCTCGTAACCAGCGCCCCTCTTCTGCCATTATTCAGTTGAAAAAGATCGCCGATGGCGTCATCTGATCTAAAACTGATATCTATTTAGTATGAATTTCAACCAAAATTGTTATAAATAATTTCGTACTACTCTTCGCGTCTTGCGTATTACAGATTCGAAGATGAAAATGCAAGACAGACGAGTTGATAATATGAAGATGGATCGAATTATAGCGACGACCCTCCTCCTTCTGGCCCTGGTCCCGGGGATGGCCATGGCCGAAGGGGTGGATATGTACCAGCTCGGCGCAGACGCCGCAGAGTACGCCATGGCGGAGCTGGGGTTTGTGAAGGGGGACTCCAACGTCCTCACCCTCACCAACGCCGGATACCCGGTGATCGACGGCCAGACGACCGATCTCTGCCTCGACGCTGTGATGGAGACGACCGGCTCTAGTCCGGGAAAGGAGAACCTGATCAACATCCTCTCCCCCCCCTGGAAGCCCCTCTGGTTCGGCTTCTATAACAGCAATACGGGGGAGGCGGTCTACATGAAGGTGAACGCCGACGGATCCGGCTTCGAGATCCAGGATAAGGAGAAGATCGACGCCGAGACGGTCCTCGCCAACGTCTCCGCCTGGGAGCCGGGCAACTTCAGCCACATGATGCCCATCGCCAACGTCTGGGCCCACGAGAATACGCCTTACGTCTTCATGAAGGCGGTTGAGCTCCACGACCACATCTGCCCCGGGGTCTCCAGCGGCTTCTTGCTCGCGAAGTACATGGAGGAGACCCTTCCCATCGAGGACCCCGCCAACCAGAGCTACAAGGTCATAGCCTGCCCCAACTGGTGCAAGGACGACTACTTCCAGGTGGCCTGGGACTGCACCCCCGGAAAGAGCGGCCTCTTCGTCAAGTACCTCACCGCCGACGAGACGGCTGCCCTGACGGAGAAGTACGGGACCAGGGTCGCCGGCATCTTCATCCGATGGGATGCGGCCTCCAAATCCGGTGACGGCCTCGTCCTCGGCTTCGACTTCGACAAGGCCGGGAACATGAGCAACATCGAGACCTGGCCGAGCTGGGCCTACCGGCTGAAGGAGGACATCGTCCTGATGGACGCCGCCGACTCCCCCGAGGATTTCGTCTCGACGATCAAGGAGTTCAGCCTCGCAAACAACGACGAGCTCCTCGCCCTCCAGGGCGCCGGGGTCCATCCCCTGAAGGTCCTCGGGGTCATATCCGGCTGATCTGTTGATATAGATGGGGTGGCCGGATCACCCCGACCCTTTTTTCCTGCGAATTACCGAGGAGATCATTGGTCCGTTTTCTGGCTCATGGGACCTCAACGCCCTTTCATCGCCACCAGGGCGCTGGCGAGGGCTATCGGCCCGACGAAGCTTTTCCTCGCCCGGCTGGAGTCGACGAAGACCGGGTCCATGATGACGGGGGCGCCGAAGCCTTTCGCCCCGGAGACTAGCATCAGGGTCCGGAATACGAGGTTTCCGGAGATCCCGTCGGGGGCGACGATCAGGTCGTCGCCGCGGCAGGTCTCGATGAGGATGCCCCGGTGGACCGCCCGGACCCCGGCGTCCCGGGCGAGCCTCGCCACCAATTCCCCCTCGGCGAGGGTCCTGTCGACCCGGTCGCTCCGCCCCAGGTCCTCCAGCCTTCCTCCGGAGAGGATCGAGACCCTGGGCTCGGTCTCGAGGTCCACGGCCCTGATGTACCCGGCGCCGAGGACGGCGAGGCTGAGCCGGTCGGAGATGGAGTCCCCCTCGTCGATCCCCACCGGGGCGAGGAAGAAGGACCAGTCGGGGAGGGCGAGGAGCGAGAGGCGTCTCACCCTCACCTCGAAGGTTCTTCCGATCTTCCTCACGACCTTGGTGGCGGATAAGTTCCCCCTCACCGCCCCGTCGACCTCCCCCTCCTCCAGGAGCCTGACCAGCTCCGAGGCCGGATCGTCGGTCCGGACCAGCTCGGAATGGCCGAGGTCGCAGTCGGGGCCGGGGTCTCCCACCAGGACGATCTCGGCGTAATCTCTCGCCTCCTCGATCCCTGCGATGAGCTCGGGTCCACCGCCGGAGACCCCTATGGCTATCCTCGCGCGACGGCCCCGGGCGGCCCGCTCCAGCCGGTCGACGAACCCCCCGTCCACAAGATCACCTGATCCCCGTGATCGTCTCGGCCTCAAAATTGAAGAGGACGGCCTTCTCCGAACCGGACTCTATGAGGAGGCGCCGCTCCTCCGTCACCCTCCCGATGACGGCAGAGGTGAGCCCCCGGCCCCGGAAGATCCCGGCGACCTCTTCGGCCTTCGCGGCCGGGGCGGTCACGACGAACCCCATGCCGGGGTACATCTTCTGCCAGACGACCATCTCCATCCCCTCGGGCTTGGGGATTTTTTCGAGGTCGACGACCGCCCCCGCCCGGCTCGACTCCAGGAGCATCCCCAGGGTTCCCAGCATCCCCGGGTTGCTGATGTCTTTTCCCGCCGTCACCAGCCCCCGCTCCGCCAGCTCCCGCATCGACCCGAGCTGCCGGAGGAGGATCTCCCCCGACTTGAAGCTGGTGCTGTCCCAGTTGATGGCGAAGCTCGGGTGGACCCTCCCGTCGAGGTCGATCCCCACGACGACGGAGTCGCCTGGTTTCGCCGAAGAGCTGAGGATCACCGCCCCCTTCTTCGCCTTCCCGAGGATCGCCACGTCCAGGGCGCTGTAGGGGGTGTCCGGATGGAGGTGACCCCCCACGATCGGGACCTTGAACTTCTCTATCCCCTTCCTCATCCCGGAGAGGACCGCCTCGGCGAGGTCGGAGGATCCGGCGGAGAGGACGTCCACCATGGCGACGGGCCACCCCCCCATCGCCGCGATGTCATGGACGTTGACGAGGACGGCGCAGTAGCCGGCCCACTCGGCGTCGGCCTCCAGGAGCCTCGACCAGATCCCGTCGGCGGCTAGGAGCATCACCTCCTCGCCGTCGTCGATGACCGCCGCGTCCTCCCCGAAGGAGGCTATGATCAGGTCCGACTCCACAGGAAAGTGGCCGACGAGATCGCCGATGGCCTTCTTCCGGGTTATCCCCACAAACCCGCGAAGCTCGGCCGCGAGAGACTCTATATTCATCAGGCTTCAGGGGACCGCAGAAGAAAAATAGGTGACGGTGGGCCGGGGATGATCAGCCGTGGAGGGGGCAGGGAGGGGCATCCACCCCATCTCAGGGGTCGCCTCCCCCGCCGTTCTTCCCGGCAGCCCACCCCATGCCGAAGACCTCCTCCAGGGAGTCGAGGGCCTTCTCCCTCACCTTCGGCGGACATTTCACGCACGCCTCCTGGAGGGGCTCGATCGCCCGCCTGTCGCCGATCTCCCCCAGGGACCAGGCGGCCCAGGCCCGGATCTCCTCGTCGTCCTCGCCGAAGAGGACCTCCACCAGCCGGTCGAGGGCTTCGGCGAGGCCGATCTCCCCGAGGGAGGTGACGGCGGAGAGCCTCACCCGGGGGTCGGGGTCTTCTAGGAGGGACGCCGCCATCCTGCAGGCATCTGCCCCGCCGATCTTCGCCACGGCCTTCGCCGCCTCCATCCTGACGACGGGGCCGTCGTCTTTCAGGGCCGGGAGGAGGAGAGGAAGAGCGTCGGAGGCCCCCATCTCCCCCAGGGACCAGGCGACCCTCCTCCGGAGCTCGGGGTCGGCGTCCCCGGAGAGGGGGGCGAAGAGCTCCATCGACCCGGCGGACCGGAGCCTTCCGACCCCCACCACCGCCATCCTCCTCGCCTCCAGGTCCCCCTCCCGGAGTAGATCCTCGAAGGCCTCGACGGCGCCGAAGGCCCCGAGGGCGAGGGAGGAGCGGAGCCTCACCTCTCGGGACGGGTCCGTCGCCAGAGACTGGGAAAGGGGGGGGACGGCCCGGGGGTCCCCGATCGCCTCCAGGGCCGAGGCCGCCCACTCCCTCACCGCCGGGTCCTCGTCCTCCAGGAGGGCCCGGGCGAGGGGCTCAAGGCCCCTCTCGTCGCCTATCTTTCCGAGGGCCCAGGCGGCCTTGAACCTCACCTGGGGATCGGGGTCGCCTCCAAGCGCCGCGAGGAGGGGCGCTATGGCCTCCCCCCCCGCCTCCACCAGCCTCCAGGCGGCGCTCTGCCTCTTGAAGTAATCCTCGTCTCCGAGGGATCTCACCAGCTCTGAAAGGGGCTCCATGGCCGCCATTTTCGGCTTTTTCTCCTTTAAGCTTTCCCGAGGAGAGGCGGTGGAGGCTTTAATGGATCGATAGATCGGGGTCGGGGCGGCGGGGAGATCCGATGCTAAATCGTTATATCCATCCTGGTATAACATGGTGAGAGATCTGAGCAAGATCCCGACCCGGCGCCGATGGAGGGGGGAGCCGCCTCCTGGGATCCCTCTCCCTCGGGGCTCCATTGAAGGGGGCCGGACCCCCCGCCTCTCATCGACGGGGTGTGGCCCGAACATTCTGCGGAGTTGGAGACGGCGTGACCCGCTATATCCTGAAAGAAGAGTTGGAGAAGGCTCGAAGGCAGGTGAGAGCCCTCCTCCAAGAGGAGTGCCCCTCGATAGAGGGGCTCAGCCGGGGGCTTGAGGAGCTATCAGCCACCCTCGAGGAGCTCGACGGATCGGCGGAGGAGGCTTGGGGAGAGGGTGAAGAGCTCGCCAAGGCTAACGAGGCTCTCAGAAGGTCCCTGGAGAGGTACCGCTGTCTGGTGGAGAACGTCGACGGGGTGATCTACGTCGTAGAGACCACCGGCAAGATCGCTTACATCAGCCCCTCCGTCGAGAGGATATTCGGGTACCCCGCCGGGGAGGTCCAGGGCCGGAACGTCTCCCAATTTCTCATCCCCGAAGACTCACGTTACCTGGAGGAGAGGCTTAAGAGCGCCCTCGACGGGATCTTTCGGGTCTCGGAGCTGAGGTTCATCGCCAAAGACGGCAGCGTCCATCACGTCAGGACCTACGGCAGGCCCATCCTGGAGGGGCATCTCCGGGGGATCCACGGGATCATGGTGGACGTGACAGAGCAGAAGAAGGCTGAGGAAGCCCTCCGGGAGAGCGAAGAGAGGCTCAAGCTCGCCGTCGAGGGGGCGGATCTCGCCATCTGGAACCGGGATCTTTCGACGGGAGAGGTCGTCGGAAACCGCCGGTACGCCGAGATCGTCGGCACCGCCCCCGCCGAAGAGAGCGACGTTCTGGCCTGGAAGAGGTCGATCCATCCCGAGGACCTCCCCTCCGTCGAGAGAGCCCTCCGGGAGATCGCAGCGGGGAGGACCGACCTATTCGATCTGGAATACAGGACCACCTCCGCCCCTGCCGAGGCCTGGGTCCACGACCGGGGGCTCGTCGTCAAGAGGGACGAATCGGGGAGGCCGATCAAGATGGCGGGGGTGATGCAGGACGTCACCTGGCAGAAGAAGACGGACCGGGCGATCCTGGAGGCCTCAGAGAAGCGAAAAGAGCTGGAGCGGATCGTCAACCGCAGCCCGGCCATCGCCTTCGTCCAGGCGGTTCCCTTCGGCGGCCCCGTCGAGTTCGTATCCGAAAACGTCAGCCAACTGGGGTACGCCCCCGAGGACTTCTATTCCCGAGCCGCTTCCTTTGATAGAAACCTGGTCCATCCCGAAGATCTGGAGCTGGTAGTCTCCGAACTCGGAAGGCAGATCGAGGAAGGATCCAGAAGCTTCTTCCAGGAGTTCAGGGTCCTCACCTCCTCGGGGGAGGTCCGATGGCTTGCGAGCAACGTCTGGATCAGCCGGGATGAAGCCGGTGCCGTGACCCACGTTGAGGGGATTGCCCTGGACATAACCGAGCGGAAGAATATGGAGATGGCCCTGGCGGAGAGCGAGCGGAGGTTCCGGGAGATGGCCGACACCCTCCCCCAGCCGATCTTCGAATGCGATCTCGCAGGCAAAGTCACCTTCGCCAACCAGACCGCCTTCGAGCTCTATGGATACGACCGGCAGGATCTGGAGGTCGGCGTAAACATCTTCCAGGTCTTCGCCTACGAAGACCGGGAAGAGATGATGAAGAACTTCCAGCGAAGTCTTCACGATGATAAGGTCTTCACCTACGAGTACACTGGCCTGCGGAAGGAGGGGACGACCTTCCACCTCATCGTCTACTCCAGGCCGATCATTCGCGACGGGAGGCCCGTCGGCCTCCGCGGGACGATCGTCGACATAACCGAGCGGAAGCGGGTGGAGGAGAACATAAAGCAGCTGGCGGACCTGAGCGAAAAGCTCGTCGAGATCGGAAGCCCCATGATATTCGTCATCGACCGAGATCGGAGGATCTTCCTCTGGAACCGGGCCTCCGAGAAGGCCTTGGGTTACTCCGCCGAAGAGGTTTTGGGGGACGAGGAGGTCTGGACCCTCCTCTTCCCTGACGGCGAGGAGAGGTCGGAGTTCCTCAAGACCCTGGACGAGATAGAGATGGGGTTGACGGCTGAAGGGCGCCGGACGAGGATTTTGGCGAAGTCGGGGGAGGAGAAGGTGATATCCTGGAGCGGCATAAAGCTCGAGGACGGGGAAGGGAACGGGATCGGGATCGTCATCACCGCCCAGGACACCACCGAGTACGCCAAGATGGAGGAGGAGATCCGGTCCGAGCGGGAGTTCTCCCGGGGGATCATCGAGGGCGCCGACCTCTTCATCGTCGGTCTGGATCCCCGGGGGAGGATCACCCTCTTCAACCGGGGGGCTGAGAAGGTGACGGGGGTCTCGGCGAAGGAGGCGTTCGGAGAGAACTTCTTCATGAGGTTCGTCGCCGGAGCCGATCGGCGGGGGTTTGAGATGGCGGTCTCCTCGATCTTCGAGGGGAAGCCCGCCGAGCAGACGGAGGCGGCCGTCGTCACCAGGACGGGGGAGCCGATGGCGATCCAGTGGGGGTGGAGCGCCGTCAGGAGCAGGACGGGGGAGATCGAGCGGGTGATCGCCTTCGGCCACGACATCTCCTACGACCGGTGGCTGGAAGAGCAGATGCTCCTATTCATGGACGCCATCGAGTCCTCCAACGACGGGATCGCCATCTTCGGCAAGAGCAACCACCTCCTCTTTGCAAACCCGGCCCTCCTTGATATGTTCGGGTTTCGGCTGGAGGAGGCCCGGGGCCGGCTCCACCAGGACTTCATCCTGGACTTCGGGGAGGATGTTTCCTCCAGCGGCGAGGGGAACGGCGGCCGGCGGCGGGTGACCTGCGTCAGGAAGGACGGCTCCACCTTCCCCGCCTCCATCAGCTTCGCCCCCGTCGCCAGCAGCGACGGAAAGCCGATGGCGACGATTGTGGTGGCCAGGGACATATCGGAGATGATCGAGTACCAGCAGAGGCTCGAGACCCTCAACCGGGAGCTGGAGAGCTTCGCCTACACCATCTCTCACGACCTCCGGGCCCCCCTCCGGGGGATCCGGGGGTTCGCCCTGGCCCTCCAGGAGGATTACGGGGACGACCTCGAGGAGGCGGGGAGAAAGTACCTCGAGCGGATCGGGGCGATCGCCGAGAATATGGACCGGCTCATCCTGGACCTCCTCGACTACTCCCGGATAGGGAGGATAAAGTCGCCGCCGGAGATGGTGGACCTCAAGAGGCTCGTCGCCGAGGCCTACGAGGACGTCAAATCGGCGGGGAAGGGGAAGCCGGCGACCCTCTCCCTCGTGGGGGAGTTCCCCACGATCAGCTGCGAGAGGAGCCGGGCGAAGCAGGTCTTCTCCAACCTCCTGGAGAACAGCCTCAAATACTCCAAGGATGCCATCGAGATCGAGGTGGGCTCCCTCGATCGGGGCGATGAGTACGAGTTCTGGGTGAAGGACGACGGCCTCGGCTTCGATATGAAGTACGCCGAGAAGATCTTCGACCCCTTCACCAGGCTCGAACGGTCTGGAGAGGGTTCGGGGATAGGCCTTGCCACCGTCAAGAAGATCGTCGAGACCTGCGGCGGCCGGATCTGGGCGGAGTCGGCCCCCGGCAGGGGAGCCGCCTTCAGGTTCACCATCCCCAAGCCGGCGGACCCCGCCTGAGGGTCCGACCTGCCGGGACAAGACCCCCGGATCTCACATCATTTTTTCAGGCCTCCACCGCCGCCAGAGATCTCCAGGTCAGAAGGTAGACGGCGACGAAGGCCGCGAGCCCTGCGGCCCCTCCCAGGATGAAGACGAACCTTATGGAAGACAGGTCCATCACCAGCCCCCCCAGGAGGGGAGCCGTGATCATCCCGAAGCTCATGGCGGTGTTGTACGCCCCCATGGAGGTCCCCATCCCCATCCTCCTTCCCAGCTTCACCGTGACCGCCATCAGGGCTGGCAAGATAAGAGCGCTCCCGAGGCCGTTGGCAGCGGCCACCATGAAGAGCTCCCAGAAGGTGTTGGTGGCGGGGATCAGGACCAGGCTTCCAGCGGAGACGACCGCCCCCGCGGCGATCATCCGGAGGGCGTGTCCCCTGTCCGCCATCCTCCCCATCGGCACCTGAAAGATCGCCATCAAGAAGATGGAGAAGGTGAGGATCACCCCCACCTCCCCGGGGGAGATGGATATCGTGGGGGCGTAGAGGGGCATGAAGACGAGGAGGAGGCCCCGAGAGATGGAGTTATGGGTGGTGAAGGCTATGACCGCCGGGGCCCCGGGATGGCGGAAGGCCCGAGGGATGGAGAGCCGCTCCCTCCTCCTGGAGGAGGGGCCTTTAGCCTCGGGGAGGAAGAGGACGATCACCAGGAACGCCAGGGTCGATAGGGCGGCCATGGCGTAGAAAGCCGAAGAAAAGCCGAAGGCGTCGTTCAGGACCCCCCCCAGGAGGGGGCCGGAGCCGAGCCCCAGAAAGAGGGATACCTGAAACTTTCCCATCAGCGCCCCCTCCTCCCCCCTCCCGGAGAGGTCTCCGACGTAGGCCATGGCGATGGGTACGACCATCGCCGAGGCGATTCCGTGGAGGAAACGGACGGCGGTGAGGGAATATACGCTCCCAGCGGCGACGTAGCCGAGGGAAAGGAGGGCGTAGGCGAGGAGCCCGAATACGATGAACTTCTTCCGCCCCGCCTCGTCGGATACCCTCCCAACGATCGGCATGAAGATCGCCCGGGCGACGGCGAACCCCGAGAAGATCAGGCCAATCCAGACCCCCGAGGCGCCCAGCTCTTCGGCGTATATGGGGAGGAGGGGTACGACTATCCCAAGACCCAGCATGGCGGCGAAGACCGATATGAAGAGGACGTCGAAGACCCGGTCATCTCTGTTCATGGGGAGCGGCACCAGCCCTCGATGATCCCCTGATCCGGCGCCATCTCAACTCCACCTTCGCCCCTGGAAGTCGTATCCTGTTCACCTCGACACCTATCACTTGCCGCCCTTCTTCCTCCCTTCCACCTCGAGCTTGAGGATATCGATCAGCTCGGTGATGGTGAACCGGTCCAGGAGATCGGCCAGGGTGAGGGCCTTGGAGCACTCCTCCCTCACCAACGCGAGCCGACTTCTGAGCCAGCGAGCATCATCCCCCTCTTCGCCCCCCTCCAGAATCTCCTGGGCCTTGGCAGCCCCGGCGGCGATGATCTGCATGATCTGTCTGAAGTTCTCGTTGTGAACCTTCGTACCCTCGTCGATGCTAATTATGGTGGAGTAATAGTACCTCTTGTCTCCTGGAAGTCGTACCCGCCGGACTATACCCATCCTCTCGAGATGGGCCATGTTGGTGCTGACCGTCGACTTGCTGTACCCCGTCTGCTCCACCAGATAGTCCATCGATCGGGGTTGGTCTGCCAGCATAAGAACTCCTCGGAGGGCTCCAGCGGCGTCGCTGTACCCCAGCTTGGTGGCCACCTGGATGCTGGCGTCCACCATGCACCGTTTCGCCGCCTCTACGGGGGTGGCATCTTCCCGGATCATCGGTGAAGAGTCGGCCACAACCTTTAAGTACATTTCGTTTCATCCGAAAGACTCGAATTTTCGAAATAATGCAAAATATAGAAATAGCGGTGGGAGGTGAAGATCACGAATAGGGCTGAGAGGCTGGGGAGATGGATCGAGGCCAATCCGATCGTCATCCTGACGGCAGCGTTGCTTTTCACCTTGGCCTCGATCCACTACGCCCAGACCATCACCATGGAGACGGAGACGGAGACCTTCGTAGACCCGGACTCCAGGCTCTACGTCGAGTTCGCCCACCTCTACAACGATAGGTTCGGGACCCAGTCGATCGTCGTCCTGGTGGAGGGAGACTCCGTCACCTCCCCAGCCTCCCTGAAGGCGATGGAACGGTTGACCCGCCAGATGGAGACGGTGGAAGACGTCCTGGGGACGGTCAGCATCGCCGAGCTGGTGATGGAGGTCGAGGCCTCGGAGACGGGGGTCCGGAGGGTCCCCGAATCCCAGGGGAGGATCGACGAGATCCTGGCGGGTCTGGAGGGGACGAACCCCGAGGTCATCTCCGCGATCCTCCCCGGCCGGAGCCATACCATCATCTCCATCGACCTTCCATCCTTCATCCCTCAGGAGAGGATCGACGCCGTCCTGCCGGTGGCCAGGGCCGCCGTCAAGATGGCGGAGTTTCCCGCCGGGGCCGATACGATAGTCACCGGCGAGGTCGCCCTCGGGGACGAGATCGAGCGGGAGATGAACACCTCCATGGGAACCCTCCTCCTCATCTCCGGCCTACTGATGGTGGTCGCCCTCCTCCTCGTCTTCCGCCACGTGAACCTGCCCCTCCTGCCTCTACCGATCGTCTTTTTGGGGATAATATGGACCTTCGGGACGATGGGATTCCTCCAGGTTCCTCTGACGATGGTCTCGATGGCCGCCTTCCCGATCCTGATCGGCCTCGGCATCGATTACGCCATCCAGTTCCAGAACAGGATCGAGGAGGAGTTCAAAAAGGGAGGATCCATCTCTACGGCGGCGATCGATACCGTCACCCACACCGCCCCCGCCGTCCTGATCGCCCTCATCATCACCGGGGCGGGGTTCTTCTCCCTCTTCTCCTCATCCGTCCCCATGGTGAGGGACTTCGGCCTCCTCTGCCTCATCGGGATCATCATGTGCTACCTCTCTTCCGTCTTCGTCGGAGTAACAATAATCCAGCAGATGGAGAGGGGGAGAAACGATCGAGACCACCGCACCGGAGCATCCAGGAAGGAGAAGGCCTCTCCGATTGGGCCGCTGGTCGTCAAGGCGGTGGAGCTGGTCATATCGAGGTGGAGGGCGATCCTCACCGCCGCCACCGTCTTCGCCGTCGTCGGCCTCTACGCCGACACCCAGGTCCCCATAGAGACGGACATGAACGAGTTCATACCCCAGGACCTGCCGCCCCTCAGCCAGTTCCGCCACCTCCACGACATATTCGGCGGCGAGGACCAGCTGAACATCATCGTCCAGGGGGACGTCGTCGACCCGGAGAGCCTGAGATGGATGGACGAGTTCGGCGATTACGTCGTGGAGTCGAGGGAGAAGGTGTATGGGGCGAGGAGCCTCGCCACCGTCATCAAGGGCTACAACGGAGGCGTCATACCCCAGGAGCGGTCTGAGGTGGTGGCCGTCCTCGACCAGATCCCCGAGGCTGTGAAGTTCCAGTACGTCGACGGCCACGACACCGCCCAGATCATTCTGGAGATAGGCGACGCCTTCAATAACCTCGGGCAGGTGGGGATCGAGCGGCTCGGGGAGGAGGTGGACAGGGACCTGATCTGGTTTGGGCCGCCTTCCGGGGTCTCCGTCACCCAGACGGGAGAGATGGCGGTGATGAACACCGTCATCGGTGCCCTCACCACCGGCAGGATCAGGATGACCCTCCTGGGGCTCGTCCTGATATTCATCATCCTGATGCTGATTTACCGGGACCTAGTCAAGGCGGTCCTCCCGGTCCTTCCGATGTTCATCGTCATCGGCTGGATGGGGGGGGTGATGTACATCTCCGGCATGAAGTACAACCCCATGACCGCCACCCTGGGGGCCCTTATCTTGGGGGTGGGGTCGGAGTACGCCATCCTGACGATGGAGCGGTTCTACGAGGAGAAGGAGAAGACCGAGAACGTCATGGAGGCCCTCTTCAAGGCGACGGGGTCGATAGGAGCCGCCATCATAGCCTCGGGGCTGACCACCGTCTTCGGCTTCTCCGCCCTGATCGCCTCCCCCTTCCCCATGACCAGCAGCTTCGGAACGATCACCGTCCTATCGGTGATATTCGCCCTCTTCGCCACCTTCACGGTCTTCCCGGTCCTCCTGATCAGGCTCGAGTACTGGAGGAGGACGCAGCGGGAGATGATGGCGAAAGCCTCAAGTTTCCTCATCATGCCCTTCAGGAGGTTGAAGGATTGAAAAAGATAGCCCATTTGAACGGCGCATTCGTCTTCATCGCCCTGGCCCTCGCCTCGATAGGCGCGGCCTGGGCCTCTGAGAACTACATCCCTTCGGTATCTCTCGACAACTACTGGACGACCAGCGGATCTCCCCAGCTCGACGCGAGCCTGGCGGGGACGAACGAGTTTGGCCGGGGCGAGACCGTAACCCTCTTCGTCGACATCACCAACCGCGGTAGGATCATGGGGTTCAAGGCTGACAAGAAGGCCGAGACCAAGATGGAGCGGGCTCTGGCGGACCGGGAGCTCGACTATGAGCGGGAGAGGACGACGGCCTTGGGGATCACCGGGACCCTCAGGTCCGAGACCAACCAAGTCGAGGTCAAATCCGGCGACCAGGTGGTAGAGGCCCTCCGGTCCGGCGAGAAGTCGAGGGAGCCGTTGAGGTTCACCATCAAGATATCGAACCGGGCTCCCGCGGGGGAGTATCCCCTCCGCCTCGAGCTCGTCTACGACTATCAGTTCAACGCTGAGGTGGACGCCACCGACCTCGACCCCGACGTCGGCCTCCGAGGGTTCCAGACTTCTTACTGGTACCAGAGGGCCAACGAGACTGTCACCATACCCGTGATCGTCAAAGAGGAGGCTTACTTCCAGATCACCGAGGCCGAAGCCGACCTCCGCGCCGGCGAGAAGGGCGGTTTGATCGAGGTGACCTACAGGAACACCGGCGAGAAGGTGGCCGAGGACGCCATCGCCAGGCTATCCGTCTTCAAGCCCTTCTCCTCCACCGACGATCAGGCCTACATAGGAACCCTAGGCCCCGGCGAGGAGAGGGCCGTCAGGTTCAAGATCGACGTCGACTCCGACGCCACCCCCAAACCCTACAGCATCAACAGCGAGATCAAATACACAGACCACCGGGGAGGGACCGTCATATCCGAGAGCATGAAGATCCCCGTCGAGGTGAGGCCCGCCCGGAGGTCTTACACCCTTCCGGCGGTCGCCGTACTGATCCTCCTGGCCGGCGGGGGAGCAACCCTCTATCGGAGGAGGAAGGGGGGATGAGGGGGCCTTCCCTCCACCGGGGCGTGGGAAATTGTTAAATAGTTTTTCAAGAGAATAAGGATTTATAAGCGATGAAGGGGGGACCGTGCCACCGTCTGATCGCTCGAGGGGATCGGCTCTGATGAGGAACGATGGGGGATGATAGCCCCGGATCGTCCGGAGCCGGCGAAGGTCGATGGGGGAGGCCCCATCCGCGCGGTCCTCAAGGTGAGGGAGAAGCATGAAAAAGGTTCTTTCGTTGGGTTTGATCTGCCTTTTGAGCTTATCTTTGAGCTCGGCGATCTTTTCATCTGCCGTGGCCCAGGCCGATCCTGGGAGCACGGGCAGGATGACGATTCAGTACCTTCTCGAAGATCCCGCGATCCAGAGGGGCGCCGACACCCTGACGACCGCCGAAGGGTCCGTCGAGGTCTACGACTCGGTGACGATCCCCGGGCTTCACCACCGGATCGTCCCCGGGGAGCCGATCCTCCCCTTCAGGACCGCCAGGATACTGATACCCTACGGCCAGGAGGTCTCGGAGGTGAAGGTGTTCCCCGGAAACGAGAGGTATCTGGGCAGAGTCTCGATAAGGCCCGGCCAGACCTCTGTCCCCATTGGATTCACCAGGAACTGTACCAGCTGCCATCCCGAGGTCAACTGGACAGAGACCCCGGACCTCGCCCTCAGGGACGAGGAGATCTACGAGTCCGAGAGCCCATATCCCGGGGAGCCCTCCTCAATCCTGGGGGTTCAGAAGAAGAACGGCTACCAGATCCTCTACGTAAACCTCTACCCGATCAGGTACATCCCCAAGACGGGCGAAGCTTACAGCTATGGGGCCTTCGACGTCGAGGTGACGACCGCCCCCGCCGAGACCCTGGACCTGGGGATGTATAGAGGCCTCTCGGAGGATCGGGATCAGGTCAGAAAGATCGTCGACAACCCCGAGAAGACGGGGACCTACGCCCCAGACCTGGCGATGACGGGAAAGTCCCTTCTTCTGGAAGGAGATTACGATTACGTCATCATCACCAACCAGTACCTCAAAGACGCCCCGGGACCCTACAACTTCCAGGCCCTGGCCGACCATAAGAAAAAGAAGGGTCTGAACGCGGCGATCGTCACCGTGGAGGAGATCTACGCCGCCTACAAGTACACCTACCACAGGGACGATCAGGAGATGATCAGAAACTTCATCAAGGACGCTTATAAGCACAACGGTATAAAATACCTCCTCCTCGGCGGTGACGGTGATGGGGCGAGGGTCGGCGGGGAGACCTGGGACGCCATCGTTCCAGCAAGGCTCCTTTATGCCTGGGCTTACGAGCCCGATCCCGACTGCTGCGCCGTCCCAAAAGAGAAGGTGGGGATAGCATCCGACGTCTACTACGCCTGTCTTGAGGGAACCTTCGACGGGAACAACAACGGGATATACGGCGAGCCGACCGACGGCGTCAACTTCCAGGCGGACGTCTACGTCGGCCGGGCGCCGGTGGACAACTACGCTGAGCTCTCCAACTTCGTCCGGAAGACGATCGCCTACGAGTCGACTCGGGCCGACGATCCTTACCTGACCGCCATCTGGCTCGTCGGCGAGTACCTGGAGCCGATGGCCTACCTGACTACTAACCTGAGCGAGATCGAGGATCATGCCCCTGAGGAGCAGGGCTGCGGTGACGGTGGCTGTGGCGGCGGTGGCTGCGGCGGAGAGGGCGGCTGTCTCGATCGGTGGGGTGGCGACTACAAAGACCAGATTAAGGAGATCATACCCGAGGAGTTCAACATCTGGACCCTCTACGATCGGGACTATCGCGGCGGCGACTGCGAACCCGACCAGCATAACTGGCCTCGATCCCTCCTGATGGAGAAGATCGATGCCAATATGATCCACGCCATAAACCACGTCGGAACGGCGAACTTCTGCGACATCGTCGCCTACGTCATGAAGATGGGGTACAACCACGCCGACGCCCTCAATAACAGCAAGTACTTCTTCGGATACTCCCAGGCGGGGTATGCGGCCTCCTTCGACAACAGGGACCCCGAGGCGGTTTACCTCCCCCACGACTCCGTCCTCGAGCACTTCGTCACAGCTCCGGGAGGGGCCTTCGCCTTCATAGGGAACAGCAGGTACGGCCTCATCGACCTCAACAGCATCAACGACAGCCCATCCCAGAAGTTCGACAAGGCGTTCTGGGAGGAGATCTTCAACTCATCGTATACAAATGGGAACAGGAGCATCGGCCTTGTCCACCAGATCTCCAGGGAGAGCTTAATCGGGGGGGTTTTGGGTGCCGACGAGATGAGGTACTGCTACTTCAGCATCAACCTCCTCGGCGATCCCGAGACCCCCTTCCTCTTCCCAGGGGCCGTTCCGGCTGCGGTCGCCGAACCTCCGGCGCCGGCAGCCGATCCCGGCGCAGCGGTTAAGAGGAGCGACTCGAGCCCCGAGATCCCCACCATCCTCAGCGGGGAGATGAGATTCGAGTTCGGAGAGCCTATGGAGTTCAAATTCGGCGAGGGGATGGGCATGCCGGGGATCAAGCCCCTCTGACCTCTTTTTTCGTCCCTGGGCTGGAGGTCTCCTCCGGCCCCCATCCACCTCAATCAAGCCTCAGGTCCAGGCCCACCCCCACCTCTCTCAGGTCGGCGACCCCAGCCAGGGCCAGCCTAGAGGGGAGGTCGGTGCAGTGGCAAGGGTGGATCCGCCGGGGTCGCACCCTCTCGAGGTACCTCTTCGTCTCCTCCAACCGCCTCTCCGACGGTTTCATGAGATGGAGGCCGCCGATGAGGTCAACGACCCTCCTCTCCCCGGTGATCCTCATCGCCTGCTCTAGGATGTTGCAGATGCCAGAGTGGGAGCAGCCGGTGACGATGACGATCCCCTCGTCCGAACGATAAGCCAGGGCGGAGTCGTCCATCAAAAAGTCGTCCTCCTCGCCCCCTCCGATGGTGACCTTTCCCAGGGGGGATTCGGCCTCGAAGTCGTTCTCCCGGAGGATCTCCCCCAGGAAGACGAGCCGGTCTGTTAGCCAGACCGGCTCCTCGCTCAGGGTGAGATCGAAGTGTCGGCAGAGCTCTCCGGGACGGAGGAGAGGCCCCATCTCCCCCAGGGTTCCGATCCTCCTCGATAGGAAAACTGCGGGATGGGCCACCAGGGCAGGGGTCTTATGGTGGACCCCCTCGACCTTCGCCTCGGTGATGAGCCTGACCAGGGGGCCCAGCCCCCAGGTGTGGTCTAGGTGGCCGTGGGAGAGGACGACGTAATCGAGGTCCAAGAGGTCGATCCCCATCTTTCGGGCGTTATCGATGAAGAGGTCGGAGTACCCCAGATCGAAGAGGATCTTCTTTCCTCCCTCCTCGAGGTAGTAGGAGACCCCCGGCTCCCCCCGGAAGTAGCGGTCTATCAACGTGTTGTTGTCCACCAGAACCTTCAGCCTCATATAATAACCACCTACCTTCTGCTTCCTGATCCCCCGGACCTTCATCCTCTTAGCCTTGCGGATTTGTTCGGCCTAGGCCTTCTCTCATCTATTCACAGCCCCTCCATATTTCGCATCGATCTTATCGATATTTCCCTCCGACGGTCCCCATCTTCAGGGACATATTCCAATCATCAGGGGCCGCGAGATCTTCCGTTCCGGGGAGGAAGATACAAAAATCCAAAAGGTTTATTAGATGAGAGGAGAAAATGGTAGGTCAGGAGGTGACGAGATTGGCTAAGTTAGCTCCATTGGATCTTCTGGCCATAGTGCTGGTGGTAGTCGGCGGCCTGAACTGGGGGCTTTACGCCTTCGGTTTTAACCTGGTGAGCATCCTGCTTGGATGGATGCCCATCCTCGAGAAGGTCGTCTACGTCTTGGTGGCCCTGGCGGCGATATACCTCGCGGTCCTGACCCCCAAGCTCTCCAAGTAGGGAAGAAGAATAAAAAGTCTGGGGTGGTGACCGCGCCCCACCCCCGGCGTTTCTCCCCCCCTTTTTTGATCGCCATCTTCGTCCCCTCTGGCTATATCTAGCCTTCAGAGGAGGTTTGGGGCCAGGGCCTCCCCCGCCTCGATAACCCCCAGCAGCTCCATGGAGACGATCAGGATCGGCTGGTGGAGGAGGTAGATCGGAAGGGAGCATCTCCCCAGGGCGCAGATCCCCCTGGCTGGCGATGGCGGGGGGGTCTTTGGGAGGGGGCATCTCCTCTCCCCCCCGGGGTAGAGGAGGCCTCCGAGGAAGATCCCCACCAGGACGACGCCGGACCAGGGGAGGATGGGAAAGTAGTCGACGGAATAAAAGCCGGAAGGTACGAGGCCGAGGGGCAAGAGCCAGGGGGAGGCGACGGCCTGCCCCCGGAGGATGAGGCCTGCGGCGATGGCCCCCACCCCCAGGGGGAGGGCGAGACGGGGCCTGTCAGCGAGGGGGATGGAGAGGATTATGGTGATTCCGATGAGGTGGAGGACGCCGAAGACGACGAACCCCTCCCCCAGGAGGAGGAGGGTGGAGAGGGTCACGCCCATCCCCCAGGAGAAGATCCCGATCCCCCGCCGGAGGAGCCTCAAACCGCCCCCGTCCCTGGCGGTGCTGATCGCGAGGGAGACGCCGACGAGGAGGAGGAAGATCGAGGCCGTCGCCTCTGCGATCAGGGAGATCCCCCCGGATCGGAGGTCGACGACCCGGGCCCCTGAGAAGAAGGCGAGGTCGTAGAGGGCGTGAAAGCCCACCATCATCAGGACGGCGACTCCCCGGAGGAGGTCGATCTCCCAGTACCGGATCAGGCCTGCCATAAAACTCACACCCTGATCATCGGCGAACTTTTATCGTAGGGTCGTCGAGAGAAGGAAGGTCCAGAAGACCGGATCCGGCGGCAAAAGAGGTGGGGGGCCCCTCAGGGCATCAGGCCGGGACCCGCCGCGAACCTGCCGTCCAGACCCTCCCCCTTTATGTCGCCAGGTCGATAGTCGTTGATGAAGTAGTATAGTGGCCATCCCTTGTAGGTAGTCTGGGCCAGGCCATCCTCCCGATAGATGGTCCCGAAGTCGAAGTTGCTCAGGTTCAGGGGTATCACCACCTGGCCCGCATGAAAGGGCGGCCAGTATTGGATGCAGGTTTCGCCGCAGCTGCTCGTTCCGCTACCGGGGACGTCTCCAGAGAAGTAGTAGAGGGTGTATCCACCCTCGTCCACCAGGTAATCCCCCAGCCCTTCCGCTGAGGCTAGGCTGATGGTGTTGGCAGGGGCTGCGGCCCCTGTGGCGACGATGGCAAAGGACGCCACCGCCAGGGCCAGCAAGGCTGGGATCTTCAATTTTATCACCGACCCCTTATCCTCCCGCTCAACGTTTAAAGGTTCCGAGTGGAAGGGATGGAAAAATGGCCCCGCAAGGCCCCCTCGTCCCGAGGAGGCTTCAGGGGGCGACGACGGACCAGACCCCGCCGAGGCCCTGGCCCAGGACGTCTCCGGGGGCCTTGTCCTCGAAGTACCGGTAGAGGGGCCATCCCTTATAGGTGGTCTGGAAGGTGCCATCTTCTCGGGGGATCCCGCCAAAATCGGTCACGTTCAGCTCCGGAGGGACCTCGATCTCCGGGGCGAAGAAGGGAGGCCACCGCTCAGCGCAGTCGTCGATGCAGGCGCTGACGCCGCTTTCGGGAACGTCGTTGGCGAAGGTGTAGAGGGTCATCCCCTCTCCGTCGACGAGGAAGGGTCCCAGGCCACCATCCATCGATATCTTCACAGTGTAGGTGGGCTCAATGGCTTCATCTCCTAGGGCGGAGCCCGCGACGAAGGTCGCGAGGAACGCCAGGGCCAGAAGGGTTTTGGATATCAATTTCTCACCTCTGGACTTTATTTGCGCTGCACCGATATTAAGATTTTCCGGGATGGACGCAGGGACCGACGGCTCAGCCGTCCTTCGGCTTGTAGGACGGGTCCCTCTCCGCCTCGACCCCCCCGGGCGAGTCAAAGTGCTCCTCGTAGGGCTTGATGTCGAGGATGGGGCTACCATCGAGGGCGTCGAGGCCGGTGACGGTGATCTTCCTCCCCTCGACGTTCAGGACCTCCACCACCGTAAGTCCGATGGGGTTTGGCCTCCTGGGGGATCTGGTGGCAAAGAGCCCCCTCTTGGGGATCGACTCGTCGCCCATGGGATGGACGAGGAGGTCATAGCCGAGGGCACGGTGGATGTAGTAGATGACGAAGACGTGCCTGTACCTCTCGATGCCCTGGAGGGCTTCCAGATACCTCTCGTCGATCTCGAGGGTGGAGAGGGAGTTTCTCATCGTCTTGGGGTCCTCCGGCTCGCCGAAGTCGCAGTGGACGACGCCTATCGGGGTGAAGGTGACTGGCTCCAGGTTCATATCGTATCAGGTTTAGTAGTCTTCCATTATCAGATTTTCTCTCCTTTATTGCATAGGGGTCGATCTGAACGGACAGGACCGACCCCGGCCCTCACGCCTGGGAGAAGACGGAGGGGGTGGCGGAGACGTCGTAGAAGGTCCGGGAGAGCTTCTCCGGGTAGACGACGACGAGCTTTGGAACCTCGCTCCCGAGGCGTCTTGCGTCGTAGAGGTAGTAGCCGCTTTTGAGCTCCCCCGCCCCCCGGGATACCAGGACCGCCCGGTGGGGCTCGGTCTTCCTCACCGAGAGGTTGCCGAAGCCTGAGAAGAGGTCCAAGAGCTCCGGCTCGATGTGCTTGGTTCCCAGGGCGAGGACGTAGAGCCTGGCGAAGGGGTCGAGGGCGAACCTGACATCGAATACTGCGTCGCCATCTTCGAGGGACATGGTCACCTCCCGGACCTGGATGTACTCCCTCCCCCGGTCGGCTAAGGCCGGGGAGGTGAAGAGGATGACCACCAGAAGAAATGCCGCCCTCGATCTCATAACCTCTCAACCTTGGGGCGCCTTGAGGATGACGGGGACGATGAGCATCAGGATCAAAAGGCCTATGAAGACGAGGAAGAAGAGGGTCTGCCGTCGCTGGGCGGATCTGTACTTCGACTCGCAGACCTCGTCGCAGAAGGTCTCCGCATCATCGATGGTCTTGCCGCAGACGATGCAGTGCTTGTGAGATGGCGCTTTTGTCAACCCGATCACCAACGTCGACCCTATTGGCTGGAGCGTAGATAAGATTTTTGGACGACGGAGGGGCTCGGCGACAGAATTGATGGAAAGACGTATTATGGATTGGAGGGATCTCGCCTCTGGTGGACGTATGCTGAGATTGACCTTAGCGATCTTGATAGCCCTCTCTTCCGGCCTCCTCATCGGGGCCGAAGCCAGGATGTACATCGTCGACGACGACGGCTTTGCCCAGTACCGCACCATTGGCGAGGCCATCGCCGTAGCCAAGGATGGCGATACGATATATGTGAAGGCCGGAACTTACCGGGAGCACATCACCTTGAACAACAGGATCATATTGATGCCCCCCCGGGGGGAGGATGGGGCCGTCAACCTCGTCGGCGATGGAAACGACATCGGGATCGAGGTCCTCGCCGACGGCTGCAGGATTGAGGGGCTCACCATATCGGACTTCACGGGGCCGGGGATCTACGTCAATTCCCAAGGAAACGAGATCGTAAAGAACGTCCTCGTGGATAACGTCCACGGCATCTTCCTCAACGGCACCTCCGAGAACCTCCTCGAGAAAAACCGGCAGGAGGGAGGGTACAGCGGCATCGTCCTCCTCTCATCCTCCCAGAACACCGTTACGGGGAACGTCGCCAAGGACTGTAGGGGCTCAAAGGAGGTCCCGGGGGCGGGGATCCGCCTAGTCCTGGGGAGCTCAGAGAACGAGATCATAGGAGGATGGATCAATAGCTGCAATTATGGGGTCCTCGTCGAGGGCGGCTCCTCCGCCAACGCGGTCCGGGAGGTGCTCTTCGATAACGTCACCACCGCCATCGCCCTCAACTCCGTCGCGAAGAACCTGATCGAGAAGAACAACGTCTCGAACTCTACGAACGGAATCGTCGTCGCCACATCTTCGGAGAACGTGGTGGCGGAAAACCGCCTCTCAGACCTCGACCTCGCGATTATGATCTCGTTTGGGTCTACGGCCAACGTCCTCACCACTAATCACGTCGAAAGGGCCAACTCGGGGATCGTGATCACCGAATCTACGGCGAACAACTTCGACGAAAATCGCCTCGTAGGGGTCCGGCTCGGCCTCTCCGTCGATGGATCGGGGGCTGAGAGCTTCGATAACGCGATCCCTGAATCGAACACCATCGACGGCGATCCTATCCTCTACCTCTACGGCCGATCCGACGAGGTGGTGGCGGATCGGAAGTTAGGCCACATCACCCTCGCCTCCTGCGATAACTGTACTGTAGATGGGTGCATCGTCACCAACGACGCCCTATTCACCCACTCATCGAAGGGGTGCAGGATAGTGGAGAACGTCGTCTCCAAAGCCTATGGGATGCTGATCCGGAGATCCGACGGCAACGAGTTCAGGGGCAACCAGGTCTCTGAGAGCAGGGTCGGCGGGATCATGCTGGTGGAGTCGGGGGGGAACGTCATCAAGGAGAACAACCTCTCCAGGAACGGCTGGGACGGCCTCCTCCTCCGAAGATCGGAGAAGAACCGGGTCCTATCCAACACCGCCGAGGCTAACCAGCAGGCTGGGATCAGGCTCGACGGATCCAACGACGCGGAGATCGCCGAAAACTCCGTCATCGGAAACGGCGTCGGCATCTCCATCAGCGGGTCGGCGGGCTGCATAGTCTACAGGAACAACCTGATCGAAAACTCCGTCCAGGCGGAGGACGACGGGGAGAACCTCTGGGACTGGGGAGCCCTGAAGGGCGGAAACTACTGGTCTGATCACCCCTGCGACGGCAGCCCCTGCCTTGCCCAGCCGAGGCCCGTTGGGGTCAATGCCTCCGACTTCTACCCCTTCGGAGAGAGGGATGGATGGGCATGAGAGCCGAAATGTACTTGAAGGGGTCGGTGGAATAGGAGGACCTCATGGCTAAGAAGAAGTCTGAGGGCAGCGGACTGATGTCCTCTGCCGGTCTCATGAGGTATTTCGACGCGGACGATACGGCGATCAAGCTCAACCCCAAGACGGTGATCGCCATCAGCACGGGGGTGGGGGCCGCGGTTATGGCTCTGAACTTCTCCTTCGGGCTGTGGCCCTGAAGGGGCCCTGGCCATCCCCCCTGACGACCATTTATAGGCCCGCCGTATAAGGCCGGTTTTGAGCCCTCCCGCCTCAATCCCGGCCATGGCCCAAAGGCCGTTCTCCTCCTTTTATGCCTCTTCGGTGAGATCGCCGGTTTTGATCAGACCGCCCTCTTCTCCTCACCGATCTGGCCGAGGATCCCGTCGACGACCCTCTCAAAGCTCTCCTTTGCGGCGGTATCCCGGTCGACGAAGGCCACCCCCTCATCCCCCAGGGGGGTGATCTCCGGGTCCAGGGGTATCGCCCCCAGGAAGGGGACGGCGAGCTCCTCCGCCGCCCTCTCTCCGCCGCCGGTCTTGAAGATATCGATCACCTCTCCACAGTGAGGACAGCGGAGGCCGCTCATGTTCTCGACGATCCCGAGGAGGGGAACTCCCATCGCCTTGACCATGTTCACCGCCTTCCTGGAGTCGAGGAGGGCGACCTCCTGGGGGGTGGTGACGATGACGGCGCCGGTGAGGTCCGGCAGGAGCTGGACGACGCTGAGGGGCTCGTCGCTCGTCCCGGGGGGGAGGTCGATGATGAGGAAGTCGAGGTCGCCCCAGGAGACGTCGGCGAGGAACTGCTTTATCGCCGCCATCTTCATCGGCCCCCTCCAGACGACGGCGGAGCTTGGGTCCGAGAGGGCGAAGGCCATCGAGATCACCTTCAGGCCCTTCGAGTCGACGGGCTCGATCCCCCCGGGCCCGGCGAGGAGCCTCTCCCTCTCGACGCCCAGGAGCTTCGCCGTGCTGGGGCCGGTGATGTCGGCGTCGAGGACCCCGACCCGGAACCCCCGGGCCTGGAGGACCCGGGCGAGGTTGACGGCGACGGTGCTCTTCCCGACCCCGCCCTTGCCGCTCGCGATCATGATCTTGTGCTTCACCCTCCCCATCCTCGCAGAGACGGCCCGGAGCTCTACATCCATCTCCTTCCTCGGGTCTGTGCAGGTTCCTCTGGTGGCGCAGGCCTCGCATTTGCTGTCGCATTCTTCCATAGTAACACCATCATGAATTTATCTTGAGGTTCATCGGCATAGTTTCGGCATCCTCTTATTCTTCAAATCGGAGGCGCTATCATCGTATCAGGGGTCGAAGCGAGCGGGTCGGGGTGAGCTGGACCTTCGTATCCCTCGAAGCCGTGATCGGGGTCGGACCTGATGGCGATGGCCCCGGCGGCGGATCAGATCTCCCCTCACCCCTCCCTAGCCCGGAAGTAGAGGCGGCCTTCGTGCCGGAGCCGTCTGATCTCATCGGCCGCCTCCAGCACCTCCAGGTACTTCAATATCTCGTTTCGGTGGAGCCCCGAGAGGGACGAGAGCTCCTCGAGGGTGCAGGGCCTCCGGGTGAGGAGATCGCGGATCAGAACCTCCGTCGTCTTCGAGAGGTCTCTCCCCCAGTCGGCGATCACCTCGGCGCCAGAGAAGAACTCCAGCATCTCCTCCATCTCCTCGGGGGAGAGGGGCTGGACCGGATCCGCCGGAGGCCTCACCACCGTATTGAGCTGGACCCTCTCGGCGCCGATCCTCTCGGCCGCCTCGGCGATGAGGGGCGCCTCGCCGTCGTTGATCCCCTTGACGAGCATCACCTCCAGCCATATCTCGCCAGAGAACTCCTCCCGGAGGCGGACGAGCCCCTCGAGGAGATCGTCGATCGATAGGTCCGGGTGGGGTCGGTTTATCCTCTTGAAGGTCGGGGCCGTCGCGGCGTCCAGGGAGGGGATGATCAGGTCCGCCTCCAGCACCTCCCGGCGGACCTCCTCGCGGAAGAAGAGGGTCCCGTTCGTCAGCAGGGCGACGGGTTTATCGACCGCCTCCTTCGCTCCCCGGATGATCTCGTCGAGGCCCCGGTGGAGGAGGGGCTCCCCGGAGCCGGCGAGGGTAAGGTAGTCGAACTCCACCGCCCCCGCCGCGCCCGCCCCCCCATCTCCATGCCCAACCCGATCCGACCCCTTCTCGGATAGGGACCGGATCTCCTCCAGGACCTCGGCGGTGGAGACGCGCTCCTCCCGGGCGAGGGTGAGGCAGGTAGTCGGTCCCAGCTGGCAGTAGACGCAGTCGAGGGTGCAGGTCTTGAACGGCAGAAGGTCGACCCCCAGGGAGAGGCCGAGCCGCCGGGAGGGGACGGGGCCGAAGAGGTGCTTCATGGTTCACGTCCTGAGGAATCGGTCCTCGATTCAAAGGTTGAAGAGATGATGTACTAATAGGTTGCGTCAAAGGACCTCAAGCCTGGGTTCCTGGAAAGGCGATGGATAAGTTTTTTCTGTTCTGCCCAGGGGCCTATTTCAAGATGGCATCGCCTTGGGGGGGACGAGCCTCCTCGACGGCACCTTCGGTCCAGAACGGATCTATAGGATGCCCTCGATGTCGCGCCGATCAGGTCTCGGCGATCGACTGAAAGGACGGGTGGGGCGGGCGGCGGGATGCCGGAGGGACAGGATGGGGAGATATCCCGAGGCCCAAGCTCCTCCCGCTCCCAAACCCCCGGCCCCCTCCATGAGCCGCCGGACCGGGCCTCGGCCCTTCCCTCCTCTTCAAGCGAGCCGTTCTTCACCAGGCTGCGGTCAGAAGCAGCAGAACCCCCGCCGCCAGGGTGATCCCCAGGGTCAGCCGCCGGAAGGAGGCCTCGTCCACCCTCCCGAAGGCGCGGCCCCCGGCGATGAACCCCAGGACCATCGCCGGGAGGAAGAATAGGCTATTATTGATCATCTCTTTGTCGATGAGGCCTGCCCAGAGGAAGTAGCCGAAGGCGAAGAGGTCGACGGCCGTCAGGAATAGGACGATGAGCCTCCTGAACTCCCCCTTCTCAAAGCCCTGGCCCCGGAGGAGGAGGGCCATCGGCGGCCCCGGAAGGCCGGTGGAGCCGCATAGAAACCCCGCCAGGAGGCCCGAGGCCGCCGAGGCGATCCCGCCCCTCCGGAGCTTCGCCCCCAGATCCCGGAGGAGGAGGATCGAGAAGACGATGAGGGCGATCCCCATCCCTCCCTTGAGGAGCCGGTCGCTCGCCGCCATCAGGACCTCGGCGCCGATGGGAACGCCTGCGAGCCCCGCCACCAGGAGGGGCCACGCCGCCACCAGGTCGCCCCCCAGCCTCCGCCCCTCCCTTCCGAGGATCATGAGGTAGATCAGGACCTCGTAGACCATGATGAAGGGGACGGCGTACTTCGCCCCCAGGAGGATCGAACGGAGGGGTACGGCCAGGAGGGCGGAGCCGAAGCCGGTCAGGGTCCTGACGAGCATGGCGGCGAAGATGATGAGAAAGATCGGGATCCCTGGGAACGGGTCGATCATGGTCCAGTGGATAATTGTATTGGCCCATTTAATCCTATCAGCACAAGGAGGATAAACGCTGAGATCACAGAAGACCTTCCTCTGAACATCTTCGGATTCATCAGCCATAACCTCTGGCCACATTCCAAGACCCTACCATCTCAGGCCCTATTCATTGATGCTGACTCAGGTCTCAGCTATCTTTCTATCATGGCAGGGATTTCTGGAGTACCGAACCTGTGTAGTTCCGAACCGACAAAGCCTAAATAGGACGTTATCAATGCCCTACCCGTTGTTGGAGGACTAGGATGATCTCTGAGGTGGCAGGACAATACGACGCAAAAGAGGTAGAGGGAAGGGTCCGGAAGTTCTGGGAAGATCGCGGCATCTACGCCCTGGCCAGAACCACGAGGGCCGGCGGCAGAAAGTTCTTCTTCGTCGACGGGCCGCCCTACACCACCGGGAGGATCCACCTCGGGACCGCCTGGAACAAGATCATCAAGGACTCCATCCTCCGCTACAAGTCGATGAACGGCTTCGAGATCAAGGACCGGGCGGGCTGGGACATGCACGGCCTCCCCATCGAGGTGAAGGTGGAGGAGCACCTCGGCTTCAAGAGCAAGAAGGAGATCGAGATCTACGGCGTCGACCGTTTCATCGACAAGTGCAAGGAGTTCGCCCTCAGCCAGAAGGACCAGATGACAGAGCAGTTCAGGACCCTGGGGGCCTGGCTCGACTGGGAGGACCCCTACATGACCCTCAAGGACGAGTACCTGGAGGCAGCGTGGTGGACCCTCAAGAGGGCGAACGAACGGGGGCTTCTGGAGCGGGGGTTCCGGGTAGTCAACTGGTGCCCCCGCTGCGAGACCGCCATCGCCGACGCCGAGGTGGAGTACTGGGAGGAGACCGACCCCTCCATCTACGTCAAGTTTCCTGTCGTCGGGGAAGAGAAGACCTTCATGATGATCTGGACGACGACGCCGTGGACGATACCCGCCAAC
Organism: Methanothrix harundinacea 6Ac; assembly: GCF_000235565.1. NCBI lineage: Archaea > Methanobacteriati > Methanobacteriota > Methanomicrobia > Methanotrichales > Methanotrichaceae > Methanothrix > Methanothrix harundinacea. The sequence goes on from NC_017527.1 coordinate 1,923,663, forward strand.
GTCGGCGTCGCCGTCCACCCCGACTTCGAGTACTCCCGGGTCCGGGCCTGGAAGGACGACCCCGACGGGGCCGAGGTCCTGATCATAGCTTCGCCCCTCGTCGAGGGCGTCCTCCGGGAGGGGCGGTATAAGGGGTACGAGATCCTGGACCGGTTAGGAGGGGCGGAGCTTGAGGGGCTCGAATACGAGCACCCCCTCGCCGACCTGATCCCCGCCCAGGGGGATATCGTCCACAAGATACACCTCGCCGACTTCGTCACCGCCGAGAACACCGGGTCGGTTCACATAGCTCCCGGCCACGGCCTCGAGGACTTCGAGCTGGGGGTCGCCGAGGGTATGCCCATCTTCTGCCCTGTGGGGGAGGACGGCCGCTACACCGCCGAGGCCGGGGAGAAGTACGCCGGAAAGTACGTCCGGGCCGCAAACGAGGAGGTGAACGAGGACCTCGCCGGCCGGGGCCTCCTCCTCGCCGAAGGGGAGATCTCCCACAGGTACGGCCACTGCTGGAGGTGCAAGACCCCCATCATCTTCATCGCCACCCCTCAGTGGTTCCTGAAGATCTCGGACCTCCGGGAGGATATGCTCCAGGAGATAGCGAAAGTGAAGTGGTACCCCGACTGGGCGGGCTCCGCCCGGTTCAGGGACTGGATCAGTGGCGCCCGGGACTGGTGCATCTCAAGGCAGAGGTACTGGGGGATACCCCTTCCCATCTGGATCTGCGAGACCTGCGGCGAGATGGAGGTGATCGGCTCGATGGAGGAGCTCCACCAGAGGAGCGGCTCCGTGGTCAGCGAGCTCCACCGCCCCGCCGTCGATCTGGTGACGATAAAATGCACCTGCGGCGGCGAGATGAGGAGGGTCCCCGACGTCTTCGACGTCTGGTTTGACAGCGCCGTCGCCTCCTGGGCGACCCTCAACTACCCCCGGGACAGAAGGCAGCTGGAAGAGTGGTGGCCCGCGGACTTCATCACCGAGGGGCACGACCAGACTCGGGGCTGGTTCTACTCCCAGCTGGGGGCGAGCATGGTCTCCTTCGGGGTCGCCCCCTACAGGTCCGTTCTTATGCACGGCTTCACCCTCGACGACAAGGGCAAAAAGATGAGCAAGAGCATCGGGAACGTAGTCCAGCCCGAAGAGGTCGTCGGCAAGTTCGGGGCCGACACCCTCCGGCTCTACGTCCTCTCCTCCAACGCCCCCTGGGAGGACATCCACTTCAGCTGGGAGGAGGTGGCGAACACCAACAGGATGCTGAACATCCTCTGGAACGCCTATCGTTTTCCCCTGCCTTACATGGTCCTCGACGGCTTCGATCCCATGAGGGCGACCCTGGAGAGCCGCCTCGACGACCTGAGGCCTGAGGACCGGTGGATCCTATCGAGGGCGAACTCCATGGCGGCGGAGGTAGAGGCGGGGATGGAGACCTACCAGCTCCACCGGGCGACCCGGGCCCTGGCGGATTTCGTCCTGGAGGACCTCTCCCGGTGGTACATCCAGCTCGTCCGCCCCCGGACCTGGATCGAGACCGACGACCCCGACAAGCTCGCCGCCTACGCCACCATCATGGAGGTGATGGCGACCCTGGCGAAGCTCCTCGCCCCCTTCGCCCCCTTCACAGCCGAGACGATATACCAGAACCTGGTGAGGGGGACCGACCCTGGGGCACCGGAGTCGGTCCACCTCCACGACTGGCACCGCCCCCGCCACGACCTCATCGACGAGGGGCTGGAGAGGGAGATGGGGCTGGTCCGGGAGGTCGTCGAGGCGGTCTCCAACGCCCGGCAGAAGGGAGGCCGGAAGCTGAGGTGGCCGGTCTCGGAGGTCGTCATCTCCCCCCAGCGGGAGATCCCGGACCTGAAGGACCTCCTGGGGGTCCTCAAGAGCCAGACCAACTCCAAGGAGGTGACGGTGATGGCCGTCGGCGGAAAGCCCCCCATGGAGGTTGCCCTAAACCCTGTCCCCAAGAAGATCGGCCCCGCCTTCAAGGGCGACGCCCAGAAGGTGATCGCCGCCCTCAAGGAGGCGGATCCGGCGATGGTGAAGGCGGGGATCGAGGCCGGGGAGGGCAGGGTCGGTCCCTACGTCATCCTCCCCGAGATGGTGGAGTTCATGGAGAAGGTCCCCGAGAACCTGGTGGCGGCGGAGTTCTCCAGCGGGACCGTCTACGTCGACGTCACCCTCACCCCGGAGCTGAAGGCCGAGGGTTACGGGAGGGAGGTGATCAGGAGGATCCAGGAGATGAGAAAGGAGCTGGACCTCCGGGTCGATGAGAAGATCGTGGCCGCCGTCAGGGTGGAGGACGAGGAGGTCCTCCGGCTCGTCGAGGCGATGAGAGACCACATCGCAGGCGAGGTGAGGGCTCGACGGCTGGAGCTCGGCTCGGCCCTGGAGGTCCGGGGCTCTCTTGTCAAGGAATGGTCGGTAGAGGACGTGGCGATGACCATGGGGGTCACCCGCAGCAGTTAATATATAAGATGAGTGGGAGAGGGGATGGCATGGAAGAGCCGTCGCCTCTCCTGAAGGTGAGGGTGAAGGGGGTCTACGCCCTCCATGCCGGCGCCGACCTGGTCGCCCCCGTCGTCCTCCTGGAGGACGAGGCCTCGAGAATCGTTCCCGTCTTCGTCGGCCTATCGGAGGCGATCTCCATATATTCGGCATTATCCGGGGCGGTCTCTCCTCGGCCCACCACCCACGACCTCTTCATCTCCACCCTGGAGAGCCTCGGGGCGAGGATCGCCGGGGTGGTCATCGACGACCTGGAGGGCGGAGTATACTACGCCCGCCTATCCGTCTCCATCGACTCCGGCGTCCGGGAGGTGGACGCCAGGCCCAGCGACGGGATGGCCCTCGCCCTCCGGGCCAAAGCCCCCATCGCCATCCAGGAGAGGGTGGCGGTCCAATCCGCCATGGAGAGGAAGGACCTGGAGAAGTTGAAGGGGATCGAGAACTATCTGTAACCCTCCCCGGGCGGATCGGAGCGGCATTAAGAGACCGGCATAAAATCATCTTTTTGTAGCCCCCGCTGGTGTGATCGAACGGAAGATGGCGATTTGTTTAGCTATTTTAATTCTCTAATAAAAATCATGGGAAAACGTTTAATACCATCCGCCGAGAAGATTTAATGGTCCTCTCCAGGAGAGGACCTTTTGGACAATGGGCAAAATAAAGATGGGTTAGCACGTCCAGCCTTGAAATACTGGCGAAGATGAAGATCGCGACCTAGAGTGAAGGGGGTACATCTTGCCGAGGGATAAGGGAGGGGATCGTGTATGGCCGTATTTGAGGGAAGACCATGAGGCGTCAATCAACCATCTGCCTGACCTGCTTTCTGCTGGTCTGTAGCTTTAGCATTCTTCCATTCTTCTCATCCGCCCTGGCCCAGGGGAGCGGCCAGGGAGAGACCGTCATAAGGTGGCAGTACCGTCCGGAAGAGCCGATCATCCAGGTGGGCCTCGGGGGAGAGATCCTCCCGATGGGTGCCCAGAACCTGACCCAATCGATCAGGATACCAGGCCTTGAGAACAGGATCATCCCCGGAGAGCCGGTGGTCCCCTTCAGAACGGCGAGGATACTCGTCCCCTTCGGGGAGGAGATCCAGGAGATAAAGGTCCTGCCGGGGGAGAAGAAGAACCTCGGCAAGATCCTGATCGAGCCCGGCCAGGACCCCCTCCCCATCAGCTTCTCGGGGAACCGGACCGTCACCCCCCTCAACGAGAGCACCTACTCCTCCCTGGAGCCGTACCCCAGAGACGTCTTCACCGTCGCGGGGGTCCAGGAGAAACAGGGCTACAAGATCCTATTGATTAACCTTTATCCGATCATGTACATCCCCAAGACGAAGGACACCTACTACTTCGGCACCTTCGACGTGGAGGTGAAGACGGCTCCCCTCGGGACCCTCGATCGGGGGCTCTTCAGGGGTTCTGAGGCGGACGGAGCTCATATAGCCCGGCTCGTCGAAAACCCTGCCGAGGTCGGGTCCTACGCCAGCGATCTCGCCGCTACGGGGGCCTCTCCTCTCCTGGACGGTGATTATGATTATCTGATAATTACGAATCGGGGTCTCAAGAACGCCCCCGTCCCCTACAACTTCACAGACCTCGTCCGTTGGAAGAGCTCGAAGGGGGTAGCCTCTACCATCGTCACCGTTGAGGATATCTACTCTGCATATACCGGCGCCGATGAGCAGGAGAAGATCAGGAACTTCATAAGGGATGCTTACCTCTACCACGGCATCACCTACGTCCTCCTGGGGGGGGATGCCGACGGAGGCAGGAAGGGTGGAGAGGGCTGGAACAGCATCGTCCCCGCCAGGGGCCTCTGGGCCTGGGACTACGAGGCGACTCCCCCGATGATCCCCTCGGACCTGTATTACGCCTGCCTCGACGGAGACTACGACTCCAACGGAAACGGCATCTACGGCGAGCCGGAAGACGGCCCAGGCGGTGGTGAGGTGGACCTGATGGCCGAGGTATACGTCGGGAGGGCCCCCGTCGACTCTTACGCCGAGCTCTCCAACTTCGTCCGAAAGACGATCGCCTACGAGTCCGTCGCCAGCGACCCGTACCTGGAGAAGGTCCTGTTGGTCGGCGAGTATCTCGGCTTCGGCGGCGTCAGCGACTGGGGAGGTAACTGCCTCGACGAGATCAAAGATGGGTCCGGGTCGAGTGGCTACAACACCACGGGGTTCCCCGAAGACTATCAGAAGTCCACCCTTTACGATCGCGATCGGAAATGGGATAAGGCCGAGCTGATGGAGCTGATCGACGGCGACGTCCACTCCTTGAACCATCTCGGCCACGCCAGCGTCGGAAGCGCCATGAAGATGAACGTCGAGGACGTCGGCCGCCTCAAGAACGACCGCCCCTTCTTCGGCTACAGCCAGGGATGCTACGCCGGGTCCTTCGACAATCGGGACCCCGACTCCGTCTACTCCCCCATCGACTCCATCCTGGAGCATTTTGTAACGGAGCCCCACGGCGCCTTCGCTTTCATAGGCAACTCTCGGTTCGGCTGGGGTAGGAGGGAGACGACGGACGGCCCCTCCCAGAGATACCACCGCCAGTTCTGGGACGCCGTCTTCGGAGAGGGGATCAGAAACATCGGCCGGGCCCTCCAGGACGCCAAGGAGGATAACCTGGGGTCCATCGACAAGACCACCGATGGAAACGTAATGAGGTTCTGCTATTACGAGATCAACCTCCTCGGCGATCCCGAGACCTCTTTACACCACCCCTTTACCGCTAGCCACAACCTGGAGGTCGCCGGGATGGACCTCCCCAGCTATACCAAGCCCGATAAGCCCATAGAGGTCAGAGCGGTCGTCAAGAACAGGGGGATCGAAGACGAGTGGAACGTCACCGTCCAGTTGGTTGAGGGGGATGCGGTCCGGGACTCGGAGGTTGTGCCTCACCTTCCCAGCGGCGGATCGGCCGAAGTGAGGCTCTCGTGGTCGGGGGCGGCGGAGGGTAGGTACATCCTGGAGGCGAGGGTTCTCCCCCAGGAGGGCGAGGAGCTGACTGAAGACAACTGGCAGGAGAGGGTGGTAGAGGTCTATAGCAACCGGACCCTCATCCTCCTGGTGGACGATGACGAGGGGGCGGACTACGAGGGCTATTACGAAGAGGCGCTGGCCGCCAGCGGATATGCTTATGCCAAGGTGGACCGGCCGGTTGGGGAGAGCGAGCTTCTCTCCTTCGACTGCGTGATATGGTTGACCGGCAGAGACTTCACCACCGCCCTCACCGGAGAGGAACAGAGGACCCTCGCCCGGTTCCTCGATGCCGGTGGGAGCCTCTTCCTCTCAGGCCAGGATATCGGCTATCACAGCCATGCCTCCGACTTCTACCGAGATTACCTCCAGGTGGAGTACGTAAAGGACAGCACCGGGATCTACGTCCTGGAAGGGGTGGAAGGCGATTCCATATCCGACGGGATGACGATCGAGATCTCCGGCGGCGATGGAGCGGACAGCCAGTACTGGCCGAGCGAGATCATGCCGATCACCGCCTACTCCACCGGGATCTTCCGATATAAGGACGGGGGCTGGGGGGCGGTGAGGGTGGGTACGGGGACCTACAGGGTCGTCTACTTCGCCTTCGGGTTTGAGGCGATAAACAGCTCCGCGGAGAGGGCTGAGATCATGAGGAGGGTCTTATCGGAGCTGACCGGGCCCGAGACAACCTCCGTCCCCGAATATGGGATGGACGGCAATAATCTCAGCTCGGAGGAGCCATCCCCCCTGAGGAGGAGAGGCGGCCCGAAGGATGGCATGGGGGAGGTATTTGATATGGATCTCGCCTTCAAGGAGATGAGCCTGGAGTTCAAAGAGCTCGGAGAAGTCAATCAGGTCTTTGAGGGCTCAATCTTTGAGTTCGTGGATATGGGATCGAGGTTAGGGGGCGAAAAGGGGTATGTTTGAAGATTGGATCAGGGCCGGGTCTGGGCAGAAGCTCCTTTCTGCTGTAATCCTGGCGGCGTTATCAATAGCTTCGGCTCAGGGTGCCGCCATCACCGTCGGCCCCGAGGGGTGCGACTATGGCAGCATCCAGGGGGCGGTAGAGGCAGCAGATCCGGGGGACACCATCACCGTCGAGGGCGGGACGTATAAGGAGAACGTCATCGTCGACAAAAGCCTCGTCCTCCGGGGGAAGGGGTCAGGGGAAGGAAGGCCGGTAATCGACGGAAATGGGGTAGGTAGCGCCGTACTCCTCGCCGCCGACCGGATCACCCTGGAGGGTTTCATCGTCAAAAACGCCGGCTTCGGCAAGGCGGGGATCGAGGTGAAGTCCGATAAGAACTTCATAAGAAATAACCTCGTCACTGCCAACCGATGGTACGGGATATCCCTATCTGATTCCCAAGAGAACGTCATAACCGGAAATGTCGTCAGCAGCAATAAGTACGGGATCTGGATCTCCTCGGGGTCTAGCAGCAGCACGATAGCCCAAAACCAGCTCGAGAAGAACGCCAACGGCAACGCTGTAGACGCCGGAAGAAATGGCTGGGAGGGGAACGCCTACGACGACCTGGAGGAGGGGGAGACGAGATACAGGATAGCCGGAGGATCGAACGTCGACGAGAGCCCCAAGCCTCTAGCACCAGGATCGGGGAACGATGAGCCCAAGACCTCGACGATAACGGTGACCATCACCATACCGACTCCAGTCATTACCTCCTAGAACTCGGCGGGACCGAAAAGAACCCTCCTAGCCTAAGATCAAATACCCCTCCCCGATGCCGGGGCCCGCACACCTTTTTATACTCCCCCTGACAAGAGCTTCGACCCTGAGCTGGAGATGATACGAAGGATGCTTACTGTGATCTTTCTCGGGACGGCGGGCTCGCTGCCCACCCCCGAGAGGAGCCCATCGGCGGTCCTGATCAACCGGGAGGGGGAGCTCCTCCTCTTCGACTGTGGAGAGGGGACCCAGCGGCAGATGATGCGGGCGAAGACGGGGATGATGAGCCTCGACACCATCTTCATAACCCACCATCATGCTGACCACATCCTGGGAATACCGGGGCTCTTGGAGACGATGGCCTTCCAGGGTAGACGAGATCCCGTCACCATTGCAGGCCCCCCCCGGACCTCTGAGGTGGTGGAGCTCTTCGGCCGACTCTGCTACTACTCTCGGAAGTTTCCCGTCAGGGCCCTGGAGCTGGAGCCGGGGGACGTGCTGAGGAGGGACGGCTACGAGATCGAGGCCGTCAGGACGAGCCACAGCATCCCCAGCCTCGGCTACTGCCTCCGGGAGGATACGAGGCCCGGGAGGTTCAACCGGGAGAGGGCATCCGCCCTGGGGATACCCCCCGGACCTCTCTTCGGGAGGCTTCAGCGGGGCGGGGCGGTGGAGGTGGGGGGGAGGACGGTGCGACCCGAGGAGGTGATGGGCCCTCCAAGGCCCGGAAGGAAGATAGTCTACACCGGTGACACCCGGCCCACCCCGGAGGTGGAGGAGGCGAGCAGGGGGGCGGACCTCCTCATCCACGACGGCTCCCTCGACGACGGTATGGCGGATTGGGCCGCCGAGACGATGCACACCACCGCTGGAGAGGCCGCCCGCCTGGCCGAGAGGGCAGGAGCGAGGAGGCTCGTCTTAACCCACATCAGTTCCCGGTACTCTGACGACGTAGGCCCCCTCCTCGCCGACGCCCGGAAGCACTTTCCCTCCGTCCAGATAGCCGAAGACCTCTTGAAGATAGAGGTCAAGCTGAGAGACCTCTGAGCCGGGGGCCGGGATCAGGGATGATCTCCGGATCTCTCCCTATCCTCGGCGGCTCGCCTCATCGTCTTCTCCCGCTCCTCGACCATCGCCCTTCTGAGCCCCTCGGCGAGGTCGTCATCCCTGCCGATGAGGGCGTTTTCCAGGGATAAGGCGACGCTCTCCAGGGCGTAGCCGACCCGCCCCAGGTCCATGCTCCTCCTCTCGTGGTTCACCCCCGCCTCGAAGAGCCGCTCCAGCTGGTGGCTGGGGAGGCCCAGGGCCCGGCCGGCGCTGACCGCCCTGCCGTACATCTTCTCGGAGACGTAATAATCGAGCCCCTCCCGGTAGAGCCTCATTGACTCTTCCTCCAGGCCGGCCTTCTTGGCGATGAGGGCAGCCCATAGGTAGTCCCCTTCCTCCAGGGCGATCTCCATCGCCTTATCCGTCCGGCCTGAATCCTTGGCCAGAGATATGGCGAGCTCCGGCTCGCCGGCGCCGATCAATATCTCGATCCCCGGCTCTATGAGCTCCTCGGGGAGCTGCCTCAGGTTCTCTGTGAGGTAGAGGACCTGGTCTTCCCGGCTCAGTTTATCGAACTCTTCACTAGAGATCCCGATCAAAGCCATCACCTTTATGCTTCACCCAAGGAGGGCGGTTATCTTCGAGAAGTCGACCCTGGCGGTGTTGTCTATCGTCAGAGGGGTGATTGAGATCTTCCCCTCCTGGTAGACGGCCCGGACGTCCGTCCCCTCTCGCTCGGTGCAGACGAGGTCTCCGTCGATCCAGTAGTAGGGCCTGCCCCGGGGGTCGGCCCGCTCCTGGATGGCGGTCCTGAAGATCTTCCGGGCTAGCCTCGTCACCACCACCTCCGTCTCCTCGGTGGCGTTGACGGGGACGTTGAGGTTGAGGATGTCCACCCCCGCCGGAAGCCCCCTCTCCAGGACGTTTTTGGCCACTCGCCGGACGAGGGCGGACGCGACGTCGAACTGGTAGGCCTGATCGTTGACATTGTCGAACTTGTCCCCCTGGTCGATGACCTGGATGGAGGCTGTTATCGCCGGTATTCCGTAGCTTGCCGCCTCCAGAGCCGCGCCGATCGTCCCGCTGGTGGTGACGGTGTCGGTGCTGATGTTCTCTCCGATGTTGATCCCCGATACTGCGAGGTCAGGAAGCTTCCCCTTTAAAAGCCAGAATATCCCCATGATGACGGAGTCGGTAGGGGTCCCGGAGACCTCATACGCCTCGACCCCGTCCAGGTTGACCTTGTTGTACCTCAGGGGCTCGAAGATCGATATCGACCTTCCGACGCCGGACCTCTGGCCGGAGGGGGCGGCCACGAGAAGGTCGCCGAGGCCCACAACCCCCCGGACCGCCGCCCTGATCCCCGCGGAGTAGACGCCATCGTCGTTGGTAACCAGAATACGGTGCATCTCTACCTTATCAGGGGATGGAGGTATAAAAATAAAGCGACGTAGCCGACGGATGAATGTATTCAAGGGCTGGCGGGGTAGAGGATCCACGAAGAAGATGGACTCTTCCTTCAAGCGGCAAAAGGAGGGTGGACGTCGGCGCGGTCAGCGATGGCGCTATTTTTTAGCCCCGGTTCCTTAAATCATCCACCGACTGCCGAAAAGGCCGGCTCAAAAGGGGATCAGGCCTCCCTGTCGAGGGATCCATCCATCTCCTCCAGGCTATGAACTCTCACTTTTCAGGTTCAAATTTAACAATGATTTATAAAATATAAGAATAAAATTTTATTTTTATAAATTATATCTATATATTTAAAATTAAGAATTCTATTGTAGTTTAAACAATAAATAGATCAATTTATATATTCTATTCTATGAGATATATGTTTAATCATAGACTATATGCGAAATTTTATTAAAATTTGACTTTTTTTTTATGAGCGGACAGACTTGTATATTTATAAAATATATATAATAGATAGCCTAAAATCTAGGTCTCCGTCCTCCTCCAATCGTCACTTTGTTTCGTAAAGAACTTGAATAGATTTATTAATTTTGAGATTTTTATAAACATCTAATTGGGGCTTGAAATATAGACTTTATGTCCTTCAAAATTATCTATAAAATTATCTACATAATAATTTCTATCTCTAAATCATTCTTATACTATATCAGCATGGACTCCCTCTCCAACACCTCCTTCCTTTCAAGGGCCTCTTTCCCCTCGCGAAGCATCATGGTATGCGACGAGGGGGTCATATTCATATAGCCTTTGGAACTAAATAGGTAGAAAGATGGTGCATCTTTGGAGAGCTAAAATATTGTGCATATACGTTATGTGAATAAGGGTCTGAGCAGAAAGACATCCTCTTTAGTTTGGAGCCCCGCTCCCATCCCCCCTCTGCAACGGAGATGATAAAAATTATTTTTTTTATTTTTTACTCAATAAATCCATAATAATATTACATAAAATTAGTTATTTATTTAGAATATTATATGTATTAATAGATTATTTTTATTAATTTATTAGTACTAAATTCTATTACAATATATTAAATCAATCAATACTTTAATAAAAATTAAAATTTTAAAATAACAGAACTAATTATCGTCTATTTTTAAAAAATACAAATTTTTAACAGATTTTAATTTATAAATTGTATCTAATTCTATACATTAATATATGATCCGACGAAGAAGTGAGAGTTCGCCAAGGTCCTGAGATGCGCGAAAATTTTCCCAGCTCTCGGAAGGGATCAGATCTGCGGCGAGACGGATCGGTATCTTTGGTCGAAATGGTAGATGGCGATTGCTATTACTAGCTCTGTCAACAACTAGAAATAATTGGAGGAAGACGTGAGGAGGTTAACATATAATTTTTGGAGGAATAGGATGAAAGAACCCTCAATTATGGTGATCCTGGGCCTCGTCTTCGCCGCCGCATCTCCGGGAGGATCGGCCCAGCTGGACCATTTCTCTGGATACTGGATTAACGTCGACCCCGAAGCCAGTGGCGTCACCGCCCTAGAGATCGGCGTTACTGGTCTGGAGGTGAATGTCGGCGCCTGGGGACGGTGCGATCCCGAGGAGTGCTATTGGGGCAGCGCGAACTCCTCCATCGCCTACGGTCCTAGGATCGATTCAGACCTCGCCTCGGAGGCGACGGCCCTATCTGCCATCTGGAGATTGAGCTTCGGCGAGACGCTGATGGTCATCCTCCCCTCAGAGCCGGATCAGATCCGGGCCGATGTTTATACCAGGTTCCCTGATGGGAGCGGTCGGTCAGCCTACGCCGAAAGTTTCCTCTTCGAGCGGAGGGAAGGCGATAGATGCTTCCAGGACCTTCCGGACCCCCAGCTCGAGTTGACGGGAATAGAGAGCTATACGGTGAGCGGAAAAAACTTCACCCGGTACAATCTCGCCGTCGCGAACTGGAACGCCTATCCTCCTGAGATCTTCGAGGCGGCACCAGACCTCCCACCGTGTGGCCTCAACCCCCAGTCCTCCAGAACCTGGGTTGAGATCCGCGACCAGGACGGCGGTCGAATATACGGCTTCTGCGCCCTCAACCACCCCATGAATCTCACAGGCCTCTGGTTCTCTGTAGAGGAGGGCGAAGGGCCCCCGGAGTCGGCGTACATGGTGATGATAGACCGACGTTGCGAGCGCTACCTCCGCTCCAATGAGGTTTCCATCGACGACCTCTCAACCCCCACTAAGTCGGTGGAGCCTACCGACAGCAACGCCGCCCTCCCCGCAAACCTTCAGGCCATGATGAACTTTCAGAGGTTCTTCCCCCTCTGATCAGGGGGGCACCCTTCAACTTTTCTCCCTCTCCAATATCTTCAAAATATCCTCCCCCCTTCTCCCCTCTCCAGAGATCCAGCCACCTCCCACCCACCCCAATTTTGAGCCATTTCGACATATTGATATCCCATCGGGACGAAAACATCTTGAGGTGTTTTCGATGAAGGCTTCTTCCTCGGTGTTGTTGATGGGATTCTTCGTCCTCCTATCAGGATGCGTCCAGCCCCCTGAAGGGGGGACTATCTCGGAGAGAGTGGCTTCTGAGGGCTGGTCGGCGGACGGTATGGTGGGTGAGAACGAATATTCAAGGACGATCCTCTTGATGGGCCCTGCGAGATCCGGCTATTCGGGGGGCGATCTGGAGATCTCCTGGAGGAGCGATCAGGAGCATCTCTACATGGCCCTGAAGGGGAGGACTGAGGGATGGATCTCGATAGGCTTCGATCCCCTGGAATGGATGAAGGATGCGGATATGATCATGGGTTCGGTGGACGGCGGGAAGACCACGGTTCTGGATCTCTACTCCACCGGCCGTTACGGCCCCCACGAAGACGACACCTTCCTGGGAGGAACCTACGACATCTTGGAGTTTGCCGGGTCTGAGGAGGACGGATATACCGTCATAGAGTTCAAGAGGAAGCTCGATACCGGCGATGAGTTCGACAAGCTCCTCGAGCCGGGCGAGAGCGTCTCCGTCATCTGGGCGATGGCAGATCTGGATTCGAGGAAACTGAAGCATAACGTCGCCTACGGCGAGGCGATCCTCCCCCTGGTCGAGGACCAGGTCCCCGGATCAGCAGTAGCCACCCTAACCCCCAGGGAGGCGGAGGGGGTCCTCTTCATATGGGAGGAGGAGAAGGTGGCCCGGGACCTTTACGCTGAGCTCTACAGGGCTACGAAGCTGGAGGTATTTCTCGACCTTGAAAGGTCCGAGCAGAGCCACATGGACCAGGCCAAGACCCTCGTCGATAAGTACCATCTGGTCCTCCCCGTCGGCGATGAGCCTGGGGCCTTCAGCAATCAAACCCTCATCGACCTCTACGAAGAACTTCTCGCCCGGGGGATGAGATCGGAGGAGGATGCCCTCAGGGTGGCAGCGGCCTTCGAGGAGATCAGCATCATGGACCTGGAGAAGGAGCTGGAGGTTGCGGAGAATGAGGACGTGAGGGTCGTCTTCCAAGGGCTTCTGGCAGGATCGAGGAAACACCTCCGGTCTTACGTCAGGGACCTGGAGGATATGGGGATCATGTATGCCCCTCAGTTCCTCAGCGAGAGGGAGTTCGAAGATGTGATGAAGGCCTGATTTCGCCTCTTCCCTCCCTTCGTCCATTTTTTCCTGATAGATCGCCGGGGATCTCGCAAGGACGATTGGGGATTAAATCTCCGCGAATTATCATAAACGAATGCTCTATGGAGATGGTCAACGCTCGAATGTAAACCTTTTCATATAATCATAGCACAATCCCCCGCGAAACCTTTATATATTAACTAGGAAAGAAAGATACTAGCACATGATCTGGAGGTGAGGTTAGAAGATGGTCGACGAAGCGTACAAAAAGTCGTTCAGGACCGCCATGCAGGCGAGGATGAAGAAGCTGTTCATGACGCACCTCATAATCTACCTGGTGGTCAACATCGTGTGGTTGGCGATCAACTATATGATGGTAATGCCGGCCAATCCCAACCTGCCGATATGGCAGCCCTGGTACTCTCCCATCGGCTGGGGCTTATGTATAGTCATCCACTACATGACTTACGTCAGCGGTGGAGAGAGGCTGATCATGGAGATCGAGGCCGAGGCGGAGCGCTGAGCTCCCCTCTTCCTTCTCCTGTCCCCTCATTTTTATTAAAATCTGGTATAGATTTGGGGCAATATTTTTAGGCCTAGAAATTAAAGTAGCTTATTACGTATTTTAATCTAAGGAGGAAAAAAGTTATGGAGCACGAACCGAGAGCTGGGATCCCCCTCCTGGGGGAGAGGGTACCGGATATGGAGGTCCAGACGACCCACGGCAGGATGAAGATCCCGGCCGACCTTTCGGGAAAGTGGTTTATCCTCTTCAGCCACCCCGGAGACTTCACTCCCGTCTGCACCACGGAGTTCATAGCCTTCCAGAAGATGAAGAAGGAGTTCGATGATCTGAACTGCGCCCTGGTGGGCCTCTCCATGGATCAGGTTCACTCTCACATGAAGTGGACAGAGTGGATCCAGGAGAAAATGGACGTAAAGATAACCTTCCCCATCATTGCGGATAACGGCACCGTCGCCGGAAAGCTCGGGATGGTCCATCCCGGCAAGGGGACCAACACCGTAAGAGCCGTCTTCGTGGTGGACCCCAACGGCCTGATCAGGCTGATGCTCTACTACCCCCAGGAGATCGGAAGGAACATGGACGAGATCCTCAGAGCTGTCAGGGCCCTCCAGATCTCCGACAAGAACAAGGTGGCCCTCCCCGCCAACTGGCCGAATAACGACCTCTTCGGAGACGAGGTCATAATACCTCCGCCCTCCGACGAGAAGACCGCGGCCACCAGAAAGACGGGAGGAGATATCGTCTGCGAGGACTGGTGGTTCTGCCACAAGAAGCTGAAATGAACCCTCTGCCGCGAAACTCATCTTTCGGTCCTGAATGGAAGGGAGGCTCAGTCCTGAACCAGAATCCAGCCCCGTGGGGAGAAGGCCGCAAGATCCGTCGGCGGATCAGATCGAACCTTCGGCCCTTCCCTCCATCGATCCTTCTGTTGACCGCCCCCGCCGGAGCCCTAGCCACCAGCCCCAATCAGGGCCTATCCAGCGAGATCGCGAGGCTCGCGCCGTATCATGCCTCCCTCGCCGTCCTCGCGTTCCTCCTCCTCGTCTGGGGGATGACCGTCGCCCGGCGGAAGGGCCCGGGCTGGCTGAAGAAGCACAGGATCCTGGGGATCTCGGGGGCGGCCTTGGCCGTATCTGCGATGGCTGTTGCAGCTTATATGGTCTCTGCCGCCTCTCAGGAGCACTTGCGGGTCCCGCACGCCTATCTGGGGTCCTTCATCGTCCTCCTTCTGATCGTTAACCCCCTCCTCGGATTTATCCAGCTGAGGGTGGGGACGGATCTCGGAAGAAGGATGAGGAGGGTCCACAGATTTCTGGGCAGGGCCGCCCTTCTCCTGATGGCCCTGAACATCCTCTTCGGGATGATCATCGTGGGCTCTGCCTGAAGAGATAGCCCCCGTTCCCTCAATTGAGCCTCCATATCTCAAAGTTGAGGACCGCCGCAAAGCTCACCCAAAGAAGGTACGGAATAAGGAGGGCCCCTGCGGTCCGGGATATCCCCCTGAACCTCTGGATGTTGAGGGCTATCAGGCCCCAGAGGATGATGATGACTGCGAGCCCCGCAAGGGGTGAGCGGAGGCCGAAGAAGGCTGCCGACCAGGAGACGTTGAAGGCCAGCTGGAGGACGAATACCCCCATGGCTGCTCTAACCCCGGGGTCGGCGAGCCCCTCCCGCCAGACGAGGTAGGCCGAGATCCCCATCATGGTGTAGAGGGCGGTCCAGACGGGGCCGAAGACCCAGTCGGGGGGTGCGAAGTCGGGCCTCGATAGGGTGGCGTACCAGGTGGGGATGTTAGGGGTGGTGAAGAGCGAGCCGATGGCCGCCGCCAGATAACATCCTCCCAGGGAGGCTGCCAGCTTGAGGGGATCTATTATTCTCATATCTTCTAACTCCCGCAGGTTTATCTCCTCTTCACCTCCGATCCTTTTATCCCTTTTCCTACTGATTGCCTGTGGCTTTGGTGAGGAGGGTTACGTTGCTTTTTGTAAAGAAGCCGTCGAAGTCTCCGTACCGGTGGATGTACTCGTTCACGATAAGAGTATGAGGGGAGGGCTGGGTGAAGGTTTGCTTCAGACCTTCCTCCGGCGAGCCGACTAGGGCGATCAGAAATTCGATCCCGTCCCCGATGAGGGAAGAGCACGTCTCCTCTATCTCCTCGGTCTGGAAGGCGAGGTGGTGGACCCGGGCTCCGTAGTTGTGAACGAACTTCTCCGTCGGCCCCGAGATCTCCTCGCTGACGTAGGGGGAGATCCCCGAGGTGAAGACCATGGCGAATTTTGAGCCTTCGAACCTGGCGACGCTGGTGATGGAGTTCAATTCTCTGACATAAATTGCAAAATCAAAGCAGTAGTTTGTCAGGCTCAAAAACTCCTTCATCGCAGCCGCCCTATCCTCGGCTCTGACCCGGGTTGCAGCATGGTCGAGATAGGTTATCTTCGATAGATGGCCGAGATCCGGCTTTGCGAGATCAAATTCGAGGGGTTCGCTATCGGGAGTTCTATAGTCGGGTGCTCCTCCGCCCCTTTCGATGAATCCGATGGAGTTTCCTGTATATTTGGAAGGGACAGTCTGGATGAAGGCGCAATTATCGCCTTCGATCATATCCTCGGATAGGAACGAAACCCCCCTGGACCTCTGGATGGAGATGAGCTCCTCAATATCTTTGGTCCTGAAGACCAGGGTCTCAAGCCTCGTGTTGGGAAGGTGGCCGGACTTTGGATGCAGGTTATGACGCAGAAATGGGTTATCTCCACCGAGCCTAGATCTGACTAGAATGTCTGAGGACCCCTCATTGCTCAGGACGGCCGTCATCGATTGAGGGTCCCGGAACGCCTCGACGAAGCCGTGGCCCGTGGACCTCAAAAGCTCCTCGGAGGCCAGCCCCCATAGGTGGGGTTCGGTGTTGATGACGACGGCCTCAAGCCCTCCGACGAGCCCCTCTAGCCCCGCCTCTCTCCTATCGGTCAGGAGCTTGGAGAGCTCCTCTCGGAGGCGGCGATCTCCCTCAGCCGCGGAGATGAGGCGTTTATCTCGGGTCTCGGATCTGGGGGAGCTATGGCTGCTCCCCGTGCCTTTAAACTCCATAGAACTGGGGCTTGTCCGCTCCGCCACTCCTCTCACCTCGGAGACTGTAGATACATTTCTGCCTCTTAACGGAGAATTCGGCTGCGGTCCTTCAAGACACCAAATTGACCTCCGTCCTATAAACAATCTTCGAAGGAGGAGCAAGATCGAACCGAAACCTTTCTTGCCCTCCGCTGCTTCAGCGGCCATCTGTGACAGAAGATCCCCCGGAGGGCAGGGGCGAAGGGAAGAGGAACATATACCTCCTCGGCCTGGTGAGCCTCTTAAACGACGCCAGCAGCGAGATCATCCAGCCGATTCTGCCCCTCTTCATAGCCTCCTTGGGCGCCGGAGGCCTCGCCATCGGCCTCATTGGGGGGCTTGCCGACGGCCTTCCAAGCCTCTTCAAGCTCCTCTCCGGATATTGGTCCGACAGGATGGGGGCGCGAAAGCCCCTGGTGGCGGCGGGCTACTCCCTCTCGGCGGCGGGAAAGCTCCTCCTCGCCCTCTCCGCCACCTGGCAGCAGGTCTTCGTCCTCAAGGTCCTGGAGCGGTCCGGCAAGGGCATCCGGTCCGCCCCCCGGGACGCCATCATCGCCGAGTCGGCGTCCAGGGAGGGGAGGGGGAGGGGCTTCGGCGTCCACCGGGCCCTTGACTCCTTCGGCGCCGTCGTCGGGTCGGCCCTCGCCTACCTCCTATGGCAGGCTGGGATGGACTTCAGGACCATCTTCCTCGTCGCCGGGGCCGTCGCCTTCCTCGCCCTCCTGCCCCTCGTCCCCGTCCGGGAGGGGAGGAGGCGGTCCGGAGGCTGCCTCCGCCCCCGCCTCTCCCCGGAGATCGTCCCCTTCGTCGGAGTGGCATCCCTCTTCGCCCTGGGGAACTGTAGCTACATGTTCTTCATCCTGAGGGCCCAGGGGTTCTTCTCCGGAGATCTGGCCATCGGCGCCCCCATCCTTCTTTACATCCTCTTCAACCTGGTCTACACCATCTTCTCGATCCCCAGCGGGGCGTGGTCGGACCGGGTCGGAAGAAAGAAGGTCCTGACCCTCGGCTACCTCCTCTTCGCCGTGACCTCCCTCGGCTTCGCCCTCGTCTCCTCGGCCCCGGTCCTCATCCTCCTATTCGTCCTCTACGGCCTCGTCTTCGCCCTCGTCGACGGTGCGGAGCGGGCCTTAGTCTCGGACCTCTGCGGGGCGGAGGCGAGGGGTACGGGCCTCGGGGCCTACTACGCCGCCGTCGGCGTCGCCGCCATCGCCTCGGGGCTGGTGGCGGGAGCCCTCTGGCAGGGGATAGGCCCAGAGGCGACCTTCCTCTTCGGGGCGGCGGCGGCGGTCGCGGCCTCGGTCCTCATCATGCGGATCCCGTCTCCTTCGGCGATCTCCTGACGGCGTCAGGATAAAATGGATCATTTCCCCAGGATCTTCCGGAGGAGGCCCCCGGCGGGCTCCTTCCTCTCGGCCTTGCCGGAATCCTGTCTCTTATCCGGCCCCTTCGGCTGGGGGGGGGCGGCCTTTCCTCCTCTATCGGCCCTCCCATCCCCGACGATGGGGGTGCTCACCCCGCCGTGCCTGCTCTTTCGGGGCCTCACCTTGACGGTGACGGGGTGCTCGATCTCGCCTCCTACGAGCATCGCCGTCCCCGGGGGAAGCCGCTTGATCTCCTCTTCGAGCTCGGAGCTCATCCCCTCGATCCCCTTGCTGAGGGCCCGGAGGTCGTTGGGGTTTGTGACCCGGAGGATGATCTGGGTGTTGCACTGGGATATGACGTTTTTATCGACCCTCGCCGGCCTCTGGCTGATGACGAGGAGGCCGAGGCCGAACTTTCTCCCCTCGGCGGCTATGGTCCTGATGACGGGGGTGCTGGCGGCGCGGCCGCTCCCCCTCTCCGGGATGTAGTTGTGAGCCTCCTCGACGACGACCATCCCGGGGTTGACCCGCCCTCTCTTCCTCGCCTCGAATAGGTCGGAGAGGAGCTTTGCGACGATCATCCCCTGGAGGTCTGGAGGAACGCCGGTCATGTCGATGATGGAGGCCCGCCCCCGCTGGAGGAGGTCGCCGAGGCCCGTCGGCTTACCTGAGAATATGCCGAGGTCCGCCAGGGCCTCGAGGTGGCCGATCAGCCCCCACTTCGCTTTGCTGCTATCCTTCTCCGCCTGGGCGATGATCTCCTCCAGCCCGTAGTCGCCCCCTTCCGCCTCGAGGACCTTTATCGCCTCGTAGAGGACCCCCCGCTGGCTGTTGGTGACGTCCTCGGGGAGCATCGCCGATATCTCCCGGGCGGTGAGGTTTCTGCCGTTGAACCGGAGGGGGCGGTCGGCGTGGGGGGCTGCCGCGGAGCTCGCCGGGGAGTAGACCGTCACGTCGTACCCCCTCGGACTGACGTCGAACCTGGCGAACTCCCCTTTGGAGTTCTTCTGCTTCATCGAGGCGTACTCGCCGTGGGGATCGATGATCAGGAGAGCTACCCCCTTCTCCAGGAGCTCCTCCAGGACGACGGCAGCGGTGTAGGACTTACCGCTCCCGGTCTTGGCGAGGATGCTGCAGTGCTTCTGGACGAGGGCATCGGCGTCGAGCTTCACCTTCAGGTCGTGCCCCTCCAACAGGCCGATGTAGAGGTTCCCCTTCGAGAGGCCCAGGGCCATCTCGATGAGATGGTCGTCGGCCCTGAATACGGGATCTCCAGGTCGGGGAGGGGCGGCCGCCATCTCCAGCCTGCCTCCCGAGGCGACCCCGATCACTCGGGCGAGCCCCAGGACCCTCTCCTTAGCCCCGGGGTTCTCCTCGTCGATGGCGCTGAGGCTGTAGGCGACGTTGGACCTGGTCACCTCCATCACCTGGGCGACCATCCAGTCCTTCGATCCCTCCTTGACCTTTACGTAGCTGCCTCTGGGGGCCTCTCCCGCCATCAGAAACTTGAACTCGAAGGGGGTCGTCTCCCCCACGATGATCCCGATCTCGTCTCCCAGACTACCACCACGTTCCGGAGGGGCGAGGATCAGTCACCACCGGACTCTCCGTCGCCCCGGAGCTTCTCTTTCGCCCAACCCCACAAGAGCTTAACGGTTCCTGCTGACCTCAGCGGTATCTTCGACGATATCGATCCTTCAAGATACCGCCGTAGGCGAGGCCCACGAGGAGGCCTGCGATGTGAGCCATGTGGGCTATGTTGTCGGCGGACCCCATGAAGGCGAAGTCGATGATCGCAAAGAGGACCACCGCCGCCCTGATGCTCAGGGGGATCACGAAGAATAGTAAGACCGTGATCTCGGGGGCTATGACGGCGAGGCAGCCCATGACGCCGAAGAGGGCTCCGCTGGCGCCCACCATGCTCCCCGCAGGAAGCACCGCCATCTGCCCGATGGCAGCGACAAGCCCCGATATGATGAAGATCTGGAGGAACCTCGACTCGCCCACCCTCCGCTCCAGCTCGGTCCCAAAGAAGAAGAGGAAGATCATGTTGAAGAGGAGGTGCGCCATATCGGCGTGGACGAAGATGTGGGTGATGAGGGTCCAGGGATGGGCGGCGAGGAGGGCGGGTCTCAATGCCAGATAGTTGAATGTGAAAGAGGGGTAGGCGACGCTCACAAAGTAGAAGAGGACGCATAAGATCAGAATCATCCCCGAGTAGGTCACCGGAAGCCGAAACCCGCCGGAAGGAGAGTACCGATCGTCGTCCCAGGGGTCGGGGTCGTCCCAGCCTTCCCGGCTTGCCCGATCCCTCTGCCCTCTGCCCATAAGGGAGAGCCTCTCGGTTCCGAAGCCCCCGAAGAGATCCTTCGCCTTCATCTCACCTCACCAGATCCTCCAACCTCTAGCCTCTCATCTCCGAGAGGTGATACAAATAGATGGTGGCAATGGGGCGGCGCTGATGTCGTGTGGAGATGGGGCTCGCCGAATTCGGAGGCCTTCCGTTAATAGGCGGGAAGGGGATAATGCCTGGAGGGGCCGGGATGAAGGCTTCCCGGCCATAAGCAGGAAGGCGGCTCCGCCCCGACGATCCCCCTCAGAGGCCGAATATCTTTCGAGCGTTTTTGGTCGTCGCCTCCGCCACCTCTTCGGGCGGGAGCCCCTTGATCCTGGCGATGAGGTGGAGGCCGTCGAGGACGTAGGCGGGCTCGTTCCTCCCCTTCCGGGGGGAGAGGAAGGGGCTGTCCGTCTCGATCAGGAGCCGGTCCAGGGGGACCTGCCGCGCCAGAACCTGGTGCTGGGCGGACCTGCAGACGACGGTGGCGAGGGATATGTAGAAGCCCCGGTCGAGGGCCTCCTTCATCGTCCCGACCGTCCCGCTGTAGCAGTGGAAGACGACCTTGTTGAGGTCTTTGACCACATCGAAGGCCTCATCCTCGGCGAGGCGGGCGTGGATCACCTGGGGGAGGTCCAGCTCCTCCGCGAGGCCGACGACCTTCCGAAAGACCTCCCGCTGCCGGTCCCTCCCCCTCTCGTCGGGGCAGCGGTAGTAGTCGAGCCCCGCCTCGCCGACGCCGACGATCTCCTTTGCATGGGCCCGGATCTGGTCGAGGGTCGCCTCCACCTCCTCGTCGGTCGTCTCGCCGAGGCCGTTGGGGTTGAGGCCGAGGGTCGCAAAGACGAAGTCGTACCTCCTGGCCAGCTCCAGGCTCTTCCTGTTGGTCTTGAGGTCGATGCCGGAGTTGATCATCGTCGTCACCCCGGCCTTTCGCCCCCTCTGGATCACCTCGTCCCGATCCCGGTTGAAGTTCTTGAAGTCGAGGTGGCAGTGGGTGTCTATCACATCGAATTTTGTGTCGCTCAAATCGCGTCTTCCTCCAGGAGCATCAGCCTGTTTATGGCGTTGATCAGCGCCTCCACCGAGGCCATCACTATATCCTCCCGGGCGGACCTGGCCGTCACCTTCCTTCCGAGGCGGCCGTTCTCGACCCCGATCACCACCTCCGCGAGGGCGTCGGAGCCGCCGGTGATCGCCTCGATCCGGAAGTCGCTGATCTTGACGGCGGTCTCCTCACCCAGGATCCCCCGGACGGCGTTGAGGGCGGCGTCCACGGGGCCGACCCCGATGTCGGCGAGGACCCGCTCCTCCCCCCGGACGACGGCCCGGACGGTGGCGGTGGAGGTGAGGGTGTTTCCTGTCATCACCGCCAGCTCCTTGAGGATGACGGCCTGCTTGTCCTTCGCCAGCTCGCCGATCACCACCTCGGCGATCGTCATCAGGTCGGCGCCGGTGACTGCCTTCCCCTTGTCCCCCAGGTCCTTGACCCTCTCCAGGATCTCCTGGAGCTGATCGTCGTTGGGGGCGTACCCCATCTCCGAGAGGGACTGCTTGACGGCGTGCCGTCCCGTATGCTTCCCGAGGACGATCCTCCTCTTGTGGCCGACCATCTCCGGGGTCATGATCCCCGGCTCGAAGGTGTCGGACCTCTCCAGGACCCCGTGGCTGTGGATCCCGCTCTCGTGGGCGAAGGCGTTCTCGCCGACGATGGGAGCGGTCCTGGATATCCTCACCTCCGTGAGCCGCTCTACGAGCTTCGCCGTCTCGAAGAGGTAGGGGGTGTGGATGGTGGTCTTAGCTCCGTACATCGAATGGAGGCCCATCACCGTCTCGGCGAGGTTCGCGTTCCCCGCCCGCTCCCCGAGGCCGTTCGCCGCCACCTGGACCTCCCTCGCCCCCGCCTCGAAGGCGGCGAGGTTGTTCGCGACGGCGAGGCCGAAGTCGTTGTGGCAGTGGACGTCGACGACCATCTTCTTCGTGGAGTTACAGATCTCCCTCACCAGCTGGCGGAAGGTCGTCGGGATCGCCACCCCGACGGTGTCGGGGATGTTGATGATGTCGCAGCGCGCCCCCTCCACCGCCCCGAAGATCTCCTTCAGGAAGGGGACGGGGGTCCTGGTGGCGTCCATCGCCGAGAAGAGGCAGGTCCTCCCGTGGCTCTTGACGTACTCCACCGCCTCCACCGCCTGGGCGACTATCTCCTCCCGGCTCTTCTTGATGGTGTGCTGGATCTGGATATCTGAGGTCGAGACGAAGACGTGGACCATGTCGACCCCGGCGTCGAGGGCGGCGTCGATGTCCTTTCTCATGATCCGGGCGAGGCCGCAGACCTCGGCAGAGAGCCCCTCGGCCGCCACCATCCTCACCGCTTCGAAATCCCCCCGGGAGGATACGGGAAACCCGGCCTCGATGACGTTGACGCCGAGCTTGTCGAGCTGCCGGGCGATGATGATCTTCTCCTCCGGGGTCAGGGAGACGCCGGGGGTCTGCTCACCATCCCGGAGGGTGGTGTCGAAAATTCGAACTTCTTCTCCACGGAGCGCTTCGATGTTATAGAAAACGATCCCACGCAGATTGCTCTTGCGCCATGGATGGATGGTAGACCCCAGGCCGTATAAAACCTTTTGCCGGATTGGGCTTGGGACCCTCATCCGGCGGGGCGAGCTCTGACGCCGGGGACGAGATGCGCACCCCCTGGCTCCAGCCCAGGGGGGCTCATCTCTTAAGGGCCTCTATTCTGAGGTTTCCCCTGCCGAGGGGCTGGACCCCCCCTCCACCGCCTCACCGGCCTTCTCCGGGGGTGAGACGAGCTCTGAGGTTACGGTCGGGGCGACCTTGTGGCTCTCGAGGTAGCGGACCTCTTTGAGGTCGAGGAGCCGCATCGCCATCTCGGCGATCCCCCTCCTCATCATCGGCCACTCCCGATAGTAGCTCATCTCCCAGGGGGACTCGATCTCGGCTACGTCCCCCTCCAGGATCTGGGCCTTGAGGTCTATCTTGGCGAAGATCCTGATCAGGCCCTCCAGCTTCTCCAGCTTATCCTCGATCCGTTCGACGATGGTGTAGTCGTACTTGACGACCTTGTCGGCGAGGACGTGGTTGTAGTCGATCCGCGCCTTCCTCCCGATGATCCGGGTGAGGGTCCCCATCTTCCCGTCCACCGAGACCCGCATCCCGATCTCAGGCCTCTCCTTCTTGAACTTGGTGAGGGGGATCAGCTCGACGTCCTCGGGGTCGCGGACCCCGTAGGCCTTCTCCGGGGGGACCTCCACGCTACCGGAGGCGCCTATCTCCTTTCCGATCAGCTCCTCTTTGAACCCCGCCACCACGTCCCCTGACCCGACGATGATGAGGGCGGGGCCGTACTCGACCCCCTCCTCGTAGATGTCGTTCTTCATAGCCAGGTCCCGGTCCGTGGTGGAGATCACCCGGCCGTCGACGCTCTCGGTGTAATCTACCCTGATGAAATCTCCGTCTTTTACCGTCATCTTGAACTCCGTCCTTCGAAAGGATAACTAGCGTTCCAGCCTAATTGCCTTCTATATTAAGTAGTCTGCTATCTTCTCGGCGATCGGCTGCTCGCAGTAGACGCACCTCAGGATTACGGGATTTTTGCTCTTGACGAGGATCTGGGACTTGATCGGCTCTCTGGTGTTGGATATGCAGGAGGGGTTCGGACACCTCACCACCCCTACAATCAGGTCCGGCATGTCGACGGTGTACTTCTCGACGACCCGCTGGTCCCGGATGATGTTGATCGTCGCCCCGGGGGCTATGAGGGAGATCTTGTTCACCTCCTCCTCCTTCAGCTCCCGGTCCTCCACCTTCACGATGTCCTTTTTGCCGGACCTGCGGCTGGAGACGTTCATCAGGACGCTTATCGTAGCCTCCGTCGTCCGATCTATCCCCAGGATCCTGAGGACGTTGAGGGCCTGCCCCGGCGGGATGTGGTCGATGACGGTCCCGTTCCCGATGGGGGTCACCCTCAGCTTCATATCGGTCTCAGTCAACGCGATTCCCCCATCAGCATCTTGAGGAGGGCCATCCTCACCGGGACGCCGTAGAAGGACTGCTGGAAGTAGACGGCGTGGCCGGTCCCGTCCACCTCGGGGGCGATCTCGTCGACCCGGGGGAGGGGGTGCATGATGATCAGCCCTTCCTTCGCTCCTTTCAGGCTCTCGGGGGCGATCCTGTAGCTCTTTGCCACCTTGGTGTACTCGTAGGGGTCGGGGAACCTCTCCCTCTGGATCCGGGTGACGTAGAGGACGTCCACCTCTTTGATCACGGATTCGAGGTCGTGGGTCTCCCGGACGATCGTCCCCTTCCCCGCCAGATCCGCCTTGATCTGCCCCGGCATCTCCAGAGTCGGGGGGGAGACGAGGGTGATGTCGGCGCCGTAGAGGGCGAGGGCGTAGGCGAGGGAGTGGACGGTCCGGCCGTACTTCAGGTCACCGACGAGGGCGATCTTCAGGTCGTCGAGGCTGCTCTCCTTCCGGATGGTGTAGAGATCGAGGAGGGTCTGGGTGGGGTGGTGGCCGGCGCCGTCCCCGGCGTTGAGGACGGGGACCGGCGAGAACTGGGCCGCCAGGCGGGCCGAGCCCTCCTTGGGGTGGCGGATCACCAGGGCGTCGGCGTATCCTCCGATCACCCGGATGGTGTCCGCCAGGGACTCCCCCTTGGCGATCGCCGAGCCCTCGGCAGGGCCCAGGTTAAGGGTCTTGCCCCCGAGGCGCATCATCGCCGTCTCGAAGGAGAGGCGGGTCCTGGTGGACGGCTCGAAGAAGAGGAGGGCGAGGATCTTTCCGGAGAGGACGTCGCACCTCCCCCCCCGGGCGTAGGGCTCCAGGGCCTCGGCGAGGTCGAGGACGGAGTCGATCTCCTCCCGGGAGAACTCTCGCATCGAGAGGACGTGCCTCTTTCCGAACATGCTCGGGTCACCGCTCCTTAGGGATATAACGCTTCTGGATCAGAAGAACTTGGAGGCGAGGGTCTGCCTCGTCTCGCAGGACTCGAGGACGGGGCACCTTTCGCAGGGAGCCTCCCGCGGCCGGTCGGGAAGCTTTCCCTCCCGGATCGACCTGACCCGGTCCCGGATCCGGAGGACCCTGCGCCGGTCCGTCGGCCGGATCTCCACCTCCCGGACTTCCCCGGACCGGAGGTACTCGACGAGCCCCCGGTCGACCCTCGCCTCCAGCTCTTCCTCCAGGAGCATGGAGTACCCCGCGAGGCGGAGCCGGTCGGACCGCCAGACCCCCGCCTCCGGTGGAAGGTCGACCCTCAATATCGACGGGATCCTGAGGTGATTGGAGCCATCCTCAGCCCCTCGGGATACGACCCGGTCGACCCTCCCGGAGAGGCCGAGCCGATCGGACCGGAGCTCCACCTCCACGGTGCTGGGGTTGATCTCCCGGAGGGATACCTGTATCTTCGGCGCCACCTCCGCCGCCCAGGCGGCCACCTCCTCGGCGGCGGCCTGGAGGTCATGAGGGTTTATCCGTTCGCGATAGATCGCCGGAACCTCGACCAGCGCCCTCTCCAGGGCCTCCCGGAGCCACTCCCCCAGGTCTTCGCCCTCCTCCGGGCCGATCTCGGAGAGGGATAGGGCAACCTCCCTCATCAGAATATTTTTAGGGGTCTCCACCTCGGGATGGACCCTCCTGCCCATCGCCTGGAAGTAGAGGAGCCTGGGGCACCGGAGGTACAGGGATATCTCGGAGATCCTCACCGGCTGAGCCATGGTAAGATCAATGATCCTCCATATTTAAAAAGATATGGAATATATCCAATTTTCAGCAACTGATAAATCCTGGAACCATCATATCCACCGACGAGGGGAGTCGGCAGCTTGGAGGTCGGACCCCCGGGGGAAGACTATGAGCCATAAGAAAGCCGCTGTCATATTTCCTCACCACCTCTATAGAGATCATCCGTCCCTCCGGGACCCGGAGCTCTCGACGGTCTTCCTGGTGGAGGAGGCTCGGTTCTTCACCGATTTCAACTTCAATAAGAAGAAGCTCGTCCTCCACAGAGCCTCCATGAGGGGCTACCAGGAGCTGCTTTTGGAGAGGGGGCTTGAGGTGGAGTACCTGGAGAAGAGGCGGAAGGAGGCCCTTCCGGCCCTCTTTTCAGCCCTCCACGAGAGCGGTATCGGGATCGTGCGGACGGCCGAGATCATCGACCACCCCCTTGAAGCATCCTTCTTCAAGGGGCTGGAGGCGAAGGGGATCAGGATCGAGGTAGACGACTCCCCGGGATTTCTGACCACCAGGGCCCTCGCCCACGACCTCCTCCGGGGGAGGGAGCGGATCTCCATGGCCTCCTTCTATCGGCGGCAGAGGCTGAGGCTGAAGGTCCTGGTGGAGGATGGAAGGCCCCTGGGCGGAAGGTGGAGCTTCGACCCCGAGAACCGGAGGCGCATCCCGAAGGAGGCCGAAATACCGCCGCCGCCAGCCCTGGAAGAGAGCGGCATCGTCAGGGAGGCGAAGGAGTACGTAGAAGAGCGGTTCCCCGATAACCCCGGCTCCGTCGATGGGTTCAACTTCCCCACCACCTTCAAAGAGGCGGAGCTCTGGCTCCAGGACTTCCTCGCTAGGAGGCTCGCCTCCTTCGGCGACTACGAGGACGCCATGAGACGAGACGATCCCTTCCTCTTCCACTCCCTCCTCTCCTCCTCCCTCAACATAGGCCTCCTCACCCCTCGGGAGGTTCTGGATAGGACCCTCGCCCATGCATCAAAGGTCGAAGTCCCCATCAACTCCCTGGAGGGGTTCATCCGGCAGCTTATCGGCTGGCGCGAGTTCATGAGGGCGGCCTACCTGATCGAGGGGGATAGGGAGAGGAGATCTAACTTCTGGGGCCACCACGAGAAGATCCCGCCGGCGTTGTACAGCGGGACGACGGGGATTTCCCCTGTGGACCAGGTCGTCGGCCGGGCGATCGATCACGCCTACGCCCATCACATCGAGAGGCTGATGGTCCTCGGAAGCTTCATGAACCTCTGCGAGATCGACCCCGCCGAGGTTTACAGGTGGTTTATGGAGATCTTCATCGACTCCTTTGACTGGGCGATGGTCCCCAACGTCTACGGGATGTCCACCTACGCCGACGGAGGGCTCATCACCACCAAGCCCTACATCAGCGGCTCCAGCTACCTCCGGAGGATGGGGGACTGGCCAAAGGGCGAGTGGGCCGAGATCTGGGACGGCCTCTTCTGGCGGTTCGTCCACCTCCACCGGGACGTCTTCGCCGAGAACCCCAGGACTAGGGTCCTAGCCCACCAGCTCGATCGGATCGGCGAAGAGATGCTGGAGAGGCACCTGGAGGTGGCCGAGGAGTTCCTCCGCTCTTTCAGGGTGAGGGGATCTATCGTAGGAGTCGGGCCGGGATGATGAAGGTCTAAGCCGAAACGATGGTCCTCGGGTTTTATAAGATCCGAAAACATTCATATAATTTGGATTCGAAGTTGGTAGGGATCTGGGGGTTATCATGCTGAATATCGTCATCCAAGGTCGGGGCAGCCGGATCTGGTCTGGACTTTCGATCGCCGCCATATGGCTCATTGGGATCTCTCTTGCGGTCCCCGGAGGGTTGGAGGAGGAGGGCTCGGGCTACAGCCTCCCCCTATCCATGGACGAGGTCGAGAACTTCGATAGCTTCTCTTCCAGGGTGCCCCTGAGCGAGGCGGCTATAATGAGGCTTGAGAGGAACGGATTTGTGGTAATCGTCGACCCCTTCTCCCCGGTCCGAGAGGAGGTCAACCCCATCTACAGGATCCTCAAAAACCACGACCTTCCGATCTTTGTAACCTCCGACTCCCTCCTCCATACTTACCACCTCCAGTTCGGCGAGACCCTGAGGATGGTCGAGGAGGAGGAGTTCTACGACGACCTGTGGACTCTGACCGAAGAGATGCTCGTTCGGGCGGAGGCCGACCACGAGGCCTCCTCCGGCCTCGCGAGGGAGGCGGCCAGGAGGAACGTCGCCTTCTTCTCGACGGCCCTCAGCCTCCTCGCGCCGAAGGAGGATCAGCTCTGCTCCGGCGGCCCCCAGGACTGCGATGAGGGTCGCTTTGCTGGGACGTACCCCTACTTCACCCCGGAGGAGCTGGAGGCGAAGAGCTTCGAGGTGCCACCAGCCGTCAGGGAGGTGGTCGAGGCCGAGCTCGACCTCATATACGGCCAGGCCGGGTCTGCGACGTCCCCGATATTCGGCTATGACGAGGACTACTCCCAGTACCGTCCCCGGGGACACTACACCCGGTCCGAGAGGCTGAAGAACTACTTCATGGCGATGACCTGGTACGGGAGGATGAGCTTCCTCCTCAAGGGGTGCGAAGGCGGCTGCCTCGTCTCCGAGGAGGAGGCGAGGGTCCAGACCCTGGCGGCGGCTATGATCGCCCAGGACCTCCTGGAAGACCCCGACACCAAGGAGCTCTGGGACCGGATCAGCCGAGTCACCTCATTTTACGTCGGCTACTCCGACGACCTGGGGCCGTACCAGTACCGCGAGGCGATCGACGCCCTCTTCGGCCCGGCGGCCGAGGCCCGAGACCTCTCGGAGGAAGAGTTGAGCATCCTCAAGGCGGAGCTGGCTTCCTACAGCCCCCCCAGGATATACGGCGGGACCGGCTCGGATAGTCCGGCCTGCATCATCCAACCTCCCTTCACCCCGGAGGAGGCCGACCTCTGCCTCGCCGCCACCGCCGGATTCCGGCTGATGGGGCAGAGGTTCGTCCCCGACTCCTACGCCTTCACGAGGCTGGTATTTCCTGCCGTCGGAGGCTACACCGGCGAGGGCGAGGCCTTCACCCTCGGCCCCTACGGCCGCTCCTTCCCGAGGGGCCTCGACCTGATGGCGGTCCTAGGCTCAGAGAGGGCCGACGAGATCCTGGTGGCGCTCGAGGACTCAAGCTACGCCAACTACTCCGCCCGGCGGGCGGAGCTCGGAGAGGAGTTCTTCTCCATCTCCGAGGAGGAGTGGCAGAGGAACCTCTACTGGTCGTGGCTCTTCGCCCTGAGGCCGCTCCTCCAGGAGCCCGAAGCCGGAGCACCAGCCTTCATGCAGACGACCGCCTGGCAGGATCGGAGTCTGACGACGGCCCTCGCCTCCTGGACGGAGCTCCGCCACGATACGATCCTCTACGCGAAAGAGAGCTACACCTTCGTAGCCAGCGGTCTTCCCCCCGAGGAGATGGTGGCGGAGGCGGGATACGTCGAGCCGGTCCCAGAGGTCTATAGAAGGCTCCGGGACCTCTCCCGGATGAGCCGCCAGGTGCTGGAGGAGGAGGGGCTCCTCGACGAGCCGTCTCGAGGCCGCCTCATGAGCCTGGAGGCGACCCTGGAGAGGCTTGAGGAGATCTCAGAGGCGGAGCTGGCGGGAAGGAAGCTGACCGATGGCGACCTCCGGTTCATCCGGGATATAGGCGAGAGGCTCGACGAGGCCCTCCTGGGGGTGGACGAGAGGTCGAAGAAGACGACGATCGTCGCCGACGTCCATACTGACCCCAACACCGATATGGTCCTGGAGGAGGCGGTAGGATACGTGAGGATGATGGTCGTCGCCTGCCATCGGCCCGATGGGGGGGTCTTCCTCGCGGCGGGGCCGGTCTACAGCTACTACGAGTTTTTGCAGCCCGCCTCGGAGAGGCTCACCGACGAGGGCTGGCGGGAGATCCTGGCCGGAGACCCTCCCCAGGATCCGGAGTGGACGGCGAGCTTCGCCGACTTTCTCCCCTTATTCGTTCTGAAGGCGAAGGATGAGGGGAGAATGATCGAAGGCGAAGACGCGGATGAAGGCGTAGACGGCCTGGCCTCCGATGAAGCCGGCCCGGAGGGCGAACCCGGAGCAGAAACGGCCCTGGGCGCCGTCATCCGCCTCGAGGAGTTCGAGGTGAGGATCGGCTGGAACCTCTCGGAGGGGTGGTACGCCGACTGCTCCATCACCCTCCGAAACTCCGGGGACGCCGAAGGGACCGCCAATGTCCTCCTGGAGGACGGCGAGGGGAAGCTCCTCCGGGAGCTGAAGATTCCGGTACCCCCCAACTCCACCGTCACCGAGCGGGCGAAGGTGGACATATCCGGGAGGGGCCGGGAGGTGAACTCGATACTGGTGGGGTGAAGGGCGCCTTCGATCCACCCACCACCAGAGGGGAGCCGATGGGTCGATCGACCCCGCCGAGGGGGTGACACCCCTCCATCGAAGGCCGATCTCCTTATGAGGGGCCGACCTCCGCCGGCGGCTTTTGGGCCTGGGCCTCCTCGACCACCACCTCCCTGTAGACGTAGAACCTGAGAGGATCCTCAGGGGTGACATCGTTCTGGTTTGCGGTCTTAACCCTGATATCTCCCATCAGGGCGGCGTCCGAGTTCTTGTAGAGGCCGATCTTGTTCTTTTCGTTGTTCATCGTTATGCTCATGGCCGTGGGGTCCACCATCTGTACCTTCATCCTGTCGAAGGTCGTCCCCACCTTGATATCGATCGGCGAATCGGAGATCTGCCATATCCCGTTGACGATGACCATGGCCTGGTCAGGGTTGCTGAAAGCGTCTTTGAAGTGGACGGCTATGACGACGACGTCTTCGGCTCCGTTCAGGGTCATTTTGTAGGTGTAGGTCTTCTCCTGGATGGTGGCGCCGTCCTTGGAGGGCTCGACCGTCCCAACGTCGATCGTCTCGCCGTTCTTTTGGAGTTCGAGGCTGACGATCTTGGTCCTCTGATCTATCGCCTTGACGGAGAGCTCGTACCCTTCGGCGAGCTTCAGGGGGCGGCTTGAGGTGAGGGTGATCTCCGAGTCGTCGCTTATGAGCACTCGGCTGATAAGGTCCTCGGCGATCAGGTTGGGGTCACTGGATTCGTAGTATAGGGGGGCGTCATAAGGAGAGCCTTCAGCGTAGCCTGCAAAGTGCTCCTCCCCGAGGAAGCCTATCGTCCAATAGCTTCCCCAAGTTTCGAAGTCGAAATCCTTCGACTGGGCCGACGTCGTGTAGACGACGCCATCGGGCTCCTCAAGGGAGTTCCCTTGGATTGTCGTGGTCAGTGCCTCGGTCCCGAGGTTGTTGTCGACGTCGTAGTAGAACCCGGCGAAGTTGGAGCTCTCCCATGTGGTCACCCCTCCGTCGATGACCTCGGAGACGCTTCCTCTGATCTCGTACCTTCCAGGGCGGGTGATCTCTTTGAAGACGTAGAATCTCATGGGCTCTTCAGCTGTGATATCGTACTGGTCAGCGGTCCTGATCCAGAGCTCCTCCATCAGAGGGATCTCCTTGTTCTTGCTGAGGACTATCCGATTGTCCTCGTTATCCATGGAGATCCGCATGGATTCTGCATCCACCGAGCTTATTCTCATCTTGCCGAAGGATGAGCCCTCTCCGATGCTGACGGCTTCGTCGGAGATCTGCCATATGCCGTTTACTATGGCGGCGTCCTGGAGGCCGCCCTCTGTCCCGTGGAAGACCGGCCCCTTGAAGTGGACGGCGATCACCACAACCCCTCGCGAAATTCCGAGATCTCTGGTGTAGATATAGGTCTTATCGGCGATGGTGGCGCCGTCCTTCGACGGGGCTATCAGATTGGAGTCGACGACCTCCCCGTCTTTGCTCAGCTCAAGCCAGATGGACCCGTAGGCGTCGATTCCTTTGATCCCCAGCTCATAGCCCTCAGCGAGCCGGAGGGGAGCTTCTTTTGTGATGGTCCTCTCCTGGTCGTCGTCGATGAGGATCTTCGATAGCTCCTCTCCGGCCATCAGGTTGTCGTCCCTTGATCTGTCATAGAGGTAAGGCTGGCGCCAGTCATCGTACCTCTCCCCGGCGTATCCTGCGAACTGCTCCTCTCCCAAAAAGGAGATTTTATAGTACATACCCCAATCCTCGAAATCGAAGTCGGAGAGCTGGGCCGTCGTTTCGTAGACGACCCCCATCGGCTCGTCGAGGGAGCTGCCGGTGATCGTCAGGGTCAGCCTCTCATTGCAGATGTTATCGTCGGCGTCGTAGCTGAAACCCGGAAAGTTCTGGGGGTCCCAAGTATAAGTCGCGCCGTCGTAGGCCACTGCCACGGAGCCTCGAAGCTCGACCCTTTCGGCGGCGGTTCCGGAGGTTGCAGTGGCGAGGAAAAGAAGGATGATGAGGGCGAATATGGGGGTTCTCATGGTAAACAATCTCTTTTTTTAGCTATAAAAGAGATTCGTCGTCGGTCACCCTGAGAGCCCCAAATTCTGTCGATCAGGGCTAATGGCATCTCATCAGGACAAACTCCTTAAATCCCAATAAGCCGATGTTATCCAAGTCAAGCTTCTCTCAGGGTGTAAATAGATCATGAAACGAAAATGGCAGCACGACAGGGGACTGGAGGCTAGGATGCTCTTCACCATTCTCCTCCTCTTCCTCGTCTACATGGCCTTCCTGGCCATCCTGGCATACCAGGGGGCGGGAATGGTGACGATGCTCGCCTTCGTCATCATTTTTATGCTGGTTCAGTACTTCTTCTCCGACAGGCTCGTCCTCAAGAGCATGGGCGCAAAGATCGTATCCGAGAGGGACGAGCCCCAGCTTCACCAGATGATCACGAGGCTCTGCGCTCTGGCGGACCTGCCGAAGCCCCGGATAGCCGTCGTCAACACCTCGATGCCGAACGCCTTCGCCACCGGCAGGAGCCCGGGAAACGCGGTGGTGGCGGTGACCACCGGGATCATGCGGCAGCTCAACCCGGCGGAGCTGGAGGCGGTCCTGGCCCACGAGCTGACCCACGTCAAGAACCGGGACGTGATGGTGATGACGATCGCAAGCTTCCTCTCTACAGTGGCCTTCTTCATCGTCAGGTACTCCCTCTACTTCGGCGGCGGCGGCTCCAGCAGGAACAAGGGAGGGATCTGGGTCGCCTTCTTCGCCTCCGTCGTCGTCTGGATCGCCAGCAGTTTGTTGATCAGAGCCCTCTCGCGGTACAGGGAGTTCGCCGCCGACCGGGGTGCCGCCGTCATCACCGGCCAGCCCTCGAACCTCGCCTCGGCGCTGATGAAGATCAGCGGGGTGATGCCCCGGATACCGAAGGAAGACCTCCGGAGGGCGGAGGGTATGAACGCCTTCTTCATCATCCCCGCCGTCTCCAGCTCGTCGCTGATGAAACTCTTATCCACCCATCCCCCCGTGGAGAAGAGGTTAGCAGCCCTCCAGGGGATGGAGCAGGAGATGGGGGCGGCATGAGACGGACGGGGGCCGAAGCGGAGAGGATCTCTATCGAGGGTTCTGATCGAGCCGCCGAGAGGGGGATGAAGAAGGCATGAGGCTCAAGATCCTCGACGCAATCCTCGGAAAGAGCACGCTGCCGAAGTCGAAGCTCGATCGCCTCTTCGCCATGGCCACCGCCAGGATCACCCTGGAGGCGAGCCTCGGCCTAGCCCCTTCGGGCTCTGCGGGGATCTGCCTCAGGCCGATCGACTCCTCGAGGTACGAGGCGGCCCGGTCCGAGATCGAGGCTCTCCTCCATTACAGCGGCCAGGAGACGGGGACGACCTCCAGGATCGAGATGGACGAGTACCGGTACCTGTGGGTAGTTCTGGAGGACCGGGACTTCGACGACCTGGTGGCGACAGTCCACCTGGTGAGCACGACGATGACCGACCACGGCCTCGGCGAGCAGCTCCTATGCGCCCTCTACAGCTTTATTGGGAAAAACGGTCCCGTCTACTGGATATACAGCTTCAAGGGCGGGGCCTACTACCCCTTCGCCCCCAAAAAGGGGCATGATAGGGACAACGCCCTGGAGTTCCGGCTCAGGTCGGTGATGGAGCCGGAGCTGCCGATAGAGAAGGACCTGGAGAAGTGGTATCCCCTCTGGGGGATACCCATATAGAGTGGTACAACTTTAAGAGATAAACAGATTTGTCGCTCCACTTAAGGTCAA
Organism: Methanothrix harundinacea 6Ac; assembly: GCF_000235565.1. Classification (NCBI taxonomy): domain Archaea; kingdom Methanobacteriati; phylum Methanobacteriota; class Methanomicrobia; order Methanotrichales; family Methanotrichaceae; genus Methanothrix; species Methanothrix harundinacea. The sequence goes on from NC_017527.1 coordinate 1,958,157, forward strand.
ATTTTGGGGGCTTCAAGGAGTAATAGTTAAAAATTATAGGGCAAGTTTCCTATGAATAAGAACCGGTCATTTGCAGAATTTACATCCAATGTAGTCGCTTACCAGAAATGCTCTGACCGAGGTCATTGTAATACCCATCGTCTGGACCGGATCGGCGTGCTGGATCGGCCATTCTGACGGATCCCCTGGTTGACGTCGTTATGGTCTCCCACGACTACAGCAGCGTTGGCGGCGCTCTGGGTTACGTGGTCTCCCTGGGGAGCCAGCTAATTTTAGAAGGGAGTGGCCAGGAGAGAGCAATGAAGGGGGATAATTGTTGTGACCTCTCCTGACCGCAGGACAGATCATCGGAGATGAATGGTTTACTGCCCTACGGACGATAGACTGTACGACCTCCCAGAAAAGCCAGAACCTCGCAGAGCGAAAGTAATCCGAGAGACGCCTCCAGCCAAATCCTCCTTCGATGGAAATGAAGACGAAGAAGGCTTCATTCAAACCATTGCGATGAGAGCCCCCACAGTTCGAGTTCGAAACGAGAGGCATCCCCCATCTCTGAAATTGGAGCCTTCTTAGAAAAAATATGGCCGCCTGGGGGGGCGGGGGGCGCCCCTATCACCCCGCCGGCTCAATCCTCGATCAGGCCAGAGCCCCTGAAGACCCTCGCCGCCTCCGCCAGGGTGAGGTCTCCGGGGGGGACGATCACCTCCGACTCGACGATCTCCTTGGGGTCCAGAGGCTCCCCTTTCGCCTTGATCGTGGCAATCAGCCTCGACAGCTCCTCCTTAAGACCAGCTTCGTCCTCCTTCGCGACGCGTTCGACGATGTTGTTGTCGATGACGTTGAGGTCGTCGAGGAGGGCGGACGATATCCGGTACTGCCCCTCCCCCATGATCCTGATGATCATCTCCCTTCCTCCTCCTTCAGCCTTGCGAGGTCCGCCTCGACGCTTCCGCGGGCCCGGACCCGGGCGAGCTCCCTCTCGACGTCGTCTTTGCCCCCGAACTCCTCCAGGGTCCCCCGCTCCACCAGCTCGTCGAGGGCTGCGGACCTCGCCCTCATCGTCTCGATCTTATCCTCGGACCTCTCCACCGCGAGGCCTACGTCCGCCATCTCCTCGCTGATCCCGGTGAGGGACTCGGTCACCTTCACCTGGGCCTCGGCGGCGGAGTACTGGGCCTTTATCGTCTCCTTCTTCACCCTGAAGGCCTCGACCTTGGACGAGAGCCTCCTCTCGGTCGCCTCGAGCTTCTCCTGCTCGTGCTCGAGGTCGGCGATCTGCTGGTCGAGGCTCGCCGCCTCGACGGCTAGGGCCGCCTTCCTCTCCAGGGCCTGCCGGGCCAGATCCTCCCGGTCGGCCTTCACCGCCTCCCGAGCCTGGTCGTCCAGCTGGTCCATCTTCGAGGCGAGCCTAGCCCTCTGCAGCTCCAGCCTCTTCTTGGAGGTGGCGACCTCCGCCACCCCCCGCTTAACGTTCTGGAGGAGCTCGAGCTGCTTCTGGTAAGAGTAGTCGAGGGTCTCGTTAGGATCCTCCACCCGATCCATCAGAGTGGTCATCTTGGCCCTGACCACGGTGCTCATCCGGTTCAACAATCCCATGATAATCTCCCCTTCTCAGCCGGCATATCCCTTCTTCGGTCCCAGGTCCGGGGCTGAGGACGGCCCTGGCACCCTCAAGGTGATGGGACCTTGAAGGTCAGCTCTTTATTCACCTCGAACTTCCCGTCGAGGACCGTCTTGGTATCGATCTGACGATGGACGTCGTTTCTGAAGGCCTGCAGATCCCACATCCCGGTGAACTCGCTTTTTACGTCGAAGGTGGTGCAGTTGGGGGATATGACCATCCTGTCGATCCCCGAATAGGAGGATGCTACGTTTATGTTGGATATGTCCAGGCCCGTACCGTGGAAGACCCGGGAGGAATCGAAATGCTGGACGTTCACGAGAAGCCCGTCCGGAAACTCGATCTTCCGGTCGGTTTGAGAGAACCCGCTCGACTGGTTGAGGCTGCCGGTGGAGAAATATTCTATCGACCCCTTCCCGAACAAGACCTCGGTGTTGGTGAATCCCTTCCATCGATCCTGATTTGAGCTTACGATCTCGGTCTGCCCTTCTCCGCTGACGGTGAGGTAGCCGGTGACGAAACCGTCCTGGAACGCTGGCGAGGCTGAGGCTGTCGCCGCCAGGAGGAGGATCGGGACCAGCAGGATGAATAGAAGGGCGATACCACTCTTCATGTTACTCCCACAATATCATAATACGCTATTACATTTAAACCTTTTTGGTAGATCGCCCCCTGGCTGGGGTAGGATATCATCCGGGCGAAGGGTTCGGAGGATTATGGATAGCATTTATCACCTTTAACCTCAATAGGGCGGCCGTGTATCTGGACTACTTCCCTTACGAGTCCCTGAGGCCCTACCAGGATGCCATGCTCGACGACGTTTACGGGACGGTGAGGGCCGGAGATCACGGGGTCTTGATGATCGACGCCCCCACCGGGAGCGGCAAGACCAGCTGCATCGCCGCGGCCCTGGCGGCAGCCCCCGGCAAGATCGCGGTGACGGTGAGGACGGTGAGCCAGATTGACGTATACCTCGACGAGATGGAGAAGATCTGGTCTAAGACCAGCCACCGTCCCACCATAACCTACATGGTCGGCAAGCAGAAGATCTGCCCCATAGCCGACGAGTTCTCCGGGGAGTCCGTCTATGCCGGCTGCGCCAGGCTCCGGGAATGGACGAAGAGGAGGATGATCGCGCGGCTCGGGGAGGTGGGGGGGAAGTTCTACGACCCCTCCCAGGACAGGAACGCGCCCCAGAGCGTCCCCGGATACAGGACCTTCTGCCCCTACTACATGATGACGAGGGAGGTCTTCGAGCTATCGGGGAAGCCCCACTTCAGGCACTCGGGAAAGGTCCTCGACCTCGTCGACGAGCTCCGGGAGGGGATCAGGTCCCCAGACCGGTTCCAGAAGGAGTGTCGGGAGGTCTGCCCCTACGAGGTGATGAGCCTCTCCGCCAAGGGTAGCGACGTCGTCATCCTCAACTACTCCCACCTCTTCAGCCCCGAGTTCCAGGAGATAATCTTCGACTGGCTGGAGCTGGAGCGAGAGTCGTTGACCCTCTTCGTCGACGAGGCCCACAACCTCGGGGACGCCGTGAGGGCCCTCAATATGAGGCTCCTCACTCCGAGGATGATCGACCTGGCCGAGAAGGAGGTGGAGAAGTACCGGGAGTCGATGGGGCAGGCGAGGCTCCCGGAGTCGTCCCTGGACGCCTCATCGAGGCTCCGGGGGGTGGAGGTGATCCGGACCCTCCTCCCGAGGCTCCGGCAGTACATCCAGAGCCGCCAGTCCAGGATGCAGGAGGGGGAGGAGCTTTTGGACGGAGACCTCTTCCGGGGCTTCCTCTATCAGGGGTTCGACGACATCGAGGAGGCCCTCTCCGCCGCCACGGAGGTGGCTCTGATGGTCTCGGAGCTGGAGCTGGCGGAGGGGGACCGGGAGAACCTCCAGGGGGAGATCGAGCCGAGCCTCGCCCAGATCCTCCTCTTCCTGAACGACGTCGAGATGGCGGAGAAGGACGACTCCTACCAGAGGAAGATCACCGTCGCCGGCAACGGCGAGAAGAGGAGGGCCTGGCTCGAGGTCAACAACGTCGACCCCGCCCCCCTGGTCCGGAGGATCACCGACAACATAAACGCCACGGTGATGCTCAGCGGCACCCTATCTCCTCTGGAGGCGTACGAGCTGTACATCCTGGGGGAGAGGGGGAGGGCTAAGAAGATCAGTCTACCCAACCCCTTCCCCCAGGAGCACCGGCTCCTGATGGTGGCCAAGGCCGCGACGACCCAGCTGGAGAAGAGGGAGGAGGCCGGGAACCGGAGGGAGATCGAGGAACACGTCAGGGCCGTAATAGAGGAGGTTAGCGGGAACGTCGCCGTCTTCTTCACCTCTTACTCGATGATGAGCCAGTACGAGCCCTTCTGCAAGGCTGCGGCCCGGGGGGTGGGAAAGCTCCTCTTCACCGAGCCGAGGAACTCCGAGGATCTCCCCGCCATCCTCGACGACTTCTTCAAGGCGGGGAAGAGGCAGGGGGCGGTCCTCCTCGGCGTCTCCGGAGGGAAGCTGGCGGAGGGGATCGACTACAAGGGCGAGGCTCTCAACGGAGTTGCCGTCGTCGGCCTACCCCTCGGCTTCTACAACGAGATCCAGAGGGAAGTGAACCAGTACTACGTAAGGAAGTACGGCCAGAAGAACGGGATCCTGATCGCCTACACCCTTCCTGCGATAAACCGGGGTCTGCAGGCTGCGGGAAGGGTGATCAGGGACGCATCGGAGCGGGGGGTGATCCTCTTCTGCGATCGGAGGTTCCGGGAGGAGGGGCGGGGCGGAGTATTCTCCTTCCTTCCGAAGTGGATCCAGGATGAGCTTTTGGTCACCGACGCCAGGACGAGCAGGGCGATCATCAGGGCGAAGGTGGCGGAGTGGGAGCGGGTTCGATCCTGACCCGCCTACATTGAACGATCGGGCTTCTTGGATCTAGCCGCCTTACCCCCCTCCATCTCCTCGGCCTCCACGAGCCTGAGGGGGACAGCCCCCAGGGCCTTTCCTATCGTCGACTTTGCTATCCGGAAGGCGTGCTCCTCCCCCTCGGCGTCGTAGACCCGGATCTCGAAGAGGAGGCCGACGAGGGCGGTCCCCGCCACCATGAAGACGCCGTCGAGGGACTCGCCGCAGGCGGGGCAGACCGTCTGGCCCACCTCCACCTCCACGTAGTCCAGCTTCTTGCTGTTCAGCCTCTTTCCCGCCTCCGATATGGCGACCCCTATGGCGTCGTCGGCGGATTTGACGTCCCTGACCAGCCAGGCGCCCTCCAGAAGGACCTTGAAGTTCGTCATCGCTATCTTTAGTGGGGAGATGGGGGATATGTAGGTTTTCTATTGGGATCTCGATTGGAGCCGGACCCCAGGGACGATCTCTGGATTTATCTAGTTTGGAGACGACTTGAACCCGGTGGCTTGAGGGATGAGAGATGTCTGCTCGCGTAAGTAAGTTCGAACGGGGCGTCGTCGACGCCTTCGAGGGGTCGGTGCAGGACCGCAGGAGCGGTAAGATCGAGACGGAGGAAGACCTTTTGGCCTCCCTTTATCACCACCTCCGGGCCCACACAGATAAAAACAAATTAATCACTATGCTGATCAACCGCCCCGTCGGGGAGTGCCGCCCCGATATCTCGATCTTCAAGGGGGAAGAGTGCCTGGTGGTGATAGAGCTTCTGATGGATTCGAAGGAAGGGGGGAAGACTACCCCCTACCACCGATCCCAGCTCAAGGAGAGCATCGAGAAGCTGAAACTCTGCTCAGCCATCTCGGAGAGGGGGTACCTCATCCACATAGACGAGGGGGAGCCGGGGTTTGAAGACGGCTTCGCGGAGTGGAAGGAGGATTACTACCGGAACCTCTGGCACGAGGTCGATGGGGAGAAGACCTACCTCTTCGAGGTGAAGAAGGGGAGGCCCAACAAGCGGAGGGTGTAGTCTTTGAACTCTGGCAACCGGTCGGGGGCTATCATGAATGAGCTGCCCATCGCCCTCATCGGAAGAGAGCTCGGCCTCCGGGAGAAGCAGGTCCATGCCGCCCTCGCCCTCCTGGAGGACGGAAAGACGATCCCCTTCATCGCCAGGTACAGGAAGGAGGCGACGGGGGGGCTCGACGAGGTCGCCCTAGCGGCAGTCCGGGACCGGGCAGAACTGATCCGCGAGCTGGACCGGAGGCGCTCCTCCATCCTGAGGTCTCTCCGAGAGAGGGAGGTCCTCACCGAGGAGCTCGAGAAGAGGATTCTGGAGGCACCGACGATCGCCGTCCTAGAGGACCTCTACCTTCCCTTCAGGCCGAAGCGGAGGACCCGGGCCTCCGTCGCCCGGGAGAGGGGTCTTCTGCCCTTGGCAGATCGGATCTTCGACCAGGGGGAGATCGACCCTGGGGCTGAGGCGGCGAAGTTTTTAGATCCCGAGAGGGAGGTCGGGTCGGTGGACGAGGCCCTGGCGGGGGCTCGCGACATCATCGCGGAGAGGATCAGCGAGGACCCGGGGGCTAGGTCTAGGATCCGCGACCTCTTCCTGAGGGAGGGCATTCTGCGGTCGAAGGTCTCCGGCCCCCTGGAGGGGGAGGGGTCCAAGTACCGGGATTACGCCGACTGTTCTGAGATCCTATCCAAGGCGCCGTCTCATCGGGTCATGGCGATCTTGAGGGGTAAAAAAGAGGGTTTTCTGACGCTCCACGTCGAGCCGCCTCAGGAGAAGGCAACGGCGATTCTGGAGTTGCTCTTTCTGCGAAGGAGGAGGAGAGGCCCCGCCTCTCCCGCCACCGATGAGGTCAGGAGTGCATTGGAGGACGGCTACAAGAGGCTTCTTGCGCCGTCCATGGAGAGGGAGAGCCTCTCGGCGGCGAGGGAGAGGGCTATGGAGAGGGCGATCGGGGTCTTCGCGGAGAACCTCCGCCACCTCCTCCTGGAGCCCCCCCTGGGGGAGAGGACGGTCATGGCCATCGATCCTGGATTTCGGACCGGATGCAAGGTCGTCATCCTCGACCGTTCCGGATCCCTCCTCGCCAAGGAGGTGATCTTCCCCCACCCTCCCCCAAGGGCGGTCCAGGAGGCGGAGAGGAAGATCCTCGATCTCTGCGAGAGGTTTGGTGTGGAGTTCATAGCCGTCGGGAACGGGACCGCCGGGAGGGAGACCGAGGAGTTCCTTCGGGGGCTCGGGATCCCGGGGGACGTCCCCATCGTCATGGTGGATGAGGCGGGAGCCTCCGTCTACTCCACCTCCAGGGCCGCGAGGGAGGAGTTCCCCGAGGAGGACGCAACCATTAGAAGCGCCATCTCCATCGGGAGGAGGCTCCAGGACCCCCTGGCGGAGCTGGTGAAGATCGATCCGAAATCCATCGGCGTCGGCCAGTACCAGCACGACGTCGACGAGAAGGCCCTCAAGATGAAGCTCGACGAGGTCGTCGAAATTTCCGTCAACGCCGTGGGGGTGGACCTGAACACGGCGAGCATAGAGCTCCTATCCCGGGTCGCGGGGCTGGGGCCGAAGCTTGCCAGGTCGATAGTCCTCTATCGGGAAGAGAACGGCCCCTTCCGGACGAGGGAGGAGCTCAAAAAGGTCCCCGGCCTGGGCCCTCGGGCCTTCGAGCAGGCGGCGGGCTTCCTCCGAATTAGAGGTGGCGACGACCCCCTGGACGGATCCGCCGTCCACCCCGAGAGCAGCGGGATCGTCGAGGCTATGGCTGGAGATCTCGGCGCCACCGTCGAGGATCTGATCAGAGACCCCCACCTCCAGGAGCGGATCGAGGCCGAGAGGTACGTCACCGAGAAGGCGGGGCTTCCGACGATCCGGGACATCCTCGCGGAGCTCGCGAAGCCCGGGAGAGATCCCCGTCGGGAGTTTGAGCTCTTCAGCTTCGCTCCAGGGGTGACGAAGATCGAGGACCTGCGGCCGGGGATGAGCCTTCCGGGGACGGTGACGAACGTCGCCGCCTTCGGCGCCTTCGTCGACGTCGGGGTCCATCAGGACGGCCTCGTCCACAAGAGCGAGCTCGCCGACCGGTTCGTCCGGGACCCGGCGGAGGTGGTGAGGGTCCACCAGAAGGTCGAGGTCACCGTCCTGAAAGTGGACCTGGAGAGAAAGAGGATATCCCTATCGATGAGGAAGAGGCTTGAGGTGGCGGATGGCGAGGCTCGACCCTGAAGGGCGGAGGGGTGATACCCCGGCGGATGGATCTAAAGACTGCGATATCATCGAGGCCGATCTGATCAAGGAGATAGGAGCCCTCTACGAAGGCAAAGACCCCGCCCACGACCTCTCTCACGCCCTGAGGGTCTATCGGATCGCGAGAGCGATCGGGGAGGCGGAGGGCGCGGACTCGATGATCGTCGCCCTCGCCGCCCTCCTCCACGACGCCGCCTCCGGATCTAAGCTCCGGGAAAGGTCAGAGGAGGCGGAGGAGAGGGGGCTTGAGATCATCCAGGATATCATGAAGAGGTGGGGATATCCTGATGAGGTGATCGGAGGGGTCCTCCGCGCCGTGGAGGTCCACAGCTACTCGAGGGGGATCGAGCCCGCCACCCTGGAGGCGATGGTCCTCCAGGACGCCGACCGGCTCGACGCCCTGGGGGCGATCGGGATCGCCAGGGTTTTTATGACGGGCGGCGCCCTCGGCCGTCCCCTCTACGACCCCCAGGACCCCTTCTGCCGGGGGCGGGAGCCGGACGATCTGAGGTGGAACCTGGACCACTTCTATAAAAAGATACTGAGGCTGGAGGGAGGGATGCACACCGGGGCGGCGAAGAGGCTCGCGAGGAAGAGGGGTGAAGTCGTGAGGAGATACCTCGCGGATCTGGAAGAGGAGATCTCGAAAGGGATATAGGGACGGAAGGCCGAACCCGTCGGGAGGAAGGGCGGATTGGGCCAAGGAGGATAGAGATGGCGGGAGATATGGAGTTTGTTCTGCACCCCAAGGCGGAGATCGAGGATAGAGTAGAGAGGCTACAGAGCCGTATGGAGGGGCTCACGGGAGCGATCATCTTCCAGGCGGTGGACATGCTCTACTTCTCGGGGACCGCCCAGGAGGGGCTCGTCTACGTCCCGGCGGATCCGGAGGCCGAGGCCGTAGTCATGGTGAGAAAGAGCCTTGATAGGGCGAGGGAGGAGTCGCCCCTGGACGTCTCCCCCCTCAAGAGCATGAAGAGCCTAAAGGCCGACCTCGCCATCCCCGAGGGGGCGAAGATCGGCCTGGAGCTGGACGTCCTCCCCTTCAACAACTACGAACGGGTGAAGGCCGCCCTTCCTGATGCTGAATTCAAAGACGTCTCCGAGCCCATAAGGATGGTCAGGTCCGTCAAGTCGAAGTTCGAGATCCGCCTCATCAGGGCCGCGGCCCGGATCCTCGACGCGGGGATAGGCTCGGTCCCCGACCATCTGGAAGAGGGGATGGCCGAGATCGAGCTTGCGGCAAAGCTAGAGGCGGAGATGCGGGCCCTCGGCCATTCGGGGTCGCTCCGGTTCCGCAGGTTCAATCAGGAGCTTCCCATGGGCCACCTGATGGCGGGGCCGAGCGCGGCGTACCCGAGCTTCGTCGCCTCGCCGACAGGCGGCATCGGCCCCTCCCTCCTCCAGCCCCAGGGGCCTGGCTTTCGGAAGATCAGGAAAAACGAGCCGATCCTCGTAGACTACGGCGGGGTCTACAACGGCTACATCGCCGACGAGACGAGGATCTTCTCCCTCGGCCCTCTTTCAAAGGAGCTGGAGGAGGCCCACGCCGCGGCCCTGGAGGTGGAGAGGGGGATCGCCGAATCCTTGCGCCCCGGAAACTCTGGCCGGGAGATATACGAGATCTCCGAGGCGCTCGGAGAGGAGCTGGGCTACAGAGACCGCCTCGGCGGCCCTGTCGGCGCAAAATGCGGCTTCGTCGGCCACGGCGTCGGCCTGGAGATCGACGAGTATCCCGTCCTCGGCCCCGTAGACCACGAGATTCTGCCGAATATGACCGTCGCCGTCGAGCCGAAGATGATCTATCCGGGGGTCGGGGTCGTCGGGATCGAGGACACCTTCCTCACCACCGATTTGGGCCCGAAGAGGCTGACGAGGCTCCCCCAGGAGATATGGCGGGTCTGACGGCTGGGCCATCAGAACGCCAACGCCATCCCTGAGGTCTCCGACGATCCAGATCGAGAAAAAAAGTAGCGAGGGGCATTCTCAATCCACGATTCTGGTGACGATGATCCTCCACTCCCGGCCGTGGAGCCCGACGGTCGTCCAGTAGCTCTCCTTGGTGACGACCCGCTCGTCCTCTTCGGTGACCTGAAAGGTGTAGTACCCGTGTCCTGCCCTCTCGGCGACGATCCTCTCCCCCAGGTCGAGGAGGCTTGAGAAGGGCTGGTAGAGGGGGTCCTCAAAGAGGAGCTTTCCGATCTGGCTCTCGTCCCGGTCGTAGGCGATGAGGCCGTCGAGGTGCATCGACCAGAAGCTGTAGTCGGTGATGTTGGACCGGGTGGAGGTGTCGAACCGCAGCTTGGGGGCCACCAGGGCGTCCATCAGCTCTTCAGGCTTGAGGATCGCGCTGATGCCGCCGATGAACTTCCCCTCCGGAGAGATGACCGGATATGCGATGGCCGTCCCGTGGTAGCCCTCCACCAGCAGAAACTGCCCGCTGAAGGTGGGATTCTTCGTCCTCAGGATTTGGGCTATATGCTCCTGGCCGCTGATATCCTCCCCCTCGCCGCCCTCGCACCCCTCGCATTCGGCGACTAGGATCTTCCCCTCTTCGCTGAAGGTCACCGCCTCGACGAGGTCTGAGTTTTCGGCAAGAAGGCCCCGCAGGACCTCCCGAGCGCCGTCCCCCTCCAGCCCCGAAGCCGAGAGGTCGCCGGACGCCTTCGCCACGGCCATGTCCAGATCCTCCAGGCTTCCCTGCAGATCCGCCTGGATCTGGAGGAGGAGGAAGGGCATCTCGATCGAAGGCTCTTCAAAAGACGAGATGGCTCCTCCCGCATCCTCCCCCGCGGCGGCGAAGGCGCAGAAGATGAGAGCGGCCAAGGCTGCCGCTCCGAGGTGGCTCATCTCCCAAGCTCCAGAACGCTTCTTTCTCTCCATAAGGCATCACTCCGTCATTCTGAAGGGAGATCATCTCTCCACCTCTACTTCAATTGATCTATCTAAACCGGCACCTCAGCGTAGATCCCCGAGCCCAAAAACCAGGATCCATCTACGTCGGAGACATAGCTCAGCTTCAAAGCCGGCCTCATCCCCCGGGACGAGTCGGGATATATGTAGTAGATGTATCCTCGGCCCAGGCTGGCCGTCTCGATAGCCTCCCGGATAAAACGGACCCCGATCGGATCGGAGGCCTCGATCCTGCTGCTCCCCAGGAGCTCCGGCTGGTGGGGGAGGGCGAGGGTGACCCCATCATAGTCGTAGGCGAAGATGTAACGGCCATCCCTGGTGAAGCTGCCGGAGGGGTCGTTATAGACCGCCAGTCCCCCCTCTCTCCCGTTAGCGAGGGCGAAGCTCTTCGCCTCCTCGACATAGGCGACCAGTCCATCCCTCTCCTCCTGATCGAAGGATGCAGAGACCTCCGGGAGGTAGAGGCCGGAGCCGAGCCACCAGCCGTCGTCGACCTTCATCGCATAGCCTATCTTGAACTCGTCTCTGCCACCGTCGGCGGGGTTTGGGAAGATGAAGTAGGTGAACCCATAACCCGGGCGCGCAGCGTTCACCAGATTTCTGATGTAGAGGACGCCATTGGAGTCAGTCTCGTTAATCTTGCTTTCGCCTATCCAGTCCGGCTTGAAGGGATGGGCGATATTCGTTCCATTGAAGTCGTAGGCGTAGATGTAGAGCTCACCCCGGACGAAGGAGCCGTTCTTCTTGCTGAACTCTTCCAGGGCCGCCTCCCTCCCCTTCTCCTGGGCGAAGGCTACGGCAGACTGGACGAAGGCTACCAGCTCATCGACCTTCTCTGGGGCGATTGGCGCCGGATTCTCCTCTTCCTCTCCTTCAGCCTCTCCCAGGGCTGCTGGGACGAGGAGGGCAGCCCCCACCAAGAAAAAGAAGATTGCCAATAATATATTCTTACTGTTCATATCTAACACCAGCATTGAGACGACGGTGCAGAACCATCCTCTGCCGTCGTCTTTGCGCCGCAATCAGCGGTCTTGGGAGCTCCCTGGGACCCCCCGAAGACGGGGAGAGGACGATCCGATAAAAAAGTGGCGGGCGAATGCGGCGATCATACGTCGAAGTGTTCCAGGATCGCTGGGATGAGCTCTCCCCTCTCCACCAGGCTTTCCGCCACCTGGCGGAACTTCTGGTACTCCTCCCTCTCTCCTTCTGTGACCAGGTCAGGCCTCTCGCCGGTCTGGAGGAGGAATATGAAGAAGCGGAGGGCCCGGCTGTACTCCCTGATCCTCTCAAGCTCCGGGGCACCGGCCCCCTCCCTCCTCCTGGAGACGAGGAGGTCGTCGGCCTCGTACCCCTCCTTCAGGATGGAGGTGAGGACCTCGTGGTATCTCAGATCTTTGATCGATTCGATGAAGCCGTCCAGGTCGCAAGATTTGGAGATCATCCCTCAGGGATCGGCCCGTATGGTTATAATCCTCTTTCCATCCTCCGAAGCATAATCCCTGGGAGGGTCCGGTCCTTCAGTACCCCTCCAGCTACGCCAGCGCCTCCGGAGGGAGGGCCCGGACGACGTCGATCTTCTTTGCGCAGTGGGTCTTGACGCCATACTTCTTGGCGATCGGCCTCAGATCCTTCATCGAGTACTTCTTGGCCTTCTCCTCATCTTGCATGAGCAGTCATCTATCCCGGAATATATTTAAACATTATTTCGGGGATTCCGGTAAAGATCGATATCTTGATATGGGATATCGGGATAAATTATGGTGGGTGTCTTATTTGAGGCTTTTACCAATAATTCTCTTGACCGCCCTCCTCCTCTCCGGGTGCGTGGAGAGGGAGGTGGCCGGGCCGGTGGCGGTGGAGGAGGCAGGAGTTCCGGCGGAGCCGGGATTATGGAACCCCGACGGCGTCATCGCCGAAGGCGAATACTCCGGATACGCCCTCCTCATAGGCCCCGAAGGGCTCGGCTATCCGGGCGGTGACCTGGAGGTCTTCTGGAGGACTGACGATGAACACCTCTACATGGCCCTCCGAGGGGAGACGACGGGCTGGTTGGCCATTGGTTTTTATCCCCGCGAATGGAAGAAGGGCGGTGATGTCGTCATCGGCCGGGTCAACGGGAGGGACGCGGTCGTCGAGGACCAGTACATCATCGACTTCTTCGGCCCCCACATCCCCGATGTAGAACTCAGCGGGACCGATGACATCCTGGAGTTCGGCGGCCTGGAGAAGGGCGGAGTGACGGTGATAGAGTTCAGGAGGAGGCTTGACACAGGTGACGAGTTCGATAGGGCGATAACCCCCGGCGAGGACCTCCCGATAATCTGGTCTATCTCCAGGTCGGAGGACTTAAAGCAGATCCACGACGTCGCCCGGGCCGAAGGGATGCTCCGCCTCGGAGAGGAGACGGCGGGGCCTTCCGCCACCGCTCCTCTCTCAGCCGCGCAGCTGCAGGGGATGGCGTTCATCCTGGAGGAAGAGAGGATGGCAAGAGACCTTTACCTGGAGCTCTATAAGACGACTAGGCTTCCGATCTTCTTGGACGTCGCCAGATCCGAGGAGACCCACATCGCTTCGATCCTGACCCTCATGAAGAGGCGCGGCCTGTCTGCCCCGCCGGAGGCCCCTGGCGTCTATGCCGACGAGACCCTCCAGAAGATTTACGAGGACCTCCTCTCCGGAGCCGACGGCCCCGTGGTTGCCCTGGGGGCGGCAGCCCAGGTGGAGGAGGCCTCCGTCCACGACCTGCGGAAGGAGATCGAGGGGGCTCTCGAGCCTGATCTTATATCGGTCTATGGAGGGCTCATGGTGGGGTCGGAGAAGCACCTTCGGACCTTCGTCAGAGCCCTGGAAGAGCGGGGGGGAGAGTACAATCCCATGATCCTCAGCCAAGAGGAGTTTGACAGGATCGTCAGATACTGATAGGATCGTCAGATAATGGAGGTATTCTGGAGGGCCGGAGACCTCCTCCCTCCCATCTCCACCTCAACTGCCCTCCTCATCTTCGGGGACGGGCCAGAGGTAGCAGAGATCCTTCGGCTCAGTCCAGCCGAAGGCGGAGTAGTGGTCCTGGTCCTTCCGGAGGAGGTTAGACCGGTGGGAGGCGTGAAACTCCTCGGAGCCGAACCAGGTGGGGAGAAATCCCTCCTCCCGCCCCTCGTACCTCCGGCGGAGCTCCGGGAGCTCTGCGCCGCCCATCTCCCGGTTCGCTTCCAGGATCTTCTCCTTGCAGGTGTCCCGATAGCCCCTTCTGGTCCACTCCTCGCAGATGACGACGCCGTAGAGGGCGAGAGCCTCGGGGTTTTTGGACCACATCTTCCATATCGGGTGATTCCTCCACCGGCTTTTTCCGTCCCGGCAGATCCGGAGGAGGACGAGGGCCTCCGACCTCTGCTTTCCCAGGCGCTGCCGATCCAGCACCTCGGCGGACCTCTTGAAGTCGGGGTAGGGGAGGAAGGTCTGCATCTATTGATCCCTCTCATCGGGTTTTCTCTTCGTGGTGAGCGATCCTGCCTTAAAGACCCATTCTGCGATCACGGCCTTCGGCCCGCCATCAGGGCGAGAGAGAGGTACTGCCAGAGGAGGTGGACCCGGTCGAAACCCGCCTCTCGCCACCAGCCGGCCTTCTGGGCCTTGCCGGCGTAGTGGTGGACCTCATCCTTCGCCCGCAGCCCCGATACGAAATCAGAGAGCTCAGGATCATCGATGAGCTCTCTTCTCGCCTCCATCAGCTCGGAGAACCAGACGACCATATCCGACTCCTCCTCGGCGTACCCCTCCACGGCGATCAGCCACCCCCCGGGCTTGAGAAGTTGAAAGCACTTTCCTATGGCGGACCTGTAGCTCTCGAAGTCCAGGTGCTCCAGGACCAGGGTGGAGACGACGGCGTCGAACTCGCTGGAGGCGAGGCCCAGGTCCCAGCCCTCGGCGGCGATGTCTGCGACCCTCGATCCGATCACCGATCCCGGCGAGATGGCAGCGATCTTCTCTTTCGCCGCCACCACCATAGAGGCGGAGCCGTCCAGGAGGAAGATCTCCGCGGCCGGCGACCTCTTGAGGATCGCGGCGGAGGCGTTCCCGGTGCCGCATCCCAGGTCCAGGACCCGAGGGGCGCTGCCGAGGAGCCGCTCTCCTATAAGAGCCGTCGTCTCGATGGCGGTCTCGTACTCCGGGACCACCGTCGACTGGTAGAGGTCATAGGCCAGTGCGTGGCGATCGTAGCATCGGATGGTGGAGCCTTCGGGCATCTTCGATCACTTTAGATTATTCTCGATCTCACGGTCGATACTTCTGATTCGGTTCTCATTTTCTGTCTCCTCGCCGTCTGCATGGATAATTTGGGCAACTCTTATTCTGTGATCTCCGTTAAAGATAGAACGCTTGTGGGAGCCATAAGCAAAACGGCCTCATCTCGAGGTAGGTCAGATCTATCTTGAAGAGCGCTATGTTATTTATATTGTTATCTTCTATTCCATAAAAGAAGATGAATGGGGACTGAAATGACGGGCTCAAACAAAGAGGAAGAGGGATCCCTCGACGAGATTCTATATATCCTCAGTAAGAACAAGCCAGTTCTCGCCGAGCGCTACAAGGTGAAATCTCTTGGCGTCTTCGGCTCCCAGGTGAGGGGCGAGGCTCGGAGAGATAGCGATGTCGACATCCTGGTGGAGTTCGAGGAGACCCCAGACCTCTTCAGGTTCATGGACCTGGAGGATGACCTGGTCGCTCTTCTCAGGCGAAGGGTGGACCTGGTCACAAAGCGCGCTCTAAAGGGCAATATTGGAAAGAGGATCCTGAGCGAGGTCGTTGAGGTGTGAAAGAAAAAAGAGACCATCTCGATTATCTGCAGGATATACTCTCCATGATCGAAAAGGTCGAGGAGTTTACCGAAGACCTTTCTCTGGAGGAGTTCGAGGAGAGCGAGATGGTTTACTTTGCTGTGATCCGCGCACTCGAGGTCATGGGGGAGGCCGCAAAGCAAGTCCCTACAGAGGTGAAACGGAGGTATCCGGAAGTCCCCTGGAGCAGAATGGCCGGTATGAGGGATAAAATGATCCACGGATACTTCGGAGTAGACCTGCATATCGTTTGGGAGACGGCAACTCGTTCCATCCCCAATACAATCATTCGCTCACCTCATACAGCATCATAAGCCCCTTTATTAGATATTTTGGGTCTTTGAGGACGCCGCCAGCAGTTTTATCTTCATCACCTCCAAGCGAGACGCATTTGAAACGAATCGGTCTTTCCCCCCCCCCGGCCGACCGAAACCTTTATATTCGACAAATGCCGAAGTACAGCACGGCATTTAACGTGCCATTTCCTCCCTCCTTTACCCTCTATTTTTTTCTTCATCTCCTCCAGGCAAAACCATCTCTTTGAACCTTGGTCCCTCTACCTTTTTCGTCTCCTTTAAATAAGACCAGATCCCCCTTTTCACCATATGCCCGACCCTCTCCGGAAGATCGAAGACCTGGCCTGCGCCCTCCAGGAGCTACGCCTCCACGTAGGCGCCGCCGACCTCCAGGTGGCGGACCGGAAGGTGAACGGCCAGCTCTACCTCTCCCTCGCCAACGCCTGTCTGAGGAACAGGGCGGCCCTCCTCTACGGCGGGATGGGGGCGAACAAGACGACTCTGGTGAACCTTTTGGGCTCGGCCTTCACCGGCCTCTCCTTCGACGAGGTGGAGAACCTGATGATCACCGGCCACCCGGAGCAGACCGAGGAGAAGATCGTGGGTTTCATCGACCCGCGCCAGTGGTCCTGCCTCCCCCACCCGTCGGGATCTCCGGGCGAGGAGCCCTCACCCATCCAGGTCCTCTGGACCCCCTGGGCCCGATCGAGGTGGAAGGTGATAAACGAGATCAACCGGTTCCCCTCCGGAAAGCAGAACCTCTTCCTCGAGCTCCTCCAGAAGAGGAAGATCGGCTACGCTGGAGAGACCCTGGAGCTCGGAGACACCTGCTACTTCGCCACCATGAACCCGGACTTCTCCGCCACTTACCCCCTGGACGAGGCGCTCCTCGACAGGATATCGATCTCTGTCCCGGCGGCCCAGCCCGACTTCCTCGCCGGCCTAGCCCTGGCGGAACGGGAGCGGGAGGTCTCCGAGCTGGCGGAGGCCCTTCCGAGGCTCACCGCCGAGGAGTTTAGGGAGCTGCCAGGGCTCGTCGCAGGAGTCCGCCTCGACGGCCAGGTGGAGCTCTCGATAATATCCCTCCTCCGGGACTTCACCCTCTGTGAGAGGGCCCCCTCCTTCGACAAGACCCAGCTCACGGGCGGATCGAAGCCGAGCCGGGGGCTCTGCGCCGGATGCCACTACTTCAACAACCCCGAGGTCTGCTGCTGGCAGGTGGACGAGGGGCTCTCCGACAGGGTGAGGCAGGACCTCAGGTCCTACACCAGGGCCGTCGCCCTCCTCCTCGGCCTCGACGGCTCCGACGGGTTGATCGAGGTCATGAGGGCCGTCGCCCCTTACGTCATCTGGCATCGGGTCTCCCCCGACAGGACGATGCTGGAGCGCCCCCCCTACTACGGAGCCGGGCGGCTCCAGTACGTCCGGGACCTCGTCGAGAAGAGCATCAACAGGACCCTGAACGAGAGGGGCGAGATGAACATCATCTTCGCCCGGGCCGTCGACGGCGAGATCTCTTCACAGGAGGCGCTGGAGGAGCTCTCAAAGAGCGACGACCCGATAGCGAGGCTCGACTATGTCAAGGCCCTGGAGAGGATGGTTTGAAGCTGAAGGGGCTGATGGAGGAGGCGTACCGGGGAAGGGTGAGGGAGAAGAAGAGGCTTGAAGAGAGGAGGGGCGAGTTTCTCCTGGGGTTTGAGGACCTGGCCGCGAGGCTGAAGGAGAGGCCGAAGAGGGAGGAGGTGGAGCTCCTCGCGCCCCAGGACGGCGAATCGATCCGGGAACTCCTCATGTCCGCCTCCCCCCGGGACAAGAAGGAGGGAACGATCTGGGGATATCTCACCAGCATCGCCGCTGAGAGGCTCCCATCGCCCCTGGTGATCCCCCCCCGGAACTATGCGGGGCTGGAGCTGGCGGGTGGGACTCTGATCCTGGACGGCGGAACGCCCCCCTCCGGCGGGGCGGAGAAGGCTCCTTGGAGGAGGGCTCACCACCTGGGGGAGAGGATGTCGGGGGGGAGGCTCGTCGTCCTGGGTGGCGCTGGCGACTACCTGGGGCAGGAGATGAGGGGCGGGGGGATTGTAGCCCTCTCCTGCGGGGATTACGCCTTCAGGAAGATGGCCGGCGGATGGGGTGTCGTCCGGGGGGCGGCTGGAAACTACCTGGCTGTAGGAAACTCCGGAGGGAGGGTGGTGGTGAAGGGCGGGGCAGGGGCGAGGTCGGGGTGGCTGATGAGGTCGGGTAGGATCAGAATAGGTGGAGATGCGGGCGAGTACCTGGGGCTGATGATGAGGGGAGGGGAGATCTCGGTCGGGGGCGGGGCCGGAGCCAGGGCCGGCTGGAGGATGAAGGGCGGCCTGATCGAGGCCGGGGATTACGGTCCGGAGGCGGGGGCTGAGAGGGTTGGGGGGAGACTCCTCCGAAGAGAGGATCTCTGAGATCTGGGAGAGGTCCAGGTCCAACTGGCACCGCCCCCAGCTCCCAAGGCCGATCGTCTACGGGTCCGGAGGGGGCGAGGGGTTTCCCTTCAGAAGCTATCGGATCGTCGTCGGGGAAGATGAGCTTGAGAGGGGCGATCTCTATATCGAGAACCTCTTCGACCACCTGATCGTCCACTACCTCTTATGCCCCCGGTCCCTCGATACGGCGGGAAGGCTCGCCCTGGCGGCCCTGGCCGGCCTTGAGGGCCGCTCCGATGGCCTGGCGAGGCGGATGGTGAACATCTTCTCCGACATCGTCGTCGATACCTTCCGCCTCCAGAGGAGCGAGGAGGACGAGGAGAAGGTCCTCCTCGGCTGGAGGGAGCTGGCAAGGCGGGAGCTATCACCCCTGGACGGGGCGGTGGTGGGGCTGTTGGGGCTGCTCTGGGGGGTAGACCTACCCTGCCGGGACCGGCCTGAGGCGGAGGAGCTCCTCTCGATCTTCAGCTGGGGGGTGAAGGATAGGTCGAGGTGGCCGAGGCAGTGCCAGCAGATGGCGAGGACCCTCGGGGCCCTGGCCCCGGGGATCCTGGGGGGCGGGAGGGTTCCATCGATGGAGGGGCTGGGAGGAGACGCTCCCTCGCCCCCCCTCTCGGGGATAGCCTCGGAGGTGGAGCCGGAGGAGTACCGCAAGGCCCTCTCGGTCCTGGGGATCGATGGGGACCTCGTCCGATGGTACCGGGACCAGAGCTACAGCATCGTGATCAGGCCTGCAGGGATCGCCAAAAAGAGCTTCTACCCCTCGGGGCTCGTCAAGTGGAGGTTCTCGGATCCTCCCAGCGAGCTGGACGTCCCCTACTCCCTCAGCCTCGCGCCCCGGCTCATCCCCGGAGTCACCACCTACAGGAGAAGCCAGGAGTGGTGCGGGATGAAGGCGGGGAGCGAGCGGGTCCCCGACCTCCTCGTCGTCCTGGACAGCAGCGGCTCGATGGACGGCCACCGCCGGGGGACGAAGACCCACGCGGCGACCCTCGCCGCCTTCAAGGCGAGCATCTTCGCCCATTCCCGGGGGGCGGAGGTGGCGGCGATCAGCTTCAGCGACCGGATGGTTATCCAGAAGTGGACGAGGGATATAGCCGCCGTAGAAATGGTCCTCGTCCAGCACCTGGGGTCCCGGACCCACATCCCCGGCCAGGAGGTGCTGAATCTCACGAAGGAGAGGCCCGGCTGCCTCATCCTCTGCATCACCGACACCCACATCCAGAACCTCTACGGCGAATGGGAGGCCATCCAGGAGGCGGCAGCCATAGGAAGGTTCGTCCTCTTCTCCATCGACGAGGCTAACAAGAACAGGCTGGTGGAGGAGGCCCTCGGAGAGCTGGGAGCCGTCTACCACATAAACCGCCTCGACGACCTCCTCTCCCTCGTCATCGAGACCGCCGAGGAGGCCTATCGCCCCCGGGAGGCTCGGCGGGGGCGGAGCAACGGGGAAAGTTTTATCTCCTCCGAGCGAATGGGGTCAGGCTGAAGTGCCGGGGTAGGGTAGTTGGACATCCTTTGGGACTGTGGATCCCATGACCCGGGTTCGAATCCCGGCTCCGGCCCTAACTAACCGACCGATTTTCCATCACCATCCCCCACCTATTCATTCCCCCCCCCGGCATTCATGCCGGGGAAGGGATTCGCGGGGTCTTATCAGATCGAAAAGAAAAAAAATTACGTGGAGAGGTCTAAAGGGTCCCGCCTCCTTGCTGATCGACGGGCAGGACCCGAGACCCTCAGCCGACGATCTTAGACGTGATCTCTGCAATGTGCTTTCCCTGGAACCGGGCGGCAGCAAGCTCCGTCTCGCTCGGCCACCTCTCGCCAGCTCTACCTACGATGGTGGAGGCCCCGTAGGGGGAACCCCCGGCGACGGAGTCGATCCTCCTCTGGTTCTCGAAGGTGTAGGGGAGGCCGACGACGATCATCCCCAGGTGGAGGAGGGTCGGGATGAAGGCGAGGATCGCCGCCTCCTGGCCGCCGTGCTGGGACCCGGAGGAGACGAAGACCCCTCCCACCTTCCCCACCAGGAGGTTATTCCTCCAGAGGTCGCCGGTGGAGTCGAGGAAGCTCCTCATCTGCCCCGCCATGTTCCCCAGGTAGGAAGGCGTCCCGAAGACTATGGCATCCGCCTCCGCCAGCTCCTCGACTCTGCAGACCGGAACCTCTGAGAAGATCTCCGCCGCCTCGGCGGAGGCCCCCCTCCTTGCCAGCTCCGCCTCCGAGAGGGTCTCGGGGACCCGGCGCATTTCGACCTTTGCTCCCTTCACCTGGTGGGCTCCCTCGGCCACCGCCTCGGCCAGCCGGTGGGTGTGGCCGTTCATGGTGTAGTATAATACCAGTACCTTCAACCGATCTACCTCCAGAGAATTTACGCCGGCAAACTATTTCTAATTTGTTGGTGGAAGGCTCCTGGATCAGAGGATGATGGAATAATAGCTGGACAAACTTGGATGATGCGGGATTTTGAGCGGTCGGGTTCGGAGGATATCATCCTCTGGGGAACTCTGAACCGAAAAAAAACACCTGCGGAGAGGCCGGGCGGGGATTGAAGGACGGGCCCCGCCGCCCCTTCCTCCCACCCTGCCCGGCACCGGTCTCGAATCTGCCGGCCCGGGGATCCGGTGGTCCCGCGGATGGGTCGATGGGCCGATGATTCTACGGGCGACAGGAAGGTCAGTAGTTCTCGCAGAGGAGCTCGAAGTAGGCCCTCTCGTGTTCGCAGGCGGGGCACTCCTCCGGCGCTTCGGCCCCCTCGTGGATGTAGCCGCAGTTCCTGCACCTCCAGCTTACGACCCCCTCGCGCTTGAAGACCGTCCCGTCGTCGATGTTCTTCGCCAGGGCGAGGAACCTCTTCTCGTGGCCGACCTCGGCGGCGGCGATATTTCTCATCGTCTCGGCGACCTCGGGGAAGCCCTCCGCATCGGCTTTCGCCGCAAACTCCGGGTACATCTCCGAGTACTCGTGCTTCTCCCCGGCGGCCGCCGCCCGGAGGTTCTCCACCGTCGGCCCGATGACCCCGGCGGGGAAGGACGCCCGGACCTCGGCCTCGCCGCCCTCCACCAGGAACTTGAAGAGCCTTTTTGCGTGCTCCTTCTCGTTATCGGCGGTCTCGGCGAAGATGGCGGAGATCTGCTCGTACCCCTCCTTCTTCGCCTGGGAGGCGAAGAAGTTGTACCGGTTTCGGGCCTGGGATTCTCCCGCAAAGGCGGTGAGGATATTCTTCTCGGTCTGGGTTCCTTTCAAGCTCTTCATATTCATACGCTCCGAAGGGTGTATATGTCCCTGGGGATTGATAAATGGATCGGAAGAGCGGACATTAAGTTTATAACCTCCCCAACGAACTCGAAGGAATTCGAAGGAATTCGATGACAGATCCCTACTATAGGAAAAGTTATTATAACCAAAATACAAATATGACAATTAAGCTTTAAGGAGTGTACCACTATTGCAAAAGCGTTCCCAGTATGACGAATTGCACGATAAATACAATCCCATAGAGACCACAAAAGCAGGTACACGGTATGAGAGATTGGCAGCAATGGTTTTTAGGCACATTGAAAAATATGGAGTAGTTCTACATAATCGTAGGCTAATTAGAGATACAGGAGTTAAGCATCAAATTGATGTTACAATTAATAATAATGATAATAAGCGCCGAGTTTTGGTCGAATGCAAAGATTTCAATTTATCCGGAGAGAAAATCGGACTTCCAATAATCCGTGATTTTTGGGCCGTGGTTGATGATATAAAGCCTGATGATGCAATCGTTCTTACATGCACTGGTTTTACAAGAGATGCTATTCTCTTCGCCAAGATGAAAGGTATCAGATTAGCAATTCTTCGGAGATTCGATGAGGAAGACAAAGAAAATCGCATCGAATCAATTAATGTTAATTTGCATACCATATTACTCCATAAAAGTTGTAGTCTCAAATATTATTTCCCTAGTCAGGAAGATATTAATAATTTTAAATTTCAGTTAATGAATGCTAAAATTCCTGTAGATAATTATTGCTACAGCAATGCCCCAATATTTTTACAAATTAATAATGAGACAATCCAACTCGGGAATTTCATTGATTCGATAATCACTCAAATGAATATATATTTATATCTAAAAACTGAAAAGAATTATAGTGCAACAAAAATTTACAGCGATGTAGAATTCCAAATAGAGGATCTGCCTCAACATAAAATCCATATAGATGAGATAATTTTAGAAGATATTCAAACGTCCCATATTCCGCATCCTTCGTTATTTACTCCAAAATCGGAGGAAAAAGGAGTTATGACAATTTCACATCGAATTAGAATCACTGCCAAGATAAATCTCAGAGGAAGTGCGGTTAAAATTTTAAATTGCGATAAAATCCCAATCAATGGCCTTATTTTAAATTACGATATTACTCTAACAAAGTTTAATTTTGAGATGTATTCAAGGAAAATTGCCGAACTAATTCTTCAGGAATTCGGTGACGACGATGATTTAGTGATTTGTGACGAAGAGATCAGTTGTTTATCAATAGATCCAAATAGTGGTGAAGTTCTAAAACGAACCTGAAGTAAAAACTTCCTTATTCATTGCTCATAGTGGAATCAATCGTCACGCTCTGAGTCGATGAGATGGACGAAGAGAGCGACATCGACATCCTGATCGAGTTCGAGGGAATAAGGAGCCACCTCGACTTCGCCCACCTCAAAAACGAGCTGGAGGACGCCGTGAACAGGCGGGTGGACCTCCTCACCTGCAAGTCGCTCCATGCCAGGCTGAAAGACCGAATCCTGGCCGAGCAGATCCCGATACTAAAGGTCTCGTCTGGGACTATTCTGTGGGGTCGAGACCGCTCCTTAAGACTGGCTTTCCATCGCTGACCAAGGTATTTAATATAAAAACGCAAAATAGTCGAGAGATGAAGGCCAAGTTCAACGTCCTCGTCGAACGGGACGAGGACGGATACTACGTCGCCACCGTCCCCTCCCTCCCCGGATGCCATACCCAGGCAAAGAGCCTGGATGAGCTCATGGAGCGGGCGAAAGAGGCGATAGAGCTGTACCTCGAAGTGGAGAAAGAATTTGTTCTTCATGATTAATTAAGATATTTTTATACCAACATCAATTAATATAACCTCCGCCAGTAATTATTTCGGGCAGAAAGCCTTGTGCATCCGATTTCGGCAGAGGCTTTCATTCAGATCCCAGGAGGTCGCAGGCGTTGGCGCTCTATCCGGACGATAACAGCTCAGAATTGGAGGCGATGAAGAAGCGTTGGCCGAAGAAGTTCTGGCCGGAGACCGCCATCTTCGAGAGGATTCACCCCGGCGACCGGATCTTCGTCGGCACCGGCTGCGGCGAGCCCCAGCACCTCGTCGGAGCCCTGAAGAGGTACGTCGAGAAGAGGCCCAACTCCCTCACGGGCGCCGAGATGATCCACGTCTGGACCCTGGGGATCGCCCCTTGCGCCGAGGAGCAGTTTCGGGAGAACTTCCGGCTCAACTCCTTCTTCGTCGGGTCCCGGAGCAGGGACGCCATCAACCGGGGGGACGCCGACTACACCCCGATATTTTTGTCGGAGGTCCCGGCCCTCTTCCGCCATGGGGCGATCCCCATCGACGTCGCCCTCGTCCAGACCTCGCCCCCCGACCGGCACGGCTACCTGAGACTGGGGATCTCCGTCGACATCGTCAAGGCGGCGGTGGAGGCGGCCGAGATCGTCATCGCCCAGATCAACCCCAGGATGCCCCGGATCCCCGGCGACGGCTTCGTCTCCGTCGAGGAGGTCGACCATCTCGTCTTCTGCGATGAGCCCCTCCTGGAGTACCACGACCCCGCCCCCGACGAGATCGCCCGCAAGATCGGCGAGTACGTCGCCCGGATCGTCGAGGACGGCTCCACCATCCAGGTCGGCTACGGCTCGGTCCCCAACGCCGTCCTCGCATGCCTCGGCGAGAAGAAGCACCTGGGGGTCCATACCGAGCTCTTCACCGACGGGATTGCAGATTTGATGAAGTCGGGGGCCGTCGACAACTCTCGAAAGACGATCGACCGGGGTAAGGCCGTCGCCTCCTTCTGCATGGGCTCGGCGGAGACGTACAGGTATCTCGACGATAACCCCCTCGTCGAGTTCAGGTCGATCGATTATACCAACAGCCCCCTGGTGATAGCCAAGAACCGGAGGATGACCGCCATCAACAGCGCTCTCGAGATCGACCTCTCGGGGCAGGCGACGGCCGAGTCCCTGGCGGGATCCCACTACAGCGGGATCGGAGGCCAGGCGGACTTCATGCGGGGATCGGTCCTCTCGCAAGCCGGAAGGTCGATCCTCGCTCTTCCATCCACCGCCGACGGCGGTAGGACGTCGAGGATCGTCCCCACCCTGAGGCCCGGCTCCGGCGTAACCTTGAGCCGGGGGGACGTCCACTACGTCGTCACAGAATACGGGATCGCCTACCTCCACGCCAAGAACGTCCGGGAGAGGGCTCTGGACCTTATAGCCATCGCCCACCCCGACTTCCGCCCCCAGCTGATAGAGGAGGCGAAGAGGATGGGGCTGATCTACGGAGACCAGGCCTTCATCCCCGGCGAGGGCGGAATCTACCCCGAGAGCCTCGAGGTCCGGAGGACGACGAAGGCGGGCCTTCCCATCCTCCTGCGCCCCGTCAAGATCACCGACGAGCCCCTCCTCAAGGAGTTCTTCCACCAGCTATCCGACGATAGCCTCTACAGCCGGTTCATGACGACGAAGAAGGAGCTCTCCCACCCCTGGCTCCAGGAGTTCTCCGTCGTCGACTATTCTAAGAAGATGGTGATCCTCGCGACCGTAGAGGACCGGCCTGCGGGGAGGGAGACGGTCATCGGGATCGGCCAGTACGGCCTCTTGGGCGAGTCGATGATGGCGGAGGTCGCCTACGTCGTGAGGGACGACTACCACCGCCAGGGGGTGGGAAGAGAGCTTCTCGCCCGCCTCACCCACCTCGCTCGAAAGCAGGGGGTCCAGGGGTTCGTCGCCGAGGTCCTATCCACCAACGTCCGGATATTTCGAATGTTCCAGAAGATGGGCTTTGTGGTGGAGAAGGTCTGGGAGGAGGATGGGGTCTACGAGATGAGGACCCCCTTCGGCGAACCCGGCGAGGTCGAGGGTGGAGGGGACGCCTGCCGGGATTGACCCCTTCTCCTTCCCCTGGAGGGGCGGTGCCGCTCCGGCCGAAAACCCCGGGGCGGCAATTTTCGTTTATGGGGATCGAGGTCCTCTAAGTCCTCTATCCCTTCTAACGATCCTCACCCCTCCCCCCCGCTCAGCTTATCGAGGACGACCACCTCCTGCTGGAGGTCGGGATCTCCCAGGGCTACGCTCTCGGTCTCGAAGTGGCTCCTGAAGAGCTCGAAGAAGACCCGATAACCCTCCGATACCGTCAGGGGCAGCGACTGCCGCTCCCACTCCCCCAGGAGAGGACCGGGGACGACGATCCCGTCCTCGAGGGTGACGGAGGGCTCAACCGGAGCATCCTGGTCCAGGGCCGACCTCTCATCGATGATCCAGTTCTTCAGAAGGTCTGCATACCTCGACAAGAGGATCGCCTTTCTTATTCCGTCGTTCTCGTAGAAGTCGCCCTCCGCCTCGGGGAAGATCACCGCCGCCTCGGCGCCGTCTTCGGACCCATTCCTATCCCGGTAGCTGACCGATAGGGCGATCCTCGGGTCGTCGGAGACCCGGTAGAGCTTGATCAATATGGTCCCGCCCTTCACCTCCCCCTCCTCCGCCCTGGAGGGAAAGAGGGTGTTCACCCTCATGATCTCCCCCGTAGCCTCATCCGCCTCCGGAGACCCGTAGACCTTATCTATCCTGTATCCGGGAGCCTCGATCCGGAGGAGGAGGTCGAAGACCAGGGGAGTCACCATGAAATCGAACTCCTCGTCCATCCTCTCTTCAAACTCCTTCGCCGAGTGGACCGAGTAGTAGTTGGCTCCCCGGACCTTGGAGATCTCCTCCACGAGCTCGGTGTTGAAGTCCACCCCCACCCCGATGAAGGTGGTGTAAATCCCCTTTCGGGCGTTCTCCCGGAGGATCCTCAGGAGTCCTCCCTCCCCCGTCTCCCCCAGGTTCGGCATGGCATCGGTGATGAAGATGATCCTGTTCTCCTCCTCGGCAGGGTCGATCTCCCCATACTTGCCGAAGGCGGCCGTTCCCTTCATCATCCCCGCCTCCATGTTCGTCCCGCCGTACTCCTCGATCTCGATTATGGCGGCCTTGAGGGCATCCAGATCCTTATCGTCGATCCTGGTGAGGGGATCGACGAGGTAGGCCTCGTCGCTGAAGACTACGAGGCCGAACCTGTCCTCCACCTCCAGATGGCCCAAGAGCTCCACCACCGCCCGATCGGCGATCTCCATCTTCGACTTGCTGAGGCCGGAATCCACCTCGACATCAACCCGGCTCCCGAAACGGTCGTAGTAGTATTCGTTGAAGGGGCTTCCCATGGAGCCGGAGTAGTCGAGGACGACGACCAGGTTCAGCTTCTTTCTGGCAAAGTCGGAGATCCCCGAGTTGAGGCCGACAGATAGGTATCGCTGCGGCTCGCCGGAGATGGGATCCCTCGATATGGCAGAGCTGTAAGTGGGGCAGAAGAGCTTCTGGCATTCCTCCTTCTGGCCGGTCTCAAAGCTGTAGTCGTAGAAGAGCCCCTCGTAGGTGACGTCCGTCGGGAGGGGGAGGTAATCCAGCTCTATGTTCTCCCGGAAGTTCTCGATGTCCTTGGCCCCCCCGACGGCGAAGCCTATTGACGGGCTCGCCGCCGGGGCCGCGTACATGGCAGGTCCCCCAAGCCCCGGACCTCCGGCTGCATAAGACCCCGGCGCCGCCGGTCCAGCCCCCTCAAAGACGATCAGCTCCTCCTGAACGTCGAGCTGGACGGGTTCGCTCTCCTCCCCGTCCAGGGAGAACCAGATCAGGTACTTCCCCGGCCATTCGGCCTGGAACCAGCTGGAATAAAGCCTGCCCGTCTCCACAGACTCAGCCGGTATCTTCTGGACCGTTCCCGTGGGGTACCCTATGAGGAGCTCGAGATCCCCCTCCGATGAAGGGGCGATCATCAGCCTAGCCCACGCCCCCATGGGGATCTCCAGGGCCGTCCTCCTCTCCTTCCCGTCCAGGTCGGTTATCCAGATGCTTTCGCCACCGCCTTCGTCGGCGGAGGGGCCCTCGGGGGAGAGCCCCTCCGGGGAGGAAGGAGGAGCAAATCTGTACCAGTCGCCCTTGTCATCTCCTGAAAGCGCTCCAGTATCGAGCCCCCAGGCGGAACCCAGGGAGATGATGACGGCGGCTCCGAGGCATATGACGGATATCATCGTCGAGGGGATCTTCATAATAACACCATCCAGCCTGATTTTATATCACGATTACCCAAATTATTTTTTGATCTACCAAGGCGTCCCGCTGCCAGACCTCCGATGGCAGATCCTCGTCATTATTGCCCCTATTAATCTAATAAGATTTCGATCCTGTTCAAATATTAGATGGGGAGATGAATGAACCTCCCATAGCCACCCTGGGACGGATCGAGGTCCCGCCGGCGAAGAACCCCGAGGGCCCAAACCGCCGGTGAAAGGGTTATATATGAACAGATCGTGAGAGGCCGGAAGTTCTATTCCGACCGGGAAGATCAGGTAGCCTCGACGCTTGGTGGATCCCGACCCTGCCTCGGCCGTCTGGATAGATGAGCCGCTTTTATCGGGAAGGCTAGAAGGAAGCGGGGCGGCCAGAGACCACCTGCCAGAAGAGAAGCCGCCGGGAATCGGATCGGAGAGGAGATGATGCGATGGAGAGGACGAAGAGATATGTCACGGAGCTGATCCTGGGCGCCAAAGGTGAGGCGCCCGCGGCTCCCAAAGGGACGAATCCCATCTTCGACCAGATGAGGGGGATTGACTGGCCGATAAGATGTACCGTGGGGCCTGGCCTTGAAGGGGCGATAGCCTGCAAGAGCCGGGTGGGCTTCGTCAACGGCTCTGAAGGCACCCTCATCTACCGCGGCTACGACATCTTCGATCTCTGCGCCCACTCCACCTTCGAGGAGGTCTCCTACCTCCTCCTCTACGGCGACCTCCCGACGGAGAGCGAGCTAGCCTCCTTCGAGAGCCGACTGAATGAATACCGCTTCCTTCCCAACACCCTCCGGACGCTGATGAACGCCCCGGTGGAGAGGATGAACCCCATGGCAGCCCTGAGGCTGGGGACGAACTTGATGCATCAGAGGCAGACCTGGCGGGACAGCGAGGACGCGAGGCCATCCCTGGAGGACGCCATAGCCTCCGACGAGGACTCGATCCCCATGGAGACCCGGCCGACAGGGGAGAGGCATGCGATATACGAGTTCCAGAGGCGGCACCTCCGACGGCCTACAGACCCGAGACTGGCCCCCGACGACGCCGAGAGCATGGATAGCTGTATCCACCTGATCGCAGGGATGGCGACCCTGGCGGCCGCCATCGGTCGGCTGAGGAGGGGCCGCCTGCCCATCGAGCCCGATCCAGAGCTCGGCCACGCCGCGAACCTCCTCTACATGATGACGGGGCGAAGGCCGACGCCGGTGGAGGAGAGGGTGATGGACGTCTCCCTCATCCTCCACGCCGACCACGGGATGAACGCCAGCACCTTCGCCTGTCTTGTCGTCGCCTCCACCATGTCAGACATCTACTTCTCCGTCGATGCGGGGATAGGGGCGCTGTATGTGTTTAGCTCCATCCTCAATTCATGCGAATTGACCTAGAATCCACCTCGACCAGAAAAATTATATAATTCTTTCGCTATACCTGCTAGTTGGGAGTATGCACGAAGAAGAGATAATCAAGCAACTTAAAGCTGAGAATGAACGATTAAAGCGTGAGAATGAGTTTCAAAGAGAACAGATAGCGAAGCTTGAAGCTCGACTAGCTAAATATGAGAATGCCCATACTCCGCCGAGCTTGAGACGAGGTCGCAAACGGAAAAAAGGGTATGACGAAGGGTTTAATGGGAAACCAGGCCAAAAAGAGGGTCATAAAGGGGTATCAAGACCTCGTGCCAATCCTGATAGACAAGTCGAAGTCGCCATAGATCTTTGCCCAGATTGCGGAGCCAAGCTTGGCGATCCTATCAGAAAAGAGTCAAAGATCATCGAGGAAATCCCTGAACCCCAGCCGATAATCGTCACCGAATACAAGATTGCTCATTACAGATGTCCATCTTGTCAAAAGGAAGTTGTAGCCAGCGATCATGATCTTCCTGCAGAAGGCAGATTCGGAAACAATGTAATTGCGCAGACAACGTTACTGAAATACGAGGATAGGCTACCCCACAGGAAGATCCAAAATGCACTGAAGCGATTGCATGGACTGACCATATGCGCAGCTACGGTCCTCGATCTGACTCGCAGAGCTGCTGATGCGGTTCAGTCTCAATATGATGCAATTTTAAACAGCGTTCGGAATGCACCAATCCTGTATGTGGATGAAACGTCGATAAAGGTCCAAGGAGAGCGTCACTGGATCTGGGTATTTACCACACCATCTGAGACGTTTGTTGTGATACGAAAGAGTCGTGGGATGAAGGTCCTGATGGAAGTTCTGACAAGAAGATTCGATGGCATCATAGTGTGCGATGGTTGGAAGCCTTATGCCAAATTCACAAAACGGTTACAGCGATGTTGGGCACATCTACTCCGAGAATCAAAGGACCTTGCTGATAAGATTGAGGAGGCGGTTCCTTTACATGGGGATCTCAAGGATCTATATGAAGAACTTACTGATGCTCTAGAAAACGATCCACCACCCGAAGTCAGGATGGGATTGTTGGAAATGGCACGATCAAAGCTCCACCAATGGATTATGAAAGAATACATGAGTGAGAAAGTCAAAAAGCTAATCGGCAAAATTAGTAACGGCTTCGAGTACTGGTTCACGTTTATCATCCAGCCCGCCGTAGAGCCGACCAATAATAGAGCAGAGAGGGCTCTCCGGGAGCATGTCGTTCTGAGAAAGATCATTGGTACACTGCGAAATGAAAAAGGGACTTCGATTCATGAACGAATTATGACCGTGCTGGCGACATGGGAGCAAAATGGACTCGATGGCCTAAAGATGCTAAGATCGAGCCTGGTCAGCTAAACACGTACGGGGCGCTGAACGGCCCCCTCCACGGCGGAGCTAACGAGGAGGTAACGAGGGTCCTCCGGGAGATCGGCTCCCCGGAAGGGGTGAAAGAGTGGTACAACACGGCCCGAAGTTCGGGGCGGAAGGTCCCGGGATTCGGCCACCGGGTCTACAGGACCTACGACCCTCGGGCCCGGGTCCTCGGACCCCTGGCGGGGATGATGGCGGAGTCAAACCCCAACTGCGATAAGATGTATTCGATCGCAAAGCGGCTGGAGGAGGAGGTCGTCTCGGACCTGGGGATGGAGAAGAAGATCTTCCCGAACGTCGACTACTACTCCGGCATCGTCTACCACGCCATGGGGGTCCCCGGCGACCTCTACACCGTCCTCTTCGCCGTCAGCCGGGTGGCGGGGTGGACCGCGAGGGTGATGGAGTACCTCGAGAACAACCGGATCTTCAGGCCCCGGTCCCTCTACGTCGGGGAGTTCGACCGGGAGTACGTACCGCTGGAGAACCGATAGTCTTAAGCCGTCCGGAGCTGCTGGCAAGACTCCTTTAGGGAAAAATAGGCCGATGGGGGCTTTGAAATCCGCCCCCATCACTTGAATAGGTCCATGAACCCGTAGAACTCCTCCGGCCCGGCTCCGCCCACCTCGACGGCTCCGCCGGCGACCGCCTCCTCAGGGTTGAGCTTTCCCAGGACCAGGTTCTTCATCGAGAGGGAGTCGGTGTCGATGGTGAACTTCGGGTCCTCGGGGACCCCCTCCTGGACCTCTACGATCCCCCTCCGGACGTACAGGGCATATTCTGCAGATTCCGAATCGTCCGAGAGGCTGAGGCCGACGGCGTACTCCTCGTCCAGGGCCTTGGTGGCGTTGAGGCTCACCGCCATGATCCTGAATATCGTCGCCATCGGCATGTAGACGACGATATTCTCGTCCATGAGGCTGAAGCCGCGTTCGATGGGGATCCTGATCTGGCCCGTCTCTTCGAGGTACTCGGAGAGGATGTAGTTTCTCACCTGGGCGTTCTTGGTCTCCTCGGCCAGGTATAGCATCGACGAGTTCTTGACCTCTCGGGCCTCGACGTTCTCAGGATCGAGGAGGAGGACGTGGTCGGAGAAGATCATCGCCCATTTAACATCACCTTCATCGAGAGACGCTTTCGCTTTTTCTGCCAGCCCGTCGACGCCGCCGGCGAGGTATGCCATCTTCTCAGCCTCTTCCCGCGGAGATGTCGGGAATATGTCTCTGCTCCTGCCCGTGAACCATCCCATGTACTGCTGGAATATCTGGAAAATGTCCCGATCCATCTCGCCGAAGTACTCCTGCAGATTGGGGTCTTCGGCTAGGTGGGGAGGCAGCTCGAGGACCTCAATGATCTCGCCGGGGGTCAGCCCCTGGTTCATCAGGCGGACCGTCTGGTCGTGGACGTACTGGAGGGCGTCCCGGGCGTTGGTGAGGGTCTGGCTGATGTTTTCGGCGCCGACGATTGGTCCACCGCCGCTGTGGATCAGGACCATATACTCGGCGTCCAGGGTCCTCATATCGTCAATGCTCGCGATGTAGTTCAATGGGTCCCGATGCGAAGCTCCCCGGAGGGTGTTGATGGCGGGGAAGGACTTGTAGAAGATGCCGATCTGAACGATCACCTTCTTATCCGGCAGCCAGACGTAGTTTATATCCGTCGTCTCGGCGGGGGCGTGGACTATCGTCAGGTTCACCCCGGCTATGTTAGTCTCCAGCCTCTCCCCAACGGTCAGGGTGGGGGGGAGGTATCCCGAGGGGCCGGGGACCGAGAAGGGGAAGATTCCACCATTTACAAAGTAGCCCGGATCGTTCTGGAAGCGTATCCCAGCATACTTTACGGCCCGGTATACCTTGATAGGGAAGATCTGGCTCACCACTTCCCTGGGCCCGAAGAGGTGCTCCTCAAAGGTCTCGTGGGCGATGACCTCCGGAGAATCGTTTCCCGCAAAGACCGAAGCTCCGTTTATGTGGCAGTCGTGGTGGTGGGTGTAGATGATCGCCTTGACGGGCTTTCTCGAGAATATGTCGTCGAGATGCTCGTTGTAAGCCGCCTTCACCATCTCTGCGGAGGTGGTGCTCTCGCCCGGATCGATGACGATCAGCCCGTCGGTCCCCTCTATCAGGACCGGGTTTGCGCGACCGTAGCCGACGGCGACGTAAACCCCATCCGTCACGTCGTATACGGTGGGTGGAAACCATCCCGCGTTGAGGGCGACGAGGTCGGGGTTTGCGCCGACCGCCTCAGGCTCGAAGGCCGATGCCGACGATAACCAGAAGAACAACAATAAAATTATCGCCTTGAAAAATTTTCCAGCATTCATATTTTTGCTCCCATTCGTTATATTTCGTCTCATCAAATTGCTCTCCGGCGAAGATAAGGAGGATGCTGGGTTCAGCATACCGATTCTGTCACCGAGATTTTTTACATCCTGCGGAAGCCGAGAGCTAATTTACAGGACGATGGTAAATGTATGGCGATAGCATCCGATAAAAGCTTTTTGTCGAGCTGGAGCCCTCGGAAAAAGGAGGAGGCAGCCTGCCCCTAAAAAATATATTTCCAATCTTCCTTCATGCTCACCACCTCCCAACCCCACTCTCCCGCCAGCTCCAGCCCCTCCTCCAGCCCTCCGATGGAGGAGCCTATATCGTAGGCGTACTCCCGGATGGGGTCGTCGTGGTGGTTCAAGAGGCCCAGGGATGGACCCTCGCCCCCAGTGGCGAATTTGAGCATGGGGATATCCCCATCCGAGTTGCCGTAGGCGAGGATGGGGCGAAGGCCTACGATCTGCTGGATCTGCTCCGCCTTCACCCGGCCGTCGGTGACGACCTGGACCTCAGGAAGCTTCACCACTGAGGTGTTGCCGTCGACTTCGATGAACTGGTGCTTGACCGCCGAACCGATCACCTGCTCCGGGGGGATGCCGTACACCTCCTGGGAGAAGGCCCGGACGAAGTCCTGATCTCCCCCCGTCACTATGTAGACCTTGAACCCCTGGGATCTCAGATAGCTGAGGAGCTCCAGCATCGGCTTATAGACGCATTCTGTATAGGGGAGGCCATGGTCCGGATGGGAGGATCTATCGAGCCAGTCTCTTGCGAGAGCCATGTACTCCTCAGCGGTCATATTCGAGCTGGTGGCGACGTAGATCTCCAGCACCTCCCCCGGGCTGAAGCTGCCGGCCCCGGTCCGCTCGCCAGAGAGGATGGAGCTGAAAGGCTCGGTGGAGTTCCACTCGGGGTGATATGATGCCATATCATAGACCCGGTCGAAGATGAAGAGATACGGGACGTAATTTGGATACTCGCACCAGAGAGTCCCGTCGTTGTCGAAGGTGGCGATCCTATCTTCGGGGGCTACGTAGTTCGGACCGCCCTCGGAGGTGACATCTGAAACGAAACTGAGGATGGCCCTCTTTGCCGACCCCTCGTTCCAGGAGGGGAGGGGGTCCACATCTCCCCGGGCAGCCGACCCCTCCCCAATCCCATAGAGTTTTTGATTTGGCGGCAGGGATGAACCGAGGTCCAGCGAGTCAGCTCTAATCCACAGTCCTCCAAATCCCCCCTCAAACCGCATCTCCGCGGTCGCTCCTCCCGATCGCATCTCCCCAGCCCCCACTGATGACGACCCCATCAAAGATATCATGAGGGCGATCATGATGGCCATCTTATTCATCCCGCGCGACCTCCTTCTCCATTGTTTATTTACATGAATGAGGAACATCTTCCCAACCCAACGGCGACATTTAATGCCCCTTCTCCAGCTTCTGGATCTCTTCTTCGCCTTTGGCCGCCAGCTCCTTGAACTGATTTATGGTATCCCGCATTATGGGCAGAGCCTCCTGCTTATAGGTGCTGATGGATTCGAGGGCCTCCATCACATCGGCGAAGGCGGCCTTCATCCCCTCGACGGAGATGCTGGTCGCCATTGATCGCCTCTGGATCTCCGCCCCCTGATCCTTCAGCATCTGAGATGTGCCCCTGATGATGCCGTTCGTCGTATCATTGAGCATTTCGATCTTCTTCAGGGCGACCTTCTGATGATAGAGGGCGCCGGCCACCGTCACCGAGGTTCTCAAAGCCGATATGGTCACCGTTTTGGCCCTATCCACCCCGCGGATCAGCTCCCGGTTATTTCTGATCACAACCTCCATCGCCATTACGCCCTGCTGATTTACCACCACCATCTGCTCCATATCCATAATCCGCTGCCGCAGAGGAAAGAGGATCTCTTCAGCGACAAATCTGACTTTCTCCGGATCTTCGTTCCTGGCTTTTGCCGCCTCTATCTCCATCTCGATCGATCTGTCCATCAGAATCCCGAGCTGGATCTCTTTCATCAGCTTCTTGGTCAGACTCCGCAGTGCCTGCTGCTCGATCTCGAGAGTGGTGTTGTCGTTTCTCAGGATCGCCTTCCCTCTCTCCAGCGAGGCGATGATGTCCGCAATGGCCGAATCTGCCTTCTGGTATCGTGCAAAATAGGCCCTCACCGGATCGAAGACCTTCCCCAAAATTCCCGTCTTGGTGAAGTCGATGAGGCTGGGGTCCAGGTCTCTCAGCTCCCGGTTCAGCTCCATCAAGCCCCTCGCCACCACGCCGCCTTCATCGCCGTCTCTGGCCAGGTTGCCGACGGTCACCTGCAAAAGTGAGTTCTTGGCGGCCGAGGTCGCCATCGACTCGCCGCCAAAGGACTCGATCGACTGGAGGATATGCATCTTTTTGGGAGCCACATCGAGATCCAGGGTCAGAATTTGCGCGACGTTCTTCTCCGCCAGAGCCTGAAGCTCGCCCACCTCCTCCGGGGCCGGCTCGACCTGTTCCTGCACCTCCTTCTTGATCGCCGCTTCATCAGGAATATCCATGGTGAAAGGTTCCTGGACCCTATCTTCCATAGCCGCCTCATCGGCCACTTTCATCGCTAATGGCATCTGCTCTTCACCCGTGCTACAGCTCAGCGTTGAACAGCTGGCTCAGCTTATAAATCACGTCTTCGGTATCGGCGTTGATGCTCGCAGCCTCATTGATGTTAGATATGGCATTCAGGGCCTTGATATTCGCATTGTAGCCGATTGTGTATATGGGTATTCCAAGATCCTCCACGATATCTCTAATATCGTTCAGGGAATGGCCTTTGTTGGTTTCACCGTCGCTGAGGACGAAGATCCTCGGTTTGAGGTTTGGATCTTTATCGGGGCCTGCAGCCTTCTGATCTATGAGCATCTTCATGGCGACAGCTATCGCATCGAAGGTCGCTGTTCCGCCGCCGGCCTGTAGCTCATCGACCGCTCCGACGAAAGAAGCTCTCTGCTTCAGATCGAATTTGGAGATAGGCAGATCTATGTTGACATCATTGGAATACGATACCAGGCCGATCAAATTGTTCTCGCCGATATAGTATTGACCATCAATCAATGAGCGCTTCAGATTATTCAGCGGCCTGCCTTCCATGCTGCCGGAGACATCGACCACAAAGACTGCACAATTATGTCTACCAGTGTCTTTTCTATCTTTCCAGACCTTTTGAGCCTGAATTATAACACCGTCGCTGACCAGTACAGCTTCAGATTGATATTCTTCGAAGCCGTTGAAACCATATTTAGCTGCCAGGTTCTGATACTTCTCCTGTTGGGAGAACTTGACGAACTCGTTCAGGATCCTACTTTCCTCTCCCGACAGCTCGCCGATCGCATAAATCGGATTGTCATGCCTCACCCCAAAGGGGGTGAAATTGTAGTGCCTGATATCCGGATCGTTCAAATATGTCTGGTATTCCAGGACGAAGCCTTCGAGAAATCCCGATTTGGCAGCATCCCTCATCTGCAGAGTGGTATAGGCGACGAGGGGGATATTGGCCTGGAAGCTCTCAAACCCTGCGACGGCTTTATCGCTCAGTAAGTCGCTTTTGTCGAAGGCGTATAAAGTCGAGATCAGGAAGTTCAGCCCGGTGGAGCTGGCAAGGGGATTGGTGTAGCCTATCGCCAGTTCCTGGTTCGCGACTGCATCTACGATTGTCTTGGTATTTATCGCCCCATATTTGCGCTCCAGCTCGTCTTTCTTGGACTTCGTGAGGAGGATCCCGGCCACGTTGCCGACAAGCCTTCCTTCCACCAGCTCGGCGTCGACCCCTTTGGAGATGATCATCTCGCCCCAGAAGTCATTCGACGGCGTATAGGCTTCTGGCATATACTTGCCGGAAGTGATATAATCGGCGCCTAAACCGGAGGGGATAGCTCTGAGCCTTACAGATACCGGCTTGCCGTCTATCTTTATTCCTGCATTGTTGAAGTCTTCTGCGACCTCTGTCAGCCAGCCGTCGGTGCCGGAGCCGGCTTTCTCTGGTGAGGAAAATATTTCGATGTAGTTGGATGTGATTTTTTCTACCTGCGGCGGGTACTTGGAGATATCGGGCAAGGTGTTGTTCAGGTCTGGGGGGAGAAACTCGATATGGCCCATAGGATGTTTCACTTGATTCACATCGACGTCCTCGATGATGGACTCCAGCGTCATTTCTGATGGCGGGACGATCACCAAATATACCAAGATAAATACTCCAACTGATGCTGCCAATATCTTCCAAATTACTTTTCTGTCGGCATCTTTGAGCATGCTGATTTTTCCTCCTCAATTCTTATAGTTTGTCGTCTGCTTGATCAGGTTATCGATCTCGACCATCCCGGGCATCTTCTCCAGCTGGCCGCTCTCCACGCTGTTCAGCCCCGAGAGCTCCAGAAGGAGCTTGTCAAGCTTCAGCAGGATCGCCTCATTATCTTCGGCGGCCTCCTTTACAAAAGTAATATATTTGTTATAAACTTCGATCTTTTCATCCATGAACTGCTCGGAAAAGTCTCCAGAATTGCTTTTGTTTCTGATGAAATTATAGTCTTCTTCATCAAAAGCATCCAATTTATTAATTATGCTACGCATATTCATGAAGAATATCCTCTCCACCTCTGAGATGACGCCGTCAAATTTCTGGTAGCTGATCTCAGAGGAGCTGAAGATCTGCAGAAGGATCTCCCGGATTATCTTATTCTTCTTCTGCAGCCGATCGATCTGATCAAGCATCAGGTCGATGGTTTTTTCGAATGTTTTCAGCTCTCTCCGGTCTTTCAGCGCATCAATATAATCCTCCACCGTCATGATCTTTTGAGCTGGAGTTCCCCTCTCATCAGGCTCGGCGAGGAGCCTGTAGTTCCCGTAGATCAACCCGGCGCCGCTCAAGAAGATGAAGGCGATGCCAAAGGCCGTTGCCGGTGCAACGCCCAAGACGAAGACCTCCGGCAAGACGATTATGTTGGCTGCGGCGATCCCGAGATTCAGGCCCAGGAGTTTGATCTGCTTCTCTCTTTCCATCTGCTATCGCCCTCACATTTGCTCTGCCCGGCTCCTCGGAGAGGCTGGAGGTCGAACCCCTATCCTCCCTTCTGAAGCGTGTCGGAGATACGAGGCCAGGACAATCCGGTCGTCCTCCCTCCAGCGCTTTTTTAGTGTACGTTCTAGGATTTAGGACTTACGCACTTGGCAGTACCTTCTTATGTTTCGCGACCCTCATTAAGATGAACAAGTCGAATTGGTCGACGCACCCTAGGGTAGAGCTTTGGAGGCGATAATTAAAATTAATTTGAAATAGTTGTATTAAGAACTTCATAGATAAATTTATTTAGCTGTTCGAACTTATGAACGCGACGAAGATCGATAAGCCAAGTAAAGATTTGACCTATCGATGAAGACGAAGGTTGCGCTTCCAGGCTTTTCGGATCTCCGATGAGCTTCTGGAGAGCTAAATCCTCCAGTACGCCGAGGCTCAGAAGAAACTCCAGGTCACCATCCCCTGGAGGTGGCAGAGCCAGCCCTCATGGGGCAGGAGTTCTTCTCGAGCTCTATCGCGCTCTAGGAGGAAGGCCGCTCTCCTGGACTCATATTCCAGGATATAACCCTAGCAAGGATTCGATTTCGAAAATCAATTACGCAAAGTCAAAATATTCGGGACCACGCATTTCAATGCAAAAGTTTATTTATACATGATAACAGGATATTATAGGAGGTTTCAATACGCGTAGAAGGGATTTTACCAGTGCATTGACTGTTTTTATTATATTGTTCCTTTCCGGGACGACGTTTGCTGCGTCGGAAGAAGAATATGAAGGTTTCGAGACGAAAACGCCTCTACTATCCGCTGAGTCCGATGACCAAGCCGATGGCGCCCTGAGCAGATCCAGCAATGAACAATTGACGAACAGAAGAAAGGTTCTGGCCAGGGACGCCGACCTGGAATCGGTGGCCGAAGAGGACGTCGTCGCACCCCGGGGGGAGCCCCGCCTCGTGGTCATGGCTGCCGGTGCCAGCGTCCGAGAGGATGAGGGCGGCCAAGAGGGCACAAGAACCGCCGCAGATCTCATCCAGGCAGAATCGGGTTCAATTTCGACCTCCGGCTGCGAGCCTGTCATCGGCATCTCCTATCGGGACTCGACCCCCTGCACCGCGGAAGTGGCGCAGCCACCAAAAGAAGCTCCCAACGTCGTCTTCATCGTCCTGGACGACGTGGGATTCGGCCAGATAGGCTGCTTCGGCGGCCCCATCGATACCCCCAACATCGATCGGCTGGCGGTTGGTGGACTTCGATACAACAACTTCCACACC
Source organism: Methanothrix harundinacea 6Ac (assembly GCF_000235565.1). Taxonomy (NCBI): domain Archaea; kingdom Methanobacteriati; phylum Methanobacteriota; class Methanomicrobia; order Methanotrichales; family Methanotrichaceae; genus Methanothrix; species Methanothrix harundinacea. The sequence continues at coordinate 1,997,227 of NC_017527.1, forward strand.
ACCGCCATGTGCTCTCCGACGAGGGCCTGCCTCTTGACGGGGAGAAACCACCACTCCGTCGGAGTAGGGGCGGTCATCGAGCTGCCCGCGGGCTACCCCGGCTACAGCATGACCCTCTCTAAGAACGCGGCCACATTGCCGGAGATCCTGCTTGAAAGCGGCTTCAACACCTTTGCCGTGGGCAAATGGCACCTCTCAGATCACCTGAACGCAGCAGGGCCCTTCGATAACTGGCCGACGGGCAGGGGCTTTGAAAAATACTACGGGTTCATCGGGTCTGAGACCAACCAATGGTATCCTGATCTGGTCAGTGGCACCACCAGGGTCGATCCTCCCAAAACCCCCGAGGAGGGGTATCACATCTCCGAGGACCTGGTGGACCGGGCCATAGGGTTTATAAAGAGTCAGCAGGCCGCAGAGCCGGGCCATCCCTACTTCCTCTACCTATCCTTCGGAGCCTGCCATGCTCCCCATCACGCTCCCAAAGAGCAGATAGATATGTACAAGGGTAGGTTCGATCAGGGCTGGGATGAGGTCAGGAACGAAACCCTGGCGCGGCAGAAGGCGATGGGAATTGTCCCCGAAGATGCAGAGCTTCCGCCGAGGAACCCGGATATCCCCGCCTGGGTGGATCTGAGCGAAGATCAGCAGAGGGTCTTTGCGAGGGAGCAGGAGGTCTACGCAGGATTTTTGACCCACACCGACGCCCAGATCGGGAGGTTTTTGGACCATCTCGAAGATATGGGCCAGCTGAACGACACCTTGATCGTCCTCATATCGGACAACGGCGCCAGCCGGGAGGGCGGATTCAACGGTACCTCGAACAACTACCTCTACTTCAACCGCATCATTCAGAACGTGACCTCCGTCCTCGCCCATATCGACGAGCTCGGGGGAACAGAGACCTGGAACCACTACGCCGAGGGATGGGCGATGGCCGGGAACACCCCCTTCAAAAGGTACAAGCAGAACACCCATGAGGGCGGGATCCACGACCCCATGATCATCTACTACCCGGCGCTGATAGAGGACGGGGGCAGGATAAGGGAGCAGTACACCCACGCCGTAGACATCGTCCCCACGGTCCTGGAGCTCCTGGGCCTCTCGGCGCCCGAGGTCTACAACGGCCATCCCCAGAAGCCGATCGAAGGGGTGAGCTTTGCCGCAAGCCTCTCAGACCCGGATGCGGAGACGGGCAAGTACGTCCAGTACTATGAGATGGTCGGCAGCAGGGCCCTCTGGTACAACGGCTGGAAGGCCACCGCTTACCATACGCCAGAGTCCGGCGGCGACTTCATGAACGACACCTGGGAGCTTTACAACACCGACGAGGACTTCTCCGAGGTCCACGACCTGGCCTCCGAATATCCCCAGAAGCTCCAGGAGATGATAGACCTCTGGTTCTTTGAGGCCGGAAAGTACCAAGTCCTGCCTCTGGACGACCGCCAGAAGGCCAGGTTCCAGCCGGCCCCAAAAACCGGCGTCTTCACCTACTATCCCGGAACGGAGAAGATCCTCGAGCCGGAGCTGCCCGACACATTGAACCACTCCTACAGGATTGCGGCCTACGTGGACATTCCAGAATCGGGCGCCGAGGGAGTTCTCTTCTCCATAGGCGGCCGTTTCGGCGGCCTATCGCTATTCGTCATGGATGGCCATCTCGTCTGCGACTACAATTTCGTGGGAATGAGACATTATACTGTATCGTCGACTTCTGAGGTCCCAGCCGGTCGCTCCGCTCTATCCATGGCCTTCGACCTGACGGGAAGCCACCAGGGCGTCTGTACTCTCTACATAGACGGCCAGGCCAGAGGCCGCGCCGAGGTGATGATACAGCCGTACCGCTACTCCTTCGAGGAGGGGCTTGAGATCGGCAAGGACCCCCAGACCCCGGTGAGCGAGAGCTACGAGAGCCCCTTCCGGTTCACAGGGACCATCGAGAAGGTGGTAATGGAGGTCGAGGGTTAGGAGCGATGCAAGTAGACGATGCGGGAGATCCTGGGATGAATGGGACGAAAGAATGGCTCGTCGGGATCCTGGGTTCGGCCAGGATTCCGATATATCTTTTTAAGATTTCGACCGCCCTTTCGGCTTGATGAGACGGCCCTATTCTATTCAATCCATCCGATGTTTGTCTCAAGAAAAAATAGTTATATAGGAAAAAAAACATTAATCAAATCGGAGGAGTCTGTATCAAAATTGGGCTTCTAATCAAATTGGCTATAGCGGCATTTTTTCTTATCTCAATTGCCGCAGGCGGCCTCGATTCTGCAAACACTGGACTGTCCGTCATTCCGTTGGATCTGAAAGCAGGCGGCTTCGGCAATAGTGGGAGAAGCGACGATCACGCCGAGACGCCAGAAGATATCGGAGCAGACGTTGTAACGAACAGGAGGAACGTTCTCGCAAATAACTCCAGCCTTCATCAGGCGATGCACGAGGACGTGGCCCCGGCCCCAAGGCCGAACATCGTGATCATGCTCGCCGACAACATGGGGTACATGGACCCCGGCTGCTACGGCGGCGGGGCTGTATTGGGCGCTCCGACCCCCAGGATGGACCAGATGGCAAAAGAGGGCCTGAGGCTGACATCCTTCTACTCAGAGACCCAGTGCACCCCCACTCGGGCGGCGATGCTGACGGGAAGGCTGCCGATCAGGACGGGGATGGCTCTCGCCTCGGAGACGGGCTCCAATGCGGGGATATCTCCCGAAGAGAGGACCCTGGCGAGGGTGCTCTCCGATGCCGGCTATAATACAGCCATCTTCGGCAAGTGGCATCTCGGGGACATCCGCGAGAGCGAGCCTCAGAATATGGGATTCGACGAGTTCTTCGGGCTGTTATATCACCTCAACTCCTATACTCAGAGCGAGCGGATCGGCTTCGATCCTCGCTGGGAGGCGGGAGAGCCCCTGGGACTGGTGGAGGCCAAGAAAGGCGAGAACCTCACCGAAGTCTCGCCCCTGAATGTGAGCTCTCTCGCATATGTCGATGAGCAGTCGATGGAGAGGGCGCTTGCCTACATCAAGAGCCAGTCCAGCTCCGCCGACCCCTTCTTCGTATACATCCCCTTCGTCCGGACCCACTTCCCCAGCGTTCAAAACCCGAGATGGGCGGGGAAGTCGAGCAAAGGTCCGTACGGCGACGGGCTTATGGAGATGGACCATCACGTCGGCATGGTTCTTGACACCCTCAAAGAGCTGGGGATCGAGAATAACACCATCGTCGTTCTGACGAGCGACAACGGACCGACCCTCGACCAGTGGCCGGACTCGGGCTTCTCTCCGTTCCGGGGAGGGATAGGCACCACTTATGAGGGAGGCGTCCGCGTCCCTTGCATCTTCTGGTGGCCTGGAATGATAGAAGCCGGTAGATCGTCCGACGAGATCATCTGCACCCTGGACCTCTTCACCACCCTGGCCGTCCTCGGCGGCGGGGAGGTTCCCGCCGACAGGCCCATCGACGGCATCGACCAGTCGGAGTTCATCCTGGGTAGACAGGAGAACTCAAACCGTGAATGGGTGGTCTGGTACATCGGAACTGGGAGTGCGGCCAACACCATCCCCGCGGCGGTCCGCTGGCATCAGTTCAAGGTTCACACCAGAGCGTATGACTCCTTCCAGGGGCCCGAGAGCTATTACGGCCAGATCCCCGCCGTCTACAACATCGAGATGGACCCAAGAGAGGAGCATAACATCGCCGGGGAGCACGATTTCGTCATCAGCGCCTTCACCAAGATCTATCGAGGGCTTGTGGCCAGCATGATCGAGTATCCGAATACGCCTTCGAGGGCGTATCCAATCTCGGCGGGAGCGAGCTGACGGAGACGAAATCGTCTCCATTCTTCTTTTTTTAATATGAATAATAAATATAACAGATTTATATTGTCAGGCAATATGAGTCCTGTTTTAGGACTTTGAACGCACGCGTTCGATCTGAACGCCATGGCAAATACGCTTTGAATTGCTGCAAAAAATGAGGGACCTGATTCGCCTGGTCATAGCTGCCAAGGCAAATCATTTCCAATTCGCGAGAGGGCGGCGATGTGCGCCCTCCGCGGTTAGCCGAACTTGATGACCCTATCGTAGGCGATCTCGGAGTAAGATGGGCCCACATTCGTCCCATTCTCTACATATGCCCTGAAGGCCACGAAAGCGGTCTCGTTCAGCCCTATGCCATAGGATCCGGGACCCTTGGGGACCTCTGTACAGTTTACTTCGCCATTGCAGTCCCGGGCCATCTTCCAAACGTAAAGGTATTTGGCTGCCGGATTATCGGGGATGTACTCCACTGCAGTTCCCTCGAACCTCCTGTTGTTGACAGAGGCAACGCCGTTATCCAGTTTCGCTCCATAGATGCCCAGGTTGGAATAAGTCGCCTTGCCCGTTGCTGCGTGATTCACCCCATAGATTATCAGGAACTGGTCGGGATCGTCGCCCAGCACAAAGGGCGTGGTGTTGAGGTAGGTAGTATCTCGGGTAACGCCGATGACGTCCATCCCCCTCTGCATGGCGTCGTAGCCCTCGGTTATCCAGACCCCGGTGACCAGCTCCGCGGCGTTCTCCTCTCCATACTTCTCAAGGATCGCCGCCCTCAGCTCGAAGAGAGCAGGCATCAGATCGAGCTCCGTGGCGTCGCCATTCCCCCTCACCCTCAGCTCCGGCATGGGGAATGGATCCGGCTCCACGGACTGGTTGGGAGTTATGCGAAGGACAACTCCTGGGGTCTCCTTGAGGTAATCCGCTCCCGAAGTCTCATTTTGGAAGTAGGTCATCCTCTGAAGGAATATGAATGCGTCAGAGTATGCGTCCAGGCCCATCCTCAGAATGCTAGAAGGCAGGATCTCGGTGTTGAAGATCTCGGGATCGTAACCTGCGGAAATGGCTGCGGCTTTGACCCTTTCATCGACTCCCCTGTCGGCCGTGCTCACCATCATTATGGCCTCATCGAAGGGAGAACCTTCCGATTCCCTGCTGATATTGGCGGTCAATAGATTGATGGTATCTCCAACGTTTCCAAATATCTTCTTGAACTTGCCCTCGATGGGATAGTAATGGAAGTACTGGAAGGTCTGATAGCTGAAGTAGGTACAGCTGGGCGGAGTCTTCCCGATGTAAACAATGGCTTCATCCGGCCCGAGCCTGTAGCCTATGGACAGGTTCATCTTATCTTCGAAGGGATTGGGCGCGATCTGTCCCGGCGCCCGGGGCAGGACGTAAGCCTTGTAGAAGGCTCCGGCGTTGTTGCCGTTACAGGAGAAGACTATGCCCTCATTGACCAGGTCGAAGACGTTCTGGGTCTTCAGCTCTCCCAGCTGTACGGTGAACCCATCCTCCTCCAGAGCTTCAATGAAGGCGAGGATGTCACCGCCTCCAAGGTCGCCCCTGGCCATGCCATCTTCCGGGGATGTGCCGTTGAGCCAGGTGAAGTTCATAGATTTCACCTTCGCCATATGCTCCTTGAACTGCTGGAGGCTGGCTTGTTTCTCGTCGGTCATCCCCGAGGTCGAGGTCTGTGCCAGACACAATCCGGCCAGGATGGTTGTGGCCAGAAACATGGCCGCAAGTTTTTGACAATACGTCTTGATTTAGATCCCACCTTACTTTATCGGGTATAGGAGAGCCTACGTTATTAACTTTAGGTATTCAGCATATCGAAGTTCGGGCGGATAAGAAGGTTAATTAGCTCTGAACAGAGAACTGCGGTCGATGAGCAAGAAGGGCCCACTTCCCGGCTTTCATCTCATGGCCAAGCCCACGGGGGCGATCTGCAATCTGGGATGCAGATACTGCTTCTTCCTCTCCAAGAAGAACCTCTACCCTGATGGCAGCTTCCGGATGTCCGACGAGGTTCTGGAGAGCTACATCCGCCAGTACATAGAGGCCCAGAAGAACCCCTCCGTCACCGTCGCCTGGCAGGGGGGAGAGCCGACTCTGATGGGCCTCGAGTTCTTCAGGCGTTCCATCGAGGTCGAGGAGAAGTATCGGCAGCCGGGAATTTCGTTTCAGAACACCATGCAGACCAACGGCATCCTCCTCGACGACGAATGGTGCGAGTTCTTCTCTGAGAACGACTTTCTCATCGGCCTCAGCCTCGACGGGCCTCGGGAGCTCCACGACGCCTACCGGGTGGATAAGGCCGGCGGGCCCACCTTCGACCGGGTGATGAGGGCTGCCCGTCTCCTCCGGAAGCACCGGGTCGAGTTCAACATCCTCGCCACCGTCCACGCCGCCAACCAGGACCACCCCCTGGATGTCTACCGATTCCTTCGAGACGAGGTGAAGACCGACTTCATCCAGTTCATACCGATAGTGGAGAGAAAGAACGATACGGGGTTTCAGGAAGGGGATAGGGTCACCGACCGATCGGTGGACCCCGAGAGGTACGGCCGATTTCTCATCTCCATCTTCGACGAGTGGGTCAGAAGAGACGTGGGAAAGACCTTCGTCCAGATCTTCGACGTCGCCCTGGCAGCCTGGTCGGGGGCTCCGCCAGGGATATGCGCCTTCTCGGAGACCTGCGGGACGGCGATGGTGATGGAGCACAACGGCGACGTCTACTCCTGCGACCACTTTGTAGAGCCGAAGTACCTGCTGGGAAACATCCACGAGAGGCCCCTCGCTTCGATCGCCGGCTCAGCAAAGCAGCGAAGGTTCGGCCGCGAGAAGCTCGACCTCCTCCCCGAATACTGCCGCAGGTGCGAGGTGAGGTTCGTCTGCAACGGAGAGTGTCCCAAGAACCGGTTCATCAAAACGCCCGACGGCGAGCCGGGCCTCAACTATCTCTGTGCCGGCTATAAGGAGTTCTTCAGGCACATCGACGGCTCGATGCGGTTCATGGCGAGCGAGCTGCGGTGCGGCCGCAGTCCTGCCAACATCATGAGCTATACGGGATCTCAAGAGGGAAAGGTGGTCAGAGCATTTTTGAGGCCGGGTCGAAACGACCCCTGCCCCTGCGGAAGCGGGCTGAAGTTCAAGAAGTGTCATGGCAGAGTCGACCATCAAAGGGACGAGCCTCCCGCCGAGGAGGCGCTGTCGAAGAAGATCGGGGACCGTTGCAGGAAGCTCTCCGACCTGCTTAAGTGAAGATTGCAGGAAGTTATCTCGCCTGCCTAAGGGGAGGTCAAAGATCTTCATCGGACCTTTCCGAGGCGGATCTCGTCGAGATGAACGAATTGCTGGTCCCTTGCCGCCTCTGGATAGCTGCCGCCAGTTGTACGATAATTTAAATAGAATGATATTATCTAATTATTGAGGATTCCTAAAAACCTAGCATGTCTATGGAAAACATTATATACTAATATATACATGAATAGTGTATGAGTTCTTTTACTGCCTGGGGCCTTCGAGAAGCTTACAAGAACGTAGAGAAGCTGGGCGATAGGCTTTCAAAGATAACGAACTTGATCGAGTGGGAACCATTTCGACCAATTCTTGAAGAGATGTATCATAATAAAACCGAACGAGGCGGAAGGCCGAACTTTGATGTTATCCTGATGCTCAAGGTGCTTTTGCTCCAGCAGTGGTACGGGTTGAGCGACCTCGAGACTGAAAAGCAGATTTCGGATCGAATATCTTTTATGAAATTCTTAGGATTTCCTGATTCTATACCCGATTCCAGGACGATATGGCTTTTTCGCGAGCGGATGGCCCAGACGGGAAAGGATGAGTCCGTTTGGGAAGAGCTCCAGAGACAGCTCGATTTTAAAGGGCTTCAGGTAAAAAGAGGAACCATTCAGGATGCAACGTTTATAGAGGCCGACCCAGGAGGTTCAAAGAAACCAAGAAGAGAGACCGCTAGGACTCGTCGGAGCAGGGATGGAACTTGGGCTAAGAAGGGTGAGGAACTCCATTTTGGTTATAAACTTCATTCTAAAGTCGATATCGATTACGGCCTGATAAGGAGCATCGAATCGACAACTGCTTCGGTGCACGATAGTCGGGTTGATCTATCGGTTGAAGGAGAGGTGGTCCTCAGGGACAAAGGATATTTCGGTGTGAAGGCTAAGGGAAACGACTTCACAATGAAACGTGCAGCAGCGGGTCATCCTCTAAGCGATCTCGATAAGCTGCGAAACCGCTTGATTAGCAAACTGAGATTTCCGGGCGAACGTCAGTTTGCTGTTATTAAAAGAGTGTTCCGAAGCGCGCATGTAATGGTAACGACGATCCCGAGAGTTCACGTTAAAATGGTATTCACTGCCTTTGCTTTCGACTTATACCAGCTATGTACACTTAAAAATGCTGAAATCGTCTCAAAATAGCGGTAGCTATCGACGAAAAACGAGGAAAAGGATCGAGAATCGATTAAGAGCGGAGAACGAGCTAAAATAAGAGACGGATCCGAGATAATTAAAGAATGGGCAATGGTAAATAGGAATACTCTATAGATTGCTTTATAAAAGTATTAAATATAAATCCAAACCAAACCTCTGCATTAATCGGTGTTGGCTATCTTCTGTATATGAAATACGAATATGAAAACGCCATTCAATATTTTGATGAGGCGATAAATAGACATCGAAAAAGCATAATGGCATTAATAGGTAAGGCTTTTTGCCTCTTCGATCTAAAAAAATATGAAGAATCGGATAAGTACTATGATATGGTATTGGTTATAGATCCGAATCATGCATCTGCGTTAGTAGGTAAGGGAAAAATTTTTTATGAAAAACGTGATTTAAATAAAGCCATTGAATATTTTACGAAAGCTTCAAATTCTGATCCAAAATTCATGGTACCTTTACTCAATAAAATATATGTTTTTCAGGAACTAGGAGAACACGATAGAGCAAATGCTTGCTACAACAATATAAGAAAATCAGATAAAAAATTTTATTTATTAAGCAAAATCGTAGATGGAATCGAACTATGCGAGAATGATAGATTCGAGGATGCCATAGACATTTATTCTGAAATTGTGCAAAAGGATCCTAATTTAATCAGTGCCTGGATCAACATGGGCCTAATATATTATTTGCTAGGCATTTATGAGAAATCAAATGCATGTTGTAATAGGGCTATAGCTATCGACCCAAAATCTACCATGGCACTTTACTGTAAACGCGTTATTTATTACAAACAAAATGAATTTAATAAGTCAAATGAATATTATCAGCGCGTCCTAGAAATAGATCCGAATTTTTTCTCATTGAATTGGATCAGCGATACAGTTTATGTTAAACACAATAAAGCTGTCGAATACTTCACGTTTTTCGGAACATATAATAAAAATATTATTATTAAAATAATAAATAGTACTGCTTCAAGTGACGCTCAATTATTGCGCTTACAACAATCAGACGATAGAGATCAACATTCAATAAGCGACTCAAATTTAGATACGATTGAGGAGTCATTGCTAAAATTTGCTGGGCAGAGAATAGACCAAAGAGTATATTTCGAAAAAAATATATGCAATATGGACCTCGAATTTAAAATTGGAAATTTGGGGGAGAAATATGTTAATAATTACCTAACTCAATTAGAACGAAATGGTTCGATTAAACGTTTTTGTTGGGTGTCTGACCAACATGCCACATCACCATTCGATTTTTATGTAATAAATGATAATTTAGATGTTATTCTTATTGATATTAAATCGACAAATAATCATTTTAATAATAAATTTTATTTATCGTCCAACGAATTAGAACAGATAGCATCAAGCGAATATGAGTATCGCATATACAGAATTTATGAGATGAGCGATTCGACCGCAAAATTACGGATTTCTGAGGATATCCGAGATTTTATAAAGAGCGTTTTCGAATTGTTAAATCGACTCCCTGAAGGTGTCCGCCCAGAGAACATTTCGATCTCTCCATCGGTTTTGACCTTTCAATCAGAAATAATAATCGAACGTGGCTGGTAAGCTGTAATATATTCGATTATCTGATAAAAATAAAAATTGCCTAAGCCGGTCGCCGCCCCCCTTTTCCATCCTCCTCCCCCAGTTCGCTATTGCGATCACTTCGCCCCGGAAGTCTTCGGATGATTCTTGTTTACAAATACGAAAATAATTATATCCTCAATAAACAACAGGAATATCATGTCTACAGGAAGCGTGGTATTCAGCGTCAGGATCCCTCAGGATCTGAGGAGGATGATGGAGGAGATGAAGGAGGTGAACTGGCAGGAGGAGATAAGGATGAAGATCGAGGAGCTGGTGAGGGAGAAGAACAGGGAGAGGATCCTCGCCGAGGCAAGATCGGTGAGGGCTGAGATGAAGGGCGGGGGGAGAGCCTCAGAGCTGATCAGGGCGGATCGAGATGAGAGGTAGGGCGCCATACTATGAAGGAAAATAAGCACGATAATTCGTAGATCGATCTAACCGAGTGTAAATTAGTATATTAATAAGTAATCACGTACCAATTTACGAGAGTAATCGAGAATGCTTCGGAGGAGGAAAACCTAAAGAATGTGGGAGCAATCGAGCCTCCTAATAGTGAAGCCTTGATCGATTAGACTCCGGGCGCTTTAACCCGTGGCCTCATTATAAGTGACCAAGAAATTCATATCAGATAGCCACTTTCTGAATGTTGGATTGTCGCTGAACAGCTTGAAAAGTTCAGTCTGATCATTCAATAACTCGATTATAACTCTTTGTAGGGCCTTATCATGTTCAATACGAGCATTCTGTTTGTCTGAGTTCTTCATTGCGTTCTGATATGCTTTGTCAGCTGAAACCTTTGCTGGAATCTCTTCGCTAATTATCTTGTGAATTCGATCGATGTCTTTCCACTCGATATTGCCGAACTGGTCATTAAATGCTTTGATGATATTACTTAGCAGATCGAGTTCCGGCTCTGGTTTATGCCCACCAGCACTGGTGGGAACTGGGTCAACCACTCCATCCTTGTCTTCCAGGATAATATCAATCGATGACCGCACTTCAACCCTGTAGCTATCCATATCGATTGCTTCGATGATGCCTTTAGAAAGGTCTTCCTCTTTGGGCGCAGGCAGCTTTGGGGTGAGGAAGTTCAGAAAGATCGAAAGCTTTTCCCATTCAGCATTCGTAAATGGCAAAATGGAGGCTAAAAATCCGTAGGTTCGAATGAATCCCTTGGCCTTGCTCTTGAAGTCTATCTGGCCATCCTCATCCAGCTGTTCGTTATATGTGGCGACGCATGTGTCGAGAATCGGATCTAGCTTTTCTCTATCCACACCATCAAGATATAAATTGACAAAATGCTCGACCTGTTGCGGGTTGTATACCTGGTAGCCGTCCAGATCCGCCTTCAAATCGTGCAGCTTATTGGGGTCAGTTTCTTCGCTCAATATCGTGGTCCGGTAGTACGGCTCGAACGCTTTCATGATCGTATCCGCATCATTGAAGAAATCGAGCACGAACGTATCATGCTTTTGTGGATGAGCCCTGTTGAGGCGGGAGAGGGTCTGTACCGCCTTTATGCTTGATAGAGGCTTATCCACGTACATGGTGTGCAGAAGGGGCTCGTCATAGCCTGTCTGGAATTTTTCGGCGACTACCAGGAATCTGTACGGTTCATCCTGAAAAGTTTCCGGAATCTTGTTGCTGGCAAAACCGTTGAGTGAAGCTTCGGTTACATTCTGTCCGCCGTATTCATGCTCGCCTGAAAAGGCTACTATCGCCTGCCAGGGACTCTTGCGCTCTATCAGGTAGTTGCTGATGGCGTGGTAGTATTCGATGGCCAGAGCGATACCGCTTGTGATAACCATAGCCCTTGCCTGACCGCCGATCTTTTTCTTGGCCAAGACTTGATCGTGGAAATGGTCCACCATGATCTCGGCCTTCATCTTTATGGCGTGCTCATTGTGCTCCACGTAGCGGCGCAGCTTCTTCTGGGCTTTCTTCGTATCGAACTCCGGGTCGTCTTCAACTTTCTTGACCAGGCGGTAATAGCTATCAACCGGAGTGTAGTTCTTGAGCACGTCCAGGATGAAACCCTCCTGTATGGCCTGTTTCATGGTGTAGCTGTGGAAAGGACGGTGCTTGACATCATCGCCTTCCATGTAGGCCTCGCCGAAAATCTCCAGGGTCTTGTTTTTGGGAGTCGCGGTGAAAGCGAAATAACTGGCATTGGAAAGCATCTTTCGAGATTCCATAATGCGGTTGATCCTATCCTCTGGCGTCTCGGCTTCCTTTTCGCCGCCCTCTTTTGATAAGACCATGCTCATCTTGGCAGAGGTTCGGCCTCCCTGGCTGGAGTGGGCTTCGTCGATGATTATGGCGAATGAATGTCCTCTGTGTTCGTCCCCAATCGCCTTCAGAACTACAGGGAACTTTTGAACTGTGGTGATGATGATCTTCTTGCCACCAGCTAGGTATTGCCGCAAGTCTGCCGAGCGCTCTGCATGCCCCACGGTGGCAGAGACCTGAGCAAACTGCTTGATGGTGTCTTTGATCTGCTTGTCGAGGACGCGCCTGTCGGTGACCACGATGATCGAGTCGAAGATGGTCTTGCCATCTCGCTCCAGTCCGATGAGCTGATGCGCAAGCCAGGCTATGGAATTGCTCTTGCCGCTTCCTGCAGAATGCTGGATAAGATAGCGCTTTCCAGCACCCCGATGTTGAGCACTGGCAAGCAGCTTGCGAACCACGTCGAGCTGATGGTACCGGGGGAAGATCTGTTCGAGCTTCTTTCTGCCTGTCTTCTCGTTCTTCTTTTGAACAACTTGAGCATAGGTCTCAAGGATATCGGTCAAGCCCTCGCGAGTGAGGATCTCGCGCCAGAGGTAGTCGGTCTTGATGCCGTTTGGATTTGGAGGGTTGCCTGCACCGTCATCGTAGCCTTTGTTGAAAGGCAGGAACCAGGAGCTTTTGCCCTGGAGATGGGTGCACATGCGCACCTCATGGTCATCAACTGCGAAATGAACCGCGCAGCGTCCGAATTGGAAGAGCAGCTCCCGAGGGTTGCGGTCCCGTTTGTACTGCTGGACCGCGTCTTCGACGGTCTGCTTGGTCAGGCTATTTTTCAGCTCAAAGGTGGCTATGGGCAGGCCGTTGATGAAGAGGCACAAGTCGAAGGCGAGCTGGGTCTCGTCCTTGCTGTAGTGGAGTTGGCGCGTAACGCTGAAGACGTTGGCGGCAAAGAGTTCGGCCGCTTTCAGGTTTCCTGGAGAGGGCGTGCCGTAGAATACGTCTATATGGGCAGGACCGTGGTTTATGCCGTTGCGGAGGACGTCTATGACACCACGTTTGGCTATCTCTCCCTGGAGGCGAGCTAAGAATTGCTGGAGCTTGAGCCCCTCTCCATCGAGGCCCAGCTGGTTCACCGCTTGAGGCTGGGTGGAGAGGAGAAACTCCAGGAGCTTGATGAGATCCACCGCATGATCCCGGTCGTAATCCTTGGAATCGCCTTCCACATATCCAGCCTCGCTTATCAGGCTCTGCACGATTAGGGATTCCAGATTCTTCTCCGAGGTATCGGTGGGGCTCATCTGTCATCCTCCCGGTCTTTGGGGAGCATCCTTTTTACCTCCTCTTCAAATTCCTTCTCGGCTATAGCGTCGCCCTCCTCAATTCGTCGCTGGTTGAATGCCTGGTACTGCTCCAGGGCCAGGCGCTTGGCCTCCTCCATTGATATGCGCCCGCTGTGCTCCAGGATGGCCCTCTGGTTGAACTGCAGGAAGGCATCCAGCTTTTCGCGCCAGTCCTTCATGCAAACTGGTTTTCTGCGGTTGGCCTGGTCCTCGGCGTAGTCGAGCCACATGGTCACCAGGCGGTTGAGCTGCCCAATCTCGTCGGCCAGGAGGTAGTTCTTGGCCACGAGGACGTCTGCCTGGCGAACCTTCGCCCCCTTCCAGGCTGTGAGCCCCATGTTCGGCTTGCTGGCATCGGCCCGCTCCGAGATGAGCTCGGCTGCGGTATGGCCGGTTATGGCCCAGTGCAGCTTGTTCTGAACTATTCTGAAGAACTCTTGAGTACTTTGTGCTCGGGAATCGTAGTCGATGGAAAGGGCATAGATATCTCGGACCTTTTGGTAAAAGCGCTTCTCCGAGGCCCGGATATCGCGTATGCGCTCTAGAAGCTCGTCGAAATAATCCGCACCGAGAGCCCGCTCCCCTTTCAGCCTCTCGTCATCCAGCACGAAGCCCTTGACGATGTACTCCCTGAGTCGTTCAGTAGCCCAGCGGCGGAACTGCACGCCGCGATGGCTGCGCACGCGATAGCCGATGGCCAGGATCATTTCCAGATTGTAGAAGTCCACCCGCCTCTCGACCTGGCGGCTGCCCTCGGTTTGAACTAACCGGAATTTCCGGGTAGTTGCCTCCGGGATGAGTTCATGGTCGCTGTAGATGTTGATGATATGCTCGCTGATGGTTCGGGTTGACACCTGATAAAGCTCCGCCAAAAGCCTCTGGCTGAGCCAGACGGTGCCGTCCGAAAGGCGCACCTGGATGCGGGATTGGCCGTCTTCCGTCTGGTAGAAGAGCATCTCGGTATTCGGCGCAGGAGTTCCTAGCTCGTCGGTCGTATCAATCACCTGCCTCTTGGGCCAATTCGGGCAGCTCCTGATCCAGAATCAAATCCGATTCGGCATCAAATGTGCCGTTCCACTCGTCCTGAATTTGAACATCTTCTGCCGCCGGAAGCGTCACGCACCGCACGTCCAGCTTGCCCGTGACGACGTCGGAGATGAGGCGGGTGCGATATTCAACAACCATCTTGAGGCTATTGCTAGCTGCTGCGATTAATGCGTCATGAACCGCAAGTTTCTGATCTAATGTTTCAACAATCAGTTCCATTTCATTTGCAGGAATCTTTAAAAAAGAAAGGTTTCGTATTTGACCTAATGCAAGAAATCCTTGAGCCCCTCCTTTGCTTAACATTGCTATCTGAATATCCAATAATCCACTTCTCAAATAGTACAAAATAAATCTGGCTAAGTGAGATGAATTGCATGTTTTAAAAAGAGCCACGTTCTTTATCGAAAACTCGCGGTTGGTGTCAACTATCAGCGCTTTTCCAATATTACCGCCGATCATTGACATCAGGACATCGCCGCGTTTAGTATTAGATCGCTCTACAATCTCGAAGTGGTCTTTTGCTGATATGTGATTCACATTATCAAAACATATTGATGAAGGTCCGAAGTCTTTGGACATGACCAATGGGAAGGATGTATCCGAAGGCTCAACGTATGACGGCGTGTCATGTGTCCCATCCTTAACCTCAACGAGTTTTCTTAAGGGCACAACGTTCCAGTGCACCGGTATGTCGCCCAGCCATTCCACGCCGGAGGGCTTGAGGCGGACGTTGGGATCGAGGCCGCGCGTGACAGCGAGGTGGATGATGACCTGCTTCTGCTCCTCAAGCAGCTTGATGAGCTTCTGCTTGGCGTGGATGTAGCGGCGGATGCGCCCGTCGATGTGGTCGAGGAAGCGGACGATGGCGGCTTGCTCGGGGAGGGGTGGGAGAATTTGCAGCATTCCTCCAATGAACTGCCAATCCGCGCGAGGCATTTTTGCACCAAAGGTTGAAGCATCGATCACGTCAATGATCGGTTTCGATCGAAGAAAATGTTCGAAGTAATCCGATGACAAGCAGCCATCACGGGGTCGTAATACCAAGAATTCGCCTACGCAAACTCCATTTCGATTCGGTCGAGTGACCTTTGCCAAGTAGGGTCGCAGTTTGCCGAAAAGCACATCGTTGGCCAGGAATCTCTTTACTTGACTATCGAAGCTCACATTAGGTTCGGCGTCTCGAATTCTTCCTGTCCAACTTTCAACATTTTCGAGAGCTATATAGATTTCATCGGTCCGACATTTGCTTGTTTGGTCAACAATGTTCGCTACGTGCACCTTGAGACGTGATACTTCCCAGTGCTCCGGCACCTCTCCCAGCCACGGCGCGCCGGAGTCCTTCATTGCAGGATAGGGCTTGAGGTCGGAGATCACGTTACTTGCCTCCTGGCCGAGTTGACACGCAGTCGTCTAGCTTTCGATGAAGCAGCGAGATCAACGATAAATAATCTGCAGCATCATCTTCCCCTTCCCAGAGAATCTTTGGCTCGTGGGCCAGAGGGTTGCGAACAGCGGCGAAACAGCCTTTGAGCAATGCAGCGAATCCTTTGTGTTCCGACTTCTCTGTTTCAGTCCGAAGTGTGTTGAATGCGAGGAGGGGCTGCTCTACTAAAAAAACCCGATCAACCAGAGCGGGGCCATCTGCTTGAACGCCTGACATATCTCGGATTCTCTGTGCTAGGCCTTTCGTGGCCTCGAAAACGGCGTGAAAGTAATTCTGCTGCATAAGTTCGGTTCGACAGTACTTGAGCACTTCGGGATGTATGCGCCTGCTTTGGAACTTGCTTTGGATGGTCCTAACGCGCCGTTCTGCATCGCTGAGCGTTTTCGCCACTTCCCGGTGCCTGAACCGCCCATCTGCGCCGAACTCTATTCCAGAAAAGGCAAGTATGGTGTTGAGTTCGCTGCGTTGTATTTCGAAAATCTCGCCTCGTCCGACAAAACGGGCAGGTGCAAGAAAGGCCTGAATAAAATCGAGTATCCTGTTGGCGCATTTGTAATTGCGCTGAGTATCCAAGAATACCCAATACAGCCGCCGCCATTTCGTGGACTGGCCGGAATTGTCCACCAACTCCCGATCATTAAGCACGCGGGTAATATCTGATCCAGATCCACACTCACCAAGGAGTTTGGCTAGGGCATCAATTTGGGCTTCAGATAGCGGAGGAATTTTACTCATGAAACCTCTCCCCCGATTATCTCATCGAGCAGCCCTTCAGTCTCCTTCTCTAACGACAAGATGTCGGCCCGGATCTCTTCTAAAGTGCGAAGAGGCGTTGGCTTATAGAAATAGCGAGTGAAGGAGATCTCATACCCGATCTTAGCGGACGTTTCATCGATCCAGGCATCGGGAACGTGGGGCAGCACCTCACGAAGGAAGAAAGCTTCGATGCCGCCTTCTTCGAGTAGCGGAACCTGTTCAACATCTCGAAGTTCGCTATCTGCCTCGTACTCGACAATTTGTGATCTCCCGTTGACCTTCACCTCAAAGCGGCCATAGAGGGGATTTGGCTCGGTCTTTCCGGGCCTATATACTTTCTTGATAATTGGAGCAGCATCTTCATCCTTCTCTGCCAAAGCAGTTTGTATCAGCTTTTGCCTCTTGGCGGTAATCTTGATGCCCTGCTTCTTGGCGCGTTGCTCAGTGGCTGCCATGAAAGCGTTGAAATCGAGGTGCGGACCTGGACCAAGTGACTCTGCTACATGATCCATCAGGCTTGACAGTGCTTCATCCTTGGCTTCAA
Source organism: Methanothrix harundinacea 6Ac (assembly GCF_000235565.1). Classification (NCBI taxonomy): domain Archaea; kingdom Methanobacteriati; phylum Methanobacteriota; class Methanomicrobia; order Methanotrichales; family Methanotrichaceae; genus Methanothrix; species Methanothrix harundinacea. The sequence goes on from NC_017527.1 coordinate 2,014,484, forward strand.
CACATGCTTTGCGGAACCGTGCCCTGGCAGCATCGGAGAGTTCGACCTGCAACCGCAATGGGCGCTCGACGGTTACTTTGGAAAAACCGAATGACTCATTGGCGAAAATCTTGGACTGCTCACTCTCTTGGAAGGACAGAAATAGATCTACTATGCGCTGAATATCCTCAGCAGAAAGCTCGCAGTTCTTCTTGCCCAGGTTCTTGCGGAGAGGTTTGAACCACGAGGTGGCATCGATCAGCTGCACCTTGCCTTTTCGATGGTCCGGCTTTCGGTTGGTGAGCACCCAGATATAAGTCGCTATGCCGGTGTTGTAGAACATATTCAGCGGTAAGGCGATGATCGCCTCCAACCAATCATTCTCTATGATCCAGCGGCGGATATTGCTCTCCCCCTGACCAGCATCGCCGGTGAAAAGCGACGATCCGTTATGCACCTCTGCGATGCGACTGCCAAGAGGCGTTTGGTGCTTCATCTTGGAGAGCATGTTCACCAGAAACATCATCTGGCCGTCGCTTGACCGGGTGATGAGCTTGAAGTCCGGATCTCCTGCATGTTCAATTACAAAACGCAGATCGAGGATGTCGGCCTTCCCTCCCATCCGCTCCATATCGGCCTTCCAGCTCTTGCCGTAAGGTGGATTGGAGAGCATGAAGTCAAACTCCCGAGATGCAAATGCGTCTTGCGACAACGTGGAGCCCAAGAAGAAGTACTCAGCTTCATCACCTTCGCCTTTGATCAGCAGGTCGGCCTTTGTAATGGCGTAGGTCTCTGGATTCACCTCTTGGCCGAAAAGATGGATAGACACGTCCTTCCCATGCTCCTGGGCAATTTGCTTCAAGCGCTCATCTGCGATCGTGAGCATGCCGCCAGTACCGCAAGCACCATCATAGAGGAGGTATGTGGCGGATTCGATCTTGTCAGCTATGGGCAAGATGACCAGATCAGCCATCAGCCTCACCACATCCCGGGGTGTGAAGTGCTCGCCAGCCTCCTCGTTATTTTCTTCATTGAAGCGGCGGATCAACTCCTCGAAGATGGTGCCGATGGCGTGGTTGTCGAGGGGAGGAAGACGAACGTTGCCAGCCGGGTCATAAATTGGGTTCGGGCTTAGGTTGATGGAGTTATCGAGAAACTTTTCAATCAAATAGCCCAGGATATCGGCTTCTACTAGTGTAGGGATCTGGTTTCGAAACTTGAACTTATCCAGAATATCTTGGACATTTGGCGAGAATCCGTCCAGGTAGGCTTCTAAGTCGGCCTTGAGCTGTTGCGCCTTGGGACGGGCTTTGAGATCACGGAGCAAAAAGGGCGACGTGTTGTAAAAGGCTTGGCCTGATGCCTGACGCAGGGCGGCATCCTGATTGGTGATGCCCGCCTCATCAAGCTGTTTTTTCAGATCCAGGACTGACTGTTTCGTCGGCTCCAATACGGCATCTAGCCTGCGAATAACTGTCATAGGAAGAATAACATCGCGATATTTGCCTCTCACGTAGATGTCGCGCAGTACATCATCCGCGATGCCCCAAATGAAATTGGTTATCCAATTTAAGTCTCCATTACTCATTCTGCGCACATCTCCTGCAAAAAGAAGCATATTCGGAGCCAGGCAGCATTTTTTCCATGATCGAGCGATTTTTTTATTGGGATTACGATTGGTTTTTCCATATTATCTCTTGCCTCTAAATAGGCATCCATGAGTAAAGTATCATAAACATTACGCTGAATCTCGGAATAGAACGCTGCTTGTAGTTGGAGTGAATATTAGATGAATAAATAAAGATAAAATTATGGAGCTCCAACTGAGCCCCTACTCCATCCTCCGCCCCCAGTTCGTCTTCACCATCATCGCCATCCGGGGGTTCTTGAACTGCTTGTAGATGGCCATATCCCTGGGATAGCCGATGAAGGGGTCGATCGTCCCCTCCTCCATGTTGGCGACCCAGACCTTGATCTCCGCCAGCTCCGCCTCCTTCCCCTTCTCCTGGAAGAAGGCGATGAAGGGGCCGGGGCTCTCGGCGTGGGGGACGATGACGACGGAGCCCTCCATCCCCTCCACCAGCTCCACATCCTGGATCGATGGGAAGATCCAGAAGTCGAGCCGCTTCTCGCCGGAGCCGACGAAGGTGAGCTTGCCCGACCCCGGCGCGCCGTCGGCGACGGCGTAGCCGGCACCGGCCATGAACTCGACCAGGAGGTCTCTCAGGTTCAGCAACACCAGCTCGCCGATTTCTTTCTCGGATTCCTCAAACTGATTGAAGGCCCGGGCGAAGTCGGGGTCGGCGTAGGATCCGGTGTGGACGAAGTGGAAGACCCGGTCGTTGATATTCATCACGCTGTCGAGCTTGGGGAGGTTGATGAAGATCGGCTCGCCACTTAGGACGTTGAAGAATATCCCCGAGGCGACGTTCCTCTTCCCCAGGGTCTCCTCAAGCTCCTCCTTCTCTTCGGGGGAGAGGTCCGCCCTCCGGACGCAGTCGTAGACCCGCTGGAGGAGCTCGTACCTGGCTATGATCTCCTTTCTGGTCAGAAGGTCAGAAAGGCAGCTTCCTATGAACTCGATCTTCTCTGCGGTCATTTTTTAGGCACCTCGCAAGAGGCGGATAGGGCTTCGGCCCCCAGCTCCGCCCGGAGCTCCCCCATGGTCGCGCTCCTCTCGGCGAAGGCGTTGTGCTGGTGGATGCTCTCCTCGTTCACCTGCTTTAAGACGACGACGGCGTCGTCGGGGAGGTCTTTGAACGACTCCACCACCTTCTGGGCCATCGTCCGGACGCAGTCCTCGACGAACTTGGGGTTGCTGTGGGCCCTCTGGACGACTAGCGCCTCGTCGGGGCGCTTGAGGAGGCCGAAGACCCGGGAGCTCATCGACCTCTCGATTATCCTGATGATGTCGTCCAGGGAGACGCACCGGCGGTCGCAGACCTGGATCGAGATCATCCCCCGGCCGCGCTGGTTGTGGGTGGCGACGGGGAGCCTCGCCGCAAAGTCGCGGGCCTCCTCGGGGCCGAGCCCCAGGGTCGATAGCTCCCTTCTGACGAGGTCCCTCATGATCTCCTGGGCACAGGGGCAGGCGGTCATCCCCACCACCTCCGCCCCCACCAGCTTCCTGACGGTGCCGGCCCTCGCCACCGCCTCGGCGAAGATGTCCACCACCTCCTGCCCCGCGGTCTTGGTGACGGGGGAGCTCCTCTCGACGATGTACTCGCTCTTCATCTTCACCTCGGCCCGGGTGGCGTACTCGTGCTTTGATAAAACCCGGCGGGCGATCTCGCCGCAGAGCTCCTCGATGACGTAGACCGGCTCATTGATCGCCTCCTCCAACACCTCGTCTATCACCTCGAAGTTCCGGGAGAGGTTCGCCCCCTTCCGGTCGGAGGGGAGGTCCACAAAGACCTCGAAGTTCGATATCAGAACTATGGGCCGCTCCTCGTCCTCCCGGAGGACCTTCACCAGCTTCTTCACCCCGGTGAGGCCGACCCTGGTGAGGTTTATGGGGTACTCGGGTTGACAGGCCTGAACGTCTGGCAGCGTCTCCAACGGGGATCACCCTCAGATATCTTCCTCAGACTCCATCTCTTCGGAGAGGGCCATGAGCCCCTCCACCTCCTCGAGGAGGGCGTCCAGGGTCTCGGATATCTGACGATCCCGCTCCTCCAGAGCCTTGAGGAAAGCCTCCAGATCGATGGATAGCTCTTCATCGTCCAGATCGAGGAGGTCGCCCTCAAGACCTCTCTCAATCTTATCCAACTCCAGCATGAGAGGATCAGAGGGACCAAATTCTATTTCAGCCTTTGCCCGCGGGCCCAAGAGCCCTCGGCCCGGAGGGCAGGATCGAGGGATAGGGGCCCGATTCCGCCCTCCGGGACGGCGGATCCAGAGTCAGCTATATCTATCTGGAGGGCAACTTTAATTTCAGCCGGAGGCTGAATCGTGATCAAGAGATGTCCAGAACACGGATTTTTCCGGGGGGAGAGCTGCGCCTGCGGCAGCGCTGGTCAGATCGTCCTCGAAGAGGAGAGAAGCGAGAGGCTCGGCAGGCTGGTGGCGGGCGCCCTCAGGCACTTCCCCGACGATCTGGGCCTGGTGATGGACCCTCGGGGATGGGTGGACCTGGACGCCCTCTCCGAGGCGATCGGGACGAGGTACCGCTGGGCGAATAAAAGGCTGGTGATAGCCCTCGTCCAATCCGACCCCAAGGAGAGGTACGAGATCCGGGAGGGGAAGATCAGGGCGAAGTACGGCCACTCGGTGGGGGTAAGCCTCGACTACCCAAAAAACCGGCTGGCTGCCCTCTACTACGGGGCGAACGAGGAGGAGGCGGACAGGATCCTGGAGGTGGGGCTGAAGGCGGCGACCCAGCGTTACGTCCACCTCTCCACGACGCCGGAGAAGGCGTGGCACGTCGGGACCTTCAGGACGAACAGCCCCCGGGTGATCAGGGTCGATGCCGAGGCGGCGATGAGGGCCGGGGTCAAGATGATGACCGTGAGCCCGGACATCGTCATCTCCGAGAACGTCCCCCCCGAGCACCTCAGCCCCGTCCCCTTCTCCCATCCGAGCTCCGAGGGGTGATCATCTCCCAAACCGCCGCTCTCTCCTCTGATAGTCCCTGACGGCCAGGAGAAAGTCGACCTTCTTCAGACCCTCCCAGGACCGGTCGATGAAGTAGAGCTCCGAGTAGGCCGACTGCCAGATCATGAAGTCGCTCAGCTCCCGAGGGCCGAGGCGTATCAGAAGGTCGGGGCGGAGCTTCAGCCGGAGCCTCGCCTCGATGGCTGCCTCGTCGACGGCCTCCGGGTCGAGGAGCCCCACCCTCACCTCTTCGAGGAGGGACCTGATCGCCCCCGTCACCTCCTCCCTTCCTCCAGGCCCCGCGGATACGACGAGGTGGAGGGGGCCACCTCTCCCAAACCTCGCCTCGCCTTCTCGATAGACCACCCTCCCCTCCGCCGGTACCTCCGCCATATCCCTCACGAGATCCTCGATGTCATCGGGAACGGGATCCTCCGAGAAGATGGCGGCCTCGCGGACCCCCAGGGAGGTGCACCAACCCGCCACCTCCCCGACCCTCCGCCACCAGCGGCCCCCCACCGCCTCGGCAGAGATGACCAAGGCTATGCAGGAGGGGACCTCTCCCCCCCGGATATCCCTCTCAAGGATCCTTTCGCGGAAGCGGTCGAGCATAGGGGCACCAGGACGGTCTCTCGGAGAGAAAGTATTTTTGCGATCGGCTTCATCTAGCGGCCCATGAAGAGAGAGGCGGTGGCGAGGGCGTGCGTAGGGATGACGGTCCTCCTCTTCCCTTACGCTGGGGTCTATTCCATCCTCCCCTTATCCGCCTTATTCCTGATGGAGAGGGGGGTCCGGGTCCTCGCCGCCTCCCTCGCCTTCCTCCTAACCTTGAGCTTCGCCCTGGAGGCGACGAGCTTCCACCTCCCCCTTTACCTGGTGGCGGTATCCTTCGTAGCCCCCACCTTCGGGGCCCTCGTCTCGGATAGGTTCAAAGATCTCGCCAAGAGCCTCGCCTACCTGGCGACGACGACGGCTCTGGGGTACGTCGCCATCCTCTGGACGACCCTTCCCCCGGCCTTGGGGGCAGGTCCTGCCCTCGGGGCCGGGATAGAGCCGGAGAGGATCCTCTTCCTCGCGACCCTGGGGGGGCTCTCCGGCGCCTTCCTCCACACCGCCTCCACCTCCCGGGACTTCGCCGTCCCCTTCGGCTCCTGCATGGTGATGTGGCTCTTTTGCTTCGACTATCCTCTTCCGGATCTCCAATACATGGCTGGCATATACCTCTTCGCCCTGGCTCTGGGGATCGGCGCCTACAGGATGAAGGCCGCCGACGCCGAGGCGGTCATCAGCGAGGTGATAATCTGCCTCCTCGTCATCTTCTTCGCCGATATCTTCTGGTTCCTCCTCCTCCTCTCCTTCTACCTTTTGGGGAGCGGCTTCACCCGCTACAAGTACGCGAAGAAGCAGGAGCTTCGGATCGCCCAGGCCCGGGGCGGGGTCCGGGGGTACAAGAACGTCTACAGCAACAGCCTCGTACCCCTGGCGATGGCGGTCCTCTACGGGGTCTACGGGTCAGACCTGTTCGCCTTCGCCTTCCTGGGGTCGGTCGCCACCGCCACCGGAGACACCCTGGCGAGCGAGATCGGCGAGACGGCCCGATCCAAGCCGAAGATGATCACGAACCTCCGCTCCGTCGAGCCGGGGGTCGATGGAGGCGTCACCCTCCTCGGCGAGGCCGCCTCCCTCTTCGGCGCCCTCTTCACCGGCGGCCTCGCAATCGCGACGGGGATGGCCGGGTGCGGCGGCTTCGCCGCCGCCCTCCTGGGGGGGTTTCTCGGGACGAACTTCGATAGCCTCCTCGGCGCCACCCTCCAGTCGAGGGGCCTCCTCAGCAACAACGGCGTCAACCTCTTCGCGACCCTCTTCGGCGCCCTGGTGGGGGCGGCGGTCTGGGCCATCATCTGAAATCCCCTGGAGTTCCCAAAGGCCGTGATACCTCAGCCCCGCCTCAAAGCTCGATTTTCTCCCTCTCCGATCCGCCGCCCTCTTCGCTGGGGACGACGACCCGGATCGAGTTGAGGAGGCTCTCGGTCACCGCCACCGACGCCTCGGAGGCGATTGTGCAGTCCACCTGAGCATAGAGGGTCCCGTTAACCTCGCGCATGTCGGGCCAGTAGACGGCGCAGACGAGGATCGCGCCGCTGGGCCTCTCCCCGAGGCCCAGGATCGCGGGCTTTCCGTCGATCTGGACCTCATGGGTCTGGATGCTGGTGCAGTTGGCGTTGTTCAGGTAGTACGTCACAGCCCTCCTGGTGAGGGAGCTCGTCGCCTCCATCGGGACGCCGTAGTCGGTGAGGGCGATCATCATCGGACCGTCCGCATAAATCCAGCATACATGAGCAGGATACTCCTCGCCGTCGACGGTGGCGTAAGGTACCTCCTCAAACCCCAGGGAGTACCCCTCATAATCGCCGAGGTCGAAGGAGACCTCGTACCCCCCCAGGGTGACGTTCTCTCCGGCGGCGGAGGCGGCCGCCGCCAGGAGGAGGCCGGCGAGGAAGATCGAGAGGACGGTCCGACCCCCCTTTCCTCTGCCGCAGAAACCGCCCTCGATGCTCCATAGATCGACGATCCGCTTCGACCCAGGCTCCAAAACCCGATACAATCCAGTCATCGAACCCTTCCTTCCATTTTCAGGGAGGGGGATTGATTGCATCTATAATAAGTGTTATATCGGAGGCTCTAGAGACCCCTCCTCCGAGCCGACGGATCCGGTCATACGTCCCGGGTCAGGCCGACGGATCGGACCTTCGCCCTTGGACCGAGGGGATCGATCGCGGCGGCCGAAACCTATGCCGAAGAGCCGACGGATCCGATCGAGCCCCGAAGATGGAGGACGAAGAGATGACCCTGAGAAAACACGTCAGCCTGAACATCAACGTCCGGGGGGTCGAGCCCTCGCCGACCCTGGCGATCAACGAAAGGTGCAAGCTCCTCGAAAGCCAGGGGGAGAGGGTCGCAAACCTCGGCCTCGGCCAGTCCCCCTTCCCCGTCCCTACGCCGGTCGTCAACGCCCTCCGCCTCTACGCCTCCGAGAAGGACTACCTCCCGGTGAAGGGGCTTCCTGCCCTGAGGGAAGCGGTGGCCGACTTCCACCGGCGAAAGGACGGCGTCAGCGCGAGCCCCGAGAACGTCCTCGTCGGCCCCGGCTCCAAGGAGCTGATGTTCCTCCTCCAGCTCGTCTACTACGGCGAGATCATCGTCCCCACCCCCGCCTGGGTCTCCTACGTCCCCCAGGCCCAGATCCTGGGGAAGAAGGTCCGCCTCCTCCACACCACCTTCGACGACAAGTGGCACATAACCTCCGAGAGGCTGGCCCGTTTCCTGGAGGGGGAGCAGGACGTCTACCGGCCGAGGATCCTCGTCCTGAACTACCCGGGAAACCCCGACGGCCTCACCTATTCGCCGGAGGAGCTGGAGGAGATCGCCAGCGTCGCCCGGGAGTACGAGCTGGTCCTACTATCCGACGAGATCTACGGCCAGCTCCACCACCGGGGCGAGCACGTCTCTGTCGCCCGGTTCTACCCCGAGGGGACGATCATAAGCTCGGGCCTCTCCAAGTGGTGTGGCGCCGGGGGGTGGAGGCTCGGAACCTTCACCTTCCCCCCGGATATGGACTGGCTCCTGGAGGCGATGGCCGCCGTCGCCAGCGAGACCTACACCTCCGTCTCCGCCCCGATCCAGTTCGCCGCCGTCCAGGCCTTCCGGGGCGGGATAGCCATCGAGAGGTACCTCTGGCACGCCCGGAGGATCCTATCGACCCTCGGCTCGGAGTTCTACGCCGTCCTCAGGGAGGCGGGCGCCCGGGTCCACGCCCCGGAGGGGGGGTTCTACCTCTTCGTCGACCTCTCGCCCCTGGCGGATCGCCTCTCGAGACGGGGGATCCAAGACGGCGCCACCCTCTGCGAGCGGCTCCTCGCGGATCGAAAGGTGGCGATCCTCCCGGGGTCGGCCTTCGGCCGCCCTAATAGGGAGCTATCGGCCCGGATCGCCTACGTCAACTTCGACGGCTCCAAAGCCCTCGCCGCCAGCGAGACGATCCCCCTCCACCAGAAGCTCCCCGAGGATTTCATGAACCAGATCTGCAACGAGACGATCAGCGCCGCGGGTGAGATGGCGAGCTGGCTTGGAGAATAGATCGCGCGGCTATAAACCGCAAGGGCATTCCACCCCCGGAAGGGTAAGAATACGAAATAAAATTGGAGGGGATGGGCGAATCGGCCCATCCCCGGAGAGCGCCTCGTCTCTTTTTCGTCTCTTCACTCGCCCGCCTGCATGATCCTGCCGATGATCCTGCCGTAGGCGGGCCTGGCTATCAAGACGCCGATGAGGACCCCCGCTATGGTGACCAAGGCGAAGCTCTTGAAGGCTCCAAAGCCCATGGCGAATAGCGGGAGCATCGCTACGATCGTCGTCGCAGCGGCGGCCATGATGATCCCGAAGGCGCTGGAGAGCCTGGCAAGGTAGATCTTGCCGCTGGGCATCTTCCCCTCGTAGAGGAGCTCGTCGGTGATGATGACGAGGTGGTCTACGCCGGTCCCTATGACGGCGATGATCCCGGCGATGGCAGCCAGATCAAGCTGCCACTTCAGGAGGGCCGCCAGGGCGAGCATCATCAGGACCTCGCTGAAGGAGGTGGCGACCATCGGGATTACGATCCTGGGATCGCGGTACCGGTAGTATATCACAAGGCCCACCGCCAGGATCGCTATGATCCCGGCTATCAGGACCTGCTTTTTGAACTGGTCCCCCAGGGCGGCCGTCACCTGGCCGGATCCGATGATCTCCACGTTGACGGGCAGAGCCCCCTCCCTCAGGTGGATGTAGAGCTCGTGAGCCCTCTGGCTGTCCCCTCCCACCTGGGCCACCATATTCCTCATGGGGGCCACCTCCAGGCTCGCCGCCAGGTCCTGGGCGAGGGGGGCGGAGAAGATCAGCTCGTTGTCCAGGTTCATCGAGATCTCGTGCTCCATCCGGTTCCTCGTAGCCCCCGTATCCAGGGCAGCCTTCTGGAAGGCCACCGCCCCCTCATCCGAGAGGGTGAAGGGGACGCCCCAGTTTCCAGACTGGTCTCCCGTAGGGAGGGATACGTCGGCGATCTGGTCGCCGTAGAGGACGTGCATCGACTCGTTGCCGGTGGTCTGGATCCTGATCTCGAAGACCCCGGGCTTGCCGACGATCTCCTGGGCGTCGTGGACGCTGACCCCTGCAAGATCGATGAGGATGAACTTGTTGTCCACCACCCTGACCTTGATGTCCGCAAGGCCGAGGCGGTTCAGCTTCCTGTCCAGGACCTGCTTCGTCTCGTCGACCGTCTCCTCGGTCACCCCCTCAGAGAAGCCCGCCTCCCCGGGGGCGAGGGTCCCGCCCACATCGGCCAGGATGGCCTCCAGGGCCTCCCTGGTGACGTTCGACCTCACCTCGAAGGATATGGGGTCCGACTCCAGGTACTTGACGTCCGAGTCGAGGGAGGTCTTGAGGTAGTTCATGATCACGCCGATCGGCGAGGCCTCGAGGGTCACGGCGGTGGCGTTGCCCCGCGGGGTGACGGTCGCCTGGGGATATCCCAGATTCTCGGCGACGGTCCTCGCCGCCCTCCCCTCGAAGGTGATCTGATAGTCGTAGCTACTGGGGCGCCACTCCACCTCGACGGGCTGGCCGAGGGAGTCGCTGAACTGCTTCTTCAGGATGTTGACCGGATCGACCTGGGGCTGGACTATCGCTCCCTGAAGCTTGAGCTGCAGCCATGATCCGCCCTCCAGGTCGAGGCCGTACTTCAGCCTCGAATGGAAGCCGTCTTCCGAGGGCATGGGGATCAGGATCACCAGGGCCGCGGCCACCGCCACGAAGAAGATCATGATCCTGGGGTCTTTTGTGATCTCTGTCATCTTCTCTTCCTCCCCGAGGTCGACTTCTTCGGACGGGCCAGATACCATCGAAGGGCGTTTGAGTTCATCACCCAGGTGTTCATCAGACCGGCGAGAAGGCCGAAGAGGAGGACCGTTGATATGTCAAAGAGGATGTTGATCTGGGTGAAGGAGGACGATACTAGGTAGGAGAAGGTGGAGACGAGGAATAGGGCGAAGATGGCCGAGAAGGTGGTGCTGGTCATGGCGATCCCGGTCCTGAAGGCCCCCACCACCTTATCCTCGGTCCTCCCCTTCCGCTTTAGAACCCTGTTGTTGAGGAGGATGTTGCTGTCCACTGAGTAGCCTATCAGCATCAGCAGGGCTGCCACCGTCCCCAGGGAGAGCTTCACCCCGGCGATGTTCATGCAGGCAGCGGTGATCATGATGTCAGAGAAGGCGGCGAGGATCACCGTCAGGGCGACGAAGGGCGTCCTGAAGATCAGGAAGATTACCACCGCCATGAAGAGGAAGGATAGCGGGATGTACTTCTTCGCCTGCTCCTGGAGGCGGGTGCTGTAGACCGGCCCCATGTACTTGATCTCGGGTTCCTCGTACTCAGCTTCTATCATCGCCGAAAGCTCCCGATATTTGGCTTCGTCCATGGGCCCCAGCTGGATCATGTACCGATGGCCGACGTCCCTGATGTCCGTCACCGGGTAATTCGCCAGCTTCGCGGCTATCTCGCCCTCCGATTCAGCTACGGGGACGGTGATTATCGTCCCTCCCGTGAACTCGACCCCCAGGTTGACGGGGGATCCCGTCTTCAAGTAGGTGAAGCCCAGGATGGAGAGCGCCACCGCCAGCACGGCGAGGGAGATCGCCACCATCTTCTTGGGCTCGTATTTAGAGATGAAGGTCTCTGGATCCATACTAGTATCCTCTTTCGCACAAACCGCATTCAACGTATTTACGGGTTGTCTTTTGTCCACATTTCTTCATAAATTCGGATCTACGGCGGGAGGTTATTTCTTCTCCCACCTCTTGAGGTTTGCCACCTCGGAGAGGGTCCTTCCCCGGAGGATCTCCTCCCGGAGCCTGCTCTCAGTCTTCTCGACCTCTTTCGCCCTCCGGGCGATCTCGTACCCCCTCTCCCTCGGGATGACGACGACCCCGGAGTCGTCGCCGACGATCAAGTCGCCGGGGCGGACCGAGAGGCCTCCGCAGGTGATCTCGGCGTTGATCTCCCCCATCCCCTTCGGCTCGCCGGCCATGGGGGTGATGGAACTGGCAAAGATCGGGTATCCCATCTCCCGGATCTCGTCGAGGTCCCGGACGGCGCCGTCGATGACGACCCCCGCCACCCCTTTGATCTTGCAGCTCTGGGTGGCGAGGCCGCCCCAGCAGGAGACGTACCTGCTCCCGTTGTAGATGACGATGACGTCCTCGGGGCCGGCGAGATCGATCGCCTCCACCGACTTCGCCCAGTCCCCCTCGAAGGTCTGGACGGTGACCGCCCTTCCGACGATCTTCTGGCCCGGGTTTATGGGCAGGACGTCCCGCATAGCCCCCTTCCGGTGCATGGCGTCGGAGATGTTCGGGGTCGATACCTCCCTGAAGATCTCGAACATCTCCTCGTCCATGCTCTTCCTCTCCCTCCTAATAACCCCTTCATGGGCCCGGTCCATCGCCTCCCGGATCTTCCGGCCGGAGGCGGTGACGTCGGGGCTTCGGGCCACGCTCCCCCCGACGATGACGATGGAGGCCCCCGCGGCGATCGCCTCGGCGGCGGAGGGCGCATCGATCCCGCCGGCGACGGCCACCGGGATCTTTACGTGGCCGAGGATCTCGTCGAGGAAGTCGATCGCCCTCCGGCCCATCATCTGCTGGTCGATCCCCACGTGGACGCAGATGTAATCGACCCCCAGGGCCTCCATCTCCCGAGACCTCGTCACCGGGTCGGGGGAGCCGAGGAGGTCGACCATGACCTCGACCCCGTACTTCCTCGCCGCCCGGAGGGCGTCGTGGACGGTCGAGTCGTCGGAGGAGGCGAGGATCGCCACGATGTTGGCCCCCGCCTTCGCCGCCATCTCCACCTCCATGGCGCCGGTGTCCACCGTCTTCATATCCGCCACGATCTTCTTAGCCGGCAGGGCCTTCTTCAGCTCGCGCACGGCGTCCATCCCCTCGCTCTTGATGAGGGGGGTTCCGGCCTCGATCCAGTCAGCACCGCCGTCGGCCGCCTCCAGAGCTATCTGAATTGCCCTGTCCAGCTCCAGCAGGTCCAGGGCAACCTGTAGAATGGGTTTAATAAGATCACCACCATAAAGCCGCGTTGTTAGAGAACAGACCATGGTATATAAAATGAAGCTGAAGGAGATGACTGATGCGAGGGTGGAGGGTTCCCCGACCAGCTCAGGCCGGATCGCCTTCACCAAGCTCCAGGGGAACGGGAACGACTTCGTCCTGATAGACGAGCAGGATGGGGTGAAGGTGGCCGACCCCCTCAAGGGCTCCTTTGCCGTCCAGTGCTGCCACCGGAACTTCGGGGTCGGAGGCGACGGGGTTCTCTTCCTGGGGGCGTCGGAGCATGCGGACCTGAGGATGCGCCTCTTCCAGCCCGACGGCTCCGAGGCGGAGATGTGCGGAAACGGCGTTCGGTGTCTCGCCAAGTACGCCTGGGACTCCGGGATGGTGGGGGAGTCCTTCGAGGTGGAGACCCTGGCGGGGATCATCCCCCTGATGGTGAGGGGGATCGGGGGCGACTTCTGGGCCCGGGTCGATATGGGCGTCCCCTGCTTCGACCGGAGGGGGATCCCCGCCCTCGGCGAGGGGGAGTTCCTGATGGAGCCCCTGGAGGGGTTCGAGGTCTCGGCGGTGAACACCGGCGTTCCCCACGCCGTCATCTTCGTCGAAGACCTTTTGAACCTCCCCCTCGAGGAGGTCGCCCCCCACATCCGGCGGAGCAGCCTCTTTCCGGAGGGGGCGAACGTGAACTTCGTCAGGATAGGCGACGCCTTCCAGGTGAGGACCTTCGAGCGGGGGGTGGAGGGGGAGACCCTCTCCTGCGGGACGGGGTCGGTGGCCAGCGCCGCCGTAGCCCGGAGGATGGGGATGGTCGGCGACGAGGTCTTCGTCGAGACGAGGGGCGGCCCCCTCCTGATAACCTTCGACGGCGATAGGGCCTACATGGACGGGCCGGCGGCCACCGTCTTCGCCGGAGAGCTGAGCGACGAGTTCCACTGGGATATCTCGCAAGAGTTATAGGGGATTAGCTTCACAGGGTCTCCATGATGAAGCCTGTAGTGGCGTTGGTGGCGGTTCTGCTCTTGGCGGGGACGGCCCTCGCCTTCCAGGGGCCCGAGCCGATGAGGCTTGGGAGCAAGAGCGACCCGGAGGCGTCCCTCTTCTCCTACGACCAGAAGTTCAGCGATACCACCACCCTCAAGAACTACTACCTGGGGATGTCCGCCTACAAGGACTTCGACGGGTGCGAGAGGCTCTCGTCGGATATCGCCCTCCAGAGCAATCCCGACTGGGTCGATATCGCCATCCAGGCGAACTTCAGCCGGGGCACCGGAAGGATGGGGTACCTCGTCCTCAACCAGGAGACGATGGACATCAGGGACGTGATGGTGGACGTCAGCCACGAGTTCATCGGCAACTTCAGCATAGACGAGAAGATCCTGGTGGTGAAGAGCGGGATGAACGAGACGAACCTCTTCGGCTGGCTCCGATAAACCACCCCGGCCAGGAGCCGCCCTCCTCCCCGTCAAGGTCGGAGCTGCTCTCCGACGATGGCGTCCAGAAACTCCAGAAACTCCGCCCTCGCCTCCGGGGGGATCGTCGCCCCAGCGGCGACGTTGTGCCCTCCGCCCACCCCCCCCACCTCTTCTGCGGCCCGGAAGATCGCCTCCGCCAGGTTCAGCCCCGCCCTCACCAGGTCCTGGGTCCCCCGGGCGGAGACCTTCAGCCTCCCGTCCTCGGCGGCGGCGAAGGCGATGATCGGCTTTCTCCTGTCGGCGGTCTGAAAGCTCATCCCGGCGACGATCCCGACGATGGTATCCAGGATCCTGTCTTTGGCATCGAAGTACTGGATGTGGGATAAGGGGACGATCCCCTCCTCCTTCACCAGCTTCAGGCCGTTTACCAGGTTCTGCCGATGCTCGGCGAGAAGAAGCCTCGCCTCCTCCAGCCCCCGGCCCCGGTCCCCGAGGCAGACCGCAAGGCCGACCCCCGAGTGGCCGTACCGGGCGGTGGCGTTGAGGAGGGTCGAGTACTCGCTCGCGTCCCGGAGCTCCGTCCCCTCCTGCTCGGAGAGGAGGGTGTAGACCTCGCCGACGAGCCTCTCCAGCTGGGCGTTGGAGAGGCCGGCCCGCAGGCCCCGTCTCACCAGGGCCGAGGCGATCCTCCCCTTCTCCTCGGGGCTCATGTCGATCCACCGCCGCCACCTCTCTCCCTTCAGCCTGATCCCCTGCTCCTTCAGAAAGGATATGCAGGCGTCCTCGTCCCCCGAGAGGCCCGGTATATACGGATCGGAGGAGAACTCCAGCATCTTGAAGACCGGCCTCGTCTGCTTTCCGAAGAGCTTCAGGTCGCGGCAGTAGGAGAGGACCTCAGCCCCGACCCCCACCTCCAGGACCCACCGGTTGAGGCCGACGAGCCTTCCCCTCGCCATGTCCTGGAGGTCCCCGACGGCGCCCACTATCGCCAAGGCCGATAGGTCATCATTTCCGCCTCCGGAGCCGACGGCCCCGGCGAGGGCCCGGGCGAGGAGGAAGGAGGAGCCGCTCCCGGAGAGGTGGGTTGCGCCGTCGAGGCCGACTAGGTGGGGGTTTATGTGGAGATCCACCCCCGACCCCTGGGGGCGGTGGTGGTCGGCGACGACCGCCGATAGGCCCATCTCGAGGATCTCCGCCTGCATCCCGGACCCGAGGTCGGTGAAGATGACGAGGTCGGGGCCGAGGTCGGCGATCTCCTCCAGGGCGGGGAGGTCCAGCTGCCTGAAGAAGAGGGTCTTGCGGTCTACCCCCGCCCGATCGAGGGCGATCGAGATTATACCGGCGGAGGTGAGGCCGTCGGCGTCGACGTGGGAGGCGACGACCACCTCCTTCTGGCGGATTATAGATTCAGCGGCCCTCTCCGAGATCCGGGCGAGGGTCGAGAGCTCGTCGTCAAACCCCGCCCCTTCTGCATCGGTCATCCCTCCTCCATCGCCACCGGCCTCTTTAGACCTTTCGCTGAGGTGACTACTCCCCGCCCTGAAGGGCGGAGCTTCTAGCTTTTGGCAGAGACTGTAGCCCCAGTCTCAAAATGTTTATCGCCGCATTCTCATCACGGTCCATGACTAGCCCGCATTGAGGACATTCATGGACCCGATCCGATAGCGACTTGTTGACTTTAAGACCGCACCTGGAACATAGCTGACTTGTGTTCCTAGGATCTACTAGAACCACTTTCGAACCGGCGCTCTCAGCCTTGTACGATGTGGTTATTACTAGCATCCTCCAGGCAGCGTCTGATATGCCTTTAGCCAGGCAGTGGTTCTTAAGCATGTTCGTGATACTCAGATCCTCGAAAGCAATCAGCCCAAACCTTTCGACCAGGTTATGACTGACCTGATGGGCAAAATCGTATCTGCGGTTGGCTATCCGCTCATGGGTCTGCTGGACGACTTTGAGAGCTTTCCACCTCTCAGGAGTTCCCTTCTCATATTTGGATAGTCGTCTTTGAGCTTTGGCCAACGCCTTCTCCTCAGATCGAAAGAACCGGGGGTTATCGATCTTCTCTCCGTTGGAGAGCGTAGCGAAACTCTCCAGCCCCACATCGATGCCCGCCATCAACCCATCTTTCCAGGGAGGCTTCGGAGGATCATCGATCTCCACTGAGAAGCAGGCAAACCATTTTCCGGTCGAAGATCTCCGAACGGTTAACCTCTTGATCTTACCTTCGATGGGTCGGTGGAGCTTGATCTTGATATCTCCGATCTTGGAGAGACGCAGCTTCCCTAAAGACAGTTTGAATCCCAGCTGTGGATAGGTGAACGAATCATACCATCCTTTCCCCTTGAACCTGGGATACCCCGGGGCCTCTCCTGCTTTGACCCTTCGGAAGAACGCTTTAAAGGCCAGATCTACCCGTTCTTGGACGTTCTGGAGGGTCTGAGAGAATACCTCCGTTAGTTCTGGTTTGTTTTTCTTCCACTCTGGCAGCAAGTTGTGAGTCTCATACTTAGATACGGATTTGCCTTCTTGTTCGAAAGAGTTTTTTCGATATGCTAAAGTCTCATTATAGGTCCATCTGCACAGCTCCAAGGTCTGTTCCATCTTAGACCGCTGTGCTTTTGTCGGATAGATTCTATATTTGAAGGCTTTAAGCATTATACTCACTTATGCTGCTATAATATTTAAAGATTCATCGCTTAAGGCGGGGTACGATTCATCCCCGGCCTAAAGACCGGGGTTTTCTCTACCCCTGCACCCCGCCACTATAAAAGGAGGTGAGTGGGACCACTCCCTGCCGGAGGATGGAGGCCGATCCGTTGATCGAGGAGTCCAAAGGAGGCCTTCCTCTTGGTCGGCGCCTCCCTCCTGGAGGTCGGGCTCGTCTTTTGGGGATCGCTCTCCATCCAGGAAGAGGCCCCTTCTCCGCGCGGATGCAGCGCTATAGATCGAACTTCAGGCCAACGGTAGGAGGTAAAAGATGGCGGCGATATCCCATAAGACCCAGGCCATGGGACCCGGCTCCACAGATCAGGAGAAGATCAAGGAGGAGGACCATCTGAGCCTCGAAGAGGCTGCAGAGTTCTTTGAGGAGGAGCGAGGGGCCGCCTCATGCATCTTTTTTCATGGTGGCCGGAGGTGGCTTGGGATGATCGCCGCAAAATGAGATGACTTCGCCCCCGGTCTCCGGGGTGGATGGGACGGATAGAAGCCTCGCCCCCTGACCCTGGAAAAATTATATAAACTTTGACTTCAATAATTATAATTCACATTTCTAAGGAGGTATAACCAATGACCGAGAGCGTATATAAGATTGTGGAGCTGGTGGGGTCCTCCCCGACCAGCTGGGAAGATGCGGCGAAGTCAGCCATCGAGAAGGCGGCCAAGAGCCTGAGGGACCTGAGGGTCGCCGAGGTGAGGGAGCTGGACGTGAAGCTCGAAGGCGGAAAGATCGTCGCCTACAGGGCTAAGGTGAGGGTCTCGTTCAAGATAGAGGGGGATGTGGACTAAGGCCTCATAGCTAGCCCCTCGGTCATCAGGTCGATCGGCTTACCAGATCCCTCCGGAAATTCGGTGAAGCGATCGACCCATTTTAATTTTTTCTCTGTTCAAGGGATCGATCTCATATTCCAATTTATTATTGGTGATACTATGACTAACATCGTCGAAGCGACGGACATAAGCTGGGAGGAGGTGGTCGAGAGGTCCGTGGGGCCCACCCTCGTCATGTTCCACTCCCCCGCCTGCCCTCACTGCCGGATGATGATGCCCTCCTTTGAGGAGTACGCGAGGGAGTTTGAGGGCAAAGTGAAGTTCGTCCGGATCAACGTCATGGAGAACTCCTTCACCCCCGAGAGGTACGGCGTCATGGCCACCCCGACCTTCAAGCTCTTCTGCGGCGGAAGGCCGGTGCTGGAGATGGTGGGGGCCGCCGGCCCATCCCTCTTAAAGAAGATGGTGGAGGACGGCCTCACCTCCGGGGCGGAGTGCGCGCGTCGGTCGACCCCCATCGACTACAACGTCGGCTACGTCTGAGGCGGGACCGTCTTTTTCGCCCCCCTCTTCCTGCCCCCTCTTACACCGCCGCTTCTCCTGCCGATTTTAATCCAGCAATCGGAGCCGACAATAATTCCAAACAATTAATCATTATGGGTATTATAAGATGATACAAATTTATATTAGATAGTTATAAATAACCATGCGCCTTAGGATCTATTTTGTGCGGACCCGTCGGATGCGAGAGGCCGCACCCCACGACCCGAGATGGCGGATTTCGGGGGTGCATGAAGGTGCAGCAGGATTGTTTTGGAGTTAAGGATCAGAGAAGCCTGGAGAACCTGGTGAGTAAGGGGGCGGGGATCAGGATAGACTCCGACTCCCTGAGCCCGCCGGTCCTCTCTCTTCTGGCCGAGGTCTTCGCCGAAGAGGCGAAGCCTACCTATCGGGATCTGATGGAGATCGTCGCCGAGTTTCTCTTCAGCAGCAGCTACAGCCGCCGGGATCTTCGAATCCTCATGAGAAGACTTGGAGTCGAGGACTCGGAGATGCAGAAGAACCTCATCTACATGGCTCGGTCCTGGCACAACCGGGACCCCTTAACCCCCTACTCAGGAAACAGGTGAGGAAGAGCGCCTCGGAGCCGAGATGGGCTGGTAAAAGAGGATAAGAGGATAGCTCAGGCCCCGGAGGCGGCCCGGACCTTCGCCAGACCCGCCTCCAGCGCCTCCGAGAGCCGCTCCGCCCGGGGACCGCCTCCCTGGGCGATCTCGGGCTTTCCGCCGCCCCCGCCGCCGACGACCTTGGTCGCGGCCTTGACGATCTCCCCGGCCGCAAGGCCTCTGGCTAAACCCGTCTTCCCCACGGCGGCGACGATCTTCGCCCCCTCCTTCTCGCTTCCCAGGATCGCGACGTAGTCCTTCCCCGAGATCATGGAGGCCGCCTTGATCAGCTCCTCGACGTCGGCGTTCTCCAGGGTCGCCACGACCACCTTGAGGTCGCCTGCTTCGATGGCCCTGCTGGTCAGGCTCTCCACCTGGGCCCGGGCCAGCTCCTCTTTGAGGCGGGCCGCCTCCTTCTTGAGGTCCTTCCACTCCTCGAAGAACCTGGTAGCGGTCCTGGGGAGCTGCTCCGCGGGGACGCTGAGGGCTTCGGCGGCTCCGAAGAGGAGGTCGTCTTTCTCCTGACCCCGGAGGACGGCGGCCTCGCCGGCCGCAAACTCGATCCTCTCCACCCCGTCCTGGACCCGCTCGGTCCTGAGGACCTTGATGGGGCCGACCATCCCAGTGTTGGTGCAGTGGGTCCCGGCGCAGGCCTCGACGTCGGTCCCCATCTGGACGACCCGGATAGACTTCCCCGGCGGGACGCCCCCCTGGTAGAGCTCGAAGCCGAACCTCTTCTCCGCCTCGGACCTGTCGAGCCACCCCGTCGATATGGGGATGTTCTCCATCACCATCCTGTTCGCCAGGAGCTCGATCTCCTTCAGCTCCTCCCGGGTTATCCGCTTGTAGTGGGAGATGTCGAGGCGGGCCCGGTCCTCGGCCTTCTGGGCACCGGCCTGCCAGATGTGGCTTCCCAGGACCTTCTTCGCCGAGTCGTGGATGATGTGGGCGGCGGTGTGGTGTCTGGCGAGGGCGAGCCTCCGGGAGATATCCACCTCCCCCTCGATGAAGTCGCCGGGCCGGACCTCGGCGGCGGCGGCCTCCGACTCCTCCTCGGCGATCCTGTGGAGGACGACCCTTCCCGCCGCCTGGACGTCGACGACCCTGAAGGCCCCCGACCCCTTCCGGATCAGGCCGCGGTCTCCGGGCTGGCCGCCCCCCTCGGGGTAGAAGAGGGTCTGGTCCAGGACGACCGCCCCGTCGACGAGGCCGAGGACCCTCGCCTGGAACTTCCTCTCGAAGGGGCGCTCGTAGAAGAGCCGGCGGGTCTCGGGGAGGTCGATCTTCGACTCCTCCTTCTCCAACTTCTCGGCCTTGATGTGGGTGCTCGCGACCCGGGAGTAGAAGTTGTCGGGGAGCTCGACCTCGACCCCCTCCTCCAGGGCCGCCTCCCTGGCGATCTCCGGCGGTATCCCGTGGGAGTCGTAGAGGGATATCATCTCCGAGAGGGGGATCGTCTCCCCCCTCTTCCCGCGCCCCTCGGCGATCCTCTTCACGAGGCGCCGGCCCTTCTCCAGGGTCTCGGCGTACCTCTCCTCCTCCTGGTCGAGGATCTCGACGATGGTTCCGAGCCTTCCATCGAGGTCGGTGTAGTCGAGCCTCGAGATCTGCATCGATACCAGGTCGGATAGAGGCACCTCGATGGAGAGGTCCTTCATCTGCCGGAGGGTCCTCCGGATGACGAGGCGGGCGAGGTAGCCCGCCTTGACGTTGGAGGGGATGATCCCGTCCCCGAGCATGTAGGCGAGGCACCTCGTGTGGTCAGCGACGGCGTAGATCCGCTCCAGAGGGGTGATGATCTCGTCGAGCTTCTCCGCCGAGATCCCTATCTCCTTTGCGACGCGCCCCCGGAGGTCCCGGAGGGTCGCATCCTCCAGGTCGACCATCCCGGCGAGGCGGGCGTTCGAGGCGAGGATCCGGGCCCGCTCCTCGTCGGATACAGAAGATTGAAGCCCCGCGAGATCCGTAATGGTGGCCACCACGTCGGGGAAGATGGCGTCGTATATCGTCGGGGAGCCCCTGGAGGCCCAGACGAACCTCTCCAGGCCGTAGCCGGTGTCGACGATGTAGTTATCCATCCGGTCGTACCGCTCTCCCTTGATCAAGTGCTCGCCCCGGGGCGAGAGCTTCATATCCATAAAGACGAGGGTCGCGAGCTCGAGGCCTCCCATCATCACCTCGACGGAGGGGCCGGCGTTCCCTCCTCCGGCCCAGGGCGACTCCTTGTAGGTTATGGCCAGGGGATCGGCCCCCAGGCCCAGGAGGAGCTCGTCGCAGAGGGCGACGGTCCTGTCCTTCCAGTAGATCTCCTCCTCGGGGGTGTTGAAGACGTGGTGGGCCATCATCTCGAAGGTGGTGAGGTGGCGGCCGCTCCTCCCGACGGAGTCGAGGTCGTCGAGCCTGATGCAGGGCTGGGATACCGTCAGGGGGTTTGCGGGCGGGGGTACCTCCCCCGAGGTGATGAAGGGCTGAAAGTCGGCGATGGAGGCTATGGTGAGGTAGATGTCGTCCCTCCACCGCGCTATCACCGGATACCTCTTTATCCGGGTGTGGCCCTTTCCCTCGAAGAAGGAGAGGTAGTGCTCCCGCATCTCGTCCAGGCCGATCTCCCGGCGGAAGACCGGCGATCCTATGAAGGTGTAGGGATCGCAGGGAGGGTCTCCGCAGGTGGTCCTGGAGGGGTCCCTCGTCCAGAAGCTGCCGCCGCACCTCTCGCAGGTCTTCCGGGTGAAGCCCTCGTCTTTGAAGAACTCCAGATGGTAAGCGTCCTCGGGGAACATTTCGATCAAGTCCGAATTAACCGGGATGGATGAGCGAATAGCCCGATCCCCTAAAAGGCTTTCTCAGGGAGAGGGATAATAGGATGAGAGGGATATGGGGAGGGAAAAAGGAGATAGGATGGCCGAGTTTGATAAGGGGAGAAGACACCCCAGGGAGATCCTGAACGAGATCAAGTGGCGGGGCCTCGATATGGAGAGGTGCGAGATCGAGGTCCTCCACCGGGGGGCTCCGAAGGACAGGATCACCCTGAAGGGGAGCGAGATCTCCCTCGGCAGGTCCTTCTTCGCCCGAGGCGAGACGATGATCCCTTACCACCGGATCCTCCGGATCTGGTACGACGGGAGGACGGTCTATTCGAGGGCTGCCAGATGAGACCGGATGGAGCGGAGATGCAGGAGGCGGTCGCAGGCTTCTCGGAGCTTTACGACCTCCTCATCGCCCCCATCAAGACGAGGCTCCTCCTCACCGGGATCGAGCTTGGGGTCTTCGACCACCTCGGGGAGAGGAGGTCGTCGGAGGAGCTGGCGGAGATCCTCGGCGGCTCTCCCGAGACGACGAGGATCTTCCTCGACGGCCTTGCCGCCTTCGACCTCGTCGTCAAGGAGGAGGGGCTCTACCAGAACTCGGGGATCGCAGCGAACCATCTCGCCCGCGATGGCCCCGCCCCCGTCGGAGGGTATCTATTGGAGGTCTGGCGGCAGATAGAGTCGGCCCTTGAGGAGATGCCCCGGCTCGTCGTCGAAGGCCCACCGGGAGAGGGGATGGCGGCTGAGGCGACGTCGTCGGCGGCGGACCGTTGGGCGGCCGCCGTCGCCGAGTACCAGCGGGCCGGGGTCGCCGAGATGGTGGCGAGGGCGATCGGAGAGCTTCCGGAGGCGCCATCCTTCCGGAGGATGCTGGACCTGGGGGGCGGGCCGGGGCTGATCTCTGTGGCGGTGGTGGCCGCCCACCCGGAGATGAGGGGCGTCGTCTTCGACCTCCCGCCGGTGGCGGAGGCTGCCGAGAGGTTCGTCCGGGAGGCGGAGATGGAGGGGCGGGTGGAGGTGGTCGCCGGGGACTTCTCCCAGGACCCCATCGGAGGGGAGTACGACCTCATCCTCGCCTCCGCCTCCCTCTACTCCTCTCGGGGGAGGCTCGATCCCCTGATGAAGAAGGTCTTGGACGCCCTGAACCCCGGCGGCGTCTTTGTGAGCCTCCACGACGGCCTCACCGCCGAGAGGACGAAGCCGACGGCGATGAAGCTCGGATGGCTCCCGGCGGAGCTTCTGAGGGGCGAGATCGCCTTCGACCGGGGGGAGATCGCCTCCTCGATGAAGAGGGCGGGCTTCAGGTCCATATCCTCGAGGACGCTCTCCTCCCCCGCGGGTCCGATGGAGATGGACGCCGGGCGAAAGCCTGGATAAGATATTTATCCCGGGTCCGATAATTTTTGACAGGATGAAGACCGAGATCCAGCCCCCGACGATCTTCGCCGCCCTCCTCGTCCTATCCGCCGCGTTACACTACTCATATCCAACGCGACAGGTGGCGGATCCTCCATGGGCTTTTGTTGGATTTCTGCTCATCGGCCTCGGCGTCATCTTGAACCTGTGGGCGGATTCTCTCTTCAAGAGGAGGAAGACCACGGTGAAGCCCCGGGAGATGCCCACCGCCCTCGTAATCTCAGGCCCCTTCCGGATCAGCCGCCACCCGATGTATCTGGGGATGGCCGCGATCCTCCTCGGGGAGGCGGTCGTCTTCGGCTCTCTTGCGAGCTTCTCCTTCCCGTTGATCTTCGCGGGCCTGATGGAGGCGCTCTTCATCCGAAGGGAGGAGGAGATGCTGGAGGAGGCCTTCGGCGAGGAGTACCTCGACTACAGGAGAAGGGTTCGCCGCTGGATCTGAGGGGGCTCGTCCCGGGAGGGGCGGGCAGGAGGAGGTTTGGGAGACCCCCGGGCCTTCTGGTGAAGGGTATTAGAAAGTTTTTATTGATTTATAGTAATTAAAAATATACCGCCAAAAAGAGACGGGGAAAGGATCCGAGGAGGAGGGGCCGATCATCTCAGCGATCCCGATCTCCATCGGATGCCGGATCAGATCAAGGCCTTTCCGCCCCCTCCATCCTACTCCTCGCCCTCCTCCTCCGGACTGATGAAGGTGGAGATGACGTTCCCGTCAGGGTCCAGCAGGGTGGCGACGTCGCCGCCGTTGTTCCAGATGGGGCTGGCCAGGTCCATGTAGAGGTCGGTGGCCGTGTCGTCACCGACGCCGGTATGAACCAGGACCGATACCCCCTCCATCAGGACGAAACCCTCGGGGAAGGTGTAGGTGTGGTTCTGCTCGTCCTTCAGAGTCCAGCCCGTCAGATCCTGGGCAGCCTCCCCGAGGTTCGATATCTCAACCCACTCGTCGACCCAGCTGACGTTCTCGATCACGACGCCGTAAACGCCCTCCATTTCAGCATCGATCCCGACTTTCTCATCCTCTGCCCAGGAGATCCCGACGGCCGAAATTGCCAGCGCCGATGTCAGGATCAGCCTCAGTACCATCGATACGGAGTTCATATCTTCTATACCTCCTGAGAGAAGTACTCATTCTCAAAAGATATAAAGTTATCTCAAAAATTGTCCATTAGTCTAAAGAGGCGAGATCGAGGATATATTGGCCATTATGGCGCTAAATGGCTCTAAAATCGACAGTTACTTCTTCTATTTTAGATATATTCAAGTTTTTAAATATAGTATTTCGATTGCTCAGAAGTTTGAAAGAAAAGCCGGACGCCCCCCGGAAACGGGAAGGGTGGAAGAGAACAACATCGCGCAACGGAGATGGGGAGAGGAAAAATAGGGAGGAGAGCGAGGGCTCTTCTGAGCTCAGGCGCTCTCCGGATAACGGGCGACGATCTCGCCGGCGGCGTTCTTGAGGGTCGCCACCTCTTCATCATCCCATACCAGGTCGTCGCGACCCCAGTAGAGATCGGTCTCCGTCGCATTCCCCATGCCGGTGTGGACCTTCACTGCCGCTCCCGGCAGGAGGACGAAACCCTCGGGGAAGAGGTAGGTGTTGTTGTTCTCATCCTCCAGGGTCCAGAAGGTGAAATCCTGGCTCGCCATCCCGGGGTTCACCACCTCGACCCATTCGTCGTCGTCGGCGTAGCTGAGGCCGGTGATGGTCATGTTCGTCTCCATCTCCAGCATGATATCGTCGGGGGTCAGATCCTCGGCGGCCACGAGCCCTCCGAAGAGGGCGGAGGCCACAAGGGCGATTCCTACAAATCCAGAGTATTTCATGACTAACCTCCCACTTTTTGCCTTATAGGCGCTTTATATGTCTCCGCGAATCGATTTAAGCTTTTCTTCCCGGGGGGGCCTTGCTGCAGGCAAAAGTCCCTTCAGGGCCCGGCGCCGGGAGGAACCCTCCGCGGTCCACCCGTCCAGCGACCTCTCCATCCTCCAGGAGATCGCCCCCCGGACCATCCGAGGATTGGTCCTGCCTATATGAAAGAAAAGATAAATGAGGAGAGTATAGAGGGATTTAAGAGGCAAAAGAGGTGATCGCCTTGCTAAAATTCGGAAGATCGATCGGAACGGCGGCGGGGATCTTTGCCCTGATCCTCGCCGTGGCGGCTCTCGCCGCCAGCCCCGCCGGAGGAGGTCCGATTCCCCCGGAGGTGTCGGACGGGGCTAGAGACTGGCCCCTCCCCAACGGCGACTATGAGAACACCAGGGCGGCCGCCGGCTCCGCCATAAACTCCGAGAACGTCGGGGAGCTGGGCGTCGTCTGGTCGTTTCCCATACCGGGGATCGGGGCCTACGGCGCCGCGGCTTCTAACCCCATCATCGTCGGGGACGTCGTCTACTTCCAGGACCTGAGGTGCAACGTCTTCGCCCTGGACCTGGAGACCGGCGACCCCATATGGTCGAGGTTCTACAACGTCACCGAGGTCGTCGGCCCCAACGGACCTGCCGTCGGCTGGGGGAAGGTCTTCGTAGCAAAAGACCTCTACAACGTCACCGCCCTCGACGCCGGGACCGGGGAGGAGGTCTGGACGACGAGGCTCTCGGAGGTCGCGACCACGGGGATCGACATTCAGCCCTCCGTCTACGCCGGCCTCGTCTACGTCTCCACCGTCCCGGGGACCGGGGACGTCTTCTACGCCCCCGGGGGGATCGGGGTGATCAGCGCCCTGGACGCCGAGACCGGGGATATAGTCTGGGAGTTCTCCACCGTGGACTCCCCCGACCTCTGGGGTAACCCCGGGGTTAACAGCGGCGGAGGCGCCTGGTATCCGCCCGCCGTTGACGTCGAGACCGGGATCACCTTCTGGGGTACCGGCAACCCGGCCCCCTTCCCCGGGACCGAGGAGTGGCCGAGCGGGACGAGCAGGCCCGGACCTAACCTCTATACCGACAGCCTCGTCGCCCTCGATCACGCCACCGGCGATATGATCTGGTACCATCAGGTCCTCCCCCACGACCTCTTCGACCACGACTTCCAGATCTCTCCGATACTGGCGGAACGGGATTCCGGTGGAAGATCCCAGAAGGTGGTCTACGGGGCCGGGAAGATGGGGAAGGTCTACGCCTTCGATAGAACCTCCGGAGAGCTCCTCTGGTCCGCGGTCGTCGGGAGGTACGACGAGGCCGCCCAGCTGGACGTCCTCCCCGAAGGGACTACGAGGATATACCCCGGAGTTCTGGGCGGGGTTGAGACCCCCATGGCCTACTCCGACGGCGTCCTCTACGTCCCCGTGGTGAACTTGTTCACCGACTGGACGCCGACCTCCCTCGACACTTCGACGATAGACTTCAACAACGGGACCGGAGAGCTCGTGGCGATCGATGCCTCGACAGGCAAGATCCTCTGGATCAGGTCCTTCGAGACGATGGCCCTCGGCGGAGCGACGGTGATAAACGACCTCGTCTTCGCCGCGGAGTACGACGGCACCATCCACGCCTTCAGGGCGGAGACGGGAGAGGAGGTATGGGAGATGAGGGCTCCGGCCGGGATCAACGGCTGGCCCGCCGTAGCCGGCGAGACGATCGTCTGGCCCGCCGGGGTCGGGGCCGACCCCAAGCTCGTGGCGTTCCGCCTCGGGGGAGCGGCGGAAGCCGCCGCGGGAGAAGACGAGACCGATGAGGGCGATGAAGACGAAGCCGTCCCTGGGCCCACCGCCCAGGTCGCCGGGAGCTCCGCCGAAGAAGCCCCCTCCACCGTCCTCACCGTCCACGAAATCCCCTTAGAGGCCGCCGGATGGGCAGCTGACGGCGTCATCTCCGAGGGGGAGTACTCGAAGAACCTCACCCTATCCGGCGGAAGGTACGTCGTCAGCTGGAGGAACGATGGCGAGACCCTCTACATGGGGCTCGCCGGCCAGGCCGAGGGGTTCGTGGCGATAGGCTTCGAGCCTACCCAGGCGATGAAGGACGCCGACATGGTGATGGGCTGGGTCAGCGGGGGTGAGGCTACGGTCCTCGACCTCTACTCGACGGGGGTCTACGGCCCCCACCCCCCGGACGAGGAGCTCGGCGGGACCGACGACATCCTGAGCTTCGGGGGAAGGGAGGCCGACGGCTGGACGGTGATCGAGTTTGAACGGAGGATGGATACGGGGGACCGGTTCGACCAGGCCTTCCGGCCGGGGGAGACCGTCAATATAATCTGGTCGATCTCGTCCACCGACTCCCTGGAGATCAGGCACAACGTCGGGAGGGGTGGGGGGAGGATCTCCCTGGAGGGGTAGAAGGATCATCCAAATCCTTCACCCGCCCAATTTTTCAGGATCTTTTTTGCCCAGATGACGGGATATAATAATCAGAATCCATCTAAAAGATCTCTTTGAGAAGGACTGCGGTCTTTCCACACCTCAACCTGGCACCCGTCTCTCAGGCTTCTCCGGGACCCTCCGGCATATCCGACCTCAGAGCCGGTATCGAGGGCAGCTCTCGTGGTGATGAGACCCGTCCATGAAGGGGGTGGCGCCGCAGTGCCGGCAGACGTAGGAGCTCCTCTCTCCGGGGAGGAGGGCCTCCCCCTCCGGTATGGGGGAGCAATAAGGGGGTTGGTAATGATCGACCATTCGATACACCAAACGGGCCTTACCTTTCCCTCTGATTAGATATAAAGGTTCTGGACCCCCGATCCGGAGATGCGAGAGACGCTCCGGTCCGTCACGCCCCCGGGGCTGAAGGGGGCGATCCCCCATAGCCCGATCCAGAGGCTTCGGCCCTCTCCTTCAGGGCCCGGTCCATCTCCCTGAAGCCGGCGATGGTCTCCTCCCGGATCCGGCCTCTCGCCAGGGGTACGAGGAGGCCGGAGAAGATCTCCCGCTGGACGAGCCTCACCCGGTCGGGCCCCAGGGGCTCGATCTCGAAGATGTGCTCTCCATCCAGGATGCCCGGAAGCCATAGCCTCCCCAGCCACCGGAGCTCCCGGCCTCTCGCGACCCTCGTCACCCTCGGCCGGAAGGCCATCGCCCTTCCGCCCGGAGGCCTGATCTGGACCCGGAGCCTCGCCCCCTCCGACGCCACCCCCACCACCGGCCTGATGAAGGGGTTCCAATCCCTGTAGGCCTCGAAGTCCGTGAGAATCCGCCAGACCTCCTCCGGCGAGCCCCGGATCTCCACCTCGTCTCGGATCTCCACTCTGAACATCTCTATCCCCAGATCTCCTCCGCCTCGCCAAGCCCCCAGGCGGGGGGCTGCCAGCCGGGGCGGGGCCGCTCCCCCTCGAACTCCTCGACCTCGACGACGGATCTCGCCGTCGCCGGCCGGAGAGACGTGCCGTCCGCAGTCCTCGCCTCGACCCCGGCTAGGTTGACAAACCTCCCGCTCCAGAGAGCCTCGACGCCGTAGGCGACGGTCTCGACCTCTCCGGGGGCGAGGTCGACCAGGTTCCAGGTCGCGACGCCGTCCTCGTAGGAGGCGAAGATCGGCGACGAGTAGATCAGCCTCATCCCGTCGGGGAGCCGGTCGGTCACATTAGCCACCAGGGGGCGATCTCCGAGGTTCTCAACCTCCAGGGTGTACCAGACGCGGTTTCCGACCGCCTCGTCCACATCTCCGGCCTTGGAGATGGAGACGGCGCCGGGGGAGGAGCAGGTGAGCCAGTTGATCTCGATGCCGGAGAAGTTTGCGGCCGAGATCCAGGAGCCTTCGAGGCCGCCGAAGGCGACGACCCGGTTGACCAGCTCCTCACCCCGGAAGTTCGTCACGTCGAGGACGAGCTCGATCTCTCTCTCGTCCCCCGGCGAGAGGTGGGTGAGGGACCAGTTGGCCCCGTCGGAGGTGAGGGTCGGCCTCAGGCTCGACCGGACGAAGATCCCCCCCGGCGGAAAGACGTCCCTGACGAGGACCGGCTCCAGGGTCTTGCCGCCGTCGTTCTCCAGGGTGATGACGTAGCGGGCAAGGGTCCTATCCCCCTCATAGTCGATCGTACCCTCCTTCGCCACCGAGAGGTGGGGATCGCGGACCAGAGGCTGTTGGAGGGCGACGTTCCTCGATATGGAGTAGTCGCCGCGGTAGGATTCGTCCATCTCCAGCTCCTCCGACGAGATCAGCCGGTACCGGGCCGTCCCCGAGAAGTTCGCCTCCGTCTCCATCTCCCCGAGGCCCCGGACGATCGTCGTCTTATCGAGGCTCGTCAATCCGGAGTACTCCTCGCCGATGTAGCTTTTCCCCTCATTTCTGGAGTAGATCCCCTCCCTCCAGGGGATGGAGAGGTTCGCCGAGATCCCGAGAGCCCCGAAGGGCGTCGGCTCCGAGGAGAGGGAGACGGCCTTGGAGATGTAGCTCGTATAGGCGTCGATCCGCTCTTCGGAGGCGTAAGAGCCCGTCCCCGCCTCGTGGGTCCTCAGGTGGTCGCCGACCTTCTTATCCACCGCCACATACCCCCTCCCGGAGACGGACCGCTCGGAGGCGATAGAGGAGCCATAGTCGTCCACCTTCTCGTCGATCTTGAAGCTTCCATAGTAAGACTCGGAGGCCAGGAAGGCAGGGGCGCTCTGGGGGGTGGCGTTGGGGGTCGAGAGCTTGACCACCCCCAGGCTCGCCATCCCGTCGAACTCGGATGAGACGGCCATCACCGTCCCGTCCTCGTCCACCTCCATCCTCGCCTCCCGGCGGAGGGAGTCGCCGTAAAGGTAGGACTCCCGGGTCACCGTCCCCGTAGAGGGGTTTCTCATAACCGTTATCTTGGTGAAGCCTCCGAAGGAGGCCGCTGAGATGTTCAGGACCGGCCGGTGGACGGTGCTCTTCTCCGATACCGTTATCGACGATTTGCCGTCCTGGCCCGCCTCCATCGCCGTCCCGGTGGAGGATACGGCGAGGAGGAGGACCGCCGCCCCGAGGGCCAGCCAGAGGAAGAGACTCTGCATAAACCACCCAACTCCCGGAGGCCCGACTAAACGGGCCGCCCGTCATATCTTTATCCTCTACCTTATTAAATCCATTTGAGGAGGGATCGCATCCTCCGGGGTGGAGCAGGTGGCATGGATATCAGTTCTGGCGGAGGGGTACGCGGTGACCCTGGCGGGCGGGGGGTTCCGGGCATCGCCCTCGACGGTCCTTTTGGAGGAGCCGGGGAGGAGGGTCCTGGCGGACCCCGGAGCCGACGGGAAGAGCCTCCTATCCGCCCTCCGGGAGCGGGGGCTATCGCCCTCGGATATCGACCTCATATTCGTCACCCACGGCCACCTCGACCATCTCCTCAACCTCAGGCTCTTTCCGGATGCCGAGGTCTGCGACGGAAGCTTCCTCTACCGGGGGGACGAGGCCATCCCCTACGGCAGGTTCCTCCCGGATACGGAGATAGAGGTCCTCCCGACGCCGGGACACGCTCCCGACCACGCCTCCCTCCTCGTCCCTTCGGGGAAGGAGACCTGGCTGGTGGCGGGGGACCTCTTCTGGTGGCGGGACGGGGCCGTCCCCAGGACCGACCTTCCCAGCCTGCTGGACCTGGAGGATGAGCTGGCCACCGATCCCGAAGCCCTGAGGAGGAGCAGGATCGAGGCCTTGAGGAGGGCAACGGTGGTGATCCCGGGCCACGGTCCGCCCTTCCGGCCCGAGGGCCGGCCTCGGATGGTCACCTTTTAGTAGTTTTTCGAGGAGGAGTTGTAACCATGCAAGAGGAGATCTTCTGCCCCGAATGTGGCGAAGTCACCGAACACGGAACCGTCAAGCTGGGACGGGAGCACCTCGTCAGGTGCGAGGCCTGCGGGACGGTCCACCCCCACCAGCTGGAGAGGACGAGGCTCACAGGCCTCAGGGTGATCGTCAGCGCCACCGAGAGCTCCTCGCGGCGGACGATCGAGCTCCCGGAGGAGGAGCTCCTCGCCGTCGGCGACGAGATCCTGGTGGACGACGGGATCGGAGATGTCGTCATGGTCGAGGTGACCTCCCTGGAGCTGGCGGAGGGGCGGCGGGCGGAGAGGGCGAAGGCGGGGGAGGTGATGACCCTCTGGACGAGGGCGGTGGACGAGGTGGTGGTGAAGGTCTCGGTCCAGAGGCGGGGAAGGACCACATCCTTCGACGTCCCCGCCAGGGGGGACGAGCCCTTCGCCGTCGGCGAGGTGAGGACCGCCGACGGCCGAAGGTACAGGGTCGAGAAGATCAGGGTTCGCGACGGCCGATCTCCGGAGAGGGCCCTCGCCAAGGAGATCGTCCGGGTCTG
This sequence comes from Methanothrix harundinacea 6Ac, assembly GCF_000235565.1. NCBI lineage: Archaea > Methanobacteriati > Methanobacteriota > Methanomicrobia > Methanotrichales > Methanotrichaceae > Methanothrix > Methanothrix harundinacea. Next base: position 2,045,711 of record NC_017527.1, read on the forward strand.
GGGGGCTGCCCTCTGAGGAAGGAGGAGATGCTGAGGATGCTCCGGGGGAGGGTCAGCGACCGGGTCCTGGAGGCGATGGAAGATACGCCCCGGGAGCTCTTCGTCCCCAATCGGGTGCGGCAGATGGCTTACCAGGACCACCCCCTCCCCATCGGCGACGGCCAGACGATATCCGCCCCCCACATGGTGGCGATCATGTGCGACCTCCTCGACCTCGGAGAGGGGATGAGGGTCCTGGACGTGGGGACCGGCTCCGGCTACCACGCCGCGGTGATGGCGAAGCTGGTGGGGCCCGAAGGCCACGTCTACTCCATCGAGCGGGTGGCAACGCTCGTCGCCTTCGCCCGGAAGAACCTCTCGGAGGCGGGGATCGAGAACGTCACCGTCGTCGAGGGGGATGGGAGCCGCGGCCTCCCCGACCACGCCCCCTTCGACCGGATCAACGTCGCGGCGACGGCGCCGAAGGTCCCCGAGCCCCTCCAGGCCCAGCTGAAGGTGGGGGGAAAGCTCGTCATCCCCGTGGGGACCTGCTACCAGGAGCTCCTCCTGGTCGTCAGGACCGAGGAGGGGTTTGAGATGGAGCAGCACGGCGGCGTCGTCTTCGTCCCCCTGATCGGCGACCACGGCTTTCAGGTCTAGGGGAGGAAAGGGTTATCTCGAACCGGGGAGACCGAAAGGCGATGAAGCCAGTCACCCTCATCATCATGGACGGGTTCGGGGAGAGCGGCGAGGTGGAGGGGAACGCCATCGCCGCCGCGAGGACCCCCACCATCGACCGCCTCAAGGGCTCTTATCCGTTCACCACCATCGGCGCCGCAGGGCTGGACGTGGGCCTCCCCCCCGGCCAGATGGGAAACTCGGAGGTGGGCCACCTCAACCTCGGGGCCGGGAGGATAGTCTACCAGGACTACACCCGGATCAACCTCGCCATCGAGGACGGCACCTTCTTCGCCAACCCCAACCTCGCGGAGGCGGTGGACCTGGCCAGGGATAGGGGGGGGACCCTCCACCTGATGGGCCTCTTATCCGACGGGGGGGTCCACAGCCACCAGGCCCACCTCTTCGCCCTCCTCAGGCTCGCGCGAGATAGGGGGCTCGGGCGGGTCCGGATCCACGCCATCCTCGACGGGAGGGACGTCCCCCCCCGGAGCGCCCTCGGCTACTTCCGGGAGCTGGAGGAGGTGATGGGGTCTTTTGGCCTCGGGAAGGTCGCCACCGTCGCCGGGAGGTACTACTCCATGGACCGGGACCGGAGGTGGGAGAGGACGGAGCTCGCCTACCGGGCGATGACCTCGGGGGAGGGGCTGAGGGCCGATAGCCCCGCTGAGGCGGTCCAGGCCGCCTACGACCGGGGGGAGGACGACGAGTTCGTCAGGCCGACGGTCATCGATCCCGACGGCCTGGTCAGAGACGGCGACTCCCTCATCTTCTTCAACTTCAGGCCCGACCGGGCCCGCCAGATCACCAAGGCCTTCCTCCTCCCCGACTTCTGCGAGTTCGATCGGAGGAAGGTCGAGGTCCACTTCGTCTGCATGACCCAGTACCAGGAGTCGATCGGGGCTCCGATCGCCTTCCCCGCCGACCACCTCACCGAGACCCTGGGAGAGGTGGTGAGCAGGGCAGGCCTCCGACAGCTCCGGATCGCCGAGACGGAGAAGTACGCCCACGTCACCTTCTTCTTCAACGGCGGCCGGGAGGAGCCGAGCCCCGGGGAGGATAGGCTCCTGATACCGTCGCCGAAGGTCGCCACCTACGACAGAAAGCCGGAGATGTCCGCCTTCGAGGTGACGGACGCCGTCGTCGAGAAGATCCGGGGAGGGGCCTACGACCTCATCGTCCTCAACTACGCCAACTCCGACATGGTAGGCCACACCGGGATCTTCGAGGCGGCGGTGGAGGCGGTGGAGGCGGTCGACGACTGCGTCGGACGGGTCGTCTCGGAGGTCCTCGCCCGGGGCGGAGCCGTCCTCCTGACGTCGGACCACGGGAACGCCGAGCAGATGGAGGACAGAAAGACCGGCCAGCACCACACCGCCCACACCACCAACCGCGTCCCCTTCGGCCTCATCGGAGGCAAAAGGCCGAGGCTCCGGGAAGACGGGATCCTCGCCGACGTCGCCCCCACCGTCCTCGACCTTCTCGGCCTCCCCGCCCCCGCCGCCATGACCGGGAGGTCTCTGATCGCCAGAGATTAAGCCCAAGAGGTTTCAGTCTCTCCCTGATATGGATTCGTGCTGGAAACGGTTCCGGACCTACCTTCAGGTCAGCCAGGCCTTCAAGATAGCAAGAAGGCTCTTCGTCATGAACGCCTTCGACGGGATCCTCACCCTGATGGGGGTCGTCATCGGAGCCCACTTCTCGGGGCTCTCAAACCCCGAGGTGGTCATCAAGGCGGGGATTGGGGGGATCATAGCTCTCGGGATCTCGGGGATGAGCAGCGCCTACCTGGCGGAGAGGGCCGAGAGGAGGAGGGACCTGAGGAAGCTCGAGAGCGCCATGCTCAAAGACCTGAAGAGGAGCCAGTTCGCCAGGGCCTCGGAGTTCGCCACCGTCGTCGTCGCCCTGGTGAACGGGATCAGCCCCGCCCTGGGGGGGATGATCCTAGTCATCCCCTACTTCTTCGTCCCGGCGATCGATATGGAGGCTGCCTTCCGGGCGTCCCTCGCCCTCGGCCTCCTCTGCCTCTTCGTCCTGGGGATATTTCTCGCCAGGATCAGCAGCGAGCGGATGATCGTCTCGGGGGTGAGGATGATCCTGGTGGGGCTTCTGACCATCGCCATCGTCAGCCTCGTATCGGCGCCGGGGGCGATCTAGGGGGATCCCCTTGTACGGCGGGATGGGGTTTGAGACCGACACCTTCCTCGAGATCACCCTCCAGCTTCCGGAGTGGCACGAGGTCGACCTCGGCCCGAGGAGGCTGGATCTGATCATCCGGGAGGGGGGGATCCTGGACTGCCATATCAGGAACCTCCAGCGGGGGAGGTACGGGCCGGGGCGGGCCGAATTTCTGGAAAAGGTCCTCCTCCCCCGGCTCGAGGAGAAGTGCTCTCGCCTTCTGGAGGGGGTCGCCCCGGAATGGAGGGGGCTCCGGCGAGGGGAGGTCGGAGAAGCCTTTAATAGGGCCCGGGCCAGGATAAAATGCTTGAGATTCATGGAGCTTTACCGATGCCTCGAGGCGGGGACCCCCGAGATGCTGGAGGACCTCAGGGACCTGGTGGGCTTTGAGACCGTCACCCCTCCGGGAAGAGAGTACCCCGAGATCGTCGACCACCTGATCCCCATCTTCAGGGACCTCGGCTTTGAGGCGGAGAAGGTGGTGGTTCCCCCGGAGGTCCTCGCGGGGCGGGGGGAGGAGGCGATTGGCGAGCGGTCGAACCTCTGGGCCCGGCTGGACGTCGGGGCGGAGGAGACCATGGTGATCTACACCCACCTCGACGTCGTCCCCGCCGGGGAGGGGTGGTCCAAAGACCCCTTCGCCCTGGATATCCGGGACGGGAGGATATACGGCCGGGGGGTCGCCGACTCCAAGGGGGCGGTGGCCGCCCTCATCGCCGCCCTCCGGGCCATCGAAGCCACCGGCCGCCCCCAGCGGAACCTCCTCGTCCTCCTCACCACCGACGAGGAGGGGGGAGGGTACTCCGGCCTCTGCTACTTCGCCGACGAGGGGCTGGTGAAAGGAGACGTCATGCTCTGCATGGACAGCTTCTCCGACGACGTCATCATCGGGTCGAACGGGATCATCACCTGGGAGGCGACGGTCCGGGGGAAGGCCGCCCACTCCGGGGCGAGCTTCCTCGGGGAGAACGCCATCGAGAAGGCCCTCCCGGTGATCGAGGCCCTCCTCGACCTGAAGGGGAGGGTCGAGGCGAGGAGGTCCACCTTGCGGGCCAGCTCGGAGCTGGAGGAACACGGGGTCGATTTCGTCCGGCCGATGCTGAACGTCACCGTCATCCGCGGCGGGATCAAGGAGAACATCGTCCCCGACCGGTGCGTCCTCCGGGGCGACCGGCGGGTGATACCCGAGGAGAGGATGGAGGAGGCGGCCGCGGAGCTGGAGAGGGAGATGGCGGCCCTTCCCGTCGACCTGGAATGGCGGTCGTGGATGGGGTACCCCCCCATGAGGATCGACCCCGACCACCCCTGGGTCGCTGAGGTGAGGAGAGCTCTGGAGGGGGCCTCGGGGAGGAGCCCCCGCCTCGCGGGAGCCCAGTACAGCCTCGACCAGGCCTACGTGGCGGAGGTGACGGGGATCCCCACCTGCGTCTACGGCGTCGGCCGCCAGACCGACTCAAACCCCCACGGACCCGACGAGAACGTCACCCTGGAGGACCTCTCGATCTACGCCCGGTTCCTGGCCGCCCTCATCTCGGGGTGGGGGGCCGGGGCGGAGGAGGGTGGGGTGGATAAGGAGCGGGGAGAGAGGAAGGAGGGGTCGGATTGAAGGTCATCTCGGTGGTGGGCACCAAGAAGTCCGGCAAGACCACCCTGGTGGAGGCGATGGTCCGGGCCCTCCGGGGAAGGGGCCGGGTCGGGACGATAAAGAACATGCCCGGCCACCCCGTCGAGGACAGGGGCGACACCAGGCGCCACTTCGAGGCGGGGGCCGACGTCGTCGTCGGCGTCGGAAGCGAAAGGATCCTCTTCAAGGTCTCGAGAGGGGGAGGGCTGGAGGAGGCCCTGGAGGAGCTGCGGGCTAGCGGGGTGGAGTTCGCCATCGTCGAGGGGTTCAAGACCTCCGGCCTTCCCAAGATCGTCCTCGGCGGGATCGAGGTTGATAACCTCCTCCGAAGGGTCGACGCCTCTCCCCCCTTCGACGAGGGGCTGATAGAGGAGCTGATCGGCCTATTGATCCTGCAGCCCGAGAGCTGATCGACCCGAAACCGGGGAGAAGCGGCTTCGCCGGAACTCGATTTATTTATTTTTTGCCGGGAGAAAATCTCGACACGTTTTTAAACGAGGACGCCTTCAACGGGAGGTCGGGGAGGTTAAATTTGAGTCGTCTATGCAGCGCCGTCATCATCTCGATCCTGGTTCTGGTGGGGTCAGCGGCGGCTGCGAACTACATCTACGAGCGCTCGGTGATCCAGGGGGTGGGATACCGGAACCACGAGCTGATAGGCCAGACCGGCCAGGGTTACAGCGGCTCGAAGATCATCGAACGGATCTCCGGATCCGGGAACTTCTACGATCGGACCGAGTTTGAGCTGAGCGTCCACCACAACTCCATAAACTTCACCCAGGAGGCGACCTTCGAGTACTTCCCGGTCAGCTACCAGACCGGAACCTACGACCGGAAGTGGATCGACCGGCTCTGCGTCATGAACTACGACGCCGGTGCCGTCGTCACCGAGCAGTACACCCACGCCGAGAGCCTGATGAAGAGCACCCAGATCAGCACCGTCGGAAACAGCCCCCTCAACGAGGTGAACAACAGCGGCATCGAGGCGAGCTTCAACGCCAACGTCATCGGGGTAGGCCACATCGGCTGGCTCTCCATGGACACGAAGACCAACTGCAAGGGGAGGCACTTCGAGGTGGGAAGGTCCGTCGAGGACGTCACCGGGGTCTTCTCGATAGAGAAGTACATCCAGCTCTTCAGCAACGTCAGCGGGACCACCGGGGCGGTGGACTGGCTCCCCTGCCTGTAGGCGGGAATTTCGGCCCCGACCTCCAGCCTCCTATCGCCTGGGACCATCCTTTATAAACCCCCGGGGGATACATGATGGCGATGGATCTACTGACCAAGGCCCGCCTCATCTCCTGGGGCAGGATAGAGATGCCGGAGGTCTTCCGCCCCGAGGGGCCGGTCTCGACGGCGGGACCCGGCGCCGGGGAGAGGAACGTCTTCTTCCGGTCCGGCGGGCGGAGGGTGCGCCTCTCCGCCGAGGAGGGCTCCCCCCTGAAGCTGGTGGAGCTGGAGGGGGAGGAGGTGGCTATCCTCTTCAAGGGCAGAGAGATCGCCCGGGGCGTCCTGGAGAGGCCCCTCCTCCACTGCCCCCGGCAGGCCTACATCACCGTCAGCGAGAGGTGCATCTACGACTGCAAGTTCTGCGCCGTCCCGAAGCTCTCCGGGGGGGTGAAGCCGAAGGAGAGGGTGGTGGAGATGGTGGCGCAGGCCCTCGATTCGGGGGAGCTGGAGGCGATATCCCTCACCAGCGGCGTCGAGCGGACCCCCGAAGAGGAGGTGGCGAGGGTCGCCGAGATCGTCCGCGCCCTCCGCAGGTTCGACCTGCCCATCGGGGTCTCCGTCACCCCCGCCAGAGGGTCCAGCAAGGCTCTCCAGGAGGCGGGGGCGGACGAGATCAAGTACAACGTCGAGTGCCTCGACCCGGTCCTCTTCGGAAGGGTCTGCCCCGGGGCCTCCCTCGACAAGATCAAGGCGGCCCTCGCCGACGCCGCAGCCCGGTTCGGGAGAAACAGGGTCTTCTCCAACGTCATCGTCGGCCTCGGCGAATCGGAGCCCTCCCTCCGGGAGGGGATCGAGGAGCTCGCCGAGATGGGGGTCCTCCCGGTGATCAGGGCCGTCTACCCCCATCCCCTGAGGGTCGGGGAGGTCGAGATGGTCAGGCCTTCTCCGGAGAGGCTCCTCGACCTCTCCCGCCACCTCCGGCGGGCCCTCGACGAGCACCGCCTCCGCGGCGACGCCGCCGAGACGGGGTGCTATCGGTGCACCGGCTGCGACCTGATCCCCCACCGGGACCTCTGATCAAGAGGCATGGACGGCGCTCAGGACTCAAAATCCTCATCATCCATCAGGCAGGTCGGCTCATCATCGCGCCGCCGTCGTCCCGGTACCAGATCGGTCCCCGAAGGTGGACCCAAATCAGCGCCACGGGGATTAAGATTATCGGACGGGTGGGGTAGCAGCTCGGGGTTGAGACCCGCCGATAGTAATTAATACCACCTCTCCCAACCTTACGGCCAACCGGCTGAAGATGGAGAGGTGAGGAGATTCATGGGAGAAAATGGAGTTGCCATCGGGCTTATGATTGTAGGGTTTCTGATCACGTTCATGCTGCCGCTCTACGCTCTGGCAGCGATATTCTGAAGGCGCCCGGCAGGACCGGCAGTCCTTCCTTTATACCTTTTTTGATGGCTAAAACCATAGACGGCTCTTATTGGGCGTCGGGCTGCCATCTCACCATCAGCCCTTGATGCCCGGCCATGATCTCCCCCGAGGGGGAGGCCGTGGACCTCTGCCGCCCACCTCAGATCCTCGGCCCCGAGGAGGGCATATCGCCATCAGATATCGATCCTCACCCCGAAAAGCCTCTCGAACTTCTCGTACTTGGCCCGGGCCCGGTACAGGTTCTGGCGGAGGTAGGGCTCCCCCCGCTCGCACCGCTCCATGTCCCTCAGCTCCGCGGGGGTGAAGACCGCCTCCAGCTCCTCCCGGGGAATCTCGGAGATCCTCGGCATCTTCCGAGGCCCGGGGGTCGGCGGCGCCGCTGCCACCTCTCGATCCCCCTTCCACGCCCAGCGGGAATCGTACTCCGCAAGGACTATGGAGCCGCAGCCCCGGCACCGGGACGCCACCAGCCACCCTCCGGGGGTGCTGTAACAGCCGAGGGAGGAGAGCTCGCCGCCGCAGCCGGCGCAGAACCCGGCGAGCTCCTCCCCCGTCCACCGCCTATCGAGCCTCTCCCCCTCAAAATAGAGCTCTCTCTCCCTCTCGTCGAAGCTGTACATCTCTCCAACGCCGGCGCATTTAACCCAACCTGCGGACAGGTCACCTCTCACCGAGGACCTCGGCCATGGTGTAGATCCCGGGGGTGGCTGAGGCTACCCACCTCGCCGCCCGGACCGCCCCGGTGGCGAAGGCCTGCCGACTGTGGGCCTGATGCTTAATCTCCAGCCGCTCGCCGGGCCCCGCGAAGAGGACGGTGTGGTCGCCGACGATGTCGCCGGCCCGGACGGCGTGGACCCCGATCTCGTCCCCCCGGAGACCCTGCCCCTCCCTGCCGTAGACGACCGCGTCCCTGCCGGTAACCCCCGCCAGGACCCGGACCGCCTCCGCCGCCGTACCGCTGGGGGCGTCCATCTTCTTCCGGTGGTGGGCCTCGATCACCTCGATGTCGTAGCCCTCCAGGGAGATCGCGGCATCCTCGATCAGCCTCCAGAAGAGGTTGACCCCGACGCTATAGTTCGGCGAGATCACCGCCGCCACCTTCCCCTCGATCGATCCGGCGATCTCGCGCCTCTGGGGGTCCGAGAGGCCGGTCGTCCCCACCACCAGATTGACCCCCCGGTCCGCCGCCACCCGAACGTTCTCTACGGTGGCCGCGGGGGCGGTGAAGTCGATGAGGACCTGGGCGCCAGAACTCCTCAGAACCTCGGCCAGGTCCCGGGGGTCGGAGACGAAGACCCCGCCGCCGAGGGGCTCGCCCACCCCCACCAGATCGAAGCCTGCGACCAGGGAGAGGTCCTCAAACCTCCCGATCTCCTCGATGAGAAGCTGCCCCATCCGCCCCCGGGACCCCGCCACCGCTATCCTGACGGTCATGCGACCTCGCCCAGCAGGTCCACGGCCTCTTTCAGCCTCATCTCGTTCTTCTCCGCCATCGGCGCCAGGGGGAGCCTCAGGGGTCCTGCGGCGAGGCCGATCATCCCCGTCGCCGTCTTGACGGGGATGGGGTTCGTCTCCAGGAAGAGGGCGGAGACGAGGGGAGAGAGGATGTAATGGAGCCTCCGGGCCTTCTCGAGGTCTCCCTTCAGCATCGCATCCACCATCGCCACCATCTTCCTCGGAGCCACGTCTGCCACCACCGATATGACCCCCTTCCCCCCCAGGGCCATGATCGGGAGGGTGAGGCCGTCGTCCCCGGAGAGGACGAAGAACTCCTCGTCTCGGGTCATCTCGATGATCGCCGAGATCTGGGATAGGTTCCCGCTCGCCTCCTTTATCCCGATGACGTTCTCGAGTTTCGCGAGCTCCGCCACCAGCTCAGGCTTGAGGTTGATGCTCGTCCTCCCCGGGACGTTGTAGAGGATGAGGGGAAGGTCGGAGCTCTCGGCCACCGCCCTGAAGTGGGCGAGCATCCCCCGGTCGTTCGGCTTGTTGTAATAGGGGGTGATCAGGAGGGCGGCGTCGGCGCCGGCGTCCTCGGCGTGCTTGGTCAGCTCCACGGCCTCCCGGGTGTTGTTCGACCCGGTCCCGGCCACCACCTTAACCCTGGCGGATTCGACGGCGATCTCGACAACCCTTTTGTGCTCCTCGAAGTTGAGAGTGGCAGACTCGCCGGTGGTGCCGCAGGGGACGATGCCAGCGACGCCGGCCGCGCTGAAGTACTCGACGTTCCCCCTCAGGCCCTCCTCGTCCACCTCTCCATCCTCTCGGAAGGGGGTGATGATGGCCGGCAGCACACCTTCAAACATCCACCTTACTCTCCTCGGATCTGGGCTTTGCGGGTTATGTAGCCCGCGACTCGGTTGCGGATGGTCTTGTTCTTGATGTCGGTGTACTCCGAGACCATATCCTTGTTATGCTCGAAGTCGTTGTTGAAGACCCCCTGGTAGGCCTTCATCAGGTCATCTGCAAAATTCTTGATGTAGTTAGGCTTTACGCTTCCCATATAGGACACTCCAAATAAAGAACCGCGCTGTTACAGCACCAAACTTCAATTTATAGGTTCCCGTCTGGCGGATAGACCCCTGGCGATCTCCACCGCCAGATCCGCCACCTCGCCGGCGGATCGGCCCAGGAGCCTGAGCATGGGCTCCTTTCCGGGGCCGCCCCGGTCCCAGATGACCTGGGGGACCGGCCGCTCTAACCGGCCCGGATCGGTCGCACCCCCCTCCTTCGACCCGGACCTGAAGCGGCGTATCGCCTCCCCCGTCCCCCAGCTCATCGTCTTCTCGCCTTCCGGCTCCTCCTCCCGGCTGAAATCGGACGCCGAGAGGCCGAGGGCGAGGGCCGCCTCCAGGACATCCTCGCCGAACCGGAGGTTCATCGCCGCCCTCGCCCCGGGATCGAAGCTCATCGCCGCGAGGATGATCCTGGCGACGTGGCGGCTCGCCCCGAACCGGACCGATCCACATGCTCGGACCCTTCTGCCCGCCCTCACCAGCCTCCCCTCGACGGCGGCGACGTCTTCGGGGCCCGAGGCGCCGAATATCGCCATCCCCAAATTCAACCCCACCTCCGGGATCAGATCGACGAGGGCCGGCTCCGAGAGGAGGGCCTCGACCCCGTCGGAGACCCCCGTAAAGACGACGTATCGGTCCGCCCTCTCGAGGGCTTCGCCGAGGGGGTTGACGGGGGAGGCGCCCCTGCCGACGGCGATGCTCTTTCTCACCGAGCCGGCGGCGAAGGCCTTCGCGAGCCTCGCCGCCTCCTCGATATCCCTCCCCCCCGCCAGAAATGCGGCTGTGGCCGCCGAGTAGGTGCAGCCGACGCCGTGGTTTCCTCCCGGGACCCTCTCGCCCCGGATGATGCAGTATCCTTTCGCCGTCACCAGAAGGTCGTCTCCGGCGAGATGGCCTCCGGTGACGACGGCCGCCTCCGCCCCCAGGTCGAGGATCGCCTCCCCGGCCCGGAGGGCGCTCCCCTCGTCGGTGACCCGGATCCCCGTCAACGCCTCCGCCTCGAAGATGTTGGGGGTGACGACCCGGGCTAGGGGGATGAGCCTCTCGACGAGGAGGCCGAGGGCCTCCGGATCGAGGAGCCGTCCTCCCGCCTCCGCCTCCACCACCGGGTCGACGACCAGGGGGATCTCCTCCCTCTCGAAGAAGCCGGCGACCTCCAGGACCACCTCCCGGGATGAGAGCATCCCCGTCTTGGCGGCGGAGATCTCGAAGTCCTCGGCTAGGGCCGCAAGCTGGGATATGACCGCCTCGGGGGGCATGGGGTAGACCTCCAGGACGCCGAGGGTGTTCTGGGCGGTAACGGCGGTGATCGCCGAGGTCCCGTGGCAGCCGAGGGCTCCGAAGGTCTTGATGTCCGCCTGGATCCCCGCCCCTCCGGAGGAGTCGGAGCCGCCGACGGTGAGAAGGACGGGGGCCATGGATCACCTCCGCCCTTTCGCCTTCGTCTCCGCCTCCCGGAGGAGGTCGGGGGAGAGGCCGTACTCCCGGGCTACCTTCAGGGCCTTGTTGTAGAGGCCGGAGTCCATATGCGCCGCGAAGGCCTTCTCGGCGGCGGCTATCCTCATATCGTCGGGGAGCTCGAAGTCGACGGCTATATCGGCGGCGTTCTTGGCGAGGCCGAAGTCCATGCTCTTGTTGTAGGCCCGGATTGCCGCCTCCCTCACCATCTCCGGCGGGAGGTCGTACTTCTTCGCGAACTCCGCCGCCGCCTTGTACTGCTCGCCGTCGACCTTCCTCACAAAGGACCTGGACGCAGCCTCGACGACCATCTTCTTCGATAGGCCGTACTCCTTCGCCAGCTCCGCCGCGAGGGAGTACTCCCCTATGCCCAAGACCCTCGAGTACTCCCTCCTGACGGCATCCTGGAGCGGCTCGGCGGATAGGGAGTAATCCTCCCTGATCTTCGCCGCCTCCCGATACCGGCCCTGGGCCATCCTCTCCTCGAAGAGCCGGATCGCCTCGGCCGGAGCAATTTCAGCCATCGTCAAACACCTCCGAGGCTATAATATGTCCGCATCGTATAAAAAAAGATCAGGATCAGTCCAGGGCGGTGATGAAGGCGTACTGGCTGGTGGTGGGGAGGTTTCGCCTCAGCTCCCGGATCTCGGGCATGTAGATGATCACCATCTTCCGATCGCCCCGCTCGATCTTGAGGAGCTTTCTCACCAGGATCCCCTCCGCCTCCCCCTGGACCCGGGCCGAGCCGCTCCCGTACTGGGGGGCCATCTCTATGAGGATCGGGAGCCTCAGCCTGTCCCAGAGGTACTTGGGGACCGCCTCGGAGATGACCTTCAGCTCCTTTTTGTCCATGATGAAGAAGGTGTTGTCCTTCCCCCGGACCCCGGGCTTCTCCTCCTGGAGGAGCTCCGTCAGCCTCTTCCTCCTCCCGGGAAGGTGCTGGTTCATCGACTGAACCGTCTTCACTATCAGATTGTTGTCAACGGCGACCATCCCTACCCCTTCCGCCCCGGACCGTCTTAAAGGTTCTCCCGACCTTTTATCTCAAGAGTCCTCGAGTCACAGGTCCTCGAAGGTGTGCTGGACGGGGTTCCTCCCGACCTTCAGATGAGATGTCGCCGCCCTCCTCACCCGGTCCCGGTGCTCCTCGGTGGTGTAGATCCCCAGCCTCCAGGCGGCGAGGTGGGCCCTCTCCATGATGGTGACTAGGGGGGATACCTCCCGGAGGGGCCTCTCCTCCCCGTCCACCCCGACTACGCCGACGTTCCCCTCCGCTATCCGGGGGAGGCCGGGGTTGTCTACGAGGACGTAGAGGGGATCGACCCCGGCGATCTCGGCGATCTCCTCGGCGATCCTCCCCTCCTTACCCATCTTCTCCGGCGATTCGAGCCGGTCCCGGCCGACGTATATCGCCCGCTTGAAGAGCCTCCTCGCCCTGATCCTCTCGATGATCTCCCCGGGGTAACCCCCCGCCGAGGCCATGGCGGCGGAGAGCTGGAGGTCGTCCATCTCCCGGATCCTTCGGGGATCAGACCCCTCCTCGACCATCACTCGGACCCCTACATCAAGCATCTTCTGGGCTATCCTCGAGGCGTGGTGGAAGTAGACCGTCGGGTACATCAGGAGCCTGGAGACGAGGAGGGACTCTGCGGCGTGGACCCCCCCCTCCTCGAGGACTATGTGGCCGTCTTTCATCGCCATCGTCTCCATCAGCCTCTGATAATCGACGACGCCGTAGGCGACGCCGGTGTAGTGGGAGTCCCGGGTGAGGTAGTCCATCCTGTCGACGTCCACCTCCCCGCTGACCACCTGCCCCAGGGGGGTCTCCCCCCGGATCAGCCTCTGGATCCGGTGGGGCTGGAGGCCCCGGTCCCTCAGGACGTCCCCCAACTCCCCCCTCCTCAGCCGGTCGGCGATGTCCTCGTGCTCCTCCCGGAGGTAGCTGGATAAAACCCGCTCGGTGACGTGGGAGAAGGGGCCGTGGCCTACGTCGTGAAGGAGGGCTGCGGCCTGGATCTCCGTCCCATCCGCCTCGTCGAGGCCGAGGTGTCGCGAAAGAAGGCCTGCGAGGTGGTAGGAGCCTAGGCTGTGCTCGAACCGGGTGTGGTTGGCTCCGGGATAGACGAGGTGTGCCAGACCCAGCTGCTTTATCCACCTCAGCCTCTGCATCTCCTGGGTGTCGACGAGATCGATGGCCAGATCGTCGAGCCTGACGTACCCGTGGACCGGGTCCCTGATGGTGGTCATGATCGCCTCGCCGCCTCCTTGAACCTCCGTCGATTTACCCTTTCCGTACCCCGGGATAGCCTTAATAAATCCGGGGGATTAAGGGGGGGACGGATGATCGGAAAAACCATCTTGATCCTGGCGGCACTTCTGGGGATCGCCGGCGTCGCCGGAGCCGACCTGACGGGGATCTGGGCCTTCCGGTGCGAGGATGATCAGCTCTCTAAACCCCTCCCCCTGGCGGAGTTCACGGCGGCGATCCATTCGCAGGGGCCCGCCATCTCGGGGGCCTGCACCGGCGAATCCCCCAACCCCTGGAACGGGATGGTGACGGGGCGGCTTGAGGAGGGGAAAATCGACCTGGTGGTCCTGCTGATCGAGCATCCGATGGTGGTCGGAAGGATGATCGGCACCGTCGACGGATCCGGGGATATCGCCGGAGCCTTCGTCTCCTCTGACGAGGAGGGCTCCGGCTGGAGGGGGAACTTCTCCGGGAGGCTGACGACCCCCGACCTCGCCCTTTATGAGCCGGCCGCCCCCGAGCCCCTCCCCTTCGTCCCCGCCGTCGCGGGGGGGATCTCGGACTTCCGGGAGGGGGCTTCGGCCCCCCCCGTCGAGGAGGCTCCGAAGAGGAGGACGGTCCAGGTGATCGGCTACACCCGGGATACGATCTACTCGCGCCCCGTGATGTGAGCCGGGAGGTGGGGAGAGGATCAACCCCTCCCCAGATTTCCCGCCGCGATCCTCCGCCCCGGGGGGGCGGCGGAGCCTCAAAACCTTTTATAACCCGGGGGCCCCCTGGCGGGGATCATGCCGAGAAGCGTCCGATCCGTCCCCTGGGGTCATGAGGGGGTTTCTGCCGGCGGCCGTCTCCGCCGACCTTCCCGTCTAGCTATAGCGATTCTGATCACCTCATCGATCATCTCATCCCTCTTCTTGGCGGCCACCGGCATGGGCGCCACCCTCACCGTCGCCCCCGGGGAGAGGATCCAGGCCGCCCTCGACGAGGCGAGGTCCGGGGACGCCGTCCTGGTGGAGGGCGGAGTCTACAGGGAGAGGCTGGTCGTATCGGAGGGGATAGCCCTCCAGGGGATCGGAAGGCCCCAGATCGACGCCGGAGGCTCTGGATCGGGGGTGACCCTCCAGGGGGATGGGGCGCGGATCCAGGGCTTTTTGGTCACAGGCTCCGGCTCCGAGGAGATGGACGCCGGGGTCCGGGTCCTGGGGGAGGGGTGCACCGTCGAGGATAACCTCTTATCAGGAAACAGGATCGGAATCCTCCTCCAGAGCGTCACGGGCGGCGCCATAAGGAACAACTCCGTCGAGAATAACGGTATCGGACTCCTCCTCGAAAGGAGCTGGGATAACGAGATAGCCGGAAACAGGATCGCCGAGAACGGCGTCGGGATCAAAGCTGTGAGGCAGAACGCCTCTGAGAGCATAACGGCGTCCGACTCCGGCGGCGTATCGATAAAGTACAGGCCTAAGACGGAGGCTGCGACCCTGGAGGTGAGCAAGATCGGCTTTGCCGGAGGGCTGAAGGAGAACAGGATCTACGGAAACGAGCTCCTGGATAACGGCGAGAACGCCCTCGACGACGGCGAGAACCTCTGGGACGACGGGAGGGGAGGAAACCACTTCGACGACTTCGACGCCATCGAGGAGGGGTGCAGGGACAGGGAGAGAGACGGCCTCTGCGACGCCCCCCGGAAGATCCCCGGCGGCCCGAGCGTCGACGAGCGGCCGATCGCCTCCGAGGACGCCGTCAGGAAGTACGCCGCCTCCGCCGGCGACTTCAAGCTCTTCCTCTACCGATCGACCTTCTCCCCCGGCGCGGAGATGCCCCTCTGCTTCGCCGCCCCCGAGAACTTCACCGGGCGGGCGGTCCTTGCAGCCCCCTCCCCCGGCTCTGGACCGATGACGGGAGAGGCCGGGACGGGGCCGAAGACCGATATGGAGACGGATACAGAGCCGATCGGGGTGGCCCTCTCCAGCCAGCCCCTGGCGGGGAGGAGCGGGACCGTCACCTTCACCGCCCCCGAGGGTGAGGGGAGCTACGTCCTGAGGATGGAGGACGGCTCCGGCTCCGAGGTCGTATCCCTCCCCTTCGCCGTGGCGACCCCCGAGGTCAAAGTCGCCGACGCCTCGGCCGGGACCTGCGACCGGGTGAACGTCAGCTACAGCGGAGCCCCCGGCTTTGAAGGGGACTGGATCGGCCTCTACCCCGTCGGCGCCGGGGACGATCGACCCATCTCAAGAGAGTACCTGGACGGAACGAGCCGCGGAACCCTCCCCTTCGTCATCCCCTCCTCGGCAGGAAGCTACGAGTTTCGGATGTTTGAGGACGACGGATTCACGAGGATCGCGGTCAGCCAGCCTATCGAGGTCGCCGTCTCCGCGGGGGTGAGGGTGGAGGCGTCGCCCGCGGCGGCCCGCCGCCCCGGGGAGGCTATCACCGTCTCCTTCTGGGGGGCGAAGCCCGCCTCGGCGATAGGGATGTACGAGATGACCCGCCCCGACAAGTACATGATCGGGATGCAGTGGACGAACGGCAGGGCCTGCGGGACGATGACCTTCGCCGCGCCCCGGACGCCGGGGAGGTACGACTTCCGGCTCTTCGAGGACAACGTCCACCGGAAGCTGATGGGGGCGAGCAACGTCGTCGTGGTGGGGTGAATCTGAGGGTTACCGAAGAGAGAAAGAGGGGGGAGGGTTCGATGGATGGGCTCAGGCTCAACCACCTCTTTTTTTTGAGCTGATCTTGCGCCCAAATGGTTTTGAAAGACGGATCAAAATTGTGTTTGGTAGCGGGGAGTAGATTTGAACTACTGATCTACGGGTTATGAGCCCGTCGGGATTTCCTGACTACCCCACCCCGCTTCGCTGGCATGGGAACGACAGTTCCCAAACCCGCTCCGATCATATAAAGCTTGTGCATCGCCCCCTTCCGCCCGAGGGATAAACGCCGATTAATCGAGAAACGGGGCCGGGGGTCGATTTGAGGTCTCGTCCCCCCAGACCCCCTGGGGAGGAGAGGGGGCGCTGCCATCGGATATTCCGCCGTTCCGCCGCTCCCGCCGGAGGACCGGGCCGCCCTTGCGGCCGCCTCCCGCCTCACCTCAGGATCTCCATCGCCTCCTCGACGGTCCGGTCGAGGTGGACGATGGCGGATATCGCCCTCGTCATCTTCGTCGGGTTCTCGTGCTGGAAGACGTTCCTTCCGATGGCGACGCCCCGCCCCCCGGCGTCGATGGCGCCGCGGATCATCTCGAGGAACTCCTCGTCCGTCTCGGTCTTGGGGCCGCCGGCGATGACCACCGGGACGGGACATCCGGCGACGACCTCCCTGAAGGTCTCGGGGTCGCCGGTGTAGTTGGTCTTGATGATGTCGGCCCCCAGCTCCGCCCCGGCCCGGGCCGCCAGGGAGACGACGTCGACGCCGTTGGGGTCGGCGATCTTGTCTCCCCGGGGGTACATCATGGCGATGAGGGGCATCCCCCAGAAGTCGCACCTCTCGGCGACGCTTCCGAGCTTCTTGAGCTGATCGGCCTCGGTTTCAGAGCCGATGTTGATGTGGACGGAGACGGCGTCGGCCCCCACCTTCAGGGCCTCCTCCACCTGACAGACCTGGACCTTGTTGTTGGGATCGGGGCCGAGGGCGGTGCTGGCGGACATGTGGACGATCAGGCCGATGTCGCTTCCGTAGCCGCGATGGCCGTGCTTCACCATCCCCTTCTGCTGGAGGACGGCGTTCGCGCCCCCCTCGGCCACCCTGTCCACCATCTCCGAGAGGTTGACGAGCCCCTTGACGGGGCCGACGGATATCCCGTGGTCCATGGGGATGATGACGGTATTTCCGCTGTTCCTATCGATGATCCTCTCCATCCGCACCCTTTTGCCAATCTCGCTCAATTCCGAATCTCCTTCGTGTTAACATGGCGCACGATAGCATATATCATATTTAAGGATGACGCCGAGATATTTATAAGGTGGCCCCCGATACCCCTCGGAGCTGATGCTATGGAGCAGGAGTTCGGGAGGATCAGAAAGAGCGAGACGACGGAGCTGGTAGTCCGAAGGACCGAGTTCCGGGGCTCGGCGGGGATCGACATCAGGGAGTACGTCACCAGCGATAGGTACACCGGCTGGTCGAAGAACGGTATCAGGATACCGGTGGAGCAGTGGCGGTCCTTCCGGGAGATCCTGGATAAGATCGAGGTCCCCGAGGGAGGAGAAGGAGATTAACCGGGACGGCTTTGAGCGGGAGTACAGGAGCTGGCTCGTCTCGGTGGCCAAGGACGTCGCCCAACACCTCGCCTCCGCCAGCCCCGGCGACCGGGACCGGATCCTCCAGAGGTGCCGGGAGATGGAGGAGCCGAGGAGGGTGTTTCGCCCCCTCTCGGACCCGGCCCGGATCCGCCGCCTCGGGGGCGAGGAGGCCGAGGGCTACATCCTGGTGGAGACGGACGCCGTCACCTTCTTCCCCTCCCTCTCCTCTTCGGGCCCAGACGCCCTCGACTTCGCCGTGGCGATGAACCGACGCTACTACTTCAGGGGGCTCTGGTTCTCCCTCATATCCCTCAACTCCGAATACCTGAGGCGGGTCTCCGACCGGGTCCTGGAGTACGCCCTGGAGCACGAGTTTGAGATGGGGAGGCTCTACCAGCAGGCCTTCGTCGAGATGAGGAAGCTCTCCCCCGGGGAGAAGCTGGAGATCAGCCAGCTAGCCCACCAGACCTCGGTGAAGAAGGCGAGGATCTCCCTGGAAGACCTGATCGATGAGGAGCGGCTGATGCTGACCCTATCCCACTCCCAGCCCGCCATCCCCAAGCCCTACGCTGAGACCGCCCTCCTCCTCCATCTGGAGGAGAACTTCTCGGATCTGGAGGAGTACGGCACCAGGAGCTTGGACCCGGAGGAGGACGCCTTCGGAGCCGAGCTCTACGACGAGTTTGAGGGGTGGTCGGAGTTCTCGATCAGATCCTACCGCCTCTTCGTCCGGGAGGCGGTCGAAGGCCTGAGGGAGGCCCATCGGGGGTACGTCTGATCGGCGCCACCCAGATCATTTGGCGGGGGGTGGATCTATCCGCCTCATCGTCCCCCCCATCTCTCTTCAATCCAACCCGTAAGACCCCAATATTCCGCGTCTCCAAATAATCCATCCTCCCCGAGCCGGCCTGCAGATCCAGGGAGGTCGAAACCTCTGTCGAGGGGCGGAGGGCGCCGGCCCCAGGATCAGGCGATGATATCGAGGTCGAGGAGGCCGCCGCATCCAGTCCTGAGCATTTAAATAGTAGTCACTCCCAGGGAGGAGTCATCAAGATCATTCGAGGAACCCGATTTGTCCAGCCAACCCAACTTGCACGAAAAACCGGCCGTGAACATAGGCATGGTGGGCCATGTCGACCACGGCAAAACGACCCTGGTGAGGGCCCTCTCCGGGGTCTGGACCGACCAGCACAGCGAGGAGATCAAGAGGGGTATCTCCATCAGGCTAGGCTACGCCGACGCCACCTTCAGAAAATGTCCCAACTGCCCGGCGCCGGAGGCGTACACCGTCGAGAAGACCTGTCCTGGATGCGGATCGCCGAGCGAGGTCCTCCGGACCGTCTCCTTCGTCGACTCCCCCGGCCACGAGACCCTGATGGCGACGATGCTCTCGGGGGCTGCCATCATGGACGGGGCCGTCCTGATCATCGCCGCCAGCGAGCCCTGCCCCCAGCCCCAGACGAAGGAGCACCTCATGGCCCTGGACATCACCGGGATCGACAGGATCGTCATCGTCCAGAACAAGATCGACCTCGTCTCCAAGGAGAGGCTGATCGAGCACTACAACGAGATCAAGAAGTTCGTTAAAGGGACCGTCGCCGAGAACGCTCCCATCGTCCCCATATCCGCCCAGCAGAACGTCAACGTCGACATGGTGATCGAGGCGATCGAGGAGACGATCCCGACCCCCGTAAGGGACCTGGAGAAGCCGCCCCTCCTAAAGATCGCCAGGTCCTTCGACGTCAACCGCCCGGGGACGCCGCCGGAGAAGATCGTCGGCGGGGTCATCGGCGGCACCCTCACCCAGGGGGTCCTCCAGCCCGACGACCCCATCGAGATCAAGCCCGGAAGGTCGGTGGAGTCGGAGGGGAGGAAGCAGTGGGTCCCCATCGATACGAAGGTGACGGCGCTGATGGCCGGCGGCGGTCCCCAGGAGGAGGCGACCCCCGGCGGCCTCATCGGAGTTGGAACCCAGCTCGACCCCGCCCTCACCAAGAGCGACCTTCTGGTGGGGCAGGTGGCGGGAGAGCCGGGGACCCTGCCCCCCGTCTGGAACTCCTTCACCATGAAGATCAGGCTCCTGGAGAGGGTCGTCGGCGCCACCGACGAGGCCGACGTCGAGCCGATCCACACCAGCGAGCCGTTGATGCTGAACGTCGGGACCGCCACCACCGTCGGCGTCGTATCGAGCGCGAGGGAGGGGGGGATGGTGGAGGTCCAGCTGAGAAGGCCGGTATGCGCCGCCGCCGGGGACCGGGTGGCGGTCAGCAGGCGGGTCGGCGCCCGGTGGCGGCTCATCGGCGTCGGCACCATCAACAAGTAGAGGCTCCAGCGTGCTGATGGGGGGGGCTCCGACCGCATGAAGGTCCTCCTGGACACCAACGCCCTCATGGTCCCCGGCCAGTTCGGGGTGGACCTCTTCGAAGGGCTGGAGGAGCTGGGGTTCCGGGAGCTCCTCGTCCCCCGCCCCGTCCTCCGGGAGCTCGCGGCCTTGGCCTGCCTAGCCGAATCCCGGCGGGACCGGACCGCCGCCAGGATCGGCCTTGCGCTGGCGGGAAGGTGCGAGATCCTCGAGGCATCCGAGGAGGCGGACGACGCCCTCGTCGACCTGGCCCTGAAATCGGGGGCCGCGGTCTTCACCAACGATAAGGAACTGAAGAAAAAGTTATCTACTAGAGGTGTTACCGTTATACACCTGCGCCAGAGGCGACGGCTGGAGATCGCCAACAGAAGGGAGTTCTGATGTATAAGAAGATGAAGCTGGAGGGGATAGTCAGGATACCTCCTGGCCAGATGGGCGACCCCCTCGAAGAAGCGGTGGAGATGGCGCTGCGGAACAAGTACGAGGCGAGGGTCGACAAGACCCTGGGCACCGTCGTCGCGGTGCTGGGGGTCGACGACATAGGCGAGGGGAGGATTCTGGCGGGAGACGGGGCGGTCTACTACGATGCCAACTTCGATGCGATAGTCTTCAAGCCCGAGATGCAGGAGATCGTCGAGGGGGAGGTGGTGGAGATCGTCAAGTTCGGCGCCTTCATAGGGATCGGGCCCTTCGACGGCCTCCTTCACGTGAGCCAGATAACCAACGAGTATATATCGTACGATGAGAAGAACTCGCGGCTCGCGAGCAAGGACTCGAACAAATCCCTCGGCGAGGGCGACCGGGTCCGGGCGCGGATCATCGCCATCAGCTTAAACGAGAAGGAGCCCCGGGAGAGCAAGATAGGCCTCACCATGAGGCAGACGGGCCTCGGGAAGATCGAGTGGCTGGAGGCGGCCCGGCGGAAGGAAGAGGCAGAGGTCGAGGCGAGATGACAGAGCAGGCTTGCAGGGAGTGCCACAGGATCGTCGAGGGCCTGGTCTGTCCGATCTGCGGCTCTGCCTCCCTCAGCAAGGACTGGACCGGGTACGTCGTGATCATCGACCCGAAGGAGTCGGAGGTCGCAAAGAAGCTGGGGATAACCCTTCCCGGAAGGTACGCCCTGAAGGTGCGGTAGATTTGAAGATATTGCGTCTTCCCGAAGAGCTCCGCTCCGAGCTGAAGCCCCCCCTGGGAACCCTCTTCCGGGGAAGGGGTCAGGAGTGCATAGGGCCGATGCAGGACCTCCTCCGGCCCGCCCCCAAGGTGATCGCCGTCGGCGACGTCACCACCTTCTGCCTCCTCTCCTCTTCCGGAAGGAAGCCCGACATCTGCATCGTCGACCACAAGACGAAGAGGATGCCCGTCCCCGACCACGTCCAGCAGGGGATCGGCGACCGCGACGAGTACGATACGATCGAGGTCTATAATCCCGCGGCGACCCTCACCCAGGAGCTCGTCGACGTGATAAGGGAGCGGCTCGCCGGCAACGGCCGGGTCAAGATCGTCGTCGACGGCGAGGAGGATCTCGCCACCCTCCCCGCCATCCTCTACGCCCCCCTCGGCTCGACGGTCGTCTACGGCCAGCCTAACGAGGGGAGCGTGGCGGTGGTGGTCACCCCCGAGAGGAAGGAATACGCTAAGAGCATCATGGACAAGATGATAGTGGAGGATTGAGATGGAAATCAAGGTCATCGAGGAGAAGAACAACCCTCTGTTGAAGAGGAGAGAGGTCAAGTTCGTCGTATCCCACGACGGGCCCACCCCCTCCAGGAAGAGCATCATAGATAAGATCGCCGCCACCATGAACTCGAAGGTAGGCCTGGTGATGGTCGATAGCTTGAAGTCCGAGTTCGGCAAGCGCGAGACGATCGGGTACGCCAAGATCTACGAGAACGAGGAGAGGGCGAAAGAGGTCGAGAGGGCCCACGTCATAGAGAGGAACGTCCCAGCCCCCGCAGCCCAGGCCGAGGAGTCGGGTTAGAATGGCGGCGAACGAGTTCTACGACCTCGCTGGCGACGCCATCAAGAGGAAGAGGCAGATCTGTCCCAGGTGCGGAAACGGGGTCTTCCTCGGGGAGCACAAGGACAGGCTCGCCTGCGGAAAGTGCGGATATACCGAGTTCAAGAAGTGACCTTTTTTCGCGCCCCTTCCTCCCTGGGAAGGGGACATGCCGCACCCTTTTGATTTTGTATCCTCCCCCCCATCCCGTCGGTTATTTAAACGCTGGGGTTTAACTACTTGAGGGTGTCATCATGGTAGACATATTATCCGTAGGCTTATTGCCTCTGCTCATAGTTCTCTTCATCCTTTACCAGGGCATCAGGATCCCCCGCGAGTATGAAAGGCTGGTCATCTTCAGGCTGGGCCGCTACAGCGGGATCAAGGGTCCTGGGCTAACGATAATCATCCCGGTGATAGATAAGGCCATGACCATCGACCTCCGGGTCGTGACGATAGACGTCCAGAAGCAGGCGGTCATCACCAAGGACAACGTCACCGTCGCCGTCGACGCGATCCTCTATTATCGGGTTGTGGAGCCGGACAGGGCCGTCATTCAGGTCGAGAACTACAAGGTGGCGACGAGCCTCCTCGCCCAGACGACCCTGAGGGACGTCCTCGGCGAGATCGAGCTCGACGACCTCCTCTCGAAGCGGGAGGAGCTGAACGTCAAGCTCCAGGAGATCCTCGACCGGCAGACCGACCCCTGGGGGATCAAGATCACCGCCGTAACCCTCCGGGACGTCAGCCTCCCCGAGTCGATGCTCCGGGCGATAGCCAAGCAGGCCGAAGCCGAGAGGGAGAAGAGGTCGCGGATCATCCTCGCCGAGGGGGAGTTCCAGGCCTCGGCGCGGATGGTGGAGGCGGCTAAGCTCTACCAGGAC
This sequence comes from Methanothrix harundinacea 6Ac, assembly GCF_000235565.1. NCBI lineage: Archaea > Methanobacteriati > Methanobacteriota > Methanomicrobia > Methanotrichales > Methanotrichaceae > Methanothrix > Methanothrix harundinacea. The sequence continues at coordinate 2,068,494 of NC_017527.1, forward strand.
GCGCCCGTCGCGATAAAGCTGAGGGAGCTTCAGACCCTCGCCGAGATCTCGAGGGAGAAGAACCTGATCGTCGTCACCTCCGGGGGGGAGGTCGGGGAGTCGACCGGGAAGGTGGCCGGCCTGGCCAAGGCCTTCGGTGAGAGATGAATGCCTCACCGTCGAAGGGGAGGAAGGTGGGGCGGCCCTCCTCCTGGAGACCAGAGCCTGCGGCCCATTTCGGGCCGCTTCCTTTCCACCTCGCCCTCCTCGCCCTCCTATCCATCGGCCTCCTCGCTCTAGCAGGCTCGGCCGCAGGCCAGGGGTGCGTGATGGTGGTAGCCCTGGATGGCGCCATAACCCCGGCCTCCGACGACATCGTCCGGGAGGCGATAGCAGAGGCGGAGGGGCGGGGGTGCGAGGCCCTGGTGATCACCCTGGACACCCCCGGCGGAGGCCTCACCGAGACGAAGGAGATCACAGGCCTCATCGAGAGGACGAGCCTTCCCGTCATCGGGTACGTATACCCCTCCGGCGCCACCGCCTGGAGCGCGGGGACGATCATCCTCCTCTCTTCGGACATAGCCGCCATGGTCCCGGGGACGATCATCGGCTCCGCCCAGCCGGTCCAGATCGGGCCGACGGGGATGGAGGCGGTCAACGACACCAAGGTGATCAACGCCGTCGTCGCCCTCGTCGAGGAGAAGGCGAGGAATAACAACAGGAACACGACGGCGGCCCGGGAGTTCGTCCTCTCGAACCTCAACCTCAACGCCGAGGACGCCCTGAGATACGGCGTCATCGAGCACGTCAGCCCCAGCCTCGGGGCCCTCTTGGAGGAGGTGGACGGCACCGAAGCTAAGAACAGGACCCTCGCCACCAGGGGCGCCGAGGTCGTCCGCTTCGAGCCGAGCCTCCGGCTGAGGGTTCTCGCCGTCCTCTCCGATCCCCTGCTGGCGGGGCTCCTCCTCATCGTCGGCCTCTACGCCCTCATCTTCGGCCTCTCAAACCCCGGCGTCGGGGCGGAGCTCGTCGGGGTGATCGTCCTCGCCCTCGGCCTCATAGGCCTCGGCTTCTCCGTCAACCTGGGGGCCCTCTTCCTCATCGCCCTCGGGATCGTCCTCCTCCTGGTGGAGCTGAACAGCCCAGGCTTCGGCCTTCTGGGGGCGGCGGGGCTCGCCTGCATGGTCATCGGGTCGGTCCTCCTCGTCCCCATCGGGTCGCCGGAGTGGTACACCCCCGCCTCTTACAAGCGGGACGCCTTCGTCGCCCTCGTCGCCCCAACGATCGTCATCGGGGCCTTCTTCGTCTTCGCCCTCTACAAGGTGGCGGAGGCGCGGCGCAGGCCCACCTACTCCGAGATGATGGAGGCAGAGGTCGCCGAGGCCCTGGACCGGATCGACCCCCGGGGGCACGTCATGTACAACGGCGAGTATTGGGTCGCCGAGGCGGAGGAGCCGATCGAGGCGGGGGAGATGGTCGAGGTGGTGGGAAAAGAGAGGATGGTGCTGAAGGTGAGGAGGAAGGGGTAGGGCAAGGGAACCGCCTCCCGGGCTCTACGCCAGCTTTTTATCTCAATTTTGGTCTTCTCCTTGGTCCTTTCTTGGATGATCCCGCCCAATCTCGGGGCAGGAGAGCTTGGAGAAGAGCTTATCAAGGAAGATAACATAATGATCTATGGTGATAGATATGTTCGAAGAGATATTGATCGCGACCGACGGGTCGGATCACAGCGCCCGGGCGGCGAAAAGGGGTATTGATCTCGCGAAGGTCTCCGGTGGGAGGGTGACCGTTCTTTACGTTGTCGAACCAGTAGTCATCACCGATGTAAGCCACAACATAGTAGATGATGTGGTGGTGGGGATGAGACGGTCGAGGATGAAGGATGCTGAGAAGGCTACGAACTCCGTCGAAGAGCTGGCGAAGGCCGCCGGCGTCCCCGCAGAGAAGAAGATCGTAGAGGGGTACCCCGCCGAAGTGATCTTGGAGATCTCGACGGGTATGGACGTGGTGGTGGTGGGGAGCATGGGCCGCACCGGACTCACCAGGTTCCTCCTGGGATCCGTCGCCGAGAAGGTGGTACGAAATTCCGAGGTTCCGGTGATGATCGTCCAATAAGAAGCAATAAGAAGGGTTCTGTTTCATTCAGAGGAAATGAAAGCTGCGCGGAAGGATTTTTGGGAGAAGTCTTGAAAGACTCAATCTGGAGTTCGCCTCCATGATCATCGGATCGGTCCTCCTGGTCACGATAGGCTCGCCGGAGTGGTTCACCCCCGCCGACTACGAGACTGATGCCCTCATCACCCTCTTCGCCCTGGCGATCGTCTTCGGCCTCTTCTTCGTCTTCGCCATCTCCAAGGTGGCGGAGGCGAGGCGGCGGCCGACCTACTCCGCGAAGATGGAGGCAGAGGTCGCCGAGGCCCTGGACCGGATCGACCCCCGGGGGCACGTCATGTACAACGGCGAGTACTGGGCCGCCGAGGCGGAGGAGCCGATCGAGGCGGGGGAGATGGTCGAGGTGGTGGGAAAAGAGAGAATGGTGCTGAAGGTGAGGCGGCGGGGGTAGGGGCTAGGGGGGCCAGGGACGAATATCGCCAATCCAAAGCGCTGCCCAACTCCTCCAAAGCCCATGTTTATGACAGGAGGACAATTAGCCGCTCCATCTGCTAGCACGCGTCTTCTTTTCAACCCTGAAGACCAGGATCTGTCCGTCACCCCGACGATCCGAGTTCGCGGGCCTTGGCGTAGGCTTCGTTGGCCTCGGTCGTCCTACCAAGCTCACTGAGTACCCTGCCTTTGTTAACCCAGAACATACTATCATTTGGATTGATATCTATCGCCCTATCAAACGAGTTTAAAGCATTATTAAGATAGTAATTAAATTCGCCATATACTGCGCTGTCAGTGTTTAGCCAGAATAATTCACCATTAGAGAAAATATTTTTTATATTCTGAGATTCGAGTGAGTTCAGAGATTTGCAGCCCAGATCGAACATGGCCATTCCTCTTTGGTTCCAGGCATCTGAATCTAGTTTATCAAACTCAATCGCTTTATCGTAGGCATGTAAGGCCAAGAGGTTGTCCCCTAGCGCCCTAATAGATTGGCCCTTTGAATACCAAAAGACTGAGGAATCTGGTTTTAGCTCAATGGCTTTGTTGAAATCCTTGATAGCTGCCCAATGATTGCCCTTTGATTCAAGTGCGTTGCCTTTAATTGCCCACCCGAGGGCTTCGTAACGTCCTAATTTGACAGCTTTATCGCAAGCTTCAATAGCGTCATCGTACTTGGATAATTTGTATAGGGCAGTTCCTTTAGTAGCGTAAGCTCCAGGAAGCTGCGGGTTATTTGGAGGATATGTAGCTATAGCCTTTTCTATAGTATGGAGCGCTTCGTTGCGCAATTCGTCTATTTGTTCCCCGGCATGTTTCTCTCGGAGATCAGCTAGATGGATGAGGATGTCACACTTAGACTTTAGAGCGTTCGCATAACCCTGAATAGCCATTTCTTCCTGATTTTCTTGAATAGGTTTTTCTCTCTGAGTTTTACGCGTAAGAATTGCGGGAGGATATTTCGGCCCTATCGAAATAGCATAGTCTATGGTCTTCAGTGCTTCTTCTAACGATGATTCATCGCCGAACCTCTTGCCTTTTTGACATAGAGCATTGGCTTTATTAACCAAGCACTTTGTTGATCTGTTATCTAAATGGATGCCTTTATCAAAGGCCTGAAAAGCATCATAATATTCCTTATTCTTGCGATGATCGATGCCTCTTGTATTCCAATAATCTGTCTGGATCTCCTTTAGTTGAGATGTTGAAGATTCTAAGCTAATCAATGCGATAATTAAAGCAACTAGTCCTATGGCGATCGAGGCAATCTCACTCCACGATTTTTCATAATATATATAAAATCCAATAAGTATTGCAGATATTACTCCAAATATTATAGTAAATCTATAGACGTATATATAAGCTTTTATCCCATTCCAGTTAAGTCTATTCCACCAACAAAGCACTACGAATAGTACAGCCACAATCAAGAATATATTCCCGAAATCATGTTGAAGATCGTCCATCTCATTCCCCACAGCTGGTGCCACAAGTGTCACAAGTGCAGGTGCCACAAGCACCATTAGCACCAGCACACACAAAATCGCGTTCAGTTTCATCACCTTACCCTTCTGAAATTAAGACTATCACCCGACATTAAAAATATTTCGATGCAATGGCACCTAGCGTGAATTCTTTTCTCCGATAACCTTTAGAACACCCCCTACCTTACCCTCCCCTACCCATGGTCGAAGATCCCGTAGCGAAGTGGGAGGAGTTCATCCGGTCCAGGTACTGGGACGAACTTCTGGAGCTTGCCGACTCCTACCCCTTGCGCCGAAGCCTCTCCATCAAGTTCCCGGACATCGATAGGTACGACCCGGAGTTCGCCGACGAGCTGTTGGAGAAGCCGGGGCCGCTCCTGGAGGCGGCGGAGACCGCCCTCCTGGAGATCGATCTCCCCATCGACGTAGTCCTCGAGAAGGCCCACTTCCGGATCGTGGGCCTTCCGCGGCGCCACAAGACGAGCGAGCTTCGGTCCGACCACATCGGCAGGCTCATAGCCCTGGAGGGGCTCGTCCGGACGGTGACGGAGGTCCGGCCGAAGGTGGTCTCGGCGGCCTTCGAGTGCCAGAGGTGCGGCCACCTCTTCTATAAGGAGCAGACCACCTCCAAGTTCCAGGAGCCCTACGACTGCCCCAACGAGGCCTGCGACCGGCGGGGGCCCTTCAAGCTCTTGCTGGACCGGTCCCGGTTCGTCGACGCCCAGAACGTCCGGGTCCAGGAGTCGCCGGAGGAGCTCCGGGGCGGCGAGCAGCCCCAGACCCTGGACGTCCAGCTCGAGGACGACCTCTCCGGGATCATCTACCCCGGGGACCGGGTCGTCATCAACGGCGTCCTCCGGTCCTACCAGAGGACGACCCAGACCGGTAAGTCGACGTACTTCGATCTCTTCCTCGAAGGAAACTCCGTCGAGATGATGGAGCAGGAGTTCGAGGAGATCGATATCAAGCCAGAGGACGAACGGCTGATAAGGGAGCTCTCGACCGACCCCCATATCTACGAGAATATAAGAAAGTCCATCGCCCCCTCCATCTACGGCTACGAAGAGGTGAAGGAGGCCCTTGCTCTGCAGCTCTTCTCCGGGGTATCGAAAGGCCTTCCCGACGGGACGAGGATAAGGGGCGACATCCACATCCTCCTCGTCGGCGACCCCGGCATCGCCAAGAGCCAGCTCCTCCGGTACATCTCGAAGCTATCCCCCCGGGGGATATACACCTCCGGGAAGAGCTCGACCTCGGCGGGGCTGACGGCGACGGCTGTGAAGGATGAACTGGGCGACGGCCGCTGGTCGATCGAGGCGGGGGCGCTGGTCCTGGCCGACAAGGGGATCGCCTGCATCGACGAGATGGACAAGATGAGGTCCGAGGACAGGTCCGCCCTCCACGAGGCGATGGAGCAGCAGACGATCAGCGTCGCGAAGGCGGGGGTGATGGCGACGTTGAAGTCGCGGTGCGCCCTCCTCGCCGCCGCAAACCCCAAGTTCGGCCGCTTCGACAAGTACGAGGGGATAGCCCAGCAGATCAACCTCTCCCCCGCCCTCATGTCCCGGTTCGACCTGATCTTCGTCCTCACCGACGAGCCCTCCGACGCCCGGGACTCCCAGATCGCCCGCCACATCGGCCAGACCACCTACGCCGGGGAGATATCCTCCCGGGGGGGGTACTCGAAGGAAGAGCTTGAAGCGGTGATGGACGTCATCCGCCCCGCCATCGAGCCGGAGGTCCTGCGCAAGTACATCGCCTACGCCCGAAAGAACGTCTTCCCCGTCCTCTCCGACGGGGCGAGGGAGAGGCTCGAGAGCTACTACGTCAACCTGCGAAAACAGGGGCAGGACGGAAATAAGCCCGTCCCCGTGACGGCGAGGCAGCTTGAAGCGCTCTTTCGGCTCTCCGAGTCGAGCGCCCGCCTCCGGCTCAGCGATGAGATCACCGGTGGCGACGCCGAACGGGTCATCCGAATCGTCGAGGCCTGCCTCCGGCAGGTGGGGGTCGACCCCGAGACCGGCCTCCTCGACGCCGACGTCCTGGCGGTGGGGATGAGCAAGAGCACCCGGGACAAGACGAGGCTGATGATCGACCTGATAAGAGAGCTGACCACAGAACAGCAGGGTCCCGCCCCCACGGAGGCGGTCCTCGATAGGGCAGAGACGAAGCTGGGGATGGAGAGACATAAAGCCGAGGAGATCATAAAGAGGCTCCGGACGAACGGCGAGATCTTCGAGCCGAGGGCCGGCTTCTTGAAGCTCCCCTGAAGGCCTGAAGATGCTATCGAGAAGAGACGATGGGATAACATGGAAGAGATGAGAGATACGATGTACCTCAAGGTTCACAGGATTCGTGGCGAGGTGATGGTGGCGGTCTGCGACAGCGAGCTCCTCGGAAAGACCTTCGACGAGGGGGCCCTCTCCCTGACGGTGGAGGAGGCCTTCTTCGGGGAGGAGGTGGCGACGGTCCGGGAGGTGGCGGAGGCCCTGGCCGGGGCGTCGATCGCCAACATGGTGGGGGAGAAGGCGGTAGCCTGCGGGATCGAGACGAAGTGCATCGACGGCAGAAACATCCTCAAGATAGACGGCGTTCCCACAGCCCAGATGGTGCGGATGTGAGGCTAGAGAGCGTCTGCCCCCGGTGCGGCGGGCCATCCGCCCTGGGCCTCTGCAGCCGTTGCCGACTGGAGGAGGCGACCCTCCTCGAGGTTTCTGACCACGCCGAGGTGACGGCGTGTCCCGTCTGCGGCTTCCAGCGGGTCCAGGGGCGCTGGCGAGATACCGGGGGCACCGTCGAGGAGATGATCTTCGAGGCCGTGGCCGGGGGGATCGCCCTCCACCGGGACCTCGAAGACCCACAGGTAGATATCTCGATCTCGAAGTTGAACTCCACCCAGTACCTCGCCACCGTCCGAGTCTCCGGGACCTTCGGCGGCCTTGCCGCCTCGGAGGAGAGGACTGTCAGGGCCACCGCCGAGAGGGCCACCTGCGAGAGGTGCAGCCGGATGGCGGGAAACTACTACGAGGCGACGATCCAGTTGAGGGGGACGGCGGGACCCCCGGGGCCGGCGGAGCTGGATGAGGGCCGGAAGATCGCCGAGGACGTCACTAAAAGCTGCTTTGAGAGGGGGGACCGCCTCTCCTTCATCCAGGAGACGAAGGCCGTCAAGGGCGGGATCGACCTGGTGGTGGGGTCGACCCAGCAGGGGAGGGCGATCGCGAGAGCGATCCACGAACGGTTCGGGGGGAGCACCCTGGAGTCCTTCAAGCTTGCGGGGACTAGGGACGGAAGGAACGTCTACAGGACGAGCATCCTCGTCAGGCTCCCGCGGCTCAAGGCCGGCGACCTGATCAGGGGTCGAGGCCGCTTTTTGGAGGTGAGGGGGTTTGAGGGAAAGAGGACGGCCTGCAGATCTCTCCGGGACGGCGCGATGGTGTATCTCTCAGAAGAAGAGGCTGAAGACGCCCCCGTCCTGGGGAACCGCTCCTCCGCCGAGAGAGGGGTGGTGGTGGCGGAGGACCGGGACGTTCTGGAGGTCATGGACCCCGTCAGCTTCAGGATCGTCTCCGCATCCAGGCCCGCCAACCTCGGGGCCGGGGTGGGGGAGGAGGTCGAGTTTTTGAGGTTTGGGGGCGAGATCCTCATCCTCCCGCCCCGGGAAGGGAGGGGACACCGGGAGTGATCTTAACCTCCACCACAAAGTTATTAAACTAGCTTCGTCCTATTTCTGAGCAGTGAAGATGCTCGCAAACCAGCTTTGCGAGCCGGACGATCATCGACCTGTCTTCGGGCTCTGGGATATGTATTAAAATGCGAGAATCGCTCCTCCCGCCCAACCCGGAGATGAATGTGAATCCGATACGCAGAAGTTCCATCATCAAGAAGACGCTCAAAATCATGATGTTGATGCCCACCGACTGAAATAGCTAGATAGATACACCTTCACCATCATCCTCTGAAAAACAGTATGCTGAGGTTCTTAGGCTCCGAGCGGAAATCGTGCATTGCGCCCCGTTAGCTCTGCTCTTGGCCGCGAGTGTATTTATCTGTCTATTTTAAAATTTGAGGTGTCCGCCATGCAGAATGTTGATACCACTAAATACGTAATTCACGCTGAGATCTCGGCAGACGGGATCGTGGAGAGGCCCGACGTCGTCGGCGCCATATTCGGCCAGACGGAGGGGCTCCTCGGAAGCGACCTCGACCTCCGAGACCTCCAGAAGACGGGCCGGATAGGCAGGATCGACGTCCAGATCGCCTCCAGCGGCGGCAAATCCTCCGGGACTATCTCAATCCCCTCCAGCTTCGACAAGGTGGAGACGGCGATCCTCGCCTCCGCCCTGGAGACGATCGACAGGGTAGGCCCCTGCATCGCCAGGATCAAGATCTCCAACATCGAGGACGTCCGGGCCTCCAAGAGGAGGTACGTCGTGGAGAGGGCAAAGCAGATCATCATGGAGATGTTCGACGAGAACATCCTCGACACCCAGGGGATCACCGAGCAGATCAAGCAGTCCGTCCGGGTGGAGGAGATCACCCACATCGGGCCGGACCGGCTCCCTGCGGGCCCCAACGTCCTCGACTCGGACGCCATCCTGGTGGTGGAGGGGAGGGCCGACGTCCTCAACCTCCTCCGGTACGGGATCAAGAACGCCGTCGCCGTCGGCGGGACGAACGTCCCCCCCACCATCGCTGAGCTCTGCAGCAAGAAGGTGGTGACGGCCTTCACCGACGGGGACCGGGGCGGAGAGCTGATCGTAAAGGAGCTCCTCCAGGTCGCCGACATAGACTACGTCGCCCGGGCCCCCGAGGGTAAGTGCGTCGAGGACATGTCCCAGAAGGAGATCGTGAGGGCCCTCCGCCAGAAGATCCCCGTCGAGCAGGTCCTGGACTACTACAAGATCAAGCCCCTCTCGAAGAAGCAGCGGCGGGACGTCACCACCCGGAGGAAGAGCCTCATCCGGGAGCGGCCCGTCAGGATCAGCCGGGGGTCGGAGAGGTCGGTGGAGGCGGCGCCTCAGATCCATGTCCACGAGCCGGAGGTGGAGTTCGAGGCCGAGCCGGAGACCGTCGCCATAGAGGAGGAGGCTTCCGAGGAGGCGGGGGAGTGGTTCGTCCCCCACCTGGAGGCCCTCAACGGCACCCTCTCCGCCCGCCTCTTCGACCGGAACCAGAACATGATCCGGGAGGTGGCCGTGAGGGACCTGGCAAAAGAGCTGAAGGAGTCCAACGGCGACGTGGCCGGAGCGATCTTCGACGGCGTCGTCACCCAGAGGATCCTGGACATCGCCGCCGACAAGAACCTCGAGTACCTGATCGGGGCGAAGCTCGGAAACATCGTCAAAAGCCCCCTCTGCGTCAAGGTGATGACGGGAGAGGCGTGACGGGATAGAGCCTTCCTCCCCTCTCCTGGCCCCCTCCGCCCCCCCCGGGCTGGCGCCCCGCGGATCGGGGCGGAGGGGCGTCTACTCTTTTATCCTATGGGGTTTCTAACCGTCGCCATCATGGAGTTCAAGCAGTGCATCATCGTCCGGGAAGATCTGAAGCTCTCCTCCGGCAAGCTGGCGGTCCAGGTCGCCCACGCCGCGGTCCTCGCCATGGAGCGGGCGGATAAGCGGATCGTCAGGGACTGGAAGGAGGAGGGGCAGAGGAAGATCGTCCTGAAGGCGCGGACCCTCCAGGACGTCTTTCGGCTGAGGGACGAGGCGGAGAGGGCGGGGGTGGCGGCCGCCATCGTGATAGACGCCGGCCTGACGGAGATACCTCCCGGAACCGTCACCGCCCTAGGCCTAGGCCCCGCCCCGGAGGCCCAGATCGATCGGATCACCGGCGGTCTGAAGCTCGTCTGAGGAGAGGAGGAGAGGAGATGATGGAGGCCTCAGAGTTCGACCGGTCCCTGGGGATGGAGCTCTACGCCACCAGCTCCCCCGGGTGCGGGGGGCGGCTCCGGGCCGAGGTCGAGGACTTCGCCGTAGAGGAGCTGGCCCCAGACCAGAGGTATGGGAGGGGGCGCTACCTCGTCGTGGAGGTGGAGAAGGCCGGCTGGGAGACCCACCACCTGGTGAGGGACCTCTCCCGCCAGCTCCAGATCAGCCAGAAGAGGTTCTCCTGGGCGGGGACGAAGGACAAGAACGCCGTCACCCGCCAGAGGATGAGCATATACGGCCTCGAGGAGGGGGAGCTGGTCCGGGCGAACCTCCCCGGCGTCAGGATCAGGGCCCTGGGGAGGTCGGACCGGCCGGTATCCCTAGGCGACCTCCGGGGGAACCGGTTCGCCGTCCGCATCCGGGAGATCGACCTCGACGACGCCGAGGCGGCCCGCCGGCTGGAGGCGGTCACCGGGGAGATCCGGGCGTTAGGCGGCCTGCCGAACTACTTCGGGGTCCAGAGGTTCGGGGAGGTGAGGCCGGTCACCCACCTCGTCGGAGAGGCCCTCGTCAGGGGAGACCCGGAGGGGGCGGCGATGATCTACCTCGCCCTCCCCTTCCCCGGGGAGCCGGAGTCGACCCGGGCGGCGAGGGAGAGGCTCCTCGCCGACCGGGACTTCAGCCTGGCCCTGAAGGAGTACCCCCTCCGGCTCCGGTACGAGAGGGCGATGATGGCCCGCCTCCAGGAGGAGGGCGACTTCGCCCGATCCTTCGACGTCCTCGCCGAGAACCTCCGGAGGCTCTTCGTCCACGCCTACCAGTCCCTCCTCTATAACAGGATCCTATCCCGGAGGATGAAGTCCGGCCTCCCCCTGGGGCGGGCGGTGGAGGGGGACGTCGTCTGCTTCTCGAAGGACGGCCTCCCCAACCCCGATAAGCTCCAGGCCGTCGACGGGTCGAACCTCTCGGCCGTCAACCGCCTCGCCGATAGGGGGAGGGCCTTTGTGACCCTCCCCCTCTTCGGATACGGATCGGAGTTTGCCGGAGGCCTCCCGGGGGAGATCGAGAGGGCGGTCCTCGCCGAGGAGGGGGTCGAGCTATCCGACTTTCGGGTCGATGCAAACCCCGGCCTCGGCTCTCCGGGGAGCCGGAGGGCCGCCCTCCTCAGGGTTGACCCCGTCGTGGTCGTCGAGGAAGGGAGCTCTGCCCTCCTCAAATTCGACCTTCCCCCAGGCTCCTACGCCACCGTCGTCCTAAGAGAGTATATGAAGGCGTAGGAGGGGGGAGGAGGTGGGCCGATGCCCCAGGCCCCACCATCCGAGATCTTATAGACCAGAACCGATAACCTCTCCGCCGATGATTCCGATCTGCTGGTTCGAGGTGTTGATCCGTGCTCGCTCTTGAAGATCCCTATGCTGTCGTCTACCGACAGATCCACGCCGTGGCCAGCTCCGACGGCGAGGAGGTGGAGATCCTGGAGCGCTCCTCCTGCTTCGGGGGCGGGGCCTGGTCCCTCCACCACTACTCTAAAGGGCCCCTGGTGGTGGAGGCCAGGTCCGTGGGGGAGTGGTTCCGCTACCGCGTCCGGGCGGGGAGGTCCGACCTCGCCCTCGCCTCCTCCCGGCGGTCGGCGGGGATCGAGGCTGTGGCGGTGAGGGGCGATGAGGTGGAGATAACCTACGCCGGCCTCGGGGGCGGCGGCGTCGGCGCGACGGTCTCCAGATCGAGGGCCGGGGACGTCCTCCGATCTAGCGTCTCCGAATCCGGTGGGGGGAAGGTGGGACGGGGGACGATCGTCCTTCCCCGGAGGGAGAGGATAGCCGTCGGCGTCGACGACACCGACTCTAAGACGGAGGGGGCGACGTGGTCCCTGGTCCACAACATCGCCGCGAAGGTCGACCGGCCCGAGGCGAGGTACGTCTCCCACGCCCTCGTCCAGCTCTTCCCCGTCCCCACCAAGACCCAGAACTGCGTCTCTACGGTGGTGGAGTTCGCCGCCCTGCCGGGAAAGGCCGATCCGATGCTGGCGGAGTTCCGGGACCTTTTGGAGCGGTACACCGTCTCCGAAGAGACGGGGATGGCGGTCTACCGGGGGTTTGACCCCTCGCCCCTGATGGAGTACTCCCAACTCTGCAGGACCGAGCGGATCGCCTACGACCTCGCGATCGAGACGGCGGCGCGGACCGGGACGGAGGTCGTCATCGCCGGCCGGGGTCTGATAGGGGCTCTTGCGGCGATCCCCTTCTGCGGAAGGCCCCTCGCGTCGGTGAGGCCCGGAGAATGAGGGAAAGGGTGAGATCCTGGAAAGGATGGAGGGGCTGAAGCCCCGAGAGGGGCCCTCCTCTGAGGAGACGGGAGTCGTCGGCATGAATGGAGAAAGAGAGATCGCCGGAGGGGAGGGCTCCGGGATTGGGGGGCCCGCAGCCGTGGAGGTCCTGAAGGGATGCCTGGAGGAGCTGAACGTCCAGGTCCGGATCTACGTTCCTGGCTACCCCATCACCGAAGCCGTCCCCGCCCTGGGCGAGGGCGCCGAGATGGCGACGAACGAGAAGGTGGCCCTGGAGGTGGCCCTGGGGAGCTCCGCCTCCGGGAGGAGGGCGATCGTCCTGGTGAAGCACCTGGGCATAAACCTCCTCGCCGACCCCCTCGCCATCGCCCCGACCCACACCATAGGGGCGGGGCTGGTGGTCCTCGCCGGGGAGGACGTGGGCCCCCGGGGGTCTCAGGCGGAGATGGACGTGAGGAACTACGGCCCCCTCTGCGAGGTCCCCGTCCTGGACCCGGCGAGCCCCATCCTCCTCGGGTCCGCCCTCCGGGAGGCCTACGCCTTATCCGAAGAGGTCAGGGCGCCGGCGATGGTGAGGACGACCTTCGAGTTCGGAGGAGGGGGTGGTGTATCGAGCCGCGACCCCGCCGGGTTCCGGGTCCCTCCACCTCCGAGGGAGGTGAGGAGGTCTCCGACCTTCGACCGGTCGATCTGGGATCTGACGGCGAAGGGGCGCCACCAGAGGTACAGGACCGAAGCCCTCCCGGCGATGAGGTCCGCCTCGGAGGGGTCCTCCCTCAACCTCCTGAGGGGAGGCGGGGGGGATATCGGGATCATAGCCTCCGGGAGGCCCGCGGGATATGCATCCAAGACCGACCTTCCCCTCCTGGTCGTCGGCTTCTCTCACCCCCTCCCGCTAGAGGCGATCCGGGAGTTCGCTTCGGAGCACGATAAGATCCTGGTGGTGGAGGAGCCGACCCCCTTTATCGAGGCGAGGCTCATGGTCTGCGGCGGCATCTTCGGGAAGCTGACCTGCCACCTCCCCTGGGGGAGGATGGAGGCGGGGGACCTGGCGAGGGCGATCGAGATGATCGGCTCGGGGGAGGAGCCGGGCCCCGCCCAAAAGCCCGAGAGGTCCGAGGATCGGGCCGCCTCAAAGAAGGTCTGCGACGACTGCCCCTACCGACCCCTCTACGAGGCGGTTTTTGGCCTTCGGGTCCCGGTGGCGGGGGACGCCGGGTGCAGCATCCGGGCGGTCCGGGACCCCCCGGCGGTGGACGTCGTCTACGGCCTCGGATCCTCGGTGGCCGTCGCCTCCGGCTTCGGGGAGAAGGGGGTCGCCCTCATCGGCGACTACGCCCTCGCCCACTCCGGCCTTTTGGGGTTGATCGACGCCGTTAATAACAGAAGAGAGGTGCTGGTCCTCCTCCTCGATAACGGCGTCGCGGCGATGACGGGAGGCCAGGGCGTCCCCGACCTCTCCCCGGTGCTGAGGACGATAGTCCCTGATGCCAGGACCATCGACCTTCCGGAGGATCGGGGTGATATCGAGGAGGTCCTGGCCGAAGAGCTGGCGAAGCCCGGAGTCTCCCTGGTGGTGGCGCGGGGGAGGTGCCCCCGGTTCGGCACCCCCGGCTGAGCCGAAGGCCGGAACCAACACCCATCAGGACCATGAGCCTTAGACTACGCCAAACCCCCGTTCCCCCTTCCATCGCCCTTTTTTGGACGGGAGCCGTCAGAGGATGATCTCCGTCCCCACGCTGTTTTCGACGAACCGGTCGGGGAAGGCCGCCGCCAGGGCCGAGGCGGCGGCAAAGCCGGTGCAGTGGGAGGGGGCGAGGACCTCGAGGTCGAGGGACCGGAGCGCCTCGATCGTCCTTGGAAGCTTATCCCCGCCGCCGAAGCCGAGGTGGGTCCCCCCGGCGACCCCCAGGACCCGGTCACAGCCGGTGACCCTCTTCGCGTGGAGGAGAGTGCTGATCATCCCCGAATGGGCGCACCCCAGGAGGACGAAGATCCCCCTCTCCAGGACGGCGATGAGGGCCTGGTCGTCGCGGATCGGATCGAGGACGATCTCGCCCCCCTCCGAGACGACGACCAGATCCTCGCTTCGCCCCTCAAACCCGGCGATCCTTGGGACCTCACCTGTGAGCCAGAGCCCCGGGAATATCTCTTCTGCCCTCCGGGAAAGCTCGAACCGGGCGCCGGCCGCCTCCAGATCCCCTCTCCTGAAGGGGATCCCGATCTGCCTGAGGGCCCCTCCCCGCCGGGTGTACCGGGAGACGAAGACGTCGGGATGGGCGTAAACCGGGACAGGGCCGGTTTTCTCAATGAGGCTGCCCAGCCCTCCTGTATGGTCGTAGTGGCCGTGGCTGAGGGCGATGGGAACTCCCTCCAGATCTATCCCCAGAGCCCGGGCGTTGGAGACGGCGGTGGTGGTCTGCCCCGCATCGAAGATCACCCTGGAATCCCCAAACTCCAGGTAAGCGGAGAAGCCGTGCTCGGCGAGGACGCCCCGCCGGAGCCCCGCCGAGTTCTCGGCGAGGGTGACGAGCCTCATCTCGCCCTTCAGCTTCACGACCCCCCATTCCTCAAAGATACTTCCAGCATCATCTCAATCCTTCCAGAAGTCGGGGACGAGGAGGACGAGGACCGTCAGGAGCTCAAGCCTCCCTATCCACATGCAGACGATCAGGATCAGCTTGCCGATCCCTGGAACCTCGGAATAGTTGTCCGTCGGCCCGTACCGGTGGAAGGCGGGTCCGACGTTTCCGAGGGCCGAGGCGACGGCGGAGGCGGCGCTGATCACGTCCATATCGCTGCTGAAGCCTGACCCGAACGAGACCAGACCACCCCCCTTCGAGTAGATCTCCGAGAGGTTGATGGGCCTTCGGTCCACCTCTATCCTCCTGGTGCCGTTCTCGGCGGGGAAGAAGCAGGCGACGCCTCCGGAGACCTTAGGGTCCGAGCCGAGGAGCTCCCTGGAGCCGTTCCAGCCATCCGGACCGAAGCATACGACCTTCTCGCCATCGCCGGAGACGAAGCAGACGATCTCCTCGGACGTCGCCGCCTCCCCCGGAAGAGAGGTTACCGAGGCGAAGAGGACCGACCCTACGGCGAAGATCAGGATGTAGAGGGCCATGAATACCATGATCGAGTGGAGGACGTCCTCCCGAACGGGGGAGGCCTTCAGCTTCACCGCCATCACCGCCTTGGGGTGAAGGGTCCGGAAGAGCTCCCGGCGGCAGTACCTCACCGAGAGGAGGACCCTGACGAGCTTCATCCCCCCCGAGGTAGACCCGGCGCAGGCTCCGGTGAACATCAAGAACAGGAGGATCAGCTTCGCGGGGCTGGACCAGAGGTCGTAGTCGGCGGTGGCAAAGCCGGTGCTGGTGACGATGGAGACGGTCTGGAAGGCGGCGGCCCTCAGCCTCTGGCCCGCTAGCCCCACCCCCTCGGCCTCGGGGCTATCCCCCAGGAAGCTGCCGTCGACCCCGCCGATGAGGACTACGATGAGGATGACGGCGCCCACCAGAAGGGAGTAGAACCTGAACTCCGGATCTTCGATCAGGCTCGTCCTGTTGACGTACATCGTCCGATAATGGAGGGCGAAGCTCGCCCCGGAGATGAACATGAAGACGATGACGATCACCTCGATGAAGGGGGCGTTATAGTCGGGGCCGCCGTAGTAGGCGATGCTATCCGCCCGGGGGGAGAAGCCGCCGGTCGAGACGGTGGAGAAGGTGGTACATACCGCATCGTACGCCGGCATCCTGGCGAGCATCAGGAGGAGAAACTCAGCGGCGGTTATCACCATGTAGACCCCCCAGAGGATCTTCGCCGTCTCCCTGATCCGCGGCCGAATCAGATCCTCCGACGGCCCCGGAACCTCGGCCTTGAAGAGCTGGCGGCCCGCCACCCCCAGGTTCGGCAGGATCGCAATGAAGAGGACGATGATCCCCATCCCCCCCAGCCACTGGGTGAAACACCTCCAGAAGAGGAGGCCGCGATAGGTAGGGCCGACCAGTCCAGAGCTGGCGTTAGCCTCGACCCCCACCAGGCTTCCGTTGAGGGTGGCGTTGAGGACCGTATCATTGAGGGCCGAGATGTTCGATCCCACAAAGCCGGCAGGATCGAAGGTCGGGCTGATGCTAAGGTCGCTGAAGGCGTTATGGGCGATGGATGCAGCCAGGCCGTAGCTCGCGGCCGTGGCGTTCATCGCCCAGAGGCCGTCGGCGCCGACCTCCGAGAGGATGGAGGCTCCCGTCGTGGTGAAGCCGGACATCGACTCGAAGAGGGCGTCTATGGGGCTGAGCCCCAAAAGGATGTACGGGAGGGCGCCGGTGGCTGCCGCCCCCAGCCATCCGAAGGCCACCAGGGCGAACCCCTCCCTGTTGGTGAGGACCTCCTCCTCCCCCAAGATCGCCATCAAAAGGCCTATAGCGAAGGTGAAGAGGGCGGGTAGGACGAAGGCTATCACCCCCTCGACCTCGCCGTAGAGGAACGACACCCCGGCGGGGAGGAGCATCAGCCCCCCCAGCAGCTTCAAGAGGGTGCCGAAGACCCTGAGAAAGACCCTTATCCTCACCCATCTCACGTCCAGATCATCCGAAGCCGACCTCAAATTCGCCAGTTAAAGAAGCGACGTCCCCTATTTTACCATGGTGGTTGTTTCGAAATTTTATCCGTCCGCTAATTTCGCGGATCTCCCGCCCTCCCCGACCCCCGATGAAGATCCCGTCCGCCCGTCCGCCTCGCCATCGATCGTCTCAGCCCTTCCAGAAGTCGGGGATCAGGAGGACGAGGACCGTCAGGACCTCCAGCCTCCCCATCCACATGCATAGAATGAGGATGAGCTTTCCGATCCCCGGGACCTCCGAGAAGTTGTCCGTAGGCCCGAATCGGTGGAGGCCGGGGCCGACGTTTCCAAGGCAGGTGGCGACGGCGGAGCAGGCGCTGATCATGTCGATCCCCCCGACGCCACGGCCGGAGCAGATCCCATCCCCCGGTCCCTCCGCCCCGGCCCAGCCGCCGGAGATCCCGCCCACCACCTCTAGGCCGACTCCTGCCCCGGAGACGAAATAGATCCGATCCTCCGCCCCCGTCTCCTCCTCAGCGAGGGTGCAGACCGAGGCGAAGAGGGCCGAGCCGATGGCGAAGATGAGGATGTATATCGCCATGAATATCAGGATCGAGCGGAGGACGTCCTCCCGAACGGGGGCTCCCTTCAGCTTCACCGCCATCACCGCCTTGGGGTGGAGGGTCCGAAACAGCTCCCGGCGGCAGCACTGGAGGGCGAGGAGGATCCGGACAACCTTCATCGCCCCAGCCGTCGAACCCGCACAGCCTCCGGTGAACATCAAGAACAGTAGAATCAGCTTCGCGGGGCTGGACCAGAGGTCGTAGTCGGCGGTGGCGAAGCCGGTGGTGGTGATGATCGAGACGGTCTGGAAGGCGGCGGTCCGGAGGCGGTGGCTCGCCAGATCGAACCCTTCGAGATCCGGCCCCTCCGGGGGGAGGCTCTCGTCGATGCCGCCGATGAGGGTGATGACGAGGATCGAGGCGAGGACGATGAGCGAGTAGAACTTGAACTCCGCATCTTTTATGAGGCTCTTTCTGCTGACGTACATCGTCCGATAGTGGAGGGCGAAGTTCGCCCCGCAGACGAACATGAAGAGGATCACGACGACCTCTATGAGGGGGCCGTTGTAGTCGGGGCCGGAGTAGTAGGCGATGCTCTCCGCCCGGGGGGAGAAGCCGCCGGTGGCGACGGTGGAGAAGGTGGTGCATATGGCATCGTACGCTGGCATCTTGGCGAGCATCAGGAGGAGGAACTCGGCCGCCGTGAGGACCATGTAGACCCCCCAGAGGATCTTCGCCGTCTGCTTGATCCGGGGCCTTATCAGATCCTCCGTCGGACCCGGAACCTCGGCGTTGAAGAGCTGGCGGCCCGCCACCCCCAGGTTGGGGAGGATCGCTATGAAGAGGACGATGATCCCCATCCCTCCGATCCAGTTGGTGAAGCACCTCCAGAAGAGGAGGCCCCTATAAGTGGGCTCGATCAGATTTGATGTCAGGTTCGTCCCACTTCCCGAGAGGCCTCCGGGGAAGGCGGCGTTGAGGATCGTATCGTTGAGGGCCGATGCGTTCGAGGCCAAAAAGGTGGATGGACCGACGGCGGATGGCATGAAGCTCTGGTTTGAGGCGATCTGGACCAGGGCGACCGCCAGGCTTGAGCTCGCGGCGGTGGCGTTTATTAGGAAGAGGCCATCGGCCCCGCTCTCGGAGAGGATGGAGGCCCCCGTCGTGGTGAAGCCGGACATCGACTCGAAGAGGGCGTCCATGGGGCTGAGCCCCAAAAGGACGAAGGGGAGGGCGCCGGTGGCTGCCGCCCCCAGCCATCCGAAGGCCACCAGGGCGAACCCCTCCTTGTTGGTGAGGACCTCCTCCTCCCCCAGGATCGCCATCAAAAGGCCTATAGCGAAGGTGAAGAGGGCGGGTAGGAGGAAGGCTATCACCCCCTCGACCTCGCCGTAGAGGAGCGACACCCCGGCGGGGAGGAGCATCAGCCCCCCCAGCAGCTTCAAGAGGGTGCCGAAGACCCTGAGAAAGACCCTGACTCTCACCTATGCCTACTCCGCCTCATCCGAGGCCTGCAATTTTGGCCCGCATACTCCGCCGTCTATTTTAAGATGGTGGTGATTTCGGACCTCTCGGAATTGGCCGTCAAGTTCCAGCGTCGTATACCCCAAGATCCCAGAAAAGCCAGAAAGGTCCAGCCCTCCATCCCCCTCGGACTGTAAAGGGGGCGGCACCGATCGGGGGTGCTCTCGCCGCAGGCCCCCGCATGAGAGGGCGGCCAGGCCCGCGGGCCTTTCGGGACGATGGACCGGAGGGTACGCCCTCAGAGGTCGGGGTAGACGATCTCGATGTCCAGGTCGTGGATCAGCTTCCGGAGCTCGTCGCAGGATATGGGCCGCTTGAACTCGCTGCATCTCTTAACCCGCTCGGCGAGGAGGCAGATCTCGTCCCTCTTCAGGTCGTAGCCCATCTTCTTGGTGATGTACTTGAGGGCCCGGGCCCCCGTGTGCTTTCCGATGATTATCCTCCTCGCCGACCCGACCATCTCGGGGGAGTAGAGCTCGTAGGTCCGGGGCTCCTCCAGGACGGCGGCGACGTGGATCCCCGACTCGTGGGCGAAGGCGTTGTCGCCGACGACGGCCTTGTTCTTCGGCATCATCACCCCCGAGTAGCTCTGGACGAGCTTCGAGAGGTCTGTGAGCTTTGTGGTGTCGTACCTATCGACGGAGTAGTGGACCCGGAGGGCGACCATCAGCTCCTCGAGGGGGGTGTTTCCGCTCCTCTCGCCGATCCCGTTGACGGTGGTGTGGAGCTGCTTCGCCCCCGCCTCCGCCGCCGCCAGGGTGTTGGCGAGGGCGAGCCCCAGGTCGTCGTGGCAGTGCATGCATATCGGGATCTTCACCACCTTCTTGATCTCGCGGACCAGGAAGTAGACAGTCCTGGGGTTCATGATCCCCACGGTGTCGGCGATGCTGACGTAGTCGGCCCGGCACTCCTCGGCCTTTTTGTAGAGCCGCTTGAGGAGATTGAACTCCGTCCTGGTGGCGTCCTCCGCTGAGAACCGGACGATGAGGCCGTGGTCCTTGGCGTACTCCACCGTCTCAAGAGCGCTCTTGATCGCCTCCTCGCAGGTCATGTGGAGCTTGTACTTCAGGTGGAGGTCGGAGGTGGCTATGAAGACGCTGACCATGTCGACGTCGCAGGCGAGGGCGGCGTCGACGTCTTTGGGTACAGACCGGGAGAGGACCGAGATCTTGGAGTCGAGGCCGAGGTTGGAGACGTCCCGGACCGCCCTCATCTCCGCCTCGGAGACGACCGGAAAGCCCGCCTCGATGATCTCCACCCCCACCTCGTCCAGCTTGATGGCGATGTCGATCTTCTCGTCGGGCCTGAATACGACCCCGGGCATCTGCTCACCGTCTCTCAGGGTGACGTCGCAGACCTCGATCTCTATCTTCGGAGTCTTGGCGAGTTCTAAGAACTGATTGACGGAATAATCTTGCATGGCAGGATGTTATCTGGCATCCAGGGGTTAAATCCATTTCGAAGGCAACGGCCGTCCGCCATCCCGCCCACCACCGCCCGCCGGGAGGGGGCGGGGAGACGCCCGGATGGTCCCTCCGGGGTTGAGGGGCCTGGGTCGCAAAAATAGAGATAGAAATGGGGAGGGCCCCGGCCTCTAAAGGCCGGTCTAGACCCCCTCGAGGTTTACGGTGTTGTTGAAGAACCGGTTTGGACCGACCCGGTCGATCCCGGAGTTGAGAAGGCTGATCCCCTTCGCGTTGTAGCTGAGGACGTTTCCGGTCACGACGGCGTTTTTGGAGTTGTCGAGGAAGATCCCCACGTCGGTGTTGTTCGCGACCAGGTTCCCTTCGATCCGGTTGTCATCGGAGCTGAGGAGGGCTATCCCGTCGTCGAGGTTGTTGCTGACGACGCTCTCGGAGATCAGGTTTCCAGTGGCCCTGAAGACGAGGATGCCGTCGTTGCCGTTGTTGGAGGAGATGCACCGTGAGACGGTGGTGTTGGCAGAGCCCTTCAGGTATATCCCCGCCCAGTTGCTGTTCATGACGGCGCAGCCGGCCACGACGCTGTCTCTTGAGACGACCTCGATCCCGGCGCTGGGGTAGGGGCCGGCGTTGGTGATGGTGAGCCCCTCCAGGAAGACCCCGGAGGCCTTCAGAAGGACGGCGCTGCCGTTACCCTGGGCGTCCACCACCGGCACCCCCTCGCCGGTGTTAACCCCCCGGATTGTGACCCTCTTATCGACGATGACGTTCTCGCGGTAGGTTCCGCTCCCCACCTCCACCACGTCGCCCTCTCCGGCGGCGTCGATCGCGGCCTGGATGGTGGTGTAGCTGCAGCCGTTGAGGCAGACGGCCCGGAGCTCCCCTCCCGCCGCCTCGGGTATAATCTCCGCCCCGGAGACGTTGGCGGCCTCGGGCAGCGTTTCGTTGGCAGTATCGGCGGCGGCTGGGACCTCCGCAGCCCCGGCCGCCATCGGCGGAGCCGTCTCGTTGGCCGCGGCCTCGCCGCCGACCTCGGAGAGGGGTTCGGTCAGGTTCGACTGATTCCCATCCTCCATCCCGCCGGCTACCTCAGAGGTGGCGTTCGACCCCAGGGAGACGCCCTCCGGAGCTACGACGCTGAAGTTGACGTCATCGGTGACTACCGCCTGGACGAGCCCCGCCGATAATAATATGGCCAGGGCGAGGGAGGCGCCGATGGCGAATTTATTTGAGAAATCTCTGAGCATACTTAAACCTCTGAGCGCACCATGGCCCTGATCGGTATTAAGATTACCCAGGCCGGAACCTTCCGTCAGCCCGAAGCTACGACCTCGATCTCGAAGACCCAGGGCCAGAGCTTCCCTGTGACGAAGAGCCGTCCCGAGGCGGGATCGTAGGCGATCCCGTTTAGGACGTCGCCCCTCTCCCTCTCCTCCTCGGAGAGGAGGCCGGCGAGGTCGATCCAGCCCACCACCCTCCCCGAACCCGGAGATATGATGGCGATCTCATCGGCCTTCCAGACGTTGGCGTAGATGAGACCGTCGACCCACTCCAGCTCGTTCAGCCCCAAAAGCGGCTTCCCATCCGCCTCCACCTCCAGGGACCCCGTCACCTCGAAGGTCTCTGGGTCCAGAAACCTGAGGGTCGAGGACCCATCGCTCATGATGAGCCTTTGGCCGTCGGCGGTTATCCCCCATCCTTCTGTCGGATAGGAGAAGGCCCCTACGACGGTGAAGCTCTCCAGATCCCAGACCAGGCCGACCCCCGACCTCCAGGTGAGCTGGAGAAGCTCATCGTCGATGAGGGCGATCCCCTCGCCGAAGAGGGAGGGCGGAAGGCCCCTAGATCGGATCTCCTCCCCCGTCTCCAGGACCGTCTCGCGGATCTCCGACCTGCCGTAAAGGCCGGTCCCCTCGTAGAGGAGGCCGTCGCGGAAGGCGAGCCCCTGGGTGAAGGCCTCCGGGTCGTGAGGATAGGCGGCCACCACCCTATAGCCGTAAACCGGAGGGGCCATGCCGACGGAGGGCCCACCGAGGCAGCCCGCCACCAGGGCTGAGAGGAGGGCGAGGACGAGGAGGGAATTGGCGATGGGGGGGTACGGCCGGAAGGCGGGAGGCTTCGCAGTCATGGCCTTTTATCGGAGGGAGAGGGGCTATTTAGAACGTTCGGAGAGGCCCAAAGCCCCTCCCGGTGGGAGGCGGCATCGGGACCTAGCCGGTGCCACCAACAGGTATATCTTCATGGCGGGAGGAGCCGTATCAGCTTGCGCAGATGACCTCTTTGGGGATCTCGCTAGCACCGTCGGTTCTTCGGAATCGAAGACCAAAAAGGCGCGTGAATATAATGGATGATAGACGTGGTGGACGTAGAGGCGGCTTCGACAGAGGCCCCAGAGAGATGCACGACGCGGTCTGCGCGGATTGCGGAAAGGAGACGAAAGTTCCCTTCAAGCCCGACGGATCGAGGCCGGTATACTGCAGCGAATGCTATCAGAAGCACAGGCCTGCAAGATCACCGAGGCGGTTCTGAGCCGATCGGACGGATCCGATCCTTCGATAGTCCGCTTCGGCCGTCATGACGTTCTTTCGCATAGACGGCGTGAGGGGGGTTGCAGGGCCCTCGTAGGGGGCCCTGCCGAGCTCTCCCGCATCCCGCCCTATTATCAAACCATCTCATCGTCCCCGTGGCATCTCTCCTTCTCCGCACCTCGAAATTTGACGCGACCTCAGAGAAAAAGGGGAGCCATCTCCCATATCCATCCAGAGAAGGGCCCATTTTTTATTAATGTAATGCCCGTCGAAATAAATTATTTATATGATTAAGGTTTTGTTAGATTGAAAATTAAAATAATCCCCCGGTGACGACGATGAAGGAGAGCACAGTGAAGGTGCTGGACGATAAGGACCTCGAGTTTGCTGAGACCCTGCGGAGCCTCGGCGTGCAGAGGAATGTGGCCATCCTGATAACCTACCTGGCCAACGTGGAGGAGGCCTCCTCCCGGGACATCGAGATGGGCTCAAACCTGAGGCAGCCCGAGGTGAGCATCGCGATGCGATCGCTGCGCGACAACGGCTGGGTGAGCGAGAAGGAGGTGAGGAGGGGGGGCAAAGGCAGGCCGATGAAGGTCTACTCCCTTCTCACCCCCATCGACGAGGTGATCAGGCATTTCGAAGAAGAGAAGCAGCAGGAGTCGGCCCAGACGATGGAGAGCATCCAGAAGCTAAAAGAGCTGATATCGGGCTAAAATCCCCCGGCCCCCCATCCATCCTTTAGGATCTATCTGAGAGCCCCGGTGGGGGCCTCTCTCTGGTCGGCCGCCTCCGAGACCACCTCCACGTCGATCTTGGAGGCGATCCCCCTCCCCATGGATACGCAGCATCCCCCGATCTCGATCACCACCGGCCCCCCAAAGGGCTGGCAGGCGATCTTCCGGACCCTCTGTCCCTTCCTTATCCCCATCGACTCCAGCCTCTTCGCCCAGCCGAAGCTGTCGGCGAAGGATTTTATCTCCAGGACCAGGTTGCAGGGCGCTTTCGTCAGCGAGATCAATTCGACACCTCAGACTTCCCCAGGATTAGACCGGTCCGGCGTCTATAAACCTGACGGTGCCGCCCGTCCTGGAGGGCGATCCGGCGTCCGGGGTTTTTCAAATCCGGACGTTTATCCCCCTCTCGGCGAGGCGGCTCTTCACCTCGCCGACCCCCCACTCCCCGTAGTGGAATATGCTGGCGGCGAGGGCGGCCGACGCCCCCGTCTTCGAGAAGACCTCTAAGATGTGGTCGGGGTTTCCGCACCCCCCCGAGGCGATGACCGGTATCCTGACCCTCCTCGATACGGCGTCGGTCAGGGGCACGTCGAAGCCGTCGTAGGTCCCGTCCCGGTCCATGCTGGTGAGAAGGATCTCCCCGGCGCCGAGCCTCTCGGCCTCCATCGCCCAGGCGATGGCGTCGACCCCGGAGAACTCCCTCCCGCCGTAGAAGGAGGCCTCAAACCAGGAGTCGCCCTCCGGGGTGGAGACCGAGATTCTGCCCTCCCCCGGCCCGTCCCTCCTCTTGGCGTCGATGGCGACGACGCAGGCCTGGCTCCCGTACTCCCCGGCGATCTCGGATATGAGGCCGGGCCGCTTCAGGGCGGCGGTGTTGACGGTGACCTTGTCGGCCCCGGCCTGGAAGACCGCCCGGACGTCCTCGACGGCCCTGATCCCGCCGCCGACGGCCAGGGGGATGAAGACGTTCTTGGCGGTGGCCCTGATGACGTTCTTCATCGTCTCCCGCCTCTCCGAGGAGGCGGTGATGTCGAGGAATACGATCTCGTCGGCCCCCTCCTCGTAGTACCTGGTGGCGAGCTCCCAGGGGACCCCGGCGTACCTGATCTCCTTGAACTCGATCCCCTTCACCACCCTCCCCTGGGGGACGGCGAGGTCGCAGTCGAGGCAGGGTATTATCCTCTTCGCTAACATCGGGCGAGCCTCCCGAAGTTCCTGAGGATGGATAGCCCCTTCTCCCCCGACTTCTCGGGGTGGAACTGGACGGCGAAGAGGCTCTCCACCGATATCGCCGCGGCGATCTTTTGGCCGTAGTCGCAGGTGGCGGCCACCACCCTCCCGTCCCCGGGAACGCAGTGGTAGGAGTGGACGAAGTAGAAGAAGTCGTCGTCGGAGATCCCATCCAGGATCTCCACCTCCCTCTTTATCGAGAGGGTGTTCCACCCCATCTGGGGGACGAGGACCGAGGCCGGGAGGCGGACGACCTCGCCATCGATCCATCCGAGCCCCTCCTCGGGGCTCTCCTCGCTCCTCTCGAAGAGGACCTGCATCCCGACGCAGATTCCGAGGATCGGCCTCCCCTCTTCAAGGGCCTCCCGGAGGGCAGGCTCGAAGCGAGAGAGCTGCCTCATGCACCTCCCGAAGGACCCCACCCCGGGGACGACGATCCCATCGAACCCCGCCAGCTCCTCCGGCTCAGTGGCTATCTTCGGCCCCGCCCCGATCCGCTCCAGGGCATTGTAAATGCTGAAGAGGTTTCCGACGCCGTAATCGACTACTCCAATCGTCAAGTCTCGTTCACCCGATGGCGCAGATCAAGATCTAAAGCCTCGCCGGAAGCCCCATAGCGGCCCCCGGCCATATATAACTTTTCGGACGGCCCTATAAATATTAAATTCATTCCGCCCCGCCCCATCCAGGGGCCCTTTTTAGCCTCCCCGCCACCATCTCCCCCGTCGCCCGCTCCGCCTCCGTGATCCGACGGCAGGTCGGGCAGGCCCGGACCCATTCGGGGTTCTGGGATTGGGGGAGGGAAGCCTCGACCCTCCGGAGCATCGGCTCGGTGGCGTAGCGGCGGCCGCAGATCCTGCAGGCGACGAGGTCGAAGGACGCCTCCGGCTCCGGAACCGCCTCATCGAAGGGGACGAGGGAGAGAGCCCTGGCGGGGCAGTGCTCCACGCAGAGGTCGCACTCCTCTCGGCACCTCTTCCAGAGGATCCTCCTCTCCTCCGCCGTCTCCGTCCGGAGGATGTTCTGGCTCGGGCAGACGTTGGAGCAGGAGAGGCAGCCGATGCAGAGGCGGAGATCGATCCGGATCATCTCCGGCCCCCCGTGGCGACGGCCCGAGCCGCCCGGGACCGGGCCCGGTGGGAGAGGAGATCGAAGTCGGTGGTGAGGGCGTTGGCGGGACAGGTGGTGACGCAGGTCGGCTCGGCCCGCCCCTCGCATAGGTCGCACTTGTGGGCGATCTTCTCGGTCCAGACCACCCCAAAGGGGCAGGCCAGGCTGCACAATCCGCATCCTGTGCACTTCTCCACGTCGAAGGCCGTCCGGCTCCCCTCCTTGTGGAGGGCTCCGGAGAAGCAGGCTGCAGCACAGGAGGCCTCCTCGCAGTGGTGGCAGAGTATGGGGACGGAGGCGGAGTCTCCGACGAAGTGGACGTGGACGTGCCCCCGGCCTCCGTGGACCCGCTCGCAGGCCACCTCGCAGGAGCGGCATCCTATACATCTCCTTATGTCTACGTAAACTGCCATTCAATCCCTCCGAACTATCCTGCAGGCGGAGACCTTGAACTCCGGGATCCTCGCCTCGGGGTCGGTGGCCTCCGAGGTGAGGCGGTTCGTCCCGGGGAAGTGGAAGGGCATGAAGACCACCCCCCGCTTCACCCGGTCCGTCAGGCGGGCTAGGGCCTCGGCCCCTCCCCGGGGAGTCTCCACCAGGACCGGGTCCCCCCCGGCGATCCGGAGGGGAAAAGCGTCGGCGGGGTTGATCTCCACGAATAGGTCCGGCTCGCGACGGAGGAGGGAGGGGCTCCTCCGGGTCATCGACCCGGCGTTGTGGTGGACGGCCACCCTTCCTGTGGTGAGGAGGAGGGGGTACTCCCGCCCCGGTCCCTCTGCCGCCGGCCGGTATCGGACGGGGACGATGGAGGCGCGGCCGTCGGCGAGCTTGAAGCCGGCGGAGTGGAGGATCGGGGTTCCGGGGTGGTGGGGGTCGGGGCAGGGCCAGATGAGCCCCCCCTCACCGAGCCTCTCCCGGGTTATGCCGGCGTACTGGGGTACGGTCCGGTTGATCTCCGCCAATACTGAGGCGGCGTCCGGAGAGCCGAGGTCGATGCCCAGAGACCTGCCGACGGCGGCTATGATCTCCAGGTCCGAAAGGGCCTCCCCCGGAGGATCTACGGCCTTCGAGCTCCACTGGACCCGCCGCTCGGTGTTGGTGAAGCTCCCCTCCTTCTCGGCCCAGACCGCCCCCGGAAGGACGACGTCGGCGAGCCTGGCCGTCGCCGTCATGAATATGTCCTGGACCACCAGAAGATCGAGATCTTCGAGGGCCTGGTGGACCTTCTGGCTGCAGGGATCGGAGTTGGCCGGATCCTCCCCGAGGATGTACATCGCCCTGATATCCCCGGAGGCGGCGGCGCAGATCATCTCCGTCGCAGTGAGGCCGGGGCCCTTCGGCAGAGCCGGGACCCCCCAGGCGGAGGAGAAGCGCCGGATCGTCTCGGGGTCGTCGGACCTCCCGTAGCCGGGATAGAACTCCGCGAGGGCCCCCATGTCGCAGGCTCCCTGGACGTTGTTCTGGCCCCGCAGCGGCATCACCCCCGTCCCGGGCCGCCCCAGGTGGCCAGTGATGAGGGCGAGGTTGGAGATGGCCTGGACGTTATCCGTCCCCGTGCTGTGCTGGGTGATCCCCATGGAGTAGAGGATCGAAGAAGCGGGGGACGAAGCGTAGGCCCTCGCCGCCCGGACGATATCGTCGGGGGGGACGCCCGTGATCTCAGAGATCCTCTCAGGGGAGGAACTCCTGACCGATTCCCTCAAGGCCTCGAAGCCTCTGGTATTCCTGGCGATGTAATCTCCGTCGATGAGCCCTTCCGCTATTATGACGTGGGCCATCCCGGAGAGGAGGGCGACGTCCGTCCCCGGCGTCAGCTGGAGGAAGAGGTCCGCCATCCAGGTGGTGGGGGTCTCCCTCGGATCGGCGACGATCACCACAGCGCCGTCTTCGTGGGCCCGGTGGACCCAGCGGGCTATGACGGGATGGTTCTCCGCCAGGTTCGACCCGATGATGAATATGCACTTGGAGCTCCCAATGTCGGGGATGGGGTTGGTCATCCCCGCCGCCCCCAGGGTCCGGTTCAGACCCACCACCGAGGGGGCGTGGCAGAGCCGGGCGCAGTTGTCGACGTGAGGCGTCCCCAGTAGGCGGGCGAGCTTCTGGAGGAGGTAGTTCTCCTCGTTGGTGCATTTGGAGGAGGCGAGGAAGGCGACACCACCGGGGCCGTCCCTCCTGATGACGTCGCCGAGCCCCCGGGCGATGAGGCCGAGGGCCTCCTCCCAGGAGATCCTGACGAAACCCTCCCCCCTCCTCCTCAGGGGGGTGGTGAGCCGATCCTGATGGCGGAGGAACTCCAGGGCCGCATTCCCCTTGGAGCAGAGGGCCCCCTCGCTGACGGGATGGCCCGGCATGTACTCCATCCCGACGGCTTTGCCCCGCTCCACCGAAACGAAAAATCCGCAGCCTGCACCGCAATAGGGGCAGACCGTTGGAACAAGCACCTTGGTCATCTCGATCCTCGAAGCAGTCGATTTACATCCGACATTACTATGCAACGTTCAGTAAGCATAGAGGTTCCCGTAGGGCCTCCTCGACCTGGGGGTGAGCCTGACGAACCCCGAGGCCAGTATCTCCTCTTTGGTCACCTCCGTCTCGGGGAAGCGCTCCAGGAACCGGGTGACGTAATCGGCGAGGACCGCCCTGTCGGCGTCGTCCACCGGCGATATCTCCACCTGGTCTCCGACCTGGGACTCCTCGACGGAGCCCCGGAGGTAGATGACCCCCCCGTGCATCCCGGTCCCTATGAAATGGGCGTCGTGGCTCTCGCCCGCCAGGTCCAGGACGATGACCACCCCCCCGGCCATGTACTCGCCGAGGAAGTCCTGGGACCTCCCGCCTACGACGAGGACGGGCCTCTTCCCCTCGTACTCCTTCATGTGGAGGGCGGCCCGATAGCCGCAGCCGTCCCGGACGTAGATCTCTCCCCCGCGCATCGAGAAGCCGAGGACGTCTCCGGCCCGGCCCCGCACGATCACCTCCCCGGCGTCCATGGTGTTTCCGACCCCGTCCTGGGCGTTCCCGTGGACGGCGATCCGGTGGCCGTAGAGGAAGGCGGCTAGATCGTTTCCAGCCGTCCCGAAGACCTCGATCTCCATCCTCAGCCCCTGGGGGGTGTAGAGGCGGGTCCCGATGTACCGCTGGCCGCAGACGTTCCTGATGCTGACCCTCTTGGCGCCGGAGAGGAGGAGCTCCCTCAGCCGGTCGTTCAGCTCTTTGGTCTTTACATCGGCGGCGTCGATCTGGGCTGCCATCATCTCTTCACCCGCTTGATCCGAATTTATCAAAGGTTCTGATAGTGCTGCTCTGGCCATCTTCATCACTCTCCCGCGCCCTTGATCCCCAGGACGTCCAGCTCCCATTCGTACAGCCCAATTCCCCGGAGGTGGTCTCTGTTACCCCGGAGGCTCTCGAGGGCGTTGATCCCCATCCCCCCCAGCATCTCCCGGATCTCGTGGGACCAGGCGGATATGAGGTTGCTGAGCCTCTCTGAGGCGATCTCCACGTTCAGCCTCCCGGAGAGGCGGGGGTCCTGGGTGCAGATCCCCCAGTTGCACTTTCCGGTGTAGCACTTCTGGCAGAGGGTACAGCCCATGGCGATGAGGGCCGCCGACCCTATGTAGACGGCGTCGGCCCCCAGGGCGATCGCCTTTATGACGTCGGAGCTGCACCGGATCCCGCCGGCGGAGATGATGGAGCACCGGTTCCTGATCCCCTCCTCCCGGAGCCTCCGGTCGAGGGAGGAGATGGCGAGCTCCGTCGGGATCCCCACGTTGTCCCGGATCGCCTTGGGGGCGGCCCCCGTCCCGCCCCGGAGGCCGTCGATGGCGATGATGTCGGCGCCTGCGCGCACAATTCCCGAGGCTATGGCGGCGAAGTTGTGGACCGCCGCGATCTTGACGGAGATCGGCTTCTCGTAGTTGGTCGCCTCCTTGAGGGCGGTGATGAGGGTCGAGAGGTCCTCGATGGAGTAGATGTCGTGGTGGGGGGCGGGGGAGATGGCGTCGGTCCCCTGGGGGATCATCCGGGTCTCGGCGACCGAGAGGGAGACCTTCTCGCCGGGGAGGTGACCCCCGATCCCGGGCTTCGCCCCCTGGCCGACCTTGATCTCCACCGCCTGAGCTATGTTGAGGTACTCGGCGTCGATCCCGAAGCGGCCGCTGGCGACCTGGACGATGGCGCACCGGCCGAACTCCTCCCTCATCTCCCGGGGGAGGCCGCCCTCGCCGGTGTTGAAGTAGGTCTTGGATTTGCAGGCGGCCGTCGCCAGGGATTTGAAGGCGTTGTAGCTGATCGCCCCGTAGGACATCGCCGAGAAGAGGATCGGGGTCTCCACCACCAGGTTGGGGCTGAGCTCCGTCCTGATCTCGACCTCCCCGGAGTCGGCGGAGATGTCCATCATGTCCGGCTTCCTCCCCAGGAAGGTCCGAAGCTCCATCGGCTCCCGCAGGGGGTCCAGGGAGGGGTTGGTCACCTGGGAGGCGTTGAGGACGATGTGGTCCCAGTAGATCCGGAAGGGCTTGTCGCTCCCGCACCCCGTCAGGAGGACCCCCCCCGTCTCCGCCTGCCTCTTGAGGTCCTCGATCTTCTCGCGAGACCAGGAGGCGTTCGGCCGGTAGAACGAAGGCGACGGCCTGACCTCTATCGCGTCCTTGGGGCAGAAGATGACGCACCTCTGGCATCCGGCGCACTTGCGGTCGTCGGAGACGAGGCGGTCGGCTGCCGGGTCGTAGGTGTGGGTCCCGAA
Source organism: Methanothrix harundinacea 6Ac (assembly GCF_000235565.1). Taxonomy (NCBI): domain Archaea; kingdom Methanobacteriati; phylum Methanobacteriota; class Methanomicrobia; order Methanotrichales; family Methanotrichaceae; genus Methanothrix; species Methanothrix harundinacea. The sequence goes on from NC_017527.1 coordinate 2,099,136, forward strand.
GGCGCACTGCCTCTCGCATCCCCTGCACTGGCCGCACTTCTCCTCGTCCCTGATGACCTGGAACTCGGGAAAGACGAAAGATTTCATGGCTGATCCTTTCTCATGCTATAGAGCTCGCCGACGACCGGCTCCCCCCCATTGGGGGTCCAGACCCGGTCGAGGTGGGGCGATATCAGTCTTATAGACGCTTCCTCGCTGGAGATGTAGAACATCTCCCCGCTGGTGGCGGCCGTCAGGGGCCGCAGCCTTATCCGGTCGGTGAGGCCGATCATCCGGCCGGTCTGGCCGATGATGACGGCGAAGGGGCCGTTCATCAGGAGCGGCCCGTAGACCATCCGGAGGGTGGTGAAGAGCCTCCTCTCCTTCTCCGGCATCCTGTCGATGGAGTTCCAGATCGGCGGGGCGAGGATCTTGGCGACCACCTCGATGGGGAGCCTCTGCCGCCTCATCAGGAGGTCGGCGGCGTAGGCGATCACCTCGGTGTCGGTCTGGAGGGTGCAGGCGTAGCCGTACATCTCCAGGTACCAGCGGTTGGTGCCGTAAGACGAGATCTCGCCGTTGTGGACGATCGTCGTGTCCAGGAGGCTGAAGGGGTGAGCGCCGCCCCACCAGGCCTGGGTGTTGGTCGGAAACCTCCCGTGGACGGTCCAGGTGTGGGCCCGGTAAGTCCGGTCGAGCATGAAGTACTCGCCGATCTCCTCGGGGTAGCCGACGCCCTTGAAGCAGCCCATGTTCTTGCCGGAGCTGAAGATGTAGGCGTTCTCGATTTTGCCGTTCACCTCCATGATCGACCTGACGATGTAGTCCCCCTCCTCCTCCTCGGAGGCGGGGTCGATCCGGGGGAGGACGAAGTACCGCCAGATCAGGGGCGGGTCTCTCACCGGGACCGCCTCGTCGGTGGGGATCTCCTCGTCGAAGAAGAGGTCGAACCGGCGGGAGAGGAAGGCCTCAAACTCCTTTTTTGCGTCCTTCTTCGCCTGGGGGCTAGGACCTGTGAACATCAGGTGGAGGGCGTAGCAGTCTCGGTGCTCCGGGTAGATGCCGTAGGCGGCAAACCCCCCGCCGAGGCCGTTGCCCCGGACGTGCATGTTGGCTATCGCCTTCATGACGCCCTCTCCTGTAAACCGGTCGCCGTCCCGGTTCATAGCCCCGAAGATGGAGCAGGCTGCGATCTCCTTGGTGTAAAGCTCTCTGCGGGTTCTTCTCTTCCGTGGCATAATGATCCGATACTCCATCCATCGGTCCGATCCTTCTCCATTCCTTCTCGATTCGATGGTGTGCAGCCTGAAGGTAGGCTTAATAAATGTATTATAGGTATTTGAGAAGGTTTGAGAAAGGTTCATAACAATTATGAAGGGGGCGGGGGGGGGTCGATCCCCCTCCAGATGAGAAGAATGGCGGGAGATCATTGATCGAAGGCTGAGGAGTGTCTCAACCGGAGATCTCGGAGAGATCTATCTCCTCCGGATCATTCCGATCCGGATCGGCCCGAAGGGCTGGGGCCCATCAGATGCCCCCCCGAACCCCACGGTCCAGAGGATGATGGGATAAGCCACCCACCGCTCCAGCCCGCCGATCCCCAAGGCGGCGAAGGGGCTCGACGGACCCAGGGCGAAGTAGAGGGCCAGGTCCAGGAGGGCGACGGCCCCGGCGGCGAAGAGGAGGGCTCCGGCGAGAGGCTGGCGGGGCATATGAGCGATGGGTGGCGGGGAGCGGGGGTATTTAAATGTTATACTCAAATAAAGAGAGAGTGTATATATTACATGACTGGAATAGTCGGCCTGTTGCCATGGATAAAAAAGTTAATTATAATCTAATTTAACTTATTGAGACCGGAGAGATTGATACTAAGTAAGCTTTGGGATTCTTAATGGGAGGGTTTAGTTTAATCATCGATTCAATTATGCAATAATACCGAAACATTTTTCTTGTGAGAAATTTCATTTGGTTTTGAGGGAGAACTAAATGGACTTCATCGACAAAATCCGTGAATTGGCGGCTCGAATTCCGAACAAGGTCGAACATATCCAAACTGAAGAAGCTACGAAGAATGCTCTAGTTTTACCATTCATAACAGCTTTAGGATACAACGTGTTTGATCCTACTGAAGTTGTACCTGAATTCACCGCTGATGTCGGGACCAAAAAAGGAGAAAAAGTGGATTACGCTATACTTATGAATGGAAAACCAATTATACTATTTGAGTGCAAATGGTGCGGTTCTGATTTAGAAAAGGAACATGCATCTCAACTATATCGATATTTCAGCGTAACTGATGGTCGATTTGGTGTACTAACTAACGGCATAATTTATAGGTTCTACTCAGATCTGGAAAAGCAAAATAAAATGGATGATAAACCATTCTTCGAATTTAATATGCTCGACATCGATGAATCGCTCGTCGAAGAGTTGAAGAAGTTTACAAAATCATCATTTAATTTGGATTCGATACTCACTACAGCATCTGAGCTTAAATATACAAAGGAAATTAAGAAAATTATAGAGGAACAAACCAAAGATCCATCAGACGAATTCGTCAAATTTTTTGCATCTCAGGTGTATTCAGGCAGAATGACACAACCAGTAAGAGAACAATTTTACCAGATCACAAAGAAGGCGTTGAAGCAGTTCATTAATGATAAGATCAACGAGAGATTGAAATATGCCCTTGTAGAAGAGAGAGTAATTTCTGAAGGTGAAATGATTCGGAATGAGCCTATAGAACAGATCATTATAGAGAAGCAACCAGGCGAAGAGATTATAACAACTGAAGAAGAATACGAAGGATATTATATAGTTAAGACGATCTTACGCAGTTTTATTGACCCTAAGCGAGTTACGATCAGAGATGTTAAAAGTTATTGTAATGTTCTTTTGGATAATAATAACCGAAAGCCGATTTGTCGCCTTTACTTTAATACATCGCAGAAATACTTAGGACTATTTGATAAAAACAAGAACGAACAATCCGTGCCTATTAATTATATAGATGACATATATAAGTATTCCGATGATTTAAAATGTATTGTAGAATATTATGATGAGAATTTTCCTGCCCAAGAACTTCAGGGATTTAGAGGAACAAATGTCAGCTCCTTTGAATTAAGAGGAGTTAAATACGAGGTAGATTCTTGGAGAAACTTGCTTCTCAAGGTGTGTGAGATCATGCAAACGTCGCATAAAGACGAATTCGAACAAGTTCTCTCATTAACGGGCCGTAAACGACCTTATTTCACAAAAGATCCCGATCAATTGAGATCATCAGAACGAATAAAGGGTACAGACATATACGTTGAGATCAATCTTAGTGCAAATACAATTGTAAGACTATCAAAGAATATTATTATATTGTTCGGCTATAACGAGGAAGATCTTTCAGTCGAAATAAAATGAGATCAAAAATTATGTGAACTTGTGTGTTAGTGATGATAAACAATCAGGTTCACCGATGGAAAAAGAACTATATTTAGCTTCCATATCGTTGGGCTAATTTATCTTCAATGTTCTGGTTATTAAAAATTATCCCCCTTCTGCCAGAGGAATGATGCCATCGACCTTTATCATCATTCTCCAGCCTCCCCGCGGACGACCCGGATTACCACCAGTGCCGTCCACGGCCCCACCCTCAACCTCGCCGCCGAGGATTCGCGCCCCCCCCCGTCGGGGAGGAGACCGCCCCCGCCCCCTCGCGCCGGGAGAGGCCGGGGGTCCGGGGCTCCGGCGCCGCCGCCGCGCCGGGGGCGAATAAGAAGGCGGGGACTTTTATAAAAGGGAACAAGCGAGTATTCCTATTTACCATTGCCCATTCTTTAATTATCTCGGATCCGTCTCTTATTTTAGCTCGTTCTCCGCTCTTAGTCGATTCTCGATCCTTTTCCTCGTTTTTCGTCGATAGCTACCGCTATTTTGAGACGATTTCAGCATTTTTAAGTGTACATAGCTGGTATAAGTCGAAAGCAAAGGCAGTGAATACCATTTTAACGTGAACTCTCGGGATCGTCGTTACCATTACATGCGCGCTTCGGAACACTCTTTTAATAACAGCAAACTGACGTTCGCCCGGAAATCTCAGTTTGCTAATCAAGCGGTTTCGCAGCTTATCGAGATCGCTTAGAGGATGACCCGCTGCTGCACGTTTCATTGTGAAGTCGTTTCCCTTAGCCTTCACACCGAAATATCCTTTGTCCCTGAGGACCACCTCTCCTTCAACCGATAGATCAACCCGACTATCGTGCACCGAAGCAGTTGTCGATTCGATGCTCCTTATCAGGCCGTAATCGATATCGACTTTAGAATGAAGTTTATAACCAAAATGGAGTTCCTCACCCTTCTTAGCCCAAGTTCCATCCCTGCTCCGACGAGTCCTAGCGGTCTCTCTTCTTGGTTTCTTTGAACCTCCTGGGTCGGCCTCTATAAACGTTGCATCCTGAATGGTTCCTCTTTTTACCTGAAGCCCTTTAAAATCGAGCTGTCTCTGGAGCTCTTCCCAAACGGACTCATCCTTTCCCGTCTGGGCCATCCGCTCGCGAAAAAGCCATATCGTCCTGGAATCGGGTATAGAATCAGGAAATCCTAAGAATTTCATAAAAGATATTCGATCCGAAATCTGCTTTTCAGTCTCGAGGTCGCTCAACCCGTACCACTGCTGGAGCAAAAGCACCTTGAGCATCAGGATAACATCAAAGTTCGGCCTTCCACCTCGTTCGGTTTTATTATGATACATCTCTTCAAGAATTGGTCGAAATGGTTCCCACTCGATCAAGTTCGTTATCTTTGAAAGCCTATCGCCCAGCTTCTCTACGTTCTTGTAAGCTTCTCGAAGGCCCCATGCAGTAAAAGAACTCATGCACTATTCATGTATATATTAGTATATAATGTTTTCCATAGACATGCTAGGTTTTTAGGAATCCTCAAGCGCAGTATGATGACCTCCACCGACGGCCCTCGCGCCGCCTCCGGCGGGGACTCCAGCAAAGGCGGACGCATGTTCTCCCGCCCATCATTCCAAAATGCTTTTTTAGTATGAGCTTTCTTTGACAGCATGGATGCGGTCTGGATGGCTTATATTATCGAAACAAGTCGGAGATGAATAGGAATGCTGGAATCCGTCGTGAGCATCGTACAGTCCACCCCACTAGCATATAAATTTGCTATTATTCTGGGCCTGATCCTGGTGATTGCTGCGATCTGCCCGCCCTTGATATCAGCGGTCATCAAGCAGTCCCTCGCCCTGACGGGGAGGCAGGCCCAGGCCCTGGCAGCCATAGGATTAATTTTGATCGTCGCGGGCTCTTCTGGCCTTTACATGGCGAACAAACCCCCAAGAATAAAGGAGATTCAACCAGACGCAGGCGAATACACAGTAGGAAGTCGGATCTTCATCACAGTTCATGCTTTTGATCCTGAAGACGACAACGACCTCAGATATGAGTTTCGTCGGAAGGGCCCTGCCACCAACGATAAGTGGATTACAGTCAAGGGACCGGAAAACAATAATTCCTGGAGCTGGCGTACAACGCCGATGGATAGCGGCCCCAACTACATCGACGTCATCGTCTACGATAAGAAAGACCTGAACACCACCACCCACAGGGAATACATAATAGCTCCAGAGAACAGACCTCCTGAGATCGAAACCTTCGAAGCCGGACGAGAAGATGGATCGAAGGTGTTGCTTAAAGCAAAGGCAACCGACCCCGACGGCGACGAAATCGAGTACAAGTTCTCGCAGTTTAATAATCTGAGCAACGGCTGGGATATTATCTGCAACTGGTCGACGGAAGATGAATGTTACTGGGAGAGATCTGGGAGCGACGCTGGGACAAAACGGGTCAGGGTTGAAGTACGGGATCACCACCACAAATATCTGATCGGCGATACGGGCGATGCGAAAGAGACCCTCGAGCTGGCTGAAATCGAAACGAAAGATCCGGATGAGAAATCAAGGGAGGGTTCCGGCCACAACATGTCAGAAGATGCCGAAAGTCCCGACAACTCCACCGAGATCGGGGATAACGAGACGGCCGAGGAAAGCTGAGAGATGAGCTTGCCAGAAGGCCAAAAATCAGGATGAAATAGCATGGAGAGAATTTGATATGAAGACCATTATATTGGTTTTGACCCTTTATCTGATGACCGGGCTCTTGGCCGCATCCGCAGAGACCGTAGTATACGATGAGATCCCTCTGACATATCCCTGGTCCGGGCTCATGGGCAGCGATGGCGGGTCCGACTCCCTGACGGTGGACCCCTTCTCCGACGAGGACCCCCATAGCGGAGATATCTGCGCCAGGGCGACTTACGACAGCTCCGCCGAGGCGTGGGCCGGCGTCTTCGTCCAGGCCACCGGCGACTGGAGAAGGGGTCCCGGCATCGGCCTCGACCTCACGGGCTCTCAGACCCTCTCCTTCGCGGCCCGGGGCGGCCGGGGCGGCGAGGTCGTGACCTTCGGCTACGGGTACGAGCCGGACAGAAATGGGGTCGCCGACTCCGCCTCCGACGATATGAAGGTGACTCTGACGGACGGCTGGAGGGAGTTTGCCATCGATCTGGGGGGAAGAGACCTCTCCTCCATCAGCGGGCTCTTCAGCCTCCGGCTGGATGGAGGGGATAACCCCGAAGGGGCGACGATCTACGTCGACGACATAAGATACACTTAGCTGAAAGGACACCCGCTCCAGGGGAGAAGGGGCCTAACTATACCGCCCCCGACCCCCTCTCCTTCGTCCGAACCCTCACCACGTCCACCACGGGGTAGACGAAGATCTTCCCGTCCCCCGCCTCGCCGGTGTGGGCGGCATCGCAGATCAGGTCGACGATCCGGTCGGCATCCCCGTCCTCCACCACCACCTCCAGCTTCACCTTCGGGAGGAACTCCACCTTGTAGTCTCCGGCCCGCCACTGGAGGGATACCCCCTTCTGGCGGCCGCGCCCCTTGATCTCCGTCGCCGACATCCCGGGAAAGCCGTTCTTGTCCAGGACCTCCCTCACTGCGCTCAGCCTCTCGGGCCTTATTATCGCCTCGACCTTCTTCATAAGAGAATCCTCCTCGATCCGCCTCGAACTCCACACCTCAAACTCACCATCTTACCGGCCTTCAGACGTAAGCCCCCTCGCCGTGCTGGCTGATGTCGAGGCCCACCGCCTCCTCGTCGGTCCCAACCCGAAGGCCCATCGCCGCGTCCACCGCCTTGGCGATCCCGAAGGTGACGACGAAGGAGTAGATCCAGACGAAGGCTGCGGCCGCGGCCTGGACCGCAAGCTGCGACGGGTTTCCCGCGAGGAGGCCCGTCGCCCCGATCGAGGCGAAGATCCCGGTGGCGACGACCCCCCAGGTCGACCCGATCCCGTGGCAGGCGAGGACGTCCAGGGAGTCGTCCACCTTCTTGCCGCCCCGGATGAAGAGGATCGCATAGTAGCCGACGATGGCGGCGCCCACGCCTATCGGCACCGCGGCTATGGGGGTCACAAAACCGGCTGCAGGGGTGATGGCCGCGAGCCCCGCCACGGCTCCGGTGACGATCCCGAGGGCGCTCGGTGCCCGGTCCCGCCACGAGAGGATCATCCACGTGGTGGCCGCTGCGGCCGCCGAGGTGTTGGTGGCGACGAAGGCGTTGGCGGCGATCCCGTCAGCGGCGAGGGCGGATCCGGCGTTGAACCCAAACCACCCAAACCAGAGGAGGGAGGCCCCCAGAACCGTCGTGGGGATGTTGTGGGGCTCCATGGGGTCCCTGCCGAAGCCCCTCCTCGCCCCGATGACCATGGCTATCGCCAGGGCCGAGACTCCGGCGCTGATGTGGACGACGATCCCGCCTGCGAAGTCGAGGACCCCCATCTCTGAGAGGAAACCGCCACCCCAGACCCAGTGGGCTATGGGGTCGTAGACCAGGGTCGCCCAGGCGAGGGAGAAGACGAGGAACGAGCTGAACTTGATCCTCTCGACGTAGCTTCCCGTGATCAGGGAGACGGTGATGACGGCGAACATCGCCTGGAATATCATGAAGGTGAGGGCGGGTATGGATTGTCCCTCCATCGCCTCCATCCCGACTCCCCGGAGGCCCAGGTGGTCCAGGCCGCCGATGACGCCTCCGACGTCGGGGCCGAAGGCGAGGGTGTATCCGAGGAGGATCCACTGGAGGCTTATCGTCCCCATGATCGCAAAGCTGAATATCATCGTCGATATGGCGTTCTTCTTTCTTACCATCCCCCCGTAGAAGAGCCCCACCCCGGGGATCATGAGCAGGACGAGGGCGGCGCTGAAGAGGACCCAGGCGTTGTCGGCGGGGTTCACCCCCGACTCCGCCGAGGCGATCCCGATGATCCCCAAAAGCGCCGATGAGACCAAGAGTCTTCGCATGGGCAGATCCATGATCTGGAGAAAGCTGCTCATTTTATAAGCGTATTTGTGGTAATATATGCTCTTATCATAATCAATATGAAGAATTCTTAACCCTGAATTCATATTATGATGATCTTAGAAGCCGACGCATCATGGGTGAGAGGACCCCACGCCTCCCCTGGGGGTGGAAACCTCGGCCCTCCGGAGATGAGCTACAAAAAAAGTTGATCGACGGCATGACGGCGAGGGTTCGATCGAGGCGCGCCCCAAAGGGTGGATATCACCTCTCGTTGTGATGGAAGGGTGGGGGCCGCGCCCGGATCGTCTCAATTCATGCCGAATCCGATCGGCTCTCCCCCGGGAGGGGCCAGGAGCAGCCCTTCGGGGGGAGCATGCTGGGAGGGGCTTACAAGAGCGGAAGATACTTTTCGATCTCCCACCGGCTGACGTCGGTCCTGAACTCGTCCCACTCGACCTTCTTCGAGGCGATGAAGTTGGTGAAGATGTGGTCGCCGAGGGCCTCTCTTATAAGGTCGCTCTTCTCCGTCAGCATCAGGGCCTCGATGAGGCTTCCCGGGAGGGACCTGATCCCCACCTTCTCCTTCTCCGCCTCGGTCATCTTGAAGATGTCCCGCTCCACCGGCTCGGGGAGTTCGTACTTGTTCTTGACGCCGTCCATCCCTGCCGCCAGCATCACCGAGAAGGCGAGGTACGGGTTTGCCCCCGGATCGGGGCTCCGATACTCGACCCTGGTGGCGTTCTCCTTTCCGGGCTTGTACATCGGCATCCGGACGAGGGCAGACCTGTTCCTCCTCGCCCAGGATATGTAGACGGGGGCCTCGTATCCGGGGACGAGCCTCTTGTAGGAGTTCACCCACTGGTTTGTTACGGCGGTGATCACCGGCGCGTTCTTGAGGAGGCCGGCTATGTAGTGCTTCCCGAAGTCCGAGAGGTGATACCCGTCCCCGGGGTCGAAGAAGGCGTTCCTCTTGCCCTTGAAGATCGACTGGTGGACGTGCATCCCCGTCCCGTTCTCCCCGAAGATCGGCTTCGGCATAAAGGTGGCGTAGTAGCCGTGCTGCTGGGCGATCTCCTTGACGACGATCCTATAGGTCATGACGATGTCCGCCATCTTCAGCGCCTCCTGATACCGGAGGTCGATCTCGTGCTGGGACGGGGCCACCTCGTGGTGGCTGTACTCGACGTTGATCCCCATCGACTCCAGGGTCAGGATCGTGTCCCGCCGCAGGTTGCTCGCGGCGTCCATCGTCGTCATGGCGTCGAAGTAGCCGCCCTTGTCCAGGATCTCCGTCCCCTTATCGTCTTTGAAGTAGAAGTACTCCAGCTCCGGTCCGACGTAGTAGTCGTAGCCCATCTCCTTCAGGGCGGCGAGGTTCCTCTTGAGGGCGTACCTCGGGTCTCCGGCGTAGGGGTGGCCGCTCGGCTCCAGGATGTCGCAGAACATCCGGCCGACGTTCTGCCCCTCCTTCGCCCTCCAGGGGAGGATCGTGAAGGTCTCGGGGTCTGGCTTCGCCACCATGTCGCTCTCCTCGATCCGGGCGAAACCCTGGATCGAGGAGCCATCGAAGCCCATACCCTCCTCAAAGGCCCCCTCCAGCTCCGACGGGGAAATGGCAAAGCTCTTCGGCAGGCCTAGGATGTCTGTGAACCACAATCGGACGAACTTAACGCCCTTCGATTCGATCGCTTCGAATACCTTGTCCTTGCTGGACGAAGTTACCATCTCTTTTCTGCCTCCTCCTTCAAGACTCCTCCTGGGCGATTTATATCTGTTTGAGACGAGTTCACAATAATTATGAAGATTTAAGATCGGAAGAGGGGCCGAAACGCCAAAAAAATCGAAAAAAACTGGATCTAGTCTCAGTTTAGCCGATCCAGCCCTTCCCGACCGGGGCAAACCCCCTCCGAGAGGGGGAGGGGTCCTGAAGAGAGAGGATAGATCGAACGGAAAGAGGCGGCTCACTCAGACGGGGACGAGGGGCGTCCAGATCTCGATCTTTTGGGGGTCATCGACCCCAGAAGGGGTCTTTCGCCCTCTTGATCTCCAAAAACTTCTCCAGAGCCTCCAGCTCGTCCTCGGAGAACCTCTGCTTCAGCTCCGCCTCGATGATCTTGACGTGCTTCTCGGGGATGTTGACGTAGAGGATCTCCCCCTCGTGGATCTGGCGGCCGACGGTGGGGCCGTCGATGGAGACCGCCACCTCCTTCCCGACGCTGGCAGATCCGACGTTCTCCCCGCTCGCCTGAACCCCCTTCACCGTCCCGATCACCGCCCCGTCCTCCCTCATGAGGGTGACGCCGTTGGTGATCTGGCCGCCCACCACCTGGACGCCGACGACGGCGGGCTTGGACTGCCGGAAGACGTAGTCGGGGATGATCCTGATCATCCCGGGCCTGATCACAGCCTGGAGCCTCTCCTGCTCCATCCTCATCTTCTGGTCCTCAACCCAGTCATCGTAGTTCTCGAGGAGGTTGTAGATGACCTCGGAGAGGAAGATCGGCACGTCGCTCTTCTGGACCTCCGTCAGGGCGTCGGGGAGGATCTTGACGTTGAACCCCAGGACCGCCGAGTAGAGGGGGTCCTGGATGGCGGCGGCCCGGATCACGTCCCTCCGGGTGATGGGGCCGACGTCGGCGGCGTGGATCGGGATCTCCTTCGATTCCAGCTCCCCCACCAGCGCCTCCAGGGAGCCGATGGTATCGGTCTTGATTATGACGCCGACGTTCTCGGTGTCGATCCTCGCCGTCTCCAGCTCCGACCTTATCTCCTGGGCTACGGCATCGACATCTTCGTCCTCGCTCACCACCCTGATGGTCGACCCAGCGAGGGCGCTCTCGATCTTGGGAGCCGAGACCTTGACGCCGCTGGCGGCAGCCACGTGCTTTACGGGAAGAAACCGCTCCTCGCTCCTGATCTCCGAGAGGGGGCGGGGCTTGAGGAGGGCCCTGATCTTGGTGACGATCGGCTCCTTCAGGGTCCCGACGACGATGGTATCCCCGGACCGAAACTCGCCGTCGTAGAGGATGACGTCGAGGGTGGTGCCGAGGCCCCGCTCCTCCTTCACCTCCAGGATCGTCCCGACCCCGGGGCCGCTGGCCCTGACCTTCAGGTTCTCCTTCAAAAACTTCTGGGCCAGGCCGAGGAGGACCATCAACAGGTCCGCGACCCCCTCCCCGGAGATGGAGCTGATGGGGACGACGCCTATGTTCTTGGTGAAGTCGCTGATCCGATCGTACCGGTCCGAGTTGAACCCCTGCTTGTAGAGCTCGCCGACCAGCTCGTAGATCCGGTTGTCCAGATCTCCCCGAACCCTCTCGCTCTGGGCCTTGAGGGTCGCGGCGAGAGGCGCCCCCTCCACCGGGAGCCATCCCGAGATCCGATCGATCTTGTTGGCCGCCACCACGAAGGGGGTGCGGTAACGCTTCAGGATGTTTATCGACTCGATAGTCTGGGGCTGGAAGCCCTCATTTACGTCGACGATGAGGACGGCGAGGTCGGCGAGGGAGCCGCCCCTGCTCCGAAGGGAGGTGAAGGAGTGGTGGCCCGGCGTGTCGATGAAGAGGAGGCCTGGGATCTGGAAGTCGCCCCTGAATAGCGGGCCGCAGACCTCGGTGATGACGGCCAGGGGAATCTCCGTCGCCCCTATGTGCTGGGTTATGGCCCCGGCCTCGCCGTCAGCGATGGTGGTGCCTCTGATCTTGTCGAGAAGGGTGGTCTTGCCGTGGTCCACGTGGCCCATAACGCAGACGATGGGGGTTCTCAGGTCGGACTCGGGCTGACCCTTCCCCTTCTTCGCCTTCCTCGATTTCTGCTTCATGCTGGATCAGATCCGGACCCCGTCAGTTCCTATGGCGGCGAGGCCGCCCTCCTGGCAGATCTGGGGAGCTGCCGGAGGGACAGAAGCTCACTCGTAGAGCCAAGCCTCGTCGATCCTGGTGTAGCTGGAGAGCTCCGCCTCGCCGAAGTGGAGGGCGATCTCCCTCTTCGCCGACTCCGGGGAGTCGGAGCCGTGGATGACGTTCCTCCCCATGTCCAGGCCGAAGTCGCCCCGGATGGTGCCGGGCTGGGCTTTCGTCGGGTTTGTGGCACCGTTCATCTTTCGCATTTCGGAGATGGCGTCTTTCCCCTCCACCACCATCGGGACCGAGGGGCCCGAGGTGATGAAGCTCACCAGGTCTCCGAAGAAGGGCTTCTGGGAGTGCTCGGCGTAATGCTCCCGGGCGACGTCCTGGGGCAGAGTCCTCATCTTCATCGCCACGATCTTCAGCCCTTTCGCCTCGATCCTCTGGACGATCCTGCCGACGAGGCCCCGCTGGACGCCGTCAGGCTTGATCATAACGAAGGTCTGCTCCAAGCCCTACCACCCTTTGATCGCCCACTCGACCCTTCTCGGGACTCTCCCAAGACCGATCATGTTCTTCTCGCATTTGGACGAGCAGAAGTAGTAAACCGTCCCGTCCTTTTTGGCGTAGATCTTCCCTGTGCCGGCCTCGATCTTCCGGTTGCAGAAGGAGCACTTTCTCTCTTCCATGAGACCTCACCTGGTGGTAAGCTTCTTGGCCTCTCTTGCGGTCTCGAGCAGCATCAGCACGTCCCCCATCCTTATGGGGCCCATGCAGTTCCTGGTGATGATGCGGCCCTTGTTGCTGCCCTCCAGAATCCTGCACTTGATCTGGGTGGCCTCGCCGTGCATCCCGGTGTTGCCGATGATCTCAATGACCTCGGCGGGGACGCCTTCCCATTCGTCTGCCATCCGCTACCACCCCTACTTCAGGGCCTGGGCCTTCTGAACTATCTCGTCCAAGATGTCCTTTCCCTTCCCCGGCTCCAGGATGGCCACGGCAGCGCTCTTGACCCTCATGCCGCAGGCGGAACCGATCTCGCTCTGCTTCTTTACGTAGATGTAGGGGGTCTTCTTCTCCTCGCAGAGCGGCGGAATATGGGCGACGATCTCTGGAGGCTCCACGTCTTCGCCCACCACCACGAGCTTGGCTACGCCCCGCTCGATGGCCTTGGTCGTCTCGTTGGTCCCCTTCTTCAGCCTTCCAGTGTCCCGAGCGAGCTCGATAGCTTCCAGGGATTTGGAGGCCAGGTCAGCTGGAACGTCAAATCTAACGTATATCGGTCTTGCCATAATTCATTCTCCTTCAGGGCGGTGCCCGTCATCATTCATCGCAAAAATCGCCCCAGAATGGCTTAGCTCATGGGGGCCGCTTCCCAGCTAAAAAGGTTGCGCTATGGAGCCGCGAAGGCTCCCAGCGTCCCGACCAGGTTCCCGGGCTCCACTAACCCCGAGACTGTGACCATCTTCCCCTCATCCCTTACAGAAAGACCCCAGCTCTCCGCCAGGTCGCGAACCCTCATCTCGCTCGCCCCGCGGAGGGAGAGGTACTTCGCCGTCAGGATGAAGCCGCCATCGGAGGGGCTGGCGCCCAGGTACGACTCGACGTACTCTCCCCCCAGGGGCGGCATGATGTTCGGGTTCTCGACGGAGTCCTTCCCCAGGCAGGACATCTGGAGGACGTCGGCCTCGTCGTAGGGGAGGACGAAAACCTCGGTGGTGGAGGCCTGCCCCGACAGCACGTCCAGGACCTTTTTAACGGCCGGCTCGCTCCCGAAGAGGACGGGGGTTCCCATCACCCTGAATAAATCCGTCGACTCGATGGGCATCATCTGGTAGCCGTTGTAGACGACCGATAGGCCACGGCTCCCCAGGGGGGCGGGCCTAGTCCAGTGGAACTCGACGAACTCGTCGCCGAAGAGCCCCCAGGAGAAGCTGTCGATCGGTGAGGGGTAGAGGTTCAACTGATCTCTGAAGGTTAGGGCGACGGTCGGAGGAAGGACCTGAGCCGCCGCATCGGTGAGGTTCTCAGAGGCGGTCATGTTGATCCAGAAGGCGAAGACCAGGTCCTCCGGGTACATCCCCAGGGCGTCGCCGAGGCCCTCGAAGTCCCAGTTGATCAGCCGTCCGCCCACCCCGAAGTCGGAGGGGTTCCAGGCACCCCGGGAGACGATCTCAGGGGGACCACCCCCCCGCATGACGTATCCGGAGAAGACGGATAACACCATTATGCCGGCGATGAAGACCGCTACTATAATAGCAGAAGATTTCTGGTTCATCAGGGGTCGGTGGACGAGCCGATCTTATTTAATTCTTTGTTGGAAATAGCGGCTCGTCCTGAGAATAGCTCCTCCCAAGGCCGATGGCGATCTCTGCCCTCTCCAGCTCCCGGCCGAGGTAGGCGGCGTGGTCGAGGCGGGTGACCAGACCCCGGGAGACGATCTCGCCGAGGAGGCCGCGAGCCGACGTGCCCACCAGGGTGACGGCGTCGTGGCGGACCACGATCTTTCCTTTCGCGACGCCTATCCTGAAGCTCCCGGCGGGGTCCATCTCCCAGCGGGGGCCACCGAATTCGACCCCGATGTCTCCGCCTCCTCTGCCCCCACCCTCCTCCTCTACCACAACCTCAACCTCCCCGAGATCACGACGGATCGCCCCCACCGCCACGTACTCCTCCGGCATCTCCTCCTCGGGGCGGCGGTGCTTCTCCTTTAGGACCAGAAGGTCGAGGCCCAGGTCCTTGGGCGGGCTCCTTCTCGCACCAGCGAGGAGGATCATCTCGGAGGCCCTCCGCAGCTCCCGGATGCTCCCCCGGGCCTTATCGCTGTACTCGGGGGTGAAGAGGACGGCCGCCCCCACCTCCGCCCCCATGGAGGCGAGGAGGGCGTTCGCCCCCGGAGAGTCGGCGTCGAGGAGCTCCGTCACGTTCCCCGCCCCGAAGAATAAAGGCAGCTCAAGAAACGCCTGATGGACCTCGCGGTACCGGCAGATCGACTCGGCGAGCCCCTGGAGCGGAGGATTCAGAACGGGGTCGGCCATCGCCCTGACCCCGAGAGCGAGGGCGCGGCGGAGGTTCTCCGCGAGGCTCGCCTCCGGCCCCGGGAGGACTACGGCGGGAACCCCGGCGGAGGCTGCCAATGGCCCCACCTCTTCCAAATTCGAGCCGTCGAGGCTGAGGACGAGGTCGCAGCCCGCCTCGATCCCGGCTTTGAGGAGATCGGGCCGCAAGCTGTCGACGGAGACGGGAAGGCTGGTCGCTTCCTTCGCCACTATGACGGCCCGGGCCACGGCGGCGGGCTCGGCGTCCAGCGGGATCCCCAGATCGATCATATCCGCCCCCTCCCGCTCGTAGTGGCGGACCTTCTCGGCGAGGGCCGCATCATCGAGGCGGGTCGCGTCGACGATCTCGGCCAGGACCTTCATCCGGCACGCTCCGCCGACCTTGACGCCTTTGATCGATAATGGCGCCTCCGCCCCCGCCTCCAGCTCCAGGATGGCGGCCCAGGCCTCCGACCTCATCCTCTCGGCCAGCAGGAGGCAGGCGGGGACGGTCGTCGAGAGCTCCACCTCGTCGAGGAGGGGCAAAACGCGCCGGAGGTCGACGGCGTGCTTCGGCCCGAGCCGGATCTTCGTTTCCAGCTCCGCCGCGACGGGGCCGAAGTCGGCGGTGATGGTTCCCGGGATCAGGATTATATCGTAGCCCGTGGGCGCAGCATCCCGGATCATCTTCGGGGTTATGAAGGAGGCGACGTCGACATCCATCACCAGGACGTCCGCGAGGCCTCCGACCGCCACTCTAACCATCCCCTCGGCGAGCCTTCCGGTCACGGCAAGCGCTCTCATGGGTGGGTGTAGGCGGCGGGAGGTGAAAAAGGCTGTGGAATAAGCCAGCGGCAGAATTATTGATTATTTAAATTGAGCTTATGAAAATTCTTAAAAGTTTTGCCTATATGCGGAATCGCCGGTGGAGGAGCCCCGAGAGATCCATTAAGATTAAAGGGATCGGCAGTGTGGAAGCCTTTCAAGCACCTCAGATACCGCCGGTCTCAAATGAGGATATAAGTCTTTTGGACCTTATTAGAACATCCTCCGTGTCGTTTTTTTATTGCCTCAAATCGCGCTTATTGTTTTCGTAGTCAGCAATTTGCCGCTCTATCTTCATCCGTTTCAATTCTTGTGCGATCTTTTTTCTTTGTTTACTTTTTGTAGACCCTTTATTACCCACATAATGACTAATAACATATTGATGGACCGATTCATCGTACGGAATAATTCTATGATCATGGTCAACCATATAATTTCTAGCCGTACAAAAGGCGGCGTAGTAAGCTCTGCTGATCGAAGATCGCAGTTTTGCTTCTTCATCTACGCTGCTCAATTCAATTGCAAGATTTAAATATTCTTTCCAGTCGAAATCTATAGATATTCCACCTTTACGCACAACTTCGATAGAGATTCTTCCGAAGCGCTGAGCAACCAATCTTCATCGAATTCGTCTAATTTTCTTATAGCCAGCGAAGGTGGAAGCTTCGTCCCCACAGAAATAACCAAATCGCTCCCAAATACCCTCAGAAAAACGGGACTATCCGGGAAATAATTTCGTAGTTTAAGACATGCATCGTATACAGGCTTAACTAAATATCTGTTATAATAGAGATAATTTTTTACATCTGCTTCATTATAACATATATAATTACTAAATATCTCTTCCTTGTACAGATCGAATAGTTCGCTAGTATCCAAAAATCCGGTGGTGCCTCTTTGCAGAACCTCTTCGATGCCCTGGGACGCTCCAGTTTCGGCGAGGTCCGAAGCAGTTTTATAGTATAAATTTAAAATATTTTTATTACTCGACGAGGGTGGATGTCCCGCATAATAGCCGATCTCAGCCCTCTCCATGACTTCGGTCATCATTCCACCATATTGTAAAGTTTAATCGAACATTTTACCGAAGACCCAGATCACCCAGAGGACGCACCTGCTGTTATAATCAACAGCCTCATGCAGCCTGCCCTCGGTCAGCTCATCATAAGAGATTTCCTTTGAGAACTGGATAGATTTGGGTATGCCCAGCTGCTCAAAGGAGGGATCGAAAGTGAACGACGACGGGAGAAATATAAATTCCCGTTTCAAATCCCAGATGAATTCCTCCCGATCCTTCAATTCCATCGAGCTGAGGGCATCGTAGTGAGCGGCAGAGACGCTCACATTGGATACCACAACTACAGCCCTAGGAAGGCTCTCAGGCTGGATTATTGAGAAGTGTGTATCATTTCCAAATTTGCCTATAAATTCAAAGCGATAACCAATGAAGTCGCCCTCTTTTATAAAATAACCTCTATCAGCCATCCAATTATGGATCAAAGTCCTTGCTTCTTCAATGGTTTCAACAGGCATAATTATCTACACCAATATTCGGACCATAATGGGTAGTTTCCCCTCGATTCGTATATAGTTTTTGGAGGGCGTTAAAAGAAGATGCCCACGAGCCGATAAGCTCACTCCTCGATGAACTCGGTGATCCTCGTCTGAGCGAGGCGGCAGACCTCCCCGGGGATCTCGATGGGATAGACCCCGGTGAGGCAGCCCATGCAGAGCTGCTCTCTGGGGATTCCTATCGCCCGGACCAGCCCCTCGTGGCTGATGTAGCCGAGGGAGTCGGCGTTGATCACCGCCTCGACCCCGGCGACGGTCTTGTGGGCGGCGATCAGCTCCTCCCTCGTCGCCATGTCGATCCCCATGTAGCAGGGGGCGACGATGGGGGGGCTTCCGATCCGGACGTGGACCTCCTTTGCCCCCGTCGACCTCACCATGTCCACGATCCGCCTGCTGGTGGTGCCGCGGACGATGCTGTCGTCGACCATGATGATCCGGTTCCCCTCGATGTTCGGGCGGATGGTGTTCATCTTCAGCCTCACGGCGATCTCCCTCAGCTCCTGGCCGGGCATGATGAAGGTCCTCCCTATGTACCGGTTCTTCATCAGACACTCCCGGTACTTGATGTTCGACCTCTGGTGGTAGCCGATGGCGAAGGTGATCCCGGAGTCGGGGACGGGGGTCACCGTATCCGCCTCCAGGGAGTGCTCCTCGGCGAGGATCGAGCCGATCCTCACCCGGACGTCGTAGACGAGCCTCCCGTCCATGATGCTGTCGGGGCGGGCGAAGTAGATGTACTCAAAGACGCAGTGGGCGGGGCACTGGTTGTGGGAGAGCTGGTAGAACCGGACATCCCCGTCTTTTGCGACGACCATCTCGCCGGGGCGGACGTCCCGGACGAGCTTGCCGTTTAGGGTATCGATGGCAGCGCTCTCGGAGGCGACGATGACGTCGGTATCGGTCTTTCCGACGCATAGGGGCTTGATCCCCAGGGGGTCTCTCGCGGCGATGACGGTGTTTCCCATCAAGAGGACGATGGAGTAGGACCCCACCGCCTTCCTCATGATCTCCCGGACCGCCTCGGCGGGGTCCTCCCGCACCATCATCGCCCGGACGAAGAGGCGGGCCATCACTTCGGTATCGGAAGTGGAGTGGAAGACCTCCCCCTCCGCCTCCAGCTCCTCTTTCAGCTTTCCGGCGTTGACGAGGTTTCCGTTGTGGGCGATGGCGACGGAGCTCTCCTTATACTTCACCAAAATAGGCTGGCTGTTCTTGAGGGCCGACTCGCCGGTGGTGGAGTACCGGACGTGGCCCACCCCCGTGGGCCCCCCCAGGGCCTCGATCCGGGGGTTGTTGAAGACCTCGGCGACGAGGCCCATGGCCTTGTGGGTCCGGACGACCTTGCCGTCGTAGACGGAAATGCCGGCCGACTCCTGGCCACGGTGCTGCAGGGCGTAGAGGGCGTAGTAGATCGACTTGGCCACGTTGCGACACGGATCCGCGGAGGAGATCCCCACCACGCCGCACTTGTCCTGCAACCCGGACCTCCGAATCAGTTTCCGCCGTAGTTGCTGCTATATTTCTGCCAGACGTAGCCCCGGAGCCTCTTGGACCTGCCGAAGCCGCAGGATGCACAGGTCTTGGTACGGTAGTTGAAGGATACCTTGCCACATCGACGACACTTGACGTGGGTCTTCTTGTGGCGCTTTCCCATAGATGGGGTGCCTTTTGTCATCTATATTACCTCACGGCGAAATGTAAACTACGTTATCTCCTCGGACGACGACGGTTCCGAGCTTCTTGGAGTCCTCACCCTCTCGGATCTCCTCGGTGTTGTCGAGGACGAGGTTCATGTGGATGTCGTAACCCTGAAGCTCCCCCCGAAAAGCCCTCCCATCCTTGAGCTTGACGATCACGGGCCCGTTCAGCGATTCATTTAAAATGTCAAGGGGTCTCTGAGACATCGGCCTCTCTCCAGTGGTAAATACAAGAGATATGGCGAGACTTGCACGTTGCATATTTAAACCTGTCGGGGAATAGGGGTTTTTATGAAGATCAAGTCCAGGCACCACCTCAAGGGGAGCGAGTCGAAGAGGATCCAGAGCGCCATCGAGCCCTTTTTGGAGGATCCTTCCCCCTTGCGGGGACTGACTCTGGAGGTCGCCGAGACCGATCAGGACTTCGACCTGATCCTTTTGAAGGGAAGGCCAGTCTTCATGATGGTGGAGGACCGGCCCTTCTTCACCGTCCGGGGAGCCCTGGAGTTTGCGCCTGGGAGGAACCTGGTCGTCGTCGACTCCGGAGCCGTCAGATTCATCATCAACGGGGCAGACGTGATGGCCCCCGGGATCGTGGAGTCGGACGAGAAGATCGCCCCCGGCGATCCTGTGGTCATCGTCGAGGAGAGGCACCGAAAGCCCATCGCCGTCGGGATCGCCCTCCTCCCAGGCCCCGAGATGCGGGGGTCGGGCAAAGCGGTCAGGTCGGTCCATCACGTCGGCGACGACCTATGGAAGATGGAAGACTGAGGGGCTCCGAAAAAATTTTAAATGGGATGAGAGCGGTCCTGGCTGGCGGAGCTCCAGAACCGACGACGAACTCCGAGATCAAAGGTGATGTCCATGAACGAAGACATAGGTACCCTCCTCAGGAGGGGCTTTGAGACGTGGAGGGGCAACCTTAACCTGGCCGTCCCCTTCGTGCTGACGATAGTCGCGATCATGCTCCTGACCGTCGCCATGGTCCTTGCTGTGATGTATCCATTGATCACCTCATCCCCCGACCTCTTCTCGACGGCCGGGGATCTTGAAGACCCCCAGGAGCTGATGGAGTTCCTCCAGGGGGCGGGGAACCTCGGCCTTGCAGCCGCGATCATCCTCATAGCCATCCTGGCGATGGCGCTATTGAGCTCCTTCTTCACCGCGGGGGCCATAGGGATGGCGAAGGTGGCGACCCTCTCCGGCAAGACCACCCTGAAGGATATGTGGTCCTCGGGAAGGAGGCACTTTATCCGCCTCTTCCTCGCCGAGGTCGTCATGATGGTCGTCATCCTCGTCGGCGTCCTCGTCCTGACCCTCCCCTTCATCGCCGACCTGATGGGAGCCTTCGAGACGAACGAGCCCGAATTCGGACCCCTCATCCTCTGGATCGCCCTTTTGATCGCCTTTAGCCTCATCATATCCATCCTCCTCGCCATGGTCCCCTACGCCCTGGTCGTCGACGGGCTCGGCCCTATCGGGGCGATAAAGGCCGGCATCGCCTTCTTCCGCTCGAACAAGATGGACGTCTTCCTCATCTGGCTCGTCGTCATGGCGGTGTCGGTGGCGATCCAGTTTCTTGCCGCGCCCTTCTCGGGCTCCGAGGCGGCGAGCGCCGCCTTCTCCAGCCTCAGCGGGGTCGTCTCCATCCTGATCGTAGCCCCCCTCACCACCGTCTGGTGGACGAGGCTCTATATGACCAGGGCGGGGAAGATGGCCGAGGCCGAAACCCCCCGGGACGAAGGGGTGAAGTACCTCTAGCCCGAAGGTCACCAAGATGAGAATCCTTGATAACTTCAAAAGGAGGAGCGTGGCCGGCCAGGCGCTGGTGGCAGGCCTCTTCTTCTTTCTGGTCTACGCCCTCTACCTAGACTACCGAGGGGTGCCCAGCCTAGGGGAATCCCTATTCGCCGCGGGGATCTTCGCCACCAGCTACTTCGTCACATCCACCATAGTCCTCAGGAAGAAGGGCCAGAGGAGAAAGTAGCCGGGAAAAGGCACAGCTGAGGGGGACCTGAATCTCATTGATCGAAGATCATGACCTGGGGGGCCGGTCGGGGGCGAAGCCGCTCATCTTCAGGAGGAGCTCCTCGCCGCTCTTGCTCCCCCGGGCGAAGATCAGGTCTCCGGCCGCCAGGGTCACCTTGGGCTTGGGGTTGTAGGTCCATCTCCCGCCCCGCTTCACCGCCATGACGTAGATCCCCGTCTCCGTCTCCAGGTCCAGGTCGCCGAGGGTCTCGCCGTCCATCTCCGCCCCGGGGGCTATCTCGACCCGGGTGATCACCTCGTCCGACTCCCTCATGGCCATGGCGAGGATGGGGTGGGGCTCGATATCGTGGAGGACGACGTTGGCGATCTTGAGGGCGGCATCGCTGATGATCTCCGTCGAGACCGCGAGGTGGAGGAGACCCCGGAGGTTCTCGATGTCGTCGACGTGCTTCGCCGCCCGGAGGACCCACCGCTGGAGGTCGTACTTCATCTCGTCCATCTCCTCCTCGATCACCTCCACCTCGATCGCCACCTCCTCGCTGTCGAAGAGGACGGCGGTGTAGGCGAGGCCCACCGCCAGCTCCGACCTGTTCTTCATCTCGACGATGATGTCTACCGCCCGGTCGAGCTGGCCGATCCCGCTCTCCTGGCCGACCTTCGGGACGGCGGGCTTGCCCGTCGTCATCTCCAGGAAGAGGGGGACCCCCTCGTCGTGGCCCCGGGCAAAGAGGATGTCCCCGGCGACGATCACCGTTCCGGGCTCCGGATCGTAGATCCAGCTCTCACCCCGCCTTATGGCGATGACGCTCATCCCGGCCTCCGTCTCGAAGGAGATCTCCTCGAGGCTCCTCCCGGTGACCTTCGAGTCCGACCCCACCACCGCCCGGCCCACCGTCTCGTCGGCCTGCCTCAGGTCCTTCTTCAGCTCAGAGGGGATCCCCATCTTCAAAAGGACGATGCTGGCGATGTCCCCTGCGGCGTTGGAGATGATCTCCGCCGCCGATGCGATCTGGAGGACGCCGGAGAGGGCCTCGGCGTCCTCGACGGTCCTTGCGGCCAGCATCGCCGCCATCTGGACGTGGTAGTCGTAGACGTCCATCTTCTCCTCGAGCCTGATCACCTCCATCGCCAGGTCTTCGTCGTCGTAGAGGACCGCGGAATATCCCAGATCCACCATCAGCTCGCTGGTGTCCTTCATCTCCACCAGAAGCCGCTTCATGCTTATGGGACAGTACTCGATCTTTCTCATGCCGCTCTCCGTTCCTTCCCTTTCCATCGGTGATTAAATAAAAGTGTCGTTACCAACAGATACCCCCCCATCCATCCGGGGAGCCGGCCAGGAGCCATAATTATAAGTCATCTCGCCCCCTATCCCCCCACGAGGAGGATTCGAAGATGAATTTTGAGACCGTGAGGATGAAGATCCCCCAGGATTCCAACGTCATCCTGGGGATGAGCCACTTCATCAAGACCGCTGAGGACCTCTACGAGGCGATAGCCGGGACCGCCCCCCGATCACGGTTCGGGATCGCCTTCTCCGAGGCGAGCGGCCCCTGCCTCGTCCGCTGCGAGGGGAACGACCCGGAGCTGATCGATGCGGCGAAGGAGGCGGCCCTCGGCCTCGGCTGCGGCCACACCTTCGTCGTCCTGATCCGGGACGCCTTCCCGATCAACGTCCTCAACGCCATCAAGGCGGTCCAGGAGGTCTGCGGGATCTTCTGCGCCACCGCGAACCCCCTGGAGGTGGTGGTGGCGGAGACCGAGCAGGGTAGGGGGATCATGGGGGTCATCGACGGCTCCTCCCCGAAGGGGGCGGAGACGGCATCCGACGTCTCCGATAGGAGGGGGATGCTGAGAAAGTTCGGATATAAGCTATGACCAGGATGGATCGGGTCGTCAGGAACGGGCGGGTCTACTTCGACGGCCGCCTCCAGAACGTCGACCTCTGGATCCGGGGCGGAAAGGTCGCCGACCTCGGGGGAAACCATCAGGCAGAGGAGGCGATCGACGGCCGGGGGATGATCGTCCTCCCCGGGGCGGTCGACCTCCACGTCCACTTCCGGGACCCCGGCTACACCTACAAGGAGGACTGGGAGACGGGATCGACCTCGGCCGTCGCCGGCGGCGTGACGACCGTCGTCGACCAGCCGAATACCGACCCCCCCACCCTGGACGAGAGGTCCTACAGGATGAAGCTGGAGACGGCCGAGAGGCGTTCGGTCGTCGACTTCTGCCTCAACGGCGGCCCGGGCCGGATGAAGAGGCTCGCGGAGCTCGGGGCCTCCGCCATCGGGGAGATCTTCACCTACGAACACAGCGACGACGACCTCCGCCGGATCCTGGAGGAGACGGCGAGGTCCGGCCTCCTACCCACGATCCACGCCGAGGATGGGGGGGTGATCCGGGAGAATACTGCGCCCCTGAGGGACCGGAGGGATCCGGAGCTCTACTCCATGGCCAGGCCGAATCTCGCGGAGGCGAAGGCGATCGAGATGGTGCTGAAGATGACCGAGCGGGCCCACATCTGCCACTTAAGCACCTCCGAGGGGCTGGAGCTCCTTCGGGCCGCCAAGAGGGGAGGGAAGAGGGTCAGCTGCGAGGTGGCCCCCCACCACCTCCTCTTTACGAAGAGGGACTGGCAGAGGCAGGGGACCCTCCTCAAGATGAACCCGCCCCTCCGGGACTTCCGGGACAAAGACGCCCTCTGGGAGGGGCTTCGGAAGGGGCAGATCGACGCCATCGCCTCCGACCACGCCCCCCACCTCCCCGAGGAGAAGAGGGACGAGATCTGGGACGCCCCGCCGGGGGTCCCGGGGGTCGAGACGATGATGCCCCTCCTCCTCATCGCCGTTCGATCCAACCTCCTCTCCCTCGGCAGGATGGTCGACGCCCTCTCCCGGAGGCCGGCCGAGATCCTGGGGCTCTCGACCAAGGGCGGGATCGCCCGGGGGAAGGACGCTGACCTCGCCATCATCGACCCCCGGGCGGCGTCCGAGATCCGGGCCGACCGGCTCCACAGCGGGGCCGAGTGGACCCCTTACCAGGGGAGGCGGGCCATCTTCCCGAAGATCACCATGATCCGGGGGGAGGTGGTCTACTCGGACGGCGAGCTCTTCGCAAAGCCCGGATTCGGGCGGAACCTGCCGGGGCCCGGTCGGAGGCGGAGGGTCAAGGTCGGGCCTCAGGAAGATGACGAGGTTGAGATGGAATAACAGGATATTTCGAGGTGTTAAGGATGAGAGAGGATGCGGAAAGGATGGTGGGGAGGGCGGTGATGGAGTCGATGAAGAGGTCGGTCCAGGCGAGGGAGGTCTTCCGGAAGATGCTGGGGGACGTGGCCGAGAACCTGCCGGAGGCCGGGGGGGGGCCTGCCGTGGACGTCGTCGACTCCCCCGAGGAGGTCGTCTTGTACATCGACCTCCCGGGGACGAAGAGGGAGCTGATAGACCTCGGGGTGACGGAGGACGCCGTCACCATCAGGGCGAGGTTTGAGCCGCCTCCTGGAAACTACCTCCAGAGGGAGAGGCCGGAAGCGGAGATGGGCCGCAGGATCAAGCTCGCCGCCGAGGTGAAGCCGGAGCAGGTGAGGGCGAGGTACGAGGATGGCGTTTTAGTCGTCCGGCTGCCGAAGCTGATCGTCGTCAAGCCCCACTCAGTCCCCATCGATTGAGCCCCGAGGATAGAAAAAATAGAGGCTATGGCGAGCTCAACCCTTCCTCGCCAAGACCTCTTTTGTTATGATGACGTAGGTGTACTCGATCGATGCCTCCTGGCGGGGCGTTAGGGAAAGCTCCCACTCCAGCCCCGTCGCCGTCGTCTCCTTCGGCTCGGGGTCGGCGGATACGACCTCGGCCCGGAGGGGCTTAGTATCCGAGACCTCCACGGTGGCGTTCCGATCGAGGTTGCTCTTGATGTTGAGCAGGTATGTCCAGGTCTCCGTCGTCGTCTTCACCGCCGAGGTGGCGTTATCGGCTCCGGGGACCTGAGAGATCTCCTCCTCGGTGGTGTAGCTCGCCATCTTCCGGGAGACCTTCAGGTCCGCCGAGGAGCCGACGACGATCTCCGCCTCCGTCCCCACGGGGGTGAAGGGGATCTCCACCCCCGAGACGTACTCGCCGTTCCTATAGAGGAGGGCAGAGCCGGCGGGCCAGGGGTCCTTCATGGTGTTGTTTGCTCTCACGACCTCGGTCACCGGCCCCTCGCTATTCCGGTATGCTTCCCAGAGGTAGCTCCTCAGGATCGGGGCCGCCTCCTCTAGGAGGGGAAATCCCACCTCTTTGCCCATCCCGAGATCCTTCCTCCCCGAAAGCTCGTAGATGTACAGGGTCTCCAGCTCCCCCGTGGCGGGGACTGGAGCTGCGGCGGGGGCATAATCCATCGCCTCCTCTTCAGCGACGGCGCGCATGGCAAAGCCCCCCACGGCGAGGTACTTCTCCAGGGGCGCGACCTGAGGCGGTCCCGAGACGAGCTTCAGCCTCACCCCCTCCAGGTCCTCGCCGAAGTTGTTTCTGACGATCGCCTGGGCCGAGACGATCACCGACTCCTCCTCCAGGTGGACGGAGTAGATGGGCCTCCATTGGCCTGCCATCGTCATCAGGTAGGCCAGATCAAACCTCTGGACCCCGGTGGAGGAGACGTTCAGGGTGTACTCCAGGTTGTCGCCGCGGACGACCTTCTCGACGGTGGCATTCGTCGCTTCAAACCTCACCGAGTCGACCTTCACCGAGGCGGGGAGGGCAAGGACGAGCCGATGGACCCCCTCCGTCACCTCCATCTCCCCGGTCCTCCTCACCGTGGCGATGCCGTCGGGATATATCGTCACCGAGTCGACGGGGAGGCTGAGGATCGTGATCGCCTCGACCCCCGCGGGCCCGTCGTCGGCGAGGGCGGCCGCTGGGAGGGCCAGGATCAGGACCAGAAAAGCCAGAATATTCTTCATGATCTCCGCTCCAGATTTCTCTGAAGGTTATAGGCTCCCTTATTATATTATGCTTTTCCAGCGCCCTCCGCGCCGACGGGTGGATGGGCCGGTCGGCACCAAATCCCCGTCCCGGAGGTGCGTCGCAACGCTTATATCGGTATATCGAACTTCCCTGCCCTGAGTTGTACGGTGATGCTCTCATGTTTCTGGACTTCTGGAGAGATGTCGAGGCGCTCCTCCGGGACGCCTTGGATCGGTGCGGGTTTCCTCTGCCCCAGGCCGACGGGAAGGTCGAAGGTAACGAGCTTCTGCTGGAGATGAGCCCCCACGCCGACCTCGCCTCCACCATATCCTTCCGGCTTGCACCCATCCTCAGGAAGGGCCCGGCCGAGATCTCCAGGAAGATCCAAGAGGCGGTCGTCCTCGATGGGAAGGGGACCGTCGACCGGGCCGAGGCGATGGGCCCCTACCTAAACTTCTTCGCCAGCCGCAGGTTCCTCGACTCGACGGTCCGGGAGGCGGTAGCCGACGACTGCTGGACCGGGTCGATGAACGAGAGGGTGATCGTCGAGCACACCTCCGCAAACCCCAACGGCCCCCTCCACGTCGGCCACATCAGAAACTCCGTCATCGGCGACACCCTCGTCAGGATCCTGCGCCGGGCCGGCTGCCGGGTCGAGGCCCAGTACTACGTCAACGACATGGGGAGGCAGATCGCCATCGTCGTCTGGGGCTGCGGCAGATACCCCCTGGACGGCTCGAAGCCCGACCACGCCATCGCAAAAGTCTACATCCAGGCGAACAAAGACCTCGCCGCAGCGCCGGAGCTGAAGGAGGGGGTCGACCGGCTGATGCAGCTCTACGAGGGCGGAGACCCGGAGACGGCGGCGAAGTTCCGGGAGGCGGTGGAGTACGCCCTCTCGGGGATCGACGAGACCCTGAGGAGGCTGAACATCACTCACGACTCCCGCCGGTGGGAGAGCGAGTTCGTCCGGGACGGGTCGACGGCAGGGGTCTTAAAGGCCCTGGAGGCGACGGGCCTGACCGAATGGGAGGAGGGGTCCCTCCAGCTCGACCTCTCCGGCGATGGCTTTGAGAAGAAGCTCGTATTGAAGAGGTCGGACGGGACCTCCCTCTACACCACCAGGGACCTGGCGTACCACCGGTGGAAGGCCGAGAGCTCCGACAGGATGATCGACGTCCTGGGGGCTGACCACAAGCTCATCTCCGGCCAGCTCCGGGCCGCCCTCCGCCTCATGGGGGTCCGGGAGCCGGAGATCGTCATCTTCGAGTTCGTCTCCCTCCCGACGGGATCGATGAGCACGAGGAGGGGGAAGTTCATCTCCACCGACGAGCTCCTCGACGAGGTGGAGGCCCAGGCCTACCGGGAGGTCACGGCCCGAAGGCCCGAGGAGGGGGAGGAGTTCCGGCGGGCCGTCGCGAGAGAGGTGGCCCTGGGGGCGGTGAGGTACGACGTCGTCCGGGTATCGCCGGAGAAGGCGACGGTCTTCGACTGGAAGGCGGCCCTCGACTTCGAGAAGCTCTCGGCCCCCTTCATCCAGTACTCCCACGCCAGGGCCTGCAGCATCCTCGATAAGGCCGGAGCCGTCGGCGGATTCGACCCCCACCTTCTCTCCAGCCCCGAGGAGGTGGAGCTCGTCAAGAAGATATCCCAGTTCGACCTCGCCATCGACCTCTCCGCCCGGGAGCTGAAGCCCCACCTCCTCGCCACCTACGCCCGGGAGCTGGCGGAGATCTTCAACCAGTTCTACCGGGCAAGCCCCGTCCTGGAGGCGGATCCCGGAGTCCGGGAGGCGAGGCTCGCCCTCGTGGAGGCGGCTCGAAACTGCCTCCGGTCGACCCTGGATACCCTGGGGATCCCGGCCCTCGAATCGATGTAAATTGGAGGGGGCCTTCCCCGAGGGCAAGAGGGGCCTGGAGGAGAGGGGATCCCCGCTCCGCCCCCCACCGGAGAGGGAGGCTCCTTCGGAGGGCGAGGGCGCCTCCCGCCCCGGCCGGCCCTCTCCCCAGAAAGCCTCCAAAACTTTTTGTACTATCAGGAGGATAAAGAGGGAGAGGGGGTGTTCCTCTTGAGCTTGAAATCGGGATTGATTTTGTTATTGATAATCTTCTTCGTGGGGCTGGCCTCTGCCCAATGGACCGAAGAGCCGATGGCCGATCTCGTCGGAGAAGGGACGGACGAAAGCCTCATGATGGCGGGCTACAGAGGCGGCGAGGGCGGGCCAGCCTCAGAGCTGATGGGGATGGTCGGAGGCTCCGACCCCTTCGGCGCCACCGGGCCTTCGGGGGTTGGCGAGGCCTATTACAGCATGGATGCTCCGCCCGGCAGCGGGCCTGAAGTTCAGCAGTACTCGATATCGGGGCACGAGCCCTCGACGATCTACTTCGGAGGAGAGGCGACCTCCTACGGGGCCTACAGCACCACCTACAGCGGCACAAACTCCCTCTGGATCCTGGGGTCCTGGAGCTGGTCGCAGTACGCCTACGCTCCCCTGGGGGCCTACCTCCAGCTTCTGGCCTACTCCTCCAGCGGCGGATCGGCGGACTTCTACGAGATCTACCCCAGCGGCAACGTCGTCTACAAGCGCTACTCCTTCTGGCCCGGCTACTCCAGGATCAACTTCCACGCCGACGCGGCCGGCCGCCACATCCTCCTATTCATCGCAAACAACCAGCCCTCCAACGCCATCATCATCGACGTGGGGAGCGGGGGATGGCCGCCGACCCCAGGCCCGGGACCCGGCCCTGTGCCCTCCTTCGCCCGGGTTACGGTCAGATCCAGCTGGCTCACGGGTTACACCGTCACCGTCGACGACATCCAGACCTACAGCGACGCCAGCGACGGGAGGCGCGACGGGATCATCAGCTTCACCGTCCCCGGAAACCAGTACCACAGCGTCAAGATAACGAGCCCCGGCTATTTGAGGTCTTACTACCGGTTCTTCAGGAGCGGCTACGCCTACACCCTCACCGTATGAGGGGATGGGGCGGCGGACCGGGACGCGGAAAAAAGAGCGGTCCGGGGAACCATCCCCCGGACCAGACCCTATTTTGCTGACAGCTGGAGCCGATCCCCTTCCCGTCTTCACCGGGGTCTCGGAACCTTCGGCGGATGGGGGATGAGGGGGGGGCAGAAGCGGCGATATCCGAGAGATCCCCCTCAGATCCTCGCCGCCGCCTCGATCGGCCGCGCCTCTCCGATCGCCGCCTTCATCCCGCGGATCAGCTCCTCCAGCCCCGCAAGGTCGCCCTTCGAGATCAGGTCGACGCAGGCGGATCCGACGATGGCGGCGTCGGCTCCGGCCCGGATCACCTCCGCCGCCTGCTCCGGGGTTGAGATGCCGAAGCCGACGGCCCTGGGCAGCTCGGAGTTCACCCGCTCGATGAGGGCCTTCGTCGACTGCAGCACCTCGGACCTGGCCCCCGTCACCCCCGCCCGGGCGACGAGGTAGAGGAAGCCACTGGAATTTTCTGCGATGAGGGGGATCCTCTCCGCCGGGGTATTCGGGGCGATGAGGGATATCAGGTCGAGGTCCGCCCTCCTGCAGGCCGCCCGCAAGGGGCCCGCCTCCTCCGGCGGAAGGTCGGGGACGATGAGGCCGGTGATGCCGCTCGCCCCGCAGTCGCCGGCGAACTTCTCAAGCCCCCGCTGGTAGATCATGTTGTAGTAGCCCATGAAGACCAGGGGGATCTTCGCCCTGATCCGGGAGGCAGTCTCGAAGTATACGTCGGTGTTCATCCCCGCCTCGATCGCCCTCTGGGCCGCCGCCTGGATGACGGGGCCGTCGGCTATCGGGTCAGAGTGGGGGAGCCCCAGCTCGACGACGTCGGCCCCGGCCCGGGCGAGGAGCTCCGCCACCTCCACCGTCGCCTCGGGGCTGGGGTCGCCGGCGCAGATGTAGGCGATGAGGAGGGGGCGGCGCCTGAAGGCCTCGGCGAGCCTCATCTCCCCACCCTCCCCTCATGCTCCATCACCGTCGCCAGGTCCTTATCTCCCCTTCCTGAGAGGTTGATGATCGAGACCTCCCCGAGGGCATCGGGGTTTCTTAGGGCGTAGCCGACGGCGTGAGAGGACTCGAGCGCTGGAATGATCCCCTCCAGGACCGAGAGCCGCCTCAGGCCGAGGAGGGCGGTCTCGTCGTCGGCCACCGCCGGCGTCACCCTGCCGACCTCGGCGAGGTGGGCGAGCTCGGGGCCGACGCCGGGGTAGTCGAGGCCTGCGGCCAGGGAGTAGGACTCGAGGATCTGGCCGTAGGGGTCCTGGAGGATCTTGGTCATCGCCCCGTGGAGGACCCCCTCGTCCCCGAAGTTGAGGCAGGCGCCGTGGTCTGCTATCTTTCGGCCGGAGGTGATCCCCCTCCCCCCCGCCTCGACGGCGATCAGCCTCGTCTCATCCTTAAGAAAGCCGGAGAAGATCCCCATGGCGTTGGAGCCTCCGCCGACGCAGGCGGCGACGGCATCGGGGAGCCTCCCCTCGGCGGCTAGGATCTGCTCCCTCGCCTCGGTCCCGATGACGGACTGAAGCTCCCTCACCATCAGGGGGTAGGGGTGGGGCCCGGCGACCGTCCCCATCAGGTAGTGGGTCGTCTCGTAGCTCCCAGCCCAGTCCCTCATCGCCTCGTTGATGGCGTCCTTGAGGGTCCTCGACCCCGACCTCACCGGTATCACCCTCGCCCCCAACAGCTCCATCCGGTAGACGTTCATCTTCTGCCGCTCGATGTCCACCTCCCCCATGTAGACCTCCGTCTCGAGGCCGAGGTTCGCCCCCACCATGGCGGAGGCGACGCCGTGCTGCCCCGCCCCCGTCTCGGCGATGAGCCTCGTCTTTCCGATCGCCTTGGCCACCAGGGCCTGCCCCAGGACGTTGTTCAGCTTATGGGCCCCTCCGTGGACCAGGTCCTCCCTCTTCAGGTAGACCTTCTGGCCCAGCTCCCGGGAGAGGGCCCGGGCGAGGTAGAGGGGGGTGGGCCTTCCGGCGTAGTCGGCCAGAAGGGAATTGAGCTCTCCCATGAAATCGGCGTCCTCCTTGAGGCGAAGGTAAGCCTCTGCCAGCTCCTTCAGGGGCTGGATCAGGGTCTCGGGGACGAACTGTCCTCCGAACCTCCCAAACCTCGTCGTCGGCGCATCTTTGGTCTTCATCAAATCTTCATCAGCTCCCATATCTTTGGTCATCTCCGCCTTCATCCTCTCGTCGGAGGCTCCTCGTCCCGTTGAGGACGGAGAGAAGGCCGGGCTCCTCCATCAGGGAGGTCCCGACGAGGATGGCGTCGGCCCCCGCCTCCTCCATCCTCAGGACGTCTCTCCTCGTCTCTACGCCGCTCTCGGCGACGACGAAGAGGCCGGAGTTCTTGGCGAGCGGCCCCAGCCCCTCGAAGGTCGCAAGGCTGACCTTCAGGGTCGATAGGTCCCTGTTATTTATCCCCACGATCCGGGCCTCGGTCTTGAGGGCGAGGTCGAGCTCCGCCTCAGTGTGGACCTCCACCAGGGGCTCGAGATCCCTGGCCAGGGCCGCCTCCACCAGCCCCTCCAGGGGCGAAGAGAAGGCGGCGATGAGGAGGACGAGGTCGGTTGCGACCTCGTCGAGCTGCCTCTCGTCGAGGATGAAATCCTTCCGGAGGATAGGAAGGGCTGAGGACCTCCTCGCCACCCTCGCGTTCTCCGGCGACCCCAGAAAGTAGGTCGGCTGGGTGAGGACCGAGATACCGCAGCCCGCATCCGCCTCATACCTTTGGGCGATCGTCGCCACCTCCTCGGACAGAAGGGGCCTCTTCAGGATCCGGGGCTTGATCTCGGCGATGATCGGGCTGATCCCCCTCGACCGGAGGGCCCGGGCCCGGCCCGGGAGGTCCCGGGGATCGGCGACCCTGATCGGGGAGGCGAGGCTCGGCATCTCCGAGCGCCTCGCCTCCGTCTCGGCGAGGATCTGCCTCACGACCTCGGAGGTCATCGGCCGAGCCCCTCCAGCCAGTTCGCGATCAGCCTCTTCCCCTCTGGGGTGAGGACCGACTCGGGGTGGAACTGGACCCCCTCCACCGGGAGGCTTCGGTGCCTCACCCCCATCACCACCCCGTCGGAGGTCGTCGCCGTGATCCTCAGGGGCGGGGCCAGGTCCTCGACGGCTAGAGAGTGGTAACGGCCGCCCTTCAAGGGGCTCTGGAGCCCCCGGAATATCCCGCGGCCGTCGTGGAAGATCTCTGAGGCCTTCCCGTGGACGGGGGCGGTCCTGTTGATGGTGCCGCCGTAGGCGAGGTTTATCGCCTGGTGGCCGAGGCAGACCCCCAGGATCGCCGTCCCCTCGAAGGCCCTCATCAACTGAATGCAGCTTCCGATGTCCTGGGTTTGCGGGGTGGCCCGGCCCGGGGGAGATGACGATCCCCAGGGGGTCGATCTCCTTCACCTCGGCGACCTCAATCCTATTTGATGCCACCTCCGTCTCCGGATGGAACTGGGAGACGTAGTCGACGAGGTTCCAGACGAAGGAGTCCTGGTTGTCGATGAAGAGGATCGTCTCCTTGGTCACAGCCCCACCCCCAGGGCCCGCTTCATCGCCGCCATCTTCCTCTCCGTCTCCAGGAACTCCCGGTGGGGGTCGGAGTCGGCGACGATCCCCGCCCCCGCCTGGACGACGGCCAAGTCCCCTTCGAGGACGACGGAGCGGATGGCGATGGCGAAGTCGGCGGAGCCGTCGGAGGAGAAGTAGCCGACGCCGCCGCCGTAGATCCCCCTCTCCCGCCCCTCCAGGTCGTCGATGATCTCCATCGCCCGGAGCTTGGGCGCCCCCGAGAGGGTCCCCGCGGGGAAGATCGCCCGGGCGGCGTCGAAGGAGTCGCATCCCTCCCGGAGGGTACCCCGGACCGTCGTCTCGATGTGCTGGACGTGAGAGTACCGGAGGACGGCCATGAAATCCTCCACCTTTATCGAGCCCGCCTTCGAGACGGACCGGACGTCGTTTCTCCCGAGGTCTACGAGCATCACGTGCTCCGCCCTCTCCTTCTCGTCCTCCAGCATCTTCGCCGCGAGGAGGTCGTCCTCCTCCCGGCTCCCGCCCCGGGGGCACGTCCCGGCGATGGGGTTTGTCGTCACGACCCGGTCGGAGAGGCTGAAGAGGGTCTCGGGGGACGCCCCCACCAGGGAGTGGTCCCCGAACTCGAAGATGTAGGTGTAGGGGCTCGGGTTGATCTCCCGGAGCCTCCGGTATAGGACTACGGGGTCGGGCCTCCCGAGCCGGACCCTCGTCCTCCTGGAGAGGACCACCTGGAAGATGTCGCCGGCGAGGATGTGCTCTTTGGCCCTCCGGACCGACTCCTCAAAGGGGCCAGCGGGGTCCGCCTCCACCGATAGGGGATCGAGGTCTCCTGCCTGTGGCTCCCGGAGGTCCAGGTCCCCGAGATGGTCCGTCGCGGCAGAGGCGATCTCCTCGGGGTCCAACCCCGGGAGGAGGGGGGCGACGGCGAGGCAGACCTTCCCCGTCAGGTGGTCGAAGACGAAGCACTTATCGAAGATCCCGAAGACGGCATCGGGCTTATCGGAGGCCTTGGGCCGATCGATCCTCTCCGCGACGAGGTCGTAGGCGAGGTAGCCGATCCCTCCGCCGAGGAAGGCCTGCCTCCCGAACTTTGAGGGGCCCGTCCCGGCGGGGATGGCGGACCGGAGGAGGTCGAAGAGGTCTCTTTCGGGCCTGATCTCGCCGGAGATGCCGTATCCTCCGGGGCCGTCGATGACGGCGGAGGCGAGGAGCCTCCTCCTGAGGAGCTCTATCAGACCTCCGGCGCCGTCGAAGACCTGGACCTCAAACCTCCTCCCCCGGACTTTTACCACGGCGGCGGGGCTCGCCCCCACGAAGGAGAACCGGGCCCTCTGCCCCGACTTCTCGACGGACTCCAGGAGGAAGGGGTACCCCTCCCCCCGGAGGGCGGAGTAGAGGCTGAGGGGGGCCCGGGGGTCGAGGAGGGATGTCACCTCGAAGAGCCTCGGGAGAGGGCCGATCTCCGGGGACGAACCCCCATCGGCGGGGAAGGACCTCACCGCGGAGGGCAACTCCTCACCCCCCTGAGGAAGGCGGCTATCTTCGCCGGGTCCTTCCTCCCTCCGGTCTCGACCCCGGAGGAGACGTCGACGGCGTAGGGGCCGACGGCCCTTATCGCTTCAGCGACGTTCTCGGGCGATAGACCCCCCGCCAGGATGACGGGGGCGCCGACCTTCTTCACAAGTTCGGCGGTGAGGTTCCAGTCGTGGACAGTCCCGGTCCCGCCGAGCTTTCCCCCCTCGTGGCTGTCGACGAGGAGGGCGTCGGCGACCCCGGCGAGCCTCCGGGCCTCCTCCAGGGCCCCGGCCCTCGCCGGGACCGTCGCCACGAGCTTTGCGGGGACCATCTCCCGGAGGGCCGCTAGATCCTCGAAGCCGAGGGTCCCGTTCACCTGGAGGACCTCGGCTCCCGTATCGAGGGCGAGGCTCGCCGCCTCCGCCGCGGATTTTGGCTCCACCACGATGACGCTGGAGACGAAGGGGGGTAGCCCCCCGATGAGGCTCTTCGCCTCCTTTCGCCCGATCGACCTCCTCGACCGGGATATCTCCACCACGAAGCCGACGGCGTCGGCTCCCGAGGCGACGGCGGCGTCCCTGGCCCCGGGGTCCCTGATCCCGCAGATCTTCGCCCTGGTCATAGGAACCGCTCCAGCCTCTCGGGGCTGCCGCAGGAGGCGACGAGCCTCTTTAGGGTCGTGAGGGCCCGCCCCGAGTCGATCGACTCCTCGGCCATCCTCGCGCCGTCGAAGAGAGACTCCGCGATCCCGGCGACGTAGAGGGCAGCCCCCGAGTTCATGGCCACGACGTCCCTTCCGGGGCCCTTCGCCCCCGAGAGGATCTCGACGAGCCGCCCGGCGTTCTCCTCGGGGCTCCCCCCCCGGATCTCCTCGATCCGGGCCAGGGGGTAGCCGAACTCCTGAGGGGTGACGGTGTAGCTTTTGAGGGCGCCCCGATCCAGCTCGGAGATCCGGGTCGGGCCGGTGTTGGTGATCTCGTCGAGGCCGGAGCCGTGGACTACCAACGCCCTCTCCGTCCCCAGGATCTTGAGGGCGAGGGCGAGCTTATCGCAGAGGCGGGGGTCGTAGACCCCCATCACCTGGAACGGCGCCCCCGCGGGGTTGGTGAGGGGGCCGAGGATGTTGAAGACCGTCCTCGTGGCTAGCTCCCTCCGGATGGAGGCGACCCGCTTCATGGAGGGGTGGAAGACGGGGGCGAGCATGAACCCGATCCCCAGGGTCTCGATCGCCTGGCAGACCCGCTCGGGGCCGGGGGCGACCTCCACCCCCAGCTCCGCCAGGACGTTGGCGGAGCCGCAGGCGGAGCTGACGGCGTAGTTTCCGTGCTTTGCTACAAAGGCGCCAGAGGAGGCGGCGACTATGGCAGCGGCGGTGCTGACGTTGATGGTGTTCGTCCCGTCGCCCCCGGTCCCGCAGGTGTCGACGAGGGGGCCCGGTACCCGGGGCCTGATCCTCACCCCTCCGGCCCTCATAGCCCTCGCCAGCCCCGCGATCTCCGAGACCGCCTCTCCCTTCATCTTCAGGGCGACGAGGAGCGCCCCGATCTGGGCGTCCGTCGCCCCGTTGAAGACCTCACCGAGGAGAGCCTCCGCCTCCGAGACGGATAGGTCCCTCCCCTCCAAGACCTGTTGGAGATGCTTCATATAATCACCATGATGTATGATTTTGTACTATAATGTCTTAATATCGGCGTTGTATATAAAGATTGTCCATTCCCGCCTCCGGGGCCGGGCTTCGGGTCAGAAGGATGGGGAGGGGAGGATGAGAGGGGATCCTCGCTTTTGGGAGGCGCTCGAGCCGAACGATACCATGAAATAGTCCCCCGGAGAGAGGGCCTCCCGCATGAAGAAACTATTACTGTTATTGGCCCTGGTCGCCGTAGCCTTCTCCGGCTGCGTCGAGGAGACGCCGAGCGCGGAGGAGCTTAAGGCGATGATGATCGAGTCGGTAGGGAAGGTCGAGACCGCCGCCTTCGCCGTGGATGCGGATCAGAAGATAAAGCTCGTCAACCTCCAGGAGACGAACAGATCCCTGAGGACGATCAACTTCGAGACGAGGTCCGAGGGGGAGGGGGTGATGAACGTATCGGCCCGGCGGCTGAAGATGGCGATGACCACCACCACCAGCACCGATGAACTCGGAGAGGTCGTCTCGGAGATGGAGATGTACATGGAGAACGACACCATCTACACCAAGATCGACGGCAACTGGACGAGGATGCCAGGGATGCCGCCGGAGATGTGGGACCAGCAGAACCAGGTGAAGACCCAGGCGGAACTCCTCAACGCCTCCGAGATCGAGTTCATCGGCTCAGAGAAGGTCGGCGGGATCGATGCCTACAAGGTGAGAGTGGTGCCGGATATGGAGACCTTCACCCAGATCCTGAGCCAGCAGGTCGGATCCCTCCCGATCTACGCCATGAACCTCACCGACATCTTCGAGGAGAGCGAGATGGAGTGGACGACCTGGATCTCCAAGGACTCCGCCCTCCCCCTGAAGAGCGATGTTTCCCTGGACATGACGATCACCTCTGATATGATGAACCTCCCCGGCGGGGAGAGCCCGGAGATCGAGATGGAGGTCGAGTCCGAATCGACGGTGACCTACTCCCGGTACAACGAGCCGATCGTCATTGAGGTGCCCGAGGAGGCCCTCGCCGCCCCCTCCTGGCTCGACCTTCTGATGGCTATGATGATCCCCCAGCCCTCGGAAGGGGCGATCCCGGAGTAGATGTATCAGGGCGGGCCGCCCCGCCCCCCTCCGGCGGGGCCTGAACGGCGGTCCGGGAAGAGGAGGGGGCAGGGGTCAGACCTTCGGACCCCTCGCCCCGCCCAGAACCGCCTCGTTCCACGCCCTCATCACCTCGCCGACGGACCAGGCCTGGGTGATGCAGCCTCCGGGCCGGTGGGGCCCGTCGCCGTCGAAGACCTCGCAGATCGTCCCGACGCCGATCTGCCCCTCCAGGTCGATGAGGGGCCGGAGAAGCTCCCCGGCCGCCTCCCTCTCCTTCTTCGTATTGCCGCCCGCCCGGAGGCGGGCGGTGATGTAAGGCCCCATCAGCCAGGGCCAGACCGTCCCCTGGTGGTAGGCCCGATCCCTCTCGGCGGGGCCGCCCTCGTACCGCCCCAGGTAGGCCGGATCCCTCGGCGATAGGGTCCGCAGGCCGTAGGGGGTGAGGAGCTCCTCCGTCGCCGTCTCGACGACGCCCCGGACCATGGAGGCGTCGAGGGGGGTGAAGGGGAGGGAGGCGGCTATCACCTGGTTTGGCCTGATGGCGGGGTCGATCCCGTCGATCAGGTCGTATAGACAGCCCTCCTCCGGGTTCCAGAACTTCGAGTAGCTCTCGCCGACCCGCTCCGCCAGATCGGGGTAGACCACCTCCTCCGCCACCTCGTCGCCGAGCCTCTCGGTGAAGAGCTCCATCACCTTCAGACCGTTGTACCAGAGGGCGTTGATCTCACAGGCCTTCCCCGCCCGGGGGGTGACGAACTCCTCCCCCACCTTCGCGTCCATCCAGGTGAGGCCGGGCTTGGAGGCGATGAGGCCGTCCCCGTCGGAGTAAGATCCTGGGGTCTCCCCGGCGTAACGGCGGCAGATCGCCCGGAGGGTGGGGAGGAGCTGGCGAACCAGTTCCAGGTCCCCCGAGTAAGACCAGTACTTGTATACAGCCCAGAAGAACCAGAGGGCTGCGTCGATGGTGTTGTACCCCTCGGCCCCGAAGTCGTTGGGGAGGAGGCCGTCCTTCATCGCCCCGGCGAAGGTGGCGAGGACCGTCCCGGCGTCCTCGAACCTCCCGGTGGTGAGGAGGAGGCCGGGGAGGGCGATCATGGCGTCCCTCCCCCAGTCGTTGAACCAGGGGTACCCGGCTATGATGCTCTTGCCGTCGCCCCTCCGGACGAGGAACTGGTCGGCGCCGGCGGCGAGGACGCCTGACCGCGGATCTCCGCCCGCCGCAAGGAGCCTGTTGACCCTATCCTCCTCCCGGACCAGAAGGGCCCCGGCCCCCGCCGGGGAGCTCCGGTGGAGGGAGGCGATGATGCTGAAGGAGAGGCGGCCGTCGACCTCCGCCTCGAACCTCCCGGGGGAGAAGGCGTCCTCCCGCCACTGTAGCCCCCTCCGCCTCTCGACCTCGTACTCCAGGCTGTGGTACCAGAGATCCTCCCGGAGGTAGCGGGCCCCGTCGGATACTATGGAGAAGTCGCAATCCGACCGGAGGCGGACGCCCCCACCGGGCCCCTCGACCGAGAGGCGCGACTGGTCCATGGGAGGGGCGCCGGAGGCGACGTGGAAGGAGCGGCAGCTGACGAGGGGGACAGCCCTGAAGAGGCCGACCCCCTCGATATCGTATCTGATGACGGTGGTGTTCTCGCCGTAGACCATGAAGACCCTCTTTTCTACTTCCATCCCCTCGGTCCGATAGAGGAAGGTCGGGACCGGATACCTCCGGAACTCCTGGAGGTGGCGGAAGCCCTGGGGGTATATCGTCCCGGGGTACTGGTGGCAGGCTAGGTGGCAGCTGACCCCGTCGGCGATCAGCTCCTCGTCTATGGAGGAGAGGAGGAGGGTCCTTCCGGTCGGGGGGGTCAGGGCCGCCACCAGGAGGCCGTGGTAGGATCGGGTGTTCGCCGCGATGACCGTCGAGGAGGCGTACCCTCCGAGGCCGTTGGTGACGAGCCACTCCCGCTCCGAGCCCTCCTGATAGCTCTTCGGTCTGATAGAGAGGTCGAAGCTCATCTCCTCTTCCTCCCGCTCCGGTCGATCGGCTCCATCGCCCCGCCGCCCCCAGAAGCCCCGGGGCGGCCGCCGGGGGAGCTCTCCACCATCCTACCCTCCTCCGGGCGAGCGAGGCCGCCCTCCACCCGGAGGGGGCCGGCCCCCCTGACCGCCTCCGCCGCCGCCTCCAGGAGGGCGGCCCGGAGGGGGTCGCCCCGGAGGCCTTCGGCCCGCTCGAGCCCCTCGGCTAGGGCGGGGTCGGCGAGGCTCTCCCGGGCCCAGGCGGAGAGGTCCCCCCGCCTCGCGTGGTACTCTAGGGCCTCTCTTTCCACCCGCTCGAAGGCCTCGGCGAGCCCCCTCGGCCCCCAGACGACGTCGCCGGTGAACTGGTCGATCCCGGTCGAGAAGAGGAAGGGGTCGTCAGCGGCGGAGGCCCACGACTTCACCCGGTGGTGGAGGTCGGCGAGGACGGCGAAGAAGGTGACGGCGGCGTCATAGGGGTTGCCGTAGGGGCTGAAGTAGTTGTGGACCTCCCCGGGGGCGCCGCCGTGGGTGAAGGCGTAGTAGAGGTGGTCGGAGATGCCGAGGGTCCTCCAGATCTCCAGAAGCCGCCGGTCCCCGCTCTCCTTTATCGGCCCCTCAAGCCTCCGGTGGTAGGAGTAGCAGGCCCACTGGAGGGCGTTTCCGAGCCAGCAGCTGGTGTCCCTCTCGATGTCCGCCCAGGAGGTGGTCCTGGGGACGGAGAGGGTCTGGAGGGGGGGGTGGTCCCGGACGACGTCGCTGGGGGTCGCAAACCGGAGGTGATCCCACCGGAGGATCTTCCTTGGAAGGTGCCTGAGAAACTCGAAGATCCCGGTGTCCGCCCACTGGTGCTCTCCGAAGGTCTCGTAGTCGCAGAAGATGTTGACGCAGTCGCCGACCTTCGCCGCGATCCAGGAGGCGTACTTCTCGGCGGTGAGGGGGTACTCCTTCCACCACCGGGCGGAGAACCGAAAACCCATGTCGTCGGTGATCTGATAGTCCCGTAAGAGAAGCGAGATCCGGTCGCACCCCTCAGGCCGATAGACCCAGTTGGGATGGGCGACGATCCCCTCGGCGAAGATCCCGGCGTAGCCCATCCCCTCGACGATCTTCGCGATCCGGTCGTCGTATAGCAGCTCCGTATTCTCGAAGATCCGGGGCCTGGTGCCGAAGGCGTCCCAGACCCGCTCCCGGTGCATCCTCACCTGCTCGGCAAACTCTCTGCCGTCCTCATAGAGGCTCGCGAGGGA
Source organism: Methanothrix harundinacea 6Ac (assembly GCF_000235565.1). Classification (NCBI taxonomy): domain Archaea; kingdom Methanobacteriati; phylum Methanobacteriota; class Methanomicrobia; order Methanotrichales; family Methanotrichaceae; genus Methanothrix; species Methanothrix harundinacea. Next base: position 2,139,427 of record NC_017527.1, read on the forward strand.
GTGGTGGTAGGTCTGCTCTAAAACCTCCACCATCCCCGTATCGACGAGCCTTGCGAAGGAGTCGAGGACCTCGGGGTTGTACCTCTCGGCCTGGTCGAGGAAGACCCCCGAGAAGCTGTAGGCGGCCTTGAAGGGCCGCTCGGAGTCCCGGTGCCTCTCGATCTCCTCGAGGATCACCTGGTTTGCCGGAAGGTAGCACTTCTCGGCGACCCGGTCGAATATCCGCCGGTTCTCCGGATCGTCGAAGTAGAAGTCGGATAGCAGGTCTCGCTCGATCCTCCTCATGGGCGATCCGGACCAGAAGAAGTCCCTCCGGAGCCTCAGGGGCTGGTGGACCTCAAAGCAGAGGCAGACGTCGGTCATGAGGCCTCACCGGTACCGGCAGCGTCTTCGTCGGCATCTAGAAAACCTGAGCGGGACGTGAGGGGCGGGATCGATGACATGATCATATATTGGCCATCAAGTTCAATAAATATTTGTTCGACGAGCCTCGGATAAATGCCGGCTCGGAAGGAGGCCTTCAATCGGCGGAATATTCAAGGTGGATGATGGACATCAAAAATTGCGAGGTAATCGATTCCATGAACTCAAAGTACAGAATAAGACGGGCCGAGTCTCCCGACGACGCCGGAAAGCTCCGCCATCATTTCGACAGAATCTTTCTTCCCGAGGAGGTGGGAGAGTTCGCCGAGACGGTATTCTCCCACCTTCCGGGGATGAAGAACGAACGCTGGTTCATCGCCGTCGAAGAGGAGACGGGAGAGATCGCCTCGGCCTTCGCCCTCATCCCCTGGACCTGGGAGATGGCGGGAATAAGGCTCAAAGTCGCCGAGATGGGGATCGTCGGAACGGGAGAGGGACACCGGAACAGGGGCCTCATGAGGCTCCTGTACCGGGAGTTCGAGGCGACCCTCGCTGAGGAGGGGTTCGACCTCGCCGTCGTCCAGGGGATACCGGGATTTTATCGCCGCTTCGGATATTATTACTCGATCCCCCTGGAGCCCCACATCGACATCCCCCTCCATCTCGTCCCCTATTCGACCGGCGAAGGAGACGAAGACGGCGGAGCCTACGACTTCCGGCTTGCCGAGGAGGGCGACATACCCTTCCTCCTGGGGGAGGACGAAGGGTATCGAAGATCGAACTTCATCTCCGTCTTCAGGGACGGAGCCCACTGGAAGTATCTTCTGACCTACAGCCCGAAGATCGCTTGCGGCTCGGAGTTCTGGATCATGGAAGGGCGAGAGAGGGAAGAGAGATGCTACTTTCGGATCTCCCGGCAGGGCTTCGGAGCGGGGCTCATCGTGAGCGAGGTCAGCGAGGGGATATCCGACGACGCCCTGACGAACCTTTTCGCCTTCTGCAAGAAGATGTGCGCAGAGCGAAATAAGCCGTACATCCGGCTGAACCTCGCCGTGGAGTCGACCGCAGCGAAGACCGCCATCTCCTTCGGGGCGTCGGTGGGGAGGCCCTACGCCTGGCAGATAAAGATCCCGGATCGGGGAAGGTTCCTCGGAAAAATCGCCCCCGTCCTGGAGGCGCGGCTGAAGAAGAGCAGCCTTGCGGGCTTCACCGGGACCTTGCGCCTCGACCTTTATTGCGAACAGATCGATCTCTGCTGGTCTGAAGGGAGGCTCGAATCCGTCACCTCGGGGAGGGGAGGAGAATGCGAGAAGGCCTTCTTCATTCCAGAAGACCTCTTCGCTCCGCTGGTCCTCGGCCATCGGACCTGGCGAGAGCTCCAGGACATCCGGCCCGACCTCTTCCCGGCGATGATGTACGTAGGACCGGGGGTGGATTCGGCCTCGGATAAGACCGTTCGCCTCATCGACGCCCTCTTCCCGGCCGAGAGGTCGTGGGTCTATGAGCAGTACTGAGCGACCGAGATGAGAAGATCGCCGGCTTAGGGGCCGGTGGAGACGAAAATCTTTCGCCCTTCACCGATAAAAATAATTACTCTCGGTCGAATAAGGACTCTCGGAGGGAAAAAAGTGGACGAATCATCAAAATCTTACGAGAAGGTCCCTTCGGGGATCCCCGGCTTCGACGACCTGGTGAACGGGGGCTTTCACCGGAGGACCGTCAACACCGTCACGGGGTCCTCGGGGACGGGCAAGACCGTCTTCGCATCCCAGTTCATCCACGAGGGGATCAAGAACGGCGAGAAGGGGATGATCATCATGCCCTCGGAGAGCGCCGAGTACCTGAAGCGGGAGCTCCACTCCTCCTTCCGGTGGGACTTCTGGAAGCTGGAGGAGGAGGGAAAGCTAGTCATCGTCGACGTCACCGACCCCGTCCTGAGGCTCCAGAAGAGCATCGAGACCGACCCCGTCGAGTTTCTGATAAATTTTAGAAAGCTTGTCGACAAGAAGGTCCGGGAGGAGAAGCCCCAGAGGGTCCTCATCGATGACCTGATGGCCTTCTTCACCGCCGTCGAGTCCCCCTTCGTCATGAGGTCCCTCGCCGACGACCTCTTCGGCGACCTCCGGTCTCTGGGGGTGACGGCAGTGATCACCATAGGCGAGGCCTTCGGGATGACCCAGATCATGGAGTACGGGGCGGACTCCTGCACCATCCTCAAGAGGGAGAGGATAGGAAACAACATGGTCCGATCGATCTACATCATGAAGATGAGGGGCTCCAGGATATCGAACAGCATCCGGGTCCTGGACATATCCGACGAGGGGATGGCGGTCTCGACCCTATCGCCCTATCCGTAGACGTCAGCGAGGAGGGATTCGTCATGATAAAGCGCTGGATAGTCCTGGCGGGGGAGGAGGGAGGGCCCGTCTGCAACAAGATGGGCGGGATATGGGACGTCATCGACGCCGAGGCGAGGACCCTGGCGAGGCTCGCCGCCAGGAAGGAGATCGAGTGCGACCTCAAGATCCTCGTCGCCGGCCCCTACTACCCGACCGCCGGGGCGGACTGGAACAAGGGGAAGGCGAGGGTCACCGACGTCTCGGGGCTCGACGCCCTCGATATGAACGACGAGCTCACATCCGCCCTCGACCAGCTCAAGGCCGAGGGGATCGATGTCGTGGCTGCCCAGACGGAGGTGGCTGGCGTCCCCATCGGCTACCTCCTCTTCAACACCGCCTACTACGACTCGATCATCAAGACTCTGTACGGGACGAAGATGACCCTCGCGAACGCCATCAAGGCCGAGGCGTGGCAGCTCTCGAGGCTCGACTCGATGCAGTTTGAACGGGCCCCCTACGGACCGGAGTACACCCACTACCTAGGCCTCTCCTACGCCGTCTCCCAGTTCGTCCACTACCTCGTATCCCTGGGGGAGGAGAGGGCGAAGAAGTACGGGGACGAGGCGATCTCGGAGTTCGCGAGGTCGGTGATGCCGAAGATGCGGGTATCCCTCCACTGCCACGAGTTTCCCACCTTCTACGCCCTGGCGCGGCTGAAGTGCCTCGGCGTCCCCGTCCGGACGATGGCCACCCTCCACGCCACGGTGCCGGGGAGGTCCTCCGGTTACAGGTCCCTGGAGAAGGTGGCGAAGAACGACGGCACCTGGGACCCAAACGTCCCGGTGGGGATGGCAACCCTCGAGTCCCTGGCGAAGTACGCCGACGTCGTCTCCTTCGTCGGCGACTCGACGATGAGGGAGGCGATGCTCTTTCACAAACTGAACGGGATCGTCATAAGAAACGGGATCGAGCTGGACGTCAGACGGATCGACTGGGATAAGAAGAACGCCTGCCGGAGGAAGATCCAGAGGTTCCTCTCGGAGGGGCTCCACCGGGTCTACGGCGGGGAGGTGATCGACCCGGAGGAGATTCTTCCCGTCTTCACCATATCGAGGCTAGAGCTCGAGAACAAGGGCTACCCCCAGCTCCTCGACTCCCTCCTCCTCCAGAACCACCTCTTAAGACACCGGAGGATGGACCACAGGTTCGCCGAGAAGATGAGGGTCGTCTGCCTCCTCATCACCTCCCACGGCCCGAAGTCCAAGGAGAAGCTCCCCGAGGATTTCCCCATCGACCTCCCCGCCGAGGTCCTGGTGGGGGAGGAGATCAGGCTGAACAAGATGATCCGGGACCTAGGGATCGATGCCGGAAACCTCGCCGCCGGGAGGAGACAGGTCTCCGCCATCCTCTACCCCCAGTGGGCGGGCCCCGACGACGGCGGGATGAGGATGGGGGTCGACGAGATCATGGCAGGGTGCGTCGCCGGGATATTCCCCTCCCAGTACGAGCCCTTCCTCCTCACCGGCCTCGAGGCCGGGCGCGAGGGGACCCCCAGCATCGTCAGCCGGGCCTGCGGCTTCAGCGATGCCCTGAAGAAGGTGGAGCGGCTGGTCACCGGCCTGGGGGGGGTCGTCGTCGTCGACAACATCGAGGCGTCCCTCCAGGAGATGATCCTCGACTACGCCCTCGCCCTCGACTACTTCACCTGGACCTACCTCGAAGACCAGGTGAAGTACCGGCTCCTCTGCGAGGAGTCCTTCGCCCTGGCGAAGCTGATGAACTGGACCGAGCCGGTCCTGGAGTACTACAAGAACCTGATGGTCAGCTCGGAGCTGGACAAGTGCATGCCTCCCGAGATTAGAGGCTTCGACGTTGGGTGATTCTATGAAGATAGCTTACTATAGCCTCGAGTTCCCCCCCCGGATCTTCGGGGGGCTCGGCGTCTACGCCGACTCCATATCGAAGGAGCTGGCATCCCTCGGCCAGGAGATCTCCGTCTTCACCATGGGGGACGGCTCCCTCAAGAGGCGGGAGAAGGCCCGAGGAATATCCGTCTTCCGGGAGACGCCGGCGCCGATGAGGGACGGCTGGGAGCCCTTCATCTCCGACCGGACCCGCGCCTGGGGGGAGGGGGTGGACTTCCTCTTCGACCTTTTGAGCTACAACCAGCTTGCCGTCGCCTCCCTGAGGGAGAACGGCCCCTTCGACCTCGCCGTCGCCCACGACTGGCTCGGCCTCCCCGGCGGCCTAGCGGCGAAGAGGGTCCTGGGGGTCCCCCTCATCTTCCACGTCCACAGCCTGGAGGTGGGGAGGGAGACGGCCCCAAACCCCCAGATCGTCGACCTGGAGCTGAAGGGCGCCGGCCTCGCCGACGGGGTGATCACCGTCTCCAAGGCGATGAAGGAGCAGCTCTCCGGCCTCGGGGTCCCGGAGGATAAGATCGAGGTCTCTTACCACGGCGTCGAGCCTGAGGTCTTCAGCCCCTCGGCGACGAAGAGGAGGAGGATCGAGGAGCTCCAGGAGCGGTACTCCCTAAAGGAGGAGGACGAGGTGATCCTCTTCGTCGGGAGGCTCGAGCCGGTGAAGGGGGTGATCCCCCTCCTGGAGGCGATGCCGAAGGTCCTCCAGGAGCACCCTCGGGCGAAGCTCCTCGTCGTCGGGAAGGGAACCCTGGAGGGGAGGGTCAGGTCGATGGCGGAGGCCCTCGGCGGATCGGTGAAGGTCGTCACCGACTTTCTCGACCTGGAGTCGAAGATCCACCACTACGCCCTCGCCGACCTCTGCGTCTTCCCGAGCCTCTACGAACCCTTCGGGATCGTGGGGGTCGAGGCCGCCGCCATGGAGCGGCCGGCGGTGGTGGGCGCCAGCGGCGTCTCCGGCCTCCGGGAGATCGTCGACGACCCCTCTGCCGAGAGGCCGACCGGCGTCCACGTAAACCCGAGAGACCCCGGCGACATCGCCTGGGGGATCAACCTGGTCCTCGACGACCCCGAGAGGAGGAGGGAGTGGGGGAGGAACGGCAGGGCCAAGTGCCTGAGGATATTCAACTGGCCCAGGGCCGCGAGGGAGACCCTGGAGATCTACGAGAAGGTGATCTCATCCCGGAGATGAGGCGCCACTACTTCCTCGAGGAGTACTGCATCATCGCCGCCGAGAGGAAAAAGAGGCCCTCCGACTTCCGCCGCGAGAGGGGGAGGGAGAGGTCAGACCCGAAGACCTGCCCCTTCTGCCCCGGAAACGAGGAGATGACCCCGCCCGCGGTCGCCGCCTACACCGTCGACGGCGTCGGTCCCGACGGGGTCGAGAGGGTCAGGGACTGGTGGGCCCGGTCCTTTCCAAACCTATATCCGGCGGTGACGGCGGACCCGGAGCCGCCGACGAGGGAGTGGGTTGCGGACCGCGCCCGGGGGTTCCACGAGGTGATCATCGAGTCCCCGGACCACGACGCCGACCCATCGGAGTTCAGCCGCCAGGAGCTCGAGCGGCTCGTCACCATCTACAGGGATAGATACGCATCCCACATCGCCGATCCGGGGGTGGGGTACGTCTCGATCTTCAAGAACTGGGGGCGGGTGGCGGGGGCCTCCCTCAGCCACACCCACTCCCAGCTCGTCGCCCTGCCAATCGTCCCCCCGGCCCTCCTGAGGGAGCTGGAGGCGATCGGAAGGTCCCCGAGATGCCCCTACTGCAGCCTCGTCGAGCGGGAGGCCGCCTCGGATAGGCTGATCTTCGAGAACGGCCGGTTCGTCCTCATCGCCCCCTTCTTCTCGGAGGCCCCCTACGAGACCTGGATCCTCCCCAAGGGGCACGCCCCGTCCCTGGAGGGGCTCGACCCCCGGGGGCTCGAGGATCTGGCCGAGGCGCTGGGGGAGGCGCTCCGGAGGCAGGACAGGCTCCTCTCGGGCCCCGCCTACAACTATACCATCCGCCAGCTCCCTGACCGCCGCTACCACTTAAACCTCAGGATCCACCCGGCGATATCCGCCCTCGCCGGCTTTGAGAGGAACACCGGGATCTTCATCAACTCCGTCCCCCCCGAGGCTGCGGCCCGGGAGCTTCGGGAGGCCTGAGGTCCTCCTGCGGCCCCGGCCCTCCAGAAGGAGGGCGCAGGCCGGAGCCATTTGATCCCAGCCAGCCTTCTACCCGCCGAAAAGAAAGGGAAAAACCGAAAGGTTAATGAGACGACAGAATAAGAAATTGCAGCGAAATTATCCGACTGGATGCTCATTTGAGCCCGGATCGATGCCCAGGGGCCTATCGCCCCCGCCGGGCCGCCTTTTAGCGGCCGGGGGCTCTTGATGTGAAAAAACCGCGGGTCGACCAAAAGCTACCGGATCTTGATTTGGTGAACTTATGCGAATTGGTATGCTCTCCTGGGAGAGCCTCTACTCCACGAAGGTCGGGGGGGTAGCCCCCCACGTCTCGGAGATCTCCGAAGCTCTAGCGCGGCGGGGGCACGAGGTCCACGTCTTCACCCGGAGGGGCGACTTCGGCTCCTATGACGAGATAAACGGCGTCCACTACCAGAGGGTCGACTCCGACCTGGCCGGAGATATCCTCGCCCAGATGGACCGGATGTCCGACGCCATCTTCGACAGGTTCTGGCACGTCCAGAAGCTCTTCGGGAAGTTTGACGTCGTCCACGGCCACGACTGGCACCCGGTCACCGCCCTCAACAAGATAAAGGCCGCCTATCGGATCCCCTACGTCATCACCCTCCACAGCACCGAATGGGGAAGGTGCGGAAACAACTTCAGCACCGATTACATCCCCCGGGAGATCGCCCACCGGGAATGGCTCGCCGGCTACGAGGCGGCGATGGTGATCACCACCACCCAGAGGATGAAGGACGAATTGATGATGCTCTACCAGATCCCCCCCGAGAAGATAGAGATCATCCCCAACGGCCTCGTCATCGGCTCCTTCAGGCGGGCCGTCGATCCCGGAAGGGTGAAGGAGAGGCACGGGATCCACCCCCTCGCGCCGGTCGTCCTCTTCTGCGGGAGGATGAACTACCAGAAGGGGCCCTGCATCCTCGTCGAGGCGATACCCTCCATCCTAGCCCGCCACTGGGACGCCAAGTTCGTCTTCATCGGCGACGGCGAGATGAGGGCGGAGTGCGAGCGGCAGGCCCGGGAGCTGGGGGTCGAGGGTTCCTGCATCTTCCTCGGCTACATCCCCAGCAACGTAAAAGAGGAGTGGATGAACGCCTGCGACATGGTCTGCCTCCCAAGCCGAAACGAGCCCTTCGGGATCGTCGTCCTGGAGGGGTGGGACGCGGGAAAGCCTGTGATAGCCACCGAGGCGGTGAGCATCATCAAGAACTTCGAGGACGGCCTCCTCGCCTACATCCAGCCCGAGTCGATCGCCTGGTGCATCAACCGGCTCCTCGACGACCCCCAGGAGATGGAGAGGCTCGGCCGGGCCGGCCGAGAGAGGCTGGAGAGGGAGTTCACCTGGGACGAGATCGCCCGGGAGACGGAGGAGGTCTACAAGAGGGTTCTCGATAGAGGTTAATGAACGAAGATGCGGGTAGCGGACCCGAACTTCCGCCCCCTTGCCCTCTCCCAGATCCTCCCTTTTATCCCCCATCACCCCTGAGAGTGCATCAGGGATATTATCAGGTCGTGGACCTCCTCCGGCCGGCCGACCCCCTCCAGGAGGTGGTGGGACCGACCCCGGGGGGTCGATACGGCCTTGCCACCGCCAGCCCCCACCATCGCCCTCCCGCCCACCGCCGCCCCCGCCAGGCTGAAGTCGTCCCCGAGGCCGAGGCCTGAGGCGGTGATGGGGATGATCGTCCCGAAGTTGAAGACCTTTCCGGGGAAGGACTGCTCCACCACCAGGTCGTTTATGTTCTTGTAAAGGAGGGTCCTCCGATGGACCCCCAGGTGGCCCGACTCCATGATCAGCCTCCAGTTGGTGATGTAGTAGCGGTGAGACCTCCGGTGCCCCTCCGTCCCCAGGACCCCGAGGAGGCCGAAGGTGGTGAGGATGTGATTCTGGTCCATAAACCAGTCGAGACCGAACCCCTCCAGGAGGGCGATGTACTCCGGCCTCCCGGGGAGGCCGAAGGCGAGGAGGGCAGGCGCCCCCAGGGCGACGAGCCACCGCCAGTTGATCCGAAAGAGGGCGATCAGGACCGCCGGGACGAAGATCGAGAGCCACCAGAGGATCCGGGCCGAGTTCTCGGGGCTCATATCGAAGATCTGGACCCCGGGGTAGGAGGAGAAGTAGACCCCCACCAGGGCGATGTAGATCCAGATCCCGTAGAGCCGGTAGAAGGCCAGGGGGTGGGGCCTCAGGGCCCGGATCATCTCTTCACCCTTCTGGAGCTTCGGCGACACGGGCCGGATTTAGTCTCCCATGAGATAAATAACCCTTCCGTGATGAGGATGAGGACGGTGGCAGGGGGAGGAGGAGCCGAGGCGGACCTCGATGGCACGGAGGCGTGGGGTCGGGGCTGGACCGAAAGGTTCAAAAACAGAAAGCACGCAAGGGGCGATCGCACCTTTTCGCGCCTCGGTGGCTTAGCTGGCATAGCGCGTCCTTGGTAAGGACGAGGCCGTGGGTTCAAATCCCACCCGAGGCTTGATAATTTTCCCTTTTGGTAGATCGACCGGATCGAAAGCCGCCGCCTCCCCTCTCAGGATCGGGAATCGCGGGACGATAGCTCCTCCCAGGTCCCTGCCGCTGCCGGGATCCTTTTACATAAAGCAGCACCGTCTCCTTCGGCGCGATCGGCAGCAAGATCCCGGTGAAGCGAAACGTTTAAATACTTCTTAACTGCTAAGTACTAACCTAAAGTTAGTAACTGCATGTAGATGAACGTTGCGAGTTGAAGATTCCCCCGGCCGATCGAAGGAGGCGCCGATCCGGTCTGGATGCCTAACAGCAGCAGCTGCTGAGGCCGGGCGGGGACGAGAGCCGGATGGTGCTGATAGGATAGGTTGAAATAAAAAGATATTGATATTGTACGAGGATTGATATGGCTGAGGAGTACACGCTCAAAGTTGGTGAAGCTCGTCCTTCCGACGTGGGAAGAGGCATCGCGAGGGTCGACCAGGCCGTCATCTACAACGCGGGGTGGCAGGCGGGGGACGTTCTATCCATATCCGGGAAGAAGAAGACCGCCGCCCTCCTCCTCCCCGGATACCCCGAGGATACGGGGACGGGGATCGTCCGGCTGGACGGGAACATCCGGCGGAACGCCGGCGTCAGCATAGACGACCGGGCGCCGGTGAAGGTGACGAAGTCGGCTCCCGCCGGGAAGGTGGTCTTCGCCCCCACCGTCCCCCTCCGGATCACCGGAGGGGAGGAGTACCTCCGCCGCCTCCTGGACGGGAGGGTCCTCACCCGGGGGGACGTCATCGAGATCAGCGTCATGGGGAGGAAGATCGAGCTGGTGGCGACGAAGATCACCCCCGCCGCCGAGGCGGTCATCATCGGGGACAGGACCGGGATCGAGATCAGCGAGAAGCCGGCGAAGGAGGAGAGGGCGATCCCGAGGATCAGCTACGAGGATATCGGAGGCCTCGGGCCTGAGATCAAGAAGATCAGGGAGATGATCGAGCTTCCCATGAAGCACCCCGAGCTCTTCGAGCGGCTGGGGGTGGAGGCCCCCAAGGGGGTCCTCCTCCACGGCCCTCCAGGGACGGGGAAGACCCTCCTCGCCCGGGCCCTAGCCTCGGAGACGAACTCCCACTTCCAGACCCTCAGCGGCCCCGAGATCATGTCCAAGTACTACGGCGAGTCGGAGGAGAGGCTCCGGGAGATCTTCAAGGAGGCGGAAGAGGAGGCGCCCTCCATCATATTCATCGACGAAATCGACTCGATCGCCCCGAAGCGGGAGGAGGTGACCGGGGAGGTGGAGCGGCGGATAGTCGCCCAGCTCCTGGCGGTGATGGACGGCCTCGAGTCCCGGGGGAAGGTCGTCGTCATCGGGGCCACCAACAGGCCCGACTCCCTCGACCCCGCCCTGAGGCGGCCCGGCAGGTTCGACAGGGAGATCGAGATCGGCGTCCCCAACCGGGAGGCGAGGCTCGAGGTCCTCCAGATCCACGCCCGGGGGATGCCCCTCGCCGAGGACGTCAAACTGGAGAAGCTCGCCGACATCACCCACGGCTTCGTCGGAGCGGACCTCGCCGCCCTCGCCCGGGAGGCGGGGATGAGGGCCTTACGGAGGATCGTCCCGGAGCTGGACCTGGACGTGGAGAGCATCCCCGTCGAGATCCTCAACAAGATCGTGGTCGTCAACGAGGACTTCGTCGACGCCCTCCGGGAGCTGGAGCCCTCCGCCATGCGGGAGGTGCTGGTGGAGTCGCCGAACGTCCGCTGGGATGAGATCGGAGGCCTTGCGGAGGTCAAGCAGGAGCTGATGGAGGCGGTGGAGTGGCCCCTCGCCTACCCCAAGCTCTTCAGCCACATGGCGGCCTCGCCCCCCAAGGGGGATCATGCTCTACGGCCCCCCGGGAACCGGAAAGACCCTGATGGCGAAGGCCGTCGCCACCGAGAGCCAGGCGAACTTCATCTCGGTGAAGGGGCCGGAGTTCCTCTCCAAGTGGGTCGGCGAGTCGGAGCGGGCGGTGAGGGAGACCTTCCGCAAAGCTAGGCAGGCGGCGCCGACCGTCCTCTTCTTCGACGAGATGGACGCCATCGCCCCCGCCCGGGGCGGAGGGACCAGCGACACCCACGTCACCGAGAGGGTGATAAGCCAGATCCTATCGGAGATGGACGGCCTGGAGGCGCTCCACAACGTCGTCGTCGTCGCCGCCACCAACAGGCCCGACATCATCGACCCGGCGCTCCTCCGGCCCGGCAGGTTCGATCGGATGATCGAGATCGGGATGCCCGACCAGGAGGCGAGGCTTGAGATCCTCAAGATCCACACCGCCAAGAGGCCGCTCGCGGAGGACATCGACCTTGTGGCGATATCGAAGAGGACCGATGGCTACTCCGGCGCCGACCTCGCCAGCGTCTGCAACGAGGCGGTGATGCTGGCGATCCGGGAGTACGTCCTCGCCGGAAGGCCCCAGGAGGAGGAGGAGATCGCCAAGTACAGGATAGAGAGCAAGCACTTCGATGAGGCCCTCAAGAAGGTGAAGCCGAGCAAGAAGGAGGGGTACGGCAAGTTCGCTGAGTTCGCGTGAGGCGGGCGCGGGGGCCGGTTCGAGGACCGGCCCATCGTCTCACCGCTCTATTTTTCTGCACCTCGTTCTTTGTCGCTTTATATTTATTCAGTTCAATAATTCGACTTTTCCATCTACCCTCGGATTTCTACCCGCGGTCGTGCCTACAGCATCGACTGTCGCGATTAAGCGTCCTTAGGTCCACGGTTAGGTGATTCTATGCCCCGATTCAGCTCATTTCAGTCCTTGAGTCCCTAATGTTCTCGCATTTTCTGTCAAAATATTATGCCAAATTTGCTCGGCCGCGCATATCATCTCAGTAACCGAAAATACAGACTTTGAAGAGCGCCGCGATAGGTAAGAGACAAAAGGTTTATCGGTTAGCAATCACCATTAATAATGATATGATATGAGTGAAAGGGTGCGAAAATATGAGATTTCAATATTTAGCGATCACGTGCATAACCTGGATAGCAATGATTTATGGGCCGATATGTTTGGCAGAAGTTGGTGAAAAAACGGATGATGTCGCCCATAATTTTATTGAGGTACCCCAGGAATTTGTCGTGTGTACCGGATGGCACGCCCTTTGTTCTAACTCCACCGACTGCACAATAAATGGCGACAAGGCTTACTGCGACTGTATGAGGGTTAATGAAACCCATATTGTTTATACAAGCGAAATCCAAGATGCAGTGGTCAAAAACCTGACGCAGGCCAAATGCACTAATGAACATCCTTGCGATGTAGATCAAGCTCCTGTTTGTAACGCCATCAAGGACGGACAGTATGAAGTTGATGGTGTTAAGTATGATTGGGTATCAACCTATTCTTATCGTGGATGGTGCAGTCTTTTGAAGAATCTAACAGCTTGTGATCAAAACGCAACAGGATATACCGGGGATAGGTATTGGGCTATCTGCGACGCCGCTCCATGCACGGAAAACCAGAACGGATCCAATCCAGATAAGCCCTTGATCTGCCAGTGTCGGATAAATGATACACCGTTTGTGGGAATGAATGGCAGTTGCACCGGTGACGGTGGCGGGATAATGTCAAGCATGCCGCTATGGGCATGGGACTTCAGCAACAACACATACCCGTTTGCTATGCCTGGCTATGAATATGTACAGGGCGCATGTGCCGCGTGTAAATCTGATCCATTGCCGCCGTGATGATCTTTCACGGGGCTAGTTAGGTCTTCGGTAAAAATAGTGAGGGAGGGTCACTAGACCCTCGCCCTCCGTCGTCGTCTCTCGTCGTTTAGGATAGCCGCCGCCTCTTCATGGGTCATCCCCATGGCCCGGGCCCTCTCCGGAGAGGTCCGGAGGGCTCGCCTGGCCATCCACAGTTGGTGTTCTCTAGAGGTATTCTCCATCGTCGTCACCCCAGTTTGCCGAAAGCCACAGGACAGAACCGTCGAAGCCCCTCGATTTAGAGATACTGAAGAAGACTTTAGGAACAGTCTATTGGAGATCGTTGCCCCGCGAACTCAAATATTTCAGAGCGACTATTTCGTCCGTGGCTACATAAACCTTGCGGAGATCGCCGCCGACCGTCGCGCTGCCACCTTCCGCAGAGTCCTTTCCTTCCATTGAGGAGAGCCCCTGAGAGCCAGGCGAGCTTCATCTCGGTGAAGGGGCCGGAGTTCCTCTCCAAGTGGGTCGGCGAGTCGGATCGGGCGGTGAGGGGGAGCGGTGAGGGGGACCTTCAGGAAAGCGAGGCAGGCGGCTCCAGCCGTCCTCTTCTTCGACGAGATTGACTCCTTCACTCCCACCAGGGGCGGCAGAACCAGCGACTCCCACGCCATCGAGAGGGTGATAAGCGAGATCCAATTGGAGATGGACGGCCTGGAGGCGTTCCACAACGTTTTGGTCATCGCCGCCACCAACCGGCCCGACATCATCGACCCCGCCCTCCTCCGGCCCGGCAGGTTCGATCGGATGGTCGAGATCGGGATGCCCGACCAGGAGGCGAGGCTTGAGATCCTCAAGATCCACACCGCGAAGAGGCCGCTCGCCGAGGACGTGGACCTTGCGGCGATATCTAAGAGGACCGACGGCCGCTCCGGCGCCGACCTCGCCAACGTCACCAACGAGGCGGCGATGCTGGCGATCCGGGAGTACGTCCTCGCCGGAAGGCCCCAGGAGGACGATGAGATCGCGAAGTACAGGATAGAGAGTAAGCACTTCGAGGAGGCCCTCAAGAAGGTGAAGCCGAGCAAGAAGGAGGGGTACGGCAAGTTCGCGGAGTTCGCGTGAGGCGGACGGCGGGGGCCGGTGCGAGGACCGGCCCAGCGTCTCCCCCCTCGTTCTCTTTGTTCTTGCCGTTTTATATCCCGCCTGTTCTATATCTCGACGTTTCTACATAGACCCGCACTTCTGTTCGCGTTCGTGCCTACGGCATCGGACTGTCGCGCTTAAGCGTGCTCAGGTCCCTAGGTATTTGATTCTCTGCCAGATTCAGCTCATTTGAGTCCCGAAACGTTCTCGCATCTTCCGCCGAAATATTACGCCAAATTTGCTTAGCTCGCGCATCGTCTCAGAACCCAAAACTATAGAGTTTTAAAACTGCTACAGAGGCATCGTGGTTATCTTCTGTTAACTCTCCAAATACATGGACTATAGGAATGCCCACCAATCATCGCCGATCCCTAAGGGTGAATGGAAAAGTAGGCTGATAATAACAGGGGGTTAACCGATAACGTCTCTTGCTATTGTTTTTATGTTTATATAGCCGTATAATTCCTTAAAGAAGTAGGATTTATATAGAAATGATTTATACTTGTTTTGGAGTTTCAGATTTATCCCTCAACCGAGTATTCCTATTTACCATTGCCCATTCTTTAATTATCTCGGATCCGTCTCTTATTTTAGCTCGTTCTCCGCTCTTAGTCGATTCTCGATCCTTTTCCTCGTTTTTCGTCGATAGCTACCGCTATTTTGAGACGATTTCAGCATTTTTAAGTGTACATAGCTGGTATAAGTCGAAAGCAAAGGCAGTGAATACCATTTTAACGTGAACTCTCGGGATCGTCGTTACCATTACATGCGCGCTTCGGAACACTCTTTTAATAACAGCAAACTGACGTTCGCCCGGAAATCTCAGTTTGCTAATCAAGCGGTTTCGCAGCTTATCGAGATCGCTTAGAGGATGACCCGCTGCTGCACGTTTCATTGTGAAGTCGTTTCCCTTAGCCTTCACACCGAAATATCCTTTGTCCCTGAGGACCACCTCTCCTTCAACCGATAGATCAACCCGACTATCGTGCACCGAAGCAGTTGTCGATTCGATGCTCCTTATCAGGCCGTAATCGATATCGACTTTAGAATGAAGTTTATAACCAAAATGGAGTTCCTCACCCTTCTTAGCCCAAGTTCCATCCCTGCTCCGACGAGTCCTAGCGGTCTCTCTTCTTGGTTTCTTTGAACCTCCTGGGTCGGCCTCTATAAACGTTGCATCCTGAATGGTTCCTCTTTTTACCTGAAGCCCTTTAAAATCGAGCTGTCTCTGGAGCTCTTCCCAAACGGACTCATCCTTTCCCGTCTGGGCCATCCGCTCGCGAAAAAGCCATATCGTCCTGGAATCGGGTATAGAATCAGGAAATCCTAAGAATTTCATAAAAGATATTCGATCCGAAATCTGCTTTTCAGTCTCGAGGTCGCTCAACCCGTACCACTGCTGGAGCAAAAGCACCTTGAGCATCAGGATAACATCAAAGTTCGGCCTTCCGCCTCGTTCGGTTTTATTATGATACATCTCTTCAAGAATTGGTCGAAATGGTTCCCACTCGATCAAGTTCGTTATCTTTGAAAGCCTATCGCCCAGCTTCTCTACGTTCTTGTAAGCTTCTCGAAGGCCCCATGCAGTAAAAGAACTCATGCACTATTCATGTATATATTAGTATATAATGTTTTCCATAGACATGCTAGGTTTTTAGGAATCCTCAACCTTACTGTTTTAAATAAAATGTTGTATTATATGGTTAATATGGAAACTCCCAGATTCTTCCTTATGGTGTCAAGATCCACCCCTTTCCTTACCAAAGATTCAGCATAAAAATGTCTTAGGCTATGCGGTGAATACCCTTCTATCCCCGCCATATCGGAGTATTTTTGAAATGCGTACCTTACCGCTCTAGTACTCAAAGGTGACCACCAACCAGCTATGAAATAATTATGCTCATTTTTCCGGTAAAGGTGACGATGACGGTCTAATTGCTCCTCTATCACTTCTTGTAGGCACTCAGGATAAATTACAGTTCGAGATTTACCGCTGTTAGAACTGGTCTTACCTACATGTATAAGCCTCCGTTCCAAATCAATATCGCCATAAGTTAAGTTTACCGCTTCAACAGATCTTAATCCACAAAGAGCCATTAACTGCCATATAATCCAATATTCGCCATCTGCTGAAGCCTCAATCAACCTCCTATTACTCCTCTGGTGACATGTTCTTTTTTGCCATAAATACTTGAGGGAAACTCAAGAGACAAAAAAGTTCCGTTTTTTCTATTTTCCGGAAACGTGATCGTTTAATAGGATGAGTCAATGTTATAATGATGAATGTTTCACGCCCACATTCATCAAGAGATCTGGAGTGATATAAGAGAGCCCATCAAGGCTTTGATAGGTCACTTTATCGTCTTAGTTTCAATCCTCTTGGTGTTTTGGGCTATAATAGAGATAACAGAAACACTTTTCAGCCACCAACATATAATTATTCAGATAATTGTATACATTTCTGATGCTTCTATCATGATACATTTTGCCGAATATGCTTTGAGGTCGCTGTTGCAAAGTAATTAGAGCCACATACTAACTGAGAATTAGTTACTGATATGCCAGATGTTCCAAGATCTGGTGCGTACCTTCATCCCTTTGGGATAGAACAAAACCAAAGCTCCTTTTATACAAAAGACCTTTTGCCCAAAATAGAGACGGCGATAAACGAATTGGTCGATAATTAATGCTTATCCTATGGAGACACCGGTTGAACCTGTAATATGGGCAAGAACCAATTCGATATAACAGTACCTACGATGACGCCAACCAACATAATAAGAATATCCCTTTTAAAAGATGCCCTCCCTTCCCGCCTTAATTCTTCGCGAAGGGTTTGTGCGACAGCTTCTACTTCAGGTTTTTTGAGCTTTGCTAACTCTGAATAAGTAGTCGAATCTTCTTCTAGCTTACTAACTAGTTTCTGCCTTGAATTAATTTCCTCTTCGATTTCAGAAATTGCCCTCGCTGCTGTATTTAACGATGTAGTTAGTGATTCAATGCGGTTACTTAAGGTTTCTGTTTCGTCAAATTCATTAATAACTCCTACTAAATAAGATAATATTATTACCGGTATAATAGGAACAAAGTACAAAGGATGACGAGCAAAAAAAGCCAAATCACTTAACGGGTAACTTAAATATAATATATATATATAATATATATCATTGTTAATATAAGGATGTAATCCACAGCTGCATCAAAAAGTTTTTTATTTCTTATATAGTAACTGATAATTGGCTTTGGTATTCTCTTATAAATCCCAAACTCAATACCCATCTAATAAGCCCTCCTCATTTTCGTATCCTAATATCTTCTCTATTTTCTCTCTTTCGCTCATCAAATATCGTCTCGACTTCTTCCCGTCCCTTCCCACACTTGAACTTAAGTCTTTTCGCCGTCGCGAACTGATCCTGGAAGGGGTGTTCTTATGTAACCCGAGGAAAAGATTTAACCGGCCAGGTTACATAAGAAGCACCCTTGATCCCCAAATTCATCCTGGAGGAGCTCGCCGAGGAGGACCTCCCCCACCTCCTGGAGGTGAGGGACTACCTCGACCGGCTGATAAGAGATCGCGAAGAGTACCCCGTTGAGGATGGCTCCGAAGCCGAGGCCGGCAGGAGGAGGCCCGCCTCCGTCACCTACCGGCAGGAGTGGGTATACTGCGGCAAGGAGTGCAAGACCTGCCCCCACGGACCCTACTGGTACTGCTACTGGAAGGAGGACGGAAAAACCCGGACGAAGTACATCGGCAAGGTCCTGAAGGAGGTGGAGCTGTGACCGCACCTCGCCATCCCCTTCTGGCCCTGGCCCTATCCCTCGCCCTGGCCCTCCTCTGCGGCTGCCTATCCGCCGACGAGCCGGCCGCCGCCCCGGTGGGGGGAAAGGTGAAGGTCGTCGCCTCCACCGTTCCCCTGGGCACCTTCTCCTCCATGGTGGGTGGGGACCTGGTGGAGGTCGCGGTCCTCGTCCCGCCGGGGGCGAGCCCCCACACCTTCGAGCCGACCCCCTCGAAGCTCGCGGAGGTGGCGGAGGCGGAGCTCTACATCAAGAACGGGGCCGGCCTTGAGATCTGGATGGAGAGGATGATCCAGGCGAATAGGAGGATGCTCGTCGTCGACACCTCCACCGGGGTGGAGCTGATAGAGACGGCCGGCTCCTCCTGCCACGAGAAGATCCTGACGGCGGACCCCCACATCTGGCTCTCGCCGAAAAACGCCATGATCATCGTCGAGGAGATCTGCGACGGCCTGGTGGAGGTGGACCCCGAGAACGCCGAGGCTTATCGGAGGAACAGGGACGATTACCTCCTGAGGCTCGAGGAGCTCGACCGCGAGCTAGAGTCCGCCTTCTCCGGGGCCTCCCGGAGGGAGTTCATCGTCCTCCACCCCGCCTGGAGCTACTTCGCCCGGGATTACGCCCTCGTCCAGGTGGCGATCCTGGAGGGGGATAAGGAGCCTGGGCCGCGGTACCTCGCCGAGATCGTCGAGGTCGCCCGGGAGGAGAACCTCACCACCATCTTCGTCGACCCGAACTTCAGCCCCAAGTCAGCGGAGATCATCGCCGGGGAGATCGGCGGACGGGTCGTACCCCTCGACCCCCTCGCCGAGGATTACATCGAGAACATGAGGGCCGTAAGCCGAGAGATAGGAAGGAGCCTGGAAGGCTGATAGCTGGAGAGGAAAGAGGAATGGCCGGCGCAGATCCCGTATCGATCCAGAACCTCTGGGTCCGACTGGACGGGCGGACCGTCCTGGAGGAGGTGAACCTGGAGGTGAAGGAGGGGGACTTCCTCGGGCTGATCGGCCCGAATGGCGGGGGGAAGACGACCCTCCTCAGGGCCATCCTGGGGCTGGTGAAGCCCTCCCGGGGAAGGGTTGCGGTCTTCGGGATGAGCCCCGAGGCGGCCCGATGCCGGGTCGGCTACCTCCCCCAGAAGAGCCTCTTCGACCAGAGGTTTCCGATCCGGGCCCTGGAGGTGGTACTGATGGGCCGCCGGGGAAGGATGGGCCTCTTCGACCACTACTCCTCTGAGGATCGCGAGGCGGCCCTCTCCGCCCTCAAGGCGGTGGGGATGCTGGATCTGAAGGACCGGGAGATTGGGGCCCTCTCCGGGGGTCAGCAGCAGAGGGTCTTTGTGGCGAGGGCCCTCGTCTCGGAGCCCGACCTCCTCCTCCTGGACGAGCCCGCCACCGGGATCGACAGCGCCCGGCGGCGAGAGTTCTACGAGCTCCTCGGCGACCTGAACGAGAATATGACGATAATAATGGTCTCCCACGACATCAGCGCCGTATCCACGTACGTCAAGAAGATCGCCTGCGTCAGCCGGAGGCTATTCTACCACAGCTCAAAGGAGCTCTTCGCCGAGGAGATCGAGGAAGCGTACCAGTGCCCCGTGGAGATGATCGCCCACGGCATCCCCCACCGGGTCCTGAGGGAGCACTGACCGATATGATCGAGGCCTTCGCCTACGAGTTCATGCAGAGGGCCCTCGCCGCAGGCCTCATCGCCGCCGTCCTCTGCGGCGTCATCGGGGTCTACGTCATCCTCAACAGGATCGTCTTCATCGGGGGGGGTATCGCCCACACCGCCTTCGGCGGGATCGGCCTCGGCTACCTCCTGGGGACCGACCCCCTCCTCTTCGCCGTCCTCTTCTCCCTGGCGGCCGCCCTGGGGATCGGGGCGATCAGCGACCGGCCGAGGGTCTCGGAGGATACGGCGATCGGCGTCTTCTGGGCGGCGGGGATGGCCCTGGGGATCGTCTTTATCAGCCTGAGCCATGGATACGCCCCCGACCTCTTCGACTACCTCTTCGGGAACATCCTCGCCGTATCCTGGGGCGACGTTCTCCTCATATCGGTCCTCACCCTCCTGATCCTCGGCCTGGTGGCCCTCCTCTACAAGGACCTCCTGATCCTCTCCTTCGACCCCGGCTACGGCGAGGCGGTGGGCCTCCCGACGAGGGGGCTGCGCCTCCTCCTCCTCTGCATGGTGGCCCTCTCCGTCGTCGTCCTGATCAAGATCGTGGGGATAATCCTGGTGATAGCCCTCCTCACCATCCCCGGAGCCATAGGAAGGCAGCACTCCTCCAGCCTCAAAGGGATCATGGCCCTCGCCATCCTCCTCGGCGGCGCCTTCGTCCTGGTGGGGCTCGTCGTCTCCTACCAGCTGAACATCCCCTCGGGGGCGACGATCATCCTCGCCGCCGCGGGGTCCTTCCTCGCCAGCACTCTCCTCGCCCGATGAGGGGACGAATTCCGGCCTCGGAGGGGACTTGCACAACAAACTTATACGCCGGGGCGCTATAGGCAGGATCGGGATGCAGAACCATCAGATCCAATCCATACTCCTCATCCTCCTGCTGGCCCCCGGGGCGGCGAGCCTGGCTGAGGGTGGTGGGGTCCAGTTCGCCGGCGACCACTACAAGGTCCAGGGGGGTCCGAAGATCGACGTCTCCGTCATAAACCCCGTCTTCTCCCCCGGTACCGGTGGGACCCTCCGGCTGATCCTCGCCAACGATGGGGTGGTGGAGGGGCTCGTCCCCGGAGCCGTCCCCCCGGGCTCCGAGGAGGATGCAGCCCAGGAGATGCTGGAGGAGTTTCGGTGCCTCGAGGCCGCGAACCTCCGGGCCGACCTCCTTGCCGCGGCGCCTGTCCGGGTCCTCTCGGGGCCGGTCCAGATCGACCGCCTCGGCCCTGGAGAGACCTCGCCCCTGGAGTTCGAGATAGAGATCGAGGAGGGGGCCGAGGGTCCGATCCTCCTCAGCCTCCAGGTCGAGTACGAGCACCAGACCGACGTCTCCGTCAGCGGCGGCGGGGCCTCGCCCCTCTATCTCCCCACCATCCTCCAGCTCGACCTGATCCTATCGGTGGAGGGCGAGCCTCCGGCCTTCAAGCTCATCTCGACGAGGTCGGGCCTCTCCCCCGGCGAGGAGGGAGAGATCAGCCTCGTCCTCGGGAACGCCGGAAAGGCCACGGCCAGAAACTGCACCGCCCGGCTGGTAGCAGCCCCGCCCTTCATCCCCGTCTCGAACATCTCTCGCCTCGGAGATATCCCGCCGGGGGGTACGGCCGTCGCCCGATTCGAGGTGGCGGTGGAGGGCTCCGCCCGGGCCGGAGAGTACAGGGTCGGCTGCGAGATGATCCACGATGGAGGGGGCTCAACCCTGTCCATCCCCCTCTCCGTCGTAAGCCCCGAGGAGAGCCGCCTCCACAGTGGCAGATTAATCGGGGCCCTCCTCCTCGCCGCGGCCCTGGCGGCCCTCTGGCACCTCCGATCGAGGATGAAGGGGCTTTCGCGGAGCCGCCGGACCCTCCGGCCGCGACGATAGGCCTGGAGCGGCTTTCGGGGAGGTCAACCTTCCCCCCACCAACACTCATATCTTCAACCTCCGTCTACACCGTCACCTATGGCAGCGCTCCGGGCCGAGAAGATCTCCAAGAGCTTTCGGGGGCTCTTCAAGAAGAAAGAGGTCCTCCACCAGGTATCCCTCGCCATCGAGGAGGGAGAGGTCTTCGGGATCCTCGGCCCCAACGGCGCAGGAAAGACGACCCTCATGTCGATCTTCTCCACCCTCATCCGGCCCGATGAGGGGAGGCTGGAGGTTCTGGGTTTAAACGCCCTGCGGGATACCCACGCCATCAGGGAGAGGATAAACATCAGCAGCGGAAACCCCAACTTTCCCTGGAGCCTCACTGTGAGGGAGAACCTTAACCATTCGGCGATGCTCTACGGCCTCTACGGCCGGGACCTCGCCCGGTCGGTGGAAGGGGCGATCTCCACCTTCGATCTGGAGGCTCACGTCGACTCGAAGTTCGAGACCCTTTCGACGGGGCTGAAGCAGAGGGTCTCGCTCGCGAAGTCGATCCTCAACCGACCCGAGATCCTCTTCCTCGACGAGCCGACCTCGGGCCTCGACCCGGATATGGCGATGAAGACGAGGGCCCTCATCCACCGGATCTACCGGGAGGAGGAGATGACCGTCGTCCTCACGACCCATTACATGCCCGAAGCGGAGGAGCTCTGCGATCGGATAGCCTTCCTCCGGGAGGGGAGGCTGATCGCTCTCGGGACCCCCGGGGAGCTGAAGAGGGCCCTCAAGATCGGGGACCGGATCTTCATCGAGTACGAGGGAGAGATCGATCCGATCAGCCTCAGAATAATACCCGGGGTGATGGACGTCAGGCCCTCGGCCGGCAGGGTGGAGGTCGTATTCGACCGGAGCGATGGGGCCCTCGGGAGGATAATAAGGGCCTTCGATAGGGCGGAGATCCTGGAGATGGGCTTAGAAAAGCCGGACCTGGAGGACGTCTTCCTTGAGCTGGCGAGGTGAGCTGAACAAGCTCCTATCGGCGACGTACAAGAACTGGATCATATCGAAGAGGAACGTCTTCACCGTCTTCGAGCTGATCTTCTGGCCCTTCATCAGCCTCCTCTCGATAGGCCTCCTCACCCGGTTCCTGGAGGTGGCCGACGACATGGTCGCCTTCGTCCTGGTGGGGGCGATCGCCCTCAGCATCCTCCAGATCAGCCAGATCGACGTCGCCTACATCCTCCTCTTCGACCTATGGTCCAAGAGCATCAAGCAGACTTTCGTCGCCCCCGTCCGGGGCTACCACCTCGTCCTGGGGGCGATGCTCTTCGGCGTCGCCCGAGGATCGGCGGTCTTCATCATCCTGGCGGCGGCGAGCCGCTACCTATTCGGGTTCGACTTCCTGGCGGGGGGTGCCGCCACCGTCCTCATCTTCCTCGCCGGGATCTTCGTCACCGCGGCGTCCATCGGGATGGTGGTATGCATATCGATCCTCCTCTTTGGCCAGAGGGCGGACGTGGCGGCCTGGAGCCTCAGCGGGATCATGATGCTGGTGAGCGGGGTCTACTACCCCGTATCGATCCTGCCGTGGCCCCTCCAGATCCTCTCGAAGTCGATACCTCTGACCTACTTCCTCGAGTTCTACCGGTCAGCCTACGGCTACGGATCCCACCAGGTTCTCCTGGGGATGGCCCTCGCCCTCCTTTATTTCGCGGCAAGCCTTCTGATCCTCAACCTCGCCATCGAGAGGGCGAGGACGACCGGGATGATGCTGAGGCTCTCGGAGTGAAGGCCGATCCCTGGAATAACGTTTTAAAGTCGACCTGTCTACATCACCGGGGCGTTGAAAGTGACGATCGAGGGGTTCATCGGCAAGATCAGAGTGGGAGACCTCCACCCCGTCCGGGTGATGGGGGTGATCAACCTCAGCCGGGAGTCGTTCTACGAGGAGTCTTACGCCGGCATCGACGCCGTCCTGGGGCGGGCCCTCGCCTTCGCCGAGGAGGGGGCGGAGGTCCTGGACCTGGGGGCGGTCTCGACGGCGCCGGGGTCGCCCTCGATCCCCGAGGAGGAGGAGCGAAGAAGGCTCTTTCCCGCCCTGGAGGCGGTCCTGGACGGCCTCGGCGAGGAGGTCGTCGTCTCCGTCGACACCCAGAGAGCATCGGTCGCCGACGATGCTCTATCCGCCGGGGCGGGTTGCATAAACGACGTCTCGGGGCTCCACGACCCCGCCATGGCAAAGACCGTGGCCGACCACGACGGGTCCCTCATCATCATGGCGTCGAAGGAGAGGCCCGGCGACATCCTCGATATGAGGGATATCGTGGCCAACCTCGGCGAGAGGGTGAGGGCCGCCTGGGAGGCCGGCGTAGCAGCCGAGAAGGTGACCGTCGATCCGGGGATCGGCCGGTGGACGCCGCCGAAGGGACCAGGGCACGACCTCGCCATCCTGGACGGCCTCGAACGGCTGAGGGTCCTGAAGAGGCCGGTGATGGCGGCGGTCTCGAGGAAGTCCTTCATCGGGGCGGTCCTGGAACGGCCTAGCCCCTCAGACCGGCTGCCGGGGAGCCTCGCCGCCGCCGCCGTCGCCGTCTACAACGGCGCCCACCTCGTCCGGACCCACGATGTAGCGGCTTCCCTCGACGTCATCCGGATGGCGGAGGCGGTCCGGGGACGCCCAGCCATCGCCGGCGCCGGGGGGATCGAGGTGGAGGTCTTCGGCCATTGGGGCCATCCCGAGGACCTCCACCAGGCCTTTGCCGGGCTTGGGGTGGGGGAAGGAGGGGCGAAGGCCCTCGGAGGCAAGGGCTCCTTCCGGGCCCTGTCCCTGCGGGGCGTCACCTCTCCGGAGGCGGTGGTGATCAAGCAGGAGATGCTGGCCCGGGGCGGCGACGCCGCGATACCCACGGGCGCCCTCCGGTGCGACCCGGGGGAGATGGAGGTCCTGGTCCTGGGGACGGCAGCCCAGCTCCGGGGGCTGGTAAAAGACCTGATCGACCAGCCCTTCAGGCTCCCGACGATATCTGGCGCCATCGAGGAGGCGCTGGACCGGCTGGAGGATCCAAAACGATATTGGTGAGGCCTTTGGAGCTTCTCGGAATAAAGACGAATCTGGTGAGGGCGGGAGAGGACCTGGTGGAGGCGCTCCTCGGCGGGATGGAGAGGTCGGGCCTCGCCCTCGCCGACGGCGACGTCCTGGTGGTAGCTGAGAGCGCCGTCGCCACCGCCGAGGGCGGCGTCGTCGACCTATCGGAGGTGACCCCCGGCCCCCGGGCCCGAGAGCTGGCGGAGAAGTACGAAAAAGACCCGCGGGAGATGGAGCTGATCCTCGCCTCCTCCGACCGGATCATGGGCGGGATTCCGGGGGTCGTTCTGACGGTCAAGGACGGCTTTCTCTACCCCAACGCCGGGATCGACCACTCCAACGCCCCCCCGGCCACGTCGTCTTATTCCCGAAGGACCCCCAGAGCTCTGCCGCCGCATTGAGGAGGAGGATGGAGGAGGCGACGGGGAAGAGGATCGGGGTCGTCATCGGCGACAGCAGGACCCACCCCCTACGCCTCGGCTGCGTCGGGGTCGCCCTCGCCTGCGACGGCATCCTCCCCGTGGAGGACGCGAGGGGTCAGAAGGACCTCTACGGGAGGCCCCTGCTGGTGACGAGGAAGGCCGTCGCCGACAACCTCGTCTCCGCGGCGGAGTTGGTGATGGGGGAGGGGGACGAGGGGGTCCCCGCGGTGATCATAAGAGGGGCTCCCGTGAAGTTCACCGGCGACGGAGAGGAGACGACGATTCCAAGCATCCCTCCCGAGGAGTGCATGTACATCGGCTCCCTCCGGTGCGGCCCCCACCCCTACCAGGGGGGGTACGACCGGCTGATAGAATCGGCGAGGGAGGCGATGGAGAGGGCCTACGCCCCCTACTCGGGCTTCCGGGTCGGGGCTGCCCTCCTCGCGAAGGGGGGGAGAGTATACTCCGCCGCCAACGTCGAGAACGCCTCTTCCGGCGCCGCCATCTGCGCCGAGAGGGCGGCGATGGCGAAGGCCGCAAGCGAGGGGGAGAGGGAGTTTGAGGCCCTGGCGGTGGTGGCGGAGACGGTGGAGCCGGTCGCCCCCTGCGGGATCTGTAGGCAGAGCCTCATCGAGTTCGGCGACGAGATCAAGGTGATCATGGCAAACACGAGAGGGGATGCGGAGATCGCGACGGTCGCAGAGCTGCTGCCGAGGGGGTTTACAGTGAAGGCCTTCGGGACGAAAGATCGAGGGGCATGACGGGCCGATCTCCATTTATCCTAAAATTATTTAGTTCGAAATCCTTGACCAAAATGGAGTCAGATGGGCGGGAGATATGACATGGTTTTTGATCCGTTGAAGTATTATGAATCATATCCATCAAAGATTATCCTTCGACCGGGATATCCAGCAAGAGCACAATATAAAAGCACGCTGATGTGGTCCCTTTATGGTAAACGGATTCTCAAATCATTGGGAAAAATTGATAATTATGCCGACATTGGGGGATGTTTTGGATTCGGTGCTAACTCCATGGCATTCCAGATCAACAAGCACCAAGGACACTATCCGAGAACGAGCGTATTCGAGCTTGCTTCGAATTTTGTTATTATCGGAAGGCAACTATACCCATACATCAATTTTATTCAGGGGAGCATCCTTGAATACAAAGAAACGGAAGATATATTTGATTTAGTGACCATGTTTGATCTCATCGAGCACGTCCCAGAACCTGAGATGTTCCTTTCATCAATTTCAGAACGGGCGAAGTTTGGATTGCTGATGACTCCCATGGAGACTGGAGGCGACTGGTTTGGAGCCAAGCCCCCAGACAAACAGGGCGACCACCATCCCGACGGGCATATAAATTTTTATACACCTAAGAATTATCTTAAATTATTAGATGATGGGGGGTGGGAGTTGATCGAGGGGAAATTTGTAAAATCTGTGATTAATAGAGACAATAGATTCGTTCTAGAACCCGAGGAATTGGGATCCAATCCATCAGTAAATAAGGAAAAGCTAAGTGAGGGAACGGATCATAGGATTTTGTACGAGGTTGATTTATTAAAATATTTTTTTAATAAATGTCTTCTCAACCTCTGCAGCTTAAGTCCGTATTATTTTGTGAGAAAGATCTTGGGAGGGGGCTACCATCTTTGTTTGGTTAAATCGAGGGCCTATAAGTAGGATATAACTTCAACCGGGATCCCATTCACGGTCAGATTTCATTTTGCCGTGATGGTGAAACCATCGTTACCAAGCCCCACAGAAAGCTTCCAGGCCTGTAATTTAATATAATTATTGGACATCTTGAGATGGGATGATCGTCGGAAAATATAACTACAACAAAACCTGGAATAAATCGCCAGATACGAGAACACCTGGGAGATCCCATGTATCGCAAGATTCCATATCTATGGAGGGCAAAAGTATTAGATGTTTTCCACCACACTGATCGAGCATAACCTGGTGAGGATGATGATCTCGGTAGTGGTTGTTTATAATAATAAGCATATCTTTAATTCCGTGCTGATGAGAAGCCTCAAAGACCAGACCGCCGAGTTCGAGCTGATCTCCCTGGACAACACTAGAGGAGAGTTCAAATCGGCATCTGAAGCCCTGAACTATGGTGGCCTCAGGGCTACGGGAAGATACATCATGTTCGTTCATCAGGACGTGGACCTTGGTATAGAAACCTGGCTGGAAGAGGTCGAGAAGATCTTAGACGGCATACCCGATCTCGGGATTGCCGGCGTTGCAGGCATGAGCGAGGCTGGGAGGAGCTTCGCGGAGCGGCAGAGAGGGCATATAAGCAATTCGGGGGAGATCTGGGGGAGGGAGATGGAGAAGGAAGAAGAGGTCCAGACCCTCGACGAACTCCTCCTGATCATACCCAGGAGTCAATTTGAAAAGACGCAGTTTGATGAGAAGACCTTCGATCACTGGCACTGCTACGGGGCAGACTACTGCCTCTCTGTCAAAAGAGCCGGATTGAAGGCTTATGTGATACCAGCGTTTGTTTATCACAGATCTACCTCAGCTAATATAAAAATTTTGGAATTTATAAAAGAAGGTTGTACGAGAAACACAAAAGATATTTTAAGCAGATCCATACGACCAGCGGTGAGATCTCCCGGTTTAAGCTGAAATTTATGGCCGTCACCGATCTGGTCAGGCCGGCATATATGACCCTATTTCCGGATTGGTCCGACTATCTAAGAAGAGATCTCGCCGGTTGTGACAGCGTTCTGGATCTCGGGTGCGGCTATAGCTCCCCAATTCAACACTGCGAAGTGGCTTATTCGGTAGGTGTGGAAATCTCCGACTCAAATTTAGATGAGAGCGTCAAAAAATGCATCCATGACCAGTATATTAGATCTAAAATAGAGCTGGTCGCCTTCAAACCGAAGTCTTTTGACGCGGTGATATCGATCGAATCAACGGATAATTTGTCGGAAGAAGAGCGGCGCCGGTTGGTCTACCAGATGGAACGATGGGCGAGGAAAAAAGTGATAATCGTATCAAAAAATAGAGCCTCCCAGGAAATAGAAGCCGAGGGGGAAGGGTGGGGATGGAACCTCAGGTATCTGGAGAAGATCGGATTTAAAATATATGGGATATGCGGATGGAGAAGGCTTGGAATATACGACAAAAAGAATCAGACGAGAAGAATAATCTCGGATTTGACTCAGATAATAACTTATCGACATCCTGATTATGCATTGAAGGTTTATGCCTTGAAGGAGCTTGAGGGAAAAGTCGAATGAGGAGTTTGAACCTTTGGGAACCTGAGATGGAGAATGTTTTCAGCAATATTATAAATTTTAGGGACGGGAAAAAGATGAAACTCGATATCGGATGCGGGAACAAAAAAAATGAGGGATGCATCGGCATCGACCAAGTGAGGCTAGAACCGGTCGATATAATCGCAGATATGAGCAAAAGATTCCCATTTAAAGATAACATTTTTGATGAGATATACTGTCATCACGTTCTGGAGCATTTCCAGGATCCCATTAAAGTCCTGGAGGAGATATGGAGGGTTGCCAAACCCGATGCCACCGTGTACATAACGGTTCCGTATTGCCAGAGCTCCGGCGCATTTATAGATCCCACCCATCGATCGTTCTTCAACGAGAATTCCATGGATTACTTTGAGGAATACACAGATCTGCCGAATTGGTATTCCCATATCAGATTGGAGGTCGTCGATGTGGAGTTGAAGACTCCTACGAGATTGACGAATCTTATATCTAAAGTTCCGAAGATATCTAAAAATTTGTGGAATATATATTCAGAGGTCCATTATACAGTCGTCATTAAAAAAATCATGGCCGAAGAGATTTTTCCTAAAGTTTCCATCATAGTTCTGAACTGGAATGGGCTCAAAGATACGATGGAATGCATCGAATCGCTAGAGAATCTTACGTATCCGAATTACGAGATTATACTGGTGGACAACGGATCGACGGACGGTTCCCAGGAGGCGGTTAAGGAGAGGTTCCCAGATGTGGTTCTTGTCCAGAACGAGATGAACCTGGGCTTCGCCGCCGGCCTCGGCGAAGGGATAAAACACACGTCGTCAGAATATATAGCATTTCTCAACAACGATACCGTCGTGGATCGTAGATGGCTGGATGAGCTTATCAGGCCGTTTCTCACCACCAAAGATGAGATCGGCGCCACCAGCTCCACCATAATGAGCTACGGAGATAGAAAGGAGGTCCAATACGGAGGAGATAGCAGACTGAACATATTCGGCCAGACGCGGGCATCGAATAAGGTGGAGCGAGGAATAAAGGAGACGGGGACCATTTCCGGCGCTAGTTTCATGATGAAAAGGGAGGTCATAGACGGCCTCGAGGAGTTCCTCTGCCCCGAATACTTCGCCTACTTCGAGGAGATCGACCTATCATGGAGGCTGGTAAATAGGGGGTACAAGCTGATATACTCACCGGGATCGGTCGTATACCACAAAGGGGGGATGACGAGCAGTAAGATATCCGACAGGATGAGGATAAATGATGTCAGAAACAAATACCTCACATTTTACAGAAATCTCCCAAACTCCCGGCTTCTTTTGGCATACCCCTTGCTGCTATTCTTCGACCTCGCCTCGATCCTGGTCCTAGTATTCTACGCGAGAAGGACTAAGAACGCGAGATTGAGGTTTCGGGGAATGGTGGAGTTCTTCGGATTGAAGAAGAGAGTGAAGCGATACGGTGACGGTAAGCTATCCTTTCTGGATAAACGGATCTTCTGGGATAAGCTGTACCTTTAAGTTTTAGATCTCATTGAGGAGAGCCTCGAACTCGGATTTAAATCGGTGGCACATCTCCGCCTTATTGAACTTCTTAGAGATGATTTTGGCCTTATTCGATAGAGCAAGCCGTTTCTCCTCCTCCAGATCGAAATAGCGGAGGATCCCCTCGGCGATATCACCCTCGTCGACTCTTCGCACGAACTCCGTTCCCAGCTCCGAGACGACCTCTTTGGTCCCGGTCTTATCCGTCACCATGGTGGGAACGCCCGCCCTCAAGCTCTCAAGGCTTGATACGGGAAAGGTGTCGGCTCTTGAAGACTGGACGAACAGGCTCGCGCTATTGAAATAGGGGATGAGGTCGGAGACGTGCCCTTCTACGTGAACGCCCTTCGTTTCATTCCACCTTTCGGGATGCCCCCCGCCGATGATGTAAAGCTCCGAATCGGGCACTTCGTTCCTCACTTTTTTGAACGCATCCAAGAGGATGTCCATGCCTTTGTAGGTCCCGGAACCGACCGACATGACAATATTTTTTTGTAATTTGGGCGCAAGTGAGCTGAGCCTTTGGTATAAATCTTCCTCTATGAAGGGGTGGGCCACCCTGATCGGCCCATCTACGAATAATTCCGCAGTCTCTTTGGCAAAGTTCGAGACTGCTATGGCGCCATCTATGTACTTTGATGCGAATTTGTGGGCAAAGTTCGTAGACGAACCATACTGTCCTCTCATCTCCGGGGGGGTGTGTTCCATCATGATAAAGGTGTGATCCGATATCAGGTTGACATTTTTTAAGGCTTTTCTACTTTTATTTATGGATGCTAATTTCTTTATAGCCACCGGGATGAGGGGGGCACCGCCCTCCGTCAGATAAACGTCGTAATCGGGGATCAATGCGCCGTTTACGAAGATCTTAATCATCTTTGGATATATATTTCTTTTTATATATCGATTATAACTCCAAAAATCCGCCTTAATTGACTCTGCGAAAGCCTTATGAGATGGATGCGGATTGTAATATACAAATAATACCTGGGACCTAGATATATCGGCCATATCAATTACCTATGCGTTCAAATTCTGGCGCAGTTTAGCGTTTTGGTCTCCGGTCAGGGCCACCCTCATCTTTTCTTTGTAAATATTTGGGGTTATCAGAGCGGCAAGTACATGGACTATGCCGTTCTGGATTGGATTGAGCTTCATGGATCTGAACATGAACCTCGTCCCTTCAGCCCTGTCCCCAGTAAGATAGTAGAGAACTCCAAGATATCTGTACTGCTCGGCGAGGCTTTTCCGATTTCTGGAGAAGTCCTCGTGATGCTTTTTCAGCACGCCCTCTACTCCGACGATAAATCTTGATTGATCGAAAGTCATCTGATCGCCGTGGATGTGATAGACGGCTAATATTTCAGGTACATATTCGAATTTATATTCTTTTGCCAACCGGATCCACATATCCCAGTCCTCGCAGCTTGGAAGCTCTTCGTCGAAATATCCGACGACTTCAAAGCAGGATCTGCTTATTATTATCGTGGGAACGCTGAGGATACTTCCTTTCAGCATCCTGGCATATACATCGCCTCTCTCGGCGGGATAATATTCGCCGACGATATTTCCATCCCGTTCTGTACGGTAACCACTATAAACGACTCCGTACTCTTCGGGCAATCGATCGAGGAGATCGACCTGCATCTCCAGCTTACATGGGAGCCACTCATCGTCATCGTCCAGAAGGGCTATGTAATCTCCCATCGACGAGCGGATTCCCATGTTTCTAGCATTTGAGAGGCCCCTCTTTCCCGTCTCTGATACGTATCTGATCCTCCGGTCCCCAAAGTCCATGACGACCTCTTTCGTCTCGTCGTCGGAGCTCCCATCCACCACTATCAGTTCAAAGTCCTGATAACTCTGACTGAGGACACTCTTTATGGCCCTGCCCACCAATGACGGCCGATTGTATGTCGGTATTATCACGCTGACGTGAGGGAAATCCCCATCTTCTGACAACTCGTCGCCTCTCTATTCCGTCCAGTCATTTTGAGCGATGATATATCTTTCGTCCCCCGCGGGCCTTCGTGACCGAACCGCCAGGATGCTCCGTATAATCAGAGTTAAATTTTTGAATTTTTGACCATCAATCTTATCCCAGTTAGGGATCATGGAATCCGATTGACATTCCGTATTTTAGTCCCTTCTGATGGAGGTGAAAAAGATCATAATCCGTAGGATGAAGAGACGACACGTGGACATCCCCATGAGATTACAGGTTAGAAAATCTAAAGCTCAGCCTTCATCGCCAGATTTTCCGCGCCATCTTCTTTAAAAAAAGAAATATAGGAGGAGGGATTTTTGCCATTATAAGTGCTTTTATTTTTAATTTATGATTATATCTCGTTTTGCATTGTTTGAGTATAACCTCTGCATCATAAGATCTGCCAGCCGATATGTTCAGAAAAGCCCGATTGATCTCCTTCAGTGATATGTACTCGATCAGGGGTTCCAGGAGATCTGGTGGAACCATCCCTGCCTCTATGGCCTCTCGTGCCGTTTTGACGAAGGGCTCCTCGTGGTCTAAGGGGCTTCTCCTGTCGCACGCCCGATTTGAGGCATCGCAGTGATAGATCACCCCGGCCACCCAGCTGAAGGCGACGGGATACTTCAATGCTATCTTGCCGAAAAGGTCCGCATCCTCCCCCCACCAATATCCGATGGGGAAGCCCCCCACCTCTTCGAATATACTTTTGGGAACGGCCATCCCCGACGTGATCACCGGATTTTCCCCCAGAGCCGCCGATTTGAAGTAGTTCGGCATCAGGCCTTCCCAAGGCGGTTCCGGTATCTCTCTATATTCGGCCGAACGTACCTCTCCATCCATCGCCTGGACCCTATAGGCGGTGGCATACATCCCCGCCTCTGGATGCTTGCCTCTCAACCTGAGGATCGTCTCCAGATGCTCGGGCATCCATTCGTCGTCGGCATCGAGGAAGGCCACCAGATCCGCCTTCGATCTCTCTACCGCCTGATTTCTTGCAGTTGAGACCCCGGTCCCTTCCTGATAAAAGAGGCTGATCCGGGAGTCATCGAAAGACCGGACCACAGCAGGCCCCTCATCCGCGGAGCCCCCCTCAACTACGACGACCTCGAAGTCCTGAAAGGTCTGATTGAGGACAGAGCGGAGGGCGCGACCTATATGAGGACCCTTATTGTAGAGGGGGATCACCACGGAGATCTCGGGCATGATCAATCGTCCAAAATATTTCTCAGATATTTCCCCGCTCGCATCGCCCCCTCCTGTACCGAGGGTATAGTCGACCTGAGATAGCTCTGGATCTGGGAACGCTGGGATAGCATCGAGCTGATCTTCTCTGTGATCGTCTCCGGGGCCAGCATATCCGGACCCAGGCAATTATCGTCTTTGCCGAAGAGATCTCTATTGATCCCCCGGGCCTTGATGCTGTAGGCGAAGCTGAGGGTTGGCACCCCCGACGAGAGGGCGGCGACGGTGGCGTGGGTCCGAGCCCCTGCGAAGACCGCCATCTTGCCTATGATCCACTTCGTCTCCGCAGCGCTGTATCGGGGAGGTACGAGGGTTATCTTCTCACGTCCGTCCCGGATGCGAGCGACCGCCCGGCTCATGAACTCGTAATCGTTGGAGTCCGGGACCGTCACGTGGGGGATCATGTATACGCGCATCCCGGTCCTCGCGGCCACCCCAGCAACGATCGATGCTGCCAACTCGGTCCATCGATCGAGGTCCCCTCCGGTGACATAATTTGCCATCAGAGGGCTTAAATTTATCCCGATCGAATCCTCCTCGATCGAGATCTCATCCTCGATCCCGGCCGGCTTCTCCGGGTCCATCATGAAAGCAGGATCTGAGACGGGATAGACGTTTTCAACGACGCCGATCCCCCTAAGGTAATCTATAGTGACAGATTCTCTGGCGAAGATCCCTGTGACCTCCCGAAGGTGTCGGGCCATGTACCCTTCGTACTCGGGAATCTTATCGAAGGGGCCGACAGAAGCCCCCCAGAGGACGATGGGCCGCCTCTTTTCGATGGCGATGTCATCGAGATCGGTGAATAAGGTGGGGACCCCATAGTCGAGGGAGTAGTTATCTCCGCCGACGGAGAGGACAGCCGCCGCATCGTCGAGGTGAGGGATCATCTTTTGATATTCCAGGTACTTCAGCATCTCCGGGCGGAAGTATCGCTTGTGCACATACGACCAGGTATAAGGCCTCCAGAAGTTTCGGAGGGCCTGTTCTCTGCTCATTCTGCCGCGAGTTTGGAGATGGGTGATCGCCTCGTCCCTCTCCCCTGTCTGCTGTCTATTGAACTGCTCATCGGAGGAAAAACGGCTGATGCAGATGAAGCGGGGGCCTTTGAAGTGCTCCCGGAGGATCTTCACCGTCCCCCGAACGATCGCCTCACAACCGCGGTTCTCGTAAGGGGCGTTTCCGGCCAGAATAAATGACGGTCCCTCTTCATTCATGATGTTTCCCCCGAAAGTGCCCCCGAACATATATAACGGTTCTTATAGGCAGCGCCATGATCCGCGCCATCTTCCTTCCGCGAGAAAGCCGCTTCAGATCGGGGACCATAGCTTCCCTGAGGCGGCCTGCGTCCGGATCTTCGGATTCAGCCCAGAAGGCCCTGCTCGAGCGTCTCATCCTGTCCTTCAAGGCGATCTCGCGGCGGAGGGAGGGGCTTTTTTCTCTCGCGGGACAGACCCGTTTCCTCAGCACCACCCTCCCCATCTCTAGATCAAGATACAACCGATGCGCAAGGTGCCTCCGCTTAATTTCCACAACCGCCGCCTGACTCTGGATGACATCCTCCACTGGCACCGGTCCGGCCAATAGCCCTCCATCCCGGACGCCTCTCCGAATCAGATCCTCGATCAGAGGTGACCGGACGACCACCAGGTTCGTCCCCCGATAATCCTTTGAATAATCCGGAAGCCAGGCATCCATGAAGGTCACATCTGCACACTCGGCGAAGACGTCGTCACAATAGTTGCAGGCTCTGGGGGTGAACCACCGGTTCGTCCAGGCCTCTGCGATGCCGTCGTTCCAGAAGATTTTCCGCTCATCTCCAGCCGTGGAGGTGAAAGCATAGTGATAATTGGTCGCGGGCTGCTCTTGGCTCTTTCCTCGGTAGCGCACCCCCTTCACCTCCCCCACTAGACCAGCGAGGGAGGCGATGTACTCGGTGAAGGGGCGGCTCTTCAGCTGCCCGCAGACGAGGCCGACGGTGACGACAACCCGCGCACTCAGCTTTGGGTCCTTCTTCTGAGCCAACCGGATAGCCTTGATGTAGCAGGGTAGGCCAGTTACTGCATACCGACCAGGATTTTCGAGGATCTGCCTGATGGCCCCCGACATCTCCACCGGGCAGTAGGCGGAGCCAGCCCCTGCCCGAACCGCTGGCGGATCGTCGAAGACAGAGAAGGAGAAGAGCCTCTCGGGATCGCCGGTGGGGGCGACGCAGACGACATGGTCGACGATTCCCTCTGCCAGCAGCCTCTCAAGAAGCCAGGTCGCCATTCCCCCCGAGGCGCCGGCCGAACGGTGCTCATCTGCATGGCCGACGAAGGTGGCGAGGTGGTATCCGACCTCGGGTCGATGGCCGATCCACGGCACTGAGCCATATAGAGCCTCTCCGATCGTGCCCTCGTCCTCTTCATGATCTGCGAACGGGCATACCTTAAGGCAGAGGCCGCACCCTCTGGTGCACGGCTCAATTTCGAGGGGGTTGTATTCGCCGTACCGGTTCCATGTCATCTCAAGGGCCTCCTCGGGGCAGAGGGCGGCGCAGAGACCGCAGCCGATGCAGAGTTCATGATCGACAACTTCTGTAACTATGTTTTTTTTCATGCTGCAACTCTCCTGAGCTTTGAAGGTAGATAGCTCTCGAAGAGCCTCCGCTCGTACCCATTGAGACCCACCTTATAGACTAGAAGGAGGTAAGCAAGGGAGACGACCGTACCATATACGACCAGCATAGAGAGAGATGCAATATCGAAGAGGGTGTTAAGAGCACCAGCCGCGACTCCGACGAGGATCGTCGCAAAGATCCCGGAAAGGATCGAAGGGGTGAAGGTCTGGACATCAACCCCGAGCACCTTTGTCGCATACCAGGGGGTGAAGAAGCCGTTCTTCAGGGTTAGGACGATCGCCCCCGCCGCCGCCACCCCATAATACCCCCAGCCGGTCAGAAGCGGCAGGGCGACGGCGAGGGTGATGTTAACGACCCCCATCAACATAGTTACAACTCCCGGCACACGAACCTGGTTATAAGCCACGTTTATCGAGAAGAGGGGTAAAACCGCCAGATTTAACGATAAATGAAAGGTCAGGAGGAGAATGAGAGGAGCGAGGACCGCAAACTGCGGACCGACCCAGACGGTGAGGATTTGTGGGGCAAAACCACATACAAGTCCGATCGGAAGGGCCATGGCAAGCCCCATCAGCTTGACCGCGCTCTTGGTTATAAGAATCAGAGTATCCGTCTGACCACGGGCGTAGAAGGAAAGAATAGTCGGCACCAGAACGCCTGAAAGGATTCCGGCGACAGCTTGGAGGAGGAGGACCAACTGGAGAGGGATGGCATATAGCCCCGCAGAAGTCGCTCCGAAGAGGAGATTAACTACTATGAGAGCTGCTGAATGAAAGAGAAGAGTCCCGATCTGGTTGACTACCACCCACCACCCCATCCCGCAGAGATCCCTCACCCTGACGTGGTCGAAGTATTGGATCGAGACCCTGAGGTGCGGACATACCCGCCGGGCAAGGATGAATGATACCACGGAAGCGGCAGCAGCCCCCGATAGGTACGCACCGCCGACGAGGGCGAGGCTCGGACCACAAAGGGTGAAGAGGAGGAGGATCAGCCCCGTTTGGACCAGGAGGCTGGCGAGGTTGACGAGGTTCTGGAGGTCGAGGCGATTGAAGGCGAAGAGCTGGACCGTGAAGTTCCCGTTCCAGGAGCTGAGAAGAAACGCGGCAGATACACCGAGAAAGAGGATTACAGCTCCATTCTCTTCCCCGGCGGGAACGTCGAAGATGGTCGGAACGAACCAGGCTACAACTAAGACCACCGGGACCATCAGGAGGACGAGGGCCGAGAGGCCGAAGAAGGCGGTGTTGAAGGTCCGGTTGGCGAGGGCATAGTCCCCCCGCTGGAGGTCGACGGTGAGGAACCGGGTGACTACTGTGTTCAGGGACTGGACGAAGATGGCCACATACCCGGTGATGGAGGCGGCGAGCGGTATAAGCCCGTATGCCGCAACCCCGAGGGTGGATATGAAGTAGGGGACGAGGAGGACGCCGATCCCGACGCTGAACAGGAAATATGCTATGTTGGCCAGGAGATTTCTTGGTAGCTGGGCGGCGAGGATCTGGTTTTTCTCATCGGGCATGTCTATATTTATCTCCAGGAGGGGGCATGTATTTATGGCAAGTTTTTATATATATCCTCTATATTCTCTGCTATCCGTCTCCAGTCATAGCTCTCCAGGTCGCCTTCAACTTCCCGTCTGATGGAGATCCTCATGGAATGGGCCAGCTCTTCTGGAGAGATATCTTCTGGCCGGACCGCCAAAACCCCCCCGAACCTCTCCGCAAACTCACCGAGCCCCCCGGCGGAGTTGACGACGGCTGGAGCCGCAGCCGCCAGAGCCTCCAGGACCGTCATCCCGAAGGCCTCAACGGAGGAGAGGTTTACGAAGAGGTCGCAGCTCTTCATCCACCTGTACTTATCCTCCTCTGAGACGAATCCCAGGAGCTTAACCCTATCGGTCAGGTTCAGCCGCTCCGCCATCCTCTTCAGGTCGTTCTGATAAATTCCTGTCCCGCCTATGAAGAACCGGAAATCCTCCGGGAGGTGCTCCATCGCCTCCACGACCCGGTCGACGTTCTTGTACCTATCGAGCCTCCCGATGTAGAGGATCAGCCTCCCCTCCACCTCGAAGGGCTCCGCCCTTTTTATATCATCCAGATTTATGCCGTTGGGGATCACCTCGATCTTCTCCTCAAACCCGAAGTCCCTCGCGACCAGCCTCCTCTCATAGTGAGAGACGCAGATGATCCGATCCGCCCCCTCGAAGATTCTCGAGCCGAGTCTCCTGTAGGGGCGATTTAGGATGTTCCGGAGGGGGGTGCTTCCTACGCCGTGGTAGTGAGGGGTGAAGACGAGCTTCTCTCTATTGCAGGCCAGGGCCGCAAGTAAGGCGGGAAAAGCGTGGTAGTTGTGAGCGTGGACGACGTCAAAGCCGCCCTTTTTTAAGTACGAACGGATCTGGGGCGCGACGAAGTACGCATCGCCCGGCGAGAACGACCGGAAGCGGGTCACCTTTACGCCTTTGATCACCTCCCTTCGGGGAAGGCCCCCGACGAGGTCGGCGGAGATCACCTCCACCTCGTGTTTTCGAGCGAGCCTCTCTGCTATCTCCTGGACGTGCCTCTCCACCCCCCCGACGTTGGGGGAGTAGCGGTGGCAGACTTGAGCGATCCTCACCCTTCGACCCCCTCTTCAGCCCCTGATATTCGCGTCCGGCTCCCAAAAGACCGTCGCCCTCTTCGAGAGGAGCCGCCCCATCCCCCGGAGGAGGAACTGCTCCGTCTCCAGGAGGGTTCCGCCCCGGACCCCGAGCTTCATCATGGGCAGGAGGAGGGGCGAGAGGAGGAGGGGGAGGATCACTATAGCCGTGAAGTTGAAGGGAAATACGAGAAGGCCGTAGAGGCCGTACTTCGGGTTGAGAAAGAGGGTCTTGTTCCGCCACATCAGCCGGACGAGGCCGGAGGCCCTCCTCGTCTTCTGCTCCTCCCTCCCCTCTTCGGAGGTCTTCTCGTAGAAGATCACCTCCGGATTGAGGATCGACCGATACCCCTGCCGTCTTATCTTGAGGGAGAGCTCGCTATCATCGGCGAGGGAGTCTTCGTCGATCTTCTGAAGCAGGGGCCTCCTGAAGGCGGTGAAGGGGCCGTGGGCGATGATGGTGGAGTCGATCCTCGACTCCAGGAGCTGGATCTTCATATTCAGGCCTCGGTAGATCTCCTCGGACCTGGAGCCCATCGGGACAGCCCTGCCGGTGACGCAGCCGATCCGATCCTCCTCGAAGGATGAGACGGCGGACTTGAGAGCGTCCCTGTCAAGCATGGCGTCGCAGTCGGTCTTGACGACTATATCTCCGGTCGCCATCGAGTAGCCCTTGTTCAGGCTATAGGGCAGGCCACGCCGCTCCTCCTCGTGATCGAGGATCAGCCGGATCTCCCCTCGACCTCCCAAGCGCTCCTCGACGATATTGGGGGTCCTGTCGTCGGAGCAGTCGACGACGATCAATTCCATATCTTTTTTTGGATAATTAAGATCTAAAGTATTTTCCAGCTTCTTTAGGATCGTCTTCTCTTCGTTGTAAGTCGGAATTACTATAGAGATCTTCAACGCTTCAAGCCTCCGCCACCTAGAACTCACCGCCATGCCTGGCGGGGACGTCCGCTTTATGGCCGATCGAAAGCGGCGTCTCGCCAGAGAGGCGCTCTACAGGTTCCTCTCCATCAAATAAAACTCCCTGACATATATGATGATCGCGGGATCTGGTCAAGACACCCCACTCCACGGCCTATCCCGAACCCCCCACCGCCGCCTCCTCGATGAGGAGGTGGGGCGAGCCGTCGCTGACGGGGACGAGCTGACCCGATTTGCCGCACCTTCCGCTGTTGAAGGAGAGGTCGTCCCCAACCGCTTTCACCCTCTCCAGGATCTCGAGGATGTGGCCTGAAAGGGATACGTCCCGAAGGAGGGTCGTCACCTCCCCTCCGGAGACGAGGTAGCCCCGCTTGGCGTTGAACTGGAAGACCCCTTCGGCGGTGGAGACCTGGCCGCCCCGGCTCCCCAAGAGGTAGACCCCATCCTTCATCTCCTCCAGGATCTCCGGGAGGCTCCAGCCGTCCCTCCCCGGAGGGATGTAGGTGTTGGACATCCTCACCACGGGCCTCGAGTTTCCTTGAGCCCTGGCATTCCGAGGGACCCCCCCCAGGCGGGCTGCCGTCTCCCGGGTGTGGAGGTAGGAGGTGAGGACGCCGTCTTCCACCAGAACCGTCTCGCCGGATCCGCTCCCCTCGTCATCGAAGGGGTAGAACCCGTAGAGGGGAAGGCTAGGATCGTCCTTGACGGTCACCAGCTCCGAGCCGATCCGCTCCCCGATCTTCCCCTCCAGGATCGATCCGCCCTCGAGGACGATGTCCGCCTCGGCGGCGTGGCCCACCGCCTCGTGGACGAAGACGCCGCCGAGCTCCTGGTCGACGACGACGGGATAGACCCCGCCCCGGGGGGCCTTCGCGTCGAGGAGGGCCACAGCCGTCTCCCCCGCCCGCCGGGCGAGGCCCACCGCATCGACATCCTCGAAGAGCTCGAGGCCGCAAGATCCTGCCCTGCTCTCCATCCCCGCCTGGTACAGCCCCGCGCGGCTCGCCACGGCGGTGACGTAGAAGCCGACCCTCGTCGCCTCCGCCTCCAGGTCCCGGCCGTCGGAACTGGCATAATTCGTCTTCACCAGCACCTCGTTGTAGACCGCCTGGGTGCTAGATACCCCCGAGACCTTCGCTGCCGCCTCGATCTCCCGGAGGAGATCGACCTTCTCCTCAAGAGATAGGCTCGCTGGATCCTTCTTTACTGGAACCTTGCCGCTCTTTCCGGGGATGGAGGGCGCGAGGTCCAGATTCTCGTCTCCGGCGATCCTCCGGGCCGCTCGCCTCGCCCTCTCCAGATCCCCCGAAAGGTCGTCGAGGGACTCGGTCTGGACGAATCCCCAGGACCCGCCCGCGAGGGCCCTGATGGCCGCCCCCTCAAAGAAGCTCTCCGAGATCTCGTCCAGCTCCCCGTTGTCGAGGACTACCCTGGTGGCTTTGCCCCTTATCACCCGCTGATCGTGAAACTCGCCCATCTGATCTCCATCTCCAGCCCTTCTCGACGGCAGGAGGGCGTTGGTACGACTTAACCCTGTCTATGATCCGGGGAAGAAACTGCCTCGCGGGATCTGACCAATAAAAAGAGGAGGCTCCGAGGGATGCCGAAGGGAGCATCTCCATCCAGCCCCGGAGAACTCTTCGCCGCCGATCATCAGAGGCCTTTGCTCGGGGTCGGGATCGTCTCGGGGAGGACGATCCCCAGCTTCTTCTCCGCGGCGAACTTCTTCAGCTTCTCCAAAAGCTTCGGCTTTTGGCCCGAGAAGCTGTACTCGAAGACCTCGCTGATGGAGGTGACGGGGATGATCTTGATCCTGTCCCTGAAGGTCTCGTCGATGAGGACGTCCCCCTCGTTGGACTTGGGGATGAGGACGGTGGTGATCCCCGCCTGGGCTGCGGCCTCGATCTTCTGGGTGACGCCGCCGACGGGTAAAACATCTCCCCTCACCGACAAAGACCCCGTCATCGCTATGTTCTGCTTGATGGGGACGCTCTCAAGAGCCGATATCACCGCGGTCGCTATCGATATGGAGGCGCTGTCCCCCTCGACCCCCTCGTAGGTCCCGATGAACTGGATGTGGACGTCTTTGTTGGTGATGTCCTCCCCGAGGAACTTCTTTATCAGGGCCGAGACGTTCTGGACCGCCTCTTTTGCGATCTCCTGGAGCCTCCCCGTGGCGATCACCTTCCCCTCCTCCTTCGACTGGGCCGGGGTCACCTCCGCCATGATTGGGAGCACGATCCCGGAGTCGCCGACGACGGCGAGGCCGTTCACCCTCCCGATCTCGGCTCCGGAGTTCTTGAACATCGAGTAGTCCTTCCTCCTCTCCAGGTACATGTCGGCGAGCTGCTGCTCGACGGACCGGGCCATCTTCTTCGCCTCCAGGACGTGCCTCATCTCAGTGAGGGCCGCCCCCTCGGAACGGGCGACGTCCCCGGCGACCCGGATGAGGCCGCCGAGGTCCCGGAGGAGGAGGGTGAGGTGGCCCTTCCTCCCGGCCCTCCTCTTCGCCTCCCGGACGATCTCGGCGACGGCGTCCCTGGTGAAGTGGGGGATCTTCCCGTCCCGGTTCACCTCCTGGGCGACGAACCGGACGAGCTTCTCCCGGTTCTCGAGGGTGTCGTCCATGGTGTCCCTCATGTAGACCTCGTAGCCGTACCCCTTGATCCGGGACCGCAAGGCAGGGTGCATCCCCGCCATGGCGTCGAGGTTCCCTGCAGCGATCATGACGAAGTCGCAAGGGACGGGGTCGGTCCTGACGAGGGCCCCGGAGGAACGCTCGCTCTGGCCGGTGATGGGGTACTCCCCCTCCTGGAGGGAGGTGAGGAGGCTCTGCTGGGACTCAAGCCGGAGGGTGTTCACCTCGTCGATGAAGAGGACCCCCTTGTGGGCCCGGTGGATGGCGCCAGACTCGACCCTCTCGTGGCTCGGGGTCTCGAGGCCCCCGGACTGGAAGGGGTCGTGCCGGACGTCGCCGAGGAGGGATCCGGCGTGGGCTCCCGTGGCGTCGACGTAAGGTGCCTTCTTCTGTTTGCTGTTGTCCACCAGAAGCTTCGGCACCATCGAGTCGTCCTTGGGGATGAGGTACCTCATGGTGAGGAATATCAGGGCGGCGGCGATGATCCCGAAGAGGAGCTGGCCCATGTAGTAGGCGTAAACGAGGAGGCCCATCATGATCAGCATGAAGAACATGTTCCTGGTCTGGGTCTTCTTCCGCGCCTCCATCTTGTGGGCGTCGACTATCTGTCTCCCCCTCCCCGCCGGCACCACCCGGATCTTGGGGTTGTTGTTCTCCTCGGGGTTGTTGTAGACCAGAACGTCCTGGAGGTCCTCCACGGGGAGGAGCTCGCTCATCGCCCTTCCGAGCATCGATTTGCCCGTGCCCGGGGAGCCGATCAGCATCACGTGGCGGCGCTGGTGAGCCGCCTTCCTGATCACCTCCACCGCCTCGTCCTGGCCGATCACCTGGTCGATCAGGCTCTCGGGGACCTTGACGGTGCTGGTGTCCTCGAACTCGGTGCTGCCCAACAGATCCTTCTTCTCATCGTCCAACAAAATATCGGTCCTCTCGACCATAGGTAAACCTTCTAGCCTAAATAACTGATGCTGAGACGTCAATTCGCTTCTACACCTCGAAATCCTTCATCAGCCTCTGGTAATCCGCCGCCATCTCCGGAGTCAGGTGGGGCTTCGCCCTCTCGAAGGCCTCCCGGAAGTGCCGCCCTTCCACCTGGACCCCCTGGAGGATCAGCTCCTCTCGCCTCATCCCGGGGAGGATCTTCTCCCTCAAGGCGGTCATCCCCGCCTCCCGGCAGAGGGTCTCGATGTCCGCCCCCGTCCACCCCTCCGTCACCTCCGCGAGGCGGGAGGCGGAGACGTCCCCGGCCAGGGGCATCCCTGAGAGGTGTATCTCGAATATCCGCTCCCGGGCCACCCGGTCGGGGATAGGGATCCTGATCAATCGGTCGAACCTTCCCGGGCGGAGGAGGGAGGGGTCCAAGAGGTCCGGCCGGTTGGTGGCGGCGAGGACGACGACGTCCTTCAGCTCGACGACGCCGTCGAGCTCCGTCAGAAACTGGCTCACCACCCTCTCGGTGGCGTGGGAGTCGAGCCCCGAGCCCCTGGCGGGGACGACGGCGTCGACCTCGTCGAAGAATATGAGGGATGGAGCCGCTTGCTTCGCCTTCCGGAAGACCTCCCTCACCGCCCGCTCCGACTCTCCGACCCACTTGGAGAGGAGCTCGGGGCCCTTCACCGAGATGAAGTTCACCCCGCTCTCGGTGGCCACGGCCTTGGCTAGGAGGGTCTTGCCCGTCCCCGGCGGGCCGAAGAGGAGGACACCCCGGGGCGGCCTGATCCCGATCGAGTCGAAGGCCTCGGGGTACTTGAGGGGCCACTCCACCGCCTCCACCAGATCCTCCTTCGCCCGGTCCAGGCCGCCGACCTCGTACCAGTGGACCTCCGCCACCTCCACAAAGACCTCCCTCATGGCGGAGGGCTCGATCATCTTCAGGGCGAACCTGAAGTCCTCCTCCGCCACCACCAGCTCCTCCAGGACCCGGAGGGGTATCGCCTCCTCCGCGTCGAGGTCGGGGATGAGCCCCTTCAAGGTGTGCATCGCCGCCTCCTTGCAGAGGGAGGCGAGGTCGGCTCCGACGAAGCCGTGGGTCCTCTCGGCGATCCCCTCCAGGTCCACGTCCTCCGATAGGGGCATCCCCCGGGTGTGGACGTAGAGGATCTCGAGCCTCCCGTTCTTGTCGGGGATCCCGATCTCCATCTCCCGATCGAACCTCCCCCCCCGCCGGATCGCCGGGTCGAGGGAGTTGGGCCGGTTGGTGGCGGCGATGACGATCACCTCGCCCCGGTAGGCGAGGCCGTCCATGAGGGAGAGGAGCTGGGCGACGACCCTCCGCTCCAGGTCCCCCGCCACCTCCTCCCGCTTCGGGGCTATTGAGTCGATCTCGTCGATGAAGACGATGGAGGGGGCGCTCCTCTCCGCCTCCTCGAAGATCTCCCGGAGCCTCTTCTCCGACTCGCCAT
This sequence comes from Methanothrix harundinacea 6Ac, assembly GCF_000235565.1. Lineage (NCBI taxonomy): Archaea > Methanobacteriati > Methanobacteriota > Methanomicrobia > Methanotrichales > Methanotrichaceae > Methanothrix > Methanothrix harundinacea. The sequence continues at coordinate 2,183,632 of NC_017527.1, forward strand.
AGAACTTGGAGGTGATCTCAGGGCCGCTGATGCTGATGAAGTTCGCCTCCGTCTCGCTCGCCACCGCCCGGGCGATGAGGGTCTTGCCCGTCCCCGGCGGGCCGAAGAGGAGGAGGCCCTGGGGAGGCCTGATCCCCAGCCGCTCGAAGATCTCGGGGTGGCGGAGGGGGAGCTCTATCATCTCCCGGACCATCCTGATCTCCTTTCCGAGGCCTCCGATGTCCTCGTAGGAGACGTCCCTCACCGCCATCTCCTCCAGGGTATCCTTCAGGATCTTGATCTCCGTCTCGGCAGCCACCACCACCGGCCCCTTCGGGGCGGTGCTCACCACGACGAAGCCGAGGGCTGACGAGATCATCTCGATCTTCAGCTGCTCCCCCTTCACGATCGGCCTCCCCAGAAGGGTTCGGAGGAGGTACTGGGGGCCTCCGACGAGCCTCGTCCTGCTGGTGGGGGCGAGGACGATCCTCTTCGCCGGCCTCGCTTCGCTCTTCCGGACGGTCACCCGGTCGTCTATCCCGACCCCGAGGTTGCTCCGAAGGTTCCCGTCTATCCTGATGACGTCCTTCGCCTCCTTCGGCGAGGCCTGCCAGGCGACGGCGTAGGCGGTCCTCCTCCCCTGGATCTCCACCACCGCGCCCCCTTCGACGCCGAGATCGCTGATCAGATCCTGGGCGAGCCTGGCGATCCCCCGGCCGACATCCCTGTGATAGGCCTCCGCCACCCTGAGAGTTGTGGTCATGGTCATGCTGATCGAGATCCGTTATCGGTCATATCGTCCACCGCTCGCCCCGCTTTTGAACCTTCCCCTGGGCCGCAAGCCCCCTCAGCCTCTCCTCGACGACGGCAGCGGGGATCCCCAGCCTTGCGGCCAGCGCCTCAGAGCCGGAGTCGCCTGAGAGGAGGGCGGTGAGGATCTCCGCCTCCATCTCGTCGGAGGCGGACTCGACGATGAGCCCCGTGGCAAGCCGCCTCGCCGCCATCTCCTCGGAGGCTATCTCCTCCAAAAGCCCCCGCAACCGGAGCCGCTCCTCCTCCAGCTCCCGGAGGCGCGAGCAGATCCCCTCCAGCTCATTAGGCCGGAGATCGCGCCTGCCCGATCCGGCCGGAGGCTCGGGGGCCGAAGGCGTCCGGTCCGGTATCCTATCGCCCCAGGCCTCCCTCCTCAGCGGCCTCCCGGGCGGCTGGGGGCGGTAGGTCCTGATCCCGTAGGAGTGGGGGGAGAAGGCCACCTCCAGGACGACGTTCTCGGCGATCCTGAAGTACTTCCGGCGCCGGTCGTCCCGGTAGCACTCGATGAGCCCCGCCCGCTCCAGCATCTCCAGGTGGTCTATCACCGCCTTCGGCCCGAGGTCGAGCCGCTTGGCCATCTCGTTGAAGTAGAAGGGGCGGCAGGAGAGGAGCTGGAGGATCCTTCTGCGGTTCTCGTTCCCCAGTATGTCCAGAATCTCTACGGGATCCAAAACGAAGCCTCAAAAGGTAATTTCCCGTTAGTAACTGCTGGTAATTATATAAACCTTTCGTCGATGGTCGATCTCAAGATATCCGATTCGGGGATGCCCATGGCGGAAAGAATATCTAACGGCGCCGCCCCCGATCGGGCCTCTTGAGGGGGGTTATAAGAAGCTTGTCGACGCGGTTGTAATCCATATCCATCACCTCAAAGCGGAGACCCCCCCAGTCGAAGTGGTCGCCGGAGTGGGGGATCCTCTCAAACTGCATGATGGCAAAGCCCCCGAGGGTCTGGTAGACCCCCGCGTCCTCCTCGGGCATCTTCTCGACGTCGAAGTTCTCCTTGAAGTCATCTATCGAGATCATGCCGTCCACCAGCCACGAGCCGTCCCCCCTCTGGATAATAGAGGGCTCCGTCAGCTCGTCGATGTGGGGGATGTCCCCGACTATCGCCTCCAGAAGGTCGGTGAGGGTGACGAGCCCCTCGACCCTGCCGAACTCGTCGACTACTATGGCGAGATGGATCCCCGTCTCCTTGAACCGCTCCAGGACCTTCAGCCCCCTCATGCTCTCGGGGACGAAGAGGGGTGGGAATAGCACCCCCTCGAACTGGACCTCTTCGACCCCTTCCGCCCTGAAGAGGAGGTCTTTGGCGTGGACTACCCCCATGACGTCGTCCAGATCGCCGTTGCAGACGGGAAAGAGGGTGTAAGCCCTCCCGGAGATCTTCTCCTTGATCATATCGGGGGTTTCCCTCGCGCCCAGCCAGACGATCTCCGACCTTGGGGTCATCAGGGTGGAAGCCTTCCGGTCTCCGAGCCTGAAGACCCGCTCCACCATCTCCTTCTCCGCCTTCTCGAAGACCCCGGCCCCGGCGCCGAGGTCGATCAAGATCTTTATCTCCTCCTCGGTGACGGGGGGGCCGTTATTCGGCTTTATACCCAGGGCCCTGATGACGACGTTCGTCGAACCGCTGAGGAGGAAGACGAGGGGGCTTGCGGCCCGGGAGAAGAGGCGGAGGGGAGAGGCCACAATGGAGGCGATCCTCTCCGGGTCGTTGAGGGCAGCCCTCTTGGGGACCAGCTCCCCCAGGATCAGCATCGTGTACGTTATGGCGATGACGACGATGCCGAAGCCGATGAAGGTGCTGTGAGGGGCGAGGGCCGGGACCGCCTCCAAACGGCCGGCTAGCTCCTTTGCCACCGTCGCCCCGCCGTAGGCTCCGGCGAGGGTCCCCACCAGGGTTATACCTATCTGGATCGTCGAGAGGAAGGCCGTCGGCTCCTCGGCGAGGTCGAGGGCCACCCCCGCCCCCCCGTCTCCCCCCTCCGCCAGCTCCTGGAGCCTCGACCTTCTGGAGGAGACGACGGCGATCTCGGCCATGGCGAAGAGGCCGTTGATGATTATCAGCAGGGTTAAGACGACGATCTCAAAGCTCATGAAAGGACGCTCTCCCGGAGTTCAGCCCCTCATGACTTTATATCTTCCGTTCTTGAAGAGGGAGGCGGGGATAAAATTGGAGAGGAGGTTCAGCCGTCGCCGGAGATGGCGGGGGCAGAGATCGGCCCCTTCACTTCATCTCAGAGAGGCGCGCGATCCTCTCCTGGGTGCTCGGATGGGTCGAGAAGAGGGAGGCGAGCTTCTTCCCCTTGAGGGGGTTGACGATGAACATGTGGGCGGTCGAGGGGTTTACGTCGGCCTGGACCCTCCCTGCGGCCCCCTCCAGCTTGGATAGGGCGCTCGCGAGAGCCATAGGCCTTCCGCAGAGCTCCGCCCCCCCGGCGTCGGCCCCAAACTCCCTCGACCTCGATATCGCCATCTGGATTATCATGGCCGCTATCGGCGCCAGGATCGCCATGGCGATGACCCCGACGATGCTGCCCGCATCGTCGTCCCGGCCGCCAAAGATGAGGGACCACTGGGCCATGCTGGCCATGAAGGTTATGACCCCGGCGATGGTGGCGGCTACAGAGCTGATGAGGGTGTCCCGGTTCTTTACGTGGGCGAGCTCGTGGGCCATCACCGCCTCCAGCTCGTCCTTATCCAGGATCCTCATGATCCCGGTGGTCGCCGCCACGGCGGCATGCTGCGGGTCTCTTCCCGTCGCAAAGGCGTTGGGCATGGGGGTATCGACGATGTAGACCTTCGGCATCGGCATCTGCGCCCGGTCTACGAGACCTCTAACGATACCGTAGAGGGCCGGCGCCTCGGAGGGGGTCACCTCTTTCGCCTTGTACATCTTCAATACAATTTTATCGCTGTACCAGTACGTCCCCATGTTCATCACTAGGGAGAGGAGGAGGGCTATCATCATGCCGCCCCTCCCACCCAGGGCTCCCCCGATCAGAAGCATCAGCCCCGTGAGGCTGGCCAAAAGTAGGGTAGTCCTCATTCGGTTCATCATAGTAACGAGATAGATCCGGCTCATACCCCAAATACTTTGCGTCGATCGATGGCGGGGCCGCTCCCCCTTCAGGAGGCCTGGAGCCTCTGGAGGGCCGCCGCCCTGTTCGCCCTCGCGTCGGCGAAGGCGGGGTCGAGCTCCAGGGCCCGGCCGTAGCAGTCGGCCGCCTCCCGGTAGCGGCCCAGGTGGTAGAGGGATGCGCCCTTGTTGTTCCAGGCCCGGGGGTGGGCGGGGTCGATATCGATCGTCCTGTTGTAAGCCTCGAGGGCCTCCTCGTTCTTCCCCAGAGCGGTGAGGACGACCCCCCGGTTGTTCCAACCCTCGGCGAGGGCGGTGTCCGCTTCCAGGGCCCGGTCTATGGACTCGAGGGCCTCGTCGGTATCGCCGAGGGTGAAGAGGATCCACCCCCGGTTGTTCCACGCCTCGGCGTGGCCGGGGTCGAGCTCTGCCGCCCGGGTGAAGTGGGCGAGCGCCTCCTCCGGCCTCCCGGAGGAGTAGGCAAGGATCCCCTTCCGGTACCAGGGGGGCTCGTACTCGGGGTCGAGCTCCAGGGCCCGGTCGAAGGCCTCCGCCGCCTCCGCCGCCCGGTTCAGGTCGGCGAGGGCGACCCCCCGGTGGTGCCAGGTCTCGGCCCTCCCGGGGTCGAGCTCCAGGGCCTTCTCGTAGCAGACGAGGGCCTCCCCCGGCCGCCTCATCTGGTAGAGGGCGTGGCCCTTGCTGTGCCAGGCGTCGGCGGAGGTGGGATTGAACCTGATCGCCTCGTCGAAGGCCTTGATGGCGTCGAAGTACCGCCCTTCCAGGTATAGGACGGAGCCCCGGTTGTACCAGGCGATCTCGTAGCCCGGATCGATCTCCAGGGCCCGGTCGTAGCTCTCCAACGCCTCCTCCTCCCTGCCCAGGGCGGCGAGGGCGGCGCCCCGGTTGTTCCAGGCGAGGGCGAAGGCCGGCTCGACCTCCAGGGCCGAATCGTACGCCTCGACCGCCTCATCGTACCTTTCGAGGTCGAAGAGGGCCCGCCCCCGGTTGTACCAGGCGAGGGCGAAGGAGGGGTCGATATCGATCGATCGGTTGTACGACTCCAGGGCCTCCTCGGAGCGGCCGAGGTTCGCGAGGGCTAGCCCCCGGTTGTTCCAGGCGAGGAGGTAGCCGGGGTCGGCCCGGAGGGCGGCGTCGAAGCTCTCCACCGCCTCCTCGTACCTCCCCAGGACCCCCAGGATGAGCCCCCGATCGTTCCAGGCGGCCTTGTCCCCGGGATCGGCCCCGACGGCCCCGTCCAGCCTGGCGAGAGCCTCCTCGTCCCTCCCCAGGGCCCGGAGGAGCTCGGCCGCCCCCTTCCAGGACCCGACGAGGCCGGAGTCGATCGCCAGGGCAGAGGCGTAGCATTCGAGGGCCTCCTCCGGCCTGCCGAGGGCCCGGAGGGCGTTCCCCCGGTTCTGCCACGCCGCCGCAAGGTCCGGGTCAGAGCTGATGGCCCGCTCAAAAGAGGATGCCGCCTCCTCGTACCTCCCGAGGGCCCCCAGGATCAGCCCCCGGTTGTTCCAGGCCTTCCCGTTCTCTGGATCGATGGTGAGGGAGCGGTTGTACGCCTGGAGGGCCTCATCGACCCTGCCGAGGAAGGAGAGGGCGTTGCCGAGCTCGTACCAGACTACGCCATCCTCCGGATCGATCCCGAGGGCCCGCTCGAAGGCCTCGACGGCCATCTCCCGGTCGGTGAGGTTGTAAAGGGCGATCTCCCCCCGGAGGACCCAGGCCTCGGCCAGGTCCGGGTCGAGGGCGAGGGATCGGTCGAGGGAGGAGAGGGCGAGGTCGATCGCTCCCTCCTGGCGGTATCGTTCCGCCTCCTCCAGCCACCCTTCGGCGGATTCTTCATCTCCCAGGGCCGGGTCCGCCAGGGCGAGGAGGGGGATCAGCAGGAGGAGGACGCCGAGTCTCATGGAGGGCGAGATCCCCCTCGCCTCCGATATACCTTTTGGTTCCCCCGCCGGCAGGATGGGAGAAGGGGTGCCGTCGGCGGCTACCTCGAGCTGAGCTCGATGAACTTGTCGTAGCATTCGACGGCCTTCCTGTGCTGCCCCAGCTTGTAGAAGGCGTCCCCCTTCCGGTTCCAGCTCCTGGCATCCCCCGGATTTATGGCCAGAGCGGAATCGTAGCTCTCTATCGCCTCCTCGTGCCTCATGAGGCCGTCTAAGGCCGTCCCCCGAATGTACCAGAGGTCGGCGGAGGCGGGATCGATCGCAAGAGCCCGGTCGTAGCTCTCGACCGCCTCCTCCAGCCTCCCCAGGCTCTGGAGGATCGTGCCCCTGTTCCGCCATACCGCCCCGTCGGTGGGGTCGATCCCGGCGGCGACGTCGTAACAATCGAGGGCCTCAGAGGGCCTCTTCATGCTGGAGAGGAGGTCCCCCTTCCTCTTCCAGACCTCGGCGGAGGAGGGGTCGGCCTCGGAGGCCCTCTCATAGCTCTCCAGAGCCTCTCCCGTCCTGCCCAGCCCCGCCAGGACCCCGCCCCTCCGGAGCCACGCTCCGGCGTCGGCGGGTCGAGGGCGATGGCCGCCTCGTAGCATCCGATCGCCTCCTCCGCCCGGCCCTGGGCCTCGAAGACCGAACCCCTCCCCCGCTGCGCCTCCCCGGAGGAGGGGTCGAGGGCGATCGCCCGATCGAAGGAGGCGGCGGCATCCTCCAGCCTCCCCGCCTTCATGAGGGCCCGGCCCCTCATCGACCACGCCTCCGGATCCTCTTGATCGAGGGCGATGGCCCGATCGAAGGAGGCTACGGCATCCTCGAGCCTCCCCGCCTCCTCCAGGACCCCGCCCCTCCCGATCCAGAGGAGGTTATCCGAGGAGTTGATGGCGATAGCCCGATCGTAGCTGTCTATCGCCTCGTCGTACCTCAGGAGGCCCGCCAGGGCGAGCCCCCGGCCGTGCCAGGCGCCGCCGTCCTCGGAGGCGTTCGCCAGGATCCGATCGAAGGTGGCGGAGGCCTCCTCGAACCTCCCGAGGGCGAGGAGGGCCTCCCCCCTCCCCCGGGCCGCCTCCAGGTCGTCGGGGTCCTCCTGAAGGGCGAGGTCGTAGGAGGCGAGGGCGCCATCGTAATCTCCCAGCCTCAGGAGGACGAACCCCCTCCTGAGGATGACCTCCTCATAGCCGGGGTCTATCTCGACGACGCGGTCGTAGCATTCGGCGGATCGCTCATAATCGCCGAGGATCTGGTGGGCCAGACCCTTCTGGTACCAGGCCTTCGCCTCCAGGGGGCTCACCTCTAAAACCTTCTCGTAGCATTCTATCGCCTCGTCGTACCTCCCCAGGCTGTAGAGGGCCTCCCCCTTCTCGTACCGGTCGAGCTCTATGACCCGGTCGTAGCTCTCTATCGCCTCGCCGTACCTCCCCAGGCTGAAGAGGACGACCCCCCGGTTGTACCAGAGGGAGACCTCCGACGGGCTGATCTCCAGGGCCTCGTCGTAGCAATCTATCGCCTCATCAGACCGCCCGAGGGCGTAGAGGGCGAGCCCCTTCAGCCTCCAAACCCCCTCATAAGAGGGGTCGATCTCGATCACCTCGTCGAAGCTCTCGACCGCCTCCTCCAGCCGGCTCGCGTTGTAGAGGAGGAGGCCCCGGTTGTACCAGACCGCCGGGTCGCCGGGATAGAGGGCGATCGCCCCGTCGTAAGCCTCGACCGCCCGATCGTAGATCCCGGCGGCGGCGAAGGCGTCTCCCATCCCGACCCAGGCGTCGACCCGGGAGCCGTTGAGGGCCGCCGCCTCGCCGTAGCTGGCGGAAGCCTCCTCGTACCTCCCCAGGGTGTAGAGGGCCACCCCCCGGTTGTACCAGGCGTTCTCGTACCCCGGGTCGATCCCTATTACATCGCCGTAACACCCGACGGATTCGTTGTACCTCTCGAGGGAGTAGAGGATGTTGCACCTGTTGTTCAGGACTTCCGGCCGGCGCGGGCCCGCCTCCAGGGCCTCGTCGTAACAGTCGAGGGCCTCCTCGTACCTGCCGAGGCTGCCCAGGGCGAGGGCCTTGTCGTACCAGACGTCCCCATTCTCCGGGTCGATCTCCAGCACCCGGTCGTAGCAGCCCGCGGCCTCGTCATACCTACCCAGGCTGTAGAGGGCGAGCCCCCGGTTGTACCACGCCTCCGACAGGTTCGGGTCGATCTCGATCAGCCGGTCGTAGGCCTCCAGCGCCTCCTCCCCTCTTCCGAGCCGCTGGAGGACCACCCCCAGGTTGTACCAGGGGTTGGAGTACTCCGGATCTATCTCCACCGCCCTCCGATAACATTCCTGGGCTTCGTCGAACCTTCCGAGGGCGTAGAGGGCGTTCCCCTTGTTGTTCCAGACGGCGACGAGGCTAGGATCGATATCGATAGCCCGGTCGTAGCAGTCGATCGCCTCCTCCACCCTCCCGAGGCTGTAGAAGGCGAGCCCCTTGTTGAACCAGGCGGGGTGGTAAAGGGGGTCGATCTCGACGGCGGCGTCGTAGCATTTGAACGCCTCCTCATGCCTTCCGAGGGCGTAGAGGGCTATCCCCTTGTTGTACCAGACGTCGGTGAGGGAGGGGTCGATATCGATCGCCCGGTCGTAACAATCGATCGCCTCCTCCGCCCTCCCGAGGCTGTAGAGGGCGAGAGCCTTGCCGTGCCAGGAGGCGGCGTCATCCCCGTCGATGGTGATGGCGAAGTCGTAAGATTCGATGGCCTTCTCGTAACGCCCAAGGCCGCAGAGGGCGAGCCCCTTCTGGTACCAGAGGTCCCCCTGGGCGGGGTCGAAGACGATGGCCTCATCGTAAGACCTCACCGCCTCCTCATACCTCCCCAGGCTGTAGAGGGCGAGCCCCCTCGCCCGCCATAGGTCGGGGCCGGTGGAGTTGAACTCCATCGCCCGGTCGTAACAGTCGATAGCCTCGTCGTAGATCCCCAGGCCGTAGAGGACGAAGCCCTTGCTGTACCAGATGTGGGGGTCCTGGGGGTCGATCTCCAGGGACCGGTTGAAGCAAGACAGGGCCTCGTCCAGCCGTCCCAGATCGCTGAGGATGTACCCCTTCAGACTCCAGGCGTCGGGGTAGGCGGGATCGATGTCCAGAGACTTGTTAACATAAAGAAGAGCTAAGTCGTAAGATTCATTCGAGTAGAAGCCTATCGCCTTCCCGAGCCATCCTCCCGACGGCTCCTCTCCGGCGGCGGGGGATGCGGAGGCGATGGCCAGGAGGAGGATCGTGAGGGCCGAGATCTTCATGCCTGATCAGATCGCTCTATTTGTCGATATATTTTTTGGTTTGGAGGAAGGCCCCGCCCTTCCGGACCTCCGCCCTTCTGGAGGGGAGAAGGACCCTGATCCACCGTCAGGCGGCTTGAGCCTCCTGGTCATCAGGAGGGCGTCCCTCCCGGGGCCGTAGTAGCCCCGCAGGAGGCCGGCCTTCCCGTAGCCGAGGCCGGCGTAGAGGGCGACGGCCCTCTCGTTCTCCGCCGAGACCTCGAGGAGGGCGGCCTTTGCCCCCTGGGAGGCGAGCTCCTCCTCCAGCGCCACCATCAGCCTCCGGCCCACGCCCCGGCCGCGCCCTTCGGGGAGGACCTCCAGGGTCAGGACCTTCCCCCACCCTCCCCTCGCAAAGCCCGCGACGAACCCGACTATGGACCCCCCCTCGGCCACCAGGGCCGTCGCCTCCGCCAGGATGAGGGCGACGGTCTCGGCGGGGAAGGCCACCTCCGGGGGGAAGCAGGCCCTCTCCAGGGCGAGGACCGTGGGGAGGTCCCCGGGCCGGCCCCTTCGGATCCTCATCTCTTCCCTGAGACCTCTTTGACCACCCCGGCGTAGGCGCCGAAGACGGCGGGGATGTCGATAGTCCCGACGACGTCTACGACCCCCATCGCCGCGATCACCCCCCCTTCGCTATGGACGATAGGGGCGACAGATACGGGCACCCCCTGGTAAACGCCGCTTTTGGGGATGGCCCTCACCGCCTTTCCGGAGGCGATCACCTCCTCCAGGATGGGCCCCGTGTACCCATCGTCGAGGACCTTCCCCCCCTCCACCCTCACCCCTGGGACCCGGAGGCTCCTCATGGTGACGGGGAGGCCCAGGATCTGGTTTACGGCCAGGGCGATGGGGGCGAGGTCGGAAGCCCCCGAGTTCTCCGATATTACCAGCTCAGCCATGGGCTAGTTTCAGGCTCTAATTGTTGATATAGTCTCCCCTCACCGTTTCGCGAGGAACCTCGCCTGGAACCCGTGGTACTTGGCAAAGCCCTCCGAGTCCCTCTGGCTCAGGGTCTTGCTGTCGAAGGAGACCATCTCCTGATCGTATATGGCGTCCGGAGACCTCCTCCCGACGGAGAAGGCCCTGCCGCAGGAGAGCTTCATCCTGACGACGCCGTTCACCCTCTTCTGGCTCTGGTCGACGAAGGCGGAGAGGTCGGAGTACAGGGGATCGTTGACGAGGCCCATGTAGGCGAGCTCCGACCAGGCGTCGTCGACCGAGGCCTTGAACCGCAGCTCCGCCCGGGAGAGGACGAGCCTCTCCAGGTCCCGGTGGGCGGTGAGGAGGACCGTCGCCGCCGGATGCTCGTAGTTCTCCCTCGCCTTGAGGCCGAGGACCCGGTCCTCGATCATGTCGGTCCTGCCGACGCCGTGCTCTCCGGCGGTCCTGTTGAGGTTCTCGATCAGCTCGACCCCCCCCATCCTCTCGCCGTCTAAGGCTATCGGAACCCCCGCGGAGAACTCGATATCGACCTTCTGGGGAGCAAGGCCCCTCTCCGGAGGCTTGGTCCAGGCGTAGATCTCCTCGGGGGGCTCGAAGAAGGGGTCCTCCAGGAGGCCTCCCTCAATGCTCCTCGACCAGAGGTTCTCGTCGATGGACCAGGGCCTCTCCCGGGTCACGGGGACGTCGATCCCGTGATCGCGAGCGTAGTCGATCTCCCACTCGCGGCTCAGCTCCAGATCGCGCATGGGAGCCACCACCCGCAGCTCCGTCGCCCGGAAGATCGCCTCGAACCTCAGCTGGTCGTTGCCCCTCCCGGTGCAGCCGTGGCCCAGGGCGTCGGCCCCCAACCTCTCGGCCACCTCCACCGTCTTTCTGGCTATCAGGGGCCGGGCGATGGCGGTTCCGAGGACGTAGCCCTCGTAGGAGCCGTTCGCCTTGATGGCGGGGAAGATGTAATCGGTGACGAATTCCTCCTTCGCGTCGATGACGTAGTGCTCATCGCTCAGCTTCTCCGCCCTCTTATTTCCCCTCTCGATGTCCTCCTTCGGCTGGCCCACGTCCGTCAGGACGGTGATCACCCGCTCAAATCCGTAGCGCTCCCGGAGGAGCGGGATGCAGACCGATGTATCGAGCCCTCCAGAGTAGGCGAGGACTATGACTCCAGACACTTAAGTATCACCGGGGGGCTACTCGGCGGGAGGTTATTTTAACTCTGTCGCCAGGTCGATCGATCGATAACTCTATAACTTCTAGGCCGAGATGGGAAACGATGACCCCTCTACTGAAGACCGCCGCCCTGACGGTGGACTACGACCAGGATAGGAGAATGCTCCAGGCCCGAGGAGCGATCTCGGTGCTGGTCCAGCCGGCCCTGAACAAGATCAACCAGCGGCTGACCGAGGAGAAGCCCGCCCTGGTGAGGGAGAATGACATAGTCGCCTCTACATGGCTACCACCCGTCCCCAGCGGCCCCTTCAAGAGGCTGGTCCTCAGCGAGGCGAAGATCGCCATAGGCAGGTTTGTCCCCCAGACCGTCAGCATCGAGGTGACGAGGGCGTGCGGCTGCCGCTGTGACCACTGCCTGATAAAAGAGGGCGAGGGGGAGCTCGATACTGAGGAGATCAAAAGGGTCGTCGACGAGGCCCTGGAGCTGGGGGCGAGCATCATCACCTTCACCGAGGGGGACCCCCTCCTCCGGGACGATATCCTCGACCTGATCCGCCACGTCGACCCGGAGCGAGCGGTGGTGAACCTCTTCACCCCGGGCCTGGAGATGACCCCGGAGAGGGCGAAGGAGCTGAAGGATGCAGGCCTCTACAACATCCTGATAGGGGTCTACAGCAGAGATCCCTCGGTCCACGACCGGATCAGAGGGGTCGAGGGCGCCCACCAGAAGGCGATCGCCGCCATAAAGATGGCCCTGGAGGCGGGGCTCCTCGTCACCATGTCGACCCACGTCAAGGGCGACGGGGTCTCGGAGACCCTCGACCTCTACGACCTGGCGGCAGAGCTCGGGGTCCACGAGTTCTCGATCTGGGAGGGGATCCCGACCTCTCCGGCGGAGGAGCTGACCACCATAGACCGGGAGACGATCCTCCGGTTCTACAAGAGGGTAAACCGGACCCCCGGCGGACCCCGGGTCTTTGCCAGCACCTACTTCGAAGGGCAGATGCTCGGCTGCATGGCGGGACGCCGCTGGCTCCACATCGGCGTCGACGGCGGAGTCAGGCCCTGCCCCTACCTAGACGAGGTGGTGGGAGACGTCCGGGAGCGGCCCCTGAAGGAGATCTGGAAGGCGGTCAGGGCCTCGGGGGAGTTTGAAATGCTCAGGTCCGACTGCCCCGCCCAGAGCCGGGCCCGCCCCCTCTGAGGGGCGGACTCTGATCGCAGAGGCGGGCGACCCGCACCGGAGCTCTCCAGTGGAGGAGCTTGCCTTCGGAGACCCCAGTTTTTACAGTCTCATCCCGGGGATCGCCCCGCCGCCTCTCGCATCAAAAGTCAAGACCATTGGCCTCATCTTCGGTCCCGCCGGGAGGGATCGGAAGGGCATAAGATCGGAAGCGATCGAAATTCCGGGATTAACTTTGGGTCGATGACTATAAAAAAAGCGGTGGAAAATTATTAGTACATACATGATCATCACTCAGGAAGAGGATTGGGCATGAGCGTCATCAGAAGTCTAAAGATGAACTTTGCCGTCTGGATAAAATGGATCTTCGGTAAAAAGAGGGCCAGAATAGGCATATACGGTCCGCCCAACGCCGGAAAGACGACCCTCGCCAACAGGATAGTGAAGGACTGGAGCGGGATGGAGGTGGGCGGGATATCCAACATACCCCACGAGACGAGGAGGGCCATGAGGACCGACGGCGTGGTGATAAACGCCAACGGATCCAGCGTCGAGCTGGACATCGTCGACACGCCGGGGATGGCCACCAAGATCGATTTCAGGGAGTTCATGGCTTACGGCCTGGAGGAGGAGGAGGCAAAGAGGAGGGCCAAGGAGGCGACGGAGGGGGTCATCGAGGCGATCAAATGGCTGGAAGATCTGGACGGCGTCCTTCTGGTGATGGACTCTACCGAAGATCCTTACACCCAGGTGAACGTGACGGTGGTGGGAAATATGGAGGCGAGAAAGCTCCCCCTCCTGATCGTCGCGAACAAGATGGACCTGCCCAAAGCCTCTCCTTCCAGGATCAAGGCGGCCTTTCCACAGCATCCCTTGGTCTCCGTCTCGGCGCTGGAGGGGTCGAACATCGATGAGCTGTATGCGGCCATAGCTAGGCACTTCGGGTGAGATGATGCGGGAAGTACAGATGGATCTGATCTCCGCCGAGAGGCTGGAGTCCATGTCCTCCATGGAGAAGATCCGGCTCATTCTGAGCAAGGTCAAGAGGGGGAACATCGTGGTGCTGGAGCTGGGCCTGACCCCCGAGGAGGAGGTCAAGCTGATCGAGATGACGATGACCGAGATCCGCCTCGACGAGTTCTCGGGGATAGAGATCGAGAGCTATCCTGTAAAGAACGAATCTACGTTTCTGAACAAGATCCTCGGCAAGTCGGGGATCAAGACGAGGATGACGGTCATCGGCCCCGCAAACCAGCTCCGGACCGTCGAGAAGGACAAGTACCAGATCAGCACCAAGGTCTCGGTCGGTGACTGACCAGCATGCCCCACATGTGCACCCGATGTAGGAGCGTCTTCGATGACGGCATGGACGTTCTGGAGGGGTGTCCCGTCTGCGGCTGGAAGAAGTTCCTATTCGTCAAGTCGAAGGAGAAGATAAAGGAGGTCCGGGGCGCCCTGAACGCCTCGGAGATCGGCGGACCCTGCGAGCCCTGGCCGGAGGGAGACGACGCCCTCCGAAAGATCCTGAAGGCGCCCCCGCACCAGCCACCCAATATGGAACCTGCCAATACGGAAACAGCCAAGAGAGAACCCCCCAGAAAGGGGAGGAAGGGCAGGAGCAGGCGATCCGCTGAGGGGAGAGAAAAACAAAAGGAGACCCCAAAACCGAAGGGGACTCTGGGGTTCTTCGATCTGGACTCGACGAGAGGGAGAGAACCGCCGCCCCCGGAAGGGGAATCCAAGAACCACCGGATCGACGAGGGGAAGATGCTGGAGAGCATCCGGATGTCGGAGCCGGGGACCTACGAGCTGAACCTCTCCTCCCTCTTCGAGCGTGACGAGCTGGTGATGGCGCTGAAGGACGGTACGTACTTCATAGACCTCTCCTCCGCCTTCAAAAAGTCCAAAAAGGGTTGAGGCAGGTCAGCCCGTCTCATCTTCCAATTCCACCTCGACGACCATCCTCTTCCACTGGGGGTCCACCCCCCGAAGGGACTCGGCAACCCCCGATACCACCTTCATCATCACCTCTTGGGTGAAGGAGTTCATGGGGATGGCATGACCGTCCACCAGAAGCGTCACCTTCATCCTTCTCCCTCCATCTCAGGGCCCGTTACCAAGGAGCGACCGTCGGTCCATCTCGCGAAGGCCCGGCTCGGGGCCTTCACGCCCCCCCAAAGATCATCTGCTGAGGGGTGGTCCTGGTGATGTTGCCTATGGAGAAGGGCGGCGTGTAGACCGTCACCCTGGACATGGTCCTGTTGCTGGTGGAGATCGAGAAGCTGGGGGTGAACTTTATGGGGTTGGCAGCGCCGATCTCCAGAGGGTCCATGCTGGGCCTCCCCGGGAAGTTGCCGAAGCTCCTACCGAGGCTCCTGACGTCAACGGCGTTGGTGGTGGTCCTGGGGGCTTCCCGGGTGTAGGATATGACCACGGGGGTCGTGCTGGCCTTCATCTCGGCCTTCTTGCCCAGAGTGCTCAGATCAATTGGAGTTTTGGCTGCGACGCCCAAGCCCACCAGGAGCATGGCGACGATCAGCACCATCAAAATTATTTTCATAGATAGCCTAACCTCCCTGTTCTTATGAGCCGGGTCTATGAATTATTACCATTTATTCCTTTTGATGAGGGGAGGCGCCCTGGATTGTATAGGACCTGCGGGAACGGCCGGGGGGAGATTATACCGTCGGCGATGCAGGAGGCGGACGGGAGGCCTCTCGCGGGATTAGGGAACCTCACCCCTGAGAGCTCTCCTGGTACAGGGCGATGGCGTCTTGGAGGCGGGATCGGATCCGCCCCTCTCCGGTAGACCCGACCGAACTGTGCCAGAGGACGACGGGCTCCCCGTCCGTCCCGGGCCCCAGGGTCAGAAAGACGGTCCCGGGGATGTAGATCGGATCGCTCTCAGGATCCCCCGTCGGGTAGTAGAGGACGAGCCCATCCCAGGCCTTGAGGTGATCGGTCTCCGTCAGAACGTCGAGGTAGACCACCTCGTCTCCAAGGTCCTCCAAGACCCTTCGGATCGCCGACTCCTGCTGGAGGCAGGCGGGACAGTTGGAGCTGTGGATGAGGACGATAACCGGCCCCTCCTCCAGAGGTTCCAGAGCCCAGGATGGGTGGTCTACGGGAGATCCGGCATTCGAACGCTGATCGGGGTACGTTATCCACCAGTCATCGGGACCCGCGCCGATGGGGTGCTCGACGGCGGCCTGGGCCGCGAAAGCTCCCAGGACTGGGACCGCCAGGATGAAGGCGAGGGGCATCACCGGCGACGACAAAGTTCTGAAGGCTGCCACCATTCGCCGTATAATCCCCGGACTTATCTTCTTTTCCCCGCCTCCGGACCCGAGACCTCGGACCTTCCCCACGAAGACGAGGGAGGTTCCCGACCGAATATGTGATAAATATGGAGATCCAAGGGGGGGTCCATCCTTGGGGTGCCCCCCGGGCAGAGGGGCACAGAGAGGGGATTGGGGCGATGGCGACTCCGATACGCCAGATCCGCGGCGTTGAGGGGGTGGCCGGGGGTCAGAGCCTGAGGAGATATAGATCATCGTGGATGATCGCCACCATAGGCGCGGGCATCGTCTCCCGCCGCCGAGAGGTCGCTTTCAGCTCCAGGGATCTCTCAATAGAAGGATTTGATATCAGGAGATTTTATGGAGGATACAAATATGGGAAACCAGATGAAACCGTTATCCAAGATCGCAGCGGTTCTGCTGCTGGCAGCCGCCCTGACGGGCGGAGCTTTCGCAGGCTGCTCCAGCTGCGGCGGCGGCCCCGCCACCGGATGGATGGGAGCGTCGTCGATGGGCATCTCCTGGGCTGGAGAGCTCTCATCGATGGGGACGACGACATCTTCTACGGGATCGAGCACCACGGCGGGGAACGACTCCGATGGAGCTGAGGGCGGTGCCGATGGTTTGGACGGCGCGGCCTCCAGGCTATCCCCCGAGGCGCTCTTCGCCGACCAGAATGGGGAGAGGAGGCTGGTCGTAGCCTACGCCGGCGTCCCCGGAGAGGCCTCCTACATAGAGGGGGCGATCCACCTACCCCTGGACCAGGTCTTCGCCGAAGACGGTAGCCTCAAGTCCCCCGCGGAGATATCGGCCATCTTCGGGGCGGCCGGGATCGCCGAGGAGGACCCCCTGGTAATTTACAGCGACTCCTTCTTCAACGGGTTTGACACCTTCGCCTTCTGGGTGATGAAGTACCTGGGCCACCAGGAGCTCCTCCTCCTGGAGGGGACGCGGGCCTCCCGGGAGGCGGCTGGGCTCAAGTTCGTAGCTGCCCCTGCCGTCAGGACGGCCGAGGCCTACAACGCCAGCCCCAGCCTCGACCTCCTGATCGTCGAGGACGAGATCTCTGATCTGCAGATCGTCGACGCCAGGAGCCCGGAGGAGTACTCCGCCGGCCACCTGGAGGGGGCGAGGAACATCGACAGCTCCAAAGTGATGGGGGCTGAGGGGCTTGCCGGCGACCAGGCCCTGGGGGAGGCCTTCAGCGGCCTGGATAAGGACGTGCCCGTCGTCGTCTACTCCACCAAGGGAGGCGTCGCCTCCATGGTCTGGTACGCCCTCCTCGACCAGGGGTTCACGCCGAGGATGATGATCTCAGCCGGATCGGCGGCTTAGGTCGGCGATCCGGTACGGGGTGGCGCAAAAGCTCTGCGCCACCCATCAAAGCGGCCAGATCCAGAGGATCAGGGGTAAGGCGGCGAGGGTGGCGACGAGGCTGAGGGGGAGGCCGAGCCGCCAGTAGTCGCCGAACTGGTAGCCCCCGGGCCCCATCACCAGGGTGTTGGACTGGTGGCCTATCGGTGTAAGAAAGGCGCAGGAGGCACCGACGGCGACCGCCATCAGGAAGGGGTCGGGCGAGAGGTCCAGGACGAGGGCAGCGTTGAAGGCGATGGGGGCCATGATCACCGCCGCCGCAGCGTTGTTGATTATGTTTGTGAGGATCATAGTCCAGGCGAGGAGGGCCGCCAGGATCACCACCGCCGGAAAGGGGCTGAGGGCCTGGAGGATGGCGGCAGAGATCGTCTCCGCCCCGCCGGTGCTCTCCAGGGCCGCTCCCACGGGGATCAGAGCCCCCAGGAGGAATATGATAGGCCAGTCGATGCTCTCGTAGGCCTCATGGATGGTGAGGACCCCCGCCAGGACCATCCCCACCGCCGCCGATGCGAAGGCTATCTCCACCGGGAGGAGGCCCGCAGCCGTCGCCGCTAGGGCTCCACCGAAGATCAGGAGAGGGACGGGGGGGCTCTTCTGCCTTCTTCCGAGCTTCATCCCCCGCTCGGCGAGGGGGAGGCAGCCCAGGGATTCCAGGACTTCGGGTATCGTTCCCGAGGGCCCCTGCATCAGGAGGACGTCCCCTGGCTGGAAGGCTATATCGCCGAGCCGCTCCGCCAGAACCTCACCGCGTCTGGCGACGGCTATCAGGTTCATATCATACCGCCGGCCGAGGGTGAGGCTCCTCGCCGTCTCCCCCACCATGGGGGAGTCTGCGGCTACGACCGCCTCGATCAGCCCGACGTCCTTGGAGAGGAGAGCCTTCTTCCCGACCTTCATGCCTCCCAGGAGCTCAAGCCCCCTCCATTTCAAAATATATTTTATATTCTCCGCGGAGGTCTCCACCGCCAGGATATCCCCCGGCTCCAGGATCTCATCTCCCGTCGGCATGGGGATCCGGAGATCTCCCCGGACGAGGCCTAAAATTTGCATATCCGATACCGGGGGCTCCTTCAAAACCCGGAGCCTCTTTCCGACGAGCTTCGATCTGCTGGATACCCATATCTCGGTGATGTAGTTCTCTATCTTGAAGAGGTCCTCCTTCGAGGAGCCCCCCTTCCTCTTGGGAGTCAGCTTCCAGCCGAAGAACCATATGAATATGAGGCCCGCGAGGAGGACCCCCCCTCCGACGGGGGTGAAGTCGAACATTCTGAACGGCTCGCCCAACACCTCGGCCCTGTAAGAGGCGACTATGATATTTGGAGGCGTCCCGATGAGGGTCAAGAGGCCGCCGAGGAGGGAGGCGAAGGCGAGGGGCATCAGGAGGAGAGAAGGAGGATTCCCGGTCCTCCGGGAGACCCGCAGGCTCACCGGGAGGAGGATCGCGAGCGCCCCCACGTTGTTCATGAACCCTGATAATATGGATACGAGGCCGGTGAGGGACCTCACCTGCCGCTTTGTTGAATCTTTTGGGCTTGTGATCGACTTCTGGATCAGATCGACGATCCCGGAGTTGAGGAGCGCCCGGCTGACTATGAGGATCGCTCCCACCGTCACCACCGCTGGATGGGCGAAGCCGGTGAAGGCCTCGCTCCAGGGGACGACCCCCGATATCGTCGCGACCAAGAGGGCGATGATGGCGACGAGGTCGTACCGCCACCGCCCCCAGATGAATAAGAGAAGGGCGAGCCCCAGGATGGCGAATATCAAAAGCTGATCCGTTGTCATCCCCATCAGGTTACCTCCAGAGTCCTTAGGTCATATCTCATCAATAGGATTAATATTTTTGTTTCATCGCCTCGGGAGGGGAGAGACAACCCGCGGCCCCAGTTCCCTCGTCCCTCCAGGTCACCCGCTGAGAGGCCAGAAGATGACGATGAGGGGGATGGAGACGACGGCGATGACCAGCTCCATGGGCAGCCCCATCCTCCAGTAGTCCCCGAACTGGTAGCCTCCGGGCCCCATCACCAGGGTGTTGGACTGGTGGCCTATGGGGGTGAGAAAGGCGCAGGACGCCCCGATGGCGACCGCCATCAGAAATGGGTCCGGGGAGAGGTTCATGAAAGAGGCGATCCCCAGGCCGATGGGCGCCATCAGCACCGCTGCCGCGGCGTTGTTGACGATATCCGATAGGAACATGGTGATGACGAGGAGCATCGCCAGGGATACGATGGGGGGATATCCTCCAGAGAGGGAGAGGATGCTCTCGGCGATGAGGCCCGCTCCCCCAGTAGTCTCGAGGGCGCGGCCTACGGGGATCATGGCTCCCAGGAGGATTATCACCGGCCAGTCTATGGAGGTGTACACCTCCCGGAGGTTCATGAGCCCCCCCATCACCATGGCGACGGCCGCCGAAACCAGGGCGATCTGGACCGGGAGGAGGCCCACGGCCACCGCCAGGATGGCTGAGCCGAAGATCGCGACGGATAGGATGATCCGCCTCGGGTGGCCGAGCCGCAGGCCCCTCTCGGCGAGGGGAAGGCACCCCATGGTGTTCAAGATCTCTGGGAGATGCTCCCTCGGCCCCTGGAGGAGGAGGACGTCTCCGGCCTGAAACCGGACCTGCCCCAGCCGCTTTTGGAGCTGGATGCCGTGGCGGGCGACGCCGACGAGATTCACCCCGTACCGCCATCGCAAACTCGCCGACCTCGCCGTCCTCCCCAGGAGCCTCGAATCGGTCTTTACGACCGCCTCCACTATCCCCATATCCCCGGAGCTGAGGGCCTCCTCCCCGACCTTCTTCTCCTCGCCGAGCTGAAAGCCGGTATCGTCGAGGAAGATCTTCAGCTCGTCGGCATCCGACTCCACCAGGAGGATCTCCCCCGGCATCAGGGGGTGGAAGATGGAGGGGGACGCAAGCCTCGTCTCCCCGGAGAGAAGCCCTAGCACCTGAAAATCGGCCTTTGATGCCTCCCTCACCTCCTGGAGGGTCTTGCCCGCCATCCTCGCCCCCTCGGGGATCAGGACCTCGGTGAGATAGTTCTCTATCTCGAAGAGCCTCTCCTTGGACGAAGGGGATTTTCGGACGGGAACGAGCCTCCACCCTATTAGAGATATGAAGAGGAAACCGGAGAGAGCCACCCCCAGCCCGACGGGGGTGAAGTCGAACATCCCGAAGGGATCGCCGACGCTCTCGGCCCTGAAGGTGGCGATTATGATATTCGGGGGGGTCCCTATAAGGGTCAATAGGCCCCCGAGGAGGGAGCCGGAGGCGAGGGGCATCAGAAGGATCGAGGGAGAGTTTCCGCTCCGGATAGCCATCCGGATCCCGACGGGGAGGAGGAGAGCCATGGCGCCGACGTTGTTCATGAACCCGGATAGGATGGTGACGAGGCCGGTGAGGGAGGCAACCTGGCGGGTTGGCGAATCTCCTGCCCGGGAGAGCCACCCGGCCATGACGTCGACGACCCCCGAGTTCAGGAGGCCCCGGCTCGCGACGAGGACGGCGGCGACGGTGATGACGGCGGGGTGGCCGAAGCCGAGGAAGGCCTGATCCCAGGGGACGAGGCCGGTAACTGTGGCCGCCAGGAGCGCCAGAAGGGATACCACGTCGTACCTCCAGCGGCCCCAGATGAAGAGGATGAGGGTGAGAAGAAGAACTCCGAAGATCATCGCCAGATCTCCGGTCATTCCGAAAATGGGGGGCAGATCCGTCATCACTCCCTCAATTATGGCGGAATGGAATTTATAGATTTGGCAGGGGGATAACCCCGCCAGATCGAGCTCGAGGTGCCATCCCGGCCTACTGGAGGGGGCCACCGGCCGATCTCAAGGTCGGATCTCAAGGACCGCCCCTGAAGGGAGGATCGCCCCGGGCGGGGGTCACTTCTTATCAATAATCTTTATCAGATGGTAGCCGAAGTCGGTCTTGACGGGGCCGACGACCTTCCCCTTCTCCGCCTCGAAGGCGGCCCGCTCGAACTCGGGGACCATCTTGCCCTTAGCGAACCATCCGAGGTCCCCCTTGTTCTTCGAAGAGGGGCAGTCGGAGTACTTCCGGGCCATCTCGGCGAAGCTCTCTCCCTTGCTGATCTTCTCGAGAACCTCCTTCGCCTTCTTCTCTGTTTTTACAAGAATGTGGGCCGCATGAACCTGTTTGGTCATGGTGAGGCCGTTGGCGGGACCGGATAAAAAGGTTCTCTGAGCCTCTAATCCGGCGGCACCTCTCCCGCCGCGCCTCCATCGACTAAGATGCCATCATGACCCCGGGATCCGCCCCTTGCCGCCCTCATCTCCTGGATGACCCCCGTCATCCTCACCGGACGGCCCCTCTCGTCCCATGACACCACCTTGCCCCGGCCCAAAATCCAGACCCAGCCACCGTCCTTCGACCTCATCCTATGTTCGATCTCACAATAAGGGGTCAGCCCTTCCAGATGATCCATCAGGGCCTGCTTTACTCTCGCCCGGTCGTCGGGATGGACGAGGCTGTCCCAGATCCCGAGGTGGGTCTTCAGCTCCTCTGGAGAGTACCCCAATATCTCCCCCCATTTATCGCTGAAAGACCCCTCCCCCGTCTCCAGGTTCCAGTCCCAGATCCCCAGGTTTCCTCCCTCGACGGCCATCTTAAGCCGCTCCTCGCTCTCCTTCAGGGCCACCTCCATCCTCTTCTGCTCGGTTATGTTCGTGACAGAGACGACGTACTGCTTAGTCCTGGGGATGATGCTAGCCCGAAAAAGGCCACGCTTTATGCCGCCCCATCGGTCGATCAGGTCTGCCTCGTACTGGGCGGTGGGGGTCTTCAGCCTCCTTTGCCCTTTCCGGAAGAGATCCCAGAGATCTTCCCGATCCTCCTCGGAGATGAACTCGTCCCACCTCATCTTCCCCTCGACCTCCTGGGGAGGGCGTCCGAAGAGGGCCTCGGATTCGGAATTGACCTTTGATATGAGGCCGTCCTCCTCCACGATCGCCATCGCCGTGCCGCTGTTCTCGAAGATGGCGCGATAGTACTCCTCGCTCTTCTGGAGGTTCTCTTCCATCCTCTTCTGTTCGGTGATGTCTACGCTGACGCCCAGGGCGGCCCGCATCTGCCCAGACTCGTCGAAGAGGGGATAAGTCGAGAAGATGGCAGGAAACTTTTCCCCGTTCTTTCGTACCAGGGTGGTGAGCCCGGAAAAACCCCGGCCCCCCTCCCTCATCTGCCGGTGGACCTCAGGGAAGAGGGCCACGTCCTCTGGGAGGTGAAGCCTTGAGACCGGATTTCCCACCATCTCCCGGCGACGGTAGCCGAAGATCTTCTCGGCCCCGGGGCTGAACTCAAGGACGGTGGGGTCCGGGTCAGATCCGTCGGTTATGACGAAGGAGACCTCTGCAGTCTCGAAGATGGCCAGAAGCTGCTCTTCACTCCTCCGGAGCTCCTCCTGGGCCCTCAGCCGCACGATGGCGTTTTCCGTCATGGCGGCGATCGTCTCCAGGCCGCTCCTCCCCTCGGGGGGGATCTCGTCGAAGGTGTGGGTTCCGACGCTGTAGTAGCCTATCACCTCCCCCTCGTGGCGGATCGGGACGACGGCCATGGCCCGGAGCCCCTCCCGCTCCCGGGCCTTCTGGAGGGGGAGACCCCGATCCTGGTGCCGGATGTAGATCGGCTCCTGAGCCCTCGATATCAGGGAGGTGCTGGGGTTCCGCCGCCTCCTGGATATCTCCTCGACGTACTCGGGGGAGAAGCCCTGGGAGTGGGAGAGGATGAAGCTCCCCGAGGACCTCTCCAAGAGGTAGATCGTCCCACAGTCCGTCTCCGAGACGGCTATCGCCGCCCCGACGCAGAGGCTGAGGGCCGCCGATAGGGAGGTCGCCCCCGAGAGCCCTAGGGCGAGATTCCTCTGGATGAGGTCCTCCCTCTTCGCCCTAACGCTCTCGGCAGCCTGTCGGATCTGATGGGAGAGCTCGGCGAAGAGGATCTTCGGGTTTCCGTCCTTCTGGAGGTAGTAGTCGGCGCCGGAGTTTAGAGCCTCGATCACCACCTCTTCTCGGCTCTTTCCTGTAAATAGTATGAAGGGGATCTCGAGCTTGCGGCTGCGGACCGCCTTGAGAAAGGCTATACCGTCCATCCCAGGCATGGCGTAATCGGAGACGACGACATGATAATTCCTCTCCCCCCCCTCCAGCCGTTCCAGGCCTTCGGCCGCCGTCTCCGTCGGATCCACCTGGATATCCCCGGACCTCTCGAGGAAGAGGGCGGCAAGCTCCAGAATGGCGGGGTCGTCGTCGACGATCAGAACCCGGATCACGATAAGCCTCCAGAGAAGTCGACGGAAGAGCCCCGGATAGCAACCTCGAAGAGCGACCAGAGACGATCGGGATATCCGTCGGCCGGAGGGAGAGGCCGCCTCCCATACGACGATTTCTCCACTGGTGAAGACCGCATATATCCATCACCCGTTGCGCCTTTCTCCGACCTTCCGCCCCGAAGGGAGACCCCGTCGATGGGGACTACAAACCCCTCCAGATCTTCCGCCAGGGCCTTTTCTTCCCTCATGATCCTCCTTCTCACCTATGCCCATCGGCCGATAGACCGGTGCATAAGGTCCTGAGGATGATGAGGACGGTCGGGGCTTGGGCTTGCAGGAGCCCCCTCCAGCCCTTTGGAGGGGGCAGCTCCTTCTCTTGGGAGGGGCGACGGTCGAGGAGCCGGATCGGGGCTGGATGGGAGGCTTGGCGGAGCTCGTCGGCGGGAGATCGGGCTTATGTCAGCTCAATCGCCCTTATCCTCGACCGCGGTGGCCAGCCTCAGCCTCAGGGGAGGCTCGGGGGCGAGATCCAACGCCTCTCCCTTGAGGAACCTCTCCAGAAGCTCCCTCGCCACGAAGTCCGGGTACTGGACCGGGGGATGCTTCATGGTGCAAGCCGAGATCTCCAGGAGGGGGCCGCCGATCTTCCTGTCGATGGCCATCTTGCAGACCCTGATCGCGTCTATCGTCGATCCGCCGCTGTTGGGGGAGTCCTCCACCGAGAGCCTCAGCTCCAGGTTTATGGGGACGTCCCCGAAGATCCTCCCCTCCATCCGGAGAAAGCAGATCTTGTTGTCCTTCTGCCAGGGGACGTAGTCGGAGGGGCCTATGTGGATGTCGTCGGCCATCAGGGGGACGTCCAGGACCGACTGGACAGCCTCGGTCTTGGAGATCCTCTTGGACTTGAGCCGGTCCTGGCTGAGCATATTCAGAAAGTCGGTGTTTCCTCCGGTGTTCAGCTGGTAGGTCCGGTCGAGCTTACAGCCCCGGTCGTTGAAGAGCTTGGCGAGGGTCCTGTGGACGATGGTGGCTCCTATCTGGCTCTTGACGTCGTCCCCGACGATCGGGATCCCCGCCTCCTCGAACTTCTTCGCCCAGGCCGGGTCGGAGGCGATGAAGACCGGCATGCAGTTGACGTACCCCACGCCGGCGTCCAGGGCGGCCTGGGCGTAGAAACGGCTAGCCTCCTCGGAGCCGACGGGCATGTAGTTTATCAGGACCTCGGCGCCGCTCTCGTCCAGCTCCCTGACGACGTCGCAGGGCTCGCGGTCCGAGACGACGAAGGTCTTGCTATCGTCGTAGGAGGCCATGTGAGGGGCGACGCCGTCCAGGACCGGCCCCTTCTTCACCTCCACCCCCATGAAGGGGACGTTGGAGTAGAAGGTCTTGGTGCAGTTGGGCGGGGCGAAGATCGCCTCGCTGACGTCCTTTCCCACCTTCCTCTCATCGATGTCGAAGGCGGCCACCACCTCTATGTCCCCCGGCCTGTAGCCACCGACGGACCGATGCATCAGCCCTATCCAGTTATCGTCATCTGAATTTTTATAATATTCAATCCCCTGGATGAGAGAGCTGGCGCAATTGCCGAGACCTGCAATTGCTAATTTTATCTTTCCCAATCTCGTCGCCTCCCAAATTGACCTGAAGTAGTAAAGCTCGACGTGCTAGCGAGTATGCTACATTTCTATTAGATAAATCTATAGGCCATCGCGAAGGCCTAATTTGGGGTCTGCGCGGTCGACCGAAGTCAATTTTCTCCATCGAACCGTCCCCGACCTCCTATGGAAGATCCGTCCCAAAGCCTCCCTCCCAAACCGTCTGAGGCTCGGGGGGCAGGACCGGCGGTGGCTCATAGACCGACGAGAGGGGGGGCAGGTCGGCTCTCAAAAGCGGGGTTATGCGTCCCCGCCCCGGGGGTGAGGCCGGCGGGCTCCGCCTATCCGGCGAAGGGACGAACTAGTCGGTCCGAGGGTAGGAGCCGAGGACCCTGGTCACCGCCGCCCTCTCCCTGATCCGCGCCAGGGCCTCCTTCACCTGGGGGTCGGAGGCGTGCCCCTCCAGGTCGATGAAGAAGTAGTAGTCTCCGAGGGCCCGCCTGCTCGGCCGGGACTCGATCTTGGTGAGGTTGATCCCCCTAGTCGCAAACTCCCCCAGAACCTCCCAGAGGGCCCCCGGCTCCGTCCGCTCCAGGTAGAGGGCGAGGGAGGTCTTGTCCCTTCCCGTCGGCGCCGGCGCCGACCTTCCCACCACCGCAAAGCGGGTGACGTTCTCGTCGGAGTCCTGGACGTCCCTCTCGATCACCGCAAGGCCGTACCTTCCAGCAGCCTCGGCGTCGGCGATCGCCGCCATCTCCGGAAACTCCTGGGCGAGGCGGGCGGCGTGGGAGGTGGATCCAGTAGTCCTCAGCTCTGCCTCCGGAAACCTCCTCTTGATGTAGCCCCTGCACTGGGCGAGGGCCTGGGGGTGGGAGAGGATCACCCTCACCCCCTCCGCCCCACCGCGGCCGAGGAGGCAGTGCCTTATTCTCAGGTTGATCTCTCCGACGATCTCGACATCGTGGCGGAGGAGGGAGTCGAGGGTCGCGCCGACGGAGCCCTCCAGGCTGTTCTCCAGGGGGACGACCCCCAGATCCGCATCCCCCACCTCAACGGCGGAGATCACCTCCTCGAAGTCCCGGAAGTAGCGGATCTCGGCTCCGGGGCTGAGCCGCCTTGCCGCCTTCTCCGAGAAGGTCCCCTCCGGCCCCAGGACCCCTATCAACGGGCTCATCTCATCCCGCTCAGCAGCTCCTTGGCCCGATCGACGTTGATCCTCTTCTCCGCCGCCATTTTACCCGCCACCGCCTCGATCTCATCCCCCTTAGCGCCGGCCTGGACGGCGACGTTCCGGGCGTGCAGAGACATGTGACCCCTCTGGATCCCCTCGGTGGCGAGGGCCCGGAGGGCGGCGAAGTTCTGGGCGAGGCCCACCGACGCCAGGATCCGGCCGAGGTCGTCGGCGGATCTGAGCCCCAGTACCCGGACGGCTGCCCTGGCGACGGGGTGGACCCTCGTCGCGCCCCCGACGGTCCCCACGGCGACGGGGAGCTCTATCGATCCGACGAGGTCACCGTCCCGGTTCTTCTCGTAGACGGAGAGGGACCTGTACATCCCACCCCGGGCGGCGTAGGAGTGGGCTCCGGCCTCAATCGCCCTGGTGTCGTTACCGGTCGCCATGGTCACCGCCGTCACCCCGTTCATGATCCCCTTGTTGTGGGTGGCGGCCCGATAGGGGTCGCTCTCCGCCAGAGCGGAGGCGAGGACGATGCCGTCGACGACCTCGGCCCCGCCGATCTCCTCGGCCTTGAAGACGGCCCGGGCGCGGGCGAGGCGGAGGTCCGCGAGGTTGGATATGATCCTGAGGTAGACCCTCCCGCCGGTGATCTCCTCGATGAAGGGGGCGAGGGCCTCGGCCATGGTGTTGACGGCGTTGGCGCCCATGGCGTCCCGGCAGTCGACAAGCAGGTGGACCACCACCATCGGCCCCTTCCTCGTCTCGACGACCTCCGCCTCGACCCCGACGACCCCGCCCCCATGGCTGACGAGCATCGGGTCCTTCTCGTTCGCCCTCGCCGCGATCTCCCCAGAGCGGGCGAGGATGGCGAGCCGCGTTCCCCAGGGGTCATCGACCCCCGTCACCTGGATGAGGGCCCGCATCACGGGCTCGGTGCTGCTGGTGACGAAGCCACCCCCGGCGAGGGCCATCCTGGCCCCGTTGCTGGCGGCGGCGATCACCGAAGGCTCCTCCGTAGCCATGGGGACGAGCACCTCCCGGCCGTCGATGAGGAAGTTGGTGGCGATCCCCAGGGGTATCTGAAAGAGCCCCACCACGTTCTCGACCATCTTGTCGGCCTGATCGAGGGAGAGGCCCAGGCTGCCGATCGCCTCCACCTCCGCCTCGGAGAGACCAGAGTTCTCCGCCACCATCTTCAGCCGATCCGGCGCTGAAAGCTTATAAAACCCCGAAATTCTCGACGTCTTCAATGAAAATCCTCCACGAAGCCCAGAGAGGGGAAAGCTCGTCCCCGGAGGGGAAAAACTTTATGCCAGCCGGCACCTCCTTTTTTTGTGGACGGATCGCCGACTTTGAGGGTGGACGAGGAGATCGCAAGGCTCGAGAAGGCGGTGGGGACCCTCAGCCCCGTCCAGAAGATGCTCCTGGGGACCGACGGCTCCGTCACCTGCCTTCTGGAGGTGGTCACCGGAAGCCCCGTCGAGATCGAGACCCTCGTCCAGAGGGTGGTGGCCGCCGATGAGGCGACGGCCCGGGAGCTGGAGATCGAGGCCGGCGATGAGGTGAACTACCGGGTGGTGAAGCTGAAGAGCTCCGCCTCGGGGGAGACCCTGATCCACGCCGCCTCCCTCACCCCCATCAAGCGGCTCGAGGACCGGTTCAAGACCGACCTGATGCGGGCGGATATGCCGATCGGTACGATCCTGAAGAGGCACCGGATCGAGTCGAGGCGCGACCTCCTGAGGTTCCGGGCCCTGAAGGAGGCGGCCGATTTGAGAGGGATCTTCGGCGTCCTCTCCAAAGAGCCCCTCCTCTCCAGGGAGTACAAGATCATCCGACATGGGAGGCCCCTGATGGCCATCACCGAGACCTTCCCCTATCACAAGTTCCAGGAGAGGAGGAGGGTGATAGTCCAGACCCCCTCTCGGATCCACATCACCCTCACCGACCTCGCCGGAGACCTGGGGCGCGTCGACGGGGGGGTCGGGATAGCCCTGGAGGAGCCCTCCATCCTGGTGGAGGCGGAGCGGGGCGAGGGCCTCACCGTCCGGGGCGAGGGCGCCGACAGGGCGAGGGCGGCGGCCCTCGGGGCGATGGAGAGCTTCGGCCTCGGCGGCGCCGATATAAGGATCAGGTCCTCCTACCAGCAGCACGTAGGCCTCGGCGGTGGGACCCAGCTCGCCATGGCCGTGGCCAAGGCCCTATGCGAGCTATACGGCCGATCACCTCCGGCCCGGGAGATCGCGAAGGCCGTTGAGAGGGGCGGGACGAGCGGGATAGGGGTCGCCGCCTTCGAGGGGGGAGGGTTCATCGTCGACGGAGGCCACTCCTTCGGCCCGGGAAGGGAGAAGGTGGACTATCGCCCCTCCTCCGCCTCCCCGGGGGTCGCGCCACCGCCGGTGATCATGAGGGCCGAAGTTCCGAGGGACTGGAGGTTTATCCTGGTGATCCCGAATCTGCCGAAGGGCGCCCACGGCCGCCACGAGGCCGACGTCTTCGGGGCCTTCTGTCCCGTCCCGAAGGAGGAGGTGGCAGAGCTCTGCCGCGAGATCCTGGTCAGGATGATGCCGGCGGTCATGACGGGGGAGATCGAGGGCTTCGGGGCGGCTGTGAACAGGATCCAGGCCCTGGGGTTCAAGAGGGTGGAGGTGGAGCTCCAGGACCCGCTCGTCCGAAGGCTGATGGAGGAGATGAGGGAGGCGGGAGCCGCCGGGTCGGGGCTCAGCTCCTTCGGCCCGACGGTCTACGCCGTCGCCGACTCCGGCGTGCGAGAGATCGAGGCGGCGGCGAGGGAGGTCATGGAGGAGAGAGGGGGCGAGGTCGTCGTCACCAGCTCCCAAAACTCCGGCGCGGAGACGAGGATCTGCTGACCTCAGAGCCCCGATTGTACCGATTATTATGGACGGGATGAAAGAGATGGACGAGATTCAAAGGCTTCTTGAACGGCTGAGCAACGCCCACGGGATATCGGGACGGGAGGGATCGATCCAGGAGATCCTCCGGGAGGAGATGGGACACCTCGTCGACGATGTGAGGATCGACAACCTCGGAAACCTCGTCGCCACCAGAAGGGGAAGGCGGCCGTCGGTGATGATCGCAGCCCACATCGACGAGATCGGCCTCATGACCAAGTACGTAGACGAGAAGGGGTTCATCCGGTTCGTCACCATCGGAGGCTGGTTCGACCAGACCCTCCTCAACCAGAGGGTGATCATCCACGCCGATTCCGGGCCGATATGGGGCGTCATCGGGTCGAAGCCCCCCCACGTCATGACCCCCGAAGATCGGAAGAAGCCGATCGAGGTGAAGGATATGTTCGTCGACGCCGGCTGCGAAAGCCAGGAGGAGGCCTTGGGGCTTGGGATCAAGCCCGGAACCCCCATGAGCATCGATCGGACCTTCGCCAGGCTCGCCGGGGACAGGGTGACGGGGAAGGCCTTCGACAACCGCGCCGGTGTGGTCATGATGATCGAGGCCCTCAAGAGGACGAGGACGGAGTCGACGATCTTCGCCGTGGGGACGGTCCAGGAGGAGGTGGGGCTGAAGGGGGCGAGGACCTCCGCCTTCGGCCTCTCTCCCGACGTCGCTCTCGCAACGGACGTCACCATCCCAGGAGACCATCCGGGGATCGACAAGAAGGATTCGCCCCTCGAGATAGGAAAGGGTCCGGTGGTGATCATCGCCGACGCCTCAGGGCGGGGGATCATCACCACCTCGAAGGTCGTATCCTGGCTCGCCGAGACGGCGAAGGAGTTCGAGATCCCCGTCCAGATGGAGGTCTCCGGCGGCGGCACCACCGACGCCACGGCGATCCAGCTCACCCGGGAGGGGATCCATACGGGGGTGATCAGCGTCGCCACCCGTTACATCCACTCCCCCGTCGAGGTCCTGAGCCTGAAGGACGTCGATGCCTGCGCCGAGCTGATCGCCCGGGCCCTGGAGACGGCGGAGAGGTACTTCAAGCCCGATTGATACGGCCACCGATCTCGGCAGAAGGCCGAAGCTCACCTATTTTTCCAAGATCGTATCTCCCAAGAGCCTCATGCCCTGGGGGATGGACCGCCAAAAAGAGGGATGATGATAGCGCCCTCCGCGAGGAGGGCGCCCTTCTGGAGAGCTAGCTGCCGCCTATCAGGCTTATGACCGTATAGGCCAGGAGCGTTCCTACGACTAATACCACCGCGAAAGCTGGAAAAGCGATCCCTGAGGATATCATCTCTACTGCCATCTTCGATCATCTCACTACGAGGACGGGGCAGGATGCCCAATACAGAACTTTCTGGACGACGCTTCCGATGAGGAGCTTGGTGACGCCGCTCTCACCATGGCTTCCCATGACGATCAGATCGACCTCCTCGGTCCTGGCGAGGTCGACGATGGCGTTGGCAGGAGCCCCGGACCTGACCATCGTCTCGACGGCCACACCGGCCTCGTCGGCCATCTTCTTGATATCAGCTACGGCCTTCTCTCCGCTGGCCTGGAGCTTCGCCTCGATCTCCTTCTTGTCCGCGCCCAGCTGCCTGACGGCGCTGGCCACCACGACCTCATTCACTATGTAAACTCCGAGCAGCTTCGCGCCCGTGGCCTTGGCCAGGTCTACGGCGTGCTCTACTGCGACCTTGGACTTGGCGGAGCCGTCTGTAGCAACTAAAATCCGATCATACATCTTATCACACCTCTCAAATCTCCCTACAACCTTCCGCACCTTTTGAGTTTATCCATTACGCCTTTGATATAAATAGGTATCTTTCCGATACCGGCATCAAGAAGCCTTATAAAGGGGATAAATACGCCGCTGCAAGCCCCGGTCATCTCACTATCATCACCGGCGCTGTGGACCAGTTCAGGACCTTCTCGGCGACGCTCCCGATCAGCTTCGAAGATATCCCCCCTTCGCCGTGGCTTCCCATCAGGATCAGGTCGACCCCCTCGATCTCCGCCGTCTCCAGGATCCTGGAGGCGGGGTCCCCCTCCTTTATGATGGGCTCCACCCGGACCCCTGCGGCCTCGCCCATCTTGGTGACCTCCGAGACTACCTTCTCGGCGGAGGCCTTTAGGGCCCGCCTCAGATCCTCCTGACGGAAACCCCTGCCGATCATGGAGGCGATGACCCTGGATATCGCCATCTCGTTTATGACGTAGAGGACGAGGACTTCGGACCCCAGGGACTTCGCGAGCTTGATCCCGGACCTGCTGGAATTCATCGAGGCGGCGGAGCCGTCGGTGGCTATCAGGATCTTCTCGTACATATTATGACACCTATCGGATCTATCCTCATCCCTGGGGCCGCTCCTTCGCCCCCAAGATCCTCACCGCCAGGAGGGCTCCGTTCTCCCCGGCGTCGATCCCGACGCAGGCGACGGGTACCCCCGGCGGCATCTGGGAGATGGCGAGGAGAGCGTCGAGGCCCCCCAGCTTTGCGCTCACCGGAACCCCGATCACCGGCCGATCCGTCCGAGAGGCGATGAAGCCGGGGAGGGCGGCGGAGAGCCCGGCGACGGCTATGAAGACCTTCGCATCCGTCTCCTTTATGTACAGCTCCAGATCCAGGGGGTTTCTGTGGGCCGAGAGAACCCTCTCGTCGTAGTCGACCCCCTTCTCCACCAGGACCCGGAGGACCTTCTCCACCACGGGCCGGTCCGATTTGGACCCCGATATGACGGCGATCTCGGTCATGGCACCCAAACCTTCCGTTTTCTCAGCCTGAGGGGCTCAAACTTAAGGCTAGGGGAGGTTGTTCTCCCCCAGGAGCTCGTGCTGCTTCTCCAGGCTCATCCTGATCAGGATCGCGAAGATCTCCTTCACGGCGCCGGCGTCCAGGCCGAGCTCCGTCGCCATATCGAGGGCGCGCTTCATCACCAGCTTCTCCTGGTTTTTGTCCTCGATTCCGACGCCCAAGGCTCGCTTGGCCTCGAAGATATCCTCCGCCAGCCTCACCCGCTCGTAGATCAGCGCTATTATATCCCGGTCAACTTTTTGGACTTCTGCGCGGAGATCTTCCAGGCTCATCCTCGCCACCCCGGTCCTCTGATTGAGCCCTGGTTGTTAACCTCCGTCCTTATCACCCTTCCGCCCAGATGGAGCCAGGCCGCCTCGACATCGTCGATATTTTCGTCCTCGACGAGGGCGGCGTAGGCGGGGCCCGTCCCCGATAGGCTGGCAGATCTCGCGCCGGAGGCGAGGGCAGCGAATATCGGGTCGGAGGGGAGGCGGAGGGCGCTGCAGTAGACGAGGCCGTTGAGGGTCATCGCCCTGGGATAGTCCCCCGCCAGGGCGAGGTCGAAGATCAGGTCCGCCACCGGGGCGAGAAGCCTCGACCTCCCTACGTCCGTCTCCTTCGAGAAGATCTTCTCCTCCGGGACGAGGAGTAGGACCTCTGACTCCATCTCCTCCCTCTTGAGGAGCTCGAGCCTTCGGTTGTCGGTGACGACGACCCCCCCCAGCATCGAGGCGGAGGCGTCGTCGAAGGCGCCGGTGATGGTGACGCCGGCGTCCCTCGCCGCCGCGACCCCGATCCTCGTCGCCTCCAGGGGGTCGAGATCCTCGCCGAGGGCGTCGAGGGTCGCGAGGACCGCGGCGTTGGCGGCGGCGCTGCTGCTCTTCAGCCCCCGGGCGAGGGGGATATCGCTCCAAGTCCTGACGACGCCCCCGGCGACGACGCCGAACCTCTCCAGGACCCTTTCGACGGACCTAACGATCAGACGGTCGTCGATCCCGGGAACGTCCCCCTTGACCGCCGGGCTCTCGTCCAGGACCACCTCGGCGGAGGTCTTCAGGTCGACTCCGAAGGCCGACCCCTTCCAGTTGGCTACGGCGTTGAGGACTGTGGCGGCGCCGAGGGCCGTCGCCGTTCCCCTCCGCCTCAAGGCAACCCCGCCTCGAGGATCGCCTTCAGCTTCTCGAAGTCCTCGGCCACCTCGGAGCTTCCAGACCGGTGGTACTTCTCGATCAGCTTATCGAGCAGCTCCAGCTCCGATACCGCGGAGCTGAAGGAGGGCTCGTAGCTTCCGAGCAGAAAGAGGGGTATGACGACGGCCCCGCCCCGGGCGGTCTCCTCCGTCAGACCGTTCACCACCACCAGGAAGGTGTAGGCCCGGTAGCCTAGGCCGGCGGCGATGTTCTTGGCGAAGCTTCCGATCTGCTGGATCCTCCGGGTGGAGAGGTTCTTGTAGGCGGCGACGGAGTCCTTGTACTCGACGAACATGAGAGCTTCATCGGTCCAGAGGATGGCGTCGTACTCGACGATGGCGACGGAGTTCTTCATCGCCACCACGTTGAAGAGGACGCCGCGACACCAGGAGAGGTTCAGGTTTATCCTGAAGTCCAGCTCCGTATCCTGGACGGTCCTGGACTTGAGGACGTAAGGGTCACTCCTCAGCTCTATCATGGTGGAGGAGACCCCCTGGGCGGTTAAAGGATTTTCCTCTCCGGCGGTGCAAAGGAATAAGGCAGACCTCAAGAGAACGGACCCGCGGTGAAGTTAATTGACGGATAAAAAAAGGATCGAGCAGCTGGGGGTCAGGATCCCCGAGAGGCTGGAGCCGGTCTACGCGAACCTCATCAAGATCAGCCACGCCGACGACGAGGTCACCCTCACCTTCCTCCACAAGATCCCCGAGACGAATTTGGCCCAGGGGAGGGCGATCGTGACCATAACCCCCCAGCACGCCAAGAGGCTGCTGCGGGCCCTATCCGCGAACCTGAAGAGGTACGAGGCGACCTATGGCGAGATCAAGCTCCCCGAGGACGGCGGCGCTAGGGAGGAGAGCAGCAACGTCGAGGTGGCCTAACTAATAGAATTGATTCCGTCTTGGACCCTCACTCGCTGATCAGCCCTCGACGAAGCTCCGTACCAGGCTGGGGATCGTCCGCGGCCGCGCCCTGGCCAGGGCGATCCCCGCCGAGAGCCCCTTCCTGAAGAACGAGCCTGAGAGGTCGAGGTCTCGCTTCGCCAGGCCCGCAGCCAGCCGGTCTATCTCCTCCTCGGGCATTCTGCCGAGGGTCAAGAGGGACGCCCGGCCCATCCGGTACTCCAGGCCGAACTCGCGGCGCCAACGCCGGACGTAGGGCGAGAGCCCCCGGATCGATACGTCCCCGGCCGCGGCGGCGCCGGCGGCCACCTCCCCGGCCATCGTTCCCGCCCGGATGGCGTAGGCGATCCCGCTCATGCCGGCGGCGGCGCCCGTCGCCATCAGGGAGTCGGCGACGATCTCGCCGGGCAGGGTCGCAATGGCGTCCCCGCCCCGGTTCACCGAGACGATCTTCATATCCGAGACGTCGTAGTCGGCGGACTTGTAACCTTTGAAAAACTCCACGAACCGGTCGAGGAACGGCCGGACGTCCCGGCCGTGACCCCGGACGAAGACTCCCAGGGTCGCCAAATCGCCGCCGCCGGGGGAGAAGGTCGCCTTCCACCCCGGCGAGATCGAGCCGAGGAAGTACTCGAAGCGCCTCTCCTCCCCCAGGCCCGCTAATTCGACGACGGCCTCCGCGGCCCAGGCGACGTCTTCGGGATGCTTCAGCGGACTGAGCCCCTCTTTTCTCGCGATCGCACCATCGACCCCCGAGGCGTCGATGACGACCCGGGCACCGATCTCCCCGGCGTCGGTCTCGACCCGCCGCCCCGAATCCGCCAGGGGGGCGGACCGGGCCACGCCCCGGAGAAGCTCGACCCCCGCCCCCTCGGCCCTGTCAAGGTAGAGGGCATCGAACCTCCCCCGGTCGATGAACCTCCCCGCCGCCGGGATCTCGACGGCGTGGCCTGCGGGGGAGATGATCCGCATCCCTTCGAGGTCGTGGAGGACGTACTCCCGCTCGACCGCGAGGCCCGCCCGGCGGAACATCCCGTCGAAGAAGGTGTTCGCCGGGTGGCCGAAGCTGCCGCCCATGTCTTTGTCGAGGAGGATCACCTCGGCGCCCGCCTTCGCAGAAGATGTGGCGGCCGCGATCCCCGAGGGGGAGGCACCCACCACCAGAACGTCGCAGTTCACGCTTTTCAAGTGGGAGAAGGTGGGTGATGAAGGTTTCCGTTTTGGACAAAGATGGTCAAAGCGCCAGGAGCCTGGCGGCTCCGGGAATGTCGCGCAGGTTCAGGCGGAGGCGAAGAGATCTAGCTCTCGAAAACAAGATGAATCAACGCCCTCAGCAGGAACGAGCCCGACCCGAGAAGGGACGCTCACAGATACCTGGCAAACTCGTCCTCGTCGACCTTTGCAAGCTTCAGCACGCCCTTCAACGTACCCATTTTCAGCTCCCGATGCATGGGCACCACAGTCCCGACCTTTCCGTCGGGCGTCATCTTCGATAGCCGAACGTGACTTCCGGTGCGTCCGCTGATCTCAAAATCGAACTTTTTACAGAGTATCTTGACCGCCGCCTCGCCGGAGACCGTCCTAAGCTTTGACAACGGGAACCACCTCAAAGGTGGTTATGAAAGGTCGTTTTTTCTCTTCCAGAGGAAACTCTTCCAGGTAAAGCTCAGTCGCCTCTTTCAGGTTGTCCACGGCCTCCTCTGGCGTCTTCCCCTGGCTGACCGTCCCCACCTCGGGGCATTGGGCCACGTACATCTCCTCTTCCCTATAGACCACAGCCGTAAACGTCCCCACGTCAGATCACCTTGTCGAATATATGCGACCCATCAGTTAAACCATTCTCCTTTCGAGGAACCTCAACATAGCCGCCTTCTCCCCTTCCCTGGGAATTTCCGCCCAACCGTGGACCGGGTGCGATCCCCGAGGTGGAGGCCCCCACCACCAGAACGTCGCAGTTCACGGATGTTTGGTGGGCGTCAGCCGATGATTAGAGTTTCTGTTTCCGGCCAGAGAAAGGATGTCACTTTCTGCCAGGTCCCGGCTCCTGGGAGGCGAAGTACTCCATCAGCATTCTGTGGACGAAGACGTAGCCTCCGCCGACTTTGCGGAGGAATATCCGCTCAGTGGCGTAGTCGAGGAAAGTGACAAGCCTCCAGGGGAGGAGGCCTTTGCGGTATAGGATGAACCGAAGGGCGAAATGCTGGATTACTGCGAGGCCGCCAAAAATTAGGCCACCAATCACTCCAAAAATTAGTCCATTACCGTTCCACAAAATTATCTCACCAGTAATCCCAAAAATTAATCCAATAATCAGCCCAGTGAATATTGAATTTTTTGCTGACAACATAATGCCTTGATTGGGGATAGCTCTCGTTTTCATATCTGCAAAGCCCAAACCTCCATGGTTCAGACCGATCCACAGCCAAATGATCACACAACTAATTAGTCCCTGTCTTGATCCACCATCCATCCAGCCAATCAGCCCAAAAAAAATCCTCCAATAAGAAAATAGATTAACATCTTTCGTCCCATTTTCCAGGACCAGTTTAACCTTTCGACCGGTATTATCTCACTCAGCTTAGACATCATCCCAACAGCCAACCCAAAAATCAGCCCGCCGATCAATCCACCCCACAGTCCGCCAATCGACCCAATAATCAAAACAACTAATATAAAATATAAATTTTTTAAGTATTGTGTCTCCAACAAGGTCGGCTGCATCCGCTCGATCAAGAACACAGTCTGGCCGTGCTCCGACATCTTTTGGCCCAGCCATGAGAGCCAGTGGATGGTTTTCTCTTTTGTATACCGCTTGGGGTCCGTCCTTCCCGTCCGCTCGAACATCCTGTCAACGTAGGTTTTGAAGAGATGCCTCCGGTGATCTCCGGTGGAACAAAGTGATTGAAGCTCCTCAACCGAGATCCCCTTGTAGGCGAGGGCCATTATGCTCAATATCAGGGGTGTTTTTGCGAACTCCTGAAGTTCCTGATCGTCCTTCAGCGCATCTCGCAACGGTGCCATTTCCGGGCTTAATCTTTCGAGATAGCCATCGATCTGCTCGGGCGTCAGAGGCTGCAGGAGGACCGCACTCTGTAAGTTGAGCCTGCCATCCAGTGCATCGTACTCCTCTTTGCGACAGCAGACGACCAGCGGAACAAAATGCTCTTCGAGAAAGACGTTGATCGCCTCGATGCAGGCCTCCCTTCTTTCCGGTGCGACCTCGTCGAAGCCGTCGAGGAGAAGCAGGAGAGAGTCGTTCTCGACCCAGCGGGCGGCGATCTTCTTCGGGATGTTGTACTTCGCCCTCAGCTCCTCTGTCAGCCAGTCGGCGATCGGCTGCTTCGGGTCGGTCCATGAAGATAGGTTGAAGACGACCGGTATCTTTTCCGAGGGGTCCTCCCCGGCCCGGTCGATCATCTCCCTCGCCAGCTCCAGCAGGGTGGTCGTCTTCCCGGCCCCCGGCTCTCCCAGGATGAGAAGGGACCGGCCGACCCTCTCGAAGACGTCTGAGATCTTCGTTCCCGGCGGAAGCTCGCAGTCCGGCCGGCCCGGAGTCCGCAGGATCACGTCCCAGGGGCGCTCGGCGACGGCGTCTCTTCGCTCCTCCAGGCCAAGCTCGATCCGCGCCTCCTCGTGGAGGGAGTTCTCCAGCACGCCCTTCACCCAGAAGTCTCGAACGCGAGTGAGCATCGCCTGTCGGTTGAATGCGTCGCGGGCAGACCGCTCGTCTTCAGATGTGTATTTCGATAACAGTTTTCTAAGAAGGGCATCGGTGGCGTCGAAGGTGGAGATGATGATGGATAGCCCGGTCAGAAAACCTATCAAAGGTCCAAAAAGCATAGTCGCGGATTGGTACTCGTAGTATCCCCAGATGATCGAAGCAAGACACATCAATAAGCCTATGATGCGCGACATCGCCCGCGGGATTCCTGAGAGCACGCTGACATACGATGTTTTGAAGCCACAAAAGTTTTTCCTTCAGCCTCGATTTTTTACCCAGACAGATGAAAGATGTAAGAGTCTCATCTGCCTCGAAATCGGAGTACAGACTCCGCCAGCATGCAACCCTTTCTGGCCCTCCCGCCTCCAGCGCCGACGGTGCGCCTTCACCGAGACGCCGCACCAAGCTACCTCTCCGGCTCCGCCCCGGATAGCTCCGCCTCCAGCTCCTCGATCGTGGGAAGGTTTCTTTTCATCTCGCCGGCCAGGGCCTTTTCGAGCCTGTAGCTTGAGATGCCCACGGGCTTGTTAAGATCCCGCAGAGCGTACTCGGCTATCACCCTGTTCTTCGTCTTGCAGAGGAGGATCCCGATCGTCGGCCCGTCGTGGTCGGCTTCCCGGATCAGGTCGTCGACCGCCGACAGGTAGAAGTTCAGCTTGCCGACCTGCTCCGGGGCGAAGTCGCCGATCTTCAGCTCGACGACCACGTAGCAGCGGAGCCGGAGGTGGTAGAAGAGGAGATCGATCCGGAAGTCCTGACCGCCCACCTCCAGGGGATGCTCACTCCCGACGAAGGCGAACCCGACCCCAAGCTCGATGAGAAAGTCGCGGAGGTGCGCCAGCAACGATCGGTGAAGGTCGCGCTCCGATGCCCTCTCTCCCAGGCTCAGGAAGTCGAAGCTGTAGGGGTCCTTCAGGATCTCCCGGGCCAGATCGGACTGGGGCGAGGGGAGAGTCCGGTGGAGGTTTGTGACCGCCTTTCCCTGACGGCGGAAGAGGTCGCTCTCGATCTGGTGGACGAGAACGTTCCGGCTCCACCCGTTATTCACCGTCTCGCGAACGTACCACTCCCGTTCGGCCCGATCTTTCAGCTTGTCCAGGATCACACAGTTATGAAACCACGGAATTTGTGCAGCAACCTGCTGCACAAATCCGTCATCTTCCCACGCCTCCGCAAAGGCCCGCATGTACTTGAGGTTCCGGGGAGAGAAGCCCTTCATCTCCGGAAACTCCCGGCGGAGATCGACGGAGAGCCGATCTATCACCTTTGCGCCCCAGCCCTCTTCTCCCTGCCTCCTGAGGATTGACCTTCCTCCTCTGCCAGTAGAGGAGGACAAGCTCTCGATTTACGCAGAGGGCTGCACCGACCTGAGCAGAGCGGATTCGGCCCTTCAGATCGGCAAGCAGTTCCGGATATCCAGGGGGCAGACCTGAAGGAGTTGTATTCGGCCGGGACATACGCTTCTTACCTCAGATCAATCAGCTCATTTCGTCGAAGAGTTTGTTGGCGGGTTTCTCAAACCCCAGCTCATACCAGAGGTTATATACATCTAAAAAGTTTTTCCTCCAATCTATTTTTAGCCCCTGCGAGCAGATCTCCTCTATTCGGTGGAGAGGGCGAAAGAGCTTCATCGAGAACACGAACCACAAGCCCTTTATCGCCCTGGGCCGAAGATCTCCTCTGATGGCCAGGGATCAAAAGGACTACTTCTACCGGAAGGCCAAGGCCGAGGGGTACCGGGCCAGGTCCGCCTTCAAGCTCCAGCAGATCAACCAGAGGTTCCGGCTGATCCGGAGGGGCGACGCCGTCCTGGACCTGGGGGCCGCCCCCGGCGGGTGGCTGCAGGTGGCAAAGGAGATCTCCGGGGGAAGAGTCGTCGGGGTCGACCTCCTCGCGATCGAGCCGATCGATGGCGTCACCACCATCAAGGCCGACATCACCGCCCCGGAGACTCTGGAGCTGATCGTCGAAGCCCTCGGCGGAAAGGCCGACGTCGTCATCTGCGACGCCGCCCCGAACCTCTCGGGGAACTGGACCCTCGACCACGCGCGGTCCATCGACCTCTCCCGGTCCGCCCTCCGGGTCGCCGAATCGGTCCTCAAGCCCGGCGGAAACTTCCTGGTGAAGGTCTTCCAGGGGGACACCTTTTTGGATTACCTATCGGAGGTGAGGGTGCGGTTCCGGCGGGCCCAGTCCCACTCTCCGGCCGCCTCCCGGAAGGAGAGCGCCGAGATGTACGTCGTCGGCCAGGGGTTCTTTATCCCGCCGGTGAAGGCCGGGGACGTTTTGGAGCTTTTGATCGTCGGCGTCGGAAAATCCGGGGACGGGTTTGGCGAGGTGGAGGGGTTCCGGATCTTCGTCCCCGGCTCGGGCGTCGGCGACCGGCTGCGGGTCCGGATCGGCCCCATCAGGTCCGGCCACGCCGTCGGGACGATCGAGGGAAGAGAGGCGGCTTTATGATCGATATGCGGCAGATAAAAGAGGGGCCGCTTTAGAAAACTATTTTTAGATATCCTCTCCACCTCTTGAACGTGACAGTCTTCAGAGCTTATGACGTGCGAGGCGTCTTTGGGACGGAGCTGACCGGGGAGATCGCGAACCGGGTGGGAAAGGCCCTCGGATCCTACCTCGCCAACGGCAGGATCGCCCTCGGGAGGGACACCAGGGTGAGCGGCCCCGCGGTGGAGAGGGCCTTCCTGGATGGCGTCCTATCCACCGGATGCTCCGTCGAGAGGTACGGCGTCCTCCCGATATCGATGATCAGCTTTGAGACCTGGCGTGGGGGCTACAACGCCGCGGCGTACATCTCCGCCTCCCACAACCCCCCCGAGTACAACGGCATCAGGTTCAGGACCAGCGAGGGGTACGGGATGCTCTACCACGAGACGGAGATGATGAACCTCTACGAGAAGGGCACCTTCCTGAAGGGGGACGGCAAGCTGACGGACCGATCCCCCGACGACGCCCTCCGGAGGTACGCCGACTACGTCGAAGGTAAGCTCACCTTCGGCCGGCCCCTCCGGATCGTCCTGGACATGGGAAACGGCGCCGCCTGCGGCACCTTCCCCCTCTACCAGAGGCTGGGCTTCGACTGTCGGGTGACGAACGGCGAGCCCGACGGCCTCTTCCCCGGCCGGGGGCCGGCCCCCACTGAGGAGTCCCTCCGGGACGCGGCGAGGATGGTGGTGGAGACGGAAGCCGATTACGGCGTCGGCTTCGACCCCGACGCCGACCGGGGCCTCGTCATCGACGACCGGGGAAGGATCGTCCCTCCCGAGAAGGTGGCGGTGATCCTGGCGAAGGAGAGGTACGCCCCCGGCGACAAGGTGGTCGCGGGCTTCGACTGCTCCATGATCGTCGAGCGGGAGCTTCTCCCCCTGGGATTCGAGGTGATCCGGGAGAGGGTGGGGGACGTCTTCGTAGCAAACCGGGTCAAGGAGGAGGGGGCAGTCCTCGGCGTCGAGCGGTCCGCCCACTTATTCATCCCGGAGTTCCAGCTCTCCGACGACCCCTTCGCCATGTCCCTCGCCCTCGGCGAGATCGTCTCCCGGGGCGAGCGGCTCTCGGAGCTCGCGGACGCCATCCCCGACTACCCCTACGTCCAGAGGTCCGTCAGGATAGAGGGGTCGGCGGCCGATCTCATGAGGCGGCTCGAGGGTGACCTCGCGCCTCTTGAGCCCGACACCACCGACGGCCTCAAAATCACCACCGAGGATTATACCGTCCTGATCAGGCCCTCCAACACCCAGCCCCTCATCAGGCTCTACGTCGAGACGGCGGGGACGGATGTGGAGGAGCTGGTGAGGCGGTTTATGGGGTTCATAGAGGGGGCCACGAGGTGAAGGATGGTTGGAGAGGCCGACGATCCTGCCGTCGGCCCACGTCCCCGACCACCCGGCGAGAGAAAGAGCTGATTTGAGTTGACCCAAAACGACGTCTGCATCCTGATACCGACCCTCAACGAGGAGGACGCCATCGCCGGGGTGATCGGCGAGTTCAAGAGGATGGGCTTCGACGACCTCCTCGTCATCGACGGCCACAGCCAGGATCGGACCCGAGAGCGGGCCGAGGAGGCGGGCGCCCGGGTCGTCGTCCAGAGGGGTAGGGGCAAGGGCCAGGCCCTCAAGGAGGCCTTCAGCCTCATCGAGGCCGAGCAGATCGTCATGATCGACGGGGACGGGACCTACCTCCCTGGCGAGGTCGGCCACCTCCTCGAACCGGTCCTCGCGGGAAAGGCCGACCACGTCATGGGAAATCGGTTCGGAAACCTGGAGCCTGGGGCCCTAACCCGCCTCAACTCGGCGGGAAACCGGCTGATAAACTTCTTCTTCCGGCTGATCTACGACGTCCCCCTGAGCGACAT
Organism: Methanothrix harundinacea 6Ac; assembly: GCF_000235565.1. Classification (NCBI taxonomy): domain Archaea; kingdom Methanobacteriati; phylum Methanobacteriota; class Methanomicrobia; order Methanotrichales; family Methanotrichaceae; genus Methanothrix; species Methanothrix harundinacea. The sequence continues at coordinate 2,225,654 of NC_017527.1, forward strand.
CCTGACGGGGTACCGGGCCTTCACTCGGGAAGGGGTTCGGAGGCTCGACCTCACCATGGAGGGCTTTGAGATCGAGACGGAGATGACCGTCGACAGCGTCAAGAAGGGGCTCGCCATCGCCGAGGTCCCCATAACCTACCGGCCTCGGGCGACCGGAACGAAGACGAAGCTCAACCCCCTCATGGACGGGGCGAGGATCGTCGCCACCATCTATCGAATGGCCAAAACCCACAACCCCCTCTTCTACTTCGGCCTGATGGGTTCCTTCTTCGGCACGGCGGGATTCATCCTCGGACTCTACGTCCTCAGGGAATGGATCACCACCCGGACAGAGCACATTCCGCTGACGATCCTGACCGCCCTTCTGATCATCGTCGGCTTCCAGCTCTTCTTCATGGGGATCCTCGGCGACGCCGTCGCCTCGATGCACCGGGAGGCCCTCCGGGAGATCTACAGGAACCGGAAGGAGAGATGACGGCTCATCAGATCAGATCCCTCACCCGATCGTAGCTGAAGATCGGCCCGTCGGTGCAGACGTGGTAGGGTCCCATGGTGCAGTGCTCGCACTTGCCGACCCCGCACTTCATGTGCCGCTCCAGGGAGATGTATATCTCCTGCTCAATAAATCCCCGGTCCAGGAGGTCCTTCGCCACGGCCCGGATCATCATCGGCGGACCGCAGAGGGCGGCGGCGCCGGGGGCGGGGTCGATCTCTGATAGGAGCGACGTCACCAGGCCGACGTTCCCCTTCCAGCTCGCGTCCATCATGTCCACGGTGATCCCCACCTCGATATCCGCCGCCTGCCAGCTCCCATACTCGCTGGTGAAGTAGAGGTCCTGGGGGGTCCTCGCCCCGTAGACGACGGTCACCTCGCGGTAGTCGTCGCGGTGGTCGGCGATGTAGTTGATGAGGGACCGCAAGGTGGCGAAGCCCGAGCCGCCTCCGGCGATGGCGACGTTTCTATCCTTCATTTGCGCGACGGGAAAGCCGTTTCCGAAGGGTCCCCGGATCCCCAGGACGTCCCCGACCCGGGCGGCCATCATCCCCTGGGTGATCCTCCCCGCCTCCCGGACACATATCTGCAACGGCTCCCGGGTGGGGGAGGAAGCGATGGATATGGGGCACTCCCCCAGGCCGAAGACGGAGACCATCAGAAACTGGCCGGGGGAGTAGTCGATCTCCACCGTCTCGTCCTCATCGTCGATGGGCCTGAGGGAGAGGAGGTAGGTGTTCGTCGACTCGACGTCGATGTCGACGACCTCGGCCTGGAGGGGGACGTAGCCCTCGCCCCCCCGGCGGGCTCTGCCGTCTGCCCTCCGGCCAGTCCCCCTCATCGGGGCCCCTCCATCAGAAGGGACCAGCGGTCGACGTCGCTGAGGCAGACCCTTGAGCACCTGCCGCAACCGACGCAGCCGAAGAGCCCCGTCTTCTCCGGGATGTAGACGAACTTGTCCAGGTACCAGTGGCGGAGCCGCTCGCCGAGGCTCGGCCGCGGGTTTGCGCCGCTCGTCATCCTCGAGAAGCCGGCGAGGGTGCAGGAGTCCCGGCACCTCAGCCTCTCGCCGTCGGGGACCCCCTGGTCGATGACGGTGAAGCAGTGGCAGACGGGGCAGACGAGGGAGCATCCGCCGCAGGAAAGACACCTGCTACCCGCCACCTCCCAGTCCGTCTCCTCGATCGCTCTTTTGAGGACCTCAGGGCTGAGGGCCGGCCTCCTCCCCCGGAGCTCCTCCTCCGCCCCGGCGAGGAGCCTCTCCTTCTCCAGGAGGTCCTCGGGGAGGGGCTCCTCGAAGTGGCACCGATGAGCCTGGAGGATGAAGACCCCGGCGGGGGAGCCCGCCTCCACCAGGTAGCCTCGCTCCAGATTCGTCAAGAGGAGGTCGTACCCGCCGACGGCGGCGGGCCCCGACCCGAGGGATGCGCAGAAGCACCGCTCGCCGGGGGTGGTGCAGTTCAAGACGACGACGACCGTAGACCTCCTCCTGGCGAGGTAGGGGTGGTCAGGGATGTCGGCGCCGAAGAGCCGGTCCAAGACCTCCAGGGCCCGGAGGTCGCAGGGCCTCATCCCGAAGATCAGCCTCGCCTTCGGCGGCTCCTCGGCGAAGGTGTACCTCCCGCTGTACTGGACGTACCTGAAGAGGACCTCCCTCTTCGGGAGGAAGAACTCCACTGGGGAGTTGAGGGGGTTATCGGCCTTTAGGGCCGGCTCCTCCCCCCTCCAGGTGGCGAAGACCGCCGAGCCGTCGACCAGGATCGGCGCCACCACCTCCAGGGTCTCTGCCAGATCCCGGAGGAGGGGGACGAGCCCCTCGCGGCGGAGGAGGGAGGCGGTCAACCCTCCAGCCTCCTGATCCGGACGGGGGTCCGTTTGAACTCCGGTATCTTGGATCTCGGGTCGAGGTCCGCGGCCGTCAGAAGGTTCGCCGGAGCCTCGGCGAAGTGGAAGGGAAAAAAGACCGTCCCGGGGGGGACCGAGTCCGTCGTCCGGGCCTCGACCTCCAGGCTTCCTGACGCCGACTCCACCACCACCCCCCCCCCAGACCGGACCCCCAGGGCCGCCGCATCCTCGGGGTTCATCTCGACGGCCGGCTTCGGGAGTTCCCGGTCGAGGAGGGGGGTCCTCCTCGTCATGCTCCCGGTGTGGAAGTGAAAGAGGCTCCGGCCGGTCGTCAGGAGGAGGGGGTACTCGGGGTCTGAACCCGCCGCCAGAAGATCCACCGGGAAGAACCGGGCCCGGCCGATGGGAAAGGACTCTTTATGGAGGATCTCGGTCCCCGGATGGTCGGGATCGGGGCAGGGCCAGGAAAGCCCCGCCGTCCCGAGCCTAGGGTAGCTGATCCCGCCGTAGGAGGGGGTCACCGAGGCTATCTCGGCCATCACCTCCTCCGGGGAGGCGTACTCTGCGGGGACTCCAAGCCGCCTCAGGAGGGCAGCCGCCACCTCCACCTCCGGCCTCGCCTCCCCCGGGGGCGGGACCGCGCGCCTCACCCGCTGGACCCGCCGCTCAGTGGAGGTGAAGGTCCCGTCCTTCTCCGCGAAGGAGGCGGCGGGGAGGACGACGTCGGCGAGGGCCGTCGTCTCGGTGGGGAAGATCTCGGCGACGGCTAAAAACTCCAGGGATTCGAGGGCCCGCCCCACCAGCCCCCGGTCGGGGTAGCTCATCATCGGGTTCTCGCCGGAGATGAAGAGCCCCTTCAAACGACCCTCCTTTGCCGCCTCCATCATCTCGACGGCGGTGAGCCCCGGCGCCGGGGGGAGGTCCGTCCCCCAGGCCGCCTCCATCCTCCCTCGGGCGGCGGGGTCCTCCACCTTCTGGTAGCCGGAGTAGACGTTCGGGAGCGCCCCCATGTCGCAGGCCCCCTGGACGTTCTGGTGGCCCCGGAGGGGGCAGATCCCCGTCCCCTCCCTCCCGAGGTTTCCGGTGGCGAGGACGAGGTTCGCGAGGGCGAGGACGTTCTCGGTCCCGTTGGAGTGCTGGGTCGTCCCCATGGCGTAGACGACCGCCGCCCTGGGGGCCTCGCCGAAGGCAGCTGCCGCCGCCTCGAGGTCTCGGGGGGGTATCCCCGAGATCTTCTCCACCACCTCGGGGGTGTATTTGGAGACGGAATCCTTCAGGGCGTCAAATCCTGCGGTCCTCTCCCTGATGAACTCCTCATCGGCGAGACCCCCCTCGAGGATCAGGTTCAGAAGGCCGTTGATCCAGGCGACATCGGTTCCGAGCCTCGGCGCCAGGCGGTGGTCGGCGAGGCTGGCGATCTGGGTCCTCCTCGGATCGGCGACGATGAGGGCGGCTCCCCGGGACTGGGCCTCCAGGATGGTGGCGGCGACGAGGGGGTGCTGCTCGGTGGTGTTCGAGCCGGTGACGAGGATGGCGTCGGAGGAGAGGAGGCCCCTTATGGGGTTGGTCATCGCCCCGCTCCCCAGGGCGGCCCCCAGCCCCGCCACCGAGGGGGCGTGGCAGAGCCGGGCGACGTGGTCGACGTTGTTCGTCCTGAGGCCGGCCCGGGCGAGCTTTGCGAAGAGGTAGTTCTCCTCGTTCGTCCCCTTCGCCGAGGTGAGGACCCCGACGGCCCCGGGGCCCGCCTCCTCCCTGATCTCCTTCAGCCGCTCGGCCGTCGCCGTGAGGGCCTCCTCCCAGGAGGATCGGACCATCCTCCCGCCGCGCCGGATCAGGGGGGCCCTCAGCCGGTCTGGATGGTGGACGAAGTCGGCGGCGAGCCAGCCCTTGACGCAGAGCCTCCCCCTGGAGATGGGGTGGGCGGGGTTTGGGGAGACGCCGACGGCCCTGCCGTCCTCGACGTGGATGAAGAGGCCGCAGCCGCAGCCGCAGTAGACGCAGGTGGTGGCGATCATCTCCAAGGCGGACCTCTCCGAGGTCGACTTGACCTGAGAGGTATTATCTGTTTGGGTGGCGCCCCCCAGGCTTCAAAAATGTGAAATAGGCCGATGGATCTAATACCCAGCCATGATCGGAAGTGTGCCCGCCGATGCCCGCCGTCTTGGTGGCAATGCTGGAGTACGAGGCCCAGCCAGGTGGAGGGTTTTGATGATGGGAACCTGGGGGATCCTCGCCCTCCTCATCGCCTCGGGGACGGGGGCCTCCGGGGGGCTGGTCACCTTGCGCCTCGACGACGGGACGGCGGAGAACGGCTTTCGGATGGGCGGCGACCTCGGCCACGCCGTCGTCTTCGAGCCCCCAGCCGGAGAGTGGACGATAAAGTCTGTCGGGGTATATGGGAAGCTAGAGCCGAACAGGACCTCCGACCTCTTCGTCCTGGAGATCTGGGACGGTGACCTGAACGCCGTCTCGAAGGTGACGGAGAGGGCCGACTCCTACTTCGGGGAGGAGTTCGGCTGGGCTGTGGTGGACCTCCCCGACGTCCAGGTCTCCGGCCCCTTCCTGGTCGCCCTCTACGAGTTCGGCGGGGTCTTCGTGGGCACCGACCTCGGTCCCGCCACGAATAAGTCGCTATTGACGGCGAGAAACCCCAACCGCATCCTCCGGTGGGAGCTGGAGGGGAGCCCCCAGAACGAGACCGAATGGATGATCCGGGCCCTCGGGTCCTCCCCCGCCCCGGAGGTGGTGAGCCTGAAGGTCCTCTCCGGAGGCGCAAGCCCGAGGAGCCCCGCCGGTATGGAGGTGGAGCTCTCCGACCCCGACGAGAACCTCCGGAGGGCGACCCTCTACCTCGCCGATGACGAATCGGGAGAGGTAGTATGGTCTGACTTCCGAGAGCTGGAGGGGGGGGAGGCGACGGCGGAGTTCTCCTGGCCGGGGACGGCCTTCCAGGTTTCAGACCCCAACGGAACCGTCTATCCCGTCCTGCCGTCGGTGGTGGAGGGGGTGAGAGAAGAGCTCCAGCCGATCCTGGCCCGATCTCTCCCTTGCGTCCTCCTCCTCGATTTCGGCGAGACCCAGGTTCCCGCCTACGCCTACTTCGGCGAGGACGGAAAGCTCAACGCCCTGATAGACCAGTCCGGCTCCGTCCACTACGCATCCCGGCAGGTCCTCAACGCCACCGCCCCGGGGGCGGACTACGTCGGGTACGTGGCGAAGAACGTCACCGCCTCCCGGGGCGATACCGCCGTAGCCTTCTACAAGGTGATCGCCGAACCCGGCTTTGAGACCCTTTCGACGGAATTTCACGAGCTTTTGATCCTCAGCCGGTCTCCCCTCTTCAACTACAGGGTCGTCCTCGAAGAGGTGGAGGCGATGGCCGGGGTGTACGTCCCAATCGTCCTGGCAGAGGACGAGGCCTACAACGCCGTCTGGTTCACCGGGCCGGCAGAAGTGAGAATCATTTGAACTGTAAATCCGATTTCGCCAGCCTTGGGCAACATATATTTTTTGATTATCATCGGTCTACGCCCTCCGAAGCTATGGCGGATATCTAATTCCAGCGGCTCTTGAAGGAGAGAAATATTTATATTCTTCTAATAAGAAGATATCATATGATAGAGGAGGAGATCTCTCTGCATATATTACGTTATTTGATCCCATCCATGACTTTCCTTCTGATATTCCAGGGAGCCTCTGCCATCGACATGTACTTCTCGGCGAGGGATGGCAGCAGGACCGTCGGGGTGGTCGAATCTTACGACGTCGACGAGAGGATCGGGGTCAGCAGCAGCGCCTCGGCGAGCTTCGACGGCGAATTTCGAATCGCCGAGAAGAACTGCCTCTGGGTCTCGGGGAACTCCTCCCCGGATACCGGCATCAACAACCCTTGGAGGGTTCTGCCGCGGATGCCGCAGAGGCTATCGCCCCAAATCCCTATTTATTTTAAATAATTATTTTTTAGTATGTTCAGATAAGGTCTATATATCTCCTTCACGATATTTCTACGACTTGTAGAAAAGTTTATCTTGTGCGATGCAAAAGCGGTCGTAGCTGGAGGAGGGAGATCTCTGTCTGGATCGCGTAGGCTTTTGATATCTATAACCTGCCTTCTGATATTTCAGGGGGCCTATGCCATCGATATGCACTTCTCGGCGAGCGATGGCAGTGGAGATAGGGTGAGCATCTGGGACTCCTACAACGTCGACGACGACGTCAAGGTGTGGGGGAAGTCGTCGGCCGGCTTCGGGGAAGGCCTGAAGATCGACGACATCAGAGGGCTTGCAGGGCCCGGGAGCATCTACGCCGTCCAGGGATATGCCGGGAGCGGCGGCTACGTCGGCATGAGCTACATCTATGCCGAAGATGCATCCCAGACCCTGGCCCGAGGGTCAGCCCATCTCACCCCCGATGCCCTGGGGGTCGTCCAGGACGTCTCCATAAAGGACGCTGAGATGAGCGCCGTCGTCTCCACCGCAGACCGGTGCGGCCGGGGGGCGATGCAGCACGCCTTCGTCGGGGACGGGTCCCTCAAATCCACCCAGACGATCAGCGTCAACGGAGGGATCGCCACCTCCCAGGATACTCAGATGGTCGGGTACCTTCCGACGGCCTTCGGGACCGCGGGTTACATGGACGTAAACATGGGCCCTGGAACTCTGAACCTCCAGGGTGAGGGAGCTGCCGTGGCGGTATCATCCCTGGACGTCGCGGGGCCCGCGACCGTCGACTGTAAGCTCGCCACGGGGACGGGAAACAGCGCCTGGGCTTATGGCGACATAAGATATGCTGAAAGCGACCTCGGGGCGGTAGGCGCGGCCGCGGGGGCGGGAAAGATCGACCTCGAAGCCGACTGGACAGGGGGCCTTCCGGGGCTCTTCATAGACGGCTATGGAGAGGCGGCGGCGGCCGGAATCGGTGCCATCGGCCTGGATAACGAGATCAAAGGTACCCTGGAAGCCCGGACCGGGGATGCCGGAACCTCCGCCTCCGGCAGGGGCATTGAGGCCTCCAACAGGGAAGGCATCGTCGCCGCAGCAGCAGCAGCCGGAAACCTGGGGGTTGGGGTTGACCTCCAGAACGGCATCATCGGAGGTGGCGCGGAGGCTGCGGGCGTCGGAATCCTGGCAGAAGGCAGAAAGAATGAGATCACTAGCGAAACCCTGGCGGCAGGAACTGGATTCTATGGGACCGGCGCCTACGGCGGAGGCATTGAGGCCTCCAACAGAGTAGGAACCGTGGTGGCAGCCGCTGCCGCCGGGGGGCTAGGCGGGATCGTCGACCTCCAGAACGGTTTCATCGGCGGAGGGGCGGAGGCCGCTGGCGTGGGAGTGATGGCTGAAGGCCGGAGAAACTGGATCGCAAGCGACGTCCTGGCGGCCGGAACCGGATGGGATGGAACCGGCGCCTACGGCGGAGGCATAGAGGCTCAGAACAGGGAGGGTGCGATTGGAGCTGCAGCGGCCGCCGGAGGCCTGGGTGCAGGTATCGACCTCCAGAACGGTTTCATCGCAGGATGGGCGGAGGCCGCTGGCGTGGGAGTCATGGCTGAAGGCCGGAGAAACTGGATCGCAAGCGACGTCCTGGCGGCCGGAACCGGATGGTATGGAACCGGCGCCTATGGCGGAGGCATAGAGGCTCAGAACAGGGAGGGTGCGGTTGGAGCTGGAGCGGCCGCCGGAGGCCTGGGTGCAGATATCGACCTCCAGAACGGTTTCATCGCAGGATGGGCGGAGGCTGCTGGCGTGGGAGTCCTCGCAGAAGGATACAGAAACCGGATCAGCAGCGGTACCCTGGCGGCCGGAACCGGATGGTATGGAACCGGCGCCATCGGCCAAGATATCGAAGCCTCCAACAAGGAGGGTGGAGTTGCCGCGGCCGCCGCCGCTGGCGGCCTGGGCGCAAGCTTCGACCTCCAGAGTGGATTCATAGCCGGAGGCGCAGAGGCCGCAGGAGTCGGAGTCCTCGCTGAAGGAAGAAGGAACGAGATCAGCAGCGGTACCCTGGCGGCCGGAACCGGATGGTACGGAACCGGCGCCATCGGCCAAGATATCGAAGCTTCCAACAAGGAGGGTGGAGTTGCCGCGGCCGCCGCCGCTGGCGGCCTGGGCGCAATCGTCGACCTCCAGAGTGGATTCATAGCCGGAGGCGCGGAGGCCGCGGGAGTCGGAGTCGTCGCCGACGGCAAGAAGAACGAGATCAGCAGCGGAATTCTGGCCGCAGGGACCGGATTCTTCGGGACCGGCGCCCTCGGCGCGGAGATCGAAGCCTCCAACAAGGAGGGGTACGTCGTCGCCGCCGCCGCCGCTGGAGGCGTGGAAGGAGCATTCGACTTCAATAGCGGGAACGGCATCGTCGAGGCGGAAGGCGCCATCTTCGGCGCCGGGGCCGAAGGCGGCGAGAACGAGATCGGCGTCGGATTGGTCGCCGCCAGGGTCGGAAACAGCGCCGACGTGATCGCGATTGATGTGAACGCCCGGAGCATCGAGGGTGCGGCGGGTACTGGCGTCGCCGCCGGAAACGCCGAGCTCCAGCTGACCGGCGGGACCCCGACCTCTCTCGTCGCTGAAGGGTCGGCCGTCGGCGCCGGGGGTATCGGCGCCACCGCTGATGCCAGTGCCGACCTCCTTATGGCAGAGTCCGGAGACAGCACCTCAGCCTCAGGAGAGAATCTGCGGCTCACGGTCATAGAGGGCGATGGGATCATCGGTGCCATAAGCGGGACCTACGACTCCAGCGGACCTGACCGAGTTGCCAGCGTTGAGGGAGATGTAACGGCCGGGTCCGCCATGATCTGGGGCGACTTCAGCGCCGATACGAGCTCAAGCGCTTCGGCATCGGCCGAGAACGTGGGCGCGGTTGGGACCAACATATACCTCGGATCCTACGCCGACGATGGGACGGCTTACTCCGAGGTTTATTCCACGTTGGGTGCCGGTGGATTGAACTTTGGAGAGATGGAGGCGTATGCAGGAGACTCCACCCAGGCCAAACTGAAGTACAAAGTGGTGGGCAACTACCAGATCGTCGCTGTGGCCTCTAGCTCGAATCCGCCGGATTTTGATACGGATTCCGACGGAGGCTGGGCAATGACCATTAAAGACGTCAGCGGGGAGGCTTGGACCGACAACACCGGTGCCCATGCGGATGTGATCTGAATGAGGACGGTATTCGTATATCTACTGCTCCTGGCGGGGCTGATCTCCTCAGCCTCCGCCGCCTCTTACACCTTCGGGGTGTACAACGTCACCGACGGCTCCTCCTTCTGGATCAGCCGCGTGAGCGCGAACATGACCCTCGACCTCTCCGGCTCGGTGGAGGGCGACATCGCCCCCATCTCCGTCACCCCCGCCGGGAGGGTTCTATCGCCTTACTACTCGGCCTCCTCCACCTTCGACGTCAACGACGTCAGGCTGAAGGAGAGGACCGCCGCCCTGGAGGGGACCTACAGCTCCGAGGAGGCGATATACCTCCAAGCCTGGGCTAAGGCCGCCGTCAACCGGACCTACTTCAAGCCCGCCGGAAGCGACGTCTGGACGATCACCCTCGAAGAGAACTGGCCCGTCAGGCTCAACTCCAGCAAGACCGTCGACTACGCCGGGAAGATGATAAACGACCGGGACTCTGCCGGAAATAACGGCGACTCGGTGGGGTCGAGCTTCCTATACAACACCGAGCTGTCGAAGGAGAGGAACGTTGCCCTGCGGCTTGACCGGCTGAACGCCACCGTCATCGCCACCAACGATACCATCATCAGCGCCGAGGTATTCCCCACCAGGTCCACCGTCTACGACATCGCATCCCACTCCACCGGGATCGCAGACCTCAGGTACCGCCAGGTAGACGTCCGGGGCGATTTGATCAACCTCGGGGAGGAGAGGTACAGCGGCACCTACGACATAACCCGGAGGGTCCAGATGGAGCTCGTCGATACGAACGTGACGAACAAGACCGACTGGCTCTCCTGTTGCATCGAAGGGTGCTCCGGCCTCGATCCCTGCGACACCAGCCCCTGGAGCGGGGCCGGGGTATTCGGATGCGTCTAGCGGATGAGGGTCGAGGGCGCTCTCCCATTTTTTCCATTTTTATATTGGTTTGATGATCTCCGACATTCTTGAAGGTTAGGGATACCTAACACGACTTTGGATGATCTATCTGAGGATGCCGTCTGCCGATTGAAACTCTTTTACCTGCCGGCAGGATACCGTCAGAATTATCTTGTGCAAATGACAAACATTAATTTAGCTGTAGGAGGGAGATCTCTGTCCGGATTACATCGGATATCAATATCGATAACCTGCCTTCTGATATTCCAGGGGGCCTATGCCATCGACTTCCATTTCTCTGCGAATAGCGGCAGCGGGACCGTCGGGATCGCGGAGTCGTATAACGTAGAGGAGAGCATCGGGGTCAGCAGCAGGGCCTCGGCGAGCTTCGACGGCGAATTTCGAATCGCTGAGGAGAACTGCCTCTGGGGCTCGGGGAACGCCGACATAAACCAGGCATTCTACGGGAGCGGCGGAGGTGCCGACTACGTCATTAATTATGCCCTGGAGACCGTTGGAGCATCAGATATCACGGGCCGGGGAAGCGCCTGCCTGATGCCGTCGAAGGGAAGCGTTTCCAGATCCGCAGCCACGGCCGGAGCCTTCGAGACTTCCGCAGAGCTATGGGGCACCGAAGGCGGAGACGTGGCAGGCGTTGGATCTTACGGATTCCTGGCCGACATATCCGCATCCCAGGCCGTCGCCACCGGCGGAAGCGTCGCTGCCTCTCAGAAGGTCGAAGCCCAAGGGATTAGCGCTGTGGCTCGCGGTGAAGGGGTGGACTCCGAGGGGAGCTACGTCGACATCTACGCCCAGGTCTACTACGGAACCCTGGATGCTTCCCAGGGGGTCAAAGCTGGAAACAGCGCTGCAGGTCGCCAGTCGGCGGTGGTCGATGGAGACTTCGCCTACGCCTACTGCCAAGCCTACAACCCCGAAAAGGACTACCTTGCCTACGTCGACAATTACATCTTAGGCAACGCGTACTTCGAGTTTTTGGGCGAGGCCGAGGTGGACGAGAGGGAGGCCAGGGCCCATCAGATATCCTACGCCGAGGGGGACTTTTTATGGCCCTGGGCTCAATCGACTTACGAACTAGAGGAAAGGTTTTGGACTGGTGCCGGATCTTTTGAGTCTTGGGCCTGGACCAACGCGAACGACTACGGTCAAGATATTGTGGAGCTTTGAAGATGGACGCATATCGCACTTTAACGACCGCGCTCCTCCTGGCGGGGCTGATCTCCTCAGCCTCCGCCGCCTCGTACACCTTCGGGGTGTACAACGTCACCGACGGATCCTACTTCTGGATCAGCCGCCAGAGCGCGAACATGACCCTCGACCTCTCCGGCTCGGTGGAGGGAGACATCGCCCCCATCTCCGTCACCCCCGCCGGGAGGGTTCTATCGCCTTACTACTCGGCCTCCTCCACCTTCGACGTCAACGAAGTCCGGCTGAAGGAGAGGACCGCCGCCCTGGAGGGGACCTACAGCTCCGAGGAGGCGATCTACCTCCGGGCCTCGGCCCAGGCCGCCGTCAACCGGAGCTACTTCAAGCCCGCAGGAAGCGACGTCTGGACGATCACCCTCGAAGAGAACTGGCCCGTCAGGCTCAACTCCAGCAAGACCGTCGACTACGCCGGAAAGATGATCAACGACCGGGACTCTGCCGGAAATAACGGCGACTCGGTGGGGTCGAGCTTCCTATACAACACCGAGCTGTCGAAGGAGAGGAACGTTGCCCTGCGCCTTGAGCGGCTGAACGCCACCGTCATCGCCACCAACGATACCATCATCAGCGCCGAGGTCTTCCCCACCAGGTCCACCGTCTACGACCTCGCATCCCACTCCACCGGGATCGCAGATCTCAGGTACCGCCAGGTAGACGTCCGGGGCGATTTGATCAACCTCGGGGAGGAGAGGTACAGCGGCATCTACGACATAACCCGCAAGGTAAAGATGGAGCTCGTCGATACGAACCTGACGAACAAGACCGACTGGCTCTCATGCTGCATCGAAGGGTGCTCCGGCCTCGATCCCTGCGACACCAGCCCCTGGAGCGGGGCCGGGGTATTCGGATGCGTCTAGCGTATAAGGGAGGTCCGCTTGGGAGGGGCGCGCTTCACCGCGCCACTTTTTTATCGGAGATTATGCCCAATTTCAAGGCCCGGTGGTGGGCCGGAGGCTGGCGATCCGACCATCCAGCCCCTAGGGATGACGGGCTTATCGGTCTTGGCGCCCTCGATCCGCCGCCCTCAGGCCTTCGCTAGGAGGAGGGAAGGATAAAAGGGAGGTGGGGGGCAAAAGTCTATGTCATAGGGATTCGGGAGGGAAGGAAGTTTTTAGGTCAGACTTTTGCCTGATACTACTCCGTCATCTGACGAATATATACTTTTCTCTTCCTCGGAGGAGATCCTCGCCTCCGGCCCCTCCTGGGGGCCGACCCATCGAGGAAGGTGATATCAGTCGCCGGCGGAAGACCAATCCTGCTGGAAGGGGCCAACGGGACGTAGACCGGTCAAAGGATAATGAAGGGGGGGCAAAAGTCGGATGTAGGGATTTTTGGGAGGGAGGAAAAAGTTCAATCGACTTTTGCCTTGTTCCCATACGTCATTTGTCGAATATAAGCCTTTCGGTCCCCAAAAACCCCCCTTCCCCAGAAGAAGAGAAACGAATTTCTAAGGGGGGCTCGAGGAGGAAGGGGGATGATCGGTCCATGGCTTCGGAGATAGTGCTGATAGGAAGGTCGAACGTCGGAAAGTCCACCCTATTCCGCCTCCTGACGGGCAAGAGGGTCCGGGTGGGAAGGAGGCCCGGGGTGACGGTAGGCCCCGCGAGGGCCCTGGCGGGGGCCGTCACCTACGTCGACATGCCCGGCTACGGGTACATGAAGGGCGCCGAGAGGGGGGTCCAGGAGGGGACGAAGGACTTCATCGTCCGCTACCTCGAGGAGAAGGCCGACGAGATCCTCCTCGCGGTCCAGGTGATCGACGCCGCCAGCTTTATCGAGATCGCCGACCGGTGGGAGGGGCGGGGGGAGATACCCCTGGAGGTGGAGCTCTTCGAGTTTTTGACCGACCTGGACCTCGCCGTCGCCGTCGCCGCGAACAAGATGGACAAGGTCGAGGATCGCGACGCCACCCTCGACGCGATCGGCGAAAGGCTGGGGATGCTCCCCCCCTGGAGGCAGTGGCGAGATCGGATCGCCCCCATCTCCGCCAAGGGCGGAGAGATAGGACCCCTGAAGGAGATCATAAAATCCTCCCTCCAGGACCGATCGGCAGGGGGGCCCCCTAAGAGGAGATGAGGCGGAAGACCGGAGGGTCTTCACCGTCCGGCCCCTCCTCCAGAGGGCGCATCACGACATGACGATCTGCTGGCCGGCAGGTCTCCCCCCGCCAAGCCCTCTTCTGCAGGCCCCGGGGACGGCCCCTCCCCCCTCTGGAGGATGAGGTTTCTGTAGGGGTAAGGTATCTCGATCCCCTCCTCATCGAACCTCTTCTTTATAGCCTCTCGGAGGTCGCAGGCGGTGGAGTACGCCACATCTCGGTGAGGCACGTCCACGGTGAGCCTCATGTTCACGGCGAAATCGGCGAGATCGGTGATCCTAACCGTTATGTCGTGATCCTTCAAGACCAGGGGGTGCCTCCTCGCCACCTCGAGCATGATCTCTCTCGCCCGGTCGATGTCGGCACTGTACCCGATGCCCACATCCACCCTCCAGGTGATGACGGGGTCGGTGATCGACCAGTTGATGATCGGCTGGCTGCCCATGAGGCTGTTAGGGACGAAGATCCTCCGGCCGTCCCAGGTCTTTATGGTGGTGTGCCTCAGGGTCAGATCCTCTATCTGGCCGTACTCGCCCTTGAAGTCGACGAAGTCCCCGACGCGGAAGGGATGGAATATCGCAAGGAAGATCCCTGATATCAGGTTGGAGAGGGAGTCCTGGGCCGCAAAGCCTATGGCGAGGCCCGCCACCCCCGCCCCGGCGAGGAGCGTCACGGAGATACTGCTAAGGGTCGGTATCTGGTATATCACCATCAGAAACCCGGCGACGTAGATCGCCGCCACCATCAGCCTGCTGATCAGGGTCCTGAAGGTCGTCTCGGTCTCGGCGTCGAGGCCCATCTTCCCACCCCCCGTGATCTTGGGGAGGTGGATGTTGATCGCCCGTCGGACTATATTGGCGAGTAAATATGTAATAATTATTATAATTAATACCTTTAAGATTATTCCCGCTATGGCCACCAGGTCGATCCCCAGGGCAGAGTCGAGGTAGTCGATGATCGATTCGATCTTAGAATAGGCGCCGTCCCCCGTCAGCTGGGAAGGGACCTCCGAAGATAGCTCCCTCGGCAGATCCGTGGTGACGTTTGTGAGGTTCGAATCCTGGTCGAGACCGTCCGGGCCCATCCTGGAGGGGACGGTATAATCGTAGAAGATCTCCTCCTCCCCGGATACGATCTCGTCATCTTCCATGAGACAGAGGAAAAATCGGAAATACTTAACGATTTCGCTGATGGCTCAAGGATCAATCGCCCAGGAAGAAGAGGCCCAAGAAGAAGAGGCCGCGGTCGTAGCACCCCGACCGCCTCCCCGGGGCTGAAAAGGCTTTAAAGGAATAAAACCCGACGATAGGCGGGGATGGTCCCATACCAAGAAAGGGATTTTACGGCGGCCTGATTCTGTTCTCGGCCCTGCTCCTCATCCTCTCGGGGGGCCCGGCATCGGCGGCGACTTACGTCGTCAGCCCGGATTACGACGACAAGTTCATCCAGGCCACAATAAACCGCGCCAGCGAAGGGGACAGGATCATCGTCAAGAGTGGCAATTACCGGGAGAACTTAAACGTCACCAAGAAGCTCTCCCTCATCGGCCTGGATTCGGGGGGAGGAAAGCCGGTGATCGATGGAGGGGGGTTTGGGAGCGCCGTCGTCATCTCCGCCGACGAGGTTCTCTTTGAGGGATTCGACGTTACGAACTCGGGGAAGCTCTGGAAGGACGCCGGAATAAAGGCGATCTCAAAGGAGAACACCATCCGGAATAACATGGTCACCGGGAACGAGTACGGCATAGTCCTCGACGGCGCAGCCCGAAATAGCGTCCTGAAGAACTTTGTCTGCAAAAACGACGTCGGCATCTCCCTCTATTCCTCGGAGCGGTGCACCATCGTGGAGAACGAGGCCTGCAACAACACCTTCGGCGGCATCCTTCTCAGCAGGGCCAACAACAACACCATAAGGAACAACAACGCCAGCCAAAACAGGTGGGCTGGGATAATCCTCGGCGAGTGCAGCGACAACACCGTCTCCAACAACGTCGTCCGGCAGAACGACAATCAGGGGATATGGCTCCTCCGCTCCTCCGCCAACACCATCCGAGGAAACAGGGTGAGGTTCAACTACATCTTCGGGGTCCGTCTCCTATACTCCAGCAGAAACGCCATCACCAGCAACACGATAAGAAATAACCTCGACGGCGTCAGCCTGGAGAGCTCCAACGGGAACGTCCTCGCCGGAAACAACCTGAGCATCAACGAGTACGGGGTCTACGTCGACAACTCCTTCAACAATAGAATTTATATGAACAACCTCATCGGCAACAATAACGACGCCCATTCCTGGAACTCCACCAACTACTGGAACTCCACAGAGCTTTTGAAGTATATTTACAACGGCGTTCAGTACAGGAGGTACGTCGGCAACTACTGGAGCGGCTACTTCGGACCCGACCCCTTCGGCGACGGCCTCGTGGACAGGCCTCACGCCGTATCGGGAAGGGAGAGGGACTACAACCCCCTTAAGAAACCCTCGGAGAATTACACCCTTCGGGGCTGAAGAGATCGTGAAGGAAAAATGAGGGAGGATGAGGGAGGGCCCCAAGCCCGGTCCTCCTCCCCTTAAGAGAACATCCTCATCGACTCGTCGACCCGCGGGAGCATCTCCTCGCCGAGGACCTTGTCGACGGCCCTCTTGAAGTCCTCCGGGGTGACGGCGGTTCCCCGCCGCCTTATGGCCATCATCCCCGCCTCGACGGCGATGGACTTGAGGTCGGCACCGCTCGCCCCCTCCGTCTCCTTGGCTATCACCCGCAGGTCCACCTCGGGGCTCATCTTCATCTTCGCAGTGTGGATCGAAAGGATGGCCAGGCGGCCGTCGAAGTTGGGCATGGGGATCTCGATGATCCGATCGAACCTCCCCGGCCGGAGGAGGGCGGGGTCCAGGATGTCTATCCTGTTGGTGGCGGCGATGACCTTGACGTCCCCCCTCGCCCTGAAGCCGTCCAGCTCCGCCAACAGCTGCATCATCGTCCGGTTCACCTCGGCGGACCCGGTGGTCCCATCGTGGGTCCTGATGGATCCGACGGAGTCTATCTCGTCGATGAAGACGATCGCTGGGGCCTTGTCCCTCGCCATCTGGAATATGTCCCTGACGAGCTGGGCTCCCTCGCCTATGAACTTGTGGACGAGCTCGCTCCCCGACATGTGGATGAAGGTGGCCCGGGAGTGGTGGGCCACCGCCTTGGCTATGAGGGTCTTGCCGGTCCCGGGGGGCCCGAAGAGGAGGACCCCCTTCGGCGGCTCCACCCCGATCTCGGCAAAGAGCTCCGGCTGGGTGAGGGGAAGCTCGACGGTCTCGCTCACCTCCCGGATCTGGTCCTCCAGGCCCCCCACCTGATCGTAAGATACGGTGGGAGCCTCTATCAGCTCCATCGTCTTGGCCCTGACGTCCACGGACTTGTCCATGACCCTCACTATCGTCAGGGAGTTGTTTATCGCGACCCTGGTGTTCGGCTCCAGAGCCTCCATCATCTCCGGGGAGGTGGTGGTGATGAACTCCTGGTTGTTACCGTGCTGTCGGAGGAGGACGTAGTCCTCCCCCATCTCCACCACCGTCGCCAGGAAGAGGGGCATCCTCCGGAGGAGGGCGTTCTCTTTCTTCAGCCTCTCCTCTTCCCGCATGTACTTCTTGTTGGATATGAGGGTCTCTACGAGCTTGGCTCTGGTGTCCTCTTTCTCCATCCTGAGGGTCTCGATCTCCTCACTCAGGCGCTTGTTCTCGTTCTCCAGAGCTGTGATCCTCTTTAGATGTAATTCCTGAATCGACTCCTGATCTGGCGTAATTGTTGACTCAGTCATGTAAATAGTCGAATGCTCATTCAGGAATATAAATTGCACCCTCAGGAATAGGGCCGATATTATAAATGACCAACCCCGGCCGGCGGCGGTCTTCGCCGGATAATTTACGCCGCGGGAGAGGGCGCCGCCGTAATTTTCGGAAGAGGATCACCGACGATTTGCCAGGTAAACCACGTCAATAAGCGTACTTCATCATCGAAGCTCCGGGGCAACCGATCGGAATATCAAGCTGGAGGTTCTGTAATATATTCGGGTGTTTTGATGATCGAGTTTGAGAAGTACAGACCTTTGACCTTCGAGGTGGTGGAGCGGAAGGGGCTGGGCCATCCCGACACCCTCGCGGATGGGATATCAGAGGCCATCTCGATGGAGCTATCGCGGTCCTACCTGGAGGAGTTCGGGGAGATCCTCCACCACAACGTCGACAAGGTCCTGATCACCGCCGGAAGGGTCGAGGTGGAGTTCGGCGGCGGCCGGGTCCTGGAGCCGCCGACGGTGATCGTCGGGGGAAGGGCCACCCCGCCGGCGGGGGAGGATCTGGAAGGCCTCATCGCGAGGGTCGCCTCCGACCACCTAAAGCGGTCCCTCGCGAACCTGCTCGAGCACCGGATCGACGCCAGGGTGAGGGGAGGGTCGCCGGAGCTCGTAAGCCTGATGAGGCGGGGGGCGAACGACACCTCGATAGGGGTGGGTTTTGCTCCCCTCAACCCCACCGAGGAGCTGGTCCTGGAGCTGGAGGAGAGGGTCCGGATGGTCAGGGGGGTCGGCGAGGACACGAAGGTGATGGCGGTGCGGATCCGCGATCGCCTGAACCTGGTGGTGGCGGCGGCGATCGTATCGAAGTTCGTCTCCTCGATGGAGGAGTACCGGGAGGTGAAGGAGAGGGTCCGGGAGACGATCGCCACGGCGGCAGACGCGGAGGTCGCCGTCAACGCCGCCGACGGAGGAAACAACATCTTCCTCACCCTGACGGGCTCCTCGATAGAGATGGGGGACGACGGCGCCACCGGCCGCGGAAACCGGGGGAGCGGCCTCATCACCCCCATGCGGCCGATGTCCATCGAGGCGATCGCCGGAAAGAACCCGGTAAACCACGTCGGCAAGATCTACAACGTCGTCGCCGGGAGGGCCGCCGCGGAGATCGCCGAGCTCGACGGCGTCGAAGAGGCGTACGTCACCCTGGTGAGCAGGATCGGCGCCCCCCTCACCGAGCCCCTCCTCAGGGCGGTGGAGATCAGGGGTGACGAGCGGCCGGACGGCGGCGCCGAGAGGAGGATCGAGGAGATAGTAGACCGGCACCTCCAGGGGATCGGAGACCTGGTGGAGGATTTCGTGGCGGGGAGGCTCCGGGTCTGCTAGAGATGTTCCGAGCAAAAACCGAGCGGCTGAGGCTGTAAAGAAGAGCCGGCTCGGGAGAGGGGCCCTAGCTCTTGCTCACTTCTTTCTTCGCCTGCTGGAGCCGCTGCTTTGCGGTGTAGCCGGTGGCCCGCTCCAGGAAGTCTCGAAATCTCTTGTTGGTATCGAGGATAACCTCGTCGGTGACCCCGTCGGTGGACTCGGTGGTGACGAGGAGCTTCTTCCCCACGATCGAGACCTCGATGGACTTGAGGGCGCCGTAGCTGAGAAGAAGCCTACCGCCCTCCTCCCGGATCTCGGTGGGAAACTCCTCCTCCAGGGCCGATCTGATCCTCTCAAGCTCGGGGCCGAAGCCCCTCTTGAACGAGTATTCCATGGACCGGCCCTTCGTTTCATTCGATTATAGACCTTTCGAGCCGCACCTTCGAGGCGCCGCGCTGCCGTCTCTAGATCCGGGCATAGCTCGCGGCGGAGCCGAGCGCCTCCTCGATCCGGAGGAGCTGGTTGTACTTGGCGTTCCTCTCGCTTCGAGCGGGGGCGCCGGTCTTGAGCATCTCGGCGCCGAGGGCCACGGTCACGTCGGCGAGGGCGGAGTCCTCCGTCTCGGCGGACCTGTGGCTTGCCATCACCTTGAAGCCGTTTCTGAAGGCCATCCGGGCGGCGTCGAAGGCCTCGGAGACGGTCCCGATCTGGTTGAGCTTGAGCAAAAGCGCGTTGGTCGCCTTCATCTCGATCCCCTTCGCCAGCCTCTGGACGTTCGTAACGTAGATGTCGTCGCCGACGATGATCGTCCCCGGCAGCCGCGCCGTCAGGGCGGCGAAGTCCCCGAAGGCCTCCTCCTCGAAGGGGTCCTCGATGAGGATTATGGGATAAGTCGAAACGAGGTCGGCGTAGAAGTCGACCATCTCGCCGCCGGAGAGCTTCTTGCCGTCGATGGCGTAAGAGCCGTTTTCAAAGAAGCTGGAGGCGGCGGCGTCCATCCCGATCCCGATCTCTTTATCGTAGCCGGTGGCGTCGAGGGCGGACATCAGGGAGTCGAGGGCGTCAGCAGTCTTGTTCAGGGGCGGGGCGTAGCCTCCCTCGTAGCCGACGTTCGTCGCCCCAACGCCGTACCTCCCCCGGAGGATCTTTCCGAGGGCGTGGTAGGTCTCGGCGGCCATCCGCAGGCCCTCGGAGAAGCAGCTTGCTCCCTTGGGGAGGATCATGAACTCCTGGATGGCGAGGTCGTTACCGGCATGCTGGCCGCCGTTGAGGACGTTCAAGGAAGGCACGGGAAGGGTGGTGGTGTTGACGCCGCCGAGGTACTGGTACAGCGGGATCGCCAGCTCGTCGGCGGCGGCCTTGGCCACCCCCAGAGAGACCCCCAAAATCGCGTTGGCGCCGAGGTTCGACTTGTGGGAGGTCCCGTCCAGGGCGAGCATGAAGTTGTCGACGGCCCGCTGCTCGAGAGCGGTGATCCCGGACTCGATCAGCTTCGGCCCGATGACGTCGTTGACGTTCTTGACCGCCTGGAGGACGCCCTTGCCGCCGTAGCGGTCGTCGCCGTCTCGGAGCTCCAGGGCCTCGTGGGTCCCGGTCGAGGCGCCCGAGGGGACGGCGGCTCGGCCGAAGCCGCAGCAGGTCCAGACGTCTACTTCTACAGTCGGGTTTCCTCGCGAGTCGAGGATCTCGCGAGCGTGAATGTTCTCTATTTCGAATGACATCGTATATCGCCGGTGGAGCCTTCGCGGCGGATTTATTTAACCTCTTTGGGAGGTCGGAAAAGAGATGGCCGCCACCAGCGCATCCATCACATCGGCCAGCTTAGAGGCGCTGCGGCCTTCGGCTTGTCAGGCGTTCTCCAGCCGGAGGAAGTGCAACCTTCCCGATGATTCGCCAGCTACGATGGTGACGCCATCGGGTCCGATAGTGCAACAACGGATTGAACCGTCTGCTGTGAAGGTAGCGACTATTTCACCGGTTTCCAGGTCCCATACCTTGAGGGTCTGATCGAAGGATGACGATACCGCTTTTCGACCGTCCGGGGTTACCGCCACCGCTCTGACCCAATAAGAATGGCCTTTCAGCGTCCTCAGCTCTTCGCCCTTCTCCAGGTCCCATACCTTAAGGGTAAGATCACCGGATGCCGATACCGCTCTCAGACCGTCCGGGGTCGCCGCCACCGCGTTGACCCAATTGGAATGGCCTTTCAGCGTCCTCAGCTCTTCGCCCCTCTCCAGATCCCATACCTTGAGGGTCCGATCCCTGGATGCCGATACCGCTCTCCGACCGTCCGGGGTCACCGCCACCGCTCTGACCGAATTGGAATGACCTTTCAGCGTCCTCAGTTCTTCGTACCTCTCCAGATCCCATACCTTGAGGGTCTGATCGAAGGATGCCGATACCGCTCTCAGACCGTCCGGAGTTACCGCCACAGCACTGACCGAATCGGAATGGCCTTTCAGCGTCCTCAGTTCTTCGTACCTCTCCAGGTCCCATACCTTGAGGGTATGATCATCGGATGCCGATACCGCTCTCCGACCGTCCGGGGTTACCGCCACAGCACTGACCCAATTGGAATGGCCTTTCAGCGTCCTCAGCTCTTCGTACCTCTCCAGGTCCCATACCTTGAGGGTCTTATCCCTGGATGCTGATACCACTCTCCGACCGTCGGGAGTCAACGCTACCGCGTTGACCCAACAGTAATGACCTTTCAGAGTCAAAAGCATCTCGCCTCTCTCAAGGTCCCATACCTTGAGGGTTTGATCATCGGATGCTGAAACCGCTCTCAGACCATCCGGGGTCACAGCCACCTCGTTGACCCAACTGGAATGACCTTTCAGGGTCAAAAGCATCTCGCCTCTCTCCAGGTCCCATACCTTGAGGGTTTGATCATCGGATGCCGATACCGCTCTCCGACCGTCAGGGGTCAACGTTACCGCGTTGACCCAACTGGAATGACCTTTCAGAGTCAAAAGCATCTCACCACTCTTCAGGTCCCATACCTTGAGGGTTTGATCACCGGATGCTGAAACCGCTCTCAGACCGTTCGGTGTTACCTTCACCGCGTTGACCCAACAGGAATGGCCTATCAGGGTCCTCAGCTCTTCGCCCCTCTCAAGGTCCCATACCTTAAGGGTCAGATCACCGGATGCCGATACCGCCCTCAGACCGTCAGGGGTCACCGCCACCGCACTGACCGAATTGGAATGGCCTTTCAGGGTCCTCAGCTCTTCGCCCCTCTCAAGGTCCCATACCTTGAGGGTCCGATCCCTGGATGCCGATACCGCTCTCCGACCGTCAGGGGTCACCGCCACCGCACTGACCGAATTGGAATGGCCTTCCAGGGTCCTCAACTCTTCGCCCCTCACCAGGTCCCAGACCCTAAGGGTCGAATCATCGGATGCCGATACCGCCCTCAGACCGTCCGGGGTCACCGCCACCGCTCTGACCGAATTGGAATGGCCTATCAAGGTCCTCAGCTCTTCGCCCCTCTCCAGGTCCCATACCTTAAGGGTCCGATCACCGGATGCCGATACCGCTCTCCGACCGTCTGGGGTCACTGCCACCGCCCTAACCGAATCGGAGTGGCCTTTCAGTATTCGGAGCAGGGGTCCGCCCGGCGGCGTCAGGTTTGGGGTCATTGGGCGTATCCAGGATTCGTGTACACTCTCTCCAATGTGATCGAGGAGTGCCTGTATCGAGCGAGATGGCAGAGCCATCAATCGGCCCAGGATCTGACTTGCGAGCTGAGCTTTATCGGTGGCAAGAACGTGAGCCGAGAGTTGGAAAGCATCACGCACCAAAAACGCGTCTGAATCTTCCGGAAGAAAATCGTAATCCGCAACGAGAGACGAAACATCTGTGGTTTCTAGCTTCGCTCTTATCCAATTAAAATCAAGGAGAATATTGCGCAGTTCATCTTTTCGCCCAGCTTCGATCAAATGGCGGGCCAAATGCTGAAAGATATAGCCGTCATCTGGACCGGTGTGCCAGCCGTCAAGACATTTCCGACGGTAAGCTTCCAGTAGGCGGTTGTGTAGCTCGGTGACGTCTTCAACCTGTTTTCTCACATAGTCGAATTGGAGGTCGTGAAGGCTCAAGCGTCCTTCATCAGATCGTCTCGCCAGCGACCGAGCGACAAATAGGTCGACCGCATCTTGGGATTCGTCCTCGTCAAGACCTTCCGGCGCCCAGAAGGTCTGCAAAACAGCTTCTGGGATAGGCGTATCTTCCGGGAATACTGCAAAATCAAAATAGCGAGATTGAAGATCAGGCTTCAGATTTTCTACACTTACCTGAATCGTCTTCAATAAGTCGTGATAGGGATAATGTGGAAAGTCACGTTCGATTTTATCGAGATCAGTACTTTGGAGCTTATGCAACACATTTTTCCAGCGATTAAGAGGTTTTCCTTGCAGCATGGCGCCGATTATGGCTAGCGCCAAAGGCAATCTGCCACATTCTTGCACAATCTCATTAGCCTCTCGGGGCAGAGAATCGGCATCTATACCAGCCCAATCCGCAAGCAGCTTCAGGGCCTTAGGCACCTCCAGAAGGTCCAACGAGTATTCCGAGCCACCCAAATTTGTGATTATGTCTGCGTTTCTAGTGGTGATAAGCATCCTGCAGTTTGGCCCCAACGAGTCAAAGGCACCCGCGTCTCTGGCTTTCCATACATCGTCCAAGATTAGCAGGCAGACCTTGTCAGCTAGCAGCTCCAGCAGCTTTTCTTTGCCGTCATTTAAATTCTCGAAGACGCTTTCATCGCCCAAAATTCTGGCCAGCTTTGACTGAATTTGAAGCAGATCTGCCTCTCGGATATCTCGACCGATGCTCAGCCAAAATATCCCATCCGGAAAGGCCAGGCGGACTCCATCATCCCGCGCCACCACCGCAGCCAGCACTGACTTTCCTATCCCGCCCATCCCCTGAACGCCGACCTTCTTAGAGACCCCAGTGATCCCGGTCGCCTTCTTTTCTCCGGAAAAAACTAGCTCTTTTATCCCCTTCAGCTCCTCATCGCGGGGGAGGAAGTTCGGCGGCAGCTCCGGGACGTTGACGAGCCTGCCTACCTTGCCGGGAAAGCGTTCGGGCTTGGGGACGGAATGGCCTTGGAGTCCAGGAAAGATGGGTGCTTCAGGTGGCCGTGTTCGTTCACGCTTCACTCCAGCGAGTAGGCTGTCCATAGCGATCTTTTCATCGAGCCCGACGAGGTCGATATAGACGATGGGGCCCAGCAGTCCTCCGGGCTTGCATTCCCTGACGCGGACCGGAAGAAGTGAGCCCTTTTCGCCCTTCGGGTCCTTCTTGAATGCAGCTGCCCATTCTGGCTGGGTGTAAAAGGCCTCCAGATAATTCGGCGAGAGGACTGCGATCGTCCGCTCAGTCTCCCTGGAGGCTTTGTCCATCTCCAGCACGAAGTTGGAGCCTGGCCTAAAGTCCCAGACCTGGATCACGGTCGAATAGCCCGTCTCCTCCAGGTGCCAGGCGATCCACTCCGCCCATTCTTTGTCGGCCTTGGTGTAGCTGATGAAGAAGTCTTTCACCGGTTACCATCAAGGTCCGGATCGCTTAAAATCTTTCGGCGAGATCGGCGAAATTTGGGGTGTTTCTGTGCTCATCGTCGGTTGTCACCATTCCCCCAGCCTCGTCTGCCCCCGATCCTCCTCGCCGCCCGCGCCCACCTCCGGCACCGATACCCCCAGCTACTCCTCGAACCACTCCGCCACCAGCCGCCGGTGGCAGAAGGCCCCCGCCCTCTCCCAGCAGAGGAGGATGGCGTCCTCGCCGAGGTCGGCATAGACCGTGGCGTGGTCGAGCTTCGAGAGGACCTCCGAGCGGTAGCGCCGGATGTACTCGTCCTCGTCGATGGCGCCGCTCTTCGCCGCCGCGAGGAGGCGCCAGGGTGGCGCCAGCGGCTCGTACGCGCGGCCGGTCCAGCCGCGAGGTTGGGTGCGGGAGATGGCGACGGCCCGGGGGTCGGAGCCGGACCGGGCGAAGTTGGAGGTCTGCATATCCATCAACGAATTTTTTTTGTAGATTCTATTGGGTTTTGACATTCAGGCCATAAAATGAAAGGCGGACAAGAAGAAAACGTAAATGGGGACGGTTGGCGGCCGCGGCCTAGTTGATCCGCGCCACCGCCGCCACCTCGTCCCCCGCCTTCAGCCGCATGATCCGGACCCCCTGGGTCGCCCGGCCCTGGATCCTGATGTCGGAGGCGGGGATCCTGATCATCACCCCGTCCTTGGTGGTGATCATCAGCTCGTCCTCCTCGGAGACGGTCCGGGAGGCGACGACGTCCCCCTTCCTGGAGTCGATGTTCTTCATCCCCTTGCCGCCCCGCCGGTGGGGAGAGTACTCGGAGAGCTCCGTCCTCTTACCGTACCCCTGCCTCGTCACGGTGAGGAGGGAGGCTCCCGGCCGGACCACGTCCATAGAGATCACCTCGTCGTCGCCCTCCAGGGTGATCCCCCGGACCCCCATGGACCCCCGGTTGCTGGGGCGGACGTCCCCCTCGGAAAACCTGATCGCCTTGCCGCCGGCGGTGGCCAGGATCAGGTCCTGGTCGCCGCCCGTGAGCCTTGCGGCCACGAGCCGGTCGCCCCGGAGGTTGACGGCCTTGATCCCCCCCTTCCGGGGGTTGCTGTAGGCCCGGATGGGGGTCTTGACGACCTGACCCAGGGACGTGGCCATGACGATGAACCCCTCGGAGTCGAAGCTCTTGACCGGGATCGCCTCGGTGATCTTCTCGTCCGCCTCCAGGGATAGGAGGTTTACGATCGACTTGCCCCGGGCGGTCCTGCCGAAGGATGGGACGTCGAAGACCCGGAGCCAGTGGGCCTTGCCCATATCGGTGAAGAAGAGGATGTACTCGTGGGTGGTGGCGATGAAGAGGTCGGTGACGAAGTCCTCGCTCTTGGTGTCGGCCCCCATGACCCCCATCCCACCCCGCCTCTGCTGGCGGTAGGCGGAGAGGGGCTGCCGCTTGATGTAGCCGTCGCTGGTGATGGTCACCGCCACCTCCTCCTCCTGGATCAGATCCTCCAGCTCGATCTCCTCCTCCGCCTCGATGATCTGGGTGCGCCGGCCGTCGCCGTACTTTCCTACGAGCTCTGCCAGCTCCTGCTTTATGATGTTGAGGATCTCCCGGGGGTCGGCGAGGATCTCCCGGAACCGGGCGATCGCCACCTCCAGGTCCATCTCCTCGGACCGGATCTTCCCCTGCTCGAGAGCGGTCAGCCTCTGAAGCCTCATATCCAGGATCGCCTTCGTCTGCTCCTCGGAGAGGCCGAAGGCCTCGGTGAGGGCGGCCCTGGCCTCGGAGGGCGACTCGGCGGCGCGGATGAGCTTGATCACCTCATCGATCTTCCCGAGGGCTATGAGGAGCCCCGCCAGGATGTGGGCCCTCTTCTCCGCCCGGTCGAGGTCGTAGCTGGTCCTCCTCTCGATCACCTCGGCCCTGTGAGATACGTACTGCTTCAGGATATCCCGGAGGGGGAGGGTTGCCGGCTGGCCGTCGACGAGGACGACGTTGATGATGCTGTAAGAGGTCTCCAGCTGGGTCTGCCGGTGGAGCTGGTTGATGACCACCTCGGGGTTGACCCCGGACCGGAGCTCGACGACGAGCCGGATCCCCTCCCGGTCCGACTCGTCCCGGAGGTCGGAGATCCCGTCGACCCGGTCCGCCTTGATCAGGTCGGCGATCGTCTCGACGACCTTCGCCTTGTTCACCTGGTAGGGCAGCTCCGTCACCACGATCTTAGGCCGGTCGCCCCTCTCGATCACCGACTTTGCCCGGAGCTTGATGATCCCCCGGCCGGTGGCGTAGGCGGCCTCGATCCCGGAGCTTCCGAGGATGTAGCCCCCCGTCGGAAAGTCGGGGCCGGGGAGCTCCTCCATCAGGTCCTCTAAAGTCGAATCGGGATCGTCGATCAGCCTCGTAATCCCCCCCGCCACCTCGCTCAAGTTGTGGGGCGGGACGTTCGTCGCCATCCCCACGGCGATCCCGGAGGAGCCGTTGACGAGGAGGTTGGGGAGCTTCGAGGGGAGGACCGTCGGCTCCTTGAGGGAGTCGTCGTAGTTGGGGACGAAGTCGACGGTATCCTTCTCGATATCCGTCAGCATCTCCCCGGCGATCTCTGAGAGGCGGACCTCGGTGTACCTCATCGCCGCCGCCGGATCGCCGTCTATGGATCCGAAGTTCCCCTGGCCGTCGATGAGGGGATACCTCATCGAGAAGTCCTGGGCCATCCTCACCATCGTCTCGTAGATGGCAGCGTCGCCGTGGGGGTGGTACTTACCCATAACGTCTCCGACGACCCTCGCCGACTTCTTGTAGGGCTGATCGTGGGTCATCCCCTGCTCGTACATGGCGTAGAGGATCCGGCGGTGGACGGGCTTGAGGCCGTCCCGGACGTCCGGGAGGGCCCGCCCTACGATGACGCTCATGGCGTAATCGATGTATGAGGACTTCATCTCCGAAGTTATGTCGACGTCTATCTCCGTCATCTTCTCACCTCAGACGTCCAGGTTCCTCACGTCCCGGGCGTGGGCCTCGATGAACTCCCGCCGGGGCTCCACCTTCTCTCCCATCAGGATCGAGAAGATCTCGTCCGCCTCCATGGCGTCCTCCAGGGTCACCTTCAGCATCGTCCTCCTCTCGGGGTCCATCGTCGTCTCCCAGAGCTGCTCCGGGTTCATCTCCCCGAGGCCCTTGTACCTCTGGACCGTCGCCTTCCCCCCGGACCCCTCCAGGATTCCGGCCAGATCCGCTTCGGAGTAGGCGTAGGTCGCGGCCTTACCCCTCTTCACCTGGTAGAGGGGAGGCTGGGCGATGTAGACGTAGCCCGCCTCGACGAGCTCCCGCATGTACCGATAGAAGAAGGTGAGGAGGAGGGTCCGGATATGGGAGCCGTCGACGTCGGCGTCCGTCATGATCACCACCTTCCGGTACCTAGCCCGGTCCAGCTGGAAGTCGTCCCCGATCCCGGTGCCGAGGGCGGTGATGATGTTTCGGATCTCGTTGTTCTTCAGGATCTTGTCGAGCCTCGCCCTCTCGACGTTGAGGATCTTACCCCGGAGGGGGAGGATCGCCTGAAAGTGCCGGTTCCTCCCCTGCTTCGCCGAGCCGCCAGCCGACTCGCCCTCGACGATGTATAGCTCCGATAGCTGGGGGTCCTTCTCGGCGCAGTCGGCGAGCTTTCCGGGTAGCCCTCCCGAGCTGAGGGCGTTCTTCCTCCGGGTCAGCTCCCTCGCCTTCCGGGCCGCGACCCGCGCCCGGTAGGCCTGGGTCGCCTTCTCGACGATCTTCACCGTCACCAGGGGGTTCTCCTCGAAGAACTCGGACAGCCCCTCGGAGACGAGGGAGCTGACGATACCCCCGACGGCGCTGTTCCCGAGCTTCGTCTTCGTCTGCCCCTCGAACTGGGGGTCGGCGAGCCTCACGCTTATGACGGCGACGAGCCCCTCCCGAAGGTCGTCGCCGGTGAGCTTGGTATCGTCCTTGAGGAGCTTGTTCGCCCTGGCATACTCGTTCGTCGTCTTGGTGAGGGCGGCCCGGAAGCCGGCGAGGTGGGTTCCCCCCTCCCGGGTGTTGATGTTGTTGGCGAAGGAGAGGACGTTCTCGTTGTAGGTGTTGTTGTACTGGAGGGCCACCTCGACGGAGGTTCCGTCCTTCTCCCGGTTGAAGTAGATCGGCGGGGAGTGGAGGATGTCCTTGTTCTTGTTGAGGTGCTCGACGAAGGAGACGATGCCCCCGTCGTAGAGGTACTCCCTCCTCTTGGCCGTCCTCTCATCCTCGACGGATATCTTCAGGCCGCGGTTTAAGAAGGCCAGCTCCCGGAGGCGGCTAGCCAGGGTATCGAAGCTGAACTCGACGGCCTCAAAGATCTCGGGGTCGGGCTTGAACCGGACGGTCGTCCCGGTGTGGTCGGAGACGCCGTGGACCTCCAGGTCCGAGACGGGCCTCCCCCGCTCGTACCTCTGCCAGTAAACGAGGTTGTTCCTCCGGACCTCCACCTCCATCCACTCCGATAGGGCGTTGACGACGGAGACCCCGACGCCGTGGAGGCCGCCGGAGACCTTGTAGGACTTGTGGTCGAACTTTCCCCCGGCGTGGAGCTTCGTCATCACTATCTCCAGCGCCGGCTTCTTGTAATGCTCGTGGATGTCTACGGGGATGCCCCGGCCGTCGTCCCTCACCGAGGCGGTGCCGTCGGCGTGGAGGACGAGGTTGATCTCTGAGCACCGGCCGGCCATGGCTTCGTCTATGCTGTTGTCCACCACCTCGTAGACGAGATGGTGGAGGCCGGCCAGGTTGGTGCTCCCTATGTACATGGCGGGCCTTCGCCTGACGGCGTCGAGCCCCTCCAAGACCTGGATGGTGCTCGCGTCGTACTCCTCAACTACTTCGCTCAAGACCGGATTCGCCCCCGATAACATAAATGACCCACAATTGAATTATCGCATTATATATAACGGTTTTCCCGAATTAATCGCAAGCCGGCAGCTGCGAAATTTTGATTTGATATATTTTATTCGAAGACTTCATCCCGCCGGGGGGGGATCTCCCATCCCCGAGGCTTTTGCGGGAAAGGAGGGATAGACCTTTGGCTACTTAGCCTTAACGTGCCCCCCCCTCCAGCCCCGGGGGGGGCGGAGGTCCCCGCAGGCAAGCGGACTTCCCGGGCCGGGGAGAAGAATGGACGGTGCCGGGAGCCGGCCGGGAGGGGGCTATATGGAGCCCTCGACGGGGACGAACTTCGTCCCGTAGTAGATTATCCCCCGGTCCCCGTCTTTGCCGAGGATCCTGAAGACGGGCTTCACCCTCATCCCGATCTCGATCTCCTCGGGGGCGCAGATCACCTGGCCCGTCAGCCTCGGCCCCTCCTCCAGCTCTATGATGGCGAGGTTGTAGGGGGTCTGCCTCTTGAAGTCGTCGGTGGCGTTGTAGATGGTGGTGTAGGTGACCACCGTCCCTCGGCCATCGAACTTGTAATCCTCCATCTTGGCGGCTCTCCGGCAGTTGGGGCAGATCGTCCTCGGCGGGTAGTAATACTCGTCGCACTTGGGACAGTGGGTCCCCACCAGGTTGTACCTCTGGGGTATGTGTCTCCAGAACCGTGGGACTGTGGACAATTGGTCACCTCGACATGATGTGGACGATGGCGGTGCCGCCGCACCCGCCGACGTTGTGGGTGAGGCCGACGTCGGCGCCCTCGACCTGCCGCTCTCCCGCCTCGCCCCGGAGCTGGAGGACCATCTCGTAGGCCTGCTTTATCCCCGTGGCGCCGACGGGATGGCCGCAGGCCTTCAGCCCTCCAGAGGTGTTGATGGGGATCTCCCCGCCGATGGCGGTGAGCCCCTCCCGGGTGGCTCTCCCCCCATCGCCTTTATCGAAGAATCCCAGATCCTCGATCGCCACGATCTCCCCGATGGTGAAGGCGTCGTGGACCTCGGCGAGGTCCACGTCCTCCGGCTCCAGCCCCGCCATGCGGAAGGCCCTCCTGGCGGCGAAGACCGAGGCGTCGAGGGTGGTGATATCCCGCCGGTCGTGGAGGGCGAGGGTGTCGCTGGCCTGGGCCGTCGCCAGGATCCTGATGGGGCTGTCGGTGTACTTTTTAGCCTCCTCCGTCGGGGCGAGGACGACGGCGGCAGCCCCGTCGGTGATCGGCGAGCAGTCCAGGACCCGGAGGGGGTCGGCGACGAGGGGGGAGTTCAAGACCTTATCGACGGTGATCTCCATCTGGTACTGAGATATGGGGTTCATGCTCCCGTGGTGATGGTTCTTCACCGCCACCGCCGCCAGGTCCTCCCGGGTCGTAGCGTACCGGTGCATGTGGAGCCTCGCGATCATGGCGTAGAGGGCGGGGAAGGTCGCCCCGAAGAAGCATTCCCACTCCCGGTCGGCGGCGGCGGCCAGGGCGTCCGCGGCGACGCCGCCGGTGACGTCGGTCATCTTCTCGACCCCGGCGGCGATGACGACGTCGGAGTAGCCGCTCGCCACCGCCAGGATCCCCTGGCGGAGGGCGAGCCCCCCGGATGCGCAGGCCGCCTCGACCCTGGTGCTGGGGACGTGGAGGCGGGAGAGGCCGGCGCAGTCGGATATCAGGGCGCCGATGTGCTCCTGCTCCACGAACCGGCCGCCGCTCATGTTCCCGACGTAGAGGCCGTCGATCTCCTCGCCGGAGACGTTCCCATCCTCCAGGGCCCTGATCCCCGTCTCCACCACCAGGTCCCGGAGGGAGTCGTCCCACCTTTCCCCAAACCGGGTGCATCCAGCTCCGATAATCGATACCGATCTCATGGTCTCACAGCCTCAGCTTTCCCTTGTGCTTGGCGTAGACGGCGTAGTCCAGGTAGCGGACGTCCTTCATGTAATCTCTTACCCGCGGCCCTCGGTCCCTTATCTCCTCTATCCCCTCTTCGACCCTGATGCTGAAGGCGTCGCTCCCCGCCCCCGACCCGAAGCTCGCGAGGAATATCCTCTCCCCGGGGCGGGCTACGTCCAGGGTCGCGGCGAGGCCGATGAGGCTTGAGCCCGAGTAGGTGTTTCCGATCCAGGGGACGACGAGCCCCGGCTCGATCTGTTCGGCGGAGAAGCCGAGCTTCGAGGCGACCCTCGCGGGAAACTTCCCGTTCGGCTGGTGGAAGACGGCGTAATCGTAATCCTCGGGGATCGTCCCCATCTTCTTGAAGAGGCCCCGGGTGGCGCTGGTGACGTGCTTGAAGTAGCCCGGCTCCCCCGTGAACCTCCCCCCGTGCTCCGGGTAGGCCATCCCCTCCCGCCTCCAGAAGTCGGGGGTGTCGGTGGTGAAGGAGTAGAACCCCTCGATCTCCGCCGCCAGGTTCTCGCAGCCTATGACGTACGCGGCGGCGCCGGCAGCGGCTGTGTACTCCAGGGCGTCGCCGGGGGCGCCCTGGCTCGTGTCGGTGCCGATGGCAAGGCCCAGATCGATCAGCTTTCCCGCCACCAGGCCGAGGCAGGCCTGGACCGCCGCCGTCCCCGCCTTGCAGGCGAACTCGAAGTCCGCCGCCGTCAGCTGGTGGTCGACGCCCAGGGCCTCGCCGACGATCGTCCCCGTCGGCTTTACGGCGTAGGGGTGGCTCTCGGAGCCCGCGTAGATCGCCCCGATCCTGAAGGGATCGATGGAGGCTCGCCTGACGGCATTCCTCGCCGCTTCAACGGCCATAGTCACCGCGTCCTCGTCGGTGTCCGGGACGGATTTCTCGAAGACGTTCAGCCCCTTGGCCATGTCCTCCCTCTCTCCCCAGACCCTGGCGATCTCCTCGGCCTTTATCCTGTACCTGGGCACGTAGACCCCATAGCTGACTATCCCCGCGGGCAAAGCATCACCTGTTGTTCAGATTCTCGGCGAGATCCTCGGTGGAGAGGGTCGTCGCGAGGAGGGGTATCCTCTCCAGCTCCGCGATCCTCCTGGCGACGCCGTCCACCCCCGAGGGGTCGATCCCCTGGAGGATCACGGCGCCGGGCTTGAGGTGGCTTACCCTCACCGCCACCATCGGCGACCTGCCGGTGGAGACGCCGGTGAAGATCAGGGCCCGGGCGGTGCTCCGGCCGTAGATCCTGTGAAACTGTTCGGGAAGAAGCTCCAAAATAGCCTTCAAGCTGTCGATGATCGTATAGCCGTAGATAGGGACGTCGACGTCCCCGCAGACGACGCAGGCGCCGATCCGATCTACGAACTTGGAGAGGGGGACCGGCTCGGAGTATTCGCATACGCAGCATATCCGCCCGAAGGACCCGCCGTCGCTGAGCAGGGCGCTGTAGGTCCGGGCGGTGCAGCTCCCCCGGAGCTCGTCGATGGTGAGGAGGGCATCGATGATCTTGCTGACGATCAAAATGCCGGGCGACCGTCTTCTTCCGCTTTCGTAGTCGCTTATCACCGACGGCGAGATTCCCAGATGGTTGGAGAGCTCCGTCTGGGTTACGCCGAAGTTCCTCCGCCACTTCTTCAGGGTCTCGCCGGGATTCTGTGATAAAGTTATCTCACCAGCCATCTTCTCTGCGAGCAGTCCTCGAACATCGGAGATATCCCCCCCGGCAGACATGAGCCAGAGAGGGGGCTCTTTAGAATATAAAGTTAACGAAGAGGAGTTCGTCATATGACGAGGTTGAGCCGGATCCCACAAAACAAGATGCGCCGACCGGGATTCGAACCCGGGTTTTGGGCTTGCTCCGCGATCCCTGCCGCTTGGAAGGCCCAAGTCATAACCACTAGACCATCGGCGCTCACCACCTCCATCCCCTCGTCGAACTTAACGTTTTCGATCCGAGGGGTGGGGCGCCCCCGGGCCGGGGCGCTCCCCCGAAGGATGGCAGGGGAAGGGCCGACCCCCGCCCGGCGGGAGGGGTCTTGGCGGCGCCACCCAGATCTCCCCCATGCCCGATAGGCAGCTACGCCTCGGATACCTTGATATATCGAGGCGTCGGTGGAGTCACGCCGTTAGGCGAGCCCCTGGAGGGAACGAGATCTTGCACTCGGTGATAATCGCGATCTGGCTGATGCTGCCGGCCTACCTGCCGAACAACTTCGCCGTCATCTTCGGCGGGGGGAGGCCCCTCGACTTCGGGAGGACCTTCCCGGACGGCCGCCGGATCCTCGGCGACGGGAAGACCTTTCGGGGAACGATCGCCGGCACCCTGGCGGGGGTGCTCTTGGGCCTCCTCCTCCACGCCATCGCGGCCGTGAGGCCTGATCTAGGCCTCCCGGGCTTCGGCCGCGGATTCGAGCTGATCCTCGTCCTCGTCGGCCTCTCCCTGGGGGCGATGGCCGGGGACATCGTCGCCAGCTTCTTCAAGCGGAGGATGGGGATGGAGCGGGGGGCGGCGCTCTTCCTCGTCGACCAGCTCGACTTCGTCTTCGGGAGCTGGGCCCTCACCCTCCTCCTCGCCCCCCGGTGGTTCTCCGAGAGCTTCACCGCCGAGGTGATATTCATCGTCCTGGTCGTCACCCCCGTCCTCCACAGGGTGATGAACGTCCTCGGCTACAGGATCAAGGCGAAGAAGGAGCCGTGGTGAGGGAGATAGAGGGCATCTTCCGGACGATCTGGGATTTATATCGATCATTCCGAGTTAGATGGGCCATATCGCCATTATTCCTACATATTTCAGGAATAATTCGCCCCAAACTGTTCTTCCTTGTTTTTTTTATATTTCAGGCTTTTATTTGGGGATTTCAGATCTTTCGGGCTCACTAAAACCGGGACAAAAAACAAAAATGGGGCTTTCATTTCCATTTCGAAAGCTTTATAAGTCCAGTAACCGATAGTCAGTACGTTACTGGCCAAATTTTTCATAGATTACTATGATTTGGCAAGAATTAAAAAGGAGGAGAGCAAATGGACATGGTTAGCATGGGGCTCCTAGCAGCTATGGGCGCCCTTGCGACAGTAGCCGGTGCAAGCGAGGACTTAGAGTCCGATGTGGGTTCTCAGAGCAACCCCAACTCACAGGTCCAGTTGGCTGCCCAGGTGGGTCACACCCACAGGATATACAACAAAGCCATCTCTGGAGAGCCCCCATCGAACGCTCTTTACGCCGCCCTTGCCGCAGTTACAGCTAGTGTCTTGATGTCCGGGTATGGCATGAACGCGTTCTTTGCGATCGCCATCGGCTCGGTTATGGCCGCGATCTTCAACGGCATCTTTTCTGTCACCGCCTACATGGGCAGGAACACGAGCCAGGCGCGGTTCAACCAGTACGTCTACCTGGACGTTCTGCGGACTCACACCACCGCCATCATGGCACATGCGTACATCACTGCCTTCTGCGTAGTCACCATCTCCTACATCATGACAGCCCCGTGGCTTCCGATTCAGCACCCGTTCCCGTTCCCCCTCGTCGCCATGATATGGGGGCTCGCCATCGGAGCCATAGGATCGTCTACGGGAGACGTCCACTATGGAGGAGAGAGGGAGTTTCAGAACTACATCTTCGGGGCGGGGCTCAACGCCGCCAACTCCGGTGACATCGTCACCAGGGCCGAGGCTGGCCTGAGGAGCTCCATCGACAACGTCTGGTTCTGCGCCCGATTCGGAGGCCCCGTCACCGGGATGGCCTTCGGGCTGACGGTCTTCCTGGACAACTGGCGGACCACCATCTTCGATCCCGCCACCCAGGGATGGTATGCGGTCCTGACCGGGATAGTGATCGTCATTCTGTTCATCGTCTACAACAGAATCCTGGAGATCAGAGCGAGAAAGAGGTACGGGCCCTATCCCGAATACAAGGGGGACATTGAGGCATGATTCCTCCGATTGACGCTAACATGCTAGTGCACATAATTGAGATCGTCATTGGCGGGCTATTGGTGGGCATAGGCGTCCACTTCGTCCCCGTCGGTGGCGCACCAGCCGCCATGGCCCAGGCCACCGGGGTGGGGACCGGGACTGTGCAGCTGGCCGCCGGCTCTGGCCTCACCGGCCTCTTGAGCGCCGGCCTGATGTTGAACTACACCGACAGCATTCTCCTGGTGGTTATCAGCGGTGCCGTCGGCGCCATGATCATGATCGATGCCACCATGATCGTCGGAAACTGGGTCTACATCTACGGCGTCGGGACTCCCTTGGCATCCGCCAAGGCGAACTACGACCCGATCACCAAAGATTCCCAGGCGCCCTACGTCGCCCCCGGGACCGTCGGCCAGGGCATACCCACCGTCTGCTTCGTCAGCGGGACGATCGGCGGCCTCCTCGGCGGCGCCGGTGGATCCCTGATCTACTACGTCCTCTATCAGATCAACCGGGACCCGGGCCTCTCGGCCTTCTTCGCCATCGGAATCTTCGTGGTGAACGCCGTCATCGCCTCCTACAACATCCAGGGGACGATCGAGGGGTTCCACGACCCCAAGTTCAAGCGGGTTCCGCGGGCCTTCCAGGTCTGTCTGGTGGCATCGCTGATCATTGCAATATTCGCCGTCCTGATTTCGGGAGGTCACTGATATGAGCGTTGCAGCAGGTGGAGGAGCAGCCAAGATCGACAAGACGAAGCTGATGATGTACGGCCTCGGCGGCGGAGTCCTCGGCATATACCTGGCCCACGTCCTAAACGAGGTCACCGGGACCGATTACTTCTCGTTCCTGGCTGGCCTCGGCGTCATCGCCGCTGTGGTGATGGGGTCGGACGCCGTCAGGAGGGTCTGCAGCTACGGCATCGGCACGGGAGTTCCGTCCATCGGCCTGATGGCCATGGGGATGGGGCTCGTCGCAGCGATGTTCGGCCTATCCATCGGAGGCGTCGCCGGCCCCATCATAGGGATCGCCGTCTCCATGGGCTTCGGATACGTCGTAGGCCTTCTCACTAACAAGATCATCAAGATGAACATCCCCGTCCTGGAGGAGGCTCTGATGACCCTGGGCGGCGCCGGGGCGATAGTCCTGATAGGCCTGGGGGTCATGATCTCCGGAGTTATAGACTATCGGGTTATCATCGCAAACGTCATCGATACCGGATATATAGCCATAGTCTTCATCATCGGAAGCCTGGCCATACTGCACCCCTTCAACGCCAACCTCGGCCCCGACGAGACCCAGGACAGAACCCTCGTCCACTCCGTCTCCGCGGGAGCCCTGGCGATGTTCGCCGTCGGGATCGCGTCCCTGGAGACCATAGGCGTCGAGGGCTTCGTCTCGATATTCGTGGCCGCCGTCGTCTGGATCGTCTTCTTCAAGAAGTTCTTCGATCTGGTGAAGAGGGACTCCGCCGGCGTCAAGGGGACGGGTCTTCTTCCTGAGGGAGGTATGTAGATGGGAATAGTCAGAGCTTCTCCCTCCGATCTGCACCTGGTCTTCGATCCCCTGGAGGGGATGATCGCAGAGGAGAGGGACGACGTCATCCAGTTCGCTCTGGACCCGATCATGGCCCAGATCGATGAGATAAACAAGGCAGCCGACGACCTGGTCAACTCCCTTGACCCCCGGGCGCCGCTCCTCAACTCCTACAAGGGGAGGGAGGGGGCGAGCTACATGGCGGGGATCTACACCAACATCTGGTACGGGTTCATCATCGGCCTCGTCGTCGCCTTCGTGTACTTACTCTCCCATGGGGGTGTCTTCTGAATGGCCAACAAGAAGCCGACATCCGACCCCTGGCCCTGGCTCACCGGCGAGTACGTGGTGGGAAACCCCGAGAGCCCGGTGGCTGTGGTGACCTGCGGGTCTCACCTGAACAACGCGCCTTTCATCGATGCGGGATCAGCCCTCGCAGGCCCCTGCAAGACCGAGAACATCGGCATCGAGAAGATGGTGGCCAACATCATCTCCAACCCCAACATCAGGTTTCTGATCATAACCGGGATGGAGGTCAAGGGCCACATCACGGGGCAGGCGATTGAGGCCTTCGCCGCCAACGGCATCGATCAGGAAGGAAGGATCGTGGGGGCGACGGGCGCCATCCCCTTCATCCAGAACCTGACTCCAGAGGCGATTGAGAGGTTCAAGCAGCAGATAACTACGATCAACATCATCGACACCGAGGATACCGGCACCATCGTCTCCAAGATCAAGGAGTGCGTCTCCAAAGATCCGGGCGCCCTAGACGTTGAGCCCATGGCGGTGGAGATATCCGAGGGCGAAGCGGAGGAGGAGGCCCACGGCCTTCGTCCCATGGCGGGGGAGATCGCCAACATCCGGGCACGGATGAGGCAGATCGACGCCGCAGTCATGAACATGGGGATCCAGAACAAGTACTCTGCCGGCATCTACGCCGGAAAGATCGAGGGGATCGCAGCGGGGCTGACGATCGTTCTGGTCCTCTTCGGACTGATCCTCAGCATCGGAGGGATGTGAGATGGCAGATGAAGAGATTGTGAGCGGAGAGGGCGCAGGAGCAGGGAAGCCGATAACTGCCGACATCCCATACGGAAAGGGGCTTCCCACGGTGCTGGCCCCCTTCATGGGGCCCTTCGACCAGATCACCGACAGCGTCCTGTACAGGGCGCAGCTGGTGGTCAGAGATCAGAAGCTCAGCTCGGGGGTAAACGCCGCGATGCCGATCGGAGCGGTCGTCGGGTTCCTCTTCGCGATCCTGATGGTCCTCTTGCCAGTGTACATTATGACCTGAGGTGATACATTCATGGCTCAAAACAATCGAGACGTAGTACCCAGCGTCGTAGTAGACC
Source organism: Methanothrix harundinacea 6Ac (assembly GCF_000235565.1). Classification (NCBI taxonomy): domain Archaea; kingdom Methanobacteriati; phylum Methanobacteriota; class Methanomicrobia; order Methanotrichales; family Methanotrichaceae; genus Methanothrix; species Methanothrix harundinacea. Next base: position 2,263,651 of record NC_017527.1, read on the forward strand.
CGGACCAGTACAGGGAGGTCCTGGACAAGCTGGCCAAGATCGACGAGAAGATCGAGTTCGTCAGCGCGGAGATAGCCCAGAGGCAGGGCAAGAAGATCGGCAGAGATATAGGCGTCCTTTATGGGGTCTGTGGAGGATTAATATTAGTGCTGGCATACTATTTGCTGGCGGTTGCGTGAGGGTTTGATATGTTCAGGTTTGACAAGAAACAAGAGGTATTCGAGTTCGGCAAGATCAAGGTGGGAGGTCAGCCCGGCGAGTACCCCACCGTGTGCATTGGGACGATGTTCTACTCCCGGCACAAGATAGTGACCAACGAGGAGAAGGGTATCTTCGATGTGGCTGCCGCGGAGAAGCTCTGGAAGGACCAGGAAGAGATGAGCGACACCACCGGGAACCCCTGCTTCAACCAGATCGTCGCCGAGACGAACGAAGCCATGACCAAGTACCTGGACTGGTTCGTCGAGATATCCGACGCCCCCTTCCTGGTGGACTCCAGCGCCCCGAGCGTGCGGGGCTTCGGGGTCAAGTACGCCACCGAGATCGGCGTCGCCGACCGGGCGATCCACAACTCCATCAACGCCAGCATCACCCCTGAGGAGTTCCAGGCCGTCAAGGAGAGCGACCTCGACGCCGCCATAGTCCTCGCCTTCAACGCCCTCGACTCCACCACCAAGGGGAAGATGGACGTCCTCACCAAGGCTGCGGGAGGCGCGGAGAAGGGGATGCTCGACTACGCCGCCGAGGCGGGGATCACCAGGCCCCTCATCGACGTCGCCGCCATGCCCCTCGGGAACGGCTCCGGCGCCACCATCCGGGCCGGGATCGCCGTCAAGGCCCTCCTGGGGCTCCCCGTCGGCGCAGGCTACCACAACGGCGCCTCCGCCTGGGACTGGATGAAGAAGTACAAGAAGGTGAACAAGGCAGCCTTCCCGCCGGTGGACATCGGATCGAACCTCGTCGCCGGGATCATGGGAGCCGACTACTACCTCTACGGCCCCATCGAGAACGCGACGATGGTCTTCCCAGCCGCGGCCATGGTCGACATCATGTGCGCAGAGAGCGCAAAAGAGCTCGGCCTGGAAGTTCTGGACCCGAACCACCCGATCAAGAAGCTCCTTTGAAACCCCCTTCTCTTTTTTTCTTTTTTTGAGGGATCTTCTTGCCGGTCCGGGTGGAGATCAGAGCCGCCTTCGGCGGCGTTCGTTTCAAGTGTCAGCGCTGCGGCTCCTGCTGCCATCACCGGAGGCCCCGGGAGTTCGACGACCTCATCCCCCCCGAGAGGATGGCGGAGTTCTTGGAGAAGAGCAACCTGATTTACCTGACGGAGAGGGACATCGACGCCATCAGCAAGAAGACGGGCCTGGACCCCCAAGAGTTTGTCGACACCCTCTATGAAGATAGGAGGGGATCTGTCATGGTCGAGGAAGGCGGGAAGAAGGTGATCCTGGACCTCCCGGTGATGAGGTCGAGGGAGCCGGACGGATCCTGCGTCTTCTTCCAGGAAGGGAGGGGGTGCACCATCTACCCAGTGCGGCCGACGGCCTGCCGCCTCTTTCCCTTCGTCGTCGTCGAAAAGTCCGGCCCTGCGGGAGCGATCGTCCTCGAGATAGGCTACAACCCCACCTGCCCCGGGATCGGCGAGGGGAAGGGGCCGGAGAGAAAGAGGCTCGAGAAGCTCGTCGCCGGCCAGTTCGCCGAGAGGATGGGGTCGGTGGGGGCGCAGGTCCAGAGGCTGAGGATGGAGGGAAAGATCCACCCCGAGGCCCGGATCTACAGGACGATGCCGGGGAGGAGGAGAAGGCCTGGATGAAATGGATCGAAGAGAGCAGCAGATGCCAATATGCCGGGATCACCGAAATTCTCTCCCTTCGTCTACACTTTGGATACCGGGTTGGGAGCTCTTGGGCCGAGACGATCCTCTCTTTCCAGCCTGGATACATACCATCTAGATCGGATTAATCTTAAACATGATTATTAAATAAGATCAGTGCGGTGGTCTCGTTCGGATCTTCGCAGATCGCTCAATTAGAGGGATACTCATGAAACGAGCTTTAATTGGAGTAGCGGTCCTTGCCCTCCTCTCGATAGTGGGATGGGCCCAGGGGATCGGCTCGACGGATGGAGAGATGCCCGCGGAAGATGCAGATCCGCTCATATCGCGAGAACTGCTCTTCGGCAATCCCGACAAGATCACTGTACGAACGAGCCCCGACGGTTCCAGGATCAGCTACCTCGCCCCCAAAGACGGGGTCCTGAACGTCTGGGTGGGACCTATAGAGGACCCGGAAGCTGCAGAGCCCGTCACCAACGACACCTATCGGGGCATCCGCTCCTACTCATGGGCCCACACCAACGAGCACATCCTCTATATCCAGGACAAGGACGGGGATGAGAACTGGCGGATCTACAGCGTCAACCTGAGGAGCGGCGAGATGAGAGACCTCACCCCCTTCGAGGATGTCCAGGCCAGGATTGTAAAGGTCAGCCGCAACTTCCCTGAGGAGATCATCGTCGGCCTCAACGACCGCGATCCCGAGTACCACGACCTCTATCGCCTGAACATAGAGACCGGGAAGATGACCCTGATCCAGGAGAACGGATATTTTTCATCCTTCGACATCGATGACGATTATGCCGTCAGGTTTGCGACGAATATGACCTGCGACGGCGGTGCCGAGATCTTCCGGCCGACGGGAGAAGGCGGATGGGAGGTCTTCACGGAGATCCCGATGGAGGACGTGATTACGACGGGATCGATCGGCTTCAACAAGACCGGCGAGATCTTGTACTTCGTCGACAGCCGCGGCCGGAATACGGCGGCGCTCTTCGCCATGAATCCAGCGACGGGGGTAAAGACCCTGATCGCCGAAGATCCGAGGTCGGATTTCAGCGACTGGATGGTCCACCCCACTGAGAAGAACGTCCAGGCGGCTGCCTTCACCTACGAGCGGAAGGACTGGCAGGTGATCGACGGATCGGTGGGCGACGACCTGGCCTTCCTCAAAACCGTCGACGATGGCGACATCGAGGTGGTGAGCCGGTCTCTCGACGACAGGACCTGGATCGTCGTCTACGTCGTGGACGATGGCCCCTTCAGATATTACCGGTACGATAGCGAGAAGAAAGAGGCGGAGTTCCTCTTCACAAATCGTAAGGATCTGGAAGATCTGGCCTTAGCCAAGATGATGATCCCGACCGTCATCGTCTCGCGGGACGGTCTGAACCTGGTGAGCTACTATACGTTGCCTCTCGGATCCGACCGGGATGGGGACGGAAGGCCGGAGGAGCCCCTCCCCATGGTCCTGTACGTCCACGGCGGCCCCTGGGCCCGGGACGTCTGGGACTATAACCCCGCCCATCAGTGGCTTGCCAACCGGGGGTACGCCGTCCTGAGCGTCAACTTCCGCGGATCTACGGGCTTTGGGAAGGATTTCGTCAACAGAGGAAACCTGGAATGGGGAGCGAGGATGCACGACGACCTGATCGACGCCGTCGATTGGGCGGTGGGAGAGGGGATCGCAGATCCAGATAGGGTGGCGATCATGGGCGGGAGCTACGGAGGGTACGCGACCCTGGTGGGGCTCACCTTCACTCCGGAGGTCTTTGCCTGCGGCGTCGACATAGTGGGCCCCTCAAACCTCACCTCCCTGATCGAGACGATACCCCCCTACTGGCAGCCTCAGATCGAGCTCTTCGCGACCCGGATGGGCGACCACAGGACCGAAGAGGGACGACGGCTCCTCTTCGAGCGCTCTCCCATCAACCGCGTCGAGAATATCGCGCGGCCTCTTCTGATAGGCCAGGGCGCCAACGATCCCCGGGTCAGCCAGAACGAGTCGGACCAGATCGTCGGGGCGATGCAGGAGAAGGGGATTCCTGTGACCTACGTCCTCTATCCAGATGAGGGTCACGGCTTCGCTCGGCCGGAGAACAGAATGTCGTTCTTCGCCGTCGCTGAGGCCTTCCTATCCGAGCACCTCGGCGGAAGGTTTGAGCCCGTAGGAGACGACTTCGATAATTCGACGATCACCGTCCCCATAGGGGCTGAGGAGGTCCCAGGGCTGAAGGAGGCCCTCTCGGACCGATCAGCCTGATGGAGTCCTCCTCCCTTCGGCGGTGGAGAAGAAAATAGAGATAGAAATAGAGACGAAGGGGGCCGGGGGAGGGCTCAAAGCCCCGTCACCCCAACCTCTTCCAGCTCCTGGAGCTGGTTCACTCTCATCTCCACCACGTCCATGGCGTCCTCGAAGAGGGTCCTGTTTATCTCTATCCCGAAGAACTTCTCGAGCTTCTCGGGCGGGGTCATCGTCGTCCCAGCGGAGAGGTAGCCGACGTATCTCTCGTTGAACTCCTGGGGGTTCTCCTTGTAGATCTTGAAGAGAGATAGGGTAATCGCTTTTGAAAGCGAGTAGCTGAAGGTGTAGTAGTTATTGGTGAGGTAGATGTGGTCTACATACGTCCATTCCGCAGAGTCTTCGTCGTAGTAGCCGATATTCTCGTCCTCGTACTCCTTGCAGAGGTCTCTCCATAGGGAGTTCAGCTCGGCCCCGCTTATCTCGTCCTTTCCATCGCAGAGGATATGGGCCTGGCGCTCGAACTCGGTGATCATGCTCTGGAAGGTGAAGTAGTTTTTGTACTCGCCTATGTGCTGGTCCAGGACCGCTAGGGCGGTCTCTCGATCGGAGTTCTCCAGGACGTAATCCACAAAGAGCTCTTCGTTGAAGGTGGAGGGGATCTCCATCTCGTACTCCGGGCCGCCGCAGTAGATGAAATCGACGGAGTTGCCCATGAGGTAGAAGTTGATGGCGTGGCCCACCTCGTGGGTCACCGTCTTCTTGTCGTATATCAGCCCCTCGTAGTTCAAAAAGATCATGCCCGGGAGCTTCAGGGGAAAGAGGCTCATGCAGTATTCGCTGGTCTGCTTTCCGTTATCGGGGTTCGGGTATACGTCGATCAAGTTGCTGGTGACCATATATGCGAAGATCTCGCTGAAGATGGGGTCCATCCCGGAGTAAGAGGCGCCGATCTCGGCCAGGGTCTCGGTGTAGTTGTAGATCTGGTCGGGGTCGTCGGTGAGCTGGAGGAAAAGATCGTAGGGCATCAGCCGGTCCACCCCCATCTTCTCCCTCTTGAACTCGTGGTACCCATAAAAGGCGTCTTTCCTCTCCTTGAATACGGAGTTCATCTCCTCGATCTGCTCCTCGGAGAGGTAGCTATCGAAGATCGTGGAGGCGTAAGCATCGGAGTAGTTCAGCTCCCGGCTGAGGTGGTCGTCCTTCTTCGCCTTCAGCAGGTAAAGGGCCGCCATCTTGTCGGACTCGTCCTTGAGGTGGTAGAACCTCTTATCGTAACAGAGCTTCCTGTTCTCTCGGTCCGGATCGGTGGCCAGGAGCCTGTAGTAGGATTGGTAGTTGACCGGGTATTCCGTACCGTCGGTGAGGGTAACATTCCCGGCGACGGTGACGTTGTTTGTGATCTCCTTTATGGCCTGGGTCTCAAGCTTCATCAGCTGATCTGCGATCTCGGCTATGAAGGCGGCGTGGGTCTCGTTTCGCGGCCTGTGGTCAGCGTACCTGATGTAGCCGCTCTCGAGGTACGTCCGATATTCTTCGAGCCCCGGCTCCCCGCCGAAGAGGACCTCCCACTCCTCTCTCGACAGCGACTTGAGCCTGATCTCCGCGAAGGACGTGGCTGCGTAATAGTCGGCATAGAAGGTCTGGATCTCGGAGATGAAGGTCTCGAAGAAGTCGTCGTTGACGTTGAGGCTGTTTTGGGCGTAGACGTAGGTTGAGAGGAGGTCGAGGGAGATGGAGAGGTTCCTCTCGTCCTCCAGGTATCCCAGAAGGACCGGACCGTTCAGCTCCTCGAAGGCGGGCCGGTAGGTCTCGTTGATCGTCTCGGCCTCCAGCTTCAGGCGGTCGAACTCCGCCCTCGCCTCTTCTCTATTCTCGAAGAGAAATGTGAGGTTCCAGGACTTGGTGATATTCTCCAAATTGAGATGAGGGGCCGGGGCCCCCTCGGCGGCGGATTGGTCGCCTGCGCCCGAGGGCAACAGGACGAAAACCGCCGCCACAACGAATGCTACTGCCAGGATGCTACTCTTCATAGTTCAACACCGTCTCCAGAATGCCGATAAGCCCTAATTTAAAATCCGGCAAATCAACTCGCCATGATCTCTAGGCTACTTAAATTTTCGTCTACAATTATCCCTTCTCTATCCCTTCTCAATAGGCCACCCGCCCAGGGTCGGCGGATCAGAGCGCCTCCAGATAACCCTCGATCCGATCGAGCCCCTCGGCGATCCTCTCGATGGAGCTGGCGTAGGAGAAGCGGAGGTACCCCTCGCCTTCGGCCCCGAAGTCGATCCCGGGAGCGACGCCGACCCGGGCCCGCTCCAGGATATCGAAGGCGAGGTTATACGAATTGGAGGAGAGGTGCCGGGCGTCGGCGAAGACGTAGAAGGCCCCCGTCGGCTCGACTGCGACCCCGAAGCCGAGCTTACGGAGCCGTTTTACCATGAACCGCCTCCGCTCGTCGTAGGTCCGCCTCATCCGTTCGACGTCGTCGCTGGCCTCCCGGAGGGCGGCGATCCCCGCCCTCTGGACGGCGGAGTTGGCGCAGATGAAGAGGTTCTGCTGCATCTTCTGGATCGGCCGGATGAGCTCGGGAGGAGCGATCAGGTACCCCAATCGAAGGCCGGTCATGGCGTAGAGCTTCGAGAAGCCGTTGAGGACGATGGCGTCCTCGGCGAACTCCAGAATCGAGCGCTCCCGCCCAGCGTAGACGAGGCCGTGGTAGATCTCGTCGGAGATGACCCGGACCCCCAGATCGGAGATCGCCTCCATCCTTCGGGCGGAGAGGAGGGTCCCCGTGGGGTTCGACGGCGAGTTGATGACGATGGCCTTCGTCTTATCGGTGATCCGCGAGGCGACGGCCCCGGGGTTGAGCTGAAAGCCGTCCGCCTCGGCGGCCGGCACCGGCACGGGGACGCCGCCGGAAAATCTGATGAAGTTCGGGTAGCAGGCGTAGCCGGGGTCGGAGATGATCGCCTCATCCCCCGCCTCCAGAAGCGCCGAGAAGACGAGCATCATCGCCGGGGACGTCCCCGAGCAGACGACGATCCTATCGGGGTCGACGGTGACGGAGTACCTTTCGGCGTAGTGGTCGGATATCGCCTCCCGGAGTTCCGGGTCGCCGCAGCTGTGGGTGTAGTGGGTGTGCCCCTCGGCTAAGGCGGCCGCGACCGCCTCCCGGACTGGGGCGGGGATGTCGAAGTCCGGCTCGCCCACCTCCAGGTGGACGACGTCGATCCCCTGGCGCTCCATCGCCCGGGCGCGCTCCAATACGTCCATCACCAAAAAGGGGGTCATCTCCTCGGCTCGTCGTGAGATCATGTTGGCGGGCTCCTTAAGTGGGTGACAGTTTTGATAAGTATAAATTTCTCTTAGATCGCACAAGGACTATCTTTAAACCCAACGTGATGGAACGTTTTATCTAATCCATTTTCCATTTCGACCTAACCCATGAGTCGTTCGGATCTTCTCCACCTTCAAGAATTTCGTACTCTTTGATGAACTGTTTTAGTGCATTTCTTTGGTTTTCTGTTATCCCTTCATCATAGGCGATTTTTCTGGCACGATCTATAATTTGAGAAAGATCGAGAAACAGCTCCAGGACTCTAGGGTCGAGCCTGTAATAGGCTTCTGTGTATCCATCGGAATAACCCTTATAGCCTTTTGAAAGGAATTTCTCCAAAAACATGGCTAAAACGTCGTCATCAGTTATAACTTCTTGGACCCAATGCCTTATATCTTCAATTTTATCGAATTTGTTCCACCAATAAAGGACATATACTAGATCTGATATATTAAGAAGTGTCCCGTTTTGCGCAGCTTCAACCACCTTTTCGAGAGCGATTTTCTCCAACAAATCGAGATGATCTGAATTGATAAGTATTTCATCAGCACCACTTCCCACCTCTCCCTCTTTATGCTTGTCGAGTCCTTGGCGTTGGACACTTACTTCATGTACGATCATCGAAATTGCTCGACCCTCAGACATGGATTTATTCAGGATATTATATCGTTCATTTTCGTCAAATCGAAGTAAGAGTTGCCGTGAAATACGTATAATGCGAATGCTATTTCCAAATGGCATCTCATCTCTATCTTCTGGGCACAGAAGTTCATCTCCTATATCGAAAAATACCTTTAAAATTTTAGGTATAGCTTCTTCAGGGACATCCTCAGCTGTGTAATCCTCGAGTTTTTCAAAAAATTGCCTAACACGGGTCGTGCCATCTGGTCTTTTTTGGTTTGCAAGTTCTAGAAGTTTATTAGCGAAGGCCACTGGATCATCGGCTAAAGCTAGTAAAGCCTTCATTTCCGTGTACGATATGCTGCCTTCTGGCAGATTCAAGCGGAAATACATAGGGAATGCATCGTGGCTGCATACGCGAAGCTGCCTACGCCATGTAGACTCCCAGTCCCAACCGTAATTACTACCACCCCAAGCCGAACCCACGCGGGGGAAAATCGCCGTCAACAATCTTTTGACAGATTCACGATCTTTATCCTGAACTGTTTCTATCCAAGAGTTATGGAACTTTTTGAGACCTTCAATTTTTGAATCTATAAAGCCGTCCCTTTTATTATGTCTCGTAAATTCTTCTTCATTTTCTCCAATCATGTGATACGCTATGGGGCAAAAGACTCGTAGGGTTTCAATCGCAATGAAATCAACAGAGTTGACTTCTCCTTTTACAGCCGGATATGTTACGTTCAACGTGTTAGTCAGTCGGATAACATCTCGGGGTGTGGTTATGAAATGATCAATACCTTGAAAGTAAACATTTAGCCAATATCTCTTATCAAATAGTTCTTCAGGAGTATCGGTGAGAATTAGGTTTAATTTCTCAAAAAGTAGTGAACGAAGAGAGTTCTTATCTGGAATGGGAAGTTCAAATGGGGTTTGAACAATTTTCTCAAGATATTCTTCCCCAGCCCCAGGAATATCTTGTGTCTTTTCCAATGCGTTTATAACAACTCGCTTATCAAAAGCTAGAAGGTAAATGACGTTGGGAAAATCTGCAACCGATTTAATAACTCGGAAAAGCTGTCGAATTTCATCAGCCGTGAGACGATCAATATCATCTATGATCACTAAGATTTTCTTTTGCTGCTCTCGTAATGTTTTCGCAATTTTATCTTTAAATTCTGATACACTTTTATGAGTTTTTGTAAATTTATTTATTACGCGCGCTAATATGTTGATAGTGGGTTCAGGGGTTTTAGATAAAAGATCCGAAAATTCTGCAATCAAGTGTTTTAACTTGTCAGGATCAGTTATCCATTTCTCTTTGCCTAATTCAGCCTGTAGTTGGCCAAAAAAGTGAATTGTTAGATCTTCTTGACCAGAAAACCACCAGGGATTAAAATGTACAATTATCGGCTGTTCGTCCTCAGGCAATTGATTTAGGTAATATTTTATGAAATTTATTAATGTTGATTTCCCTGACCCCCAGGACCCATAAACTGAGATCACAAATCCCTCAAGGGGAGCCATCTTGCAAATACTATCTGCAAGGTGCTCTGCAAAATTACTGTATCCTAATCGATCTAGTTCAGGATCTTCTAGCGGTTTATCTGGTGATAAATAATCTATTTGATCGTGATTCGCCATTTTATCGACCCCTTTTTTTGCTCTCATACCATTTGAACCTCCTCCAGGATGCGCCGGCCTATGGCGGGCTTGAGGGCGCTCTTCTCCACCAGGTCCACCTTCGCCCCCAAGAGATCGCTCAGATGGTTTTCGAGGGCGATGAACTCCAGAAGGGTGAGGGGCTCGTCGCCATCCTCCAGATCCACCAGAAGGTCGATGTCGCTCTCCTCGTCCGCCTCGCCCCGGAGGTAGGAGCCGAAGATCCCGATGGACGCCACCTTGTAGCGACGAGAGAGCTCCGGCATCTGCGACCTCAGAATTTCGGCTATCTCCTCGGCGGTCTTCACCCCCCGTTGAGATACCGATCGCGTCTTCTTCTTTGCCGATATGGACAATTCAACCTCCATCCTCACCCCACCTTCAGCTGCGCCTCGACGAGCTCGTCGAGGAAGGACCTCCTCACCTCCGCAGCGTAGTCCCAGAGGTCGGGGCCGCAGGCGTCGCACTCCCGCCCCCGCTCCTCCATCACCCGGACCAGGTCGAGGAGGGAGGCGTAGAGGAGGGGCGCCGCCTCCCGGAGGCGGGCGTCGAAGGCGCTCGCGGCCTCTTTTGTCGGGATCAGCCTGCATCCGCCGCCGTGCTCGTCCCAGGCCATGCACCCCGCCTGCAGGCACGACCGCGCCACGAAGGGGCAGGCCCGCAACTCCCCGATCTCATCTCTACGATCCGTCATGGTATATGCCACCAGCCGAGGGAATCGATCTCGCATCTCGATGATCTCTTCGGCCTGATATTATATCAGCGTTCTCCAGGATCTCAGGAGGTCTCCGATCTGATATTCAACTTTTCTTCCATGTTTTGGGGCACGCCCCAGAGATATCCCTCGCGAAATTCGGGTTTGAGGAGACAGAAATAGGATAAAATCAGTAGATATTTGGGTATATATTAATTTCCATCTACATTAATTGCATTTCTGCGTATCGGCGGAGTTTGTCAGCAGAACAAGAATTTAAATAACATGCAGACCGAGAAGGTTATTTAGTTCTGTATCGCGGATGGACAATAGATCTATCGACCGGCCCTATCCGCTAGACCGTCTCGCGATAGATGGTTCGGGCCGGCCCGGGAAAGATCCCGATCCGGGAATCTTCCCCTCGGGTCCTGCCGGGGTCCGTCCGGATGAGGAGGTCTGCTCATGATGAAAAAACCCTTAAGTGCGGCGATCCTGGCCCTCCTTCTGCTGGCATCGCCGACCTTGGCGGCCGACGCCGCCTCAGCCCAGGTGATGCCCGTCCTGGAGATGAAGCCGGGTACGATGACCGTCATGGAGAGGTTCGCCCCCATCTATTACGCCGACGGGGGCGAGACGACCGGATCGGTCTACTACGCCGGCACCGCCACAGCAGCCGACAACATCATCTATACAAGGCCCTTGGAGAGGCTCTACAGCTTCACCTTCCATCCGGGGGTCCCCGAGAAGCTCTACTACGCCAACGCCAACGAGTTCAACATTTACTTGACCGCTGAGACTGGATCAGGCTGGTCCGCGGAGTCGGTCGTCTTCACCCACACCACCTACGTCCGGGACTTAGCCTTCGCCTGGGACCAGAACGGGAACTTCGGCCTCTACTTCAGCGAGGCGACGGGGGCCGGAGGCGACGGTAGGATTTACCGGGTCGACGGAGCCGCCGCGACCCCGATCTACACCGTCAAGCTCGCCGACGTCGGCGGATTCTGGGCCGGAGACTTCGCCTTCGATTACGAAGGAAACCTCTACCTCAGCTCGGGAAATAGGGTTCCCGCCAGCATATACAAGGTCGCCACCGGCACCGGGGCTGTGACCAAGATCTTCGAATCGACGGAGGGCTCCATAGCCGGCCTCGTCTACCGGGGCGGCCGCCTCTACTACGCCGACTGGCGCCAGAACATATACCGCCTCGATTTGAGCAGTATGACGAGCACCCTCTACTACACCAACCCCGCCAGGCAGTGGCTCTCCGACGTCGGTTTCAAGGAGAGGAGGGATGCCGCCGGCAGCCGGCCGACGGCCGGAACCTATACGAGATTCTCGACGATGCCGATGGCACCGATGCAGAAAGTCCTGATGCCATCTTAATTTGAGGGATGCCCGCCCCATCCCTCCCCCTTTTTTCCGGGCGCATGGCCAGATGATGGCCTGAGATATTGATCCATCTCGTCAATACCATATGGGCGGGGGTTCTGCCATCAAAAAATGATCAGGTCCCTAGACGGCTCCGGCGAGTCCGAGCACCATCTTTGGAGGCTTCCCTGCCCTTGCGCCTCCCGGCCAGGGCCGAGAGGAGGATATAAAAGGCGGTCTCGGTGAAGATGCAGACCGCCGCCGGGACCCCCGCCCGGGGGCCGAAGAGGAGGAGGGCAACAGCGGCGGCGAGCCCCAGGTTCTTGAAGGAGGCGAAGAGGGTGAGGGCGATCCTCTGGGGGGCCTCGACCCCGGCGAAGGCCGCGGCGGCGTAGACCGCCGCCCCCGAGACGAAGGTCCGGGCGATGGCGATGAAGAGGACCCCCGCCGCCTCTCCCGAGATGGCGCCGCTGTTCTGACCCACCACGATGTAGGTGACGGCGAAGAGGCCTGCGTTTATGGGGTGGGCGGGATCGATCCCGAGGCGTCCGACGTACCTTGAGGCGAGGATGGGAAGGAGGATCAGGAGGAGGACGATCTTCGCCGTCTCGCCGAGCCCGACCCCAGCCCCATCTCCCGCATCCCTGGCGAAGATGTAGATGATCGACGGCATCAGGACGATGGAGGCGATGTACGAGAGAGCCTCCGAGTAGAGGGCGAGGCGGACGTCGCCGGCGAGAAGCCTCGTCAGGGGGATGACGGCCACCGCCGGGGGGACCGCGGCCATCACCACAAACCCGAGGACGAGGGCCTCCGCCTCCAGGACGGCGGGAGCGATGGAGAGGATGAGGCCGGATAGGAAGAGGTAGTTTGCGAGAAATCCTGCCACTGCTCCCCGCATCGGCGGAAGGTCGAGGTCGATCCCGGCGAGGGAGAAGGCCATCATCAGAAATAGCGCCGGGATCAGGAGGGGCTCAAGCCCCCGGGCCGGAGCCGGGAAGAGAAGGCCCAGGGCCGCGGCCGCCGTCAGGATGAAGGCGGTATTTCTATGAAGGTCGATCCGCAGGATGGCCCCCCCGCCCTTTCATGGTCTGCCTTTTGATCCCTCGCCTCTTGAAGATATGCCCTCCGGATCGGCACCTCGGCCCTGACGAACTCCTGCCCGGAGGTCCGGATAAGCGATGGACCCAAGGAGGAAGGAAGAAACGAAGGAGAGGAGGAGATGCAATCGTCTAAAAGGGCCCTGGCGCAGCGGATGGCTGCGCCGACCATTTTACATCTAAATGATCAAAAGGACAGATAATATCAGACCTTGTGGGCTATGGCGAACCTTCGCATAACCCTGTCGATGGATATGGAGACCTTGTCTCCGACCTTCGTATCAGAGACGAAGATGACGAAGCCCTCAACCCGGGCGATGCCGTCTCCCTGCCTCGATATGTCCTCAATCTCCACCTCATACGTCTTTCCAGCCTCAACTGGAGAAGAGCTTGTGAATCCGCCACTGCTGAAGGATCCTCGATCGTTTCCGTACACTCAGTTCACATCCATTTTGCGAAAAACCGCGAAAACAGCTTCTCACGCTCGCTGGAGATGCCGGCAGGATATTTAAACCTATGGATGGGCAGCCGGAGCCGGAGATCTCATTCCGCCCGACAGATCTCCTGGGTGACGAACTCATCCCCATCTCGGCGCATCTCGCATACGATCCTGCCGTCGACGATCCGCAGTATCCTATCCGTCTTCTCGGCCATGGTCATGTCATGGGTGACGAGGATGAAGGTCTGGTTCATCTGGCGGTTGAGCTTCCTCAGAAGCTCGTATATCATGTCGGAGCTCTTGGTGTCCAGGTTTCCGGTGGGCTCGTCCCCTATGACGATGGAGGGGTGGCCCGCTAAAGCTCTCGCCACCGCCACCCTCTGGTTCTGGCCCCCGGAGAGCTGGTTTGGCCTGTTCATCAGCCGGTCGGCGAGCCCCACCTCCTGGAGGAGGGCTATCGCCCGATCCCTCGCCTCGTCCCTATCGACCCCGGCGATCAGAAGGGGCATCATCACGTTCTCGACGGCGTTGAACTCCGGTAGGAGGTGGTGAAACTGGAATATGAACCCCAGCTCCTTATTTCTCAGCCTCGCCCTCTCTTTGGGGGTCGCCCTCGTTATGTTCTGACCCTTCAGCCAGATCTCGCCGCCGGAGGGGGTATCCAACAGGCCGATCATGTTCAGGAGGGTCGACTTCCCGCTCCCGCTGGGCCCCACAATCGATAGGACCTCCCCCTCCTTTATCGTCAGGTCGACGTCGTCGAGGGCCACCACCTCCACCCCGTCTCCGTAGATCTTCCTCAGCTTCTTTATCTCTATGATGTTGGTCAAAGCAAGATCGCCTCCCCGATTCTCATTCTGTTGCTATCGCCTTCACCGGATCGAGCCTGGAGGCCTTGAAGGCGGGGTATATCCCGGCGATGAAGTTGACGACGAGGGCGAAGAGGGCGACGTAGAGGAACGTCCCCAGATCCAGGACCACCGTCATCCTGTCGGTCATGTAGAACTCCGCCGGGACCTCGATCGTCCCGATCAGCTTCGCCGCGACGTGGGCGAGGCCGCCGCCGAGGAGGGCCGAAGGCGGCCCCAGGATGACGCTCTCCAGGATGAAGATCTTTATGATCGATCCCCGGGAGGCGCCCATCGCCATCAAGATCCCTATCTCCCTCGTCCTCCGGCTCACTATCATGATCATGGTGTTGACTATTCCCAGGCCGGATATGAAGAATATTAATAAATAGAAAGCCCAGGAGTAGTACTGCTGGGTATCCAGCATCTCCAGGACGTCCCGGCTCTTCTCCTGCCAGCTCTCGGCCTTGTAGAGGGTCCTTCCGTTCAGGTCCGCGGCGATGGCGGGGGCGGCATAGATCTCCGACAGCCTAATCCCCACCTCGGTCACCACGTCCCCCTCCCCCAAAAGTTGCTGGGCCGTCCCCAGGGGGAGGTATATGAGGGTCCTGTCGAGCCCCGTCCCGGTCTCGATGATCCCGACCGCCGTCAGCTGCAGGGACGCGTCCAGCCTGGTGATCCTGAACTTGTCTCCCACCTTCAGCTCCAGGTCGTCGGCGAGGGCGGATCCGACTACGGCGGCGTACCTCCTGAACTGCAGATCGTAGAAGTCGCCCCAGACCACCTCCTCCTGGACCCTCAGGAGGAGGTCCTCCTGGAGGGGGTCCACCCCTATGAAGGTGATACCCTTAACGTTATCTCGGTGCTTGGCCGCCGCCCCCCCCACCAGCCTCGGGGACGCCGCCACGACCTCGGGATGCTCCGTAGCGATGGCGGCGAGGGTCCTATAGAGGTATATGTAATCCTCCCCCTCCTTCGGGGATACGGTGACGTGGGGGGAGTTCTCCACAGTGTTATCGATCAGGTCCTGCCTGTACCCCTCCGTCAGCCCTATCAGGACCACGATCACCCCCACCGCCAGGGCGACGGAGATGACGGTGAAGAGGACCATCCGGGGGTTTCCGAGGATGTGCCTCTCTGCGATCGATAGCTCGAACATCTTATCTCAACCTCGGAGGGCGACCACCGGGTCCAGCTGGGATGCTCGGTGGGCGGGGTAGACCCCGGCGATCATGCTCAGGACCAGGGCCAGAAGAGGGAAGGCGATGAGGTCGAAGGGGTCGACGAGGAACTTGAAGACTATCGGCTGGGGCGCATTGGGCGCGGTAATCGTTATCTGGAGGCTGTGGAGATAGGCTGAGATGAGGTAGCCGGAGGCGCTTCCGGCGATCCCGCCCGCGAGCCCCAGTATGCCGCTCTCGATGACGAATATCCTCCTGATCGCGGAGCTGTCCGCCCCCATCGCCATCAGCATCCCGACGTCCCTCGTCTTCTCCAGGACGAGCATGTTCATGACGTTGGCGATCCCGAAGGAGGCGATGAGAAGGACGAGGGCGAGGATCAGGTTGTTGGAGAGGGTCTCGAAGGCGAGGGTCTTCTCGAACTCGGGGAAGAGGCTCCGCCAGCTCTCCGCCTCGTAGCCGCGGGCGGAGATCTCCTCGGCGACGGCGTCGGCCTGGTAGGGGTCCTGGAGGTGGATGTTGATGTAGTTTATGACGTCCCCATCCCCTACAAACTCCCGGGCCGTACCAAGGGAGACGAAGGCGGCGCCGTCCCACTCCTCGACCCCCGTTCTGAAGATCCCCGCCACCACCAGGTTCATCGTCTTCGCGTCCGGGAAGCTGGCTACGACCCCCTCGCCGATCTTGACCCCCAGCTTCTCCGCCACCTTATCCCCCAGGACCACCCTTCTTCCGCTCGCGATCGAGTAAAAATCCCCCTCTATCATGTACTTCTCGATGCTCATCACCTTGTTCATCTCCGCCGGGACGCCCCCGGTCATCTCGACGTTCTCGACGTTCCCCTCGAAGGCGAGGGCGGCCGTGCCGCTGAGGGCGGGAGATACCGCAGCGACTCCGGGGATAGTCCAGACGAACTCGATGAGGGTCTTGTAAAGGTATATGTACTCCTCCCCCTCCTTGGGGAGGACCAGGACGTGGGGGGCCAGCTCGAATATCAGGCTGAAGAAGGTATCGATGCTGCCGTTCATGATGGCCCGGAAGACGATGATGATGGCGACGGCGAGGCCGACGGCGCCGACGGCGAGGAGGGTCTGCCTCTTTCTGGTCCTTATGTGCTTCATCGCGACGAAGAGCTCGAGCAAGGGTCCCACCTTCTCCGGCGCGGCCGGGGCGGCAACGCCAATCCTGGGTTCTTAGGATCTTATTTATAGAGATCGGCGTTGGACCGAGGAACGGCGGGGGACCGCCGAAGCCATCAAGCTCTCGGAAGCTCAATCCTCAGAAGTGGGTTTCCTGCCCTCAACCTCCCCCTACTCCCCAGGCTGATTGGGGGATCGAGGGTTACGGCGGCGGGCCGCCCCCCTGGCCCTCGGCGGGCCGCTGACGGCCCTGGAGCGGAGATAAAAGATGGCCGGCCCCTCAGAGGGCGACCTCTTCGGCCTCATCCACCGAGTAGTCCTCGTGGACTATCTTGCAGAGCCTCCTGACGAAGAGGGTCGGGTCTTTGGCCTGGAAGATGTTCCTTCCTATGGATAGGCCGCCTCCGCCGACCTTTATCGAGTCGTAGACCATCTCCAGGACCTGGTGCTCCGTATCCATCTTGGGGCCGCCCGCGATCACCACCGGTACGCTGCAGCCTTTGACCACCTCCCGGAAGGTCTCAGGAGATCCGGTGTAGTTGGTCTTGACTATGTCGACGCCCAGTTCAGCCCCGATCCGAGCGGCGTGCTTGACGTACTCGACGTCGTGCTCCGACTTCACCTTCGTCCCCCGCGGATACATCATGGCGAGGAGGGGCATACCCCAGCCGTCGCAGGTCCGAGCGACCCGTCCCAGGTCCTGGAGCATCGTGGCCTCGTCCTCCGCCCCGACGTTTACGTGGATGCTGACGGCGTCGGCGCCGACCCGGATGGCGTCCTCCACCTCGGTGACGAGGACCTTGTGGTTGGGGTCGGGCCCCAGGCTGGAGCTGGCGGATAGGTGGACGATCAGCCCCACGTCCCGGCCGTACCCCCGATGGCCGAAGAGGGGGAGGCCCATGTGGCCGAGGACGGCGTTCGCCCCGCCCTCGGCCACCTTGTCCACCGCCTCCTGGAGGTCTATCAGCCCCTGTATCGGCCCCACCGTCAGCCCGTGGTCCATGGGGACGATGACCGTCCGCCCCGTCCTTCTGTTGAAGATCCTCTCCATCCTGATGGACTTTCCGACGTTCCTCATGGGTGAAGGGGATCGAGGAGTCGAGATTAAAAGATGGTGGTTGGATCTCCGGAGGGCAAAACCTCTCCTCGGTAATGATCCAGGTCCTGGAGAGGGGGCGATTTGTCGAATCCGGCAGCTGGAGAGAGCTTATGGAGACTAACGGCCATCTCGCCGGGGTCTGGAGGTCTCAGGAGATGGATGATCCTTCAAAGGGCGGTCCACCTGACGATCCCCCTCATAGCTGATGGGATCCTCTGGTTCCACCCGCGGCCGAAGACCGACCGATTTATTTAATTACTTTCGGATCTATCATTTATGGGGGTTTATTCATGAAGATCTTTGAAGCCCTTCTGCTGGGAATTATGGTGCTTTCCGCCTCTTCTGGCAACGCACTAGGAGAGAATTATGAAAGCGGAGACGTATCGACCCTGACGGTATCGGGGACGGGAGAAGCGACTGCCGATTCCGATTCGGTGACGATAACTCTTGGAGTCCAGACGAGGGACGAGAGCGCGGCCAAAGCGGCGGACGATAACGCCCGACGTATGGCCGCCTCCATCGAGGCCCTCCAGGCGGCTGGGGTCCCCGAGGAGGAGATAAAGACCTCCAGCTACTCGATCTACCCCACCCGAGACTGGATCGATGGGAGACAGTCCGAGAAGGTCATCTTCGAGGTCTCAAACCGGGTCACCTTCACCCTAAACCTCACCGATGAGGTGGACGTGGGCGGGATCATCGACGCCGCCGTCGGCGCCGGAGCCAACACCATCGATGGCGTATCCTTCGGCCTCCGGGACCCGACCCCGGTCCGGGAGGAGGCCCTGGAGGAGGCCGTCCTCGACGGCATGGGGAAGGCGGCGGTGATCGCCGAGGCCGCCGGGGTGAGCCTCGGCCGGATCCTATCGATCTCTGAGGGCGGATCGGCCCCGATCCCGATGGCGGAGAGCAAGGTCTTCTTCGCCGCCGATGCGGGGGCGGCGACGCCGATAGCCCCCGGCGACGTCAAGGTGACGGCGACGGTCACCATCACCTATGAGATCAAGGACTTGGTCGAAGCTCCGGCCTGAGGTAGGGGTCCCGCCCTCGAGCGGACCCCCATCATTTTTTCCGGCCCGCACAAGAGCCGTTTTGCCTTGGATAATGGAGGGTCGGCACCCAGCCTAACCTGCATCGTAGTAGCAGACGCTGTCGACTTCCAGGACCGTCGGGGACCCGATCTTGAGGCTCTTCACCCGCCTCACCCTGCCGTGGCCGACGATCACGAGCTGGACCCGAGCCGCCTGAGACTCCCTCTCCTCGTAGAAGTCGGCTCCCGCCTGGACGACCTTGTGGGTCACCACCTGGATCTCCCGGACCCTGGTCAGCATCCCCCCAGTCCCGGCTACGATGTCGGGTCCGCTCGCCTCCGTCAGGAATATGACGTCCCCGGGGTTGGTCTGGAGGAGGGCCAGGAAGTTGCCGGGGCTCCTGATCTCCAGGGTCCTGATCCCGTTGGTCAATAGCTCCCTGATCACCGGCCTTGATATTCCAGTAAGTGCAACGCATTCCATCTTCATCACCCGTACATCGGGAACTGCAGCTCCCTCTTGCCCGGAACCTCTTCCGCAGAGGTGCTCTGCACCTGATCGGCGAGCTTCTGCATCTGCAGCTCGATCTCCTCCGCCCTCTCCTCCAGATCCGTCGTATCAACCTGGAGGCCGTAGAGGGTGTTGAGCATCTTGACGGTGACCACCGCCGCCCGGGGGTCGGGGGCCATGCTGTGGGTCTCCCCCAGGAGGCATATCGCCGGCATCTTCCGGAGGAGGCACTCGTTCATGACGGACCCCGATATCCCAGAGATGGTCCCAAACTCGAAGACCTCCACCTCTCCCCTGATCTTCTCCAGCATCTCCCTGTTGGTCGCAGCCCCGAAGACCCGCTGCTGGTCGCCCATCACCGTAATCCCGGCGAGACAGACCATCTCCCTCGATCCTATCGACTCCGCCCAGGATACGATCCCCCGGGCTAGGTCGTAGGAGGCGGCGGGGTGGACGGGGATGTCCGAGCTGACCACCACCACCCCCAGCTCCGGCTTCTCGTATATCCTCACCGGCATGTGGGCGACCCCCCCCACCAGGACGGATATCGGCGGGAAGAACCGGGAGTCTATGGCGCCGAGGTAGTCCATCTCCAGCTTGTTGACGACGTACTGGCTTGCGATATTTCCGATCAGCCCGATCCCCGGAAACCCCTCGATCACGACGGGGCTCTCGGATCGGGGCGCTTCAGCCCTGACCTGGACTTCGTCAGTCATGAAAATATCTTTGTCCACTGATGGGTGATAAGAGCATCGGTCATCGCCCTTCAAGAGGAGGAGACTTGCTGTAACAACTTATTAATTCCATCACCGCCTAAGATGAAGAGCAAATCTCGGAGATGGTGTGATTCTATGGGATTCGAACGCGTCGAGGGAGAGGACCGGGGCGATATAACCCTCTACGCCCTCAGCACCTGCGTCTGGTGCCACAAGACCAAGAAGCTCCTGGAGAGGCTGGGAGCGAAGTTCAGATACGTCTACGTCGACCTTCTGGAGGGGGATGAAAGGGATAGAACCCTGGAAGATGTAAAGAAGCACAATCCAAGTGTCACCTTCCCCACCACGGTCATAGGCGGCGATAAGTCCATCGTGGGGTTCAAAGAGAGGGAGATGAAGGAGGCCCTGGGAGTATGACCGCCTTTGAGCCATCTCGAGAGGAGGGAGAGAACCTCCGCGAGCAGCTGGACCGGGAGGCGGAGGAGATGGGCTACCACCTCAACCCAGACCTCGACTTTACGACGAGCCTCGTCCGGGGGCTCCTGGTGAACGAGAGGAGATACGGCTACCCCTCATGCCCCTGCAGGCTCGCCTCCGGCGACAGGGACGAAGACCTGGACATAATATGCCCCTGCGACTATCGGGACCAGGATCTGAACGAGTACGGTGCCTGCTACTGCGCCCTATACGTCTCCGAGGAGGTCCTGGCCGGAGAGCGGGATCTCTCGGCCGTCCCCGAAAGGAGGCCATCTCCCGAGGAGAGGGCGAGGGCGGCGAAGGCTTTATCCGCCCCGTCGGGGGAGGCCTTCTCCGCCCTCCCTTACCCGGTCTGGAGGTGCAGGGTCTGCGGATACCTCTGCGCCAGAGACGAGCCTCCGGGGGTCTGCCCCATCTGCAAGGCCAAGGTCGATCGGTTCGAGCGGTTCCTCTGATGGCAGGTCCGAAGGGAGAGGGAGGTGAGGGACGATGGACGAGAGGTCAGGGGGGAAGAAGCGGGCAGAGCTCCAGATATCCGGGATGACCTGTGCATCCTGCGCCGCCGCCGTCGAGGAGGCCCTGATGGAGGTGGAGGGGGTCTCCGAGGCGAGGGTGAACCTGGGAAAGGAGACCGCCATGGTGGAGCTCGACCCTTCGAAGGCCAGGCTGGCGGACCTGGAGAGGGCGGTATCGGATGCAGGATACGCCGTCGTCAACGAGCGGGTCTCCCTGAAGGTGGGGGGGATGATCTGCGCCTCCTGCGTCTCCTCGGTGGAGGAGGCGATCGGGGAGGTGGAGGGGGTGGTCGAGGTCGCCGTCAACCTGGGGGACGAGAGGGCCAGGGTGACCTACAACCCCAGGATCGCCTCCGTCGCCGATATGAGGGCGGCGATCGAGGAGGCGGGATACCAGTACCTCGGGATCGCCGGGGAGGAGAGCGAGGGGAGGGAGAGGGAGGCGCGGGAGAGGGACCTCCGGGATAAGAAGCGAAGGGCGGCGGTGGGCTTTGCCGTCGGCTCCTTTCTGATGATCATCGATATGGCCCACCTCCGCCTTCCAGTCCCGATGCCGATCTTCATGCTCGTCATATCCACCCCCGTCTTCATCCACCTCAGCCGGCCTATTTTCTCGGCGGGTCTCCGGGCCCTCCGCCATCGGTCTCTGACGATGGACGTCATGTACTCCATGGGGATTGGTGTCGCCTTCATATCGAGCGTGATGGGGACCTTCGGGATCCTCCTGACGGACCAGTTCATCTTCTACGAGACCGCCGTCTTCCTCGCCGCCTTCCTCACCCTGGGGAGGTACCTGGAGGCGAGGGCGAAGGGGAGGACCTCCGAGGCGATCAAGAAGCTGATGGGGCTGCAGCCCAAGACCGCCACCGTCCTCCGGGACGGCCAGGAGGTGGAGGTGGCAGCCGCCGACCTCCTCGTCGGCGACGTGATCCTCGTCCGGCCGGGGGAGAAGGTCCCCGCCGACGGCGTCGTGCTGGAGGGCGAGAGCTACGTCGACGAGGCGATGATCACCGGCGAGCCGATCCCGGTCAAGAAGAGTAGGGGGGACGCCGTCGTCGGCGGGACCCTAAACAAGAACGGCGCGATAAAGTTCGAGGCCTCTAAGGTCGGAAGGGAGACGGCTTTGGCTCAAATAATCGCCCTGGTGGAGGAGGCCCAGGGGTCTAGGCCCTCGATCCAGAGGATGGCGGATCGGGCCGTCGCCCTCTTCATCCCCGCGGTCCTGACGGTGGCGGCCGCCACCTTCCTCCTATGGCGGTTCGTCCTCGCAGACCTCGTCCCCGGCGACCCCCTCCTCTTCGCCCTCACTGCCACCATATCGGTCCTGGTCGTCGCCTGCCCCTGCGCCCTCGGCCTGGCGAGCCCCACCGCCATCACCGTCGGGATCGGCCGGGCGGCGGAGCTGGGGGTCCTGGTGAAGAGCGGCGAGGCTCTGGAGGCCTCCGAGAAGCTGAACACCGTCGTCTTCGACAAGACGGGGACCCTCACCGTGGGGAGGCCGGAGGTGACGGATATACTCCCCTTCGGGGTCGACGAGAGGGAGCTCCTCCGGATCGCCGGAGGGATCGAGGCCAATTCGGAGCATCCCCTGGCGGAGGCGGTGGTGAGAAAGGCGAGAAGCGAGGGGATCGACCTCGCCGAGGCGACCTCTTTTGAGGCCCTCGGCGGGAAGGGGGTCCTGGCAGAGATCGAGGGGAGGGACGCGGCCGTCGGAAACAGGATCCTCCTCCGGGAGTTGGGTATAGAGGTCCCTGAGGGGACGGAGGCGGCCGCCCTCCGGATCGAGGAGGAGGGGAAGACCGCCCTCCTCGTCGCCCTCGCCGGCCGGATCGTCGGCGTCGTCGGGGTGGCCGACGCCCTCAAGAAGAACTCGGTAGAAGCGGTCGGTCGGCTGAAGGCTATGGGCTTTGAGGTGCTGATGATCACCGGCGACAACCCCTCCACCGCCGGGATCGTAGCAAAAGAGACGGGGATCGAGAGGGTCCTCGCCGAGGTCCTCCCCTCGGAGAAGGCCCGGGAGATAAAGAGGCTCCAGGATGAGGGCGAGGTCGTCGCCTTCGTCGGGGACGGGATCAACGACGCGCCGGCCCTCGCCCAGGCCGACGTGGGGATCGCCATCGGGAGCGGGACCGACGTGGCGATCGAGAGCGGCGAGATCGTCCTTATCCGAGACGACCTCCTGGATGTGGTGGCGGCGATTGAGCTCAGCCGGAAGGTGATCGGGAGGGTGAAACTGAACCTCTTCTGGGCCTTCGCCTACAACTCCGCCCTGATCCCGATGGCGGCGGGGGTGCTGTACCCCACCTTCGGGATCGCCTTCCGGCCGGAGTTTGCGGCCCTGGCCATGGCCGCGAGCTCTGTGACGGTGGTGAGCCTCTCGCTGCTGCTGAAGGGGTACGTCCCCCCCTCCAAGAGGGTAGCTCGAGGGTGATTATTTCAACGCCGAGATAGTTCTAGGTCGCTGAGAGGTGAAGATTTTGGCTATAGATCCGGTATGCAAGATGACCGTCGACGAGAAGACGGCTAAGTTCAAGACCGAGTATAAAGGGACAGCCTACTACTTCTGCGCCCCAGGGTGCAAGAAGGCCTTCGAGAAGGACCCCGAGAGGTACCTGAAGAGCTGATCGGCGATATTCGAGGTCTGAAAGAGCCACAAAAGATTGGGGGTCAGAGGATGAAGAAGTACGACGTCATAGTCGTCGGCTCCGGCGCCGGGATGATCATCGTCTCCCGGGGGATCCGGGCCGGGATGAGGATCGCCCTCGTCGACCACGGCCCCATGGGGGGGACCTGCCTCAACAACGGCTGCATCCCCTCGAAGGTTCTGATCTACCCCGCCGACGTGGTCCGGACCCTGGAGGCGGCCCGGGCCGTCGGGGTGGAGGCCCGGGTCGAGAGGATCGACTTCGACCTCATCATGAGGCGGATGCGCGCCGTCGTCGATGAGGGTAGACGCGGCATGGAAAGGTCCGCCGAGAGGGCCGAGGGCCTCGACTGGTACCGGGGATGGGGGGAGTTCGTCGGAGACTTTCTGATCAAGATCGGCGATGAGACGATCACCGCCCCTAGGATCTTCATCGCCTCGGGGTCGAGGCCGCTCGTCCCCCCCATCCCCGGCCTCGCGGAGGCGGGGTACCTAGACAACGTCTCAGTCCTCTCGCTACAGCGCCCTCCTGAGAGCCTCATCATCCTCGGCGGGGGATACCTCGCCTCCGAGTACGCCCACTTCTTCTCTGCCCTGGGTACGAAGGTGACGATCCTGGGCAGAAACCGGATGCTTCTCAAGGACGAGGACCCCGAGATCTGCGAGATCGTAAAGAGACGTCTCTCCAGATACGTCGACGTCAGGACCGGACACGAGGCGGTGAAGGTGGAGGTGAAAGGAGGCAAAAAGGTCGTATCCGCCCTGGACCTCGCCTCCGACGCCGTCAGAGAGTTCGCCGCCGAGGAGGTGATGGTCGCCCTGGGGAGGAGGAGCAACTCCGACATCCTGAAGCCGGAGAAGACGGGGGTCGAGGTCGACCGCTCCGGCTGGATCGTGGTGAACGACCGGATGGAGACGAGACGGGAGGGGATCTGGACCTTCGGCGACGCCATCGGAAAGCATATGTTCAGGCATACAGCCAACCGCGAGGCGAGGGTCGCCTGGGACAACGCCTTCGGCTCCACCAGCCGGGAGATGGACTACCACGCCGTCCCTCACGCCGTCTTCACCTACCCCCAGGTGGGGTCGGTGGGGATGACGGAGGCGGAGGCGAAGGCCGCCGGATATAAGGTCCTGGTGGGGAGGGCGGAGTACGGGGACGTCACCAAGGGGTATGCCATGGCGGAGGAGGAGAGCCTGGTGAAGGTCGTCGTCAATGCCGGAGACGGCCGGATCCTCGGCTGCTCCATCGCCGGGAGCGGGGCGGCGGAGCTCGTCCAGCAGGTCGTCTACCTGATGAACGCCGGCGACCGCGACAGCGGGCCGATCGGGAGGGCTCTGGTGATCCACCCGGCCACAAGCGAGGTCGTCGCCCGAGCCTTCGCCAACCTGTTGCCGCCTAAAGAGGAGATGAAAGGGGACATAAGAGAGGGCATTATAAGATGAACGAGTTTCTGGCCCTCGCCCTGGAGGAGGCCCGGGCCGGGATCGAGAACGACGACGGCGGCCCCTTCGGCGCGGTCATCGTTCAGGAGGGCGTCGTCATCTCGAAGGCCCATAACGAGGTCCTGAGACGGAACGACCCCACCGCCCACGCCGAGATCCTGGCGATCCGGGAGGCGTCAGCGATCCTCGGAAGCTTTGACCTCTCTACTTGCGAGATCTACTCGACCTCGGAGCCCTGCCCCATGTGCTTTGCCGCCATATTCTGGGCGAGGATCAAAAGGCTCGTCTACGGGACGACCCGGGAGGACGTGGCCGAGATCGGCTTCGATGACAGCCTCATCTACGACGTAATCAGGGGCGAGGCGGAATTGGAGCAGATGGAGCTGGTGAAACTCGATCGGGAGGGGTGCCGGGCGGTTCTGGAGGAGTGGAGGAGGAAGCCGGGGCGGAGGATGTACTGAACTGTTTGTTTGCCTGTCGCATTGTCGGTGGGTCCGACAGTCGCTTTTCACCTGCCCTCAAATCTGAGGCGTTCTGGCGCTCGGCGGGATAAACGCATCTCGCAATCTCCAAACGGCTTCCATCGTCAGGGTTTCGCCTTCGAAGATGATCTGACGACTCTCTTTGTCCTCCCGATTCTTGAGGTATTGCGTAACATTCATCCAGCGGATTGTTCCTCCGTTGGTTCGTTCGTCAGTCTGACGGATAACGAGATAGACGTCGGCGGGCTGACTGACCCAATATTGCAGGTGGCGGTCTTTTTTGACGTCGAAGACTTCCCGGCCGTCTCTCCGGCGCGTCCGCAGGTAGGAATTGCCGCTCTTGAGCTGGACGTAGATCTTCTTCCCGCTCGGCTGGCCGTCGTTGTCCCTGAATTCCACCTCGCCATCGATACCGTAATCGAACATGCTCACCGGGCGGAACACCTGGTTCGCCTCACCGCAAATCGCCATCATGTGACCGATCAGGATCTGCTCCAGCGCCTGCGTATCGAGCTCCCGCGTGGCAATCTCTTCCATGTCCAGGATCTTTCTCGCCACCGGGTCGCTCTTCAGTCGCTGTTCTATGTGATCGATCAACAGCACCCGCTCGTCGCAGTTTTGGCAGGTGATGAAATTCTTCCCCGAATCCAAGCGATTTCGAACTATGGTGAGATTCGTAACGGGCGTGCCGCAATGGACGCATACATACCTCCGGTCCCGCCTTACGTCGCAGCCGTACTTGGCCAGGTGACGATGCACGTACTCGATGAAGATCACCTTCAGCTCGTCCGGCGTCGCAACGTCGAAGAAGAGGCTGATCGTCGCCTCGCCTTCGCCCTGCAGGTTGTCGATCTTTAGGCCCAGCAGGTGCCCACGGCTGGAGGAGAACTCAGCAGCGTTCCGCCACAGCTCACGATGCTCGAACTCCTGACTGTACCAGAGCCGCACCACTAGCGTCGTCCAGATCGTCTGCCACTCGCCGCCAAAGGTATAGGAGACGAATACGTCGGGCTGCCACGGGAGGTTTTTCTCGCGGCGGTACTGCGAGGGGAAGACGAGCTGCCTGCCCTGCTCCGTATCTTCGGCGATGCAAAGAGAGTGATCGAGGAATGTCTGCACCATCGCCCGCAGCAGCAGCTCTTCGTCTGGCCGCGCGAGCCGGTCGACGCCCGTGAAATCGAAGTCCGGCCGGTAGATGTCGTCCTCCAGGACGCAGCCGATCTCGTCGGTGTGGGCGCGGGCGGGGCGGATGATCGCTCCGGCGTAGCCGTTCATAAGCTCAGGCTGCAGTAGCACCAGATCGCCGAACTTCAGTGGCAGGGCCAGACCGTGGTTGGCCAAGAGCGTCACCGCCGTGCGGACGTCGGACTCGTCGAACTGCTCTCCCGGCAAGGTATTCTCCAGCCGCTGCGCCAGCTCAGCGAAGCGGAGCAAGCGGATGTCGGCCGAATCGCGCATCTTCAGTAGAGCGTTCTTCAGCTCGGCCAATAGCAGCGGTGTGGCAGTCCACGGCAGTTTTTCCCAGGGAATGCTGTCAGCGATGAGCCGCTTCAGCTTCGACGGCTGGCCTCCGTTCGCCTCGTCCGAACAGTTCTCGCCGGTCTTGGCGCTGGTGGCCAGCCATTTGGCGAAGCCATGCTCCTGGGCAAACCGTTTGATCTTGGCGTCGCTGAGCTTCATATATCCGACGTCAACTTGCGAGAAGATTAGCAGCCGGGCCGCTTCGCATTTCGATTTGTGGTTGCTTGCCGTGTCGAGAGCCTTGAGCCAGTCGCCCGCCTCGGCGAAGGGATCGTCCTTCTGCGGATTGATCAGCAGCAGGGCCAGCGCGGTCTCGTCGAGGAAGAGCCGGTGGATCAGTCGGTAGTCCTCCTGCCCGGCCAAGTCCCAGAGCAACGCCTCACTGTCCATCGTTGCGTCGGGCGGCAGCGGCAGCTCCAGCGGCCAGACGTTCATGCCGTGGGTGCGGTCTTTCACCACGTACTCGTCTTCAATCAACCGATATGCCAGCGAGGTCTTGCCGACAGCACCTTCGCCCAGCAAGACCACCTTGGCGTTGACGTAGCGGCGTGTGGGTTCGGCAGACGGGGCGGCGCGTACACCGGTGAGGCGGTAGATGTAGATCACGCCCCCAAATGTCCCGACTACGACCCGCGAACCATCGGGGCTGAAGGCGACGGACGTCGGAGTTGGCCATCCTTCGGACGCTAGCACCTGCAAGCATGCCCCCGACATCCAATCCCAGAGCCGAACCGTACCGTCAATAAACCCCGTGGAGGCGATCAAGCTGCCGTCGGGAGAGATGGAGACCGAATGCACATCACTCTGATGGCCTTCCAGCGTTCCAACGCAGGTTCCGTCTTCCAGGTCCCAGACCTTGACGGTCATGTCCTCGGAACCCGAAACGGCAAACTGGCCGTCCAGCGTGATCTGGACGGATCGCACAATTCCCGAATGGCCCTTCAGTGTCGCCTGGCATTCGCCCGTTTCGAAGTTCCAGAGCCTGACCGTTCTGTCGAAAGAGCCGGAAACAAAGCGATTATGAGTTTCGTCCAACGCAACTGAAACGGCTGGCCCAGTGTGACCTTGGAACTTTCGGATAGACTTGCCTGTCCCTCGATCCAATAGTGTTATTACCGAATTACTGCTACATACCAACAGTTGCTCCCTGTTTGACAATTCCTTGACACAATGAATTTCACCAAGATTAGAATCAAGCGACGAAAGCAGCTTTCTTTCCCTGATATCCCAGGTTCGGATTTTTCCATCGTTTGCAGACGATAATACGTAATCGGTTTGACAAGCTATGAACCGCACAGCTTTTGAATGTCCTGTCAGCGTCGCCAGGCACTCGCCGGTCTCCAGGTCCCAGATCTTGACAGTCTTGTCACCTGAGCCGGAAGCCGCCCATTTCCCATCTGGGCTGATGGCCACGCTATAGACCCAACCCTTGTGACCCGTGAGCTTGCGTTCCGACACAACCAGCGGCTTTGCCCGCTCCGGTGGCTTATCCGGCTTGAGCTTCCGCTTCGCCGGTTTCTTCTTCGGCTCGGGCCGTGGAGCGGGCGCCGCCGCTTCCGCCTCCTCCCTGCACGCAGCCAGCAGCTCGTCGAACGCGGCTGGCGTCTCCTGGCGGAAGTCCACGTACTTGTAGCGGCGCAGTGTGTCGGGCAGTGTGCACTCAGCCAGCAGCAGCGGGACGAAGCGGCGGCCGGAATTGCTGGGATCGCGGAAAAGGACCGTGCTGCGTTCGAGCGTCACCCACTCCGAGCCCAGCGCCGCGGGCGAGAGGCAGAGCACCTGCACCCGGGCCGCCTCAAGGCCGCCCTCGATGGCCAGGTAGATGTCGTCGCCCGGCTTGATGACCCAGTCATCGAACCACACCCGAAGCCCGGCTTCCTTCAACCGCTCGGCCAGCTTGCGCACCTGGGGCTTATCCCGCGAGTTATGGCTCAGAAAAACATCATAGGCGAAGTTAGCTGGCATGACCTATCCCCAATGTGTCGGCCCTTGCATGATTGCGGTCGCCAGCGTCAGCAGGCCAGCGACTAGGCTCACCAGCGGCGATGGAGCGGAGTGGAACTGTCATCGTAGAGCCCCTTGTCATTATCGGTATCTTTGCCCTCTTCCATCGATTTACTAGATCGCTTATTTAAGTTTCTCCAATTATGTCGGGATCGGGTCGTCATCGATGCGCTGATGCTCTAACGATGTCCTCCACCGTCAGCTCACATTCACCGGAAATCCTGATATAAACCGCCGGCAAAAATCCGTCCATGGCCGATCCCTACGTCCACGGCTACCACCCGAGGGAGAGCACCCGGCTCCAGGACCAGGCGGCGACCCTGGTCGACCTCCTCCACTCCGACACCTCCTACCCTCCGGGGTCCCTCGTCCTGGAGGCGGGCTGCGGCGTCGGGGCCCAGACCCTCCCCCTCGCACAAAACAGCCCCGCCTCGACGATCGTCGCCCTCGAGATCTCCCGCCCCTCCGCCGCCGAGGCGAGGGGGAGGGCGGAGGCCGCGGGCCTCGCAAACGTCCGGGTCCTCCAGGGGGACATCTTCAGCCTCCCCTTCCGAAAGGCCTCCTTCGACCACCTCTTCGTCTGCTTCGTCCTGGAGCACCTCCCGCGGCCCGTCGAGGCCCTCTCCATCCTCAAGGAGTTCATCAAGCCGGGAGGGACGATCACGGCGATCGAGGGGGACCACGGCTCGGCGTACTTCTACCCCGACAGCCCCGCCGCCCGGCAGGCCATCGGCTGCCAGGTGAGGCTCCAGGAGAGGGCGGGGGGGAACGCCATGATCGGGCGGGAGCTTTATCCGCTCCTCGTCCGGGCCGGGTTCGCCGAGGTCTGCGTCTCCCCCCGGATGGTCTACGCCGACGGGTCCAGGCCCGCGATGGCGGACGGGTTCACCCGGAAGACCTTCACCGCCATGATCGAGGGGGTCCGGGATGCGGCGCTGGCGGAGGGGATGATGGAGGAGGAGGAGTTCGATTTGGGGGTATCCGACCTGTACAGGACGGCGGAGGAGGACGGGGTCTTCTGCTACACCTTCTTCAAGGCGACCGGAAAGAAGGGATGAGCCGAATGAGCCGGACGTGCCGGGCCGATCGCTTCCGTCACATGAGCCTAAAGGTCGAAAAGATAATTAGCCCCTCCATCCCACCTCACCCCCATGATCCTAAACTCCCGCCTCATCCTCGCCCTCGACGTCCTGTCGAGAGATAGGGCCCTCCACCTCGCCACCGCCCTGAAGGATAGGGTCGACTACGTCAAGGTCGGCTACCCCCTCATCCTGGCGGCGGGGCTCGACATCGTCGGAGAGATCGCCAGGATCGCGCCGGTCATCGCCGACCTGAAGATCGCTGACATCCCAAACACCAACACCCTCATCTGCGAGGAGGTCTTGGATTCGGGGGCCGCCGGGATTATAGCCCACGCCTTTGTGGGGCGGGACAGCCTCTCCGCCTGCGTCGAGGCTGCCCGGGAGGCAGGGGGCCTCGTCTTCGCCGTTACGGAGATGAGCCACCCCGGGGCGGAGGAGCTGATGGGACCGGCCGCCGAGAGGCTCGCCCGGATGGCGGCGGACTGCGGCGTCGACGGGGTCGTCGCCCCCGCCACCCGGCCCGAGAGGATAAGCCTCGTCAGGTCGATCGTCGGCGAGCGGGCGATAATATCCCCGGGGGTGGGGGTCCAGGGCGGATCGCCTTCGGCAGCCCTGAAAGCCGGGGCCGACAGCCTCATCGTCGGAAGGAGTATCACCGAGTCGCCGAACCCGGCGGCCTCGGCGGACGCCATCCTGAGGGAGATCCGCTGACGCCTGATTCGTAAAAACTTTTTTATCGTCCGCGGTAGGAGATACAGTCCATGATAGTCGCGGAGCTTTCCATGATAACGATGGGGACGGGGACGAGCGCCAGCCGGTACGTCCGGGCCGTCCACCAGGTCCTGAAGGAGTCGGGGCTCAAGTTCGTCCCCGGCCCCATGTCAACCTCTATCGAGGCGGGTTCGATGAAAGAGATCTTTGAGGTGGTGGAGAAGGCCGACGCCGTCCTGGCGGGGATGGGGGCGGGGAGGATCGTCACCACCATCAAGATCGACCACCGGCTGGATAAGGAGATCTCCATCGAGACGAAGATGGAGGCGATAAGAAGGTGAGGCGGGAGAGGTAGATCCTGGAGAAGGCGACGGATGAGGGGCCGAGGGAGGCCGATTAAGGGTTGGAGATCAGGGATGATGATGCAGTTTATCGGCAGGGCCGGGTCACTGGACCGCCCCCTTCACCTCGTCGACGATCTTGCCGAGGAGCCCCTTCTCCTTCTTCTCTCCAGGCTTCTCCTTCCCCCTGGCGCCCTCGGTCCCTTTGGACTCCCTCTCTCCCTCGCCGAACTCGACCGCCAGCTCCTCCAGCAGCTCCCTCTGCCTCCCGGTGAGGGTGGCGGGGGTCTTGACGTTCACCCGGACGTGCATGTCGCCGGTCCCGCCGAAGCCGTGGAGGCGGGGGATCCCCTTCCCCTTCAGCCGGAAGACCGAGCCGCTCTGGGTCCCGGGGGGTACCTTTATCCTAGCCCGCATCCCGTCGAGGGTCGGCACCTCCAGGTCGGCTCCCAGAGCCGCCTGGGTGATGGAGAGGTCCGCCTCGTAGAGGAGGTCGTCGTCGGCCCTCTTGAAGAGGGGGTGGGGGCGGACGTTGACGAAGACGTATAAATCGCCGGATTCGCCGCCGGGGTCGGGGCTCGCCTCCCCCTGGCCACCAAGCCTCAGGTGCTGGCCGGAGTCCACCCCCGCCGGGACCTTGACGTTGATCCTCCTCGTCTTCCGGACCCGCCCCGACCCCCGGCACTCAGAGCAGGGGTCGGAGACGGTCTGGCCGCGGCCCCCGCACTTCGGGCAAGTGGAAGAGGTCATCATCTGCCCGAAGGGGGTCTTCTGGACCCTCGTCACCTGGCCAGATCCCTGGCACTGGTCACAGGTCTGGGGACTGGTTCCCGGCTTCGCCCCGGTGCCGCCGCAAGTAGAGCAGGCCTCCATCCGGGGAACCTCGATGGAGGTCTCAACGCCCTTCGCCACCTCCTCCAGGGTCATCTCCAGGTCGTAGCGGAGGTCTCGCCCCCGGGACGGCCCCCGGCGGCCGCCCCTTCCGCCTCCGAAGAACATCTCGAAGATGGACCCGCCGCCGCCAAACCCCCCGCCGAAGCCGAAGCCCCGGAGGAGGTCCTCGAAGTCCACCCCCCGGAAGAGGTCCTCCTGGGAGTAGCGGCCGTCGATCCCGGCGTGGCCGAACTGATCGTACTGCCTCCTCTTGTCGGGGTCGGAGAGGACGGCGTAGGCCTCGGAGATCTCCTTGAACCTCTCCTCGGCGTCGGGCTCCTGGGACCGATCGGGATGGTACTTGAGGGCTAGCTTCCGGTAAGCGCTCTTGATCTCCTTCTGGTCCGTCTCTTTTCCGACCCCGAGGACCTCGTAGTAGTCTCTCTTGCTCCCCGCCACCGCCTATCCTCTCCAGATCCTAAACTCCCACCACAGATCGCCTCTCATCCTCCGGCCAGGGAGGGCGGCTCCCAAGGGGCCGTCCTCCTCCTACCCGGGACGCGGACCTCATCTCTTGTCGTTGACGACCTCGAAGTCGGCGTCTATCGTCTCCCCTGAGGCGGTGGGGCCTCCCTGGCTCTGCTGCTGTTTCTCCTGCTCTCGCTGCTGCTGCTCTGCCGCCCGCTGATACATCGCCGTCGAGAGCTCGTAGATGGCGTTCTGGAGGGCCTCAGTCTTCTCCTTTATCTTGGCGATATCCCCGCCGGCCAGAGCCTCCTTCGCCTCCCCGATCGCCCTCTCGATCTTCTCCTTCTGGTCGGCGGTGACCACCTCCCCCGCATCCTTGAGGGTCTTCTCCGCGGTGTAGACGAGGGTCTCGGCCTGGTTCTTCGCCTCGATCTCCTCCTTCCTCCTGGTATCCTCGTAGGCGTGCTGCTCCGCCTCTCGGATCTTCCGCTCGATCTCGTTCTGGGAGAGCTTGTGGGGGGCGGAGATGGTGATCGCCTGCTCTTTTCCGGTGGCGAGGTCTTTGGCCGAGACGTTCAAAATCCCGTTCGCGTCGATGTCGAAGGCCACCTCGATCTGGGGTATCCCCCTCGGCGCCGGAGGTATCCCCGAGAGGGTGAACCGCCCCAGGGAGGTGTTGTCCTTGGCGAGGGGCCTCTCCCCCTGGAGGACGTGGATCTCGACGGTCGTCTGGTTGTCGGCGGCCGTCGTGAAGATCTGGCTCTTCCTCGTCGGGATGGTGGTGTTCCTCTCGATCAGCTTCGTCGCGACCCCCCCGAGGGTCTCGATCCCCAGGGAGAGGGGGGTGACGTCCAGGAGGAGGATGTCCTTCACCTCGCCTCCCAGGACCCCGCCCTGGACCGCCGCCCCTATGGCGACGCACTCCATGGGGTCGACGCCCCCCTCCGGCTCCTTGCCCATGAACTCGGTGACGAACTTCCTGACGGCGGGCATCCTGGTGGGGCCCCCGACGAGGACGATCTTGTCGATCCCGGACTTATCGAGCTTGGCGTCCCGTATCGCCTGGATCATGGGGTTGCGGCACCGCTCCAGGACCTCCTTTATCAGCTCCTCCAGCTTCGCCCGGGTTATCGTCATCTCCAGGTGCTTGGGGCCGGTCTGGTCCGCAGTGATGTAGGGGAGGTTGATCGTCGTCTGGAGGACCGATGATAGCTCGATCTTCGCGATCTCCACCGCCTCCCTCAGCCTCTGCATCGCCATCCTGTCGCCTTTGAGGTCGATCCCCGACTCCTGCCTGTACCTCTCGACGACGTAATTGGTGAGGATCTCGTCCATGTCCCGGCCGCCGAGCTGGGTGTCGCCGCTCGTCGACTTGACCTCGAAGACCCCCTCCCCCGCCTCCATGATGGTGACGTCGAGGGTCCCTCCGCCGAGGTCGAAGACCATGAGGGTCGCCTCTCCCTCCTTGTCCATGCCGTAGGCGAGGGCTGCGGCCGTCGGCTCGTTGATGATCCTGACGACGTCGAGGCCGGCGATGGTGCCGGCGTCTTTGGTCGCCTGCCTCTGGTTGTCGTTGAAGTAGGCGGGGACGGTGATCACCGCCTTCTCCACCTTCTCTCCCAGGAAGGCCTCGGAGTCATCCTTTATCTTCCGGAGGATGAAGGAGGAGATGTCTTGGGGGGTGTAGGACTTGCCGTAGACCTCCACCCGATAGTCCTGGCCCATCTTCCTCTTGATGCCGGTTATCGTCCCTTCGGGGTTCGTCGCCGCCTGCCTCCGGGCCGGCTCGCCCACCAGCCTCTGGCCGTCTTTGGTGAAGGCGACGTAAGAGGGGAAGGCCTTCCCTCCCGCGACGATGCTCGTACCCTCGGCGCTGGGGATCATGGTGGGCTTTCCGCCGATGAGGACGGCGGCGGCTGAGTTGCTCGTTCCCAGGTCAATGCCTATGATCTTGGACACGTTATCACCTTCTTGGAGTAGAACTGCCGAATATTTACCGTTTTTTGGAGACGAGGACCTTGGAGAAGCGGATCACCTTCGAGTTGAGGGCGTAGCCCCGCTGGACCTCCTCGGTGACCGTGCCTTCTTCATCCTCGTCGGACTCTACCATCATCAGAGCCTCGTGCTTGTAGGGGTCGAACTTCTCCCCCTTCGCCTCGATCGGCGAGAGACCTTCCGTCCGGAGGACGTCCAGAAGCTGCTTTCTGACCTTATCCATCCCTTCGACGTGCTTTGCGGCCTGATCGAGGCTGTCGAGGACGGGCAAGAGCTTCGTCATCAGCCTCTCGGAGGCGAATAGGGTCGAAGCCTCCCTCTCCCGGGCAGCCCTCTTGACGGTGTTATCCAGCTCCGCCCTGGACCGGAGGAGCTGATCGGTCAGCTCCTCGACGAGCCTCTCCGCCTCTGCGAGCTGCCTCGCCAGCTCCAGATCATCCCCCTCGATCTCCGCCTCATCGCCGACCTTCCGGGAAGGGGCCGTCCCCACCTCCTCGGTGGGCTCCTCCTCTTTTTTTCCTCTCTTCTTCACCTTCATAAACCACCCTTGCCAGTCGAGATGAAAGATGTCGTCGACGAAAAGTTCCCCACCTATCGGAAGGCCGGAGGGGCAAAAGGTCCCCTCCGGACCCCGCGCCCCGTTCCCCTCCCTACCTCATGGGGGGCATCATCGGGTTTCTGGTGTAGTCGTGGGGGCTCTGGCCTGGCTTCGGCTTCAGCCCCTCGACCTTGGCGGCGATGACGTCGTCGACCCTGAGGACTAAAGTGGCGGCGGCGGTCCCGGACTTGATCGCCTGGGTCTTCACCTTCAGGGGCTCAACGACCCCCGCCTCGATCATGTCGGCGGGCTTTCCGGTGTTGATATCCAGGCCGTAGCTCCTCTCCCCCGCCCCGTGGCTCGACCGGAGGCGGACGAGGACGTCGATCGGGTCGAAGCCAGCGTTCTCCGCCAGGTTGAAGGGGATCTCCTCGACGGCGTCGGCGAAGGCCTTCACGGCGAGCTGGTCTCTGCCGGTGATGGTGGAGGCGTACTGCCGGAGCCTCTCCGCCACCTCGATCTCGGGAGCCCCACCGCCGGGGACGATCTTCTTCGACTCCAGGACCGTCGCCACCGACCAGAGGGCGTCCTCCAGGGCCCTCTCGATGTTCTCCCGGAGCTGCTCGCTCGATCCGTGAATGACCACCGTCACCGCCTTAGCCCCGTGGCACCCCTCGACGAAGATCATCTTCTTATCCCTTCCGACCTTCCTCTCGGCGACGAGGTCTGCGGACCCCAGGTCCTCTCCCCTCATCTCCAGGGGGTCGGTGACGATCCTTCCGCCGGTGGCCAGGGCCAGGAACTTCATCTCTTCGTCGCTGACCCTCCGGGCGGCGATGATCCCGTTGTTTGCGAGGTATCGGGAGGCGTAAGCTCCTATCCCCTGCTTGCAGAAGACGACGTTCGCCCCGACCTTCGCCATGGCCTCGACCTTCTCCCTCAGGACCTCGTCCTCCCCCTCCCGGAAGCTGCTGAGGCTCTCGGGGCTGGAGATGGTCACCTTGGCGTCGGTGGAGAGCTTCTTCAGCTCCAGGGTGCTGTCGAGGAGGGCGATCTTCGCCCCTTCCACCCTCTTGGGCATCTCGGGGTTGAGCCTCTCCTTATCGAGGACGACCCCCTCCTCGAGGATCGTATCCTTCACCGAGCCTCCGCCGATCTTGACGAAGCTGACCCGCTCCTCGACGTCGAACTTCCCCTCCTCCTCGATCGCCGCGGCGGCGACGACGCAGATCTCGGCGAGGTCCTTCTTGAAGACCTCGATCCCCTTTCCGGTCATGGCGGTCTCGGCGATCCTCTTCAGGATCTCCCGGTCCTCCTTGGAGACCTCCACCGCCATCTCCTCCAGGAACTCATAGGCCTTCTTCTGGGCCGCCTTGTACCCCTGGACGATCACCGTCGGATGGACGCCGATGTCGATCAGCTCCTCGGCGTTCTCCAGGAGCCCTCCGGCGAGGACGACGGCGGTGGTGGTCCCATCCCCCACCTCATCCTCCTGGGCCCGGGCCACCTCGACGATCATCTTCGCCACCGGGTGCTCGATATCCATCTCCCGGAGGATGGTGGCCCCATCGTTGGTTATGACGACGTCCCCGGAGCCGTCCACCAGCATCTTGTCCATCCCCTTGGGGCCGAGGGTGGTCTTCAGGACCGCCGCCACCGCCTTCGCCGCCATGATGTTCCTCCGCTGGGCGTCCCTTCCAGTCTCGCGCTTATGTCCCTCTTTGAGGATCAGTATCGGAGCATTTGTCAATCCAGCCAAATCGAGGCCTCCCCATTCGTTCTGGTCACCAGCAGTTTAAAGTTCTATATAAATATTTCGTGAGGCCTCCGCCGACGGGAGGGGTGGTATATAGACTATATAGGAAAATGCTATATATATGGGTACGACGAAGGTCGATCGATTGAAAGAACCTGAGATGTCACCGGGAATTCGGCTTCTTACGGCGGTGTTTCTCGTCCTCGCGGCGGCCGGGTGTCTGGAGGAGGGCGATAGGGTGAACCTGGTCATCACCGGCTCGACGACCGTCCTCCCCGCCGTGGAGAGGTGCGCGGAGGTCTTCAACCGGGCCCAGGACGAGATCCGAGTCCAGGTGAGCAGCGGAGGGTCGGGGCGCGGAATTCAGGACGTGGCCTCGGGGCTCGCCGACATCGGGATGGCCTCCAGGGATGTGAAGGACTCCGAGATCCGTATCTTCGGCGACCGTTTTGTCGAGCACCTCATCGGATACGACGCCATCGCCGTCGTCGTCAGCCAGGAGGTCTATGACGGGGGCGTCCGCGGCCTCACCTCCGAGGAGGTCTCCAGGATCTACTCCGGGGAGATCACCCGGTGGAACGAGGTCGGCGGCCCCGAGACCATGATCCTGCCGGTGGCGAGGGTCCCCGGCTCGGGGACCGGCGAGACCTTCAACGAGATGATCATGGGAAGCACCATGGCCGAGACCGAGGGGGTCGAGGTGAACGCCATGGAGAACGCCGAGATCAAGACCCTGATCGTCCAGAGCGACAAGGCCATCGGGTATCTGGGGATAGGATATGCCAAGACCGGGAAGATCCGGCCCCTGGCCATCGACGGGGTCAGCCCGACGGCGGAGAACGTCAAGGGCCTCCAATACAAGCTCTCACGGCCCCTCTACCTCTACACCTGGGACGGGACGAGCGAGGCCGAGGCGGAGTTCATAAACTTCGTCCGCGGGCCGGAGGGGCAGAGGATCATGGAGGAGGAGGGGTTCTTCTCCGTCGCCGCCCCTGAGCAGGAGGGCGGAGGATAGTCGGAGACCTTGGGCCAAATTTTATTTATGGAGTCTTACAATGAGATTCAAGATGGAGTCGAGGAAGCTGAACCTCTGGTACGGCGATAACCACGCCTTAAAAGATATATCCATGGGGATACCGGAGAATCAGATCACGGCGCTGATAGGCCCTTCCGGCTGCGGAAAGTCCACCTTCATCCGCTGCCTCAACCGGATGAACGACCTCGTCGACATCGTCCGGATCGAGGGAGAGATCCTCTATGACAGCGTCAACATCTACGACAAAGATACAGATGTGGTGGAGCTTCGAAAGAACATCGGGATGGTATTCCAGAAGCCGAACCCCTTTCCCATGTCCATCCGCGACAACATCGCCTACGGCCCCAGGATCCACGGGGTGAAGAACGTGGACAAGATCGCAGAGGAGAGCCTCAAAAAGGCCGCCCTCTGGGAGGAGGTCTCCGACCGCCTCGACAAGCCCGCCATGGGCCTCTCCGGCGGCCAGCAGCAGCGGCTCTGCATCGCGAGGGCCCTGGCGATGAAGCCGGACGTCATCCTCTTCGACGAGCCCTGCAGCGCCCTGGACCCCCTCTCGACGGCGAAGATCGAGGAGCTGATGGACGAGCTGAGGGGGTCTTACACCCAGGTGATAGTGACCCACAACATGCAGCAGGCAGCCCGGGTCTCGGACTACACCGCCTACTTCCTCCTCGGCGAGCTGGTCGAGTTCGGGGAGACGAAAGAGATCTTCGAGAACCCCAGCCAGAAGAGCACCGAGGATTACATAACGGGGCGGTTCGGATGAGTTCACCGAAGGAGGTGGGGGAGAGATGAGCCCTTACAGAGAGCGTTATCATAAGGAGCTGGAGGAGCTGAAGGCGGACGCGGAGAAGCTGGTGGACCTCGTCGGCTTCGCAGTGGCCAAGTCGGTGGATGCCCTCCGCGACTACGACGTGGAGAAGGCGCGGGAGGTCATAAGGGACGATCAGACGATCAACGACCTGAACCTGAGGATAGAAAAGAGGTGCATGCAGCTCTTGGCCCTCCAGCAGCCGATGGCGAAAGACCTCCGGCTGATCGTCACCACCCTGAAGATAGGTATCGACCTCGAGAGGATCGGCGACCTGGCGGTGGACATAGCGAGGATCGTCGTCCACTCCAAGAACAAGGTCCACGTCAAGAGCCTGAAGAACATCCCCAGGATGGCGGAGATCGCGGTGGAGATGCTGGCCCAGGCGAACAGGGCATTCAAGGAGAACGACTCGAACCTCGCCCGGGAGACTACCAAGTGGGATTACGAGGTGGACGCCCTCTACCAGAAGGTGAGGGACACCCTCCTCAAGATCATCGGCGGAAACCCCGAGCTGATCGAGGACGCCACGCCCCTCCTCCTGGTCAACAAGCACCTGGAGAGGATCGCAGACCACGTATGCAACATATGCGAGAGCATCATATACATGGTTGAGGCGAAACGAGAACATCTCAACTGATCTAGCAGGTTTTTATGGAGACCAGGAAAGTACAGAGGACGGGAAAGTCGACCTTCATCGTCTCCCTCCCCAAGCTCTGGGCGGTGAAGAACGATATCCAGCCAGGCTCCTTGATCTACATCACCCAGAGCGACAACGGCGCCCTGGTCCTCTCCCCCGACAGGTCTGAGAGGGAGCTGGCCACCAGGCTGGAGATCGGGGACAAGGTCGGCGACCCGCTGATAAGGGACATCATAGGCTGCTACGTCTCCGGGTACAGGACTATAGAGGTCACGGGAGCCCACATGACGGCGGACCAGAAGAGGGACATCCACCAGATCGTCCAGAAGCTGATCGGCCCCGAGATCCTGGAGGAGACGGTGAACAAGGTCCTGATCCAGGACCTGATCGATCCGGAGGAGCTCCAGTCGGAGCGGGCCCTCCGGAGGATCAAGACGGTGGTGAGGTCGATGATCCAGGACGCCCTCACCGCCATGGTGACCAACGACCGGGAGATGGCCGCCGACGTCGTCCAGAGGGACGACGACGTCGATCGTCTCTACCTGCTCGTATCCCGCCAGTTCACGGAGATCCTCAGGTCCGGCTCTTTGAAGGAGGAGTCCATCGACCCCATCACCGCCTTCAACTACACCCGAGCTGCGACTAACCTGGAGCGGATGGCGGACCACGCCTCCAGGATCGCGGATATGATCCTGCAGTGCGACTGCACCCTCCCCGCCGAGGTCGCCGAGGGGATGGGCCGCATATCCCCCCAGCTCCTGAGCCTCATCGAGGACTCCATATCCTCCCTCCTCCTCCTCAACTCCGGAAAGGCGAACGAGGTGATAGAGCTGAGCCGGCAGCTGAGGAGGGAGATGATATTGATGGTCTCCTCCGCCAGCTCCTCCGGGGAGCACGAGGACGCCCTCCTGAGGATGGTGGCCTCGAGCATCGAGCGGATCCTCGACTACATCAAGAACATAGGCGAGCTGGCCATCAACCTCAGCCAGACGGGACCCCGCCCCGAGGCGAAGTAGGTGGCTCCTCCTTCTGTCCCCTCTTCCGAGGAGAGGATGCGTCTATTCTCCCTCCAGGAGGAGATCGCGTCTTTGGTCGTCCTGGAAAACCGGTTCTCTGAAGAGGTGATCGGCGGGGTTGATCAGGCCTTCATATCGGGAGAAGATGGCCGAGAGATGGTGGTCAGCGGGGCCGTCGCCTTCGACTCGTCCTTTCGGCCCCTATCCAGATCGTGGGCCCTCCTCGAAACGACTTTTCCTTACCTGCCAGGCCTTCTCTCCTTCCGGGAGGGCCCGGCAGCCGTCGAGGCGGTGAAGCGGCTGGAGGCGAAGCCCACCCTCCTCTTCGTCGACGGCTGCGGGATCAACCATCCCCGGCGGGCGGGGATGGCGAGCGCCATCGGCGTCGCCCTGGACCTTCCTACCGTCGGAGTGACCA
This sequence comes from Methanothrix harundinacea 6Ac, assembly GCF_000235565.1. Classification (NCBI taxonomy): domain Archaea; kingdom Methanobacteriati; phylum Methanobacteriota; class Methanomicrobia; order Methanotrichales; family Methanotrichaceae; genus Methanothrix; species Methanothrix harundinacea. The sequence goes on from NC_017527.1 coordinate 2,304,249, forward strand.
AGAGGGTTCTATGCGGATCCTTCGACCCGCCGCGGCGTGAAGGGGAGGCGTCCCCCCTCCACCACCGGGGACTGGTGGTGGGGCACGTCCTCCTCTCCAAGAAGGAGTGCCGGCCGATAGTCGTCGCTCCGGGGCACCGGATCACCCCCGAATCCGCCCTGGACCTCGCCCGACGGTACCTCCGGGGCGAGAAGCTTCCTCTCCCGTCCCTCGCTGCCCATAGAGATGCAAACGACGAAAAGCGACGCATTCTGATGGGCGAAGCCTCCATATCATCCGGGTCGACTATTTTTCATCCGAAAAAATGACCCTTTCCCGGAGAGGTCCACCTCTCGACCTCCAGAATCCTCCGCTTGAGGTCGACCCCGGGGTTGTAGCCTCCTAGATCCCTCGACCCCACCACCCGGTGGCAGGGTATGATGACGGGTATGGGGTTTCTCCTCAGGGCCCCCCCCACCGCCCTGGCGGCGCCGGGCCGGCCGAGCCTCTCGGCGACTTCGCCGTAGGTCGCCGTCTCCCCGGGGCGGATCGCCATTGTGGCGAGGAGGACCTCCCTCTGAAAGGGCGTCAGCCCCGAGAGGTCCAGCTCGAAAGGCAAAGGCTCGCCGCCGAGCCAGCACCTCAGGAGGGCCCCTTTCCACCAGGCCGGCAGGATATCATCGGGCGGCTCCGTGGAGAGGCGTGCCCCAGAGATCCGGTCACCCCTCCTCTCCACCAGGAGGTAAAGGCCCAGGGGCTCCAGAAAGAGCCCCTCCGTCGGACCGGGATCCTCCGCCACCTTCACCCGCCCCGGGGCCGCCTTCCCGTCATATCCCTGATGGAGGGGCGAGATCCCATCTCCACCACCTCCACCCCCATCGACTCCGTATCCAGGATCGCGACCGTCTTCCTCCCGGTGAAGTGGCCCCAGACCTCCCCCGGGTTGATCATCAGCGTCTTCCCCGGCACCACCCGGAGGTGATGGTCGTGCCCCCGGACGACGACGTCGAAGGCCCCCGACTCCACCAGCCCCGTCACCAGGGGCTCGTAGGTCCCGTGGAGGAGGGCGATCCGTCGGCCGTCGGCCTCCACCTCGCCGAAGTCCTCGAGGAAGACCCCCCCGACCCGGCCGAAGTCGCGCTTGAGGCCGGTTCGATCTCCGTCGTTGTTCCCGTAGACGAGCTTTAGCTTCCCAGCCCACCCCTCGAAGGCGTAGCACATCCCTGGAGCCACCACGTCGCCTGCATGAAGGATCATCTCGACGCCCCGTCTCCTGAAGATCTCCACCGCCTCCAGGAGGCCTGGAAAGTTGTCGTGAGAGTCGGACATTAGACCAATCAGCATGATAATCACAAACCTTCTGCCGGAGCTTTGGGCTTTAGGGCTCTCGGCCCCGCTAGCCATGGGAAGGCCGCGGTCCTCATTTATAGCTTTTGACGCCATAATTTCGGAAACGGATATGCGTCACGCCAGTATGATCCGAAAGGGCTATATACGAGAATGGCTTTGCATCGTTGGACCCGCCTTAACTCAGCCTGGTAGAGTGCGCGGCTGTAGTAGGTTATGCACCGGATGGTGCACCGTGCGGCTACCGCGATGTCCCCGGTTCGAATCTGGGAGGCGGGACCTTGCTTTGAGTCCGGATAGTGTAGAGGCCTATCATGAAGCCCTGTCGAGGCTTCGACCCGGGTTCGACTCCCGGTCCGGGCGCTGAATCTGGGCGCAACCTTCAGTGCTTGCGCCCCTTACCCCACATCCCCTCCCCGGGGAGGGGCTTTTGTAAGAATCCAATCGAAAAGTTTATTACTGGCTGATACGATCTTTGAACGTCGTGTGCGGCATTCCATCTATCCATCAAAGAACCGCAAGATGAGCGCCCCTCGGGCGGTGAGACGCACGACCCTGCCGGGGGGGAGCAAAGGGGCTCCCTGGCCCATCCGGGGCCGGGGAACCTCGAAGTCCTTCTGATCGATTTCTTTAGGCTGCCCTTCGGGATCCGGAGCCGAGCTTATCCTCCAGCTCCTCGATCCTCCTCCTGAGGGCTCCGATCTTCTCCTCGAACTTCTCCCGATCGGCGCTCCTCCTGGCGGTGAAGACCTCCAGGAGGCGGATCAGCTCCTGGGTGGACTCGTCCTCGGAGAACCAGGGATGGGCCGCCGAGAGCCCTTCGAGCTGCTCCTTCAGGGCCTCATATCTCTCGATCAGCTCCTCCCCGGGGGATTCCCTGTTCTCCTGGAGGAGGTCCAGGGGCCTCATCAGCCGTTCGAGGCACCTGTAGTACTCGAGGAGGCCCTCTCCGGGAAGTATTGGAGGAGCCATATCCATCTCGAGGGGCTCATAGGGCTTCGTGATCTGCTGAAGTTTATCGCACCACCTTGCCCAATAATCAGTCATACGCCGGATTCCTCCATCAATTGAATAAGGCCGCTCCGTACTTAGTTCTATCGGAGATCGGGTGAGAGGCCAGGATCACCCGACCATAATTGGGATAGAAGGGGAGGCGGGGACGCCGGCGTGAGGAGGGAGAGGCCCAGGATGATGGAACGGATCGCCGATAGTCTGATGGCGGGGGCCATCTCCCTCCGGTGGGCCGGAGGATCTAGGGGGCCTGGGGCGGCCCTGAGCTAGAAAAGCCGGGAGCAGGTCCTGACCTTGCTGGCGCACCGGCTCGACCAGAGGGGGCCCTCCGCGGCCATCGGCCCCAGCTCCCTGAAGTTGTAGAGCCTCCAGCCTATCCTCATGCCGTCGGAGGCCTCAACGCCGTCGGCCATCTCCCGGGGGATCCGCCAGCCGGAGTCCCCCCGCTCGAAGATGTAGAATATCCAGCCGCGGTCTATGTCCCTCGCGACGCCGTCTATCGCCGTCACCATCGAGCCCCGGTGGCCACAAGCCCCCTCATCGGTGGCGAGGACCACCTCCGCCGAGGCCCTGAGGGCGTCGAGGACGGTGGCCCCGGAGGCGAGCTGAACCTTCTGGTGCCTGATCCTATCCTCCCCATAGTTTATGGAGACGAAGGCCGTCACCTCGCCTCCGACCCTCCTCCTAAGAAAGAACATCCACCGGGACTTTGGGGCGGGGATAGAAAACCCTGGCGGCCGCTACCCATCTCCCCGACCCATCCATCCGGTTTCGGCCGCCGATCCATAGAAAGATCGCCGCCGGGCAGCTCGGCCCCGGCCTCAGGCCTTCAGATACCTGTTCTTGAAGTAGGAGTACTCGCTGAGGGCTTTGCGGATCGTCTCCCTCGCCTTCAAACCTTCGGCCTCATCGCCGCAGCACCGGGAGGCGACCTCGCCCAAGAGCTCCTCCGGCTCGTAGTTGAAGAACCGCAGGAGCTTCTCGCAGGCGTCCCCTTCCACCACCTTCGATATCCTCCAGCTCCCCTCCTCGACGGCGACGTGGACCTCGTTGACGCAGCCGAGGAGGTTGTGGAAGTCCCCCAGGGTGTCCTGGTAAGCCCCCAGGAGGAAGGTGCCGAGGAGGTAGTCCTCGTCCCCCGAAGGTCGTGGAGGGCGAGGAAGTCGGAGTTCTCCCCGGCGAAGGACCTGATCTCGCCGTCGGAGTCGCAGGTGATGTCGGCGATCGTACCTTTGACCAATGGCTCCTCGTCGAGCCTGTGGAGGGGCATCGTCGGGAAGATCTGCTGGACCCCCCACATGTCAGGGACCGACTGGAAGAGGGAGAAGTTCCCGATGTACTTCTTGCTCAAAAGCTTCTTTAAGCTCTCGAACTCCTCGGAGTCGTTCTCGTCCGCCTCGGCGAAGGAGGCGGCCTTCTGGCAGACCTTCCAGAAGAGGAGATCCCCCTTCGACCTCTCCTCCAGGCCGATGTTCCCCAGGTTGAAGGCGTTGAAGAGCTCCTCCCGGTAGTGGAGGGCGTCGTGGTAGAACTCGGCGTAGTTCTCCAGGTCCATATTCTCCAGGGCCTGGCGCATATCCTCGATCTGGACGGGGTCGTCCTCCTCCGCGACGACCTCGAGGCCGTCCTTGGAGTTCTTCTTCCCGATCACCCTGAAGGCGAGGAAGGAGTGGTAAGCGGCGATCGCCCGGCCGCTCTCGGAGACGATGGTGGGGCAGGGGACCTCCTCCTCGTCGCAGGTCCTCTGGAGGGTGTAGACGACGTCGTTGGAGTACTCCTGGAGGGTGTAGTTGGCGCTGGCGGGGGTGGGGGTCTGGGAGCCGTCGTAATCGACGCTGAGGCCGCCGCCGACGTTGAAGTACTCCACCTCGGCCACCTTCCTCACCTTGGCGTAGATCCTGGCCGCCTCGTTCATGGCGACCTTGATCTTCCGGATGTCGGTGATCTGGGAGCCGATGTGGAAGTGGAGCATCTTCAGCCGGTCGATCATGCCGTTCTCCTTCAGGATCTCCATCGACTCCAGGATCTCGGCGGTGGAGAGGCCGAACTTCGACAATTCCCCGCCCGACTCCTCCCACCGGCCGCTCCCCCGGGAGAAGAGCTTCGTCCTGAGGCCGAGGATCGGCTTTGCCGATAGCTCCTTAGAGCACCGGAGGAGGTCGAAGATCTCCTCGAAGATGTCGATGACGATGACGATCTTGTTCGTCTCCCCGAACTTGAGGGCGAGCCTGAGGTAGTCCCGGTCTTTGTAGCCGTTGCAGATGATCAGGGCGTCGGGGCCGAGGCCGAGGGAGAGGGCCGCGAGGAGCTCCGCCTTCGTCCCCACCTCCAGCCCGACTTTCAGATCCCTCCCGCCATTGACGATGTACTCCACCACCTCCTTCCTCTGGTTCACCTTCATCGGGAAGACGAGCCTGTATCCACCCCGGTACTCCAGCTCCTCCATCGAGGCGAGGAAGGCGCCGTTGATCTCCTGGAGCCTGTCCTCCAGGATCTGGGGGAACCTGAAGAGGATGGGAAACTGGGCGGTCTCGGCCTCCTCGATCGCCTCGACGATCTCCATGACGTCGACGGTCCCTCCCGCCTCCTTCCTCGGTGAGACCGAGAGGTTACCCTCCTCATTTATGCTGAAGTAGCCATTCCCCCAGCCGTCGACGCCGTAGAGGTTGGTGGAGTCTTCAATCGTCCACATCCATCCTCCTCCTGCAGATCCCGACTAGGCCGAGCCTTTCGCCCTTTTTACCGACCGCCCTCATGATCCTGAAATAGCCGCACAACATCATCATGCCATCACGAACCCCGGGATCGGCCCCCGGGCGGGGGCGTCCCGTCCTTCGACCTTGAACTGGGCATTGAGGGAGATCGGAGTATAAATAGCTTAGATATCGGGATTATTTATAAAATGGATCCCCGGCGTGTGACAACTTTTAATAATCGGGGGGACGATCCCCCCCGGCCGGGATGAAAATGAGAGACCAAGACGATCTTTCCGGGGGCCTGGAGGAGCTCGCCACCACCATGGGGATGGAGGACCGGTCCGTCCATCAGCTCGCGATGGCCATGGCGAAGCTCGGGTTTCAGGCGGGGCAGCTCGGCCGCTCGGTGGAGGCCTGGGAGAGGATGCTCGCCGAGGAGGAGATCACCATATTCTTCGGCCTCGCGGGGGCGATGGTCCCCGCCGGCCTCCGAAAGCTCATCGCCACCATGATATCCAGGAGGATGGTGGACTGCGTCGTCAGCACCGGAGCCAACCTCTTCCACGACCTCTGCGAGGGGCTCGGCGTCGTCCACTACCGGGGAGACCCGGGCGCCGACGACGCATCCCTCAGGGAGGAGGGGATCGATCGGATATACGACGTCTACGTCTCCGAGGCGGGGCTCCAGAGGGGGGACCTGTACGTCGCCGAGTTCGTCAAGACCCTGGACCCTCGCCGGACGTACACCTCCCGGGAGCTGATGGAGGGGCTTGGCCGGAGGATGCCGGAGGATACGATCCTCGGGAGCGCCAGCCGGGCAGGGGTCCCGATCTTCGTTCCAGCCCTATCCGACAGCTCCATCGGGATCGGGATGGTCCTCGCCTGGAGGGAGGGGCACCGAGTAGTCGTCGATCAGATCCAGGACGTCGACGAGATCAGCCAGATCACTGAGAAGTCGACCCAGACCGGCGTCGTCTTCGTCGGGGGAGGGGTCCCGAAGAACTTCATCCAGCAGACGAAGGTGGTGGCGGACCTCTGCGGGAGGTATCGGGGCGGCCACAACTACGCCATCCAGTACACCATCGACCCCCCCCAATTCGGGGGGCTCTCAGGCTGCACCTTCAGCGAGGGGGTATCCTGGGGGAAGATCGCGAGGGAGGCGAGGATGATCCAGGTCTTCGTCGACGCCACCATTGCGCTCCCCATTGCAGTCCACGCCCTGGAGGAAGGCGGCAGCCGGCGGAGATCTCCGCCCCGGTTCGCCTGGCGGGACGGCGACCTCACCCTCGCCTACGATGGATGAAGGGCTGGGGAGGAGATGGATGGAGAGGAGACGAAGATCAGAGAGGAAGAAGGCGTAGAAGGGAGATGATGAGGCAATATGGCGATGGAAAAAGAAGAGGGGGACGGCGCCGTCAGAGCCCCGTGGCGCTGGCGAGCTCCAGGCTCTCGGCCCGGTTGCCGTTCCCCTCCACCAGGACCGCCCGGCTGCCGTCGTTCCAGATGTAGACGTACTTCAGCTCCTTTCCGACCTTCTCCCGGATCTCCGTCACCTGGCGGCCGTTGACGACGGCGGTGCTGAACCTGTCGACGCCCACGAAGGGCGGGTTCTCGTACTTGGGCTGGGCCAGGTAGTTTGCGACGGCGGCCTCGGCCCCGGCCTCGGTCTCGCATTCGATCACCAACACCCTAGCGTCGTAGTCCTTGCCCATCTCACCCCACTGGTACTTGCCCAGGGTGGCGTTGACTCTGCCGATATCCTCATCTCCCCTGAAATCGGCGATCTCATCCTCCATATTTATGCCCACAGTCGATTCGTCGACGACGGCGATGAGGGAGAAGCCCTCGGGGAGGTTCTCGGTGGGCACCGCCGCCGCTTCGCCTCCCGCCTCCTCGTCGCTCAGGCAGCCGGAGGCGAGGACTAAACCTGCGATCAGCAGCATGCAAACCGCGCACTTCAGGTTCATGGGGGAGAAGACCGGCTGAAGCAAGATAAAGGCTTTGCTGGCCGTGGCTTTGCACGTAAACCCCTTTCTGCACGTAAAGTCTGATGTCTGCACGTAAAGTCTTTGGAGTACCTATCTTAAGTTACTAGCATTGCAGTAACCAAAACGTTTTCCTAGATGCCGGGCATCGATGTGTTGAGGGCAAAATTATGAATATCGTATCGAGCACGAATGCCAATTGCTGGCTTGCGCCGGTAAAGGGTGATAAAAATAAGTCTGCCGAGAAAGTAATCCAAACCTTGGTAGGCAATGAAGGGATCTTTGGATTCGGTGAGAGAACACCTGCGAGGAAGCGTCTAAGACCTGGAGATTTGATATGTTTTTACGCAAAAGGCAGCGGTATAGTTGCACATGCAGAAGTTGCGTCTAGCCCAAGAGAAATGCATCGTCATAGAATCAACATGTTGAGTAAGTACCCCCGCGCGTTTAGCGTCAAGAATGTCGAATTGTATTTAAATAATCCGAATGCAATAGATTCTGTTTGTAGAGGCAGACTGGAAGCTTTCAGAGATCGAGATCCAAATGCTCCATGGGGTTGGTTCGTGTTGACAACCCGGCGAATAAGCAACCACGATTTTAAGATATTAACTTCGGCCCGATAATTATTTTTATTTTGGAGATCGAAAGCCAAAGACAGAACAAAATACGGTGGTATATATTATATTAATTCATTTTCGATAATTTTTCTGGACGAATCTACAAATTGATTTCTTTTATTTTTTGCATTAAAAGCTTCTTTGCATAAGCATGTTACCTCATCTATAATATCCTTTTCTACATAAGGTATATCAATATAATTTAATCCATCTTCTATTGTGGGTATTGTAGATTGGACGAATATTCTTCTGTAGATTTGGTACAAACCAAACTTTGTATTTAAAAAAATAAAAATGAATTCCGGTGTGAAATAATCATCTACTATTCGAATTCGTTTAATGTGACTCTGAATTACACAATCATCCCCTTCTAAACACATTGCAGATAATCCAATTTTTCCATCGTTGGTAAAAAGAATATCATTCGGTCGCAAATCTTGTTTATATTCATCATATATCTTTTTATTTATTTTATGGTGTGAATCGCGATCTATACCGTGGTTCACTAGATCTGAAGTCCGAATAAATGGTATGCCATGGTCGCTGTAATTTTTTGAGCCCACCTCTTTTCCTTTTATAATTTTCGCTATTTTCCACAAATTTGTGGTTTCAAATCTTTCTTTTAGAAGCCGATTTGTTTCCCGATACGGTGGGTAATAAAAGGTAGGTGAAAATTTCGATTCTAACTCTGTCACAGGGATCTGGAAAGTTGAACAATTTTGATAATTCATATCTATATTAAAATATTGTTCTAATTCGCACTGGGCTTTGGTTAGATTGGTAAAAAAATCCACTTCGAATTTAGCCGCCTTTTCCATCAAATCCGATACTTTATTTACGCATTCTTTGTTAAATACTACCAACAATTCCCTGAGGGGGGCAAGTGTTAAATGCGCATGAGTTTGCTGTGTTTTCACTCTTTGCATTTGGATTTTCCCTAATTTACTGGATAGGTAGGCTGCCAAAAATCCAGAAAAATTTTTATCATTCACATACAGACCGACGATGTCCTGGCTTATGTTGGATTTTCCTAGATATTCGGGCACCAAAGCAATGTTCCCAACTGTACCACTTTTACTTATTACTATATCCCCCGGCGACACTTCTGTTTTAATATTACTATCATGCAAATCAGCACTCAGATATGTTATATCATTAATATCTATCGTTAAATACTTGATACAGGATACTCTAATAAATGGAACCCCCGCATCTTTATATTCCGATGCGGATATACTAAAGATTCCCTTTTTTAAATTGCCAAATGCGGCCAGTTTTCTTACTTCGTAGTCGTTACTATTTGATTTATCTTTAATAATTCTAAGCAAGCCTAGCGCCGATGGATCGTAATATCTAACATCAAATCTATTTTCTAATTCAGACGAGTATAATTCTGCTGTATAGTGCATTAATAATTTCTCCTCTTGAAACTTTGATATTCTTCCGCGATTAGCGGTAAATCATCATCCGGTATTAGTTCTCCGTGTTCATCTTTCTTAAATATCGGCTTGGCCCGTCTATCGTGTCCACACTTCTCGGCAAAAGCCATGAAAATTTTATAATCCGTTTCCATTACTTGATCCTTTTTCTGTAGAAAAACTACACTTGTTTTTGTGCTAGTACTCGGTTGGAATGTCTCATTTGGTAAATCAACCACGGCGAGCAAGTTTGCTCTAGATAAAATAAACTCTCGTATGTATCCGTCTGATTGATTGCCAACTATACTATCTGGTAAAACTATGCCAATTCTTCCGCCCGGTTTTAGCAGTTCCAAGCACCGTTCTATAAAGAGAATTTGGGGTGGGCGCCTATCTGCAAATTTTTGCGTCCTTTCCCATTTTTGCTCGTTTTTATTAAATCTCCATTTGTAACTAAGAGAATATTGAGAAAGCACTTCCTTCGATGTTATTGATATTTTCGACCCGAACGGCGGGTTTGTCAGTAATACATCGAATGATCCAAAATTTATCCTATCCTGAGTCTTATTTTGCCAATCTAAGGGACTAAATAGGCTATTTTCACAAAAGACGCCCCCACGCCCATCTCCAATAATTGCCATATACGCCTTAGTGACCTTCGCAAGAAAAGAATCTTTATCAATTCCAAAGAAATACTTATTTGAAATATCCTTTTTCTTCTGAACAATCAACTCCTGCGACCAATTTTTTCGTTTCCCCTCTTCTTCAATTTTGTCCCATACATATTCTAATGCAACTATTAAAAATCCTCCACTCCCACAAGCGGGATCAATTACATATTCTCCAGGATCGGGATCTAATATTCGCACGACCATTTTTACAACATTCCTGGGTGTAAAAAATTGCCCTTCTCCCCCTCGTAGTGCTGGCCCAATAAAAACTTCAAATGCGTCACCTAAAGCATCCCGTTCCGCCGAAATTATACAGTACTTCTGAAGTTCCCCAACCACATAGATTAAAGAGTCATCATCAAGTTTTATGCTATCCTCTTCATCAAAAACATCGTCATAATCCTGCTTTACTTTTGTAAACAAGTTTTCAATTCTCGTTCTGACATCGATTTTATCTTCATCAATTCCAGCGCGAAATTTAACATTTTCATCAGGTGCGGTATTGATTTCATCATACAATTTACAAAACAATATATTAATTATCTGCTGTGCTATTGCCTCATCTCTTGTGATTCCTGTAGCCGAACCAGCTAAATGGTTTCGAATATCGTTGAACACAACCTTTAAATTATTAGGAGTTTGTAAATCTTTTCGTTTATATAACCCAATATCCGCGACCCGTTCTCCATGTTTTGGTATGTCTGGTATTTCTTTCCAAGTTATGCGGCCATCATCGAATGCCTTTCTTAGATACAAATGATCTTTACCATTAAACCAGACGCCTATTTCGACGCTGGGTATGAGGTTGAGATAAATACTTAGTTGCTTGAGACCATCGCTCCGATTCGGTTGCTTACATTCCACGACAATACGCATATTATTATATTCCTTCTTATCATTATAAAATACAGCGATATCTACAGGGTATTTTTCTTCTCCAGACGGAGCAGTCTTTGTACGAAATTGGGGATGAGTTTGTATCTGGTGTTTACGATACCCATAGTCTTCGACAAGTTTTTTGGCAAAAACTTGAACTGCCTCGGCTTCCTCTGGGGTAGCTAAAACTTCAATACCGGATATATAATCAATTAAAGTTCTTTTTCCCTCGTTAGTAGAATTGCCGACTTCGCTATTACTTTCCCATTTAGATCTCGTCATCATATCAACTCATCTTTCGGAGCTTGCTGGTTCCATCAATATGATCTTAACCCGCTTGTCTACCCATTCTCTTGGTACATATACCCTTCCAGAGTTACCTCCGGCTTTTACAACTTTTTCTATGACTTGGTAGGCATCTAGAGTAATCTTCATCGGATCAGTCATATGATGGCTGTAAAATGGAGTTATAATATATATACTTTGTGGTTGTTAATAGATACATAATAGTTTATATTAATCTATCAGTTATCTTTAAATGCTTGTAGTTACTATGTATCTACTATGGAACGTGGTGTAAAGAACATTCGAGAAGAACGCGGCAAAGCAATCGCAGATCAGGGCAACCAGATCAAGAAGGTTAGTGAAACCTCATTCAAGGTGAGATCGCAATCAGGAAACAAAACCTACGAGGTAAAGAGTACTCCTAATGGCATGACCTGTACCTGTCCTGATTTCGTTTACCGAGGAGGTAAGTGCAAGCACATAATGGCAACCCGCTATTACCTCGAAGTTGAGAAGGATACTCCAAAAGGCGTAGTTACTGAGAAGGTCCACCTAACCTATGCTCAGGCATGGAACGCATACAATAAAGCGCAGAAGGCAGAGGTCAAACTCTTCGATGAGTTACTAAAGGACTTAGTGAAAGCCATACCCGAACCAGAGCAAACCACAGGGAGACCTCGCCTACCCCTTCAAGAGAACCTGTTTTGCGCTATCCAAAAAGTCTACTCGCAACTCTCCAGCCGTCGCGCACACAGTTTGTTCCAGAACGCGACAGACAAAGGACAGATCAGCAAAGCACCCCACTTCAATTCAACATCAGAACTCTTTAACAAGCCCGAGACAACAGCGATCCTTCATCAGCTTGTAACCCTCTCCGCCTTGCCCGTTGCTGGAATAGAAACCGATTTTGCGATCGACTCAACGGGATTCCGTACAACTACGTTTAACGCCTATTGCGGCACAAAGCATGGTGAGAAGAAACAACACCGATGGGTGAAAGCTCATCTATGTGCGGGTGTTAAAACCAACATCGTAGCAGCCATATCGATAACTGATGAGTACAGCAATGACTCGCCTCAGTTTGGACCCCTGGTAAGGAAGACCGCTGAAGGATTCACCATAGATGAAGTCTCTGCTGATATGGCATACTCTTCAAGGAAGAACCTCGAACTTGTAGGTGATGTTGGAGGCACAGCCTACATCCCTTACAGGAAGAATGCAACGGGTAAGGCTGGCGGTTCTCCTCTCTGGAAGAAGATGTATCACTACTTCCAACTCAATCGTGACGAGTTCATGGACCACTATCATAAGCGAAGTAACATCGAAGCTACCAACGCTGCGATCAAGCGTAAGTTCGGAGAGACCTTAAAGTCAAAGAACGAAGTTGCCCAAGTCAACGAACTGCTGGCAAAAATTGTAGCTTACAATCTCACGGTAGTCATCCATGAGATGTATGAGAATGGGATCAACCCTGAGTTCTTGCACGTAAAGTCCGAAGTCTGCACGTAAAGTCCTCTATTTTTACCCTTTTACGTGCAAAGCCGCTGGCCGTCTCCGGAGCCGGACCGAAAGGTCGGGGATGACGGGAGGGCTAGATCTTTCAGATAATAAATTTTAAATAGATATAAAAATAATCTTTATTTAAAAATAATATTTTTCATAATAGCGAAGTGTTTAAATATATTGCGAGACCACTTTGAACTATTGGTTGCAGCGAGGCTGCCAGGGAAACCGGCAGCTATGGAACGAGCGGTAAAATAAAAAGGTGATAATCCATGGTAAACCCAGGACAGGAGCTTTCGAGCATCGATTTCGAGTCGATGATAGGTGGGCCCTTGATCGCGGTGGTGAACGCCCAGGCCCAGGCAGCTCTGAGCACAGTGAACTTCATAAAATCGGTGGGCTTCAAGGCCGGCGAGAGCGACGACCCCGAAGCGAGCGATACGGGGGACCCGATATATGTGACCTTCAAATATCCCAAGGAGATCTCCCCATATCAGCCGGCAGTTCCGGCATCGGGTGACACCCCTGCCACCCCTGCCGTACCAGCCCAGATTCAGCAGATGAAGCTGGAGGTCCCCATCCTCACCATGCTCCCGATCCCCTTCATCCGGATCGAGGAGACGACCATCGATTTCAACGCCAAAATCACCAGCATGGAGTACAGAAAGGTCGACACCAACCTGAAGGTGGACGCCTCTCTCGAGGCCAAAGCCGGGTGGTTCTTCGGATCGGCAAAGCTGAAGGTGTCCACATCTTACCAGAGGTCCACCTCCGAGGGATCGAACGTCAACCGGACCTACTCCCTGGCGATCCACGTGAAGGCCGTCCAGGACGAGATGCCCGGGGGCATGGAGAAGATCCTGAGCATCCTGGAAGAGTCGATGAGAGGACAGCCGGTGAGCGCACAGGCTCCGGTAGTGAGCTGAAGAGGAGGGGGCAGCGTCAGCTGCCCATACCTCTCAATTTTTATATAGGGTCGAGAGTCTCAGGGTCAAAGAGCGGTCAGACCTGCGGAAGGATTTGAAGATACCTTAAAAGGGGGATATTATGCCCTATTTAGGCGATTACATCGGCCATTTGTTATCAGAGGTTACCAACGCCAGGGTCCAGGCGGACCTGGAGTCGGTGAGGATCGCCGAGATTTATGCGAGCCACCCGCTCCTCCGGAATATGCCCGTCCCTCACTTCAGGCTGCCGAAGGTCGATCTCGACGTTCCGGTAGCGATAAGCGATATGAAGTCTGCGGAGGATCCGGAGGCGACCGGCCGGGTCCTCACCAACATCCGCGAAAGCTTCCCCCGGGTCTTAGCCATCCAGGCGAAGAAGGCCCAGATCGAGATGAAGGACGATGAAAAGATCCGGATCGAGAAAGAGCTCGACAGGAGGATCTTGGCTCTGAAGAAGGAGCCAGTGATATTGAAGGCCGATCTATTCTCGGCCGCGGAGAGGGTGGAGGCGGCCAAGCGGTTGAGCATAACGACCATCACCGACGATTTCATCTCCGCCGCGGCCAAGATCCTGGAGCCGAGGCTGAAGAAGGAGGCTGGGGGGGCAGAGAGGCTTCAGAAGCTGAAAACGGATCTCAAGAAGGCGGCGTTCATGGAGTTTTCCAAGTTTTTGCATGAGAACACCCGGCTCGATGTCTCCATGACCTCCTCGGAGCTGAAAGAGATTGGTCGCGAGTCCGACCCGGGGAGCATCATGGTCAAGATCCATCTCTCGATATCCGAAGAGGCCTTTGAATGGTCCGTCGTCGACTCTGAAGGAGAGGTCCGGGAGCTGTTGGTGCCAGAGTGAAGGCGGGATGAGATGCAGATCGCAAGCCTTGAAGAGATCGAGAGGATACTCCTCCGACTCCCAGAGATCGTTGACCGCCTGGATTCGAAGGACCCGAGATTCTCAGATCTGGTGAAGAGCTGGCTACAGGATCTGGAGAGGGCGTTCGCTGAGAACCGGCTCTTCCAAGCTGCAGAGGTGGCGGCCCTGAGGGCGATGGTCATCTCCGCCGAGAGGGGGGTGATCTGCCCAGGGATGGAATTTTCGGGCCCGAAGACGCCCCGCAAAGTCAGAGAGGCGGTAGCCGCCGATTCTTTGAAGAGGGCTGAGGGGATCGCCGCCGACGCCATCCGAGGAGATTCGGCGCGGATCGCCGAGGGGGAGAGGCTGGCCCGGCAGCTGGTAGCTATAGCGGAGCAGAAGGGGATCATTAAGAGGTTCTCCGCCGAAGAGGACCACACCACCATGTTGACCGGGATCTGGTCCGAGATCTCCCTGGATCCAGATCTGATGGCTGGAGCCACCGCCCTGAAGGGGCTGGTGGGATTTCGAGACGCCCTCATCCTCGTCGACAGGGCGCTTCCCCTTTGAATAGGTTGTAAGATTCCCGTCCTGATGATGGCGACCAGAAAAAGTATTTATCATCAGTCCGGCGAAATAGGGTGGCGAGGTGAAATGGTTTGCAGAAGAGTCTCCTTCTCCTCGGCCTGCTATTCTTCACCGCCGCCCTGGCCAGCGGCCAAACGTGCTACGAGCCCTCGCAGGAGTCCGAAGGCCTCGACGATCCCGTCGACGGCTCGGAGGGGATCAGCCTCTCCGACCTCGGCGAGCTCCTCCTATTCGAGAGCAGAGCTTACGGCTTCGCCGTCGCCTACCCCTCCGCCTGGACCGCCGAAGAGGCGGACCCCAACGACCTCGGGATCGTGGCGGGCTTCCTCCCCCCGGGGGAGAACCTGATCGACCCCGACAACTACGTCACCGTCCAGATCGAGGATCTCCCCGGGGGGACTAACCTTCCCGAGTACACCGAGGCGGTCCTGGCCAACCTGAGAAGCTCTTACGACGACTTCGAGGTTCTGGCCGAGGGGGAGATGAAGATCTCCGAGGAGCCGGCCACCGTCATCGGCTACGGGGCGACCGTTGAAGGGACGGCGTACCAGGTCCTCCTAGCCTACACCATAAAGGAGGATAGGGCATACGTCATAACTTACCGCGCTCTGGCGGAGAGGTACTCCGAGTTCGAGGACGACGCAAAACGGATGATCAACTCCTTCAGCCTGAGTTGAGGGACCATCGGGCCCCTCTCCCCCATTTTTTGTCGGCATTTTAATGAAGAAGGATCCGCTCCTGATTAAAAGCACCACGTCACCTTATCATCAGGTTTCCTAGCCCCACCAGGAAGAGGGCGAGCATCAGCCACCCCAGGATCCCCTCGAAGATCACCAGGTACCTGTACCTCCCGCGGGCCCGGTACTCGGCCGGCGCCTGGGCGATGAAGACGAGGGAGCTGAAGTAGATCGCCTCCCCGAGACCCGGGGGCTCCGGGCCCGCGGAGCCTGCGGCTGCGGCCGCCTCCATTGGCGAGGCCTCTTTTGCCCCGCCCGCGCTGGAGGGCTTTGACACACCCCCCTCCGGCTGGAGGAGGCCGCCGGTACGGCGGTCCGAAGGAGGGGCAAATCGCAGGCCGTCGATCATCCCCTCTGGGCCATGCTCGAGTACTCCGCAGCGTACTGGTTATTCGGGTCGAGGGCGAGGATGGCGTCAAACTCCCCCCTCGCCTCCGGGCGGCTCCCGTTCCAGTAGAGCTCAAAGCCCCTCTCGAAGTGCTGGGTCACCTCGCTCGGGGTGGTGTCGATGTTCAGCTCCGATATGAAGCTCTTGGCTACGTTTATCGGGATCAGGAAGTTGTATCCCTGAACGTCGAGCCATTCCCCAGAGACGAGGGTCCTGCCCGAGCCGAAGGTGGCGATCCCGATCACCTCGCCTTCAGCGTTGAAAGCAGGGCCTCCGCTGTTTCCGTGGTAGATGGCGGCGTCGGTCTGGAAGACCTCTGACTTGTCAGGCAGCCTCTTTTCAGCGCTTATGATCCCCGAGGTGACCGAGGGGACGTATTCGGTCTCCGGGGAGAGGAACGCGTTCTGCCAAGAGGTGGTAACCCCCGGATACCCGATCACCACGACCTTGTCGCCCACCTCGACGTCCTTTGAGTTCCCCAGGGTTGCCGTCGGCAGATCATTGGAGGTCTCGATCTTTATGATCGCCAGGTCCTTTCCAGACCTGTACTTGTAGTCGCCGTAGGAATACCACACCTCCTGGGGGCTGATCTTCCTGATCTCGGCGGGGTAGCCCACTGGCGACCGATCCAGGATGCTGGGGGCTCCGAAGTATACCATGATCTCCCGTTTGTAGTCGAGATCGTATTCCGCGAGGAACAAATTATATAGCCACTGAAGATCTTCCTCGGTAACAGGATATGGGTCCTTACCGTTGGCGATATAGGTCGGCGGGAACTCTCTCGCCGCCCACTCCAGGGCCTGGCGTGCGAACTCCGCCTTCAGCTCCTCTTCCGTCTCCTGGACGACGTGGGCGTTGGTGACGATGTAGCCGTCAGAGTTCACCACAAACCCTGACCCGGAATAGCCGACATAAAACTGGGGGATCTGTACCTCCAATTCGGACACCTCATCGTCTCCCTTAAAAAGAAAGACCGAATGTTTTCCGTCATCATTCAAGAGGTAACCGTTGTATTCTGTGGTTATCATCACCACGGATGGCCTTCCCAGATAGCTCACCCGATTTTCGACGGTGATCTCATCGCTTGCAAAGGCGGCGGATATTATCGACCCGACAAATAATATCGAATATACGACCTTCAACGAGACTTCGATTCTTTCGGACGCCATGATCGACCCTCTTATCCGAGAGAGACCTCCAAGGTCTTTAATTTTTCCGGCCGAAGATCAGGGCGCCAAGATTTCTATGGCTGAAGAGATCCCAGAGGTTACTGAGGTTACAAAATCCCGGAGCTTCGGCGGGATCTGGATCATAAAATTTATAAGTATCAAGAGGGTATTTTTATGTGAGGTATAATAGTTTGTCTCGTATAAAATTCATAATATACTGTGGGTCGCCCTTTTTTCTCTGATTTTGACGGTCGGCATCGGAGCTTCAGAAGATGCATATTCTGGCAGCACCTCGACGGCTGATGAAATGGCCAAAGATAACTCGGAAGGCGACATCAGCGCCCTCCGATCTGCGTTGGAAGAGGATGGGTTTATCGTACAGGAAGGGGTCTTGAGCTACTTCGACATCATCGGCCTGTATAATAAAGGCCTCATCCAGAGCTGCTTCGGGAATAACCCCGCCACTCCCTACGTGGCGTTCTGGTTGCCTGCGGGGCCGGGACAGACGGGAAGAAGCCTCCTCAAAACTCCTGGAGGGCTGGCGGTGGACTGGCACCTCCGACAGGACGAAGCGGTGGTTTACATCGGCAAAACCCCTCCGGAGTGCAGCTACTTCAGCTATCGAAGCTACGTATTTGACAAGTTCTATCCCAACGAGGGCGTATATAAGCGGATCTTCGGAGATCTCGGCGATGCGCTGAACCTGAGGACGATAAAGACGGAAGGGACGCCGGATGGCACCGACGGCGATCCGTTCGACGAGACCACCCTCATCATATCAACCGCCGACGGGGGCATCGATGAACGCGTAAGAGAGGCGGCTTTATTGGCGGGGTATTCTCCGTCCATCATGAACACCGACGTGATCCCCTCGTCCATATTGAATATGGGCCTTGAAAACCGGTCAGATACCTTCGCCTTCGTCATCCGGGTGAACTTCTTCAAAGACGAGGTTGCAGGCGAAGCGTACGTAAACGATCCTCCGGGCACCGTCCTTCGAATAACTCCCGCAGAGCCAGCAACGCTGGACCCCTACAAAGTGCCCGATCTGAGGGTCCGTGGCAGCGGGAACGCCAGCGAGCTGGATCTGACGCCGAACCTCAACGATCTGAGACGGGCCATCCTCGAAAGGTATGGCGACTTGGAGGCGACAGAGCTTGAAACCCATGTCTGGCTTTACAACCCACCCCAGGGATACGACGGCATCCAGAGAGGTGCGAACGTCTTCGGCCCCAATCGAGATACGTTCTATCTCAATTCCACCTCCTTCACCCTCGGCGACGATCCCGACGAGTTCCTGATAGTCTACGGCGTCAACCACGCGGCGACGGGGAAGGCCACCTATTCGAACTTCGCCCTCTACGGCGCGGACATCCTGAACGGCGTCGGCTGCGTCAACAACCAGGACCTTTCGGGCACCGCGAAAGAATACATGCCGGAGAACCCCGACGCAGATCTCCTATACGTCTGGAAGGTGGCTCGCAACTGCAGCGGAGATCCTCACTGCCTGGAGATACCGTGGGGCGTCAAGGCCTATGGGATCGAGCTTGATCAGCCGGCATATGTGGGGTTCAGAGGGTATCTGGAGCAGAATATGGCGGTGAGTTCCAGCTACGACGAGATCCTCTACGACTCGAGGAGTTTATACATGGCTGAAGTAGTTGTTATGGCGGTGAGTTCCAGCTACGACGAGATCCTCTATGACAGGGTGATCAAGTTCAGCCCGACAAAATAGGCACCTTATAAATGCCTTCTAAATGGCGGGGCGTTCAAAAGACGCCCTATCCCCATTCTTTCTAAACCAGGAGCTTCAGAGGTTCAAAGCCAGGGAGATGATTTTAGTCGCCGAGGCGACCCTTCTAAACCGGCTCCAAAAACGCCTTCTGGCTGGTGATGTTGACCTCGAAGATCCGGCCTTTTGCCTCTTTCGTCCTGCCCAGGATGTCCTCCATCAGGACCTTGTCACCTCTGGTGACGAGGACGACGACCCCCTCCATCAGGCTCTCCTTCTCGCCCTTCATGTAAACGGACAGCTCGCACATTTTTAATCCCCTCGAAAAATCCCGGTTGTTTTCTAAAATTTAAGTAGCAGGCGGACCCGGTGGGATTCGAACCCACGACCCCCGGGTTAGAAGCCCGGTGCTATATCCTGGCTAAGCCACGGGCCCGCTACTCCGTCGAAGTTCAGGCCGCCTCGGGGAGCTTCTGCCCCAGGGACGCCTTCAGCTGATCCTGGAGCTGAGTGAAGCGCTTCTGGATCCGCTCCTCCTGCTTTCCGAGGGTCTTGAGCCGGAGGTCGAGGACCTCCTTCTTCTCCTGGTACTCCTCGATAAGCTTCGTCCGATCGGCCTTGAAGAGCACCTCGCCGACGCTCTTATAAATAACAGCGCCCTCGGGGCTCGCCTCCAGCTCCTTGACCGCGGACTCCGTCTCCCTTATCATCATCTCTATCTGGCTCTTCTGGCCCAGCAGCGCCTGAGCCTGCTGCTGAAGCTGCTGAAGCTGTGCTATCTGGTTCTGTACCTGGGGTGGCAATTCGGTGCTCATACCTTCACCATCTTGATTGCTATATCGACCAGCCTGATCCACGTGTTCAGGGCAGCCCTGAGGGATACCAGGTCCTCGCTCTCCACCTTCAGGAGGACCGCCCCCTCCACCGCCTCGATCCGGACGTGGCTCCTCTGGATCTGATCCTCCGCCTCGGGGGCGAGGGCGGCGGCGACAGCCTCGGGATCCTCGACCTCGAAGGCGATCTCCGCGCTGCCCCTCATATCTCCAACCTGAGGATCAGATCCCCGTCGTCGACGAGATCGATCGTCCCGTCTTGGACCCGGACGAGCCGCCCCTCGGAGGCCGTGGGCGAGAGGTCGAGGCCGAAGAACTCCGCCACCTCGGCGGCGGCCTTCCCCGATCCGACCACCGCGGCCCTCTTCCTCGTCAGCCTCTTCGCCCCGCCCTCCTGGACGGCCGAGAAGCGGAGGATCCGCTCCTCCCCGCCCGACCTCCGGGCGAGGCCCGCGGGGCCTCCGGACCCTTCGACCACCACCATCCAGACCTCGTCGCCGTCCTCGAGGCCGCTCTTCCCCCGGGTCATGTACCGAGCGCCGAAATAGTTCGCTAGAACCCGGCCGAACCTCCTCGCCCGGGGCGAGGGCCTCCTGGAGGTGGTGAACCTCATCAGACCGCTTTCATCCTCTTGACGGTCGTCGGCCTCTCCTTCATGAGGATCCGATGGCCGCAGTAGGGACACCTGATGCCGCTGTACTCGTAGTCTACCTCCACGGTCTTCTTGCATCTGGTGCACCTGTAGGCCAACTTATTCAGCCTCCACAGCCCTCTTGACGGACCGGGCCACAGACTGGCCGACGGAGGTCACGGGTATGTAGGTTCCGCCGGCGAAGGTGTGGCCGCATTTGGTACACCTCCAGATCCCGGTCCCCTCTCTCCTCACCCGGATCCGGCCGCAGACGGGACAGTCGTACTTCCTCGTGCTCCGCTCCTCGATGTCCGCGACCAGCTTTCGGATCTTCCTTCCGTACCGAGGCCCAAACCTTCCGGCGGACCTGGTCTTCCTTCCCTTCTTGAACTTCTTGACCATGATTTATACTTCCAGAAACTTCTCCCGGATCTCCTTAGCCCGCTCACATGCTATATCAACGATGCGGTAGATCTTATCCTGGCTGAGGAATCCGGGGCCGCTCTTCTGCATCCCGCAGACCGATCCATCGGCGGTGGTGATCACCGTCAGCTTCGTGTCCGCCACCGACTCCTCGTCGGTGTCGGGATCAAAGATAATGGCGTCGCCGAACTCGACGGCCGTGGTGGCCACGGGGACGTCCCTCACCGGCAGCGGGTAGTCCTCCCCGAGGCCGTACTGGGCCGCGGGTACCGTCGCCGTCATCAGGGCGGCGATCGCGCCGAGGCTCGAGGCGTCCATCAGGTTTCCGCAGTCGTCGAGGACGTGGACGTCGATGAAGACTATCCAGACCTTCTCCCCCGGGGCGATGCAGAGGGAGGGGAGGTCTATCGCCCCCGACTCCCGGACGCCCCGATCGACGACCCGGGCGAGCTCGATCCCCACCTCGTTGGGGGGGCCGGGCTCGAAGTTCGGGGAGGCTAGAGGCACCAGCTCCGCGTTGGTGATGATAACCCCCTTGTTGGGGGTGTCCGCGAAGGGCTCCCCCGGCTGGATCTTGACCCCCACCAGAACCCGGGTCTTTCCGAGCCTGACGTCAGCGCTGCCGTCGGCCTTCCTGATCGTCCCCGTCTGGAGGGTGATCTCCCGGTACTCGTCGAAGGCCCTCCCGTCGGCCCTCTCCCCCTTTAAGACCAGGTGGTAGAGGTAGTCCTTCCGAATCTCCGCCATTACAACGTCGCTCATGCCTCTTCCTCCGCCTCGGCCGCCTCGCAGCTCTCCGGAGCGGCGATGGAGCTGTACCTATCGACGAGGACCCGCCTCTGGACCTCGTATATCTGCTGGCACCCCACCTTCGCCAGCTCCAGGGCCCGCCGGAACTCGTCCCTCGAGAGCCGCCCGTCCATCTGGAGGAGGGTGATCTCCCCCCCGGGGGTCATGGCTATGGGGACGTCCGCCTCCCCGAAGTTGTCCTCGGCCTTCATCGGATCGAGGACGATCTCGCCGTCGACCTTCCCGGCGGCGCAGGAGGATATCAGCCCCTTCATCGGGATCCCGGCGTCCGCCAGGGCGACGGAGGCCGCGTTGATCCCGGCGGTCCTGGTCCCGGCGTCCGCCTGGAGGACCTCGACGAAGATGTCCACCACGGACCGGGGGAAGTAGGAGGTGAGGATCACCGACGCCAGGGCCTCCCGGCTGACCTTCGATACCTCGTAGCTCCGCCGGTCGGGGCCGGGCCTCTTCCTCTCCTCGACGGAGAAGGAGGCCATGTTGTACCTGTACCGGACTATCGCCCGGGTGACCTCCTGGAGATGGCGGGGGTGGACCTCCCGGGGGCCGTAGACGGCCGCTATCACTTTGTTGTCCCCCATCTCGATGTAGCAAGAGCCGTCGGCCCTCTCCAGGACGCCCACCTCTATCTTGATGGGGCGGAGCTCGTCGGGCCGCCTCCCGTCGAGCCTCAATCCATCTTTGAAGAATGATAACTTCTCATCCATGCCGATCAACTTCTCGCCTCTTTCTCAGATCTCAGAAACTCCATTATCCTGTCGGTGAGCCCCGTAGTATGAGCCTCCTTCTCGATGATGAGGATCGTCTTCAGGGCAAGGTCCATGTCGTCGTCGTTGCCGTCGACCCAGATCCTGCCGTTCTGGCCGACGAAGAGGTTGCAGTTCAGCTCCTTCTTGAGCATATTTATCATGGAGCCTCCCTTGCCGATCAGCCTCGGGACCCTCGTCGGGCTTATCTCCGCCACCCTCCCCCTCGTCAGGATGCCGAGCCTCCTGTCGTTCATCGTCAGCTCGACCTTCATGGTGGAGTCGACGTCCTTGACCCTGGTCATCACGGAGCTTCCGATCCGGAGGTACTTGGACATCTCGTTCATCTCGATCTTCCTCGGCAGCTCGGATATGTGGAGGAGCCCCTCGTAAGGGGAGTTTATGTTGACGATCCAGTTGGAGAAGACTATGTCCTGGACGGTGCCTATCACCGTATCTCCCGGGGCGGGGACGTACTTTCCGGCGAGGGGTATCACCCGCACCTTATCCTTGTAGCTGCTGGCCATCCCGTAGAGGAGGGAGCGGACCTTCCCGTCCTTTACGTAGGTGCCCTCCCCCGACGCTTTGGGATCGTCCGATAGAAGGTCTCCGGGCACCACCACGTTGCGGTCGTTATTGTGATCCATTCCTAAATCCTCGATCAAATCGTCATCGTTTCAAGAGCTTCGTCTCCGCATCCCCTTTGGAGAGGCGGTTGACGAGGCCGTAAAACTCGTTCTGAAGGCCGGCGGGGAGCCGAACCACCCCGATCCACGAACCGTCGTTCTGCCACTGCTCCCTCTGGAGCTTTCCGAAGGAGGCGATCTCGCCGTAGGCCTTGGGGGCGTACGCCGGCGGGATCTTGACCGCCACGTCCACCTCCTCGAACCTTATCGGTATTATCGGCCTTATCGCCTTCATGGCGAGGTTGACCATCTCCTCCACCGACTTGGTGGGATCGACGTTGAAGTGGGCCTCTTCCATCGCCCTTTCGATCCGGGCGGGCGGATGAGGGGTCCCCGTCTGGGGGTTGATGGCGTTGGTGGCTATGACGTGGACGACCTGCCGCCGCTTGTTCTCGATGATCTTCTTCCTCTGATCAGCCGTCAGCTGGATCTCACCCTTCTTGAGGATCTTCGCGGCTATCGTCAGAACGTCCGTCGTCTCGAAGGCCCGGAGGAGATCCTCCTCGGAGCTCCTGTCGCCGCGGCCCGCGTTCTCGAAGACGTCCTCGGCGGCGAGGATCTTCTCCAGGTCCAGATCGTCCCCCTGACGATAGGCAAGAGCCCCCTCGGGGTCCACCAGGACCTCGAAGACCGTCCCGTGGGTCTTGAGCCTGGCCGTCACCGCCTCCTCCAGGGTGACCATCTTCACGCCTCGCCAGCACCCTCGCCGCCGATCTTGGCCTTCATCTCCGCCACCCGGGAGGCGACGTCATCCTCTTCGAGCTTACAGAAGAGCTTCTCGTGGAGCTTGATCACCCCGATCTCGGTGGTGGAGGCCTCGAACTTCCCCTCGGCGGCCTTGTAGAGCGCCTCCAGCCCCAGGAGGATCGCCTCGTCGCAGTTCATATCCTCCCGGTACTTCTCCTCGAAGATCTCCATGACGGCAGACCTTCCAGCGCCGATGCCGGTGGCCTTATACTCGAGGAGGGCGCCGGAGGGGTCGGTCTCGAAGAGCCGCACCCGGGCGTCGTCGGCGCCGACGATGAGGAGCGAAGTCCCGAAGGGGCGGACGCCCCCGTACTGGGTGTAGGTCTGCTTGAAGTCGCAGATCTTCTTGGCCAGGACCTCGACCCCTATGCTCTCGTCGTAGACGAGCCGGTTGATCTGGGACTCCACTCGGGCCCGGTCGATGAGGACCCGGGCGTCGGCGACGAGGCCGGAGGTAGCGGCCCCTATGTGCTGGTCGATCTGGAATATCTTCTCTATCGACTCGGGCTCCATCAGCCTGCTCGTGATCCTCTTGTCCACCAGGACCGCCACGCCGTCGACCGCCTTTATCCCCACGGCGGTGGTGCCTCTCCTAACGGCCTCGCGGGCGTACTCCACCTGAAACAGCCGCCCATCGGGGCTGAACACCGTTATAGCCCTATCATAACCCATCTGAGGTGCCATCTGCATCAATATCCTCTCCGCGTAAATCAAAAGAGGTCAGTCCCACGTATCGTGTGCCTGATCCTTCCGTCATCTTCGGGTCGTCTGGAGAGAGGTCGATCTCCCGACCACGAACTCGCACCACGGATCCAGAAACTGGACCTAAATCGACTCTTCTCTTATTTTCGTCGGGCTGTAAGATCGATTGCGGTATATACTTTTCTGTCGCCGCTTTTATCGAGCCCGAGATCCCCCTAACCCTGATCGCCGCCCTCATCCCCCCTACGGAGTTGACGGTGGCGAGGAGGGCCCGGCACTCCTCCGTCCTGGTATGAGTGGAGCGGAGGAGGCCGAACCGGCCGTCGAAGGAGATTACCCGGAGCCGGTTCTTCGCCGCCCCCAGATCTCCGAAGAGGGAGGTCTGGGCCGCCCTGATCTCGGCGACGAGGTCTCCACCCCTCACCCGCCCCTCCGCCTCCACCTCGAAGGCGATGTACCTCCTCCGGTCCCGGAGGACGGGAAGCCAGCTCCTCAAACCAGCTCCACCCCCACCGACGTCCACCTCCTCCGGTTGAGGGCGAGGATCGATTCCGGAAGGGAGAACGCCTCGGACGCCCTATCCCGATCGAGGCCGAGGAGGGCGGCCATGGCCGTCAGTTCCCGGGGGGACCGGAGGTCGAGATGGGACCGGCCCCCCGTCGTGATCATCAGGGGGATGTCGAACTTTCCGAAGAGGTCGAGGTCCCTTCTCACCGTCTCCATCCACCTGATCCGGGCCGGGCCCCGGAGGAGGATCATGGGGGAGAGGTCCAGGGCTATAGCCACCTGGTTCTCCTGGGCTGCCTTCGCCGCCGCCACTCCGATCCCGGCCCGGCCCTGGTGAGGGTGGGCGAGGAGGTCGACGTTCGGTTCCTCGCAGGCCGCCCGGTTGATCTTCTCATCCCCCCCGTGGACGGCGAGGAAGTCGACCCTCTCCCGGAGGGAGGCGGCCTTGGAGTGGAGGGACCTCTGGTCAGAGGCGACGATCTCGGCCCCGATGACGACCTCGATCCCGCCCACCCGCCTCGCCGCCTCTACCCCGATGGGCCGGCCGCAGGTGGTGGTGTGGTTTGTTATGATGATCCCGGCGTAGCCGAGCCTCTTCGCCGCCAGGGCGAGCCTGCTCGCCGAGGCCGAGCCTTCGGGGAGGGAGTGGAGGTTCGGCTCGAAGGGCCTCATAAGAGCTCTCCGGCTGCCAGAACCGCCTTCTCCCGCCGGGCGGGATAGGACTCAATATGGGCGGATACGGTGATCGAGTCCCCGGAGTCGGTGAGCCGGGCCACCCCTCGATAGGCGGCCTGCTTGTCCAGCCGGAAGTGGAGGCGGCATTCGTCGTCGACCCGGAGGTCCACCTCCCGGCGGAGGCGGGCGATCTCCCCCTCCGACAGGACCTCCCTCAGCCGGTCGAAGAACCGCAGCCCCTCCTTCTTCCGGAGGTCGATGGCGAGGATGATGATCTCGTTTCCGTGGTGGCCGACGACCCGGGTTCTGGTCAAGGACTCCGGGGGAACGAAGAGGGATAGGGCCTCTCTCACCTTCTCCTCGTCCTCGGTGGAGGCTACGAAGGCTCGAAAGGTCACCCTGTGAATCAAATCACTTTCCTCTGCCTTCGTTTGCCCTGATGCTGGGGCGGACCTTCTCGGCCCCGATCCCCTTCTTCCGCAGGCCCCTGCCCCGCTTTCCGGCGCTGGTCTTCCCCCGGTTAGCCCTGCCCCGGTGGCTTCCGCCGGAGATCCAGGCGAGGTCCGGGTCGGAGGCTATGGCCGGATGGTTCGGGTCGACGAGGATCACCTCGTACCACTTCTGCATCCCGTCTTCGCCCACCCAGTAGGAGTTCAATACCTCCATGTTGGGGTGCCTTCGGCCCGCCCGCTCCTCCGCGATCCTCTGGAGGCTCTTGCCTGCGGTGATCTTGTTTGCGCCCATGTGCTTGGACCTTCTTCCGCGGATGTACCTGGACTTCCTCCGGCCGCCGCGCCTCACCTTCACCCTGACGACGGTGATCCCCTGCTTCGCCTTGTAGCCGAGGGCCCGGGCCCTATCGAGCCTGGTGGGCCGGTCGATCTTCTGGACGGAGGCCTCCCGCCGCCACCCAATCAGCCTCTCCTGCCGCAGCTCGCCAACGTAGCTCTCGCTGGGGGTCTTCCACGCGTCGCGGATGTATGCATAAAAAGACTTCAATAGCTTCACCTCGATCCGGTTCGGCCACCTGGACCACATTCCGGACCGGACTTCCTATCGGCTTATAGGAGATAAACCTTTTCCGGCCGGGTCCTCGGAAAAACCCCCTCCCGCCGCGGAAGCCGTCTTCGGCCCGGCGGTCGGGATCGGCCGGGACCCCTAAAGGACCATCCGGGCCCGCCCCCGGCCGGGGGTCCTTTCAATCGTCGATCCGCTCCGATAAAAGCCAGCGGCGGGGCTCCCGATCCTCCTCCAGGGCGAAGGAGGCGAGGAGCCTCCCCTTCACCTTCACCCGGGTGTAGACGAGCTTTTCGCCGTTCTTGGTATCGAGGACGGCCAGGAGCCGGTCCATCTCGCCGTCGGAGAGCTCGATCAGCCCCTCCCTCCCGGTGAGCCAGTTGAAGACCCTCACCTCGTTTATTTCCCGGACCCGCTTGAGGGTGGAGAGGTCGGTCCCGGCGTCGATCCGGACGCTCCTCCCCTCCTCCGGAGACCAGCCGATCCTCTTCTTCTCCGAGGCGATGAAGGAGATGGGGACCCGCTCCCCCTCCAGGGGCTTGGGGTAGAGGCCGGAAAGCCTCTTCTCCGCCCCCTCCTCCAAGGCGGCAGAGTCCCGCTCCTCCGCCCCGGAAGGCCTCCTGGGGAGGCGAACCTCCCCCCCCGCTCCGTCTTCCATCGTCCTCTCACCAGCCGTCAAAGATCTCCGATCCAGCCCCCGGACCGATCGGGGGCGCCTCCCCTGGGGGTCAGGTCCTCGCCTCGTACTCGATCCTCTGCCGGAGGATGCAGCCCCCACCCCGGAGCCCCCCCATGGGGTGCCTGGGGGTCCCCATGGAGTTCATGCACCTCGCCATAACCGCCGCCCCCCGGGCGAGGCCGTCGTCGACGAAGACGATGTTCTTCTCGGGCTGGTCGTAGAGGCCGAGGGTCCCGATCTCCTCCAGGATCAGCTCCGGCTTGTTCCCGCTGATGCCGGCGCGGCCGGTGACCCCTATCGCCGTATCCCTGGTGACGAGGCCGGCATCGACGGCCACCTTCACCAGCCGCCGGGCGGTGATGGCGGCGGCGACGTCGATCGCCGCAAAGAGGGTCTTCAGCCCCTTCTCCTGGTGGATCTTCCTCCCCAGCTGGGAGAGGCGGTTGAGCTCGCTTCCGTTCTCGCCGACGTCGCAGCCTATCAGGACGACCCCGATCTTCTCCGCGGCGGCGGGGTCGACGGGGACGGAGCCGTACCTGGACCTCCCGACGGGAACCCGCTCTATCCTGATATGCTCGTCGATCACCCTCGCGTAGTCCCGGGCGGTCCTATCGACCTTCACCTTCTTTCCGCTGAAGAGGTCGAGGGTCGTCCCCGTCTGGGGGTCGACGAGCCCCGTCCCCTGGATGAGGGCGTCGGGGATCGCCCCCGCCAGGCCGCAGAAGTTGCCGATGGTGTTCGAGTAAGGCATCTCTGCCGAGGTGATCCTCCCGTCGAGGGTCGTCCCGAAGTCGAGGGATAGGCACGGGTTTCGGAAGTCGACGTCGGTCCACTTCGACCCCTCCTTTATCCCGGCGGTGGCCAGCTCCCCCTCCATCTCGTTGGCGACGATCTCGACCCCGGTCGACCCCTTCGGCGGAAAGACCGAGGCGACGGGGCCGTTGAAGACGATCTTCTCCATCAGGCTGTAGGGCCGGAACCGATCGGGGATGTTCTGGATCGACATCGCCGGGGTCATCAGCCTCGGGGGGACCCCGGCGATGAGGCAGCCGTCGGCGAGGGCCTGGATGAAGGTTCCCACCTCGTCCGGCGACGAGAAGCCGGCGACGACCCCCGTCGACCGGACGACGAAGTTCAGGTCGTCCTTGATGGAGAGCCTCGCCGTGGCGTGGCTTTCGAGGAGGGTGTCCCGGACGAGCTCCGAGACCGACTCCCGGGTGAGGGGGGTGCCGCAGAGGGTGTGGGCGAAGACCTCCTCCCCGGGCCTCGGCTTTCGCACGTCCCGGGTCATCTTCACCGTCTTGTTGACGATCCGGGTCTGGCCGTTCTTCATGTTGGTGGCGGTGAGGATGCATTTGGTGGTGCTGTTTCCCACCTCCACAGAGGCGACGATGTAGTAGGGGTCCTTCTTCAGCTCCAGGATGTCCACCGGGGGGCTCTCGGCGATCCTGGGCTTGGGCTTCGATCTGAGGAGACGGGAGATGCTCATAGGTCTCGGGACGAACTTTCAGACCATAAACTCTTCGGGCCCCGCCGCAGAATGGTTCCCCCCGTGGATCCGAAAGTTTGATCCCTTTTGGAAAAGAACCCACCAACGTGTATTCAGCAGCGGTGGTGGGCGCGGGTCCCGCCGGAAGCACCGCGGCCCGCTTTCTATCGGAGATGGGCCACAAGGTCCTCCTCATCGACCGCAAAGAGGTGGTGGGGGTCCCCAAGCAGTGCGCCGAGGGGCTCTTTGCCGCCTGCCTCCCGGAGTTTGAGACCGCCGTCGGCGACTTCATCACCGGCAAGGTCCCCTACCTGGAGGTGGTATTCCCGAACCGTGCGAGCTACAGGGTGAGAGGGGAGGTGTTGATGCTCGATCGGCCCCGCTTCGACCAGCATCTCCTGAGGCTGGCAGAGGGTGCAGGCGCTGAAGTCGCCCTGGAGAGGAAGGTCGAGGAGATCGACCCCGAATCCGGCGTCCTCCGCCTCCGGGGGGGCGAGACGATCAGGGCAGAGGCGATCGTGGGGGCCGACGGCCCCGCCTCCAGAGTCGCAAAGTCGATTGGAGCCAGAAACCGGCTCCTCCCCGCAGCCCAGGTGGAGATGACCTGGCCCGAAGACGACGCCATATACGCCATCATCGACCGCGACCTCCCCTCCGAGCCCTACTCCTGCTGGATCTTCCCCAAAAATGAGCGCGGCACCGCCAACGTCGGCTGCTTCGGGACGGTCCCGACCCTGGAGGCTTTCATATCGAAGTACAGAATCGAGGGCGAAATCGTGGAGAAGAACGGCGGCGCCATACCCCTGGGCGTCGCCGAACGGCTCCAGCGGGGGAGGGCCGTCCTCATCGGGGACGCCGGGGGGCTCACCAACCCCTTCACCGGCGGCGGCCTCTACCCGGCGGCCCGGTCCGCCCGGATCGCCGCCGAGGCGATCGACCGCTTCCTCCGGGGCGAGACGAGGACGATCGAGTACGAGCCGCGAATGAGGAGGGACTTCGTCGCCTCCGACCTCCATCTGAAGGCGAGGAACGCCCTCGCGGCCCTCTCCAACGACGAGCTCTGCCGCCTCGGGACCGCCATGGACGGCCTGGTCTTTCCCGGCCTCAAGCTCACCGCCAGCCCCAGGCTCGTCTTTCGAGGCCTTCGCCATCCGGGGATCGCAAAGCCGAAGTACGCGCCTCTTCTGAAGCTTCTGGTCAGATACTGCCTGGCGGGGAAGGTATGGTGAGGGCGATGGGCTGTTGAGAGGGATTCGACTCCGGGCTGAAGAGGAGATCTTCTTGAGGCACCATCTTCCCGGCGGGATGGGCCGGGGGGGGTAAATTAGAGTTTTCTTCTTAGGGGTAGATCTGCCCGCGGATCGAAAGGCGAGCCGGGGTAAATCTCAGCCCTCCCACCTCCGGGATTGAGGGTGACCCCGGAAGAATATCCTTTTACGCACCGAAGTCTCCACCCCTGAGATAGGAGAGATCCCCATGGCCCAAAAATACCTCCTGCTCCTGGCCTTGATCCTCGTCCAGGCCTGCGGCCCCGGCCAGGCGAACCTGACCGTGTCCCATCAGGTCTCCCCCTGCCAGATCTGGCCGGCGACCTCGGGGAGGGAGCCCTCCATCGGGACGGTGACCCTGACGGTGGCGGGGGAGGGGCAAAACAGTACCGTGCCGATAGACGTCGTCCTCGCCATCGACAGCTCCGCCAGCATGACGGAGACCGACCCCACCAAGATGAGGCTCGACGCCGCGAGGAGCTTCGTCGTGAGGATGGACCCCGCCCGGGACAGGGTCGGAATCGTCAGCTTCGACGACGACGTCGACTTCTCCCTCCCCCCGACGGGGGAGTTTGCCCGGGTCCTGGAGGCGATAGGGGGGGTGGACAGCGACGGAAGAACAAACCTGGACCGGGGGCTAGCGGAGGCGATAGACCTGCTGGCCGCCAATTCGACCGGGTCCGACGAGCGGGCCCGGTTTCTGGTCCTCCTCTCCGATGGCGACGGGGACTACACCCCCTCCGGGAGGAGCGGCTCCCAGGCGGATCGGGCGAAGGGTGAGGGGGTCGTCATCTACACCATCGGCCTCGCCCTCGGCGACCCCGCGAAGAGGAGCCTCGAGGAGATGGCCGGAGCGACCGGAGGGAAGCACTTTGACGCCTGCAACGCCTCCGCCCTCGAGGCGATCTACGTGGCGATCGGGGAGGAGGTGAAGAACCTCGCGGGGAGGGAGGTGACCGTCAGGTACACCCTCCCCGGGGAGCTCTCGGCGGCCGGCTTCACCGTCCCCCCCGCCGCCGACTCCACCTCCGACGCCCCCGGCTCTGAGGGGAGGGTCCTGGTCTGGGAGGCCGGCGACCTCTCGGCCGGGGAGGCGTGGTCGACCTCCTTTGCCGTCTCCTCGGAGGCCCCGGGGGTCTTCGAGCTCGGCAAAGCCGGCTCGATAGTCGAATACCAGAGGCGGAGCGGGTTCGTCGAGATCCTGAAGATCGAGGGGGCGCTCCTGGACGTCGCCGAGATCCGGTCCGGCGCCTCCACCTCCCTCGAGATCCCCTTCAACTTCAGCTCTGCAAAGGAGATCGTGGGGGCCGTCCACGAGGTGGAGGAGGAGGACGAGACCACCATCCTCTGGAGGTTCTCCGGCTGCAACTCGGGTTGCGGGAGGGACTGGGCCTTCCTCTCCGACGACGGCAGGATCGTCGTCGGAAGCCTCCGCCCCTTCACCCTCGCTACCAAGGACTCCCTGGTGGAAGACCTCCACCAGGTGATGGAGATCATAGCCGCGGCGGGGGCGAACGTCTCCGAATACAACAGGTCTGCGGCCGAGAACGCCGCCGAGTTCTACGCGCCGGAGCGGGGGGTCTACCACCAGATAAGCTACTCCTTCGGCGCCGACTTCGACCTGGTCCTCGTCGTCCCCAACTCCACCCTGCGGGAGGCCCGCCTCTCGGTCACCGGCCAGGAGATGGACCGGTTCGGAGGGGTCGCCGACCAGGAGTACTATATAGACGGCAACTACGTGACAGGCTGCGAGCACCACGCTTTTCCCTGGAACGGGTACTGCACCGCCGAGGCGGCCGATATCACGGGGATCGTCCCCCCCGGCGACCACCTCATCTCCGGAAGGAAGGTCACCGACCCCCACACCATCATCCTCGAGGCGATCACCGCCGAGGAGCCCGAGAAGGAGTTCTTCCTCTACAGCAGAGACTATCGGTCGGTCTGGATCCCGGCGAAGACCAACGCCCTCCGGACTCCGGCGGAGATGATCTGGGCATCTTCAGAGACGAGGGGTTGACAGGGCCCCGTCCCGAGCCCTTCAGCCCTCCCGGTTGGCGACCTCGAAGCCGAAGGACTCCTTCAGGACCTGGGGGTTGAGCCTCCCCGCCACCAGGGTCCGCCTCGAACGAAGGTCGTTGACGACGACCTTGGCGGGAGCGAAGACGTGGTGGTCGACCTTGAAGAAGTCAAAGCCGCACTCCTTGAAGGTCTTGTAGAAGGGGGCGCCGTAGTCTCTCGAGGTGTCAGAGGGGATCGCCTTCACGTAGCCGAGGAGCTCGTCGAAGGGCTCGTACTCGACGGTGTAGTAGGTCTCGCCGCCGTAGATGATGGCGTCGTTGGAGGCGCCCATGCACCTCGTCGCCTTCCCGACGACCGGAGCGATCGGGGCCCTCCCCCAGCCGTTCCTTATCGTCCTGACGTCGAAGCCCAGGGTGAAGAGCTTGTGCAGGCCGGTCTCGACGACCCGGGCCGAGACCTGGACCAGCCCCGCCACCGAGTCGGTGGGGGCGACGGCGAGGCGGAGGTCGGCGGGGTCGATCCCGCAGGCCTCGGCGATCTTGTCGGCGGCCGCCTCGTCGGGGAGGGTGTCCGACTCCAGGAAGAGGACGCCGACGTCGGAGTACTCCTCGAACTCCAGGGCGTCGTAGAGCTCCTTCGTCTTCCTCGCCAGGATCCGAGCTGGGCCGGACCCCATGGCGAAGTAATTGCCAGCCTTCACCTGCCACATGGCGCACTGGGAGGCCATGCAGGAGATGGCGGGGTGGTCGGTCGCCACCTGGACCCCTGGGATGGTGATCCCGTCGATCTCGATGGGGGTCGGCTGGATGTCGGCTAGGTCGGCCATGCAGAGCCTGGCAAGGTAGATCCCGGCCCCGAGCCCTCCCTTCGCCTCCACCCCGGCGTCGGCGACGACCGTACCGTTATCCAGCTCCACCACCCCCACCCGGAGCTCATCGGCGTAGTCCAGCATCTCCTCGAAGACCTCTAACCCAAGCTCGTTCAGCGGCTGCAGAGTTCTCACCTGGAAGATGAAGAGGCTGGAGCCGATTTAAATTTGCCGATGCCAAACCTTTTCATCGGGGCGGCCAAATCCCGGCCATGTTCGAAGCGGATGAGGAGTCGGTGATCCTGGAGATCGTCTGCGGGATCCTGGGCGTATCCCCCGAAGATATGATGGAGATCGGCGAGAGGGCGAAGAGGATCATAACCTTCGACCCCGACCTCGAGGAGGAGGGAGAGGCGATGGGTAGGGTCAGGGAGGCGGTGAGGGATATGTCGTCGGAGGAGGCGGTGGTGGCGGGGGTCTTCATATCAGGCCTCCTCCGGTGCAGCCTAAGAGAACAGTACCTCCGGGCCTCGGCCGAATACGGCGTCGAGGAGGCGGATGGCGGACCGGAGGAGAAGAGAGAGGAATAATATAACAGAAAGAAGGGCGGATCGGAGCGAGGCTCTCCAGTGGAGGGCTTCAGCCCACGGCCCGCACCGCCGGTCCGGCGAGGGACCAGGGGAGCCTCTTCCTCTCCGGCCTGGGTGACCTGTCCCTCGTCCTGTCCCCATCCCCGACGGGGTCAGCCCTGGCGGGGAGGGCGGGATCCTCCGGGGATGAGGCGATAGGTCCCGAGCAGGGCCCTCCTGGGGCCCCCCCTTCCATCGACGGCATCATCTCAGCTCCGCAGCCGCCGCCACAGCCTCCGCCGCAGCTGCCATCGCCACAGCCGTCGCCTCCGCATCCGCAACCCCCATCTTCGGGGTCTCCGCCAGCCGGGGCATCGGAGTCGTAGTCGCTGCCGTCGCCGACCTTCTCATAGCTGGCCTTCTTCAGGTCCATCCTCACCGGGAGGTCTCCGGCGAGGACCGGCTCCCTCAGGTCGGCGAGGAGGAGCTCCAGGGTCACCAATCCCAGTCTTGCCATTTTGTCGTACATCTCCTGGATCGTCTTCGACGATCGCCTATTTTGAATAAGGCGGTTAAAGTGAACTTACTATATATAGGTTACTAAGGCCATATTAGATGGACAGATCTGACCAGCCAGAATGAAGGTGGAGCCATCCGAACGCCCCAGGGTGAGGAGCCTGAGGATGGAGGATCTGACCCCCTCCAGGGGTATGGGGGGGGCCTGAGGGGGGCCCCTCATCTCCGTCATCCAAAGCCGGATAACAAAGCGCCGGGGATAGGCTTGGAGCGCCGGCGGGCTTGATTGTAGGGATAGAGCCACCGATTGGTGGAGGCGGGGGAAATCCGGGGGGGAATCGATCCCGCCTCGGCTCCGGGCCGGATGCAGTAGCACCCCCGGAGGATGAGGTGGCGATAGAGCTTCAGATGGCGCGAGGGCGGCCCAGACCCCATCCTCCCCGATCCCGCCTATCACCTCACCACGAGGACGGGGACCGTCGCCCGGTAGAGGACGTTCTTTACTACGCTCCCGATGATGAACTTGGTGACGCCGCTCTGACCGTGGCCGCCCATGACGATCATATCGACCCCCTTCTCCTTGGCGAGCTCGATGATGGAGTTGGCGGGCACCCCGAAGGTGACAACCGTCTCGACGGGGACTCCGGCCTCCTCGGCGATCCTCCTGAGATCGCTCACCGCCTCCTCCCCGCCTGCCTGGAGCTTCCTCTCCAGATCCTCCTTGTCGGCGCCAAAGAGCCTCACGGCATTGGCCACAGCCAGCTCGTCGACTACGTAAACCCCGAGGACCTCCGCCCCCGTCGCCTTCGCCAGGTCTACCCCCTTCTTAACCGCGACCATCGCCGCGGCGGAGCCGTCCGTTGCCACCAGAATCCTATCGTTCATTTATATCACACCTCTCAAATATCTCCACTACCATCTGCACTTTTGATTTATGGATTATTGATATAAATACGCTACTTCCGGATTCGCCCCATTCCAGACCCGTCGTTAAGGAGACGATCTCGACAGGACGAAGACCGGCGTTGATGCAGCGGTGGCGCCTTCCCCCCACCACCATCCCGATGGCTCCGACCTCGGAGAGCCTTGGAGGATTTGGCGATCCTTCCGGGTTTTGAGGTAAACCTGGGATGAAAACGCAAGGGTCCGGGGCCTGGGGATGGCGTCGCCGGAGGTCCAGGGGCTGTAAAGGCGACGGGGGCCCCAGGCGGCCGGATCTCCGGGACGGGGGAGATGGGATAAGATAATACGCCATCATGCCCAGTAGCGACCCAAGAGGTGGCAGATCTTGCGAAAACTGGATGGCGTCGTCCAGGAGCTGGAGGCTCGGGGGCTGAAGTTTCGGCTCTCGACCTCTCTTCGGATCGGGTACGTCGCCGACGTATTATTTAAAAAGGAACGGGTGATCGTCCTAGACACCCGGAACGCCGACCCCTTCGCCGTCCGGAAGCTCGCGGCTGCGGGGTATAAGGTCTTCGTGATCCCCGAGGGGAAGCTGACCGACGACCAGATCAGGGGCTTCTGCGACGAGGTGGAGAAGGGGCTCGGGAGATAGGGGGGAGGATGGCGGAGGATGGAGAGGAGGAGACGGTGGGCGGATCGCGCCGGGGACGGGGCCGGGGCTCCACCGGCCGCGACGCCGAAAGATTTTAGATGCTAAAAGGCTCTGGCGGTGGCGTGATCCTATGAAACAGACGGGGATATTTGTATTAATCCTGGGGATCGCCATCCTCGCCCCAGGGAGTGCCGAGAGCGATCTCTGGAGAATCAATTCGCCGATGGGGTTCACATCCGGCCCCGAGCTGAACATGAACTACTTTAAGATCTGGACGATCAACTCTTCGACGCAGATCGATCCAGCCCTCGGCCCCGGAGGTGACGAGGTGGTCAACCTCCCCATCAGGACCGAGAGGAGGATCAACATCACCCAGGGGACTGACGCGGGGATCCACCTGGCCACGGGAGCGGACGGGGGGATCAACAGAACCGGCTTCATCTGTAACATCGTATAGGCCGAAAAAATATATTTAATTTTTTTATGAGCTTCTGGCGGCGAAGACCATCCCGGCGGCCGTAACTGCCGGACGACGAGATCTCCAGCTGCCCCCTCGACCTTTATCCGTCCCGGCAGCCCTCCCGCCAGGCGCGAAAGCGCCGGGCGGCGCAGGCATTCATGAGGCCAGAAGGAGGAGGCGCGCCGGAGCGCAGGCGACCGGCGGCGGGGGTGGCGGTCCGGGGCCGCCTGTCTGGCGGGCGAATCATCGGGCGGCGGTGCGGGCGAGGAGACGGGAGGCGGCGGAGAGAGATGGAATGTCATCAAGGGCACCAGCTATTAAAATATAATCTAAAATATACTCCCGGCGGCGAAACCACCCGCCCGGCCGCTCCCGTCGGGCGACGCGAATCACCGGGCGGCCTCCTCCATGATGGCAATCCGCTCTGCTTACAATCCGTGCCAGGAGCGGAAGAGACCTAGCTCCGGGCGGCTGGAAGCCGAAAGATCGGAGAAAGTCTTTTACTTAAGGAGATTTATAACTTCGCTGACATGAAGACGAAAGAGCTGATCCTCCGGGAGATCGAGGTCTTTCCCGAGCCTTATCTCAAGGAGGTTCTAGATTTCGTCCGCTTCTTGAAGGAGAGATCCTCCGAAAGGGGGATCGAAGGGGCCATATTGAGCGAGCCGGTCCTCGCCGAGGAGTGGCTCGCCCCTGAGGAGGACGAAGCCTGGGACGATTTGTGAAGGGGGATGTGGTAGTGGTTCCGTTCCCATTCTCGAACCTGGCCGAGGCCAAGAGGCGTCCTGCCCTGTTGGTGGCGGAGCTCGAGGGGGACGACAGGATCCTATGTCAGATAACCAGCCGACACTTCAAGGACAGGTATGCCGTTGGGATAAATGATGCCGACTTCGAAGAGGGATCCCTCAAGAAGGATAGCAACGTCAGGCCCAACCGGCTCTTCACCGCCGACAGCAGGATAATTTTGTACCGCGCAGGGCACCTCAAAGCTGAGAGGGTTGGAGAGGTCGTCGAGAGGATAATTAATATATTGAATAGTTAGAATATATTTTAAGATATACTCCGGGCGGCGAACCCCACCCGCCCGGCCGCTCCTGTCGGGCGACGCGAATCACCGGGCGGCCTCCTCGACGATGGCGATCTCCTCCTCCGAGAGGCCGTAAAGCTCGTAGACGAGGGCGTCGATCTGCCTATCCGTCGTCTCGATCTGCCGCGAGAGGAGGGTCTTCTCGTGGCCATGTCTATCGATTCCGAAAGCCGCCTGTAAAAAGCGAGGATATGATCGGCGCGGACCACCATCGAAGGGTGGCGGGAGAGACCGTTTGGGATATATTGAGTAGTTAAAATATAGTTTAAAATATATTCCTGGCGGCGGGTATATCGTCCCGCCGGAGCTGCCCCCCGGCCGATGGAACGATCAGCGCTACGGATCTGAAAAGATCATATCGGCCTTCGGCAGTCTCCGATGCGATCCCACGCCTCTCGGAATTCGTCCCTGTCATATGATATGCGCTGAAGCCAGTAGGAAATCCTGCCGTCTTTTTCTCCTCGATGAGCCATATCCTTGACTTCTGAGGGCAACAGAACAAACGCATTCGGCTCTTTGACCACGTTGTTAACTATGACCCAGAAGTCGCCCATGACATTATCCAGCTTGGATCCGATGGGTACAGGGTCCTTTTTGCTCAGGGTCTTAACTTGCACACCTACGAAACTTGTAGCATCGGCGTCGTAAGCGATTATATCGATGCCGCGCGCATTTCGGGAAGTGGGCATCACATTCCAGCCCATAAGGGAGAGACGATAGCAGGTGTAGTACAAACCTACATTTCCGATTATCTGGGGTTTTAGCACTATTTTGTCGCCCCCTCGACGATGGCGATCTCCTCCTCCGAGAGGCCGTAAAGCTCGTAGACGAGGGCGTCGATCTGCCTATCCGTCGCCTCGATCTGCCGCGAAAGGAGGGTCTTCTCGTGGCCGGTCTTCGCCTCAGCAAGCCGCTTGTTCAGGTCGAGCATATTCTCGACGAGCTTCACCATCTTATCGTGGCGGGCGACATCCTCGGGGTCGGAGAAGTCGATGGTGCGGATGGGAAGCCGTTCAACATATATAATCTTGAGTCGATAAAACCCCCCTTGCACCTTATCACATATGCTCTTCAATATCGTCCGAATAAGACTTGAATTGAGTATGCCTAACAAATATTTATCATCGCTAATTATCAATTGGTTATTATCATTTCCATAATATCCATTGTCATCAAAGGCAAATGCACCAACCTGTGCACTTATCCCCGGCCATAAAATTTTACCTTTCTCAAACTCCGCATAATAGGCGGTGATATCTTGAATCTCATACCATTTATATTTACCCGGCTTTCTCCCATTCCATTTATCTCCTTTCCAATTCAATGGTTTGGGCATTAGTCGATCTTTAAATTGAGTTAGATGTCGCTTGATCGCGGGGTAGTTTTCAATCTCCACCCCGCGCCGTGTGAAGATCAAATATCTATCACTTCTTGGCGTTTGATATCTTTTTATATCTTTGCCAACAAGAAACGGTTTAATAAGCTCTACACTATTTGGGTCCTCATAGATTAGATTCTCCCGTGTCTGAGCATCGATTACAAAGGCTTCATTATACCCCGTTAGGATTCCACGGTATATTTTACCCGAAACGTACTCTGCCAGGGGAATTTTGGACCTTCGGAGTTTTTCGATTAGCCTTTGCGATCTTTCATCGACAAGAGACCAGCCCGAGTCATCTAGATCAGATTGTCTGACTAAATAGAGATGTTCTTCGACATAATCACTCAAATTTGTGAAGCTTAGAGTATTTATCTGAACGACGATAAACAGATCATGTTGCGACTCATTGGATATACGAATTATGCAAGGATACGTGGTAGCCTTCTGGAAGACTCGCAGGTCGCCAAAATCCACTATCTCCTCGATGTTTTTTCCCTTCAGCCACGCTCGTAAAGGTTGACCATAATTTGCTCTCATCCATTTACTGGCTACGATATAGGAGAAGACACCCCCATGACGCAGTAACGAGACCCCTTTCTCTATAAAGTAGGCGTAAAGATCTGCAACTCCATGATAAACCTGGTATCGCTTCTGGAAGTATGTTTTGAACTCACCCAGTTCCTCTTGTCGTACATAGGGAGGATTCCCGATCACCGCGTCGAACCCGCCCCGGCCCATGATCTCGGGGAACTCGGCCTCCCAGTCGAAGGCGTTCACCCTGTACATCTCCTCCTCGTCGAAGAGGGAGGTCTGGCCGTCGTAGAAGTCGGGGCCGATGAGGGAGTTTCCGCACTTGATGTTCTCGCCGAGGTCGGGGAGGGCCCGCTCCTTGAAGAGGGTC
The DNA here is from genome assembly GCF_000235565.1 of Methanothrix harundinacea 6Ac. Taxonomy (NCBI): domain Archaea; kingdom Methanobacteriati; phylum Methanobacteriota; class Methanomicrobia; order Methanotrichales; family Methanotrichaceae; genus Methanothrix; species Methanothrix harundinacea. Next base: position 2,343,554 of record NC_017527.1, read on the forward strand.
AGCTGCTGGGAGAGGGTCTCCTGGTTTTCGCCCTCCAGGACCTTCAGCTGGAGGGAGAGCTTCGTCACCTCCACCGCCGCAAGGTCGATGTCGACGCCGCAGATGTTATTGAGGAGGATCCGCTTCCTCTCGGCGGTCGCAAGCCTCCACTCGCCGCCCGCGGCCTGGAAGATGGGGAAGGACCCGGCCCGCTGGCCGTTGGTGGCGCTGGCACTGGCGCTGGGGCTCGCGGCGGCGCTGTTCTTCCTCGGCCGCCCCCGCCCCCGCCTCTTCGCCGCCCCGGCGGCGTTCCCGACGGCCCCAGCCCCGGCCCCGGCCCCGGCGTTGGCGTTGGCCCCGGCGGGCCCTCCGGGCGGGAGGAGGGCCAGGACCTCCCTGGAGCTCTCGGCCTTCCCGGCCAAAAGGTGCGGGACAAGGTGGCGGGTGTACCATTCGAGGTGCCAGTCCAGGAGCCGCTGGTATGCGCCGATGAGAAACGAGCCGGAGCCGCAGGCGGGGTCGAGGATGCGAAGCTCCGAAACGGTGGTGGGGGTCTGCCCCGCGAGGAGCTTTCCGACGGTGTTTTCGACGATGTAGTCGACGATGTACGTCGGGGTGTAGTAGACGCCCCCCGCCTTCCGGACCTCGGGCTTGTACTCCACCTCGACCCCGCCATCCTCCCCGAGGCGGATCACCTTTCCGAGGAACTGCTCGTAGACGTGGCCGAGGATCTCGGCGGGGATCACCGAGAACCGGTAGGGGCTCCTTGGAGGATATAGGTTCTCGATCATCTCAGCCAGGGCCGAATCGTCGATCTTGAGGGCGAGGGCCAGCCGGTCCGGCTCGCCGATCCGGCCGGGGTCGTCGCCGAAGTGGAAGAGGCCGGAGTTGTACCTCTCGTCCGCCTCCTTGAAGAGCTCGACGAGCCTCGCATATACCGCCATCTCCCCCTTCAGGAGCCCCTTCAGCTGGCCGAACCGCTCGATCCCCCGGTCCTCGCAGATCCGGAGGAAGACTATCCGGTCGATGGTGTTCTGGACCGAGGAGTTCAGCTCTCTGATGGTGAGGTCGGGGTTGTTCCTGTGGACGTTCTTGGCCAGGATCTCCCGCCAGGAGTCGATCTCCCGGAGGAAGGCCTCGTCGACGGCGATCGTTCCCCTCGCCTTCTTCTTCGACTCGATGTACCTCTCAAGAGACCCGCCCAGGACCGCCTCCTGGGAGAAGAGGGTGGCGATCTCGTCCCAGTGATCGACGTACTTGTCGTAGGTGAAGTGGCAGAGGAGCCCGACCCTCGGCGAGTCGGTGTTTGCAGGCTCGATCCTGCAGTCGTAGATCGAAAACTCCTCGAAGTCGGTGAGAAGGCTTATCGGAAGCCCCGCCGACCAGGCGTAGCTCCGGAGCTGGAACGACGCTCTGACGTCATTCTCCAGGTTGACGGAGGGCTTCTTCGCCTCGACGAAGAACTTCCGGGCTCCGCCGATTCGAAAGGCGTAGTCGGGGGCCTTCGTCGAACCCCTCACCTTCACCGAGTCCTCGTGGACCACATCCCGGTAAAGCTCGGAGCTGCCGGCGGTGTTCGCCACGTCCCAGCCGAGGGCCTTGAAGAAGGGGTCGATGAAGTCGCGCCGGAGCTTCGTCTCGTTGTACCGACCTGACCGATACTCGTCCAGGTTCCGCTCAAACCGCTCCACCAGCTCGACGATCTCCCTCGGCGCCGCCAACTTCTCTCAAGCCTCCTTGAATCTTCAATGGTGAAATGGTACTTACCCTTTGCCTTTCGGGTTGGGCCGCCCCAGCGCCGCAAGATAGATATGATGATAAGAATAAAAATCTAATGAATTAAAACCCTCTCGGGGCGACCTTCGATCCCGACCCATCGGCGACCCCTCATCTGATCGACCCCAGCGGCTGCCGGCGGCCGCCCCGCCAACGCGCCGCCGGAGATATAATCCGATTAGAATAAAAGTGTGGCCAAAAATTATAGGGGAGGTCCCCTCACCGCCAGATCGTCTGCTCCCTTCCCGGCCCCACCGATACGATGGTGATCTTCACCCCGAGAAGCTCCTCGATCCTCTCGACGTAATCCCGGACGGCTTTCGGCAGCGCCCCGTAGGACTTCGCCCCGGTGATATCCTCGGTCCAGCCCTTCGCCTCCTCGTATATCGGCCGACAGCGGGCGAACTCGACGGTGCTCTCCGGCGGGTAGTTTAAGGTTTTACCGTCGAGCTCGTAGCTGGTGCAGATCTTGATGGGGTCCAGGCCCCCCAGGACGTCCAGCTTGGTGATGGCAAGCTCGGTGTAGCCGTTGAGGTACATCGACTTCTTGGCGAGGACGGCGTCAAACCACCCGCACCTCCTCGGCCGGCCGGTGGTGGTGCCAAACTCTTTGCCGATCTTGCTGAGGTGAGCGCCGACCTCGTCCTTCAGCTCCGTGGGCATCGGCCCCTCCCCCACCCGGGTCATATACGCCTTGACGATCCCCACCACGTTGTCCACCCGGGCGGGCCCTACGCCCAAGTTGGCACAGGCGCTCCCGGCGGTGGTAAACGACGAGGTGACGAACTTCTGGGTCCCGTGGATGACGTCGAGGAAGGCGCCTTGCGCCCCCTCCGCCAGGACCTTTTTGCCGGCGTCCAGGGCTACGTTTATCTCGTAGGAGACGTCGGCGACGTTCTCTTTGAGAGATCGGCCGATCTCGAGGTACTCGCCGAGGAGGACGGGGTCTCTGACGACTGCAGGATCGCCGCCCATCTCTGCGATCGCCTTCTCCCTGGCGGGTCCGATCTCGGCGAGCTTCGCCTCCAGGAGGGCGGGGTCGGTCAGGTCCTTCATCTGGACCTCGTCGCGGCTGAACTTATCGATGTAGGCGTAGCCGATCCCCCTCTTCGTCGTCCCGATCTTCTCCTTTCTGCCGCTCTCCCGCAGCTCGTCGAGGGCGATGTGGTAGGGCATGATGATGGAGGTCTTGGCGTCGATCCCGAGGTTGGGGCGTATGCCTTCGGCCCGGAGCGCCTCGATCTCGGACCAGAGAACTTTGGGGTTCAGGACCACGCCGGGGCCGATGAGGAGCCTCGCCCCGAAGAGGACGCCGCTGGGGGTGAGGTGGAGCTTGTAGGTCCGATCCCCCACGATGACGGTGTGGCCGGCGTTGTCCCCGCCCTGGAACCGGACGACGATGTCGTACTTCTCAGCCAGGAGATCGACGACCTTCCCCTTCCCCTCGTCCCCGAACTGAGAGCCGGTGAGTATGGTGAACATGATCTCGACCAGTCGCCCTAGGGTAAATAACCTTACCCTGAAGACCGCTCCCCCTTCCGATCGCCCTTTCGATCGCCGTCTCGATGGAGCCTAACCCGAGCCGCCGGCGAGGCGGAGGACGGCTCGGGCGATCAGCTCGCCGACGTCGATCCCCCAGGCCTGGTGGAGACCCCACCCCGAGGGGGTCCCGTTCACCTCCAGGACCCGAAGGCCGGAGGAGGTCTCGATCAGGTCGACGCCGCAGTAGACCGCCCCGACGGCGGAGGCAGCCCGGACCGCCAGATCCTCGATCTCCGGAGTGAGGGGGCACCTCTCGGGGGCGCCTCCCCTTGCGAGGTTGCTGATCCAGGACCCCGGCGGCGCCACCCGGAAGATCGCTCCGGCGACGCGGCCGCCGACGACGAAGGCCCTGATGTCCCTCGGCCTTTGCGCCGTCGATTCGAGGAACTCCTGGAGGTAGACGGCCCCCCTCTCCTCCAAAAGCTCCCGGAGGGGGGAGGGGTCCCCGGGGGCGAGGAGGCGGAGCCCCCGCCCTTTGAAGCCGAAGAGGGGCTTGTACACCGCCCCGCCGTGGGCCGAGACGAACTCCGCCGCCGACGAGAGGCTCGTCGTCACCAGGGTCTCGGGATGGGGTATCCCCGCCCGCTGGAGGGCGACGGAGGTGGCGAACTTGTTCGCCGCCCTCGCGATCGCCGCCGGAGGGTTGACGACCCGGACCCCCGACTCCTCCAGGGCGGATAGGGCCTCAAACCGGAAGGCGACATCCGAGGAGCCCCGCCTCCCCAGGTCCCTGACGATGAGGGCGGATAGGCCCAAAAGGTCCCTCCCCTCCCCCAGGAGCCGGAGGTCGGAGCCGACGAGAGCCGCCAGCTCCGAGAAGTCGAGATACTCGGCCTTTGCCCCTTGCCTCGATAGCCCCGAACCGATCGCCTCCGCCGTCCAGTCCCCCCGATCGGTGACCACAACTCCAACGCGCATGAGGGGTTGGAGTCGGCCGGGATATATCGGGCTATCGGCCGACCGTCGGCAGCCCCAGCTTCGTCCAACTCCGGATCCCGCCGGCGAGGTTGAAGACCTCCCCGAAGCCGAGGCGGGCCATCGCCTCCGCCGCCGCCCTCGACCTCACCCCCACCAGGCAGTATACCAGATAGGCCTTCCTCCTATCGAGGGCCGACACCTCCGCGAGGAAGGCGGGGGAGTGGAGGTCGAGGTTCACCGACCCCTCGATCCTGATCCTCTCGTGCTCCTGGGGGGTCCGGACGTCCAGGATCAGAAGCTCGGGATCGCCCCCTCCGTCCTGGATGAGGCGGATAGCCTCCCGGGGGTCCAGGTCTCGCACCATCCCTTCGGACATATATATCGAGGGGAGATGGGTTATCGGAGATAAAAAGCGAGGGGCTCGCAGCTAGGGGCGCAAGCCCCCAAGAAAAAATGAGCTGATATGAAGAGCCCGAGGTTCACTCGGCCTCTTCCTCAGCCTCTTCTTCGAGTTCGCCCGTAGCGACCTCGGTCTCCTCTACCTCTTCCTCAGCCTCTTCCTCAGCGGCGAGGACGAAGTAGTACTCCTCGGAGCCCTCCAGGGTCACCATGCATCCGGTCTCGTCCTCGACGTAGGCGCCGAAGACCTCGACGACGGAGCCCTCGGTGACGTTCTCGTCAACGAATCCCCAGGGACCGGGGGTCGCCTGGAAGACGGTGACGTTGACGACCTGGCTGCAAAGGACGAACTCGTCCTCGGCGGCGGTCACATTGACGGCCCAGACGGTGGGTGCGCCGGGCATATCGGCCTCGGTGAGGGTCTCGGCGACGCCGGTGAAGGCCACCGTCACTACCTCAGCGACCTCATCGACGACCTCGTCGACGGCCACATCCTCAGTCATCTCCTCAGCTAGACCAGCTCCTGCAGATAGCAGGAACGCTACTAATACCATAAAGAGGCTTTTATACATTGCAGTATTCCTCCCTGAGGAGGAGGACTGAATTACCAGTATAAACATTTATTCCATGTTTTATTCAGCCGGGTTTTAAAATATCGGAGTTGGATCAGGCCGTAACGGCTCTTGGGGCCGAATGTAACAACTATTATGAAGTTAGAGGGCAGATAGGCGATACGACATGGCTCAGAGGTGCGAAGATCTGGGGGAGCGGCGGCTCGTCAGGAGGATCGCGGAGATCCTGGGGATCTCGGAGAGGGACGACTGCGCCATGGTGGAGGATGGCGAAGATTACCTCGTCTGGACGACGGACATGCTCCATCGGAGGGCCGACTTTCCTGACATCGCGACGGGTTGGCAGATCGGCTGGATGGCCGCCGCCGTCAACCTCAGCGACGTCGCGGCGATGGGCGCCGCCCCCACGGGCCTCCTCTCCGCCGCGGGGATCCCGCCGGAGACGGAGTTGGAGTACGTCGAGGAGATCTTCGCCGGGATGAAAGACTGCGCCCGGCGGTTCGGGACCCGGGTCCTCGGCGGAGACCTGGACAGCTCCGACGAGCTGACCCTGGTGGGGACCGCCCTCGGCCGGGTCGAGCGGAACCGGGTCCTCCGAAGGCGGGGCGCCCGCCCCGGCGACCTCCTCTGCACCACCGGAACCCTGGGGGCGGCGGGGGCGGGGCTCCGGGTCGCCCTGGAGGCCGAGGGAAAGGGGATCGGATCCGACCCGGGGCTCATCGCCCTGACGAGGAGGCTTTTGGAGCCGTTCCCGAGGCTGGAGGAGGGGAGGGCCCTCGCCCTATCGGGGGCTGCCACCTCCATGATGGACAACAGCGACGGCCTCGTCCTCTCCCTCTACGAGCTCGCCGAGGCGAGCGGCGTCGGCTTCCTCCTCCAGGAGGAGAAGATCCCCATCGACCCCCTGGTGGCCCTCGTCGCCGAGGATCGAGACGACGCCCTCGACCTCGCCCTCACCGCCGGGGGGGACTTCGAGCTGATCTTCACCCTCCGCCCGGAGATGATCGGTGAGGCGGCCCGGGCCTGCCGCCTCGCCGTCATCGGGGAGGTCACCGCAGAGGGGGTCCGCCTCCAGTCGGCTGGGGGGACGGAAGATCTGAAGCCCCGGGGGTACGAGCACTTGAGAAGCCCCGAAGGCTGAAGAACGGCTCCGGACCCGGGGCGCGAGGACGTAACGGGCGTTGGAAGGCGATTCCACCGCCGGGCCGGAGAGATCACCGCCCCCGGCCGCCCTCTCCGCAGAAGTAGGGGCTCCGGAGGAGGACGGCCCTCTTTATCCTCCTCTTCGTCTCCTCGAGGTCCGCCCCCGCCAGGTCCACCAGGTTGTCGTTTCGGAGGAGGCAGGGCTTCAGCCTCCCGTCGGAGGTGACCCGGAGCCTGCTGCAGTGGGCGCAGAACTCGGTGTTGTCCATCGGCCGGACCACCTCCACCTCCGCCCCCGAGAGGAAGTACTTCCGCCGCCGGTGGAGATCTCTCGTCACCACGCCATCCGCCCTCGCCTCCAGGGCCGCCTCGATCCCGGCGATGTCGCCGGCGGCCCCCCGCCCCGGCAGGTTCAAGAGCTCGATCAGCTGGAGGATGACCCCGCGGTCCCGGGCGAAATCTACCATCTCCCAGACCTCCCCCTCGTTCTCCCTCAGGACGACGACGTTCACCTTGACGGGGAGGAGCCCCGCCCCGAGGGCGGCGTCGATCCCCTCCAGGACCCGCCGGTGGTCCGCCGCCGTACCGCCGGTGATCCCCGCGTAGACGGCGGGGCGGAGGGAGTCGAGGCTGACGTTCACCCTGGCAAGCCCCGCCTCCGCAAGAGACCTCGCCCTCGCGGCGAGGAGAACGCCGTTGGTGGTGAGGGAGACCTCGACCCCCTCCGGGGTCCTCTCCAGGATCGACTCGAGGTCGCCCCGGAGGAGGGGCTCGCCCCCCGTCAGCTTCACCCTCCGGATCCCGAGGTCTGCCCCGGCGGAGATCACCTTCACGATCTCGTCGGCCGAGATCTCTCGCCCCCGGCCGCCCACCAACTCCCCCTCGTGGTGGCAGTAGAGGCAGGCGAGGTTGCACCGGGGGGTGACGGCTATCCTCAGCCCCGTCACCCTCCTGCCGAAGGGGTCTGCGAGGGTCATCAGAGGGGCATGGAGGGGTATGGTATTTAGATTTCGGATCGGAAGGCTTATGGCCACGTAAACCTTTGTGAGCAGAGATGGTTTACGATCCCTGGACGACGGGGCTTCTCCTGGCGGGATACCTCCTGGCGATGACGGCCGTCGGCGCCGCGGCGGCGAGGCGGTCTAAGACCGTGGAGGGGTTCTTCCTCGCCGAGAGGGGGCTTGGGCCCGCCATCCTCACCGCCACCCTCACCGCCACCATCCTCGGCGCCTCCTCGACCCTGGGGATGGCGGGGCTCGGCTTCCGCGAGGGGCTGACGGGGGCCTGGTGGCTCCTATCGGGGACGGCAGGGCTCCTCATCCTATCCTTCTTTTTGGCGGAGAGGGTGAGGGCGACGGGCTGCTTCACCCTCCCGGAGCTCTTGGGGGCGACCTACGACCGACGGGTCCGGCTGGCCGCCTCCGCCCTCATCCTCGTCTCCTGGGTGGGGGTGATCGCGGCCCAGATCGTCGCATCCGGAAAGCTCCTGGGCATCCTCTTCGGCCCCCGGCAGGAGGCCTTCATGGTCGCCGCCGCCCTCGTCTTCGTCGGCTACACCGCCCTGGGAGGGCAGCGGTCGATCGTCAAGACCGACGCCCTCCAGCTTCTCGTCCTCCTTCTGGGGCTTGCCCTGGTATCCTGGAGGGCTCTGCAGCTCGCCGGCCCCGACCTCCTGGCGGGGGAGTCCTTCCCGACCTCGGAGGCGAGGGGGTGGCCGGAGGTGGCGGGCCTCGTCCTCGTCGTCGGCTCCGCCTACCTGGCGGGGCCCGACATCTACTCCCGCCTCCTCTCCGCCTCCGATCCGGGGACGGCGAGGAGGGCGGCCCTCGCCGCCGCCGTCATCCTCGTCCCCATCGCCTTCGTCATCACCGCCCTCGGTATCGCCGCAAGAGCCCTCTACCCCGCCATCCTTCCGGAGGAGGCCCTCCCCGTCCTGATGGCGGAGACCCTCTCCCCCCTGGGGGCGGGGATCGTCGCCGCCGCCCTCCTCTCCGCCCTCATCTCCTCGGCGGACACCACCCTCCTGACGGCGACCTCGATCCTCGCCCTCGACCTCTTCGGTGCAGCGAAGCCCGACGCCTCCGCCGGGGAGATCCTCTGGGTCTCCAGGGCGGGCTGCCTTCTGATCGGTGGGGTGGCCCTCCTCTCCGCCCTCCGCCTCCCGGAGATCATATCCAACCTCCTCGCCGCCTATACCGTCTTCGCCGGGGGGCTGATCGTCCCCCTGGTGGCGGGGTTTGAGAGGGAAAGGCTCAGGCTGACGCCATCGGGAGCCCTCGCCGGTCTCCTCGGCGGGGGGACGGTCGCCCTCCTCTTCGGCGGGAGGTGGCCCCTCCTGGGGATGGCGACGAGCGCCGTCCTCTTATTTGCCGTCAGCTGGCTCCTCCCTCAGTCCAAGAGGCTCATCAGGGGGTAGTCGGCCTGGGGATCGTACTCCAGCCTCGCCCTCACCCTCGCCCCGTGGCGGTCTATCTCCACCTCGGCCCGGAGCATCTTTCCGGCGAGCTCCCCGTAGCCGAAGACGTTCCTTCCGAGCATCTGGCGGTCGATCTCCACCGAGACGGACCTGACGAAGGGCTGGAGGGATATCGACTCCTCCATCGCCACCTCCAGGCTCTCCGCCGTCTCGGCGGAGACGGGCGACCCCACGAACTGGTGGTACAGCGCCCCCAGCTTTATCCCCGCCTCGAAGGCGGCCGCTTCCCTCTCCGTCGGCATATCTCCATCACCACCGGTGATCCGAGATATCCGGCCAGGGCTAAAAATACGATCCCGGCAGAGAGGCGGACCGCCCCGAGGGCCCAGGCGGCGGCGGCGGCCGCCCCCAACCCCAGGACGGGGGGAAAGAGCCTCGGGTCCCTGAACTTGGGGTAGGGGACGGAGCTGATCATCAGAAGGGAGGTGGCGAAGAGGATGAGGGCGGTGGGGAGGGGGCCGGCGAGGAGGACCGCCGCCGCCACCATCCCTCCGGCCCCGGGGATCGGCATCCCCTCGAAGGCGAGAAGCCTCGGCGATAGGTTGAACCTCGCCAGGCGGAGGATGCCGCAGGCGAGGTAAAAGGCGCCCAGCGCCCCCCAGCCGGGGGCGGAGGCCGCCCCGAAGGCGGACCAGGCGAGGAAGGCGGGGGCGGCCCCGAAGGAGACGAGGTCGGCCAGGGAGTCGATCTGGGTCCCCAGGGGGCCGTCGCCGACTTTTCGGGCGAGGAGGCCGTCGAGGCCGTCGGCGGCGACGGCCAGGAAGATGAGGGCCGCCGAGAGCTCGAGCCTTCCGGCCGCCGCCATCAGGAGGGAGGAGAAGCCCAGGGAGGCGTTGAGGATCGATACCAGGTCCGGCAGGCGGAGGAGGCGGATGATGCCGGTCATCTCTCCCTCACGGCGACGACCGTCTCCCCGGCCCGGACCCTCTCCCCCTCGGCTACCAGGAGGCGGTAGCCGGAGGGGATCGATAGCTCCACCCGGGACCCGAACCTGATCATCCCCACCCGCTCCCCCCGCTCTACCAGGTCCCCGGGGCGGACGTAGCAGACGATCCTCCGGACGAGGACGCCGGTGATCTGGGTCAGCCTCACCTCCCCGGCGGGGGTGTCGATGACTATCAGGTTCCTCTCGTTCTCCGAGGACGACCGGAGGAAGGCCGGCCGGTGGGGGCCGTCGGAGTGCTCGACCCTCTCCACCCTCCCCGCCAGGGGGGACCGGTTGACATGGACGTTATGATGGTTCATGAATATGGCTAGCCTTCCGGGAGAGGCCTCCATCACCCGGCCGTCGGCGGGGGAGACGACCCCCTCCCCCCGGGGGGTCCGCTCCGGGTCCCGGTGGAAGAGGGCGATCGCCATCGAAAGGACGAGGGCCGCCCCGGATAGAGGCCAGCTCCCGAGGACCGCCAGCAGGGCCGAGGCGAGGAGGGGGGCCCCCACCCAGGTGCCGGAGCCTCTGGCGAGCCTCAGGCCGGCTCACCCCCGCCCCGCCTGATCTCGACGGCCAGGTCCTCGATCATCTCGAGGAGCTCCGGGAGGAGGAGGAAGACGACGTAGGCGATGGCGAAGAGGGCGACGGCCGATCCCGCCTTGGCGATGACGTTGTGGGCATAATAGAAGCTATCGGCCCCAAACCAACCCCATCCGTAGGCTACGACCACGAAGACGTTCCGGAAGAGGTTGAGGAGATATATCACCGGGACGGAGGCGACGAGGGCCGCCGCCCTCCTCCTCAGGGGGGCCTGGACCGAGAGGACGACCCCGGCGAAGAGGGCCATGCTCTCGATGGCGGTGCAGGCGAGGACGATCTCCACCGACCGGTCGGCAAGGACTATGACGCTGCCGCCGCCGGAGGCCGCCGGGATGCCGAGGGCTCCCAAAAGGAGGAGGGTCAGGTCCGCCGTCTCCGATATCAGCCATTCCTTCAGGGGCTGAACCTCGGCGAAGGGGAAGTAGGCGAACCCCCCTATCGCCACCGCCGAGGCAGCCCAGGCGGAGGAGGCGGAGGCCGATCCCCTGGCGAGGACGATCCAGCCGAGGTAGAGGCAGAAGAGGGCTACCGCCAGGGTGAGGAGGACGTTGAAGGGGTCTTTGATCTCCAGGTAGTGGGCGGGCTGCTTCAGCCAGTGGACGCCGAAGAGGACCCAGCCGAGCCCCGCCAGGAGCCGGCGGCCCGAGAGGGCCGAGGCGGCGAGGAGGGCAAGCCCCATCCAGAGGACGTTCCCGATCAGCCAGCCGATGATCATCGGGGATAGAAAATCCACAGGTTTATTTAGCATTATCTACCAACCGGGAAATCTGATACGCCCCGGCCTTTTGATCTGCCGTCGGCGCGGAGTGGGAGTGGTTAGACTTATGGACGGATATGGATGGGGGCCGATCCTGGCGGTCGGCCTTTTGCTGGCCCTGGCAGCGGCGGCTTCGGCCGGATCCGGGGTCCCTCAGGACCTCGATCCGCCGATCAGCGAAGCCCTGGGCCTCCTCCTCGGAGACGAGCTGCTGAATGGGACGGAGAAGATTCCGGTGATAGTGGTCTTCGAGGAGGGCTCGGATAAGGTGGTGCCCGACCTCGAGGTGAAGCACTCCTACCGGACGATAAACGGGGTCTCCGGAAGGGCGAACGCCTCGGTCCTCCAGAGGCTGGCGGAAGATCCCCAGGTTCTGGGGGTCTATCCCGATGGGACGGTGGCGGCGGCCCAGCCGGAGAACGCGACCCGGGATCTGAGGAACTTCTGCGCCACCGGCAGGGTGAACGCCAAGCCCCTCTGGGACCGCGGGATCAACGGGACCGGGGTGGTGGTGGCGGTCCTCGACTCGGGGATCGACAAGAACCACCCGGACCTGGCGGGGAAGGTGGTGGGAGAGGTGAACTTCGTCGACTCCGAGAGGACGACCGACGACCTCCTCGGCCACGGGACGACGGTGGCGGGGATCATCGCGGGGTCGGGGACCGCCTCCGGCGGCGAGTACGTAGGGGTGGCCCCGGGGGCGAGCCTCCTGAACGTTCGGGTGATCGACAGCAAGGGATCCGGCCAGATCTCCGACATCATCGCCGGGATCGACTGGGCCATAGATAACGACGCCGACATCCTCACCATGAGCCTCGGCGGCCTCAACCTCGGCGAGAGCAACCCGCCGATATCCATGGCCGCCGACAACGCCATGGACGCCGGGACCGTCGTCTGCGTCGCCGCCGGGAACCTCGACGAGAGGCTCCTCCTCCTGATGCTCGTCGCCTCCTCGGTCTCCCTCGGGGGGGTCGAGTCCCCGGGGGATGGCGTCAAGGTGATCACCGTGGGGGCGACGGACTGCGACGACCGGATAGCCGCCTTCAGCGGCTCCGGCCCCCTCCGGGACGGGAGGTACAAGCCGAGCCTGGTAGCCCCGGGGGTGAGCGTCGTATCGACGGTCCCCCTGAAACTGGATATCGAGGGGAAGATCGACAACTATTACGCCCGGGCCTCGGGGACGAGCCTCTCAACCCCCGTGGTGGCGGGGGTCGCCGCCCTCCTCCTCCAGGCTGACCCCTCCCTCACCCCCGCCGGGGTGAAGGCTGCCCTGACCAGGGGCGCAAAGAAGCTCTCGAACAGCCAGGACGAGGAGTACGAGGCCTACTACCAGGGGGCGGGGCTCGTGGACGCCGAGAGGTCCTTCGAGCTTTTGGGGGTCGACCGGCTCTGCAACGCCCTCCCTGACCGCTGGTCGGGGGGGAGGTGGGTCTACGGCGACTTCTGGGTCGTCGGGGACGACACCGTCTACGGGAGCCTCGACACCGGAGCCGACAGGTTCCAGAAGAAGCTCTACGCCCTCGCCCCCGGAGACGTCGACTGGAGCTCCAAGTTCCTCTTCTTCACCGACAGACCCCTCGCCAACGTCACCACCACCGCCTCGGGGGAGGTGGCGAGATGGACGATGGTCCAGCCCCTTCCGAGGACGATCCCCGCCAACGGCCAGCGGATCTTCGGGATCGGGATGAGCGTCCCGGAGGGGGCGGCTCCGGGGCTCTACGAAGGGAGGATAGAGATATCCGAGAACGGGACCGGGATCCTCTCCATCCCCATATCCGTGGAGGTGGCGGCGCCGGTGGAGATCGTCCGGGGCCGAGGATCGGCGGCGGGCTCCCTCGTCCGGGGCGAGTGGGATTACTACTACGTCGAGGTCCCCACCAGCACCGACGAGCTGAAGTGCTCCCTCCGGTGGGAGGGGGAGGCGGACCTGGACCTCTTCCTCCTCTCCCCCACCAGCGAGTACGTCCCTGCGGAGGGGGGGGACGGCGTGGAGTCGGTCCTGGTGGAGACCCCCCCCACCGGCCGGTGGCTCCTCGCAGCCCACCCGAGGAACATAACGGGAGAGATCGACTACGTCCTGGAGGTGGAGAGGACCCTCCTCACCAGCTCGCCGAGGAGGTGGTCGGCGGGCTCCGCCATCCCAGGGGAGACGAAGGAGGCGACCTTCAGCCTCCGGAACGGGGGCCCCCCCCTCGCCAACGTCACCTACGTCGGGATGATGGAGAAGGTGGAGAAGGTCGCCTGGAACGACTCGATCGGGGACAAGGTGATATGGACCGTCCCCATCGAGGTCCCGGCCAACGTCACCCGGCTGGGGGTGAGGCTCACCTGGGACGACCCCGATAGCGACCTCGCCCTCCTCCTCTTCAACCAGCGAGGCAGGCCCGTCGACGTCTCCTACGGCGGAGAGGTGGTGGAGGTGACGGGGGCGAGCCACCCCGCCCCCGGGATCTGGAGGGCGATAGTCTACGGCTATCACGTCACCACCAAGGCGAGGCAGACCTTCGACCTGGAGGCGACCTTCTACCTCCAGGACACCTGGTCCTGGGTCTCGGCCGAGGGCCCCGACCGCCTCGACTCCGGGACGGAGGGGAGCTTCAACGCCACCATCGCCGTCCCCCCCGACGCCCCCAGCGCCGGCCTGGAGGGGTACATCCAGATCCGGTCCGACGAGGACCGGTTCACCATCCCCGTCAGCATCACCGTGGCGGGGGCGGCGCTGACGGGGTCGAGCAGGACTGAGCTCTTCGACGAGGACGGCGACGGCCTCTACGAGAGGCTCTGCGTCGAGGTGGGGGTGGACGTCACCTCCCCCGGCGTGTACAGGGTAGAGGGGAGCCTCCTGGACGGGAACGGCTCTTCCATCGGCTGGTTCGGGAGCACCGAGGAGCTGGAGGCCTCCGGGTCGATCGAGATCTGCGTCAGCGGGACCGATATCTGGAGCCGGGGGAGGTGCGGACCCCTCAGCCTCGAGAACCTCTTCCTCTACAACGGGGAGGGCGAGATCATCGATCGGTACCAGGGGAACATCACCATCTTCCAGTGCCCCCAGGACTTCCAGCCCCTATCGGCGAGGTTTACGGGGATCTTCGTTGACGAGACGAAGGAGGCAGCTCCGGAGGCGATCGTCATCGGGGTGGAGGTCGCCGTCCAGACCTCGGGGAGCTACGAGATTGCGGGGAGGCTCGTAGACGACGAGGGGTTTGAGATCGACAGGACAGAGGTGCTGGTGAACCTGGAGGCGGGGGTGTCGACCGTCCCCCTCGCCTTCAACCCCATCAGGTTCATCGTGAAGAACGCCCCCTCGAGGCTCCACCTCAAGGACCTCACCCTCCGCCAGGATGGCGAGGAGATCGGCCTTGTGGAGAAGGCCTTCTCGACGGAGGCGCACCGGCCCGAGGCCTTCGCCACGGCGAAGGAGACCTACGTCATCTCCTCCCCGGCGGCGGCCTGAGGGGTCGGGACCGTCCGGACCCAGCCTCGAACTCCTCCCTCATGGGAGGAGGGCCGGGCTGGGGGAGGGACTTTTTCTGGAAGTTTATTACATCATGGATAATCCTTATAAAAGAGGAGGCTCTGAATATAGGGATTAGACGCCGCCCCGAAGAGGATCAGAAGGAAAAGGTGGCGGAGGGATGGAGAGGGATGAGGCATGGAGAGGAAGGCGGGAGGGACGATTATTTGGATAACGTGAAGTTGAGGCTGAAGGCGGACCCCCTTTACACCAATTTTAAGCATGACGTCACCCCCGAGGGGCTGGCCCTCGCCTTCAGATGGGTCCCCGAGGCGACGGGGCTGAGCGAGGTGGAGAGGGAGATGTTGATGCTGAAGGCCCGGGAGGACCTGGAGGCGATCTGGCCGGAGGCGAGGGACGAGAGGGAGGCGATGGCCCTCTTCCAGGAGAGGACCAGGACGATCCAGGACCCCGAGAAGCTGAAGGTCTACCTCTGCGAGTTCCTCCGGGGGCTTGCGATCCTCGCCTCCGCCTGGGTGGAGGGGCGGGAGAGGGCAGGGATGAACGCCAGCGCCCAGAGGATGTACGGCTGAGGCGCGGCGTCTCGATCGGCAGACGCCCACAGGCCGGATTTGGAGGCGATACCCACCCATCATCCCCGACTCACCTCGAGCGCCGCCTTCCTCATCTCCGGGATCGTATGGGGCCCCGACGGGAGCTCGCCATCCCTAACCCGAATTAGAGGCGTACGCCAGGGTCCGAGGGGGCCCTCCCGCCCCTCCGCCCCGCCCGGACGGCGGTCCAATCCCCCCTCCTTCGAGGACATTTTTTAGGACGAACCCAGGGCTAATCCCCGCCTTTTCAAAGGCGGGATACAGCCCGTACCTATCGATAGGTATTTATACAAATGGTCACCATATGTATGAATCAGGATGACCAAACAAGGGCATTGGATAAGCGCAAGAGGATGCGTCTATAACGTGTATTACCACTTCGTATGGTCAACAAAGTATCGAAGGAAGGTTCTTATTGGTTCAATCGCCGAAGACCTTCATGGGTTGCATGAATTGATAGCAACGCAGAAGGGTATTACATTGATCAATCAGGAAATCATGCCTGATCACGTTCATATCTTTGTAACTGCCCATCCTATATTTGCTCCTGCTAACATTGCCAAAATATTCAAGGGTATTACCGCGAAGAAGCTCTTTGAAAAGCACCCAGAATTGAGAAATCAGCTTTGGAATGGACATCTCTGGAATCCGTCTTATTATGTTGGCACCTGTGGAGATACTACCAAAGATGTAATAGAACGCTATGTTGAAATGCAAAAGGTGAAGTGATTTGCTGAAAGTGCTTCGCTATAGGATCTATCCTACAAAATCTCAGAGAACCAAGATGGCTGACACCTTGGAGCTTTGCAGATGGACCTATAACGAAGTACTAGCCGTCAGGAAGAACGCTTACGAGCAAGAAGGCAAATCTCTCTCCTATTACGATACCAAGAAGCTTTTGCCAGGATGGAAAGAAGAAAAGCCCAAAATGAAGGAAGTCCATTCTCAAGTTCTACAGGAAGTAGTTAAGAGAGTTGACCTGGCATATCAAGCATTCTTCAGAAGAGTCAAGAACGGAGAAGAACCAGGATATCCAAGGTTCAAGGGTTATGGTAGGTACGATAGCTTCACTTACACCCAATCAGGATTCTCCTTGAAACCTGGCAAGCTTTGGCTTTCTAAGATCGGAGACATCAAAATTAAGCTGCATAGAGACATTGTCGGAGAGATCCAGAGGCTTAACATCAGGAGAATGCCCACTGGAAAATGGTTTGCATCTCTCTTGGTTAAAGTTGAACCAGATGAACCTATTCCAAAGACCGGATTATCGATGGGTGTTGACGTTGGTCTGAAGAGTTTCATCACCCTATCAAGTGGCGAACATGTAGATAACCCAAGGTTCTTCGTTCATGAAGAGAATGCTCTGGCAAGAGCCCAGAGAAAGCTATCCAAGGCCGGAAAAGGAACACCAGAAAGGGCTAGGGCCTTGAAAGTGGTTCATAGGGTTCATGAAAGAATCACCAACAAGAGGGATGATTTTGTTCAAAAGTTATCCTTGTCCTTGGTCAAATCCTATGACTTGATAGCCTTTGAAGACTTGAATATCAAGGGCATGGTCAAGAATCATTGTCTTGCAAAGCATATAGCGGATGCTGCTTGGAACCAACTGATAACTGCCACGTCTTACAAGGCAGAATGGGCCGGTAAACGTGTTGAACTGGTGAATCCTTCAAAGACATCCCAAATATGCTCTGGCTGTGGCCAGGTGGTTCAAAAAGTTCTATCCGAGAGAGTCCACAGATGTCCTTTCTGTGGTCTGACTCTGGATAGAGATCATAATGCAGCCATAAACATTCTCAGACTGGGGCTACAGTCTGTGGCGAAAGCCTAGATGCCCGCCAATTTATTGGCGGGAGTGGTCACGCAAAGAACAAATATCATAATTATCCTATCTTCTGAATATCATGGATGGGAGAGCGCGACCCTCGAAGATCAAGCATCCACCCCAGATAAAGAGGCTGAGCCTCCAGCTCCAGTCTCTCATCAAGGGGAGGATGTGGCTGAAGGTCCTCCTGGGGATGGTCCTGGGGACGGCCCTCGGCATCTCCATCGGCCCCGCGGCGGGAGTCGTAGACCCGGGGGTCTCCAAGGCCCTCAGCGAGTGGCTATCCCTCCCGGGATACATATTCCTCGGCCTGTTGCAGATGATCGTCGTCCCCCTCGTCTTCTCCTCCATCATCCTGGGCATCGCCGCAAATCAGGAGATGGAGATGGTAAAAAGGCTGGGGGTCCTCGCAGGCCTCTACTTCGTGGCGACGACCGCCGTAGCCATCGCCATCGGGATAGGGATCGCCCTCCTGATCAATCCGGGGCAGTACATCCAGGGGGAGGAGGTGATCCTCCTGGCGGCCGCCCCTCAAGGGTCCCAGGAGGTCGCGGATCTGCCCGAGATCGCCGAGATCCCGGGGATCATCGGCGGCCTCTTCCCCACCAACCCCCTCGACGCCATGGCCAGCGGCCAGATGCTCCAGGTTGTCCTCTTCTCCGTCATCGTCGGGATCGCGGTCCTCACCCTCTCCCCCCGGAGCTCCGCCCCCTTCATGGACATCCTCGGGTCCCTCCAGGAGATCTGCATGACCGTCGTCAGGTGGAGCATGCTCCTCGCCCCCCTGGCGGTCTTCGGCCTGATGGCGAAGTTCACCGCCCAGCTGGGGCTGGAGACCCTTCTGGGGATGGGGGTCTACGTGGCGGCCGTCCTCCTCGGCCTCTTCATCCTCCTCATCCTATACCTGGCGATAATTCTGGCCTACCTCCGGAGGGACCCCCTCCGGTTCCTCGCCGACTCCAGAGACGCCATCCTCATCGCCTTCTCCACCTCCAGCTCCGCCGCCACCATGCCCGTCTCCATCAAGGTCGCCGAGGAGAAGCTCGGGATCAGGCCGGCGGTCGGCCAGTTCATCATACCCCTGGGGGCGACGATCAACATGAACGGGACCGCCCTCTATCAGGGGGTGGCGACGGTATTCCTCGCCCAGGTCTTCGGGGTGGAGCTGACGATGGCCCAGCTCCTCCTGGTGATGATCATCGCCGTGGGGGCTTCGATCGGGACCCCCTCCACCCCCGGCGTTGGGATCGTCATCCTCGCGACGATCCTCGCGAGCGTCGGGGTTCCGGCGGAGGGGGTGGCCCTCATCATCGGCGTAGACCGGATCCTGGACATGAGCAGGACCTCGGTGAACGTCGCCGGCGACCTCGTCGCCTCCGCCGTCATGGACAGGCTAGCCCGGGGGAGGCTGGACACCCTCCTGGATATCGGGGATGGGGATGAGGGAGGATGAGGCGGCGGGGAAGCTTTCCCCCCCCCCGCCGGCCGGACCCGAGGATCCCGGACCATATCAAAGACGAGTCGGGGGCGGCTGCCCGCCCTTTCAACGGAGGTAGTAGGCGTTCAGGACGTACTCCTGCATCATCCTCTGGGTATTGAAGAAGGAGCCGTTGATGGCGACGGAGTGGATCATCACGTCCGTCCACCCCTCTCTATCCTGGTAGAATAGGGGGATTATCACCCCCTCCAGCTTCTCGTAGAGGGAGGCGGCGTCCCTGGAATTGTCCCGCCCTTCCCCCTTCCCCCGGACGGGGTCGCCGATGGACCAGCCGGTGAGCCCCTCGATATGCCCCTCGACCCACCAACCGTCGAGGACGGAGAAGCTGGGGACGCCGTTCAAGGCCGCCTTCATCCCGCTCGTCCCCGAGGCCTCCATCGGCGGCTCGGGGGTATTGAGCCATAAATCGACGCCGGAGGTGATCATCCCCCCCAGGGTCATGCTGTAGTCTTCTAGGTAGGCGATCTTGATATCGTCCCGGAGGGCATCCTTTGCCTGGAAGATCCGCCTTATCAGCTCTTTGCCGCCCTGGTCCCGGGGGTGGGCCTTTCCGGCGTAGACGAGCTGGATCTCCCCCGCCCCCCGGGAGATCCTCGCCAGCCGCTCACCATCCCGGAAGATGAGGTCCCCCCTCTTGTACGGTGTCGCCCGCCGGGCGAAGCCGATGGTGAGGATCTCCTCCTCCATCTCGACGCCGGCCTCCTCCCGGACGTATCCCAATAGCCTCCTCTTCGCCTCCGTATGGGCGGACCAGACCTCCTCGCGAGGGATGGAGAGGGCGTAGCGGAGGCTGAAGTTGTCCCGACGCCACATGGGGACGTGGCGGTCGAAGAGCTCGGCGAAGGGGGGAGAGACCCACCTTCCGACGTGAACCCCGTTGGTGATGGCGTCGATGCAGTATCCAGCGAAGAGGAGCCTGGAGATCTCCCCGTGCTTTTTGGCGACGCCGTTGATGTACCGGCTCATGTTCAGCCCCAGGTAGGTCATGTTGAGGAGATTCCCCTCGTAGAGGACCCCTCCGAGGCCGAAGAAGTCGTCCCTATCTCCGATGACCTTTCGGGCGAGGCCGATGGGAAACTTGTCGTGGCCCGCGGGGACGGGGGTGTGGGTGGTGAAGACGCACCGGTCCTGGACGGCCCTCTTGTCCTCCTCGGTCACCTCTCGCCTCCCCGCCGCCCTCGCCGCCTCGTCGAGGATCTCCAGGGTCAGGAGGGCTGCGTGACCCTCGTTCATGTGGAAGCTCTTGACGTCGCCGTAGCCGAGCTCCCGGAGGATCCTGACGCCTCCGATCCCCAGGATCACCTCCTGGGAGAGGCGGTAGTGGTCGTCCCCCCCGTAGAGGTGATGGGTGAGGGTCCGATCCCAGTCGGAGTTCTCGGAAAGGTCGGAGTCGATGAAGTAGACGGGGACGGCGAAGCCGTCGATCCCCGTCACCTCCCTCTTCCAGGCCCTCAGGTGGACGGTCCTCCCCTCCACCTCTACGGCGGTCCTCGCCCCCATCTCTTCGAGGTGCTCCTCCACAGGCCAGGCCGCCGCCACCTCCCGCTGCCACCCGTCATCCCCGATCTCCTGGCGGAAGTGCCCCTTCCGGTAGAGGAGGGTGACTGCTGCCATCGGAACCCTGAAGTCTGCGGCGGAGCGGATGGTGTCCCCGGCCAGGACTCCCAGGCCGCCGCTGTAGGTGTGGATCCCCTCCTCGAGGCCTATCTCCATGGAGAAGTAGGCCACCGACGAATTATCTCCATTATCTCGTCCCATCTCCAACCACCTGATATCGCCGGCGAAGGACTCTCGACAGCCGCCCTTTCGGCCGTCATGCCGCTTTCTGATCAGATCAAAAG
Organism: Methanothrix harundinacea 6Ac; assembly: GCF_000235565.1. Classification (NCBI taxonomy): domain Archaea; kingdom Methanobacteriati; phylum Methanobacteriota; class Methanomicrobia; order Methanotrichales; family Methanotrichaceae; genus Methanothrix; species Methanothrix harundinacea. The sequence continues at coordinate 2,363,879 of NC_017527.1, forward strand.
ACGCCCCTCGTCTCGCCGTCCACCATTATTAATAAGATCAATTGAGATAAAAGGAGAACGGTTAAAGGGAGAGGAGGCCACCCCAGGCCGTTTGCCTACCCCTCAAGGACCGTCAGTCTTCGGATTTCTGACGATCCCCGGAGGAGCCTCCCCAGGATGTCGGCCCCGGTGATGACCCGCCTTCCCTCTCCCTCCGCCGTCGCCCCGGTGCTCCGGCGGAGGCGCATCGGGGATTTCAGTCGCGATCCGCTCGGAGCTTCCTGTAGAGCCGCTCTGCGTCCTCCTTTCGGCAGAGCTCCGAGCCGGGGGTCATGACGGCGGCGGCCCCGGCGGCGATCCCGAAGAGGGCCGCGTCCCGGGGCGCCATCCCCCGGGCGAGGCTGAGGGTGATCCCCGCCACCATGCTGTCGCCCGCCCCCACCTTGCTGACGATCCTGACCGTCGGCGGCCTCATGTGGGCGACCGCCTCCCGGCTGACGAATAGAGCTCCTGCAGAGCCCAGGGAGATGACGAGGAGCTCGCAGCCGCCGCCGGCCACCACCTTCCGGGCCGCCGCCTCGATCTCCGCCTCATCCCTCAGGTCCCCGTCCACCAGCTCCCGGAACTCCCGGAGGTTCGGCTTTATCAGGTAGACCCCCTCCTGGAGGGCCCTCTTCAGGGGCTCGCCGGAGGTGTCGACGATCACCTTCGCCCCCGCCCCCTTCCCGGCCCGGGCGACCCGGGCGTAGAAGTCAGCCGGGACCCCCGGGGGAAGGCTCCCGCTGGCGACGAGGAAGCCGGAGTCCGGGGAGGAGGCGGCGACCTCCTCCAGGGCGAGCTGCACCTCCTCCTCCTTCAGCACCGGCCCCGGCATCCCGAACCTGTACTGCTGCCCCGTCGACTCCTCCAGGACGGCGAAGCTCTCCCGGGTCATCCCCGCCAGGGGGAGCCGCCGGCTCCGGAGCCCCTCCCCCGCCAGGAGCTCCTCGAGGAGGTCGCCGTTGAGCCCCCCGGCGGCGTAGAGGAGGGTCGACTCGCCCCCGAGCTTCCTGACCGCCCGGGAGACGTTCACCCCGCCCCCGCCCGGCTCGATGGTGGGGGCGGTGCAGCGGAGCTTCCTCCCGGGGACGACGAACTCGACGCTGGAGCTCTTGTCGATCGTCGGGTTGATGGCTAAAGAGACGATTGCTTTCATGATGATCCGAAGGATCAATCTCGCCCGCGTTATCTAAGGGTGGTGGTCCCCGGGGGCGATGCCAAAGATTAATACGGAAGTCGGCGGAGAGGTGTTGGGATAGACCGAACCGAGCAAAGGAGGTGAGAGAGACGAGAATGAAGGGGTTTATGACGCTTCTGGCGGCCCTGTCCGTCCTGACGATGGCGGCCGCCGCAGGGGGCATGTATCAGGGGGTCTCCGGGGGGCCGTCGATGAGCTACGCCGGGGTATCGGGGTCGATCGACGGCGTCTTCGCCAGCTACCCGAAGGCGCCGGCCGCCTTCCCGGGGCCGCTCTTCATGAACGGCGAGGAGTTCTGCCAGTTTGTCGCAGCCCACCTCGCAGACCCGCCGACCGCCTGGAGGTGGTGACGGGTCCTGAGCGGAGCGCAAGGGCGGACCGAAAAGCCCGGCTCCCGGGATAGGGGGCCGGGCCTCGAACTGCCGGGATGCGGTGCTGCCGGGCAGCGCAATGCTGGCGTGCGGCGTCACCGCCGGGGGGGGGCCGGAGACGGAAATTGGTGCATCGTTGTCAACTACCCGCCAATGAATTGGCGGGCATGAGGCTCGCCAGTATTGGGGGCTTGCGGCTCCGCAAAAAATCGGGCCACGATGGGTAGGTTGACAGCCACCCTTGCAGCTATGTTTCGAGCTGCGACGGTGTCAGCAGGGCCAGAGAAACCACAGCAGACACATGCAAACCGATCTCGAGTAGGTCGGTTTGACCGGGATATATGATGACAAATGGGGCATTCCTGGGACGTATAGTCAGGGTCGATGTAGACCACTGGAACTCCAGCGATCGCTGCCTTGTACTCGACGAACTGCCTGTGCTGATAGAATCCCCAGCTATGCTGTTTGCGTCTCTGAGCCTTCGAAACCGTCATCCTCTCCCGGATACCCTGAAGATCTTCGAGGGCGATCACGGAAGAGGTGTCTTTAGCTTTCGCAACCAGTTTTTTGGAGATGCAGTGGTTCACGTCTCGACGAAACCTAGCCTCCCGACCCGAGAGTTTCTTGAGATGACGTTTGGCGCTATCGGTCCCGCAGCTTTGAAGATCGGCCTTGAGGTTATCTATCTTGGATCGAACGTTCTCGATACCGTCACCGGAGAACTCTTCGCCGGTCGAATCAACGGCAATGTTCGTGATCCCGAGATCGACGCCGATAACACCAATCGGTTCGATCTTCGGAGACTCGGGAACTTCGACGACGACGCAGAGATAGAACTCACCCCGTTCGAAAATGAGGTCGGCCTGTCCTCGGATCCGATTGAGCCGGGGTTCGTGGTACTCGCAGATGACAACAGGGACCTTTATCCTGCCTTCGAGAGTCAAGAGAGAAACGAGATCGAGACCTTTCCAGGACATGAGTCTCTGATCGTAAACGACAGATCCGTCAGGATCGAAGGTCGGTTTGATCGATTTGTCTCTCTTGTAGGCTTCGCAGGTCTTAGAGATAGCTCTGACCGCCATCTGAGCGGAGAGGTTAAATTGTTCCCGAATCGGATAATAAACGACCTTCTGCAGCTCGATTTTATTGGCGGTATGAAGCTCAAACGCTTTGTCAGCCACGAAGTTGCAGGCGGCGTTAAACTGATGCATCGTCTCGCGAATAGCTTGAACCTGTTCTGGGGTCGGTTCAAGCTTGACCTTGAGCGTCTGCATCATGTGTATAGACGTATCCCATCTATGGATATGAACATTTCGGTGCCAAGGAGAAGCGGGAGTAGGTACGCATTCCTCCCCCGACTGAAGTCGGGGGCATCCTGCTGAGATTTTCGTGAAAATTAGCCCAGGGGGGATAACATGGATTCAAGAGTTCAAGGACTCATTTGGCGGGGGTGGGATCAAATTCTGAGAGTTCAAAGAGGCTGGGATAAGGCGCTGAAGTACAAACTTGATGCGAAAGGTCAGATAACAGAGATGTTGTAGGCTGGGAAATAACGGGAGGGGTGAGGCGTTGTCGTATACCGTTATCGTATTGCCAAAAGCCGAGAAGCATCTCATCAAGCTGGATCAGAGGGCATTTGATAAGATCTATGAACATATCGAAGAATTGAGAAATAATCCATACAATCCGCGCCCCAATGCCGATATCAAGAAGCTAAGAGGATTTAAATCCCCGCCAATGTACAGACTTAGGATCGGAAAGCAGAGATTAGAGTATTTCGTCGACGAATCGGACAAAACGATATACATCGCCGATGCATTTATGAGATCTGGCGAGTCGGATTATAGATAAGAGTATATACGAATGCGATTAGAATAGAAGTGGTGGTGGAGAATGGAAGCCGCAAAAGTCGTAAAAAAAGACGACTACAGCGAAGCAGAGCACGTCGATTCCCAATATGAATATTTGGTCAAGAATAAAGATAAGGGAATCACGCTTGACGAGCTGTGCCGCAGGCGAACTGCCGGCCGCGATCTTTAACCGGCGGCGATATGCCGCTTGATCATACTGTTTTTGCCAAAAAAGCCCGGCTGCGCCTTCAAGAATCCGGACCATCATTTCGGTTTTTTCGGATCTGGCAGCTCTATCTCGATTGGCAGCGGCTGCCCCTCCCGCCGGGATCTTCGAGGGGGGTGTCCGGGGGCCATCCACGAGCCGCGCCGAGGTCCCGGGGTAGATGGACGGAGTCTTCGCGAGCTATCCCGATCCCGAGGCTCCCGCCTTTCCGGCTCCATGGCCCATGAACGGCAAGAAGTTCTGCCAGTTTGTCGCAGCCCACCTCGCAGACCAGCCGACCGCCTGGAGGTGGTGACGGGTCCTGAGCGGGGCGCAAGGGCGGACCGAAAAGCCCGGCTCCCGGGGCGGGGATGGACCGCTCTAGTCTATTTTTGCCGGGGGAAGCCCAGGGGGCGGAGGATCGGCGATTTTGACGAGGTGATCGCATCAATCGCCCTCGTCCACGACCGGGAGATCGGGACGCGGGACCTCCGGTTTAGGGAGGTGTTGGGGTGGTGAGGAGGAGAGGACTTTTTAAGAGGGTATTAAGATACGAATTCGCAATAATAATCTGGTAGGCGAAGTTCAAATCCTGTAAATCTCTGAGAGCCTGATGCATTGGTTATCTATTTAAGGGAAAACTCGTGATGTGTTACCAGTCAGTGTAACAAGTGATCTGAGTCCGGCCGGATCAAAATGGGTGCAGAAATCTTTTCTCGAATAATTCTGCATTCAGTCTCGCAACGCATAAATAGTAATATGAACTTTTGGATTAAGATAAAAGCATTTTACTCCCTTAACCGATGAACAATGAATGGCGCTTATACCATTCGTCTCTAAAGGATTTTCATGCAGAGTGTGCAGCGTTATATGGGACAAATCATCGAGGGATACTTATATATGTTATTATCACCGATTTCATTTTATGGCGGCGAACCAAATATATACATACGCCTTAATTAAGGCTCTCCAGCAAAGTGGAGGTGATTATGTTGGATCATTTACTACCTATGTGATTAAATGCTTAAAAAAAGACGAATATATGAGTACTGTTTCCATACAAAAGCAAATTCAAGATGAATTTAAGTTTAAGATACCTATAAGAATAATTGAAATTATTTTGCGCAAAGCTGAACGGGACGGTTATGTAGAATTTACAGAAGACGAAATCGGCATGGGGTTATATCGCCTTACAGAGGAGGGGATGCAATTCCCTATTATCTTTAATAATCAAAAGGAAGTAAAAAAAGAAGTCGATGCATTGGTAGAAGATTTAACTAAATATATAAAATATAACTCCGATTTAGACGCTAAAGAAGAAGAAATTTATCAATCCCTTTTAGCATTTATCGGTAAGAATGTAGATCCTATAATAAATTATATTGAAGATCCGAGCAAAATTGACACCAAAAAACCCTGCACTGAAGAGTGGTGCTATTGCCAATTGGATCACACTGTCGAGAAGCTTATATGTGATTATATCAGGCTTAGTAACAAAGGGGTAGAGGCTCATCGTGAGACATTGAGGAAGATGATCCTAGGTGCGATAATTTCATTAAGTTTTGAGGATAAAGTATCAAATAAATCTGATTCAGAGTTTGCAAATACGACCCTTTATTTAGATACAAATGTATTATTTAGCTTATTGGGTCTTCACTATGAGGAATTTGATAAACCTCTTCAAGAGCTGTTCGCTTTAATTAAACAAAATAAATTTAAGATAAAAACATTTAAATTTACTGTCAACGAAGCTAGAAGATTCTTACTGAAATGTGCTAGTAGCCCTGATATTTATCATAAACCCATCAAAGTAAATTCTATTTGCGCATATCTTAAAAAAGAGAAGGATATGCCATCTCAAGAGATACTGGAATTAGCTTCTACTTTAGAATCTAAGATAGAGAGTATTGGTATAGAAATCGAATCAAAATATCATAACATAGATATCCCTAATTACGTTCCTAATGATGTTGAATTAGAAAATGATCTGCAAATATATAAAAAATATCAGCCAGATAATGCGAGGAAACACGACATCGCAGCTATAGAAATAATTAAAGAAATTCGGGTACAAGATAAAATATTTAATATTGCTGATAGCAAAGCAATGTTTTTAACAGTAGATGGTGTATTAAGCAGATTCAATTATGAAAGAGATCATCAGGATGGATCCATACCAGAAGTCATCATGGATAGGCTATTGGTAAATACATTATGGTTAAAAGATCCTAATATATATATTCCAATAGAATTGTTAATTGCGACCTGCTGTAGAGACGTATTTATAAAAAGAAATGTCTGGAGAAAGTTTTCAAAGGTAGTCCGTGAATTAAATGATAGCAAAGAACTCGATAAACACGATTTTCTAACACTTTATCATTTGAAGTATGCAGAAACAATACTATGTGGGTTAGACGAAAAGGATACTGATATGATAACAGATGAGTTTATAAAAGAAAAATTAAAAAATGCGGATAAATATTTTACAGATCGAACCGGAAAAAACATAAGGCAATTTGTAACTAAAGGCATACAGAAAATAAAGAGGTTAATTTTTGCAATCGCAACGATCGCAATCATAACCTTAATTGCTTTATTAATTATAAACAACTCGAATATTCTTTATGCATATATAATTGGAATCATGTGGATCGTAATTTTATTGATTCTATTGGAATTTGGCCCAAGCAAAATATTATGGGAAAAAATAGAAATTGATTTAATAAAAAGTTTGGATAACTTATATCCGAAAGTAGCGGAGGAAGAATGATGGAAGACATAACTCTTCTCTTTTTTACCATCCTCTGGGCTCTGTTCGTGTCTTTAATAATTAGCGCTATAAATTATTTGATAGGCGTTCTATATATATATGGGAGTTTTTTCAAGAAAATGGGAAATATCATATTAAGTCCATTTATTTGCGGTGAGAAAAGAACTGATGATTGTAGAGCAGAGGACTTAAAAAAAATACTTGATCAAATTTTAGAAGATTACAATGTGGTCAATAAGAAAAAACAAGGGTTAATAACATACGGGACAGATTTGGCTGCTATTGCAATTACATTGGATTTTACAGCATATGGGATTTGGTATACTAACAACCAATCATTTTTGTTCTTCTCAAAATTAACTACGCACCCGAACTCAGCCTGGATTTGGATCATAATTATACACGCTATATTGTTAGTGATTTCGGTGACTCTGAAATACGTTCATAGCGAAAAGATCGGATCCCTGGCACCTCACCAAATTATAGACATATTTAATCCAAATGAACGCAGTTTTAAATCTTGGGCGGCACAAAACATTGTGATGATAGCTGCAGTTATTGTTGGATTTTTAACACTATTATCAAGTTTTGCCATCTTCATGGATACCATTTCATTGGTCATCGGTTAAGCCCACCACTCCTCAGTAAATCGCGTTCTACTTACTTGCGGATCTACCGCCCCAATCATACTAAATTAGTGAGATGTTTTTGAGGAAGTTTCTAATCCCATATGATGAAGGACGCCAGCCAGTAGAGAGCTTGCGTTTTCGGTGAAGATATTGCTCCATCTAAGGGTGGAAAATCTTGCCATCTTCACCTCCTTATTTAAGGCTCGCACAACTTTTAAAATTTTCCTACTTATTATTAGCATTAGTATAGCTATCCAGATTATAACCTCAATCGCTTGAGGATTATACGTAGGAACCATATACAGTACGTACCTGCTCTTGAGTTCCTTAAATAGAATCTCGACCACCCATCGAGCCGCGTAAATCCTCGCTACTTCGTCAGGTTCTAACAACTCTGAAGAAATATTTGTGATATACATATGGTACCTGTCTTCATCCTTGTTAAATATCGACACAAACCTGAACCGCTCGGTGTACTTTTTCTCCTCGCCTCGATAAGAACGGGGGTTGAAGCTCATCTCAACTTCGACATCTAATATCTGTCTCTTAAGTCCTTCAAGACATCCTGAAGATGTTTTCCTCGAACATCGATGCTTCGGCCACACCATTTACTATAGTTTTCGATGATAGCTGGATTAGCGTTGTTTTTCAGCCTTGAAGCGAAGTATCCGCCGTTCTCCTTGATCCGAGTAAAAATCTGATACTTGTAGAACCCCAGATCAATAAGCAGGATCTGGTCCTTTATCCATGGCCCCATCCTCAGGTTCTTTACGTCGCTTGTATTTTAGGAGAAGAGAGCAACACTCTTCGGACCACAGGCTACTTCACTAGTGAGAACGGAAACCTTGACGCCTGCTTCCACTTCTGCTTAGAATATATCTCATAGTCACGCTTCCGAGCGGCAAGAGTCCGTTGAAGAAAGAACCCATGGCCTATCGATAATGACCAGAACATATAAATTGGATCGATCTTAAGATCACGTTTTATCAAACCCGTCTATTTCGCTTTATCTCTTAGCCTTTCAGGCGGAAATAGAGCACAGAGTTCCATCATGATCAGGTTGATATCCACTTTTAAGTAACGAGAGACCACTGATGCTACCCCCGGTTAATTATATATCAGTGGTCCATAGTAGCTACATGTTATTAATAAAGTGATGCTACTGCAAGTATAATGGGAGAGGCATTAAAAATCAGCGAAACTATTTAAATCGTTCCTTAACCGATGATCAACGGAGCTTGAAGTTGATCTCTGCTTTAAGGTCGTCGTCCGCCTCACCTAGGACGCGGATGATTAGCCGCTTCTCAACGGTGGCGGGCTTATTGAGCATTATGACTGAGTCAGTTAATAACCCCGTGCCCTTGAATGAGGCAGAGGCGCTAGATACCAAGACCTCGGCCGGCGAAAGACGCTCTGGAACTCTTGAATATATATAAGCCACGATGACGTCGTCTCTGTATTTGCGGAGAAGAAGGGCGGGCCTTCTCTTGGAGCTCATCAAATCTGTGAAGGGGAAGGGTACGACGACGATCTAGCCTTTCATCAATATTGGTCCGGTTCTTTGTCTGCATATTTGGAGAGCGCCCCCTCCGAGAGGCGCATCAATGCCCAGGAGATCTCCGCCTCATCCTTGGGCCCCTCAAGGTCGTAGGGGAGGCTCTCAGAAGGGCGCTTCGCCTCTTTCGAGACGGATCGGGAGGACATAGAAATAGCTAAGAGGGTTTGGATATATGATATTTGTCGTGATTTCCGTCCAAAAAGGAGAGAAGGTATAGATACCGCTCCAATGCAGACGGAATTTACAGAGCCGAGAACCAGGGTTTTGGACGGCTGGAGATAAAATCGGCACCAAGATCAACTTGAACCGCTACTTCTATTAACCACAAGCTACTTACCCTGTCCAGCCTTGAAGGATCATTATCCGAAAATCCTGGGCGATATAGATTGAAAGAGATGAATAGAAAAAATTTGGTGATTCATTTCAGCAGAAAGTTAATATTGAATGCTATTTATAATGAACAGGGGCGAGAACAAAGGTGAACTACCATGAACCAGTCAATACAAAATTTTCTGGAACAGGCCTTGAATGAAGGCCATCTGCAACTCATCACAAGCGGCAAGAGTGAGAAAATCCGTTATGTCGCGGTCAACGTTACTGAAAAGTGGAGCGATCCAGAAGAGAAGATTCGCGCCGCCTACTATGCCGAACTGATTTACCGTTATGGCTACAAGCCCGATTGCATTGGCGTGGAAGTCACCGTGCCAGACCGCACGCCAGCAGATCGTGCGGATCTAGTGATATTTCATGATGCCACCCGCACGCGACCTTTCGCAGTCATCGAATGCAAGCGTGATGATATCTCTGATACTGAGTTCAAGCAGGCCATCGACCAAGCTTTCGGAAACGGTCACGCCCATAAATTCCGTGCGTCTTACGTCGGTGTTATCGCAGGTCATACTCGTGGCTTCTTCGACTGCTCCGACAAGTTCGGCGTGCTGGAGCGTGAAGCCAACGTCGTTGCCGACTTGCCAGTGCAATACGGCAAGCCAGAAGAGTTCAAGTATTATTTCAAAGCGCCACCCAAGCCAGACATCGCAGCCGTTAGCCGTGATGATCTGATCAAGACCATTCGTAAATGCCACCAGACTTTGTGGGGTGGCGGGCGACTCTCGCCACCGATGGCTTTTGGTGAATTGACAAAGCTCATCTTTCTTAAAACGCGGGATGAAAAAGCTCCGCGAAAGTCAGGGAAACCCTATGCATTCCAGATCAAAACCAACGAAACACCCGAACGGCTGGCCCGTCGCATTAAAGATATGTATTCAAAGGAACGGGAGAAAGAGCCAGATGTATTCAACGACGATATCAAGATAGACAACATAACCCTCAAGAATGTGGTTTTGCATCTGGAGGGCTTGAACCTCAATGCCACCGACCTCGACACGAAGGGAGTGGCTTTCGAGCAGTTTATGGATGGCTTTTTTAAGGGCGATTTTGGCCAATACTTCACTCCGAGAAACATCATCGCTTTTGCTATACAGATGCTCGATATAAAGGAAGATGACACCGTGATAGACCCGGCCTGCGGCTCCGGCGGTTTCTTATTACACGCGCTTGACCATGTGCGCCATAAAGCCTCTGATTACTGGCCCGAAGACAGCAAAGAGCACTATGAATATTGGCACAGTTTTGCGGAGAAGCGCCTCTTCGGTATCGAGATCAACGAAGAGATCGCCCGCGTCGCCAAGATGAATATGATCGTGCACGACGACGGCCACACAAACATCATCGGTCAGGATGCACTCCAACCTCTGGCCGCAATCGCCAAGCGTAATCAGGGTTTCGCCAAGATCTTAGGCATAAATCCCGACACCGGTCAGCGGGATGAGCAGAAGGGCTTTTCCAAAATTCCTACAAATCCGCCCTTTGGCGCGGTAGTTAAAGAGGAGCTGCACAGCTATCTTAGCACCTATGAACTCTCACGCTACGGAAAAGAGACGGCGGTCAAACAACGAGCTAGTGTTAAGACCGAAATCATCTACTGCGAACGAGTCTGGCAACTTCTCAAGCCGGGTGGTCAAGCTGCTGTGGTACTTCCCGACGGACTTCTAACAACCTCCAGCTTGCAGAGAGTACGCAACTGGATTCTAGAGCGCTTTAAGATACTAGCTGTGGTCAGCCTTCCACAGTTCGCTTTTGCTCACTTCGGAGCAGGGGTCAAATCCTCAGTTGTGTTCCTGGAGAAGCGAGGTATGGATGAGTCTGCCTCGGATGATGAAGCCATCTTTATGGCTATGGCTGAGAACATCGGCTATGATGCCACTGGAAGCACCACTTACGAGGTGGAAGTGCTGGACGAGGTGCCAAAGAAGGAACGCATTGAACGCCAATGCTGCGACCTGTTCGATTGGGATGTTCAATTCGACTGGAAGCCCGGCGAAGGCAAAAAACCCGGGCGATGGAGCGAACGGCGCCGCCATGTGGTGCAGGGCAGCGGCTTATTAGGTCAATATGCTAATTTTAAGCGTGATCCGAAACCTTTTTTCGTCTAGCCCCTGTCCCCGCTGGGCAGCCAGTCTGCTTTGCGGTGAGACGGGGGGAAACACAAGCTACACGTAGCGACCCGTTTTACCACTGGCCACGGTTCACCACAATCGAGCGGATTCTGACTCAGATTTCAGCTCAGCCCTTGGGGCAGTTAACGCGCTTTTCGAAGGAAACTTGGTCACCAGAAAACCATAACACGTCTACATTTTTTTATATTGAGATAGGTGGTGTGGATCGGTTTACTGCTGCTGTTACGGCAAACGAAATACCTGTAGCTGATGCACCAAGTCGCGCAAGAATGAAAGTTAGAACAGGCGACATCATCGTCAGTCTTACGCGTCCGCATCACGGTTCGATTGCTCTAATAAAGAAAGAGCATCATGGGTGTATTGCTTCGACCGGATTTGCCATCATTCGTAATATTGATGAAACACAAATCTCGAAGGAATACCTTGTTCATACGTTACGCTCATCGATTTGCCTTGATCAAATGCTTAGGCGAAGCAGTGGAGGTAATTATCCTGCGATTACTGAAGAGGAGCTTGCCAATATTAAAATCCCCGTCCCACCGGCTGAAATTCAGTGTCGCCTAGTGGCCGAACTTGATCCTGCTCGCGTCCAACGTGACCAATCATTGGCAGAGGCGGAGAGCCTGTTGGCTTCCATCGATAGCTATGTTCTGGAGCTGTTAGCCATTCTGCCTCACCAGGACCCACGCCGGGTATTTGCTGTGCGACGAGATCAAGTCTCATCACGCCTTGATGCTGATTATCACAGCCCGCAATTCCAGCGCCTTCGGCGTGCTATAGAAAACGGCAATTATCCATCCAAGTATCTTAGCGAATTGGTAGTGTTTATGCGCTCCGGTTTTGCAGCGGGTCGCCGAGATCAAGCTCTTGGCGGCGAACCAGCAGTGCCGCATTTGAGACCTTTGAACTTAAGCGCCTGGGGCGAACTATCCATCGATAAAACCAAAAGTGTACCCGCATCCAGCGTCAAGCCAGATGACTATCTAGTTCACGGTGAAGTGCTGTTTAACAACACTAATTCGGCCGAATGGGTGGGCAAAAGTGGCGTGTACGATTTAGAAACGCCTTGCGCTTGTTCAAACCACATGACCCGTATAAGCCTGAAACCAGGAATCGATCCGTATTTCATCGCTGCTCTGCTCAACGCCTTCCGCGGCATTGGTTACTTCTCTGCGCTGAGCACGTTTTTCAACAACCAGGCAGGCATTAACACCGCCACACTCGCAGAACTGCGGGTGCCGGTGCCAAGCGAGACTGTGCAGAAAGCCATAGCTAAAGAGGTGGTTCAACGTAAAGCCAAAGCTATGCGCCTGCGAACCCACGCCGAAAATATCTGGCAAGAAGCTCTCTCACATTTCGAGCAGCAACTCTTGCATGGAGGTATTACATGATATTTTCCGGCATCTTCCATTCTTCTCTCGGAGGCTTCACTGTGATAAGGGGTGTTGCCCCCTTGGGCGATTTGGCACGTTGCTCTAAGTTCGACCCGGACTTTCAGCGCAACCTGATCGATACCCACTGCCAAGAAATTGTGCGCTTCTTGGCTGACCAACATTACTGCTTCTTTCCTGAAGTCGTCCTTTCCGCTTCATTGCAGTTCGACTTTGATAAGTTCAAAGGGAGAGACCGTCGCAGCCCATTAGCTCGAATCTATGAAAGCCAATCTTTCAGTTCTAACGTTAACGGCCTTTCGATAAAGGTGGTCAAATCGAAACTTCCCAAGCTGATCCTGGGCGGTTCTAATGCACCAGAAATCGCCTATCTAGATCTACCGGAGGACCGACTTGAAGAAGGCCTCAGACTAATTCGAATTGACGGCAACCACCGGCTCAGTGCCTTAAACGACGCAAGTCCAGGAGATGCACGAAACAAGTTGCCTACTCCATTTTGTATAGTGCTGCATGAATATGCCGATAATGCCCAGCGTTTCGAAAAGGTGACATTCCACAACATAAACTCCAAGCAAATTCCGCTCACATCAGAAGAAAATTTACGGCTGATCCTGCAAGACAGCACGTTGTTCGACGACAAGACACTGCTGGAAAGCCAGAGCTTCGGCCCTGCCTACTACCTGGCGCGCAAGGTTCTGGCTGATATCGAGGATCGCTATCTTGCGGGGCTCGCCAAGCCTTTAGAGAACCGCCGCACGCTGGCACTCTCGCTTACGCAATTTCTCGTCGCACGTGACGATACAATCTCTCAGGCCAAAGATGCCGCCACGCTGGATGCACAAGTGCCCAGGCTGCGGAACGCGTTTCAGATGGTGAACGCCATTTATCAAAGGCCCAATCGTGATAAGCTGCGCGAAAATGGCTGCCACGGCGTGCTGATCGCCTTCCTCTACTTTTCGCTGCAAAATGAAGGGAAACAGCTTCAGGCCTTCGAGCGCTGGGTCGTGAACAACCGCATCGATCACCTAGCACCGGCCAGCACCATTCGAGGCTTAGGCTATCATTACCATCTTGGCCGCACGCAAGCAGTTGATGTGGCAAGCTTGGTAAGCGTGTTCGAGAGCATTATGACCGCTCGTAAAAGGCAGATATTTATCTCTATGGCCTTCCAAGAGGAAACAAAAGAAACCTACGAGACAATTAAAAAAACGGTGCAGCAGATCAATGAAAAATACCAATTGGATATTGAGCTGCGTGAAATCCGCATCGATTTTTTCAACAAGGGCCACAGCTACACCATTGATGATGAAGTCCTCAATGTCATAGAAGGTTCGGGCCTTCTAATCGCTGATCTCACATTTGGCAATCGCAACGTCTATCATGAGATCGGTTATCTGATGGGGTTAAACCGAGGCAAAGGACTGGAGCAGGAAAATTTCATCCTAATTGCAGACAAGAAAGCTCGGGGAGAAGAGCTCGAAAGTAACATCGGATTCAATCTCAAGAGTTGGCAGCAGTTGCGCTTTGATAGCACGCGGCAGCTGGAAGAGGGACTTACTGAGTCATTAGAGATCTTCTACAGGTTGAAGTGATATTTAATTAATATTAAAAATTCTAAATCTGGGGGCTACATCATTTTCGGCCACCCTTATCTTCTTCAATCCCGCAGGTTAATTTAATACTGAGCTGCGTATAGATAAGGACGTTTGAACTATCATGAACACCATAAGAAGTTAGAGAAGGTCCCTCTGCCGTAGGGGTGGAGCTGCCTCATTTGCCATATCAACCGGATCAGGAAGGGGGCGCCCCCTCCCTCTCTCGCCCCCCTCCCCCCGCTCCTTAAAACATTATCCCGCAGTCGTACGCCACCAGCACCTCCTCCCTCTCGCCGATGATCAGGTGGGGAGCCTCCCTCTCCATCAATATCGACCTCTTGATAAACCCGCCCCACTTGGTGAAGACGACCGCCTCCACCTTCACCAGGTCCCCATTCATGGAGACGGTCGGGGCGAGGTCGTACTCTGCCAGGTCCGAGAGGAGCCTCTCGACGACGCCCTCGTCTGCGCCGAATCCGCCTCCCAGCCCCGCCCTGGCCTCCTCCAGGTCGGAGATGATCCGGTCGTCGTTGTAGGCGTCATGCCAGAACTGGTAGAACTGCTCGCCCTGGATGCGCAGGAGGGCGAGCTGGAAGAAGCTCTCCGGCGACCCGTCGGCGGCGAGGTGGCGGAGGTAGAAGTCCTCCCTATCCGCCCGCTTCTCTGGGGAAGCGGCGGCGTACTCGGAGTAGTTCCGGTAAGGGGCGGCTTGGGCTTTGCGGGCGTAGAGGACCGGTCCGCCCCCGATCCCGGCGTAGCGGTAGACGTAGTCGAGGACGTATCCGCGCTGCGGGGAGATCCGGTCGAGGACCTCGAAGTAGAGGTTCGCGTCGAAGTCGCCTTCGGTCTTTTCGGCGTCCTCGGCCGCCAGATGGTCGGGGAAGCCCAGGGGCTCCTGGAGCGCCTCGAACTCGGCGACGACCTCTTTCGAGTAGGAGGGAGAGATCGTCGTCACCAGGAGCCACGACGGCTCTGCGATCGCCATGTCGTCATCCGCCATCTCGCCCTGGGAGCAGGAAGGCTGGAGGGATACGGCGAGGATGGAGAGGAAGAGAAAGATCTGCAGGAGGGTTTTATGGCTCATCATATATCATACCGCCCGAATTTTTTTAGATGCCTTTTGAGATATTCTCTTGAGCCGATCTAGTCGGTCTTCTAGTCGGTCTTCTAGTCGGTCTATTACTATTCATATTATTTAATGGTATTTCGCCCCGGATCGCCGGGAGGATATGGCGGCAAATATAAAGCCATGATGATCTATGGCCACAGGTGATATGATGGATCGGAAGATGACCGGCCTGAACCTGACCGCCTCCCTGAACCTGACCGCCACGATCTGGGAAGAGGATGGCGCCTACGTCTCCAAGTGCTCTGAGCTGCAGGTCGCCAGCTGGGGCATGACGCCCGCGGAGGCGCTTCGATGCCTGAAAGAGGCTGTAGAGCTATACCTGGAGAATGCTGAGGAGCTGGGCCTCTTCCCATATTCTAGAAGCGGATAAAAAATAGTTGATCCCGGGGCTCCCCTCACCCCAGGATCTCGTGCAGCTTGAAGAGATGGGGGCCGAGCTTCCCCTCGAAGTTCCCGGCCGATATCTTGACGACGCCGGGGACCTTGCAGGCCGCCATGATCCCGGAGCGCATCGACCTCTCGATCGCCTCCCGGCTGACGCCGTTGATCACCACCTCGTAGGAGGCCCGGATGGAGGGCGGCAGGATGCAGACCCCCTCGTCCTGGAGGGTCGGACAGAACCTCTCGTTCGTCGAGGCCTTCAGGAACTTGTAGCGGCTCCCCACCTTCGAGCCGCTGGCGACGACACCGCCGGGAAATGGGGTGATCGTCCCCTCCTCTTCCCGGATGGCGTCGACGGCCGCCTCGGCGGCCATGAGGGCGGCGGCCTGGTTCTCGGCCATGATGTAGAAGTTCCCCCCGGCGATCCCGTCTACGGCCCCCATCTTCTCCTCGACGATGAAGTCTCCGGACATCACCGGGATGCTGCAGACCCCCCGGTCGCAGTAGGCCATCTCCTTCTGGAAGCCGTCCCCGAAGAACTTCAGCTTCGCCCCCGTATCGAACTGCTTCTCCGCCTCGGGGAGGCCGTTGAAGACCGCCGTCGTCGGCGCCGTCAGGACGCACTGGCCTATCCGGGCGAGGAGGGACGCCTCCAGGTTCTTGAAGCTCATGTTGCAGATCTGGATGTAAACCCCCGGCCTCCCGTCGGGGGTCTCAGCCCGCCGGGCCAGCCGCTCGATCCCCGCCTCCGCCGGGCACATGATGACGGAGGTCCCAAAGCCCGTCGCCTCCCGGGCCGCCTCCATCGCCCACCGCTCCGTTATCGCCGTGATCAGAACCCGCGCCACCTTTATCGGAAAGCCCTCCGCAAAGGTATCCTCAATCTCTACGCCGCTTATCTCCATCCCGTCCACTCCTCAAAATCATCAAAATCTGAATGCTTCTCGTTTGGCGACCTCATTTTGTTGCCGGGTTGTACGCCGCCAGCTTGAAGCTGCTGCATCCGTCGCCACCCGCATCGCTCCCGGCATCGAAGGCCGCGGCAGAGCATACCGGCTTTTCGTAGTCCATCTCGAAGGCGGCTTTTGCTATCTCTCCGGCGCTCCCGCCACCCAGAGAGATCTCCTCGAACTCCGTCTTCTCGTAGGTGGCGACCATGAAGGCCCCATCCCCGGAGAGGTCGTACTCCTTAGCCCAGATCTCGTCTTTTCGGGCTATCCCCAGCCACCCCCGCCCCCCCATCACCGCCCCGGCGATCCGGGGGGTGTCCAGCTCGTCCCTCTCGTAGCCGAAGGCGATGAGGCTCAGGGCGATCGCCTCCAGGGGCCTCGTCCCGTCAGCGATCTTCTCTCCTATCATGTCGGCGTGGGTCCCGTTGGCGACGACCGCCGCCTTCCCGGCGATCCTGATGCAGTTGTAGGCTATATAGGGGTTCTTCTCCAGATCCAGCGGATCCACAGGCGATACGAGGACTGAATCACCCCTCACCTTAGCTTTGCGGTTTGGAAAGGAGCGGGACGATACCCGGTACCCGACCCAGGCCCGGCCTCCCGTCCCCCCTATGATCACGATCCTTCCTACGTACATCTTCCCCCTCCAAAATAGACCGATGACGAGGGGCCGGAGGGCCCCTCAGGCTCCCTCAGTCGAGGAGGCCGAACTTCTCGGCGTTGGCGTCGGCCATAGCCTGGACCTGGGCCAGGACCCGGGCCCCCGCCTCGCCCTTGAAGAGGTGCTTGTACCTCCCCTGGGTCT
The DNA here is from genome assembly GCF_000235565.1 of Methanothrix harundinacea 6Ac. Classification (NCBI taxonomy): domain Archaea; kingdom Methanobacteriati; phylum Methanobacteriota; class Methanomicrobia; order Methanotrichales; family Methanotrichaceae; genus Methanothrix; species Methanothrix harundinacea. Next base: position 2,381,248 of record NC_017527.1, read on the forward strand.
TGAGGTAATCCTCCACGGGCCTCTTCCTCCGGACCTTCGTCACCCCGGCGAGGGCCCCGTCGACGTACTCGTATAAAGGCCATAGGCAGGTCTCGACGACGAGCCTAGCCTGCTCGATGGTGTCCCCCGCCTCATAGCTCCAGCCGGTGATGCAGGGGGCGTTCACCTGGATGTAGGCGGGACCGTCGGCCGATAGAGACCTTCTGACCTTCCGCCGGAGGTCCACGGGGTAGGCGATGGAGGCGGTGGCGACGTAAGGGACGCCGTGGGCTACGGCTATCGCCGGCAGGTCCTTCTTCGGCCTGGGGTTTCCTAGGCTCAGCTTCCCCGTGGGCGTCGTCGTCGTCTTAGCGCAGAAGGGGGTCGATCCGCTCCTCTGGACCCCGGTGTTCATGTAGGCCTCGTTGTCGTAGCAGACGTAGGTGATCCTGTGACCCCGGTCGAACATCCCCGATATGGAGCCGAAGCCGATGTCGAAGGTGCTTCCGTCGCCGCCTATGACCAGGAGGTTTATGTCGGTCTTTTTGAACCTCTTGAGGGCCACCTCCACCCCGGAGGCGACGGCCGCGGGGTTCTCGAAGAGGGAGTGGATCCAGGGGACCCTCCAGGAGCTCTCTGGGAAGGGGGTCGAGGTGACCTCGAGGCATCCCGTAGGCGAGACGACGATGGTGTTGGGCCCCGCGGCGTCCAGGACGAGCTTTATCGCCGTGGGCATTCCACATCCTGCGCAGGCCCTGTGGCCGGGCGCAAACAAACTCTCTTCCATGATAATCCTCCTAGAGACACTCTGGCTTCACGTCGAAGATCTCAAACTCGGCCTCGATCCCGGCGCCTCTGACCTTCGACGCCCTCTCGACGATCCTTCTTATCTGCTTGACCCCGATGTCCCGGCCGCCGAGGCCTGCCGCAAACCCGACGATCGGCACCCTGATGGGGCTGTTGTAGAAGGCTCCCTTGAGGTCGGTGAGGAGGGCGCTCTCGTACCCCATCGATACATCCTTTTCGATCGTCACTATGACCTCTGCATCCTTCAGGGCCTCCTTCAGCTCCTCCTCGGGGAAGGGCCGGTAGCTCCTGATCTTGACGAGGCCCACCTTCACCCCCTCGGACCTGAGGCCGTCGATCGCCTCCTTGACGGTCCCGACGACGGAGCCCATGGTGACGAGGGCGACCTCGGCATCCTCCATGGAGTAGGTATCGATGAGGCCGCCGTATCCGCGGCCGAAGACCTCCTCAAACTCCTTTGAGACCAGAGCGATCTTCTTTTTAGCCCTCTCCATCGCCTGGTACTGGAGGTACTTGAACTCTGTAAACCAGCTCGGGTCGGCGAAGGCTCCGAAGGTCTTGGGGTCTTTCGGGTCGAGGACGTCCTCGGGCCGATAGGGCGGGAGGAACTCTCTGACCTTCTCGATATCCAAAAACTCCACCGGCTCGTAGACGTGGGTGAGGATGAACCCGTCCATGCAGGCCATGGAGGGGGTGAGGATCTTCGGGTCCTCGGAGATCTTGTAGAGCTGGGGGGTGAGGTCCATCGCCTCCTGGACGTTCTCGGCGTAGATCTGGATCCAGCCCGCCTCCCGGGCGGCCATGGCGTCCTGCTGATCGTTCCAGATGGAGAGGGGGGCGCTGAGGGCCCGGTTCACCGTCGTCATGACGATGGGAAGCCTCATCCCCGAGACGTTGAAGAGGACCTCGAACATCAGGGCGAGCCCCTGGGAGGTGGTCGAGGTGTAGGTTCGGGCTCCAGCGGCGGACGCCCCGATGAGGGAGGAGAGGGAGGAGAACTCCGACTCGACGTTGATGTACTGGCAGTCGAGCTTTCCGTCGGCGACGAACTCCGAGAGGTGCTCGACGATGTGGGTCTGGGGGGTGATCGGATAGACCGATATGACGTCGGGAGAGCAGCACCGGACGGCATCGGCTATCCCATAGGATCCTTCTACCACTTTCTTCATCTACTTCTCCTCCAGGACCATGGTGATCGCTCCCCTCGGACATTCGTGGGCGCAGACGCTGCACCCCTTGCAGTAGTCCAGATCCGGAACGAAGTTCCCATCGATCTGGTGGATGCAGCTCTCGGGGCAGTAGATCTCGCAGAGGCTGCACTTGATGCACTTGGCGTGATCGAAGACGGGAACGAAGGTTCTCCAGGCGCCGGTCTTGGTGATCTCGGAGCTCCCCGGCTCCACCACCATCCTAACTTCGCATCTAGTCATCGGCTGACCCCCTCGTAAGCGGTCTTTATGGCTGCCAGGTTCTTCTCGCCCAGGGAGCCGCTGAACCGGCTCAGAATCGCCTTGTTTACGCTCTCGAGGCTCACCTCGCCGGTGGCGCCGCAGAAGGCTCCGAGCATGGTGGTGTTGACGATCGGCCTCCCCAGCTTCTCGAGGGCGATCCTGGTGGCATCGATGGTGACGACCTCCGCCCCGGTCTTGAGCTTGAGGTCCTTTGGATCCCTGTCGGTGTTGATGATGATCTTCCCCTCCGGCTTGAGGCCGCTCGCCACGTCTACGACCTCCAGGAGGGTCACATCCTGGACGATGACGTAATCGGGCTCGTAGATCTGGCTTCTGATCCGGATCGGCTCGCTGGCAATTCGGGCAAAAGCCATGACTGGAGCGCCTCGCCGCTCCACACCAAAGGCGGGGAAAGCCTGGGAGTACTTTTTATCCTCAAAAGCCGCAATTGCTATCAATTCAGCAGCAGTGACAGCTCCCTGGCCACCCCGGCCGTGAAATCGAATCTCCTTCAACCGGCTGACCTCCTCATCGGCGTGAGGCGGGGACAGGATATAGCCTTTTCGGAGACGGAATCGACGGCGGCGCATCACCACATTTTTATATCCGACGGGAGCCTTAAGGAGAGAGTTTCCCATGAAGGATGATGCTGAAGAGGAGAACGATAGAGACGAACTGGAGGGCGACGGCGAGCTGCTCTTCGCGGTGAAGGCGGCCCAGCAGAGCCTCCCCGAGGGGACGGGCCCCAACGTCTGGGAGGTCCTCGCCTTCGTGGAGGGGATGGCCCCCTTCATCGATAAGGAGACCCTGATCAAGCTCAAATGCGCAAGCTGCGACCACTACGCCCCCGCCTTCTTCTCCGGAGAGGAGGAGTTAGGCGTCGTGGAGCCGCGAGCCTACTGCCACTCCAAAAGGCAGCCCCTCCATCACCTCAGCCTCTTCACCATAGCGAAATGCCCGGAACACTCCCGGGAGGAGCAGGAACAGCTGATGGATCTGGCGAACTCGGTGGTGGAGGAGGACCTCCGGCCAGCCCTCGCCGACAAGAAGCTCTACGACAGGAACGCCTTCGCCAGCTACGATGTCGACTACCGGACGATCTCGAAGAGGAACATGGCCTGCATCTTCTTCGGCCACCGGGACGAGGGGGAGTTCGTAGAGAGCGGGATCCGGGTCTGCATTCTCAGGAGGCTGGACCCGGGCTTCGGCGAGGATACCGCCAAGATCAGGGCGGTCCAGACCTACGGCCGGCCCGTCATGGTGGTGATGGCCGCCCGCCAGATCCGGCGACAGATGGATATCGACGAGGTCTTCGAAGGGATCGCCGAGAAAAGGGAGATGGACATCGTCTATCTCTGATCTCTTCTTGGCTTCGATCATAAGTACTAAATAACTAATTGAAGGATGTTTATTGCAATGGCAGACTGCATAGTGCCCGATACGAGCGTCGTGATCGACGGCAGGGTTTCGGCCAGGGTCGTCAGCGGCGAGTTTATGGGCAAAAGAGTTGTAGTCCCCGAGGCGGTGGTGGCGGAGCTGGAGGCCCAGGCAAACCACGGCCGCGAGACGGGGATCAAGGGGCTTGAAGAGCTGAGACGCCTCTCGGAGCTGGCGAAGGCCGGGAAGATCGAGCTGGAGTACGTGGGGGTGAGGCCGGACCTGGACCAGATCAAGCTCGCCGGAGGCGGCGAGATCGACGCCATGATCAGGGACGTGGCCCTGGAGATAGGGGCCTACTTCCTCACCAGCGACTCCATCCAGTCGAGGGTGGCGGGGGCGATGGGGCTGGAGGTGGAGTACGTCCGACCCCAGCGGGAGGAGATCAAGCAGATCTCCCTGGAGAAGTACTTCACCCCGGATACCCTCTCCGTCCACCTGAAGGAGGGGACGATCCCCATGGCCAAGAGGGGGAAGGTCGGCGAGTTCAGCCTCGTAAAGATCGGAAATAGGAACCTCAGCGAGAGGGACCTCCGGGATATGGTGAGGGAGATCTTCGAGAGGGTCAAGTCCGACCCGGGCGCCCACATCGAAATGGAGAAGATCGGCGCCGCCGTCGCCCAGCTCGGCCCCATGAGGATCGCCATCGCCCGGCCACCCTTCTCCGACGGCCTCGAGATAACGGCGGTGAGGCCCGTGGCCAGGGTCGACCTGGAGGACTACCGCCACAGCGACGAGCTGAAGGCGAGGCTGAAGGAAGCCCACAGGGGGATCATGATCGCAGGCCCCCCCGGCTCGGGGAAATCCACCTTCGCCGCCGGGGTCGCCAAGTACCTCCAGAAGTGCGACCACATCGTCAAGACCCTGGAGGCTCCAAGAGACCTCCAGGTCCCGCCGGAGATCACCCAGTACGGACCCCTGGAGGGGTCGATGGAGGCCTCCGCCGACATCCTCCTCCTGGTGAGGCCCGACTACACCATCTACGACGAGGTGAGGAAGACGAACGACTTCCAGGTCTTCGCCGACCTGAGGATGGCGGGGGTCGGGATGATCGGGGTCGTCCACGCCAATAAGCCCATCGACGCCCTCCAGAGGCTGATCGGCAGGGTCGACCTGGGGATGATCCCCCAGGTGATCGACACTATCGTCTTCATCGAGAAGGGGGAGGTGACGAAGGTCATGGACGTCGAGTTCATGGTGAAGGTCCCCTCGGGGATGACGGAGGCGGACCTCGCCAGGCCCGTCATCGTCGTCAAAGACTTCGAGACCGGGAAGGCGGAGTACGAGCTCTACACCTACGGCGAGGAGATCGTCATCATGCCGATCTCCCCCGAGGGGAAGAAGCCCGCCTCCTGGGACCTCGCCACCCTCCAGGTCCAGAAGGAGATGGCTACCCACCTCAAGGGCCCCTTCGAGGTGGAGATGATCAGCGACTCCTCGGCGGTGGTGAAGGTCCAGGAGAACGAGGCGGCGAGGATCATAGGCAAGTCCGGCAAGAGGATCGAGGAGATCGAGCGGACCCTGGGGATCCACATCGACGTCCAGACCTTCGACGGCCGGGAGGAGCCCCTGGCGCCCCACATCGAGGACACCGGCCGCCACCTGGCGATCTGGGTCGGCGGAAAGCCCGGCGAGCGGGTGGAGATCTTCCTCGGAAAGGAGCCGGTCTTCACCGCCACCGTCGGCCGGAGGGGCGACATCCGGATGGTGAAGTCCTCAGACCTGGCAAAGCAGATCATGCTGAGGCTGAAGCACGGCGAGAAGCTGGAGGCGAGGAAGATCCGGGAGTGAAGAATTCTCCATCCGAGTCCAGTTCCAGGAAGGATAGAAAAGAGGTGGAGAGATAGAAAATGGAACCGAATAAGGAATCGGCCTCCCCCGATGGGCTCAAAGGCCGGCCCATCAGGCTGGCTGATCTCGTGGGCTACCAGAAGGGGGCTGTGGTCAGCAGGACCCTCATCGATGAAAGGACGGGGACGGTGACCCTCTTCGCCTTCGACGAGGGGCAGCGGCTGAGCGAGCATACCGCCCCCTTCGACGCCGTGGTGAACGTCATCGAGGGGGAGGCGGAGATCACCATCTCCGGGGAGGCGATGAGGCTCTCCGGCGGGGAGATGGTGATCATGCCAGCAGGCGAGCCCCACTCAGTCGCCGCCGTCAAGCCCTTCAAGATGATCCTCACCATGATAAGGTCGTGAGATTCCGAGGATGGCATCAGGGCAGGGAGAAAATCGAGCTGCTCCTCCTCTTCAGCCGGAAAGAAGAGGAGAAAGGAAGGATAGGGGAGATCTTGGAGATGGTGGGGCTCGGTGATCGGGGAGATCATCTGCCAGGCCAGCTATCCGGGGGCGAGATGCAGGCGGTGCTAGATTCTTGCCGGTGGAGGGCTGACCTCTCTCTCCTCCCCAGCCCCCAGGTCGAAGAGATCCGAATAAAGCTCGGAGATCCCCTGGAGGGCCTTATATCCCCTGGCGGTGATCATGTAGTCCCCCCTCTCATGCCTCTGAATGATCATCCGGGCCTCCGATAGCTTCTGGAGGTGGAAGAGGAGGTTTCCGCCCCGCAGCCCCGTCAGCTTCGAGAGGGCCGAGAAGCTCTTCGTCTCCAGGGCGAGGGCCTTCATAATCTGGAGCCTCTGACCGCTCCCGAGAGGATCGAGAAGCCCCCGGACCGCCCCCTCTTCGTCGAGATCCTCGATCGAGCCCCTCTCGATATCCGGGTCTCGATACACCCGGAGGGAGCGGAAGAGATCAACCTGCTTCTCCAGGAGCCTTCCCGCCTCCGAGAAGCATCTAGCGCACTCCTCCCTGGGGGCCTTCCTCCTCATATCCTCCATCTTCGACCTGGCCCCTCCTATCGCCTCCTCCGATATCCCCCCGGCCTTGATGTGGTGGAGGTTCCCCTTCAGGAGGTCGGAGAAGAGGGCTTTGCAGACGGCCTTCATCTGACAGTCCCCGACCATATTCGCCTCCAGCCCCCCCTCGATCTCGTCGAGGGCGTAGCCGAGGATCGCCCTGCTGTAGTCGACTCTACACCCATCGAGGATCGAGGAGAGATGCTGCTGGTTTGACCTCTCCGCGAACCTCAAGAGCTCCTCATGGACGGCCTCGAGCTTCAACCTGATGTCGGCGACATCCCTCTCCAGATCCGAACCCATGAAAAGATCCCTCCCCTCCGGGGTAAAAAGGTTTCCATCCTGTATTTCTGAGTCAATTCGATACATCGGCGTGACCCTTGTATAGTTTCATGACGCTAAAGTATAAATTAGTAACCCGCCATAGGAGAGGATGGTGAAAAACCATGAGCATAAGAGATGAGATCCACGCCCAGATCGAGGGAGCCCTCAAGGACGCGAAGTTCCCCATAAAAACCCCCGACGAGCTTCTGGCGGCCATGCCTCAGGGTGCGGCCACCAGGTGCAAGGCCGGAGATTGCGAGCTGACGGCAGCAGACGCCGGAAAGGTCCTGAAGGAGACGGACTTCCCCTTCAAGAGCGCAAAAGAGGTCGCCGACGTCATCGTCGAGAGGGCGGGGCTCTGAAGGCCGCCCCAAACCTCCCTTCTGCTCCCTCCCCACTTTTTTTCCCAGCGTATCGAGAAGGTTTATATTCCTTATATAGTTGGGGTGCAGGGGTAGAGAAAACCCCGGTCTTTAGGCCGGGGATGAATCGTACCCCGCCTTATGTCATGAATCTTAAATACTTTAACAGCATAAGTGAGTGTAATGCTTAAAGCCTTCAAATATAGGATCTATCCGACAAAAGCACAGCGGTCTAAGATGGAACAGACCTTGGAGCTGTGTAGATGGACCTATAACGAGACTTTAGCATATCGAAAAAACTCTTTCGAACAACAAGGCAAATCCATATCTAAGTATGAGACTCACAACTTGCTTCCAGTGTGGAAGAAAAACAAACCAGAACTAAATGAGGTATTCTCTCAAACCCTCCAGAACGTCCAAGAACGGGTAGATCTGGCCTTTAAAGCGTTCTTCCGAAGGGTCAAAGCAGGAGAGACCCCAGGGTATCCCAGGTTCAAAGGAAAAGGATGGTACGATTCGTTCACCTATCCACAGCTGGGATTCAAACTGTCTTTCGGGAAGCTGCGTCTCTCCAAGATCGGAGATATCAAGATCAAGCTCCACCGACCCATCGAAGGTAAAATCAAGAGGTTAACCGTTCGGAGATCATCGACCGGAAAATGGTTTGCCTGTTTCTCAGTGGAGATCGACGATCCTCCGAAGCCTCCCTGGAAAGATGGGTTGATGGCGGGCATCGATGTGGGGCTGGAGAGTTTCGCTACACTGTCCAACGGAGAGAAGATCGATAACCCACGGTTCTTCAGATCTGAGGAGAAGGCGTTGGCCAAAGCTCAAAGACGACTATCCAAATATGAGAAAGGAACTCCTGAGAGGTGGAAAGCTCTCAAAGTCGTCCAGCGGACCCATGAGCGGATTGCCAACCGCAGATACGATTTTGCTCATCAAGTCAGTCATAACCTGGTCGAAAGGTTTGGGCTGATTGCTTTCGAGGATCTGAGTATCACGAACATGCTTAAGAACCACTGCCTGGCTAAAGGCATATCAGACGCTGCCTGGAGGATGCTAGTAATAACCACATCGTACAAGGCTGAGAGCGCCGGTTCGAAAGTGGTTCTAGTAGATCCTAGGAACACAAGTCAGCTATGTTCCAGGTGCGGTCTTAAAGTCAACAAGTCGCTATCGGATCGGGTCCATGAATGTCCTCAATGTGGGCTGGTCATGGACCGTGACGAGAATGCGGCGATAAACATTTTGAGACTGGGGCTACAGTCTCTGCCAAAAGCTAGAAGCTCCGCCCTTCAGGGCGGGGAGTAGTCACACAGAAGAGCTATAGATCTATGGTGGAATATGAAGCTTCCATGTGAATCCGCCGTATGGGACACCCTTCCGAACATAAGGGCCGCCTTCGCCAAAGAGCTGGTGGACCGGGGGCTGTCGCAGAGAGAGGTCTCGCGGCTATTGAAGATCAGCCCCCCCGCCGTCTCCCAGTACGTCACAAAGAAGAGGGGGTACAGCATAGTCTTCAGCGAAGAGGTGAGCCTGGCAATCCGAAGGCTGGCGGATGAGATCATCCTGAATGAGGAGGTTGACCCCTCCGATAAGATCTGCGAGATCTGCAGGATGATCAGGGAGGGGGAAGAGGCTGGGGCCCGGGATGGATGTGAAGGCTGCAGGTGAGATGACCCGGCATGATCTGGGTGAGGGGATCGATAAGCTGGATAGGCTGAAGGATATCCTCCGGGCGGATTATAGGATTTTGATAGCCTTCTCCGGCGGCCTCGACAGCTCCTTCCTCGCCGCCGTGGCCGCCGGGGTCCTCGGCGAGGGGGTCCTCCTAGTAACCCTCGACTCGGCGGCGATCCCCCGGAGCGAGCTGCTGGAGGCGGTGGAGATCGCCCGGTCCTTGGGCCTCCGCCATCGGGTCGTCCCCTTCGAGATCCTGGAGGCCGAGGGGGTGGCCGATAACCCCCCCCACCGATGCGCCCTCTGCAAGAGGGCCGCCTCCAGGCTCCTCAAGAGGATCGCCGCCGAGGCGGGGATAACGAGGGTCGCCGACGGGGTGAACCTCTCAGACTACGGTGAGTACAGGCCGGGGATCGGGGCCTCCGACGAGGAGGGGCTGATCCACCCCCTCGCCGAGGCGGGGATGACGAAGTCGGATATCAGGCTTTTGGCGAAGGAGATGGGCCTCCCCTTCTCGGATAAGCCGGCGACGGCGTGCCTCGCCACCCGGGTCCCCTACGGCGAGGCGATCACCCCCGAGAAGCTCCGGATGGCGGAGGAGGCCGAAGATCTCATCCGGGGGCTGGGGATCTCCGGGGCGAGGGTGAGGGTCCACGGCCCCATGGCGAGGATAGAGGTCCCTTCCGCCGACCTGGAGAGGGCCCTCTCCCGGAGGATAGAGATCGCCGGAGGGCTGAAGAAGATCGGCTTCTCCTACGTCGCCCTGGACCTGGAGGGGTACAGGCCGGGGAGGATGGACGAGGCGCTGGGTCGCGCCCCCAGCCTCAGATCCCCAGGGTCAGCCTGATGGTGTTTCTCACCGCCGGGGCGAGCCCCAGGGTCAGGAGGGCGAAGAGGGTCAGGTTCTTCAGGGACGGATCGTCCCGGAGGGCTCCATCGACGACTGCGAGGACGGGGATGAGGATGAGGAGCTTGAGGGGGAACATCACCAGGGCGGTCCCGGCGGCCTCGATCAAGAGGCTGGGGACGACGTGCTTCTCGACGTAGCCGAACCAGTCCACCCCGACGTAGGTGGAGGCGGCGTCGAACATGTGGGCGAAGAGGATGAGGAGGCTTTGCCCTCCCGATATGGGGGAGGAGATCAGCCTCGACCCCGCCGCCACCAAGGCCGTCGCCGCCACCCCGAGGGCTAGGATCGCGATGGGGATCGTGCTCCTCTCCACCCCCAGGGGGGCGAGGAGGGCGAGGTTTCCTGCGGTCCAGAGGAGGCCGACGGCGGCGTACCCCAAAAGCCATCGATCCCCCAGGGCCTGCCGGCAGAGGAGGAGGGCCGTCATCGTCCCCGCGGCGGCGAGGAAGTATATCAGAGGGGTTATCAGCAGGTACTTTAGGGGGGCTGCCACCAGCTCCGCATCCTCGACGACCCGGAGGCTCGCCCCCGCCAGGACGTAGGGGGCGGTGGCGAGGAAGAACCGCTCGTCGAAGGAGACCTCCAGCCGCCGGAGGAGCCTGAGGATGAGAAGGATCATCCCCCCCAGGATTAGGGCCCAGGTGACGGTGTTGACGGGGTTGTATCCGGCGTCGTAGAGGATGGGCTCGACGTAGTGGTGGTATATCCAGGGGTGCAAGGGTCCCAGCTCCTGCCGAAGGCCTCAGACCGCAGGTTGAGGGAGAATGGTGGCGGCATGGTATATTAGCGGATCGTTCCCGGGTAGGACGACAGGAGGCCGAAGCCCGTCTGGGTAGAGCCGGTGAGGGAGCAAGAGGTCAGACCAACCACCCCTGCCACGACTTTTCTCCATCGGGGGCGGTAAGGGCGCGGAAGATTTATATAGTGATGGTGGCGAAGAGAACTCGTCCGTTTTCTGATTTTAATTCGAGGTATTTAGATGGTCGAGGTGTTCAAAGGCACAACTACGGTGGGAATCGTCTGCAAAGATGGGGTAGTCCTAGCTTCGGAGAGCCGGGCCACCATGGGCCACTTCATCGCCAGCACCACAGCTCAGAAGATATACCAGATCGCCGACCGCGTCGGCCTCACCACCGCAGGAGTGGTCGGCGACGCCCAGTCCCTCGTCAGGATGATCCAGGTGGAGTCGAAGCTCTACAACATGCAGAGGGGCGAGCCGATGACGGTCCGGGGGACGACATCCCTTTTATCCAACGTCCTCGCCTCGAGGCGGTACTTCCCCTTCATGGTCCAGCTCCTCCTCGGCGGGGTGGACAAGAAGGGGCCCCAGCTCTTCTCCCTGGACGCCCTCGGAGGCTCGATCCAGGAGCAGAAGGTGGTGGCCACAGGATCCGGCTCCCCCACCGCCTACGGCGTCCTGGAGGCGCTCTACGACCCCGAGATGACCGTCGAGGAGGGTATGAAGCTGGGGGTCCGCGCCATCCACAACGCCATGAAGAGGGATTCCGCCTCCGGCGACGTCATTCAGGCGGTCAAGATCACCGCCGGGGGGTACGAGGTGGCAGATGAGTCCGAGGTGGAGAAGATCCGGCGGTCGCTCTGAAAAATAAACTTTTTTTGGATGGGTTTAATTGTCTGTTGAGGAAGTGCTCCTTGAGCTGAAGCGGCGGGTGCAGACCAAACTGCCTCCGAACATAAACGTCACCGGCATAGAATTCGAGGGCCCCGAGCTGGTAATATACACCGACGACCCGAGAAGGCTGGCAGACGATGGTGAGATAGTCCGATCCCTGGCGAAAGACCTGAGGAAGAGGGTGGTGGTGAGGCCTGACCTGAAGGTCCTGGCCGACCCCGAGGGAGCGGTGAAGAAGATCCAGCAGGTCGTCCCCCCTGAGGCGGGGCTGACCAACTACTACTTCGACGGCGAGACCGGAGAGGTGGTGATCGAGGCGGAGAAGCCGGGGCTGGTGATCGGACGGCACGGTGCCACCCTGCGGGAGATCACAAAGCTGATCGGCTGGACCCCCAAGGTGGTGAGGACCCCCCCGGTCCGATCCAGCACCATCGCCAACACCAAAGAGTACCTCCGGTCCGTCCAGTCCGAGCGGAAGGAGATCCTCAAGACGATCGGCCGGAGGATCCACCGGGACGTCGCCTCGAAGGACCAGTGGGTGAGGATAACCACCCTGGGCGGGTGCCGGGAGGTCGGCAGGAGCTGCATGCTCCTCTCGACCCCCGAGTCGAAGATCATCGTCGACTGCGGCGTCAACGTCGGCTCCGACGACAGCGCGACCCCTTACCTCTACGTCCCCGAGGCCTACCCCTTAAACCAGATCGACGCCGTCGTCCTCACCCACGCCCACCTGGACCATGCCGGCCTCGTCCCGATGCTCTACAAGTACGGGTACGAGGGGCCGATCTACTGCACCCCCCCCACCCGGGACCTCTTCGTCCTCCTCCAGCTCGACTACATCGACATCGCCGGGCGGGAGGGGAAGAGGATGCCCTACGAGTCGGCGATGATCCGGGAGGCGCTGAAGCACACCATCACCCTGAACTACGGCGACGTCACCGACATCGCCCCCGATACGAAGCTGACGATGCACAACGCCGGCCACATCCTCGGCTCTTCCATCTGCCACTTCCACGTGGGGGACGGCCTCTACAACGTAGCCTTCACCGGGGACTTCAAGTTCGAGAAGACGAGGCTCTTCGACCCCGCCGTCCACACCTTCCCGAGGCTGGAGACCCTGGTGATGGAGGCGACGTATGGCGGGTCGAACAGCACCCAGCCCTCCCGAAAGGAGGCAGAGGGGCGGCTCCTGAAGGTCGTCCGGGATACCATAAAGCGGGGCGGAAAGGTGATCATCCCCGCCTTCGCCGTCGGCAGAAGCCAGGAGGTGATGATCGCCCTGGAGGAGGCGATCCGGAAGAAGTCCCTGGAGGAGATCAGCGTCTACCTCGACGGGATGATCTACGAGGCGACAGCGATCCACACCACCTACCCCGAGTACCTGAACAACGAGCTCCGGGACCTGATCTTCCACAAGGGTATCAACCCCTTCCTATCGGAGTGCTTCGTCCAGGTGGAGACCTCAAGCCAGAGATCGAAGATCGTGGATGGGGACCCCTGCGTCGTCCTGGCGACGAGCGGGATGATGAACGGCGGCCCGATCCTGGAGTACCTGAAGGCCCTCGGCCCCGACGAGCGGAACACCCTGGTGATCGTCGGCTACCAGGCGGAGGGGACCCTCGGCCGCCGGATCCAGAAGGGGTGGAACGAGATCCCCCTCTCCGCCGAGGGGAAGACCCAGACGGTCAAGATCAACCTGGAGGTGGTCACCGTCGACGGATTCTCCGGCCACTCGGACCGAAACCAGCTGATGGACTACGTCCGGAGGGTCTACCCCAAGCCCTCCAGGGTGATCACAAACCACGGCGATGAGAGCAACTGCCTCGACCTCGCGAGCTCCATCTACAAGAAGCACAGGATCCCGACGATGGCGCCGATGAACCTGGAGACGGTGAGGCTCGTCTGATCCGGCCTCGAAGGGGGACGGACCGTCCCCTCCGCCCTTTTTTGCCGAATCCAGCATTTTGGGCGGGGGTTATCAATAAGATTTATCAAATTTGAGCGCCAATGGAGGCGCGAGGTTTTGTGCGATGGGAAAGAGAACTCGGATCATCAATGATCCCTCAGATCTGGTTCCTCTGCTCCTGGCTTTCGGTTCAGAAGTTCACAAACGGGTCTTCGAAGAGCTCTGCGAGGAATGGAGGACGGAGGTGGAACTCGCCGAGATCATGAGCGACGAAAGGGGGGTTCACAGGAGCCTGGAGCTTCTGAAGAAGAGCGGCCTTGTGGAGACGAAGTGGAAGATGCCGAAGCCCGGCGAGAGCCCAGAGAAGGAGTACCATTCGAGCTACTCTCGGGTCCAGGCCAACTTCGTATGCCCCCTGGAGGATCTGAGCGAGCTGATCTATCTCACCTCGATGTCAGATGATGAGCTCCGGGAGAAGACCGAGAGGATCCAGCGACTCGTCGCCAACGGCAACACCTCCCTAACCAACCTCTCTCGAGAGCTGAATCTCAGCCAGGCCTTCATAAGAGGGGCTGCCAAAAGGGCGGAGGGGCTGGCCGTCAGGGGTCAGAGGATCGAGCTCTCCAAGGAAGAGGGTTGAAGAATGGTAGACGTTCTACAGAGCAAGAGGGACAGCTCGCGGTTTCAGATCCTGGTGGAGATCGCCGCAAACCAGCCGAACGTCCGGCAGAAGGAGGTGGCGGAGAGGCTCGGGGTCACCCCCCAGGCGATCTCCGAGTACATCAAGGACCTGGTAGCCGACGGCCTCGTGATATCCGACGGGAGGATGAGGTACCGGATCACGAAGGAGGGGGTGGAGATGCTCCTGGAGAGCGCCGCCGAGCTGAAGCGGTATGCTAGGTACGTCATGGAGGAGATCATCAGCCACGTCTCGGTCTGGGGGGCGATCGCCGACGTCGACCTCGCGGAGGGGGAGACCGTCTCCCTGGAGATGAGGGGCGGCCTCCTCTACGCCGGCCGGAAGGAGGGGGTGGAGGCGAGCGGGGTCACCATCGCCGAGGCCCGGGCCGGGGAGGACGTGGGGGTCTCAAACCTCAGGGGGCTGATCAGCCTCAAAGAGGGGAAGGTCACCGTCTGCAAGGTCCCCCGGGTCCAGATGGGCGGCTCCCGGAACGTCGACCTCGAGGCCCTCGCCAGGATCGCCCGGGACGGAGAGATGGTGGGTGCCCTGGGGATAGAGTCCCTCGTCGCCCTCAGGAAGGTCGGGCGGGAGCCGGACGTCTTCTTCGGGGCGAAGGAGTCGGCGGTGGAGTCGGCCTTCCACGGGGTATCCTCGGTGATCGTCTGCGTCGACGAGCAGGTTCCAAACCTCATGGGGAGGCTCGAGGGCGAGGGGCTGAAGTACGAGCTCGTCGACCTCACCGTGGGCTGATCGGGTCGAGATGCCGATCGCCGTTCTGGCCAGGGCCGAGAAGGGCCGGGTCCTCATCCTCCCCCTCCGGGGAGGGGTGACCCTCTTCGAGGGGCATCTCCGCCTCCAGGATACGCCGAAGGGCCCCCGCCCCAAGAAGTTCCTCATAAACAAGGACGGGGACGAGAGGTACCTCCAGCCCGACGACCTGGTGAGGCTCCTCCGGAAGGCGGGGGCGATCTACGTCGCCCGGGGGGACCCCTCCCTGGAGGCGAAGTTCCTCGAGTTTCTCGACGGCTATCAGATCCCCCACCGGAAGGTCTCGATCTGCCACCACTGCCTCTCGGAGAAGAGGAGCTTCACCCCCCTGGACGGAAAGGCCGTCCGGCACAAGGGCGGCCTGATCTGCGAGCGGTGCGCCCTGGAGGAGCTCCAGAGGGAGGCGGATTTCCGGCACCTCGGCCGGGCGGCGAAGGTCCACATGGCGAGGCTCCTCCTCAGGAGGAGGGACCTCGACGAGGTCCTCGGCCTCCTGGCCCTCGATAGGCTCGAGGCCGATCTTACTAAGTTCGACGAGATCCCGGCCGAGAGGGAGGAGAACCCGATGGCCGTCGAGGCCCTCGACCTCCCTCCCGAGCTGAAGAGCTTTCTTTTGGGGAGGACGAAGTCCCTCCTCCCGGTTCAGGCGAAGGCGATCCGGATGGGGCTTTTGGAGGGGAAAAACCTCCTGGTAGTCTCCGCCACCGCCACCGGGAAGAGCCTCGTGGGGGAGATGGCGGGGATAAAAAACTTCCTGGAAGGGAGGGGGAAGCTCCTCTTCCTCGTCCCCCTCGTCGCCCTCGCAAACCAGAAGTACGACCAGCTATCCCTCTACCGGGACCTGGGGGCGAGGGCCGCCATCCGGGTCGGGGTCTCCAGGATAAAGCTCGGCAAGGCGAAGAGGATGAACCAGGACCTCAACTCGGAGATCATCGTCGGGACCTACGAGGGGATCGACCAGCTCCTCCGGACCGGCAGGGGCCTGGGGAGGGTGGGGACCGTCGTCATCGACGAGGTCCACATGCTGGAGGAGAAGGAACGTGGCCACCGCCTCTCGGGGCTGATCGCAAGGCTCCGGTTCTCTTACCCCGCCGCCCAGTTCATCTACCTCTCGGCGACCGTCGGAAACCCCGCCGCCCTGGCCGCCCAGCTCGGCTCCGACCTCGTAGACTACCAGGTGAGGCCGGTGGCCCTCGAGCGCCACCTGATCTTCGCAGAGTTCCGGGAGAAGAGGGGGCTGTTGAGGAGGCTGGTCCGGGAGGCGGCCTCCAAGACCTCCTCCACGGGGTACCGGGGCCAGACGATAATCTTCACCAACTCGCGGAAGAACTGCAACAGCCTGGCGTTGGCGATACCCAACTCCGCCGCCTACCACGCCGGGATGCAGTACGACCAGCGGAGGAAGGTGGAGGCCCTCTTCGCCGAAGGGAAGGTCGACGCCGTGGTGACGACGGCGGCCCTGGCCGCCGGGGTCGACTTTCCCGCCTCCCAGGTGATCTTCGACTCCCTGGCCATGGGGATCGAGTGGCTCAGTGTCCACGAGTTCAACCAGATGCTGGGAAGGGCCGGAAGGCCCGGCTACCACGACCGGGGGATCGTCTACCTCCTCCCCGAGCCGGGCAAGAAGTACCAGGGGGGGAAGGGCGAGGCGGAGGACGAGGTGGCCCTCCGCCTCCTCCGGGGGGCGATGGAGGACGTCCTCCCCGAGTACGGGGAGGAGGAGCAGCTGGAGGAGGTCCTGGCCAACGCCGGGGTGGCGAAGAGCCGGGAGGAGCTGGTCCGGCTCCACCGGCTGACGATCGGCCTCGACGACCTGGGGTCGAGCCTCGCCGCCCTGGAGGAGGCGGACCTCCTCCGGGGGATCTCCCCCACCCGGATCGGGAGGGCTGCCTCCGCCCACTTCCTCACCCCAGAGGAGGTGGTGGTCATAAGGAAGGGGCTCGCCGAAGGGAAGGGGGCCCTGGATATAGCCGTCGACCTGGAGAGGTTCGATGACCTCTACCTCAAGGCCGCCGAGAGGATCTCGGCGACCCTGAGGATGCAGGTCTCCTCGAGGGCGCTCCACGGCTCGGTGATGGACCTCCTCAGCAGCGAAGACCTCACCAAGCTCGACCCGAAGCTGAGGGAGGAGCTCTTGAGCTTCGCCAAAGATTTCACCCGCTGCGGCTGCCGGGACTCCCCCTACTGCGGCTGCCCCGAGAGGGGGGCGTCCCTCAAGATCCTGGAGCTCCGGGCCGAGGGGATGAGCCCGAGCCGGATCATCCAGGAGTTCACCGACTCTTACGGGATCTACGCCTACACCGGCGACCTGATAAACTATCTGGATGCGATCGTCCGCCGGCTGGAGGCGATCGAGGAGATGGCCCGGGTCCTGGGGAAGAAGGAGACGGCGGCGGAGGCGAGGCGCCTCCGGGTGAGGGTCGAGGGGTGAGAGGAAGATCTCATCCCCGGCGCCGATGGCGCCCATCGCCGCGACCGGCTCTGAGGGGGCGATTATTTTATAAAGTTAACAATATATTATAGTATTACATAATGAATTAATATGTTCTGATGAGCCATATAAAGTAAAGTAAATAATCAAAAAAACAGAAAAGTATAACTAATACCTGCGCCCATCTTGTTTTGATAGATCTGGAGGATCCTCAGAGATCTTCAAGATCTTATCGGAACAAAATGGAGCTGACTGAGTAGAAATAATGGAGATTCATTATAGCATGAGAAGGGCGTATCTCCATCTCTATTCTGATATCGGCCATCCCGAAGATAGAAGAAGGAGTTGAAATAAGATGTCTTTAGAGGAGTTGAAGACGATAAGGGAGGAGATCAGCAAAAAGCTGTATCCGTGGTCAGCAGGAAAGACGTCCATCAGCGAGCTTTCTGACGACAAGAGGAAGGCGTACCTCGGCCTCGCGACGGACGAGAAAGATATGGCGATGATGGCCACGGCCCGGGTCGAGGAAGATGCCCTGATGGCTAGCGAAGGCCTCCGGTTCGCCTATCTCACCAGCTGGAACTGGAGGAACGTCGGCGGGGTCGACTGGACGACCCCGGTGAAGGATCAGAAGGGGTGCGGCTCGTGCGTCTCCTTCGCCACGTCCGCCGTCGTCGAGGCGAACCTGGAGATATTCAGGCGTAACCCTTACCTGAACCCGAACCTATCGGAGGCGGACCTCTTCTTCTGCGGCTGCGGCAAATGCTGCGCCAGCGGCTGGAACTTCCCTCCGGCCCTCGACTACGCCAAGAGCAAGGGGATCCCCGACGACGCCTGCTACCCCTACACCGATAAGGACCAGCCCTGCAAGCCCTGCGCCGACAGGGCGAAGAGGATCATAAAGATCCAGGGATGGAGATCCTTGAGCACCGCGTCCCAGGCGAAGGAGTGGATATGCAGACACGGCCCGGTGATCACGGGGATGGCGGTCTACACCGACTTCTTCAGCTACAGGGGCGGAGTATACAGACACGCCAGCGGCCGCCTGGAAGGGTATCACGCCATAGCCGTCGTCGGCTACAGCGAGACCGAGCAGTGCTGGATATGCAAGAACAGCTGGGGAACCGGCTGGGGAGAGGGGGGCTGGTTCAGGATAAGGTACGGTGAATGCGGGATCGGCAGCACCTTCCCCTTCTACACCGTCGAGTTTCCGGCCCTCAACGACGACGTGATCATGCCGAAGACCGGGAAGGTGGTGGCCAAGCTCAAGAGCAAATCCGCTGCCTTTGAGAACGAGTTCAGGCTCTACTCTCCGACGAACAAGCTGATATTCAAGGCGGCCGACTCTCAGGTGGGCAAGACCTTCGACGTGGGCACCTTCAGCGCAGGCCAGAAGCTGATCTTCGCCCTCAAGACCCCTGACGGGAACACCTACTACACCACCCACGCCTGGAACAAGGACGCCTGCGACCACGTCATCAAGGTGCAGACCGGCAACTACAAGTGGGAGCTGAGGTGGGAGGACCTCTACGGCCTCGGAGACCAGGACTACAACGACGTCGTGGCAGAGATCGAGATCAAGTGAGGAACGAGGGGGGGGGCTTATATCCCTCCCTTCAACATTTATTGGATTGTGGCAGGAGGGAGGCGCTGATGAACCATGCCGAGGTGAAGGTTAAGGTGGCGGAGGAGTTCGAGATATCCCTGGAATCGGTCCCGACCACGGGATACGTCTGGGAGGCGAAGTTCGACGGGGAGATGATGAGGCTGAAGGATAGGAGCTTTCTTGCGAGCCAGCCCGGGGCGATCGGCGGAGGCGGCAACGAGATATTCACCTTCGTCCCCCTCCAGACCGGCGAGACGGAGGTCGCCATGATCCGAAAACGGTCCTGGGAGAGGGAGGCGGCAGAGGAGCGGACCTACAGAATAAAAATAATCTGACCCCTGAAGAGGACCGGGGGATGGTCCGAGGCTGGAGGCCTCTTCCCGAAGGCCCGATCCCCTGCCATCCCGACCCCTCCGATGATCGTCCCCTGGCGGAGGGACCTTTTTTATTTCTTCCCGCTCCATCAGCTTATAAGATCCGGGACCCCTCAGACCCCGATATCAGGGTTGATCCGATGGGGACCGGAATAGATCATCCCCGGACCTATCCCTCGACCTCCTCCGGGACGAGGGCCGACACCCTGGACCCGGAGGAGGGGATCGGACCCCTCCGGCCATGGCCCCATCCAGGACCCGGGGCGGATCGTCGGCGGAATTTCGGTGCCGTATTCATCCCGCCATGCCGCGGACCCAAGCTGATGGTGCCCCCCCATCCCCCGGCCCGCGGCGGGGCTGAGGATCACGGCGTAGCTCCCGGCGTCAGCTCCGCCGAAGATGACGAGCCTCCCGACCCGGATCTCCGACCCCTCCCGGCGGATGGTTTCGATAGAGGCCCGCCCCGCCGCCTCCAGCCCTCCCCCGGGGGCGGGGGGGATCGAACCCCACCCGCCGACGGGGACCATCAGGTCCGCCTCCAGGGTGGTATTCCCACCCTCGGCGGTGAGGTTGATGCGGTCCAGGAGGTAGGATGAGCGGCCGAGGCGGAGGTTTCCACGATAGGCGTATTCCCCCTCCGCCCCCTCGATCTCCGCCCTGATCTCCCCCAGGGTCCGGTTCTCCCCGAGGAGCCTCCGGATTCGGGAGGGGTCGACGCCCCTCACCCTCTCCACCTGGAGCCTCAGGGGCAGGACCTCCTCCTCGTCCCCCAGGGCGAACCCCGCCTCCGAGAGGACTATGGAGATCAGCCCTTTGGGACAATCCATCGGAGGGGGGAGGTCGGAGAGGATGGGGCAGGCCCCCCCAAACCCCCCGCCGCCGGGGATGGGATGGCCGGACCCCAGGGAGGCGAAGAGGATCAGGGCCACCATCCCCACCAGGAGGCCCCATGGGAACGGGTGCCTCATCCTGCGACCCCCTGGGGCACCAGCCAGAGCCTCGGGGACGGCCGCGGTACCGCCGGGATGAAGATCCGCCTCATCTCCCTCCACCCCAGTTGAGCCGCTCCGACAGCTCGATGACGTTCGTCCTTCCCCGTTCCTTCTTGGTCACGATATTCCGCCTCTCCAGGGAGACGATGATCCCGGTGAGGGAGGATTTGGGGATCCCCGTCTCGTACCTGATATCGGCCTGGGTCATCTTCCCCTCGTTCTTCATCAGCGCCTCCAGGACAGACCTCTCCCTATCGGTGAGGGTATCCATCACCGCCGCCATCTCCCCCGAGATCCGAGCCCCCCCCGTGCCGGCAGGGGATGATCCGGGGTCCGGGGGCTCGGTGGGGGCTGAGACCGCCAGGGCCGCCCCGGACGCCTCCTCTGGACCGGCCCCGGCGGAGGCCTCCCCCAGCGGGAGGGGACGGGCCTTACCCCACCCCCCCAGGCTCGCGGCTCCGAGGACGGCGAGGACGACGATCACCGCCCCCGCCAGGAGGAGGCGGGGCCTGGAGGCCCCCACCGGCGGGAGGGATTCCACAGCCGCCCCCCCGCCGCCGACGGGCTGGCGGTACCTTATGGTGGCGGCGGGGCTCGATACGTCGTAGCCGTGGAACTCCACCAGGAAGGACTCGCTGGAGGAGGAGGAGACGAGGTAATCGATCCCCTCGGTGCCGGTGATGTTGGTGAGCTGGACCTTCTCCGAGAGGTAAAAGGTGACGTGATACTCGCCGTAGCTGCCAGCGGCGGATAGACCGATCTCCCAGTCGTCCCCCCTCTTGGCGGTGAGGGAGTTGGTCACGGCGTAGAGCTGGCGGGCCTCCTCATCGTACTGGTATTCGGAACCGTTGAGGAAGGCCAGTCCGTCGATCCTCATGGCGTATCCCGTCACCAGGGCCTTGCCGGCGTCGTCGACGTAAACGTCCAGGACGAGCCCCGCCGCCTCGGAGCCCGCGGCCTCCGCCGCCCAGGAGCCAGAGCTGAGGACGGCTGCCGCGAATGCGAGGAGAAGCACAGGCCATCGGCAGAGCCCCATTATATCCGTCATCAAATCCTTCGCCAACCCCGATCCTGATCGGAATTTGGTGGCCGTATATATTTAAGATTTGGGAAGATCGAAATCGCCGCCGAAGGCCGTAACGGCGCCGGCCCCCCTCAAAAACTGACCCCGGGACGCATAATTCATAAACGATCAGGTCTAAATATGGACGTTCTACATGACGGGGATCTCTCATAGGGCCGGGGCGGGCACCAGGCACCTCCTCGGGCGGGCCTTCCTCCTCCTCCTGATCTCATCCGCCCTCGTCCTCGGGTCGGCGGGGCTGGAGGCGAACGAGTACGGCGAGATCGATGTGGTCCCAGAGGCCGAGCCCTCCGGAGAGGAGGTGACCCCCCCCGCCGCAGCCGTTGATGGGGAAGCTCCGGCCCCGGGCCCCTCCGCCCCGGAGGTGGAGCCGGGAGAAGCGGAGCCGGAGGCTTATTCCGCCTCGGAAGAGGTGGAGAAGACCGCCGAGGCGGTCGTCTACGTCTTCAACCGGGACGACGACGCCCTGAGCATATCCCTCTTCATCGACTCGGAGCTGGTGGGGACCGAGGAGGTCCCCAAGGAGAAGGAGAAGAAGTTCGGGAGCTACGAGCTGGCGGCCGGACCCCACGACTTCAGGATCAGCTGGTGGGACGACGACACCAAGAAGACCCACCGGGAGGACCTGGCGGTGGAGGTGGAGGGGACGACGGCGGTCACCCTATACGCCGCCCAGAACAAGGGGGCGGAGAAGTTCGAGGTCAACGTGATGTTGAGGAACGACAACGACGAGGATCTGGAGGCGTACCTCTACGTCGACGGCGTATACGAGAAGCTGAAGACTGCGAAGAAGAAGAGCACCACCGACTTCGGCAAGTTCGACCTGGAGGAGGGGACCCACGTCCTGGCGGTGAGGTGGCAGGACCCGGCGACGAAGATCGAGTACGAGAAGAGGAAGACGATCCGGATCAGCGGGAAGGAGGCGATCACCTTCTACGCCCCCGCGGGGATGACCTTCGAGGAGGTGGAGGCGAAGGCCGACACCCCGAAGGCCGGCGCCTCCCCTTCTACCGCGAAGACGGTGAGGGAGACGCCCCCGGCGGCTGAGGGGGAGGGGTCCGCAACCCCCGCCGGAGCTGATCCGAAGGCGGAGGCGGCCGAATCCCGAGAGGAGAGGGGAGACGCCGGAAGGACGGAGGCGACCGGCTCCCCGGAACCCGACCGGGAGGCGGCCTCGAGCCCCGCAGGGTCGACCTTGGTCGTATCCGCCGCGGCGGCGATCCTGGCCATCTACATCCTCTTCTTCAGGCGTTGATTCCGATGAGAGCCCTCCTGGCATATCTTCTCCTGGCATCGATGATCGGGACGGCGGTGGAGTGGGGGGACCGGGCGGAGGGGGAGCTCCATTGGGGAGAGGCCCTCTCCATCGGAGGCTATAGCCTGGAGGTGGCGGACTTCACCCCCGAGGAGAGGACGCCGAGGATGGTGATGCTCCACCTCCGGAAGGGGGACGAGCTGATCGCCACCCGAGCCCTGGGGCCGGGGGAGAGCTTCTCCTTCGATGACGTGGTGATGGTGAGGGCCGAGGAGGTGATGATGAGAGACTACCTCCTGGACGGATCGGCGGAGCCCCGGGCCCGGGTCGCCCTCATCCTCCGGGCGGTCCCCGACCTCACCGTCCGGGTAGTACCGAAGGAGGAGGCTTACCGGGGAGGGGATCGGGCGAGGCTCGAGGTTGAGGTGGAGAACGTCGGGATGGCGGCGGCGGAGGAGGTCGAGCTGGAGGTGGCCTTCGGCCCCGGGATCCCCTCGGCGAGGCATTCGATATCCAGCCTCGCCCCGGGGGAGGTCTGGGACGAGGACCCTTCCACCCGGGAGGTCGAGCCCCTGAGGGTGAGCTTCAGAGGGCCGCCGGTGGCGGGGCCCCAGGAGCTCCGGGTCGAGGCGAGGGCCCGTTACCTCGACCCCGAGGGGGGGGTCCACGAAGCGGTGGGCGGGACGAGCCTCGAGATCTTCGGCCCCCTCCGGGTCTTCAAATACGCTGAGGAGGAGGTCCGGTTCGGCGAGGAGAGCTACGTCCACCTCTCCGTCAGCAACACCGGCCCCAGGCCCCAGGAGGTGGTCCTCACCGACTCGGTGGGCCGAGACTTCCTGACGGGGGCCACCCTGGAGTGGAGGATGACGGTCCCCCCGGGGGAGAGCGAGGGGGCGAGCTACACCGTCACCGCGAAGAGGCCGGGGGAGGGGCAGGCCCTCCCCCCGGCGGAGGCGACCTACTCCGTCGACGGGAAGGGGTACCGGGTGAGGTCGATGGCCCCCGTCGTCGACGTCGTCGGACCCCTGGTGGAGGTGGAGAAGAGGGCCTCCACCTCCAGGGTCGGGGTGGGGGAGGAGGTGACGGTGACGGTGACGGCGAAGAACGCGGGGAACCGGAGGGCTAAGGCCTCCCTCCAGGAGACGGTCCCCCCCTGGGCGACCCTCGTCGGGGGGGAGACGGAGCTCTCCCTCCTCCTCCTGCCGGGGGAGGAGGCGGCGATCGTCTACAACCTGTCGTGCCCGGAGCCGGGGAGCTTCACCATCCCGGCCACCACCGTCTGCTACCGGGACGACCGGGGGACCGCCTGCACCCTCGAGTCCTCGCGGCTGAGGATCACCGTCGAGGAGGAGGAGGAGGCCACCGCCGAGGAGGCACCTGGGCGGGAAGAGGGGCGTGATCCCCCCTCCGCCGGGCCGCAGACCGCCCCCGGATCCGGAGGGGGGTTCCTCTGGGCCGTCCCCGCCCTGATCCTGATGATATTCATCGCCTTCGATCGATATATTTAGAGCTGAATTGAATGGACGGCTTGGTGAGGATGGGACCGGACGATCTTGGATGGGATGGGGCGTCCCCAGAACGCCCCCGGAGGCTTGCAGCCCTGGTGGGGGCAGCTCTCCTCCTCCTCCAGCCCGCCCTCGGCCAGGCCCCGGACCTCCTCTGGGAGAAGGCCTTCGGCGGCCCGGGGGAGGAGAGGGGGATCTCCCTCCAGGAGACGGCCGACGGCGGGATCATCGTCGCGGGCTACACCACCTCCCGGGGGGGCGGCGGCCGGGACCTTTGGCTGGTGAAGACCGACTCCGAGGGGGAGCTGGAGTGGGATAGGACGATCGGCGGCCCTGGGGACGAGGAGGGGTGGGCGGTCCTGGAGGTGGAGGACGGGTACGTGGTGGCGGGGGTCTCCTCCTCCGGGGAAGGCGGCGGAAGAGACCTCCTCCTCCTCAAGACCTACTCCGACGGCTACGAGAGGTGGTCGAAGACCTTCGGGGGGGCGGGGGACGGACTGGGGGGTCGGCCCTGGTGAAGACGGAGGGGGGATACCTCGTCGCCGGGTCCACCACCTCCCGGGGCTCGGGGGGGTCCGACGGCTGGATCCTCCTCGCCGACCCCGACGGGAACCCGGATTGGGAGGTCGCCATCGGCGGGTCCAAGAACGACGGCCTCTCCTCGATCCTGGAGGTGGCGGACGGTTACGTCGCCGTCGGGACGACCGAGTCCTACGGGGGGGGAGGCAAGGACGTCTGGCTCGTCAAGACGGACCGGGAGGGGGCGAGGATCTGGGAGAAGACCTTCGGAAAGGGCGGCGACGAGAGGGGAAACTCCGTCCTGAAGGTGGCGGACGGCTACCTCATCGTCGGGACGACGGCCTCTGAGGGGTCGAGCGGGAGGGACCTCCTCCTCCTCAAGACCGACCTCCAGGGGGAGAAGGTCTGGGAGGAGACGATGGGGGGACCCGGGGAGGACGGGGGCTGGCAGGCCCTGGAGGCGGGGGGCGGCCTCGTCGTCGTCGGCTACACCCGGGGCGCCGCCGATCAGGACGTCTGGCTCCTCTCGGTCAGCTCCGCCGGCGAGAAGGTCTGGGATGCGACCTTCGGGGGGCCGGGCTTCGACCTGGGGAGGGCCATCGTC
Organism: Methanothrix harundinacea 6Ac; assembly: GCF_000235565.1. Lineage (NCBI taxonomy): Archaea > Methanobacteriati > Methanobacteriota > Methanomicrobia > Methanotrichales > Methanotrichaceae > Methanothrix > Methanothrix harundinacea. The sequence continues at coordinate 2,406,414 of NC_017527.1, forward strand.
CCGACGGGCGACGGGGCGATGGCGATGACGGGCTGGACGGAGTCCCGGGGATCGGGGGGCCAGGACCTCTGGCTCGGAAAGACCGAGGCGGTGGATTGACGGGCCGACCCCCCGGGAGGGGGAGAGGGGCGGCCCCGGGGGACGAGGTCTACGAGCCGGCTGAGGACTCCCGCCTCCTCCTCGCCGCCGCCCTGGAGGAGGTGACCCCCGAGGATCGGGTCCTGGAGATCGGGTGCGGCAGCGGCATCATATCCAGGGCCCTCCTCCCCCGGGCCCGGCGGGTCGTCGCCACCGACGTCAACCCCGCCGCCTTGGGCTCCCTCCGGGGGACGGGGGTCGATGCCGTCCGGGCCGACCTCTTCTCCGGGATCCGGCAGCGGTTCGACCTCATCCTCTTCAACCCTCCGTACCTCCCGACGGGGGAGGAGGAGGTTCTGGAGGGGTGGCTCAACTTCGCCTTCGACGGCGGAGAGACAGGGAGGGAGACGATATGCCGGTTCCTGGAGGGGCTGAAAGACCACCTGGAGCCGGCGGGGGGGCGCGCCCTCCTCCTCCTATCGAGCCTCTGCGGCCCCGGGGAGGTGGAGGCGAAGGCGCGAGCCGAGGGGCTCGCCGTCGAGGTCGTCCTTCGCGAGAGGTACTTCTTCGAGGAGCTCCTGGTCATGAGGCTCAACCCCGCGGAATCGTTCGGAGAATAGGAAACGTTTAATCCAGATGGGCCGTCATCTTCATATCCGGCCATAAGTTGGGGGGGGCTCGGACCTGGCGGCGGAGGGGGGCGCGTTTTTGCTTTTTTCGAGCATAAATGTTGGAATTGAATAAACTTAAATGCGATGAACAACAACCTGTTATAGCAGAGGTGATCCCGTGATGAAGATCCGAGTCGTGAGTTCTAAGAAGGAGATCGACGAGCTGAACCGAAACGAGCAGATTATACACCTGGCCTTCAGAGCCTCCAACACCGATATATTCAGGCTCCTCCAGACCTGTCCCAGACTGAAGGCGATCCAGGTTCCCTCCTCGTATTACAAGACCATGTCCCACGCCGGCCAGATGTTTCTGGAGATGCAGGGGGTCGAGATCGTCGAGGGGGACGTCTGGGGCCACCGGAAGGACATCGACGAGTACTACACCGTGGACGACAAGGTGATGGAGAGGATAACCTCCCTCCAGTCCGAAGGGGTCAACCTCGAAGAGATCGCCGGCCGAGTCTCCCGGGAGTCGAAGCTCTCCCCCGCGATGGTCAGGTACATGATAAAGCAGGCGGCTTGAGGGAGCGGGTGGTTCAGAACCTCCCGCAGGGATTTTGGTGGTATCATGATTAAGATCAGGATAGTGAGCTCCAAGGATGAGATAAAAGACCTCACGCGAGGCGATCATACCGTCCACCTGGCCTACAGGGCCTCCAGCACCGACATGTTCAGGCTCCTCCAGTACAGTCCCCGCCTCCGGGCCGTCCAGGTCCCGCCATCGTACTACAGGAACATGCCGACAACGGCCCGGGCCTTCCTGGAGACCCAGGGGGTGGAGATCATCGAGGGGGACGTCTGGGGCCACCGGAAGGACATCGACGAGTACTTCGTCATCGACGACGAGATGATAGAGAGGATAACGCGCCTCCAGTCCGACGGCCTGAAGGTAGAAGAGATCTCCTCGAGGATATCCTGGGAGTCGAAGCTCTCCCCGGCGATGGTCAACTACATCATCAAAAAGAACGCATGACCGGGGCCTAGGACGGCCTTGAGATCCCGGGCCTACCCCTCTTTTCTATTCTCCAGCTCGCCGCCCTCGAGCGACTCCAGCATCTCCACCATCCGGTCCAGAACCTCGGCTACGCCGTCGCCGCTGAGGGTGGACATCCCCATCTCCGCCCCCTGGTAGCCGGCGAGGTCGACCTTGTTCGCCACCACCAGGACCGGGAGGCTGAGCCAGCTCTTCACGTCGGCGAGGAGGCGGAGCTGCTCCTCCAGGGAGAAGCCGCAGTACTCGCTCGGGTCGAGGATGAAGAGGACGGCGCCCCGGAGGTGCCTGAGGGCTGCCACCGCCTGAAGCTCGATCTCGTTCTTCGCCGATAAGGGACGGTCCAGGAGCCCGGGGGTGTCCACCACCTGGTACCTCTGATGGCCCCGGGTGAAGTGGCCCACCCCCACCCCCCGGGTCGTGAACGGATAGCTCGCGATCTCCGGCCGCGCCCCGCTGACGGCGGAGATGAAGCTCGACTTCCCGACGTTCGGGTATCCAGCGACGATGATGGTGGGGAGGTCCGGATCGACCGTCGGCAGAACCCTCAGCTTCTGGCGGGCGTCGTTGAGGAAGAGGAGGTCCGGGTCGATCGACTTCATCACCGAGGCCATCCTCCCGAAGGCGGCCCTCCTCACCAAGGGCTTATCTTGTGCCCCCTTCATCCTGGTCAGGTGGTCCCGGGTTATCGACCTGATGGTGGAGCCGGCCCAGGATACCCGGGAGAGGTGGACCCTCATCTCATCCACCCCCACGGCGGCGTCGGCGAGGTCGTGGTAGAAGGGGGGGATGTTCATGAAGGAGGGGTACTTTCGGACCAGGTTCGTCAGATTGTCGGCGAGGATGTTCCCCGCGGTCATCAGCATCGCCTCGTCCTTCTTCTTACCCGTCGCCGCCCTCTTCGACCGTCTGAAAGCCCGGTCCACCAGCTCCTGGGAGGTGGGGACGGTTGGAAGCCTTTCGAACATAACCCCCATGGACGTCCCTCGGAGGAGATAAACTTTGAGTCCCGGAGAGGTGGAGTCATCGAATAAAATGTTTGCGGAACATTTATATAGCTTGAGCCCGAACAAGTTGGGGTGAGGTGACCGGTTGAAGAGGTTGGGGACCACCCATCACTCCGTCCAGAAGAAGTTGATAGTGCGCGTTGAAGCCAGCGGTGAAAAGAAGGAAGAGCTGCCGAAGATCAATTCTGTCGTCGTAGATCAGAAGAAATTCAAGATCGGCCGGGTTTTTGACATATTCGGCCCTACGGATCGGCCCTACGTCGTCGTCAAACCTTATAAGAACGTCGATCCGGAAGTTCACCTGGGAAAGAAACTCTATTTCGAGGAGCGCGGATTTGGTGGAAGAAATAGAAAAGATTAGGGAGATCGAACGGTCTGAGAAGGAGAAGATCCAGGAGAAGATCAAGCTCAGGCGGGAGAAGGAGAAGGTAGACGAGTTCGAGAAGTTCATCGTCGAGTGCCCTGAGTGCGGTAGCCACGCCCTCGTCCACGACTACGAGAGGGCGGAGCTGGTCTGCTCCGACTGCGGCCTCGTCATCGACGAGAACTTCATCGACCAGGGGCCTGAGTGGAGGGCCTTCGACCACGACCAGAGGATGAAGAGGTCGAGGGTCGGCGCTCCCATGACCTACACCATCCACGACAAGGGCCTCTCGACGATGATAGACTGGAGGAACCGGGACTCCTACGGCAAGACGATATCATCCAAGAACCGAGCCCAGCTCTACCGCCTCCGAAAGTGGCAGCGGCGGATCCGGGTCAGCAACGCCACGGAGCGGAACCTCGCCTTCGCGTTGTCCGAACTGGACAGGATGGCCTCGGCCCTGGGCCTCTCCCGGAACGTGAGGGAGACGGCCGCCGTGATATATAGAAAGGCCGTCGACAAGAACCTGATCCGCGGAAGGTCCATCGAGGGGGTCGCCGCCGCCGCCCTCTACGCCGCATGCCGGCAGTGCAACGTCCCCAGGACCTTAGACGAGATCGCCGAGGTCTCGAGGGTTTCGAGGAAGGAGATCGGCAGGACCTACAGGTTCGTATCCCGGGAGCTCGCCCTGAAGCTGATGCCTACGAGCCCCATCGACTACATACCCCGGTTCTGCTCCGGGCTGAGCCTGAAAGGCGAGGTCCAGGCGAAGGGGATCGAGATCCTCCGCCAGGCGGCGGAGAAGGAGCTGACGAGCGGCCGGGGCCCCACGGGGGTCGCGGCGGCGGCGATCTACATCGCCTCTATCCTCTGCGGCGACCGGAGGACCCAGCGCGAGGTGGCGGACGTCGCCGGGGTGACGGAGGTCACCATCCGGAACCGCTACAAGGAGCTGGCCGAGGAGCTGGGGATCGAGATCATCCTCTGAGCTCCTCCATGGACCTGGCGAGGACCCCCGTCGCCTCCGCCAGGGCCAGATCTATTTTCCAGGCCTTGTCTAGCCTCTCCTTTGCCATCCTCATGGAGTAGGGCTCGATATTCCAATTTACTCCGGGGTATCCGACGTCCATCATGACCAGCCCCTCCGCCGGGGCGGGGGCGACCCCCCGGTTGGTCCGGGGATCGAGGAGGGCTTCGACCCAGGCCAGGTCCCGGTCTCCGGACCCCACCAGCTCCAGGACCTTCGCCATCTTCCTCACCATGTTCCAGAGGAAGCCGTCGGCCCTGACGTCGATGACGACGATCCCCCTCTCCTCCGTCAGATCGAGCTTCATCAGGTTCCGGATCGATGGCCCCCTCTTCTCCGAAGAGAGGTTTCTGAAGTCGTGGACGCCGAGGAGCTCTCCTGCCGCCTCCCGCATCGCCTCGAGGTCGAGGCCGCCGCCGGGGAGGTGGTACCGGTACTCCCGCCAGAGGGCGGCGTGGCGGGCGCTGAAGTTCTCGGGGACGGGGGCCCAGGCCCAGGCCCAGACGTCGGTGGGGAGCCGGCTGTTTACGACCCGGGGGACGGCGAGATCGGCCTTGGCGGGTTGGACGTAGAAGTCGATAACCTGGCCGAGGGCAGATACCCCCCGGTCGGTCCTCCCGGCGTAGCAGAAGCTCCCGTCGTTTATCCCCAGGGACCGGAGGGCGCGGCCTACCACGGCCTGGACGGTGGGGGCGGCGGGCTGGAGCTGGAAGCCGTGGTAGCCCCGGCCGAGGTAGCCGAGCTTGAAGGCGACTTTCATGTTAACGGATCATCCAAGAGAGCTTCGGTGGTCGAGGCCGTCGGGATCGGACCTGCTACCGGCTTCGGATCAGATCTCCCTCGGGTCGTTGATCTCCCCGGTGATCGCCCCGGCCGCCGCCGTCGCCGGGGAGCAGAGGTAGACCCGGGCCTTGGGGCTCCCCTGGCGGCCCTGGAAGTTCCGGTTCGAGGTGGAGAGGGACGCCTCCCCGTCCCCGAGGAGGCCGAAGCTTCCGCCCATGCAGGGGCCGCAGCAGGGGGATTCGACTATGGCCCCCGCCTCCATGAACTTCTCGACGAGCCCCGCCCGGAGGGCCTTCATGTACTCAGTCCTGCTGGCGGGGATCACCACCATCCGCACCCCCCGGGCCACGGGCTCGCCTCTCATCACCTCGGCGGCGAGGGCTAGGTCCTCGAACCTGCCGTTGGTGCAGGAGCCGAGAAAGACCTGGTCGATCTTCGTCCCGGCGAGGTCCCCGGCGGGGACGACGTGGTCGACGTTGTGGGGGACGGCGACCTGGGGCGGAAGGTCGGAGACCTCCCAGCCCCGCTCGGTGAAGGAGGCGTCCTCATCGCCGTGGAGGACCCTCTCGCCGTCGAAGTCCGGCACCCGTTCTCGGATGTAACCCAGAGTCGTCTCGTCGGGGTCGACGAGGCCGGCCTTCCCCCCCATCTCGATCGCCATGTTCGTCATCGTCATCCTCTCGGGGACGGACATCCTCGATACCGCGGAGCCGGCGAACTCGCAGGCCTGGTAGGTGGCGCCGTCGGCGCCGATGTCGCCGATCATCCTCAGGATGACGTCCTTGGAGGTGACGAGTCGGGGAAGCGTCCCCTCGGCCCTGAGCCGCAAGGTCTCGGGGACCATGAACCAGAGCTTCCCCGTGGCGAAGACCGAGGCCATGTCGGTGCTGCCTATCCCGGTGGAGAAGGCCCCCAGGGCGCCGTAGGCGCAGGTGTGAGAGTCGGAGCCGACGATGAGGTCGCCGGGGAGGACGTGCCCCTTCTCCGGCATCACCTGGTGGCAGACCCCCTCGAAGACGTCGTAGTTGAGAATCCCCTGCGAGGCCGCGAAGCTCCGGAGCATGATGTGGTTCTCGGCGGCGGCGAGGCTATCTGCCGGGACCTGATGGTCGAAGAGGATCACTATCTTCTCGGGATCCCAGACGTGCGCGTCCTCGCCTGCGATCTCATAAAACCCCTTCACCGCCAGGGGGCCGGTGATGTCGTGGACCATGGCCCTGTCTATATCGGCCATCACGAACTCCCCGGCCCTCACCACCTTCTTCGAGGCTCGAGAGAAGATCTTCTCAGAGAGGGTTAGACCTGCCATGGCCAGGGAGATCTCCGCCAAAATAGATAAAGCTTGACCCGACCCCCCGGGGTTCGATGATGAGATGACGGGATGGGAGGACGGATCGATAACGGACTTTATTGTTGAAATTTAGAGAGAGAAAGAGTCCCCAAAACCCTTAAATAACGCCGCCATCATTACCCCAATGCACATTAGAGTACATCAAAACTCATCGTTTCTGGAGGATACGCCTTTGCAAACTAAAATTCTGCTGGATGAAGAAGAGATGCCGAAGCGGTGGTACAACGTCGCCGCAGACCTCCTGACCCCCCTGGACCCGCCCCTCCACCCCCAGACGGGAAAGCCCCTGTCTCCAACTGACCTGGAGGCGATCTTCCCGAAGGAGCTGATCCGTCAGGAGATGTCCACCGAGCGGTGGATCAACATTCCCGACGAGGTCCGGGAGATCCTCAAGCTCTGGAGGCCGACCCCCCTCTTCCGGGCCCACCGGCTCGAGGAGCACCTCAAGACCCCGGCGAAGATTTATTACAAGTACGAGGGGGTGAGCCCCGCCGGGAGCCACAAGCCTAACACCGCCGTAGCCCAGGCCTACTTCAACATGAAGGCCGGAATCGAGAGGATCGCCACCGAGACCGGCGCCGGCCAGTGGGGCTCGGCTCTCTCCATGGCCACGAGCTTCTTCGGCCTCGCCTGCCGGGTCTACATGGTCCGGGCCTCCTTCGACCAGAAGCCGTACCGGAAGTCCATCATGCAGGTCTGGGGCGCCGAGTGCGTCGCGAGCCCCAGCGAGCTGACGAACGCCGGCAGGATGATCTTGAAGGAGCACCCCGACACCGGCGGAAGCCTGGGGATCGCCATCTCCGAGGCGGTCGAGGACGCCGCGACCCACGACAACACCAACTACGCATTGGGATCGGTCTTAAACCACGTCCTCCTCCACCAGACTGTGGAGGGCCAGGAGCTGAAGGAGCAGCTTGCGATCGTCGACGATTACCCCGACGTCATATACGGCTGCGTCGGCGGAGGCTCCAACTTCCCCGGGATGTGCTTCCCCTTCGTCCCCGACAAATTGAAGGAGAAGAAGGAGATCAGGATGGTCGCCTGCGAGCCCGCCGCCTGCCCGACCCTGACTAAGGGGATCTACACCTACGACTTCGGGGACACGGCGAAGCTCACCCCCCTCCTCAAGATGTACACCCTCGGCCACGACTTCATCCCGCCCTCGATCCACGCCGGAGGGCTCCGATACCACGGCGACGCCCCCCTCCTCTGCAACCTCGTCCACGACGGCGTCATCGAGGCGATGTCCTTCCACCAGAACGAGGTCTTCCAGGCGGCCGTCACCTTCGCCAGGACCGAGGGGATCCTCCCCGCCCCCGAGTCCTCCCACGCCATAAAGCCCGCCATCGACGACGCCATCGCCTGCAAGAAGACCGGCGAGGAGAAGACGATCGTCATCTCCCTCAGCGGCCACGGCCACTTCGACCTCTCCAGCTACGACGCCTACTTCGCAGGAAACCTGGTGGACTACGAATACCCCGAGGAGCTGGTGAAGCAGTCCCTGGCGAAGATCCCCAAGTTCTGATGGGGTGGGGCTGGTGAAGAAGGTGGGGTTCCTCGTCAACCCCGTAGCCGGCATGGGCGGAGCCGTCGGCCTCAAGGGGACCGACGGCCTCGCCGAGGAGGCCCGGGCCAGGGGGGCGGTCCCCGTCGCACCCCAGCGGGCGGCGGCGGCCCTGGCGGGGCTCGCCGACCTCGACGCCCTCTTTCTGACCGCCGCCGGCGAGATGGGGGAGGAGTCCCTCCGAAGGGCCGGCCTCCGATCTCGGGTCGTCCACCGGCCTTCGGGCCCATCGACGGCGGAGGACACCCGGGTCGCCTGCCGATTATTCGTCGAGGAGGGGGTAGACCTGATCGTCTTCTCCGGCGGCGACGGGACCGCCCGGGACGTCGCCGGGGTCGTGGGATCGAGGGTGCCCATCATCGGGATACCCGCCGGCGTCAAGATGCACTCGGGGGTCTTCGCCGTGAGCCCCCGGGCGGCGGGGGAGCTCCTCCGGGGATACCTGGCGGGGGTGCTCCGGACGAGGGAGACGGAGATCCTGGACGTCGACGAGGAGAAGTACCGGGCCGGGACCCTCGATACCCAGATCTACGGGGTCGCCTCCGTCCCCTACCTGCCGGTCCTCGTCCAGGAGAGGAAGCAGATCTACTCCGCCACCGACGAGGAGGAGATAAAGGAGGAGATCGCCGCCTTCGCCTCGGAGTTCATGCGGGACGGCTCCGCCTACATCCTGGGGGCGGGGACGACCACCGCCAAGATCGCCGAGCTCCTCGGAGTTGAGAAGACCCTCCTGGGGGTGGACGTCGTCCAGGACGGCCGGACCATCTGCCGCGACGCCTCTGAGGAGGACCTCCTCCGGACGATCGAGGCGGCGGGGAGGACGAAGATCGTGGTGAGCCCCATCGGCGCCCAGGGGTTCGTCCTGGGGAGGGGAAGCCAGCAGATAAGTTCCCGGGTCCTCCGAAGGGTGGGGCCTGAGAACCTGATCATCGTAGCCACCCCCCACAAGCTGAAGGAGACTCCCCGCCTCCTGGTGGATACCGGAGACCCCGAGCTGGACGCGGTGGTATCGGGGAAGAGGCTGGTGATCTGCGGCTACAGGATCGCCCAGCGTAAGGAGGTCGCCTCCGCCTCGATGGTCGGAAGGGGCGGGGAAGGGGAAGGCCTATAGAAGCTGCTTTTAGGCTCATTGAAGCCCGATTTCTGATCCCATCGGCGAATAGAATCAGGCCCGGGGCCGTCTTCGATAAATCCAAAAAATAGAGGCCGCAGGAGGTGCCCACCCCGGGATCTGCGGGAGAGGGCGCCCTCGGGCCTTCACCTCAAGGAGTTCCATAGGGCGATCAGGTGATCGCCGTACAGAACATAAATGAGGACGAACACCCCGAAGATGACGTACAGGTTCGAGATGTAGACCAGAACCTGTAGCAGTCTAGCCTTCTTCTCGGGGGTTCCAAACCACTCTTTCGCCTTTCGTTCAAGCAGGTTCGCCATACGATGAAGCCATAGAGACGCTTATCCCGCCTTGGCTGTCGCCTTCTTGGTCGCAGCCAACTCCGCCAGCTTTGCGGCCTCCGCGGCCTTCGCTGCCCTCTGGGCCTTGCCCTTGAGCATCTTCAGCTTGACGAGGTTGTCTCTGTCCATCTCCTCGAGAGCGAAGCCGATGAACTTGACGGTATCCTTGATGTCGGGGATCACTTTGAACTCCAGAGCGTTCACCCGTCTCTTGGTAGCGTCAATGTCCTCCACCAGCTTGATCAGCGCGGTCTCCACCTCTGCAGCCGTGATGATCTTATCCACCAGGCTCTCGTAGGCCTCAGCAGCTTCGTCGATGGCGGCGCTCGTGCCGATGATGCCGTATCCGCGCTCGAACATCTGCTTCTGAACCGAATCTGCCGTAATCTTCGGCACTACTACGCCCATGATGTTCCTGCTTTCCAGCTGTACAGCCGGCTCCTTCTGGAGGGCGAAGGCGACGCTCTTGATAGCGAGGGCACCTTCGGTAGCCTTGGCCATGTTGAGGCTCTGCTGAGCTTTTATGAAGTCCTCGACCAGCTCCTGACGGATGGTTCTCGCCTGATTGAGGACCTCAAAGAACTCGATCATCAGACCGTCACGCTTCATCTTCAGAAGATTGTGACCCATCTTAGCGACCTTGATCCTCCTCTTGAGGGCGATAAGGACTGCCCTGGTCGGCTTCGTCCCTCTGATTACGGCCATGATCTCACTCTTTCTTCCTGTACCTGGGGTGGTACTTCTTGATGAGGTGGTCGTCGATCCTAGTCAGCATCGTCTCGGGGAGGGCCGATAGAAGGTTCCATCCGATGTCGAGAGTATCGAAGATCGTTCGGTCCTCGTCTCTGCCCTGGTTGACGAACTTCTGCTCGAAGGCGTCGGCGAACTCCAGGACGAGCCGGTCCCTCTCTGAGAGAGCTTCCTTACCGACGATGGCCACCAGGCCTCGCAGATCGCAGCCCTCTGCATAGTAGGCGTAGAGCTGGTCTGAGACCGCCCTGTGGTCCTCTCGGGTGTGGCCTGCGCCGATCCCGGAGTTCATCAGCCTGCTGAGGGACGGCCTGATGTCGATGGGCGGGTAGATCCCCTTTCGGTGAAGCTCACGAGAGACGATCAGCTGGCCCTCGGTGATGTAGCCGCTGAGGTCGGGGATGGGGTGGGTGATGTCGTCGCCGGGCATGGTGAGGATGGGGAACTGGGTGATGGACCCCTTCTTCCCGGTGATGATTCCCGCCCGCTCGTACTGGATGGCGAGGTCGGTGTACATGTAGCCGGGATATCCTCTTCGGCCGGGCACCTCTTCACGGGCCGCCCCCATCTGTCTCATCGCCTCGCAGTAGTTGGTCATGTCGGTGTAGATGACCAGCACGTGCATGTCGAGGTCGAAGGCGAGGTACTCTGCGGTCGTCAGCCCCAGCCTGGGGGTGAGGAGCCTCTCGACGGCGGGGTCATCGGCCAGGTTCAGGAAGACGACCGCCCTCTCCAGGGCGCCGGTCCTCTCGAAGTCGGCCATGAAGTGCTGAGCCTCCTCGTTGGTGATCCCCATGGCGCAGAAGACGACGGCGAAGGACTCGGCCTCGCCGAGGGCCTTGGCCTGTCGGGCGATCTGGAGGGCCACGTCGTTGTGGGGAAGGCCTGCGCCGGAGAAGATGGGCAGCTTCTGGCCCCGGACTAAGGTGTTGGTCCCGTCGATGGTGGAGATGCCGGTCTGGATGAAAGCCCTCGGCTTCTCTCTTGCGGCGGGGTTGATGGCCGCGCCGGCGATCTCCCTCTCCACCTCGGGGACGATTGGAGGCCCGCCGTCTCGGGGCTGCCCGGACCCGGAGAGGACTCTCCCGATGATGTCGGGAGAGAGGGGCATCTTGATCACGTCGCCGGTGAACTTGACGGTGGACTCCTTGCCGAGGCCGCCCGTCCCCTCGAAGACCTGGACGACGACGACTTCGTTGGAGGTGTCCAGAACCTGGCCTCTCTTCATCTCCCCCGTCTCGGTCCGGATCTCCACCAGCTCGTTGAAACCTATGGGCTCAGTCTTCTCGACGAAGAGCAGAGGGCCCTTGATCTCGTTAATTGTCTTGTACTCCTTGGTCATTGATAACCACCCTCATGACATCGTCTTGAACTCGCTCTCCATCTGAGCCAATACCCTGGAAAGCTCGGGTTCGTAGTCCTCGATGAGCCTGACCTTCGCCAGGGCGTCCTTTGAGGGCGTTCCGAGGATCACATCGGTGGGAACGCCCCGGGCGAGAGCCTCGAAGGCGTGGTCCCTGAACGAGAGGATAGCCTTGAGGAGGTCGAACTGCTTCTTGTATGGGCAGAAGGTGTCGACCGGGTGGAAGGCGCTCTGAGCCAGCCAGAAGTTGATGATCATCCTCGCGACCTCGAGGGTCAGCTGCTGGTCCTCGGGGAGGGCGTCGGATCCGACGAGCATCACGATCTCTTCCAGCTCGGCGTTCTCCTGGAGGATCTCCATGGCCCGCCTCTTATTCTTGTTCCAGTCAGGTGAGACGTTCTCAACGAACCAGGGCTCCAGGGCCAGGTCGTAGAGGGAGTAGCTGTCCAGCCAGTTAATCGACGGGAAGTGACGCCTCTGAGTGAGCTTCGAGTCGAGGGCCCAGAATACCTTGGTGATACGGAGGGTGTTCTGAGTGACGGGCTCGGTGAAGTCTCCGCCGGGCGGACTGACGGCTCCGACGATGCTGATGGAACCCTCGGTCCCCTCCAGGGTCGTCACCCTGCCGGACCTCTCGTAGAAGTCGGCGAGCCTAGCCCCGAGGTAAGCGGGATATCCTTCCTCACCAGGCATCTCTTCAAGACGGCTGGAGAGCTCTCTCATCGCCTCGGCCCATCGAGAGGTGGAGTCGGCGGTCATCATCACGTCGTATCCCATGTCTCGGTAGTACTCTGCGGTGGTGATGCCGGTGTAGATGGACGCCTCTCGGGCGGCCACGGGCATGTTGGAAGTGTTGGCGTAGACGATGGACCTCTCCATCAGGGGCCTGTTGGTCCTGGGGTCCACCAGCTCCGGGAACTCGTGGAGCAGGTCTGCCATCTCGTTGCCGCGCTCGCCGCAGCCGACGTAGACGACGATGTCGACGTCAGACCACTTGGAGAGGGTCTGCTGCATGACCGTCTTTCCGGTGCCGAACCCTCCGGGGATGGCCGCAGTGCCGCCCTTGGCCAGGGAGAAGAAGCCATCGATGACCCTCTGCCCAGTCCTCAGGGGGATGGTGGGGGCCTGCTTGATCCGTGATGGCCTCGCTCTTCGGACCGGCCAGTACTGGATCATGGGGAGCTCCGTCCCGTCCTCCAGGACGCAGATCGTCTCCTCGACGGTGAAGTTTCCGGACTTGATCTCCTTTACTGTCCCCCTCTTCCCTGGGGGCACCATGATCTTGTGCTTGATGAGGAGCTGCTCCTGGACAGTACCGATGGTCTGCCCGGGCTCCACCTTGTCGCCCTTCTTAACGACGGGGGTGAACTCCCACTTCTTCTTGTGGTCGATACCATCAACGAATAGACCTCTGCTGATGAAGTTTCCAGACGCCTCCACCAGCTGGGGGAGAGGTCTCTGGATGCCGTCATAAATAGAGGTAAGAATCCCTGGACCGAGTTGTGCTACCAGCGGTGCTCCAGTCTCCTTGACGGGCTCCCCAGGCTTGACGCCCGCGGTATCCTCGTAAACCTGGATGACGTGCTTGTCCCCGGCGATGCCGATGATCTCGCTCATCAGCCCCTCTTCGCCGACCAGGACCAGGTCGTACATGTGAGATTTGAGACCTGTAGCCTGCACCACCGGCCCGGCAACTCTGTGAACCTTGCCCGTGCCTACTTCCATAAATCAACACCTATTGCCCTTTTAATCTTCTCTCTCATCTCTGTGCTCTGCTCAGTTCCGATGGCTATCACCGTTGGCTTGACGGATTCCGTCAGCGTACCCCTGAGCCTGGAAGGCAGATTGTTGAAGTCCCCCTGGCTCAGAACGACGATCCCGACCTCGGGGTCCGCCATCACCGTTTCGATCTTTGAGATGAGCTCCTCCTGGGTAGTGGCCTCGTAAGCTTTCCTCACCCCAGCCAGGGTGAAGCCGATTACAGCATCACCGCTGCCGATAACTGCAATCTGCATTACGCCACCACCTGTTCTTCGATGAGTTCAGCGGGAAGTCCCGCCTCCTTGCCTCGGACGATCTTCCTGATGTTGGAGACCTCGGTGTCCTTGCTGACGATGTAACCCAGCACCGGAAGGATGGATAGCGGATGATAGTTTGATATCGCCCAGGCGTACCTCACCAGGTATGCCCGCAGCCTCGCCTCTATCCTGCTCACACTGCCTCCTTCGGCTGCTACGTCCGATATGGCGCTCCAGAAGGGATAGCCCTCAAGACCCCTGACGAACTCGTTGTAGGATTGGCCCGCCATCCGGCTCAGCTCTTCGTGGAGCTTTCCCCCGGGGATCAGGTTATCCTGTATTACGCTTGCCTCGATCCCGGCTTTGTTCATCCGGAAGAGGGTGACCAGGTTCTTGACGTCTATCTCCTTTCGGACGTACTTCAGCAGTAGACCTCCTCCTACGGAGAGGGTTCCGCCGACAGCGCGCTCCATCCGGAAGTAGTAAAGCTTGTCCAGGGCGTTCTCCACCGAGGAGAGCATCTGTCCATCGTAGTGGGCCAGAGCCTCGTAGTAATCGGTACCGTCGAAGGCAGAGATTACCTCCTCGACCCGCTCCTTCTTGACGAGACCCTCCAGAAACTCCATATCCAGCTCGCCGGCGGGGACCAGGTACTTGGTGATCTCCTCCTCGCTGGCTCCGTAGAACTTGCCTCGGAGTATCGTCTTTATGTTCCAGATGTCCCAGCGCCTCAGGTACTCCAGAATGAGGAACTGAGGTTCATCTATCGAGACGTCCAGGAGTTTCCTGTAGGTCTTTGCCAGGTTTGCGAAGGTGGCGAACTCCACCAGCTCCGCTCCGGAGTGGTCCTTGGCCATCAGGTCGATCTCTTCCTTGTATTGGGTCTCCTCCAGGTACCGCGTGATCTCTGGTATGTCCATGCCCAGCATTCTCTGATACATCTCGTGGGGGATGAGCTTGGTCTTCATCGCCCTGACCCGCCCCGTGATGTATGCGTACTTCACCGGTTTTCCGAACTTCGGCAAACGTAGTACCGGCATGGCCTCACCCAAACAGGATCTTGGAGACGTCTTTCATGGACTTGCTGAATGCTTCGCTCGCCAGAGTTTCGTAGGTGTGATCGTAGCTCATCGATCCATCTTCGCTCTCTATCACGACGCCGCCGACGGTGTCCACAGTCCCGGCAAAGTTGGGGGCAAGAGAAGAGACGAAGGTCTCGTCCTTTTTGCTGGACTTGACCTTCATCCCCTTCAGGTTGTAGGACTTGACGATCTCCTTGATGAGGTTCTCGTTCTCCTTAGCCGGAAGCTTCGATACCGCCTCCACCAGCTTCGAACGAGTCTCCTCCATGAGATCCTTGCGGACGTTCAGCTCCGCCCTCTTCACCTGAAGATGCGCGCTCGACAGAACTCTCCGCTCGAGAGCCTCTACAGCGCTGTCTGCCTCCCCCTCTTTCTCGGACTTGATCTCCGCGGCACGTGCTCTGGCTTCATTAAGTATCCTCGCCACCTCTTGCTCGGTCTCGGCGTTGATCTCCGCGACCTTGCTCTTGCTGGTGGCAAGGATGTCCTCTACGACTGCGTCTAGTGCCATTCCTCTCGACCTCGCTCAGGATGGCGTATTCACGCGAAGGGCGTCCAGGCGAACATCAGGATCAGTGAAACAGCAAGGCCGAAGATGATAAGGGTCTCGGGCAGAAGCATCAGGAAGAGACCCTTGCCCAGGAAGCCGGGCTCCTCAGCCACGACGCCCACCACAGCAGCTCCGATACCCTGCTCACCAACGCCCGCACCAATACCGGCAAGTCCAGTCGCAAGACCTGCGCCAACAGCCAGAAGTCCGTACAGCACTCCACCATCAGTTATAGTCTCTACTGCCATTTTCTTTTCCCTCCGTTAACTAATCCTAACCGCTCAGTCTCTCAAGAACCTTCGGACACGTCCGAAGGGCGAATACTCGACTCCACCACCATGCGCGCTGTAGAACTTGGTGAACATCTCGACGTAATGCAACCTTAGAGGGTGCATGAACGGGGAGAGGATCCCCAAGAGCAGGTTGATGAAGTGAACCATAATCAATACAACTATGCCGACGACGATCGCAATCGTCGTGAATCCATCGTGCGCCCCGCCGCTGAGCATCGGCATCAAGACGTAGAAACCGAGCTGGTTGGCAGCGAAGGCGACGCCCACCGACGCGAGGCCAATGGCCAGAAGTCGCAGGTAGGATATCAGGTTGCTCACAAAGAACGGTATGTGAGTCGCGCCCATGACCCCTTCAGGTCCCCTGACCATCATGATGATGGATATGACGATCACTGCCGCGCTGAGGAGCACCAACGGGTGGCCCAAGCCCCCGGCGATCAATCCCAGGAGGCCGAGGCCGAAGAATACCTGGAAGAGGAGCACGGGGAGCCTCTCATAGTAGGCATGTCTCTTCTCGCCATAGGCGAGCTCGTTCTTGACGCCCAGGATGGAACCAATCCCTGTGTGGACGATGCCTATGAAGAGGCTTACGCCGATCAAAACCAGAACAGAGGCCGTCGCCAGCCTGTACATGGGGAAGACCCCGCCAGCGAAGCTGCCGATCTCGGGACCTATCCTCCCGAGGGGACCGTAGAAGCCAGAGCCAAAGTCGACGCCGACGTGATGCGGGTCAGCCACCGTCCCCAGGAGCCCCGTATAGTGGGCACCACTGAAGATGTAGTCCCACAATCCGAGCGGACCGAATATCTCGCCGAAGACGATCCCGAATATTATCGCCCATATGCTCGATATGGTGACGATGTTGATCAGAGACTGCCAGCCGGGAGTCCTGAACTTTCGCCGGAGCATCATCATCACGATGAATACTATCAGGCCGTACGCCACGTCGCCCAAGATCAGCCCGAACATCAGCGGGAAGAAGACGAATATCAGAGGCGTCGGATCGTACTCCTTGTACTCGGGGATCGCGAAGAGGCGGGTGATCAGCTCGAAGGGCTTCACTACGCCGGGGTTGTTCAGCTTTGTGGGAATGTCCTCCCCCGCCTCCACCAGCTTATCGGCCTCGGAGGCGTCCAGCCTCTCAACCTGGACCCGTCCACCTGCAACGCTCTCGATCTCCCCCTTCAGCGCCTCGAACTGGTCCGTCGGAACCCAGCCGTCGATGACGAAGGCGTTGTCGGTGGAGGCGAACCTCAGGGGCGACTCCGCTTTCTGGGCCTTGATGGAGAGGTGCTCGTCGATGGCCAGGATCAGGTCCTCGTGCTGGGCCCTGATGTCGTTCAGCTTCTTCTGGAGCGGCGCCTCCTCCCCCTCCAGCCTCTTGGAGTCGGACTCGAGGGTGCTTATGGCACCGGCGATGGTTCCGGTCATTCCCCGGGGTACGGATATCTCAGAGAAACCATGCTCAGAGAGAACCCCCGAGACCTCCCCGGCCTTCTCCACCGGGACGAATACTGCCACGGCGTTGGTGCCGCCGGAGGTGGAGGTGAAGACCTCATTGACGTAGGAGACCTTGGAGACGTCCGCCTCGACGGGGGATGCTGCGGTCCCCACGAAGGCCGCCAGGGAGCTGTAGCCGTGGAGAAGCTCCATATCGAGGGTCAGCCCCGCCAGGGGCTTCAAAGCCTTGGCCTGATCCTGCTTGATCTTGACTTCGTTCTCGATCTCAGCGATCCGCTCGGCGGTGGCGATGACGTCGTCTCCGACGTTATCGAGGATTCCGTCGATCTGGGAGAGGACCTGAGACTCGGGGAACTGCTTGTCAGGCATCTTGTCAGTGATCCCGAGGTACCTCTCGATGGACCGGAGCTTAATCAGCTGTTCGGCGTATTCAGACGACTTTCCCAGGGGCTTGCCCATCCCGAAGGCCTCATCAGCGCCAGAATAGTTGACGAGGTGCAGCAGGTTGAGCTCGTGGAGCTTCTCTATGACAGGTTCTATTACCTTATTCGACCCGGCGACGACAACACGACACATCTCAACGGGTCTAAGCATGCAACAACCCCATAAACTCCTTCAGTAGATGTTCGACTGCAGCGTTCACCTTGCCGCTGGCGCCGCTCTTCATTACATTGACCTTTTTCATGCCGTCGTCGATGATCGCCTGCTTCTTCGACTGAACCCCCTTCTCAGCATCGGCAAGACGCTTCTCAAAGTACTGCTGGGCTTCAGCCTCGGCGGTCCTCACAATGTTCGTTGCTTCGGCAGTGGCATCGGCGATTCGCTTGTCTCGCTCTTGTTGGGCCCGCTCGATGCTGGCTTGAGCATCGGCTTCCGCTTGCTTGATCTTCGATAAGATCTCGTGTCTAGTCATCTGATCCCTCTACCCTCACTACATCCTTACCGTTTTCAGACAGCGCTACCATCACTCAAGCTGTGATAAACGTTCTGACCTCATTACATGTAACAATATAAACTCTTCGGTTTTAGGCGAGATCGGCTCCCGCTCTGGAATATCTCAGCGGGACCAGAACTTCAACGCCGCATCCAGCTCTTTGTGACTCCTGGCGTACTCCTCCGTGGTGACCCCGGCCACCCAGGCCTCCACCGCCTGGACCATAGCCGTCGCGCCAGCCGTGGTCCCGGAGGGATGGCCGTGAACCCCCCCGCCGGCCTGGATTATGCAGTCGGTGCCGTATCCATCCAGGTTCGGGCGGACCATCCCAGGATGGACTCCGCCGGAGGCGACGGGGAAGACGGGGCGGAGGCCGTACCACTCCTCCCGGAGGGCGTCTCTGCAGCTGTCATTCTCCTCCCGGTCCCCGGCCATCTTGCCGAGGTAGCTTCCGGTATGGAGGTTCGTCCCTCCGGCCATCCGGACGAGCCTCGATATGGGGAGCATCGATATCCCATGACGCCTATCCCGGGTGAAGGCGCCGTGCATCGTCCTGTGGACGTGGATCGGTACCTTCACCCCCCGGGCCAGGACCTCCACCGCCGAGAAGCCGGTGGTGAGGACGTCGACCATCACCATGTTGGCGCCGCGACCGACGACCTCCTCCGCCCGCTCCAGGATCTCCTCGGCGCCGGAGGTGACGTTGACGGCGTAGAAGGCCTTCTTCCCCGTCTCGTCCTCCACCTTGGAGAGCTCCGCCATCACCGCCTCCACCCTCTCGTCGATGGGGCAGAAGGACTGGTCCGTCAGGGTCTCGTCGTCCTTGATCAGGTCGAGGCCGCCCCTCACCGCCTGCCCCGCCACCTCCGCCGTATCTTTGGGGCTGAGGCCGACCTTCGGCTTTATGATCGTCCCCACCAGGGGCCGGTCGAAGACCCCCAGGATCTTCCTCGCCTCCTTTATCCCGAACCTCGGCCCCCGGTGGGCTTCGACGAGCCTCTGGGGGAAGATTACGTCCAGGAGCCTGACCTTCTTCAGGGCGCCGAGGCCGAAGAGGTTCCCGGCGACGACCGACAGGTACTGGGGGATGTTCCCGGCCTCGAAGAGCTCTTCGGGGAAGGCGACGTACGCGAAGTTCCCCTCCGCCCGGACGACCCGGGCGGCGAGGTCCGATGCGAGCCTCTCCCGCTCCACCTCGGTCCAGGTCCCGGTGGACTGCTCGGCGGCTATAGCCTCGGCGGCCTTCTCGATCGGAAGGTCGGTCTCGACATAATATTTCGCTATGACTTCCATATCCTCCAACTCTCCTCAGGGGAGGATAATGCACCTCGCCGGTAATAAACTCTCTTTATGCCCGAATGGTCCCCGGCGGGGAGGGGAGATACCGACATAGCGGGCTCTTCGCCCCCCCATTCTAAAAAACGGAACCGTAACAGGTAAAAGGCAAAAGGTACAGCCTCATCCAGCAGAATCACCACGGCCGGTTGGCAAGATCCGAATCAAACCTCCCCCGTCGGTCATCGGCCAGGGGCGGAACGCCGCTGATGAACGCCGATTTCGATTCGAGGGGTCGACCGGAGAGAGGGGACTGTAAATGACTAAAATCACCATCAGCTTGATCAAGGCAGACGTCGGAGGATGGCCCGGCCACGCCACCGTCCACCCCGCACTGAAGGAGACCGCCGAGTCGGTCCTATCCCAGGAGAAGGCGAAAGGCGAGATCATCGACTTCAAGGTGATGTCCGTCGGCGACGACCTCCAGCTCATGATGACCCACCAGCGGGGAGTGGACAACGCCGAGATCCACGGCCTCGCCTGGGAGGTGATGTGCAAGGCGACGGAGAAGGCGAAGGAGCTGAAGCTCTACGGCGCGGGCCAAGACCTCCTCTGCGACGCCTTCTGCGGAAACATCAAGGGGATGGGGCCGGGAGTCGCCGAGATGGAGTTTGAAGAGAGGGCGGCCGAGCCGGTCGTCGCCTTCATGATGGACAAGACGGAGCCGGGGGCCTTCAACCTCCCGATCTTCAGGATATTCGCCGACCCCTTCAACACCGCAGGCCTCGTCATCGACCCCAGCATCCACCAGGGGTTCGTCTTCGAGGTCTGGGACATCATGGAGCACAAGAAGGTGATGATGGACTCCCCCGAGGAGATGTACGACATCCTCGCCCTCATCGGCGCCAAGAGCAGGTACGTCATCAAGAGGGTCTACCCCAAGGCGGGGAAGCTCCCCGAGGACGAGCCCGCCGCCGTCGTCAGCACCGAGAAGCTCTACCAGACCGCCGGGACCTACGTCGGAAAGGACGACCCCGTCGCCCTGGTCAGAGCGCAGTCGGGGCTCCCCGCCCTCGGGGAGGTCTTGGAGCCCTTCTCCCTCGGCCACCTCGTCAGCGGCTGGATGAGGGGGAGCCACAACGGCCCCCTGATGCCCTGCGCCTTCGAGGACGCCGTCTGCACCAGGTTCGACGGCCCCCCCCGGGTCATAGCCGCCGGGTTCCAGATCGCGAAAGGGATGCTGATCGGCCCCGTCGACCTCTTCCGGGACCCCGCCTTCGACCTGACGAGGCAGAGGGTTCACGAGATCACCGATTACATGCGCCGCCACGGCCCCTTCGAGCCCCACCGCCTGCCGATGGAGGATATGGAGTACACCACCCTCCCCCACGTCCTCAAGAACCTGGGGGAGAGGTTCGCGGACGCCGATTGAGGCTGGGAAGGGCGGGCCGCCCCTCCCTCTCCGACCTGCCCGCCATCGAAGGGCCCGGAGTTATCCCAAGAGCCGCACCCTCCACCGCCCATCCCCAATCCGGGGCCTGGACGAGAAATGGTTAATAATTATGCGAGCTAATTTTTAAGTCGTTCTCGTCGGCGGGGGTCTGATCACCTCCAGGAAGAGAGCGGGACTTTAACCGATCAAGATCGAGGGGGTTCGCAGGATTGGGATCGTCGACAGAACCCGAAGAGACGGGGGCCCCAGCGCCGGCGGGGGGGGCCGGAGGCGAGGCGGAAGGGGGAAAGCCCACTTTGGGGAAGAGGAAGAAGCGGAGGCTGAAGGTCGCCCACCCGGAGAGGTGCATAGGATGCCTCTCCTGCATGTTCGCCTGCAGCAGGATCAACGCCGGCCGGGCGTCCCCGGACCGGAGCGCCATCAAAGTCAAGACCCAGGGGGGGCTCGAAGGGGACTTCGCCGTCGTCGTCTGCCGCGCCTGCACGGACCCCCCCTGCGCCAGGGCCTGCCCCACGGGGGCCCTCGTCCGGAGGGAGGGGGGCGGGGTCCTCCTGAATAGGGAGCTATGCCAGGGATGCGGCGCCTGCGCCGAAGCCTGCCTCATCAGGGCCATATCCCAGGACGACGAGGGGCAGACGGTCTGCTGCAAGCACTGTGGCGCCTGCGTCGCCTTCTGCCCCCACGGAGTCCTGGAGATGGAAGAGGTGGAGGAATGGACGGGAGGCTTGTAGGATGCTGAGAAGGGTTCTATACATAGACCTGGGGAGGGGCGAGAGCGCCGTCGAGGAGAGGGAGGATCTCTTCGAAGAGTGGCTCGGCGGTACGGGGGTGGCGACCCAGCTCCTCCTGGAGGAGTGCCCCCCGGGGGCGGACCCCCTCTCCCCGGAGGCCCCCATAGTATTCAGCATCGGCCCCTTGAACGCCCTCTTTCCGGCCATCACCAAGACCGTCGCCGCCTTCAAGTCCCCCTTGAGCGGCGAGCTCGGCGAGTCCTACGCCGGCGGGAGGCTCGGGATGGCCCTCAGGTTCGCGGGGCACGAGGCGGTCGTAGTAAGGGGCGCGGCGGAGCGGCCCGTCTACATATCCATCGAGAACGACGAGGTGAAGATCAAGGACGCCACCTCGATATGGGGGGTCCCCGCCACCGTCGTCGGATACATCCTCCGCGACGTCGAGACGGGGGTTGGCCGAAGGTCGATCATCAGGATCGGACCCGGCGGGGAGAGGCTCGTCAGGTACGCCGGGGTGGTCGTCGACACCTACCGCCACTTCGGGAGGCTAGGCCTCGGCGCCGTCTTCGGGTCGAAGAAGCTGAAGGCGATCGTCGTCTCGGGGACCGAGGACGTGATGGTCCCGGACCCCAGGAGGTACAGGCGGATCTACAACCGCCTATTCAAGACCGTCGTCCAGACCGACGCCATGGAGAAGTACCACGACATCGGCACCCCCATCAACATCAACGTTTTAAACCAGCTGAAGGGGCTCCCCACCCGGAACTTCCAGGATAGCAGCTTCGAGGGGGCCGAGAAGATCAGCGGCGAGGTCCTCGCCGACAACTACCTCTTCCGGAGGGTCTCCTGCGCCCACTGCCCCATCGGCTGCATTCACATCGGGATGCTCAAGACCTCCTTCTCTCGCGAGCATGAGTTCGAGATCAGGAAGATCTCCTACGACTTCGAGCTCCTCTACGCCCTGGGGTCGAACCTCGGGGTCTCCTCCGCAGAGGGGGTGCTGGAGCTGATCGAGGCGTGTGAGCGGCAGGGGCTCGACGCCATCAGCACCGGGGTCGTCCTCGCCTGGGCGACGGAGGCCCTGGATCGGGGGCTCGTCACCCTCCAGGAGACCCTGGGGGTATCCCTCCGGTGGAACGACGTCCCCAGCTACCTGAAGGCGATAGAGAATATAGTCAGGATGGAGAACGAGTTCTACGCCGCCCTCGCCCAAGGGGTCGTCTTCGCCTCGGAGAGGTACGGCGGCGGAGAGTTCGCCATGGCCCTGGGGAAGAACGAGGTCCCCGGCTACCACACCGGCCCCGCCTCCGTCGTCGGCCTCACCGTGGGGGTTAGACACTCCCACCTCGACAACGCCGGCTACAGCATCGACCAGCGAGCTTTGAAGAAGAGCCTCACCCCCGAGGAGATGGTCGACGCCATCATCCGGGAGGACGACTCCCGGGGGGTCTACAACTCCCTCGTCGGCTGCCTCTTCGCGAGGGGGGTCTACACCCCCGAGAACATCCTCGAGGCCCTGGGCTCGGTGGGGATCGAGAAGACGGAAGGGGAGCTGGAGGAGCTCGGCCGGAGGATCTTCGACGAGAAGTACAGGTTCAAGAGGCGGGAGGGGTTCGACCTGGCAGAGGCCCGGATACCCCGACGGTTCTACGAGACGGTCTCCGCGGTCGGGATGATCGATCCGGAGACGATCGAGGAGATGATGAGGATCTACCGGAAGAGGCGAGGCTGGTGACCCCGCTCCAAAAGACCCCGAAGGGTGGCTGGAGAGCTGGCCCCCTAATCCATAAACGGAGATGTAATCTGTGATCTACACCATAACCCTGAACCCCGCCCTGGACAGGACCCTCTGGGTCAGCGAGATCAAGGAGGATGTATCGAACCGGATCATCCGGGAGGAGAGCTACCCCGGAGGGAAGGGGATCGACGTATCGAAGGTCCTGACCGCCCTCGGCGTCCCGAACCGGGCCCTGGGGTTCATCGCCGGGTTTGCGGGCCGCCAGCTGGAGGCTCAGCTGACCCGGGACGGGACCGACTGCAGCTTCATCCCCGTCTCCGGGGAGACGAGGACGAACGTCGTCATCCACGAGCTTGGGAGCGGAAGGCAGATCATCCTCAACTCCGCCGGCCCCGAGGTGAAGCCCTTCGAGCTCCTCGAGATCTCCGACCTGGTCAGGAAGATAGAGGAGCCGGAGTTCGTCTCCATCGGAGGGAGCCTCCCGCCCCGGGCCCACCCCGAGGTCTATCGGAAGATCATCGAGACGGCGAAGCTCCGGAGGGCGAAGGTCGTCCTGGACGTGGACCGGGAAGCCCTGTTGGTGGGTATACGCGGCAAGCCCGACGTCATAAAGCCGAACATCCACGAGCTCTCCGCCCTGGTGGGCAAGAGGCTGGAGAAGAGGGGGGAGATCCTGGAGGCGGCCCGGGAGATAAACCGACGGGGCGTCGGAATCGTCCTGGTATCGATGGGGCCGAGGGGGATCCTCCTCGTCTCCGAGGGGAAGGCGTACCAGGCGGTCCCCCCCGAGGTGGAGGTGGTGAACACCATCGGCGCCGGAGACTCCTCGGTGGCGGGGTTCATATACGGCCTCGTTGCGGGAAGAGACCTCAAAGAGGCTCTGATCTGGGCGACGGCCGCCGGGACGGCGACGACCCTCCGGCAGGGGACCGCCCTCGCCACCCGGGAGGACGTGGAGAGGATCGTCCCCCAGGTGAGGCTCGAGACGATATCGGAGGATTGAGGAAGATGACGAGAAGAATGGAACGAGACGAGGTGCTGGTCCCCGCGGACGTTCCGCCCGGAAGGCGGTGGGACTACCAGGAGAGCTACCTGAAGATCACGAGAGGGAGCGGCCGGCTGATGCTCTTCGCCGGAGACCAGAAGGTCGAGCACCTCAACCGGGACTTCAGCGGCCCGGGGATCAGCCCCGAGGACGGAGACCCCGAGCACCTCTTCCGGATCGCCGACCGCGGGAGGATCGGGGTCTTCGCCGCCCAGCTCGGCCTCATCGCCCGCTACGGGATGGACTACCCGAGGGTCCCGTACCTCGTCAAGCTCAACTCGAAGACCGACCTCGTCCAGGCCGACCAGAGGGACCCCCTCAGCCGCCAGCTGGTGGAGGTCTCCCAGGTGGAGGAGTTCGCGAAGGATAGCGGCCTCGAAGTCCTGGGGGTCGGCTATACCGTCTATCTCGGGAGCGAGTATGAGGCGGAGATGCTCCGGGAGGCTTCCCAGATCGTCCTCCAGGCCCACCGCCGCGGCCTCGTCGCCGTCCTCTGGATCTACCCCCGGGGAAGGGCCGTAAGAGACGAGAGAGACCCCCACCTGATCGCGGGGGCGACCGGCGTCGCCGCCGCCCTGGGGTCGGACTTCGTAAAGGTCAACTATCCGAAGAGGGAGGGGGCGAGCTCCGAGTTGATCTTCAAGGAGGCGGTGGCCGCCGCCGGGAGGACGAAGGTCGTCTGCGCCGGGGGAGCCAGCCGCGACCCGAAGTCGTTCCTCCAGGAGCTATTCGACCAGATCCACGTCAGCGGCGCCGCCGGGAACGCCACCGGAAGGAACATCCACCAGAAGGGGCTCGATGAAGCGGTGAGGATCTGCAACGCCATCAGCGCCATCACCCTCGACGACGCCACCGTCGAAGAGGCGCTGAGGATATTCAGGGGAGATTGAGGGAGGCGGGATCCTCGTGAAGGCGATAATCCTCGCGGCGGGGGAGGGGAGGAGGATGCGCCCCCTCACCGCCAACCTCCCGAAGGGGATGCTTCCCATCGGCGGAAAGCCCCTCCTGGAGCACGTTCTCCTTATGGCGAAGGAGGCGGGGGCGGAGAGGTTCGTCTTCGTCGTCGGCCACCAGGGGGAGAAGATCGCCGGCGCCTTCGGGGACGGGAGCCGCCTCGAGGTCGAGATCGAGTACGCCTTCCAGGAGGGGGGGGCCGGGACCGGCCCCGCCCTCCTGGCGGCCGAGGCCCTAGCCGAGGATCGGTTCCTCGTCCTCCGAGGCGACGTCCTCCCCGACGCCGACTCCGTCAGGAGGCTGATTGCCCTGGAGGCGCCGGCCATGGCGGCGGCGAGGGTAGAAGGCCCCCGGCCGGCAGAGGAGGGGACCCTGGAGGTGAGCGAGGGCCTCCTAAAATCGATCTCCAAAGGAGGAAAAAATCCCCCCTCTAACCTCGTCTCTGCCGGGATCTTCCTCCTCGACAAAAGGGCCTTCGAAGCCCTCCGAAGGGTCCCCCCCGGTGGGGAGGAGAGGGACCTTTTGGAGGCAGTCAGGGTCCTCCTCGCCGAGGGGGTCCAGATCGGGGTGGAGGTGGTGGAGAGGTGGATCGAGATCCTCTTCCCCTGGGACATCCTGAGGGCGAACGAGACCCTCATGCCTCCCGAGACCCGGGGGGTCCTGGGGGAGGTGGAGGCGAACGCCTCCCTCTCCGGGGAGGTGGCCGTCGGCAGGGGGACGGCGATCAGGTCCGGCTCCTACGTGGCGGGGCCGGTGGTGATCGGGGAGGGGTGCGAGATCGGGCCCAACTGCCTCGTCCGAGGGGCGACATCGATAGGAGACGGGGTGCGGATCGGAAGCGGCACCGTCATCGAGGGGAGCACCGTCATGGAGGAGGCGGAGGTATCCCACCTCTGCTACGTCGGAGACAGCCTCATCGGCCCCGGGTGCCGCCTCGGGGTCGGGACGGTCATCACCAACCGGCGCCACGACGGCTCGCCGGTCCGATCCTATCCCGGCGGGGAGGGGACCGAGACCGGCCGGAAGGCCCTCGGCGCCGTCCTCGGCGAGGGGGTGAAGACCGGGGCGGGGACGATCATATACCCCGGGACGGTGATCGAGGCGGGGCGGTGGGGACGCCCGGGGGAGGTCCTCTGGGGGTACGTCCAGGCCGGGAAGGTTGAAGAAGCCGACGAGGGGGATGAGGAGGCGGGAGGGTGCGACCCCGCCGACGCTTTCGGTGGCGGAGCTTTGAGGAGAAAAGGGGTCCCCGAAGGGGCGGTCATCCCGGAGGAGACGCCCCGAGAGGCGGGGAGGGGATGAAGGTGAAGAAGAAGAACCGGCTGGCCTTTGAGAAGAGCCCCTACCTCCTGGAGCACGCCGAGAACCCCGTCGACTGGTACCCCTGGGGGGAGGAGGCCTTCACCAGGGCGGAGAGGGAGGATAAGCCCGTATTCCTATCGATCGGCTACTCCACCTGCCACTGGTGCCACGTCATGGCCGCCGAGTCCTTCGAGGACGAGGAGGTGGCGAGGCTCCTGAACGCCACCTTCGTCCCCATCAAGGTCGACCGGGAGGAGAGGCCGGACCTGGACGCCGTCTACATGGCCGTCGCGCAGATGATGACCGGCTCCGGAGGCTGGCCCCTCACCGTCTTCCTCACCCCCGACAAAAAGCCCTTCTTCGCCGCCACCTACATCCCGAAGGAGTCGAGGTTCGGGAGGATTGGGATCCTCGACCTCATCCCCCGGATCGGCCACCTCTGGAAGAACGAGCGGGCTATGCTCCTCTCCTCGGCGGAGGAGGTGGCCTCCGCCCTCCGCCGGCCCCCGCCGGAGGTGCCGGGGCTCCGCCTCGAGGAGGCGACGATAAAGGCGGCTTATCAGGGGCTCGTCGCCCGCTTCGACGCCGCCAACGGCGGCTTTGGGGGAGCCCCCAAGTTCCCGTCGCCGACGACCTTCCTCTTCCTCCTCCGCCACTGGAGGAGGACCGGAGACCCCGGGGGGGTCCAGATGACGGAGGTCACCCTCCGCGCCATGAGGAGGGGGGGGATCTTCGACCACCTGGGCGGCGGGTTTCACCGCTACTCCACGGATCTGCACTGGCGCCTACCTCACTTCGAGAAGATGCTCTACGACCAGGCGATGATATCCCTCGCCTGCCTGGAGGCCCATCAGGCTACGGGAAAGGCCGAGTACGCCACGATCGCCCGGGAGGTCTTCGACTACCTCCTCCGGGACCTCGCCGCCCCCGAGGGGGGCTTCTACTCCGCCGAGGACGCCGACAGCGAGGGGGAGGAGGGGAGGTTCTACCTCTGGACCCTGCCGGAGGTCCGGGCCGTCCTCGACCCCGACGAGGCGGAGCTGGCGGCCCGGATCTTCCACCTCCAGGAGGAGGGGAACTTCCGGGAGGAGGCGACGGGGAGGCTCACGGGAAAGAACGTCCTCGCCATGAAGATCCCCCTGGAAGACCACGCCCGGGAGATGGGGATCCCGGTGGGGGACCTTCGGGAGTGGCTGGAGGCGGCCCGAGAGAAGCTCTTCGCCGCCCGGGAGGGGAGGGCGAGGCCGAAGAAGGACGACAAGATCCTCGCCGACTGGAACGGCCTCGCCATCGCCGCCCTCGCCCGGGGCGCCCAGGTCCTGGGGGATCGCCGTCTGGAGGAGGCGGCCGATCGAGCCGCCGACCTCGTCCTCCATCGGATGAGGGACGAGAGGGGAAGGCTCCTCCACCGGTACCGGGGCGGCGACGCCGGGATCCTGGGGAACCTCGACGACTACGCCAACATGGTCTGGGGGCTCCTCGAGCTCTACGAGGCGGGATTCCGGCCGGAGCGGCTGGAGGCCGCCCTCGCCCTCGCCCGAGATATGGTGGAGAGGTTTCGGGACCGGGATGGTGGAGGCTTCTTCTTCACCCCGGAGGACGGCGAGGAGCTGATCGTCCGGAGGAAGGACGGCCACGACGGCGCCCTCCCTGCCGGGAACGCCGTGGCCGCCTTCAACCTTTTGAGGCTCGCCAGGATGACCGGCGACCCGGAGCTGGAGGTGATCGGATCGGAGGGGCTCCAGGCCTTCGCCGCCCAGGCGAGGGGGAGCCCCTCGGCGTTCCTCCACCTGCTATCCGCCCTGGACTTCGCCCTGGGGCCGTCCTCGGAGGTGGTGGTGGTGGGGGAGGCCGGGTCCCCGGAGACGGCGGAGATGCTGAAGGCCCTCAGGTCGAGGTTCCTCCCGAGGAAGGTGGTCCTCGGGAGGCCGGTGGGGGAAGACCAGAGGATCGTCGAGCTCGCCGGCTTCACGGCAGAGATGGAGGCTCTGGAGGGGAGGACGACGGCCTACGTCTGCTCGGGGAGGGTCTGCCGGCAGCCTACGACCGACCCGGCGGCGGTCCTCAAGCTCCTGGAGGAGGCCGCTGGGGGCTCCTGAGGGGCAAAATCCGGGCTTTTGGGGGATCAAAAGCTTATTAATGGTGGAACGAGATCATCCATTCGGCAGCGGGGTGAAAGAGCTGCCGATCATCAACGGAGTGGGATAAAATGTCAGAGGTGTTAAATTGAACCTGAGATGGATCGCTCTATCAGCGCTGATCACCATCACCCTCATATCGGGACTCTCAATGGCAGAAGAAGAGCCGATCCCGATGAACGATAGCATAAACGACTCCGTCGCAGCGACGGCGGAAGCCGTCGAGATGGCGCCGGTGGCCGAGATCCCGGCCCCGGAGGATGCAGCCGCTCTGGTCCAGAGCCTCGAAGGGTCCTGGATCCTGAACATGGCCGACGGCCAGACCTCGATGATGGTGCATCAGAGAGAGGGGCTCCTCTTCGGCGCCGCCAACTCCGAGGCCCCGAAGCCCTGGAACGGCGTCGTCACGGGGGAGGCCTCCGAAGGGGGATTTGAGGTGCAGATCCTCTCCCTCCAGGACGGAGTCCTCGTCTCGACGGTGATCGTCGGGTCCGCCACCGCCGACGACCTCTCGGGGAGCTTCGTCCAGTCCGACAGCCAGGGGAAGGTCAGCCAGGGGATCGTCACAGGATTTCTGCTGAGCCCCGACACCTCGGGGTATGAGCCTGCCAACGTCCCGGCCGCCGTTGCTCCCGCAGCAGCCGCCGTGGCCCCGGCCCCGGAGATCCCGGCGGCGGCACCCCCTGCTCAGGATACGACCGCCAGCGGCGGTATAAAGCCCGTGGACGTGACCACCTTCAGGGATAGGTTCGCCGTCGGAGCCGGCGCGCCTTTGCCGGTTTAGGTCCATCTTCAGGAAGCTCCAAGGGGGTCTACCGCCTCCCGGCAGGGAGGCCGAAGATCTCCACAATTTTTTGTCCTTCAGGTCCGCCCTCTCCTTCTCATATCCGCCCGAAAGGAGCTTAATCATGGTCAGCGGATAAAAGAGCATGAAAGGAGCTTTTGCTGCCCTTCTCCTCCTCCTCCTCATCGCCGGAGAGGCGGAGGCGTCGGTCTTCTTCAAGATAGTCGAGGTCCCCGCCGTCCGGGTCAGCCCCGGGGAAGATGCGGAGTTCACCGTCTTCATCCAGAATCTGGGGAGCCAGAGCGGCTATGCGGGGCTGATCTTCAGGAACATCCCCGAGGGGCTATCGATCGTCGGTCCCCGATGCACCAAGTGGGTCGACTCCGGTACGAGGCGGGAGTTCGACTGCCAGCTGAGGGTCGAGGCGGGGGACGTCCCGCCGGGGAACTACTCCTTCGAGGTGGGGATCGTGGCGGCGGGAGCGCCCCCGGAGTGGACCCCCGTCCAGGTGATCGTCTCCGAGGCCGGGGTCCCCAGGACGGAAGGTGAGAGGGACGAACTCCCCGAGGAGTACCCGGCCTGCCCCATCGTCCGGGAGGAGGGGGAGGCACCTACCGAAAAACCCCAGGAGGCGGAGGGGACGCCGGGGCTCGGGGTCCCGGCCGCCCTGGGGGCGATGGCGGTGGCCCTCCACCTCAGGGGGCGGGGGAGGAGAGGCTGAGACGGTCTTGATAGGGGTCCCAGGCGAGGAGGGAGGAGAGGGGGTCAGGGGACCCTCCCCTCCATCTCCCAGCCGAGCATCTCCTTGATGACGAGGTAGCTCATCTCCGGCGGGATCGCCCCCACCTCGGTGCAGATTACGTCGATGTACTGGTGGGGGGTGACGTCGAAGGCGGGGTTCCTCACCCGGACGTGCTTCAGCTCAGATATGCCGGGGTAGACCTCCTCGGCCGCCCTCTCCTCGATGGGGACGAGCTCCCCCATCAGCGTCTCGGGGCTGAACTTGTAGGTCTCCGCCGCCACCATGAAGCTCGTCCTCGCCTCGTGAGCGGCGAGGGCGATGGCGGCGGTCCCTATCTTGTTGACGAGAGAGCCGCTGGCGGTCACCACGTCGGCGCCTACGATCACCTCGTCCACCTCGTTGATCACCGACCTCACCGCCGAGTCGACGACCAGCTCCGTCTCGATCCCCCAGCCGTCCAGGGTCTTGACCGTCAGGTGGCCCTGGTACCTCGGCCGGGACTCGGTGGCGATGACTTTGACGTCCTTGCCGGCGTCGAAGGCGGTCTTGATGATGGATAGCGCCACCGAGGAGTTGCAGTGGGTGAGGATCACGTCGCCGTCCCGGACCCTCCGGGACCCGATCTCCCCGATCCGCTCGACGGCCATCAGGGACCGCTCGACGAAGCCGTCGGCGTTCTTCGCCAGGGAGGTTCGGGCCGACTCCACCTCATCCCCGCGGTACCGCATCACCATCCTGATGGCGTTGGATAGCGAGACCGCCGTAGGCCTGGTATTGAGCAGAATGTCGGCAGCCATGTCCACCTGGGCGTTGAACTCCTCGATCCCGGAGGGGTCGATGGCGAGGGCGAACTCCTTCAGCGCCCCGGCCGCGGCCCTCCCGATGAGGGCCGCCCCCCGGATCTCCATCGACCTGATCTTCTCGGCCGTATCCAGCAGCTGATCCATGGGGCGGGTCATCTCGCGACTTCCCATCAGGCCGAGGCGATGGATTTCGCCAGCCTTGCCACCCGCTCGCCGAGCTTCCGGCAGGCGATCAGGGCCGAGGCGTCGGGGGCCCCCACGGCGACGGCGCCGTAATGGCCACCGGTCTCCAGGGGGTCGCCGACGATCACCATCCCGTGGATCAGCATCCCCTGGATCATCGACAGGAGCGTCGTCTCGTTTCCGCCGGTGGGGCTCCCCGAGGAGGTGAAGGCCGCGCCGATTTTATCCTCGAGGCGGCCCCGGACCCGGACCGACCCGTCGATGAAGCCCTTCATCTCGGCGGAGAGGGTCCCGAAGTAGGTGGGGGCCCCGAGGACGATCCCGTCGGCTCCGGTCAGGTCCTCCAAGGCCGCCTCTTCGACCTTCTTCATTACCACATCCGCCCCTCCTTCCTTCGCGCCCTCGGCGACCGCCGCCGCCATCCTGGCGGTGTTCCCGCTTCGAGAATGGTAGACTACCAATACCTTCGTCATCTCGTTCACCTCAAGATCCTGCTAAGACCATCCTGGTCAGATCATCCTTCTATGAACTTCGCGGAATGTATCCGCCGTCTTCACTATTAATCTTCCTCTAATCTTCCTCTAATCTTCCTCTGATCATGAGAACGCGCCGCAGCGGCGAGGGCGAGGCTCCGGCTCAACCCTCCCCCTTCCGCAAGATGATCCTGTCCCCCTCCTCGACCCTGGGGAATACGTCGATGCCGGAGACGATCCTCCCGATGGTGTTGACCGCCGAGTAGGGCTGGGTCCTCCCGAAGAAGATGCAGAAGGCCGAGCCCGGGGTCCAGAAGGAGACGTCCCCCGCCTCCGACGAGGGGGACGGGTTCTCGTCGGCAAGGCTGAAAGGAAGAGAGAAGTAGACCTCTTCCCCCCAGAGCTGGGCCCTCGCCTCCTGGGGGAGCCGCTCCATGATCTCCGCAGCGGTCCGGGGGTTACGGCCGTCGATCTCCGCTCGGGCGGAGCCCTTCCCATCCACAATGATCTCGATGAAGTTCATGATATAGCACCTCTTCTCGCGCTTCTCTTGGGATAATCGTCTTCAAATCAACTTAACATTGGCGGCAGCTCATGTGAGATGTTCGCTGACAAAATAATTTTAAGGTTGCAGATCCCACAGGCATTGAGATCATCTCGTTTATCCCGGTGGTGAGATCATGACCTCAGATAATCCGACCCTAGACCGGTTCAATGAACAGCTCAAATGGTACGAAGACCATAGCAGACAGAGCCAGATATGCTTCAGGGGGCTCAAAGTGATCGAGATCGTCGCCGCCGCCCTCATACCCTTCGCCGCGGGATTGATGCCAGATCCACTCCTCATCGGCGGATTGGGGGTGATAATTGTCGTCCTAGAGTCGGTGCAGGGGCTCTTCCAGTTCCAGCAGAACTGGACGAACTATCGCTCCACCGCAGAGGGGCTCAAGCGAGAGAAGTACCTCTGGCTTGCCAAGGCCGGGCCGTACAAAGATCCCGAAAATCCAAACCCCGATTCCCTCTTCGCCGAGAGGGTAGAGGCCCTGATCTCCACGGAGCACTCAAAATGGATCAGGTATCAGGAGCAGGCGGGGAAGGGGAAAGAGCAGAAGAGTTGACCGGAAGAATACATGTCCGACCGAAGAGGGAGGCTCAGACCCTATAGATCATCATACTCACGCAGCCTGGAGAAGAGCTACGAAAGGAGGTGAGGCGTTTTGAATCCTGACCTTGCCCTTTCTCACTCCAACGACCTCGATGACCGTCATGCTACGCCACCACTTACGACCATCCTCCCTTTCCTCAGAATAGCATGATCCAGAGAGAAAAGTAACTCTTCCCAAATAGTCGAAACCATTTATTTAGATAAGATGAAGATCCAATAGCTTGGTCGGTGATAAGAGATGATCTGGCAAGATCGCATCGTGATCGATCCTGCAATCCTCGCAGGCAAGCCCGTGATCAAAGGCACGCGCCTGGCCGTCGAATTCATAATCGACCTTCTCGCCCAGGGATGGTCTGAACTGGAGATCCTGCGAAACTATCCTGGCCTCGCCTCTGAAGACCTCCAGGCCTGTCTCAACCTACAATCCCAAATCCGATGGAATTAGCTGCTGATAGGTTTGGACGGTAAGGAAGAAAATAGTCCCGACCGAGAGGGCTCATCCCCTCTCGATCATCGTCCCGACGCCGGTGTCTGTGAAGAGCTCCAGAAGGAGGGCGTGAGGCCTTCTGCCGTCGACGATGTGGGCGGACTGGACCCCGCCCTCCACGGCCCGGACACAGGCCTCCACCTTGGGGATCATCCCTCCGGTGATCACCTTCTCGTCGACCATCCTCCTGAAGTCGGATATGCGAAAACTTGAGATGACGGTGTTGGGGTCCTCGGGCCGCAGCTTCACCCCCTCGACGTCGGTGACGGAGATGAGCTTTTTTGCGCCCAGGGCTATCGCGATCACCCCGGCGGCGGTGTCGGCGTTGACGTTGAGGTTGTTTCCCTCGCCGTCGACGGCTATGGGGGAAATCACCGGGATGTACCCCTTCCCGGCGGTGATCATGATGATCTCGGGGTTGACCCTCACGACCTCCCCGACCCAGCCGAGGTCTATGGGCGCCTCCTCCCCGGCGACGACGATCGGCGCCTTCTTCCGCGCCACGATCAGCTGGCCGTCTTTGCCGGAGAGGCCGATCCCTTTTCCGCCGTGCTTTCCGATGAGGGAGACGAGGCTGGAGTTGATGTTCCCCAGGAGGACCATCCTCGCGATCTCCAGGGTCTCCTCGTCGGTGACCCGCAGGCCCCCGACGAAGACGGACTTCTTCCCGAACCGGGCCATCTTCTCGGAGATCTCGGGGCCGCCGCCGTGGACGACGACGGGATGGATCCCGACGTACCGGAGGAGGACGAGGTCCTGGACGAAGGTGTCCAGCACCTCCCTATCGGACATGATCGACCCGCCTATCTTGATCACCATGATCGAGTCGTAGAACTCCCGCAGGTAGGGGAGAGCCTCGATGAGCACCTGTTCCCTTTTGACCGACATCCGCTGATCCTTCCTTTTAATCCGAACCTGGCCGAGGATCTCAGTCGATGGACATCAATATGTCGCCCGGCGCGACGGTGGCGCCCACCTCGGCGTAGATCTCCGCCACGACGCCGTCCTTGTTGGCGGAGACTTTGTTCTCCATCTTCATCGCTTCGAGGACGGCTACGGCGTCCCCCTTGGAGACCTTGTCGCCCTTCTTGATCAGGTAGCGGATTATGACCCCCTGCATCGGGACCGTCACCCCGTCCTTGGGCGCCTTCGGCTCCACCGCCTCGATGGAGATCCCCGCCGGAGCGACCTTGACGAGGTAGGACTCCCCGTCCACCTCGACGTTGAAGGCCGCGGGCTTTCCACCGATGGCCCCTGTCTGGAGATCTGCAGGGAGAGCCTTCTTGAGGACCTCCTCTTTCGCCTCCCCCTTGAGGAACTTCTCCGCCACCTGGGGATACAGGGCGTAGGTGAGGACGTCCTCCTCCCTCCTGACGAGCCCCTTCCCTTCCGCCTCGGCCTTCATCTTCTCGTACTCGGGTGGTATCAGGTCCGCGGGGCGGACGGTGATCGGCTCCTCGTCCTCCAGGATCTCGGCCCTGATCTTGGGGTTGATCTCCCCCGGGGACCGGCCGTAGAGCCCCTTGACGTAGTCCTTCACCTCCTTGGGGACGGCCTTGTACCTCTCGCCGGTGAGGACGTTGAGGACCGCCTGGCTTCCGACGATCTGGCTGGTGGGGGTGACGAGGGGCGGGTAGCCGAGATCCTCCCTAACCCTGGGGAACTCGGCGAGGACCTCGTCGTACTTGTCGAGGGCCTTCTGCTCGACGAGCTGGGAGACGAGGTTTGAGAGCATCCCGCCCGGGACCTGGTAGACGAGGACGTTGCTGTCGACCCGGGCGGCTATGGGGTTGAAGAGGGGGGCGTAGACCTCCATCAGCTTCTCGAAGTACCTCTTGATCTCGGTGAGGAGCTTCAGGTCGAGGCCGGTCTCGTAGGGGGTCCCCTCCAGGGCCGCGACGATCGACTCTGTTGGCGGGTGAGAGGTTCCCCAGCCGAGGGGGGATATGGCGGTGTCGAGGATGTCCACCCCCGCCTCGCAGCCGAAGAGGAAGCTCATGGGAGCCATCCCGCTGGTGCAGTGGGAGTGGAGATCGACGGGGATGGAGGTCTCCTCTTTCATCGACGCCACGAGATCGTAGGCGTCGTGGGGGAGGATGAGGCCGGCCATGTCCTTGATGCAGAGGGAGTCGCAGCCGAGGTCGGCGAGCTCCACCGCCATCTTGGTGAACTGCTCTATCGAATGGACGGGGCTTGTGGTGTAGCAGACGCAGCCCTGGACGTGGGCGTCCATATCTTTGGCGGCCTTGATGGCGACGGTCATATTTCGGATGTCGTTGACGGCGTCGAAGATCCTGAATACGTCGACCCCGTTCTTCGCCGCCCTCTCGACGAACTTGACGACGATGTCGTCGGCGTAGTGGCGGTAGCCGACCAGGTTCTGGCCCCGAAGGAGCATCTGGAGGGGGGTGTTGGGCATGGCGAGCTTCAGGGCCCGGAGCCTCTCCCAGGGGTCTTCGTTCAGGTATCTGATACATGAGTCGAAGGTGGCGCCACCCCAGACCTCCATGGAGAAGAAGCCCACCTCGTCGAGCTTCTCTGCTATCGGGAGCATGTCCCGTGTTCTCATCCTGGTGGCAAGAAGTGACTGATGAGCATCTCTGAAGACCGTTTCTGTTATCCTTACTTTACCCATGAGATCAACCATCCATCTAATTCAGATCATCTTGTGTTTTTCTAGCTCTCTCAAAACGTGATGCCCCTGGTCGGTGAGCATGTACTTCTTCCATGTGTGCTTCTCGGGGGTTATGCACTCCACCAGTTTCTGCTCTTCGCACTCCTTTATCGCCCTGCTTATATTCTGGATCGATCGATCAGTACTTCGAGCCACTTCCGATGCCTTAACCACCCTGGAATTCCGGATCGACCTCATCAAGAGGAGGCGCCGATCCGCACTGAGAACCCATCGGACTATCTCGTCAACGTTCATAAGGATTACCAGCCTGGACCACTTCTCCGGGGAGAGATTATTAGAAGTTATTTAAACTTGGTGGGGGGGGAGCGGGCTTTGGGACCTGGACCCCCGAGCCTCGGCGATTATTTTGAAGGCCCGGGGGCGGGGGGCTGAGGGGGGCGAACTCTCAATTGGTTATGAAGCTTAGCAGAATTGTTATGCGAAGTTCTATCCCCGGGGCGGGGATCTGCGCCGCAAAATATTAGCTTGAGAGGGGGCGGAGATCCGCCCCTGAAGGAGAGAATCTCGAAGCATCTTCCGGGGCGGGGGTCGCCGGGGAAGGGCGTAGACAGTAGTGTACTCCACAAGTGTCTATTAGTATTTTGTTTTCATCTCGCCAACCGTGATGGTTCATGCGAGTTAGAGTTGTTAGCTCAAAAAATGAGATACCAAACCTGAACCCGAACGAGAGGATAGTCCATCTGGCCTTCAGGGCATCCAACGTCGACTTTCTCAACCTGATGAAGATATGCCCCCGCCTCCGGGCGATCCAGGTCCCCCCCTCCTACCACAAGACGATGTCGAAGGCGATCAAGCTCTTCCTGGAGATGCAGGGGATCGACCTTCTGGAGGGGGACGTCTGGGGCCACCGAAAGGACATCGACGAGTACTTCCTGATCGAGGAGGAGACGATCGGGGAGATCGAGGCGATGATCTCGGGGGGCGCGACCGTCGAGGAGGCGGCCGAGGAGATCACGAAGAGGACGAGGCTCGCCCCCGACCTGATCAAGTACATCGCCAAATCCAAGGTGACGGTCTGAGCTGGACGGGCCCCTCCCCCATCACCTCCGGTTTTTCGGTACCCTGGGGAGGGGGATCTCGATCCACCTCTGCCCCCACCTCGGTCCCATATTTGAATCGCGGCCCTTGCCGCGGATCCGAGGGCGCCCCTTCCGCCGGAGGGTCCATCGGAGGCCGCCGGGGCTATACCAGCGTCTATTAATAAGGGGCTTACATCGGGGCAAATGTTGAGGTGAAAGGTCATGAAACTGAGAGTTGTT
This sequence comes from Methanothrix harundinacea 6Ac, assembly GCF_000235565.1. NCBI lineage: Archaea > Methanobacteriati > Methanobacteriota > Methanomicrobia > Methanotrichales > Methanotrichaceae > Methanothrix > Methanothrix harundinacea. Next base: position 2,443,383 of record NC_017527.1, read on the forward strand.
AGCTCAAAGAAGGAGATACCAGAGCTGAACCCGAACGAGAGGATCGTCCATCTCGCCTTCCGGGCTTCGAACGTCGACTTCCTCACCCTGATGAAGAGGTGCCCCCGCCTCCGGGCGATCCAGGTCCCGCCCTCCTACCGGAGGACGATCTCCCAGGCGATCCAGGTCTTCCTCGATATGCAGGGGATCAGCCTCCTGGAGGGGGACGTCTGGGGTCACCGAAAGGACATCGACGAGTACTACGTCGTCAGCGAGGAGACGATCGGGGAGATCGAGGCGATGATCTCGCGGGGGGCGACCGCCGAGGAGGCGGCCGAGGAGATCACGAAGAGGACGAGGCTCGCCCCCGACCTGATCAGGTACATCGCCAGGTCGAAGATCTCCGCCTGAAACCCGGAAGGGGCATCCAAAGGGCGAGCCCCATGCCTCCCCCCGCCCGGACCGCCCGAGGGGGTCCGGGGCGACGGTCCTATTTTGGTCGGGGAAGGCCGGGCCGGATGTATCCCATTTTTCTAGATAGTATGACAGATGTTATCACGGATCACATGCCTTACAGCTACCCTTCTGACGACCCGGGAACAGATCTGGACGTTACTATACATCGCAAGTAGCTATAAGTACTTAGATCACATCCATGCAATTGTAAAGGTGAAAGACCATGAAGATAAGAGTAGTCAGCTCAAAAGACGAGATAACGAAGCTCGGTCCGAACGAGAGGAACGTCCACCTGGCCTTCAGGCCCTCCAATGTAGACTTCCTCGAACTGATCAGGGTCTGCCCCCGCCTCCGGACGATCCAGGTCCCGCCCTCCTACCACAAGACCCTCTCCAGGGCGATAAGGCTCTTTCTGGAGATGCAGGGGATCACCCTCCTGGAGGGGGACGTCTGGGGCCACCGAAAGGACATCGACGAGTACTACATCGTCGACGAGGAGCCGATCGAGGAGATCGGGAGCCTGATCCGGGAGGGGGAGAGCCTCGAGGAGGCGGCCGCCGCCATCCAGAGGAAGACGAAGCTCTCCGCCGACCTGATCAAGTACATCGCCAGGTCCAAGATCACCGCCTGAAACCTCAGGCGGCCCCTGGACCCTTCCCGCGGCAGCTCTGCCCTTCCAAGACCGATCCCTCTTCTCCAACTGCCGCATCTCCACCCGCCCCTTCTCCTTCTCCTCCTTATCTCTGACCTCCGACGCCGGGGGGGGCGGCCGAAGGAGAAAAGGCTTTGAAAGTCCTCGGAGCGACCGGATCCTTTAATCCCACAAGATCGGAACCCAGGCCGGGATCTCTTCGGGTCGGAAAGGTATGATCCGTCCACCCGGAGGGGATGCCTGGAGCCCCATATCGGCTACATAAGTTCCATCTGGACGTTAGTATACAACACAATTAGCTATTAATACTAAGATTCACATCTTAGTATTTGTTGAGGTGAATTGTGATGAGAATTAGAGTTGTCAGCTCAAAAGACGAGATCGCTGAACTGAACCCGAACGAGAGGATCGTCCACCTGGCCTTCAGGCCCTCCAACGTAGACTTCCTCGACCTGATGAGGAGCTGCCCCCGCCTCCGGGCCGTCCAGGTGCCGCCCTCCTATCACAAGACGATGTCCAAGGCGATCAAGCTCTTCCTGGAGATGCAGGGGATCGACCTTTTGGAGGGGGACGTCTGGGGCCACCGGAAGGACATCGACGAGTACTACGTCGTCGACGAGGAGGCTATCGAGGAGATCGGAAACCTCATCAAGCAGGGCGAGTCCATCGAGGACGCCTCCGCCGCCATCCAGAGGAAGACGCGGCTCGCCCCCGACCTGATCAGGTACATCGCCAAGTCCAAGATCACCGCCTGAAGGTCGGGCGGTGCTTGGACCACCCTCTCCCTCCGGGGATCTCGATCCCACCCCCAACCTTTCTCCATTTCTACATCATTCGTAGCAATTGATGATAATAATCATATACTAGTATTACCGAATCGTCTCCGGTGATAGCTTGAGACGGATCGCATTATATCTGACGATGCTGGTCCTCGCCCTGGCCATGGGGGCGAGCGGCCACGAGACGTATATCCGACCGATATCCGGGTGGGCGAGCCCCGGGGATGTGGTGTACCTGCCCCTGGGGAGCGGCCACGCCACCGCCAACACCGAGCTCCCCGAGGGGATCGTGAACGTCACCGTCATCGGCCCGGCGGAGGAGGCCGTCCTCGACGGCATGGGCGAGATCTCCGGATTCTGGGATATATACAGCTTCGTCCCCGAGGAGGCCGGACTTTACGTCGTCGACGTCTACCACTCCGAGGGCTCCTGGACGAACATCGTGACCAACCCTCCGAACGGGAGCTTCTGGGAGCACGCCTACGCCTACGACATCGACTTCGACTCCCTCAACAAGACCGGCTGGGCCGACGACTGGTATGTAGCCAGATCCTACCCGAAGAACTGCTACGCCAAGGCCTTCGTCGCCGTCGGTGAAGAAGCCGACCTATCGAAGGCGAACGAGGCCGTCGGCCAGGAGCTGGAGATCGTGCCCCTCGACGACATCTCCACCGTCGGCAAGGGCGACTTCGCCTTCCAGCTCCTCTTCCAGGGAGAGCCGATCTCCGGGATCGACGTCTGGGCGATGAAGGTGGGGGACGACACCCCGGTGGAGAGCGTCACCGACGCCGAGGGTAAGTTCACCCTCAACCTCAACGACGAGGCGTCAGAGCTGACGGAGTGGATAGTCAGGGCGGACACCAAGATGGACCCGAGGATCGTGGAGGCGGTGGACCTCCCGAGGGGACCCCTCTCCGCGGAGAAGAGCTACGTAGGTCCGGTCTTTCGGGCGGCTCTAACCCTCAGATCCGACTATATATCCACTGGATACTGAAGAGACCTTCTTTGGGGGGATACCCCCCTTAAAAGGTACAGGCACCTCACCACCGATATGGGGATATCGTGCCTGCTAATATTATTTTTCTGATCATCCAGTGAGAGCATTTAAGTATCTAGTATTAATAAAGGTCTACGGGTGTTTTGAATGAACAGAATATTGGCGGTCTGCCTCCTCCTGGCCTTCGCCATCGCTGGTGGGCATGCCCACGATACATGGCTTATGACCACCAGCGGTTGGGCGAGCGAGGGGGATCTCGCCCTCGTCCAGATGACCGAAGGCCACTCCTTCGTCCCCATGGCGCCGCCGCCAGGGGATATATCCATCAGGGTGACCGGCCCCGGTGGGTACGATCGGTCCTTCGACCTCGACGAGACGACGGCGACGAACGGCCCCTACTACCGAACCGACTTCGATGTAGAAAGCCCCGGCCTCTACGTCGCGACGGGTGAGCAGCACGAGGGCCCCCTGACCTTCGTGCGGACGAAATTCGGCGCCCCGGATGAGGAGATGGACGGATACGACGAGATCGCCTGGGATGAGGTCGAGACCAGCGGCTGGGACCCCGACTGGTACATCGCCGAGGCCTACGAAGACCTGGTGAAGTTCTCGAAGCTCTTCATAGTGGCGGAGAACGCCGACTTCGCCTCCGCCTCCGTCCCCATCGGCCAGCGGCTTGAGATCGTCCCCCTGGAGAACATAACCGCCCTCGGCACCGGCGACTTCAGGTTCCTCGTCCTCTTCGATGGAGAGCCGGCGGCAGGTCTGGAGGTCAGGCTTGCGACGACCGCAAACCCATCCGTGGGGAAAGGGGTCACCGACGAGGATGGAGTCGTCCTCCTCGCCGTCCCCGAGCCGGGGCTCTGGATCGTGGCAACGGAGCATAAAGACGGCGAGATGGTGCTTCTGCCACAACACGGGCCGGACGCCGTCGAGGAGAGCTTTGTAGGAACAGGCTACTTCTCCGTCCTGACCCTCCGGCAGGACTATACTAAGCCCGAGGCGGACTGAAGGTCCGCCTCACCTCTTTTTCTTCTTTTTGACCTTCTAGGTCCCTCACCCGAGGATCCTCTTCAGCCCCTCGACCGCCTCATCTTTTGTGATGGGCGTCTGATGGAAGTGATGGCTGCAGCAGCCCCTCAGGGAGTGGAAGAGGTCCACCAGGATCGGGACCTCCAGGCCGAGGCCCTCCAGGACCTCCCTCTCCTCGAGGATCTCCCTCAGGGGGCCGTACCCCATCACCCTCCTATCCAGGAGGAGGATCTCGTCGGCCATCAGGGTCACGATGTTGACGTCGTGGGTGGCGGTGATGATCGTCGTCCCCGAGTCGCAGAGGTCTCTTATGAGGGAGACGACCGTCCTCTTGGACTTGGGGTCGAGGTTCGAGGTCGGCTCGTCCATCACCAGGACCTCCGGCCTCATGGAGAGGACCGAGGCGAGGGCCGCCCTCTTCTTCTGGCCGAAGCTGAGGTGGTGGGGGGCCTTCCCTTCGAGCCCTTGGAGGCCCACCGCCTCCAGGGCCCGGGAGACGTCCCGGTCCACCTCCGCCTCGGCCCTGCCGAGGTTCCGGGGGCCGAAGGCGACGTCCTCCCGGAGGTTGGGCATGAAGAGCTGGTCGTCGGGGTCCTGGAAGACCATCCCCACCCGGCTGCGGACCCAGGGGAGGCTCTCCTCCTCGACCTTCCGGCCGAGGATCCTGACCGTCCCATCCCCCCTCAAAAGGCCGTTCATGTGAAGGAGGAGGGTCGACTTTCCGGCGCCGTTGGGGCCGAGGAGGGCGACCGACCTCCCCCGCTCTACGGAGAAGCTGACCCCGTCGAGGGCTCTTGTCCCGTCGGGGTAGCTGTAGCTGAGATCCTGGATCTCGATGGCGTATTCGCTCAGAGGATCATCCCCTGGGTGGCGGCGTGATCGATCAGCTGGAGGAGGAGGGCGGCCCCCACCACGGCGAGGCTCTTCGCCCAGTCCCCCCTCTTCATCTGGAACTTCCCCGAGGAAGGGAGGGCGCCGTCGTACCCCCGGGATACCATCGCCCGGTATATCCGCTCGGACCGCTCGTAGCTTCTTACAAAGAGCATCCCGAGGGCTGTCCCTATCACCTTCGCCGTCCGCAGGTCGGTCCTCTTCGCGAAGCTCTTGGAGGCGAGGGACTTCTCGATGGACCTCATCTCCTCGCTCAAGAGGAAGAGGTAGCGGTAGGTGAAGAGGAATATCTGGAGGACAACCTCCGGGAACCGGAGCCCCCTCAGGGCCTGGACGGTGATGTTGAAGGGGGAGGTGGCGAAGAGTGGGTAGGCGAGGAGGACGGCGGAGACCCCCCTCGCGAGGATGAGGGAGCCGAGGAGGAGGCCGTCGAGGCTGAGGTCCACCGCCGATACGGCGACGGTCCTCTCCCCGCCCCCGGTGAAGGGGAGGATGAAGAAGATGGGAAGGATGAAGATCACCGGCCACCTCGCCCTCCTGGCCACGTCCCTCAGGGGGAGCCTCGAGGCGAGGAGGACCGCCATGGAGAGGGCGAGGCCGAGGAGCGCCACCCTGACGCTCTCCACCATGACGACGGAGAAGATCAGGACGAGGATCGAGGCGACCTTAGCCCGGGGGTCCCACCGGTGGATGGGAGAGTCGATCCCGGAGGAGGCGTCGATGTCAAGGCCGCTCAAGATCCCGCCCCCATCCCCGCTCCTATCTCCTCCTCTTCGAGGCGTAGATCATCGATATCCCGGCGATCCCCAGGAGGTAGCCGAAGCCCGCGGCGACCTTCATCGCCACCGGGAGCTCCGGCTCGACGGAGCCGACTCCAGCCGCTCCTATCTTCGTCTCCGCCCGATGGCCGACGGAGGAGGTGACGAAGAGGAGGTCTTCGACCTTCCTCCCCTCCGGCCTGAAGACGAAGACCCCTCCGGCGTCGGTGGTCCCCTCGCCGACGAGGTCATCGCCGTCGTAGGCCTGGACGGCGACCCCCCCGGCGGGGGTGCCGTCGTCGTAGAAGACGGATAGGGCCACCTCCTCGATGGAATAGCCCATCAGCATCCGGTGGCCGGCGGCGGTGCCGGCGAAGAAGAGGACCGCCAGGACCGCATATAAGGCGACCCTATTCATCTCTTCCTCACCCTCCACCCTATCAGGAGGCCGGGGAAGAGGGCGAGGCCCAGAGCCTTCGCCTCCGGGGAGGGAGGCCTCTCTGCCGAGACGGTGAGGTACCCCTCCTCGGAGTGGCCGGCTCCAGAGATGGCGTACCGCCACTCGCCGGTCCCCTTTCCTGGGAGGGTCACCTTGTAGATCCCCTGGGCGTCGGTCACCCCCGCCTCGTAGAGGTCGTAGTCTTGCGTCGTCCCGTTCAGCCGGTATATCGAGATATCGGCGTTCTTCGCAGGCTCGCCGTCGTCGTAGATGGCGAAGATCTCCAGGCTCATCCTGTGGCCTAAGAACATCCTGTGCGCCTCCGCCATCCCCGCGGTGAGGAGGAGGAGGAGGAAGACCAAAATTACAGCTCTTCTCAAAATCAATCGCCTCCATAGCCAGAATCCCTGGCGCGGATAAGCATCTCCGGCTTGACGGCCTGGAGGAAGCCCGCCGCAAGCCCCACCACCGCCGCCTCGATGAGGATGATGGGGATGTGGACGGCGAGGACGAGGGCGGCGATCTCAGTGAACGCCTCCCCCAGGACGAGGAGCTCTGCGGATAAGATCAGAGTGGCGCCGAGGACGGCGGCTCCCCCCGCCAGGCCGCCGAAGACCACCTCCCTCCTCGGCGACGGAAGGCGCCGGCGCCCCTCGAAGATCTTCCAGGCGAGGAGGGCCGGAAGCCCCATGTTGACGGCGTTGACCCCGATGACGCTGATACCGCCGTGCTGGAAGAGGACCGCCTGGAGGGTGAGGGCGACGGCGACGCTGACGAAGGCCCTCTTCCCCAGGAGGATCCCCGCGAGGCCGTTCATCACCAGGTGGACACTCGTCGGCCCGACGGGGAAGTGGACGAGGGAGGCGACGAAGACCGCCGCGGTGATGAGGGAGATCTTGGGGATCTCCTCCGCCCGGACGTCCCTCAAGGTGACGAAGAGGAGGAGGCCGGCGAGGGCGAAGCCCGCGGCGAGGACGGGGGGCGAGAGGACGCCGTCGGAGATGTGGACCAAAGGCTCACCTGCCGCACCAGAAGCTGAGGTAGCCGGTGGGGGCGATCTGGTCGTAGTCGAGGCTCTCCCCCTCCCGGTACCGGCCGCTCGGATCGTCGCTGGTGGCGGTCCAGGTTCCGGACTCCTCGACCGTCGCCTCGAAGGAGAGGACCCAGAGGCCGGGGCTGGAGAGGTCGAACTCGATCGTCCCGTCGGAGGTGGTCCCCTCGACCTCGCTATCGGAGGCGTGGAGGACCGTCAGGACGTCCTGGGGGCTCTTCACCACCATGGCGGCGTAGTCTCCTCCGAGCCCCTCGCCGTTCCAGAGGGCCTCGGCCCGGAACCGGTCACCCAACCCCAGGGCTCCCATATCCCCCTGGGGTACGATCTCCAGCCCCTCGCCGGAGGAGAAGGCGCAGTCCCCCGCCGAACCGACCGGGATGACCGCCCGGCCCGCCTTGGGGAGGAAGGAGGCAGCTCCGCTGAAGCCGATCCAGGCGGGGTCGAAGAAGGTCGGCTCCATCTCAAAGTCCAGGATGTAGCAGCCGGGGTCGCCGACCTCCACCGTCCCGGCGAGGCCGCCGTCCCTCTCGGCCAGGCTCAGACCTTCCGTCCCGGCGGGGCCGATCACCTCGGCCCTCGCGAGCTGGGGCGCCGTCTCCCCTTCAGCGTCGTGGCTGTAGGTGATCCATATATTCACGTCTGAGGCTTCGCTGACCTCCTCGGGGAATACCGCAAAGAGCATGTGTCCCGAGCCCAGGGCGACGAGGCCCGCCACCACCAAAAGCGATAGATAAAGCCGTCTCATATCCGTTCACCACCTTCTCTTACCTTCACCCATCCGGATGCTGAGCTGATCAGCGAGGGGGATGGGCGTCCTAGGATTTAAGGCTAGTTATATGGTTTGTTGCCGTTTTACGCCGTATTCGATACTCAAATGAAATCCCATAATCTGTATTTATTAAAAAATCTGATTTCTTATGAAGGCCGGCCGTCAAGAAAAAATATGGCGGGGAGGCTTACGCCTTCACCCAGACCGACATGACGTTGGTGTACCGGACGACGTTGTAGTCCACCTCATCCCCGGCCTTGAACCTCCCACCGCTGTGGTCGTAGGTGGCGGTCCACTTCCCGGGCTCGTTGAGGTCTATGCTGGCCATAACCTGCCAGGGCCCCGCCTGGGTGAAGCTGACGGTGAACGAGCCGCCCTCCCCGGCGGACCCGGTCTGGACGGCGTCGCCGCCGTGGGCGTCCCAGGTCCAGTAGTAGGCGGTGAAGGTGGCGTTCACCGGCTCGCCGTTCCAGAGGGCGGTGAAGGTGACGTTATCCTTGTTCATGATCTCATAGGGGGCCTTCTCCGGGACTATCTCCAGGGGGACCCCCGCCTCCCAGCTCTCCTTCCCCTCGTCGCCGGCGTGGATCACCATGGTGGCGTAGCTGTAGCCGAGCCTGGGGTTGCTGGCCTGGGTCCCGCCCCAGCCCGGATCGTAGACGGAGGGAGACCTGGCGACGGCGAAGACGTAGTCGCCGGGGGTGCTGAGGGCCACGTCATTATACCCATAGGGGACCCAGCCGTATCCGGGGACCCAGTCGCCCGTCTCCATCGCGAGGTCGAGCCTCTCCCCCGCCGGGGTCAGGAGGTAGGCGGCGTCCATCAGGGGGACGGAGAAGCCCGCCACGCTCCCGGCATGGCCGTAGAAGAAGTAGACGGGCTGAGTTGCCCCGGCCTCGGCGACGTCCTTCGACTCGACCCAGAGGGCGTGGCCGCTGGCGTTCATCGTCATCCCTCCCAGGATTAGGAGGAGCAACAAAGTAATTATGCTCTTCGTTTTAATCACCATTGCTTAAGTATCTCTAGTATGATAAATAGATTTCGGATTTAACAATTAGTAACAATTAATTTGGATTTTTCTGTGGGAAACTCCATTCGATTCGCTATAAAATCAAACTCCATGGGTGGTCGGAAGCTCCGGAGAGTCCGGATACCGTATTAAAAAGGGGGAGGAGATAAAAAAAAGTGGAGATCACCTCACCCAGAGGGTGAGGGTGGACCGGTGCCAGACCTTCTCGTAGGAGACGAGCTCCCCCTCCTGATAGTAGGGGTTGCTGTAGGTGGCGTTCCATTCTCCTGCCTCGTCCGTCGTCGTCTCCACCTCGATCACCCAGGGGCCTGCCTTCTCGAAGAGGACGGAGAAGCTCCCGTCATCGCCGGCGGTACCCCTCTGGGCCTCGGGGGAGGAGTGGGCGTCGACGGTCCAGTACCAGGCGGTGTAGTTGGCGGCGACGGGCTCGCCGTTGAAGACGGCGACGGCGCTGAAGCTATCCCCAGCCTTCGCCTCGTAAGGGGCCGCTTCGAACTGGACCTCCAGGGGGAAGCCTCCGTCCCAGGCCTTCTCGCCCCCCTCCCCGGCGGAGATGACCGCCTTGGCGTAATCCTTGACCAGCATCGGGCTGCTCTCCCCGCCGTGCCATCCAGAATCATAGACCCCGGGGGCCCGGACGGAGGCGAGGACGTAGTCTCCGGGCCAGCGGAAGGCGGCCTTGCTGGAGAGGTAGCCGATCCTTCCGAAGCCGGGAAGCCAAGTCCCCTCCTCCGTCGCGAGGTCGAGCCTCTCCCCGGCGGGGGATACCAGATAGAAGGCATCCATCAGGGGGACGTACATCCCCGCCGAGCTTCCGGGGTGGCCGAAGAGGGAGTATACATCCTTCACCTCGCCGACCTCCACCGCGTCCTCCGCCTCGACCCAGAGGCTGTGGGCGGCGGCGGGGGCCACCAGAAGGCTCAGGAGAGCCATGGCGATGACGATATTCCATTTCATCATACAACACCGCAGGCTAAAGCCGCCTTTTTTCATATAAAAGTTTCTATTTGTAACAAATATAGTTACGAGATTTAAAACGGGTCGCGTGAGCCCATTCTGGAAGGATGATCTCGGAGAAGGAAGGCGGTCGGGCGGATCCGACGGACCGGCATCGAGAAGATCCTCCCGGCATATCTCTGCGATGGAGAGAGGCCGAGGCCCCCGTCGGGATCTTCGCAAAGACCATCGGCGCAGGAGATCACCCCATCCGAGGAGGCAGCCGGAGGATCCGCACCGCAGAAGCGACCGGTTCCGCGTCCGCTATTCTGGAAGATCTGGGGGGCCCCCGCTCCGGCCGCAGGGAAGCTTTAGAACGCTGGAGGAGGAGCCCGTCGGCGGCCGGACCCAGCACGGCCGGAAGACGGGTCCTCTGCCTTCCCGGCGGTGGAGCGGGAGAGGTCCACCCCGGCGATGGAGGCGACGGCATAGACGGCAGCGGCGTTGATGGCGGTGGCGATGGTCATGAAGATGGGGAGCCCCTCCGTCAGGCTGTAGGACCACAGCCCACCGCTGTGGCCCAAGAGCTCCATATACCCCCCCAGGGCCACGCTCACCACCACCAGGGCGGCGTTCCAGGCGATGGTGGCCCGGAGGGAGGTGAGGAGGCCGAGGAGGATGAGGGCGGCGTAGAGCCCCAGAACGTCCCCTCCCGCCAGCGGGAAGTACCCCTCCAGATAGAAGAATGTGGCGAAGACGGCGGCGGCGGCGGCGAAGGGAAGCGGCCGCCACCTATCGAGGCGGTCGAAGAGGTGGAGCCTCTCAAACCAGAGCCTGAAGAGATCCGATATCCCGTAGATCGCCACCATCAAGAGCGTCCACCCCGATACGACGAAGAGGGTGGGGCCCAGGCTTCCTTTATAATCTACGATCCCCGACGATGTCAAGATCCTCTCAACGACGATCATCACCGCCGCCGTCGAGAGGATGAGGGCGAGGAGGTGACGGGTCTTCATCCTCGCAGCGGCGAGGATCGCGACGGCGATGGCGACGAGGAAGTTGAGGTTGAAGAGGAAGGAGCTCATGAGGTAGCCGTCGAGGAAGAAGCCGATGATCGCCGCCTCTGCCAGGAGGAGGAGGAGGAAGACGTTGATCCTCCTCCGTGATCTGTCCGCCTCCGTATCCCCCTGCCCCCGCAGGACGAGGTAGACCGAGTCGTTCAAGAGCTTCAGCAGCCCCGGGGTGAGGTACCTGAAGACGGGGAGCCTCGCCATGTCGTAGAGGAAGAAGTCGGCCCCGACGTTGAAGAGGGTCGTCCACCCGGGAAACTTCAGCAAGAGCTCGATCCCCCAGTTGTAGAAGTCCTTCACCTTCGCCTCGGGCCGGTCCCAGCTCCCGTCCTTGCCGCTGGCGTGCCTGTAGGGGAGGGAGGCGAGGTCGAACCTCTTGGAGGCGTCCCCGAGCCCCCGCTCGGCGGCGAGGGAGAGGTGGACCACCTCCGACGGGTCGTACCCCATCATCTGAGAGGCGATGGAGTCGGCGCAGACGACGTCGTTGGAGGCTATGATGGTCTGAAAGTCGATGGGCCTGGAGCTGAGGGGGCCGATCGCCTCGTTTCCTATCGACCCGTCGACGATGACCAGGTTCGGGGTGAAGGCCCGGTTCACCTCGTAGATCACCTCCTCGATCTTCATCTTGTGGTACCGCGCCTTGTCCACCTCCGGGAAGGTCCCGTACATGTTCTTCATCCCCAGGGTCACCCCCGTCAGGAGGTGGGTCTTCATGGTGGGGATGGAGATGATGACGTCCGCCTCCACCAGATCCCGGGAGACGTGGTCGACGCCGATGGCCGACCCCTCGCCGAAGTCGAAGCCGACGATCCTCGTCTCGGAGAGGTTGACGAGGGGGACCCCCTTCTCCTCCGCCCAGGCGGCCCAGCCGGAGGCGGCGGCGACGGTCCAGAACTTGTTCCAGATCATGTCGGCGTCGCATATGACGGCCTCGCCCCCCGCCCCCCGGACCATATCGACGACCTCCCCGACCACCTCGGGGCTGGTGAAGGTCCCCTTCACCTCGGGGACCCCGCCGCAGATGTTGACCTTGATCAGGACCCGGTCCCCAGATCCGACGAACTGCTCCATCCCGCCGAGGGCGGCCACCGCCTCCCGGACGGCCCGCCGGGGGTCGGGGTCCCTCACCACGGAGTAGACCGAGGGAACCTGGGGGCGGCGGCTCCGGACGTCCTCCCGGGAGAGGAGCTCTTTGGTGACCCACCTCCGCTTCGTCAGGAGGAGGACGCCGGCGTACCCGGCGAAGAGCCAGAGGGGGTAGAGGAGGAAGAGGATGACGACGGCGGCGGTGGGGACCATCTCCCTCGTCACCTTCGTCCAGCTGGAGTGGAGCATGAAGGCCGATCCGGTCGCCTCGGGGAAGAGGGGGAAGACGGCCCGGAATACGTCGGCGTACAATAGGGAGCTAAAAATTATAAATACAAGCAGCAGACCTACCCCTACCACAATCTTCGCATGTCTATTCCAGCCGAGGCGGCGGCCCAAGAAGTAGATCAAGATCCCTGAGATGAAGAGAAGGGGCGGATCTATGAGAAAGCTCATCGATGGAGGCCTCCAGAAGATTCAATACTTCCTGAGGATATAAGGGTGGCGGCCGACAAAATTTTTTGCCATTCCTGGGGAAGAAGGCGGCGAGGGAAAGGCAAAGTATATATAGAATATACTGCTATATAGAGTATAGGGAAGCGGTGGTTATGATACTGGAAGTCATCTTTGGGGCCCTCCTCTTCGCGGGGGCGGCCTTCGCCATATCCTCAGAGATATACAAGGACATAAGAGAGCTGGTCAGAAGCTAGGGGCTCGTTCAATCTCAAATTTTTCCCGCCTTCGGGGGGGCGCCTTCGGCGCCCACCCTAAAGCCGGACACTGACCCCCTTCGACCGGAGGTACTCCTTCGCCCCCCGGACGGTGTACTCGCCCCGGTGGAAGATCCCGGCGGCGAGGGCGGCGTCCGCCCCCGCCTCCCGGAAGGCCTGGAGCATGTGCTCGGGATTCTTCGCCCCGCCGCTTGCGATCACCGGTATCCCCACCGCCGAGGCGACGGCCCGGGTGAGGGGGATGTCGTAGCCGTCGCTCGTCCCGTCCCGGTCCATGCTGGTGAGGAGGACCTCGCCCGCGCCGAGCTCCTCGACCCGGCGGGCCCAGGCGACGGCGTCGAGGCCGATGGCCTTCCGCCCTCCGAGGATCACCACCTCAAACCAGGCGGAGCTTCCGTCCTCCAGGGGGAAGAGCTCCGAGCCCTCCTTCGGGACGGGGTTTCGGACGGCGTCGATGGCGACGGTGATCCGGTCGGAGCCGACGGCCGCCGCCGCCCGCCGGATCAGGTCGGGGTCCTTCACCGCGGCGGTGTTGATCCCCACCTTGTCGGCGCCGGCGTCGAGGATCTCGACGATCCCCTCTATGCTATTGATCCCGCCGCCGACGGCGAAGGGGACGGAGACCTCCCGGGCGGTCCGGCGGGCCACCTCCACCATCGTCCTCCTCCCCTCGGCGGAGGCGGTGATGTCCAGGAAGACGAGCTCGTCGGCGCCGTCGGCGTCGTAGCGGAGGGCGAGCTCGACGGGGTCGCCCTGCCTCTTGAGGTCTACGAACTTCACTCCCTTGACGACGGAGGGCCGGCCGTCGACGACCTTGACGTCGAGGCAGGGTATGATCCTCTTAATATCGGTCATGGCCGGCTAGAGGGCGGCGGCGGGCTAAAAATCTTCCTGAGGGGTCGAAGGGGAGGAGAGGAAGAGGAAGAAGAGAGGAGGAGGAGAGGAAGAGAGGAGGAAGAGGAGAGGAAGAGAGGAGGAAGAGAGGAGGAAGAGAGGAGGAGAGGAAGAGAGGAGGAAGAGGAGAGGAAGAGAGGAGGAAGAGAGGAGGAGAGGAAGAGAGGAGGAGGAGGGAAGGGGGGGCGGAGGGGCCCCTCATACCTCCGGGAGGCCCTCCTCCCCGGCGAAGATCTCGCAGCCGAGGGGGTCGGGGACGTAGCCGATCCGCTGGAAGTCCCAGGCCGGGGGCTGCCAGATGCCGCAGCCTGCGGGGCCGCACTCCTCGGGGGAGCCGACCTGGACGACGGAGGCGACGTGTAACGGCTCGACCCCGGGGCCGTCGACGGAGCTCGCCTCCACCTCGACGACGTTGGTGTACCTCCCAAGGCCGGGGGCGAGGGCGGAGAACTCGATCGTCACCTTCTCCCCCGGGGCCATGGAGGGGAGGACCCAGACCACGACGCCGTCCTCCTGGCTCGCCACCGGCAGGGAGGAGGCGAGGAGGGCCATCCCCTGGGGGAGGTAGTCGGTGACCGTCGCCGCCCTCGTCGCAGCGGCGGTGTTCTCGACGACGACGGTGTAGAGGACGACCAGGGGGTTTTCGGGGTCGATCCTGGCGGTCTTGACGACGGTGATCTCGTCCTGGGGGCAGCAGGCGAGCCACCGCCTCTGGAGGGAGGTGTAGTTTCCGGCGCAGACCCAGTTGTCGCCGTACCCGCCGCAGACCTCGACCCGGTTGGTCATCTCCTCTCCGGCGAAGCGGGTGACGTCGAGGCGGAGGGAGATCTCGGCCACCCCGCCGATGGCGAGGTGGGTGAGGGTCCAGTTGGCGCTCCCGGCGGCGGAGGCCGTCGGCCGGAGGGAGGAGTCGATGAAGGTCGCCCCCGGCGGGAAGAGGTCCCGGACGAGGATGGGGGCGAGGGCCCGGCTCCCGTCGTTCTCGATCCGGATGGTGTAATCGGCGACCCTCCTCGTCTTCACCTCGCCGGGGAGGTGGGCCTCGCCGTAATCCCAGTCCAGCTCCTCGCTCTTGATCCCAACGAGGGACTTGGTGACGTTGAGGTGGGGGTGGTCGTACTTCGATGCCCCGGAGATCATCACCCGCCGCTCGACCCGGTAGTCGCCGGAGTAGATCTCGTCGATATCGATCTCGGGGCGGTGCCGGAAGGCTTTGGCGTCGCAGGAGGCGTCGGCGGTGCCGTTGGCGGTGCCGTCGGAGCAAGGGGCGCAAGGGCCGCAGGCGCCACCGGCGGCGCAGGGGGCGGCGGAGGCGTTGGCGCCGGGGTCCCGGGTCCGGTTGGAGTATAAGACCCGGTACCGGGCGGTCCCGCTGAAGGCGGCGGTCGTCTCCAGCTCGTTCAACCCCCTGGCTATCGAGTCCTTCTCCAGCTCCGCGATCTGGGAGTACTCCTCGCTGAGGAGGCTTATTCCGGGCTTCTTGGAGGCGATCCCCTCTTTCCAGAGGGAGGAGCCGGGGCCGAGGGGCTCGTAGGAGACGTAGATATTCTTTGCGATGTAGCTGGTGTAGGTCTCGATCAGCTCGTCCGCCTCGTAGGTCCCCGAGCCGTGCTCGAAGCTCCTCTGGGTCTCCCCGACCCTTTTATCTACGGCGACGATGCCGGTTCCGGAGGCGGCCCGCTCGGATTTGACGCCGGAGCCGTACTCGTCGACCCGTTCGACGACCCGGAAGCTTCCGGAGTAATCCTCCCTCGCCTCGTAGAGGGGGGTGGCCCGGAAGGAGGAGTTGTCGGGCATCCTGACGAAGCCGAAGGTGGCGGTCCCGTCGAACTCGGCCTCGAAGGAGATCGCCGACTCGTTCTTGTCGAGGAGGAGGCGCGACTCCCGGTCTATGGAGGAGGAGCGGCGGTAGGCCTCGGTGATCGAGGCTCCGGTCACCCGGTTTCTCCCGACGGCGGAGGAGGACCAGGGGGAGGAGTAGGTGACGGTCCTGCCCCGGTAGAGCCCCAGGGTCGTCTCGCCGGCGGCGGCGGAGAGGTCCTTCTCGAAGGAGATCGACCTGTTCTCCGTCCGGACGGCGACGACCTCCCCGGAGGCGTAGGTGCCGGAGCCGTGCTCTTTGGTCGAGAGGCTCGTCCCCGCCCCGCCCCGGATGGCGACGGAGGCGCAGCTGGTGAGCTTTCTCGTGTTCTTCTCGGCCCCGTGGGTGTAGGTGACGGAGGCGCAGTTCCGCAAGGGGAAGGGCTCGTAGGCGGTGGAGTACTCGTTTCGGAGGCTGACGAAGCCGGTGCCGGTGACCGCCTGGGCCGAGTCGAAGGCGAAGTCCTGCTCGTCGGGGACCCGGATGGTGATCTTGATCTCCTCCCTGTCCCCGGCCTTCAGCTCTTTAAACGCCCATACGAGGTGGGGGTGGTCGGAGACGGGCTTGGGCGAGACGGCGACGATCTCGACGGGGCGGCTGAAGACGTCCTCGACGACGAGGTCGGTGGGAGAGACGGGGCTATCGACGGCGCCGTTGGCGATGGTGATGGTGTAGTTGACGAGCTCCCCCCGCTCCGCCGACTTCTTGTCCGCCCTCTTGACTATGGAGAGGTGGTTCTCGAAGAAGGGGAGCTCCAGGGCGGCGGAGGCGGCGACCCCGGCGCCCCCTTCTGCCTGCCCGGAGGCGGTGGCGTTGGCGACGAGGGGGCCGGGGAAGTCGTCGGAGACGACGGCCCTCTCCGCGGTCCCCAGGGCGGCCTCGCCGGGGGCGAGGGCCGTCTTATCCAGGGGGATCGGCCCCAGGAAGGCGTCGACGACGGCTAAATCGGTGAGGTTGGCGAAGCCGGAGTTTCTGAGGCGGTAGACGTAGGTGACGAGATCGCCGACGGTGACCCCGGAGACGTCCGCCTCGATCGAGAGCTCGAGGGAGGCGTAGGGCTCCAGGGCGTATTCGAGGAGGTAGCTGCGCTCCTCCTCCACCGGCCCGGAGGCGGACGTCCAGGCGAGGGTCCCGCCGGCCGCGGCGGGGCCGGAGGAGCCGGACTCGTCGGAGGCGAAGGAGGCGGCCTCGTACCTCACCAACACAGGAGAGGCGGCGGTCCAGGCCAGGTCTACGCAATCGAAGGAGACGGTCGGCCCGGTGGAGACGACCGCGGACTTCCAGGCGGGGCCGGCGACGGTGACGAAGCCGGAGACGGACGCCCCGGCCGGGAGGAGGTCGGCGAGGAGGACGTCGTAGGCGGCCGAGGTCGAAGAGGAGGTGTGAAAGACCGCGACCTCGTAGACGAGGCCCTTGCCGTCGGCCGAGGGGCCGACGACCCGCTTATTCACGCCCAAGGCAGGCTCGACGACACAGACCCCCGGAATCGAGCCGGAGAAGCTGCTCTCCTCCCCGCCAAGGCCATCGTCGAAGGAGAGGCGGACGGGAAGGTCCGCTAAGACCGCGCCGTCGGCGTTCTCGGGGATGTCGGCGACGACGGCGACGAACTGGATGAGGATATCAGCATCGAGGGAATTGTTCACCTCGGGAAAGAAGATGGCGAGGGCGACGGCGCCGGAGCCGTCCGCGGGGCCGCTGGATGTGACCAGGGCGGAAGCGAGGTCGGCGGCGCCGGAGATGGATAGGCTCTCGGATTTGTAGACCAGGCCCTTCGGGATCTCGGCGGATAGGGAGACGTTCTTGACGACCGCGGGCGGCAGGTTGCAGGCTATGGAGTAGACTCCGCTCTCACCGCCGTCCCCGCCTCCATCGGCCGCCTCGTCGGCCGAGGCCGAAGCCGAGGCGAGCCCGAAAGCTAGGGCCGCCAGGATCAACAGCAGCGCCAGGGGCAGGGCCCCCGCTCGATCTTTTCTCCTCCTCCTCATGACTGGAACTCCTCCTCTCCCGTCCGGTTAAATCTCTCATTGCCCGAACCGTTAAATTTTATATTACGAAATAAATTTTATCCCGGCCGCCCGGTGGGGGGGCGGCCGGTCCTATCGCTCACACCTCTATCGTCGTCTCAGCAGTGTCCAAAACCGTACCGTCGTCGAGGGTCACCTCTGCCTCCACGGTGTAGGTGCCGGGCTCGAGCACGGCATCGGGGACGAGGGTCATCTTAACGAGGCGGGAGTTCGTCGGGAGGATCATACGCCTCGTCTCAGCTGGCGCCACGCTGGCGACGACCTCACCATCCTCGTCGAGGAGGTTTGCGCCAACAAAGGGCTTGTAGTGGACGTTTCCGGTGTTATCGAAGGTCACGTCGACGGAGACATTGCCGTCGGCCATCGAGGCGGAGAGGTCGGAGATCTCGCCGGTCATCTCGAGGTCAGAGTCTTTGATGGTCAGGAGTATGGGAACCTGTATCGCCGTAATGATCATGACGCTGGCTTTTTCGCTTTCCTTTGGCGCCGTCTTTATCGTGACGAGAGCGTACCTTCCTCCTTCGCCGACATCTTCGGGGACGGTACCTGTAAGATTGAGGGACCTCCGCTCGCCGGACTCCAGATCGAAACTTGTCGGCTCTACTGAGAGGAAGGGCCTGGCCGAAAAGAGTTCTGTGTCATCTTCAGGAAGAAGTTCGATGTTCGCTCCGTCCTCCGTCATTGCAAATCCAACGACCTCCGCCGTCATGTTAGGGAGGAGTTCGTCTTCTCCTGCGGACACTATCATCTCGTGTACGATCTCCTGGCCAGGGGATACCTCCTCGCTGAATATTGCCCCGTCGACGCTGAAGGCCGACGAGGGCGATACGATCGCGGAGAAGGCAAAAACGGCTAAGAACAAAATTTTTACTGTGCTGTAGTTCATAATATCTCCTCCATAATTTCATGGATCAAACAGAACTTAGGGCGATTTGAAGATTTATACGATATCGTCCTGCTACATCATCAGAATGTGCTTTCTGAGAGTACATAAGATCTATTATTTTATTGGTAAAGCTTCCGTCGTGCTGTACAATATTGACAGGATTAGAGAGATCGGTCGCATCAGTCAGAGTATTAAATATTTCCCCGCTTTCTCCGTTGTTTCCTATATCATCCACCAATACCTTAAATTTATTAGTTAAGGATGCCTCGGGGGTTACATATCCTCCTTCGGCATATTTTCTCATCTTGCTCTTATTGTTTCCTGTATTTACGTCTTCGACCGTCAGAATCCAGCTACCACTCGCAGTTATGTCTATCTCATCCATAGCCGTCACGTCTTGATCCACTATGAGGAACAACGACGCACCAGAAGGATAAACATTTATCGATAGACCGTTACCAGGAGCTAATGGGCCATCTCCCAGGGTCCCGTATCCGCTCCCAGCCATGCCGACGGGAACGCCGCTTTCCGAGGATTGAGCCGAGGATGGGACTACAAGAAGGACTACTAGGGCCGCTATTAAGAATGAGCTTTCCAGCGATCTTTGTATCATATATTATTCCTCTATTAAAAATGGATGGGAGGGCTCATTCTCCGATCCAATACGGTAGAGCCCTCCATATTCACTTCCTATTGGGCTACTGGTCTAGTCTAGGCTTCCCGCGTAGGTGAGGACGATCGCGTAATCGCCAGCAGCATCGCCTGGCTGAACAGTCTGATGATAGACTACAGCTTTCTCCTGGGCATCACAATCTACATTTGCGGTGCCAGTGAAAAGGGACTTTGCAGTTCCATCCAATTCCACTGCGTTCACGATGAACTCATCGGTCAGGGGAACTACTCCCTTTAGCATAAATCCACTGCCAGCGTCATCCACCGTCACTGTCCAGGCAGCACCCGCGATGACATCAAGGCTGCCACCAGCGATACCTGCTGGGTTGGGGGTTGGAAGTACCCCGAGATCCGTGTTCACTACCGTGCCAGCGTCAAGGCTAAAGGTGGTTGCATGTATAACACAGCCGTCTACCGTTATCGGGCCGACATCCGCCATCCCCGTCCCTGCCAGCAGGGCGACGAGGAGCGCAGCCATTCCAAAGCTCTTCAATATCTTGCTCATTTCCTTTTCCCTCCTTTACGGGAGTTTCCATCCCATCCTCTGCAACTAATAGCTATTAAACCTTCTGGAGAAGAGTTTTTATAATTTCAGAACTTATAAAGGTCCAGGCATGGAGATCTTCAAAAGGTAAGTTGCCGATATGTCGGGGCCAGGGGGAGGAGCTCCCCCGGAGAAGGGAGGAGGGTAATACAAAAGTTTTCAATTTGGAGATCGCCCCCCGGCGGGAGGCCCGCGGCCGGGGGGGCTCTTTGGGGGGAGATTCGCCACGCCCGGGTTTAGTATCGCGACGGCCCCTCCGGCCCTGGAGGGAGGAGCTCCTGCGGGGGGGCCGCCGGGCCGGAAGGACCCTTCCGGCGATCTGGGTATGTAATGGCCGGGTATATCAGCTTTCCGTCCCCGGGGGGGGAGGCCAACTTTAGAAAGACAATATTGCTACAGTATAAACAATGCGATAGTACCCTCCCCGGGGCCCGCCCTCATCTTCTCCCGGCGGCCGAAGAGGTGGGAGAGGCCGGGCCTTCCGGAAGTGACATCCGTCTCCCGGGGCGGCCGGGGCGGGCGAGGGCGGCATCGGGAGCGGAGCCGGAGACGGGGGGCGGATACTCTCCGGAAGGGCGGGGAAGAGGCGGGGCGAAGGAGAAGGAGCGAGGCAGCAGCGGCGGCGGCGGTGGTGGAGGCGGGGGAGGCGGGGGAGGGAGGGGAGGAGGAGGAGAAGGAGAGAAGGAGAGAAGGAGAGGGGCGAGGCGGGGGGGAGACGGGGGCAGAAGGAGCGGGAGGGAGGAGAGGGGGCCAGGGGGCGGGGAGGCGGCCCGGAGCCGCCCGGCCCCTCAGATGATCCCCTTCTCCTTCAGGGCCGTCTCGATCCGCTCAAGCCGCATATCGAAGCTCCCCTTCATGTCCGACCGCAGCCCCCGGACCTCCCCCGTCGTCTCGTCCTGCTTGTCGAGCATCTGGTCCTGCTTATCGAGCATCTGGTCCTGCTTATCGATCATCATGTCCTGCTTGTCGAGCATCTGGTCCTGCTTGTCGAGCATCTGGTCCTGCTTGTCGAGCATCTGGTCCTGCTTATCGATCATTATGTCCTGCTTATCGAGCATCCGGTCCATCTTGGAATCGATCCCCTTAATCGCCGCTATAGTCTCATCCTGCTTGTCGAGCATCTGGTCCTGCTTATCGAGCATCCGGTCCATCTTCTGCCCCAGATCGGAAAACCCGTGCCTGGTGACGTCTATCAGCTCCTTGAGGAGCTCGGCAGACCTGTCGAGCCTCGAGTCCGTCTCCCCCCTATCCACGAGCTTCGAGAAGTCGTCGAACTCGCCCGTGGCATCGTGCCGCTCCACCTCGACGGCCGCGACCTCGATGAGGGAGTTTTTGACCTTCAGGGCGGAGGCGAACCGGTCCAGAACCGCAGCATCTCCCTCGGCGACGACCTTCACCCTCCCGTCGGGGAGGTTTCCAACCCATCCGACGATCCCCATCTCCTGGGCCAGGGCTATGACCTTCGACCTGTAGCCGACCTTCTGGACCCTTCCTGAGACGAGGATGACAGACCGCTCCATAGGAGGAGGTCTGGGGCTTATTTTGATATAAGTCTTCTCGTCCCCGGCGGAGACTCCTCCGGGGCCGTATCGGGGAGGAAGGGAGAAAGAGGAGGAGGAGAAGAAGAGGAAGTGGTGGAAGCCGGGGGGGAGGGGCAGGGACGGAGGGGGAGGCGGCCCGGAGCCCCGATCCATCACCAGAATTTGAAAATTAGATGAGAGCCGCCCCTACCCTTTCCGGCAGGGGCGTTGGGGTGGCGGCCGGAAAGGGCCCTCAGCCCTCCGCCCCGCCTTCACTCCCGGAGCCCTCCAGGTAGGCCATCGCCTCGGCGAGCTCCGAGAGCCGCCCCTCATCCTCGGGGAGGGGCGCCCCCGAGAGGCCCCTCCCCTCGATCTCCAGGACCTCCTCCCTCAGATCCAGGATCAGGAGGAGGGCCTTTATCTCCTCCAGGCGGTCGTCGTCCCCCTCCTCGGCCGCCCCCAGGAGGGCCCTCCTCTCGATCCCCTTCACCTCCAGCTGGAGGGCGAGCCTCTCCGCCTCCAGGGACAGCCGCCTCCCCTCGAGATCCAGCCTCGCCCTCTCCGCCTCCAGGAGGACCATCTCCGCCTCCAGGAGCTCTAGCCTCTTCGCCGTCAGGGCTGCCGCCTCCTCCGGGGTCAGGGTCCCGGCCGCCTCCTTCGCCAGGAGGGGCTCCATCTCCCCAGCTATCCTCTCCAGATCGGAGGCAGCCTCCACCCCCGGGGTCGGGACCCCGTCCCCTTCGAGGCCAGCTCCGTCGCCTCCATCTCCGCCGTCCCCATCTCCGGCGCCATCGTCCCCGTCCCCCTCCCCAGAGGGGGGCACGGGCCCCACGGGCTCCTCCCCGGGGCCCGAGACGGGCGCGGGGGTGAAGGTACAAGTCCCCCGGAAGAAGGCCCACGCCTCACACTCGCTCGCGTCGGGGAAGACGCAGTAGCCGATCTGGTTTCCCGTCACCGGGTCGGTCCTGATCTCGTGCCGGTATCCCTTGTTTACACAAAAGGTGGCCGCAGGGTTGGTCACGGGCGTGACGGGGGGGGCCGAAGGAACCACGTTCCCGGTGATCGTCACCGATGCCGAGGAGGAGGAGACGAAGAGCCGTGGCTCCTCCCAGTAGGTCGCAGACCCGATCGAGGCCATGGCCAGGATCATGAGAGCCCACGCCGCCAAGAGAGATGATCTGTTCATCATTTCACCCGCCTGATGGATAGCTTCGGAGCTGAAGGGGCCAAAAATTAATCCCCGATATTTTCAGCTACCTCTTCACGATCTTTTTTCCTCATATTCCATTAGATGTTACAGAATTGCATGACTTTTAAGAATTGCGCTCCCCAGCCTCCGGAGAGGAGGGGCTCCAGCCCCCTGAGATCAAAGGAGAGGGCGAGGAAGAGGGGGAGGAGGACGGCCCAGAAATGGCAGAAGAAGATGATGAAGATGCCCATCAAGGGATGAAGGGAACGAAGAGAGATGGGGATGGAAGATGATCGGGTTAGAGGCCCGGCCGGAGGTTGGGGCTCGGGGCGGTGCGGCTCCGGGGGACGGCTAGGCCCCCTCCCCATCCCCGGAGAAGCGGATGGATATCGCCGGGGCGTCGCCCCCGGAAGCGGCGACGAGGTCGCCGCCGCAGAGGGAGATCGA
Source organism: Methanothrix harundinacea 6Ac (assembly GCF_000235565.1). Classification (NCBI taxonomy): domain Archaea; kingdom Methanobacteriati; phylum Methanobacteriota; class Methanomicrobia; order Methanotrichales; family Methanotrichaceae; genus Methanothrix; species Methanothrix harundinacea. The sequence continues at coordinate 2,466,079 of NC_017527.1, forward strand.
CCGCTCCAGATACCTCAACTCATCCCGGCGGAAGGGATCTCGGATCCCCCGACCCCGGCCGGCGATCCTCACCAAGACCCCCTCCCCCTCCTGGAAGGCGCCGATGGCGACCTCCTCCGCCATCCCCGCCGCGAGCCTCTCCAGGATGTCTATGACGAGGTCGGTCAGCCGCTCGCCATCGACGACCGCCGGGGGGAGGCCCCCCGAGCCGGCGAAGGCGACGGAGACCCTCTCGGGGAGGGGGACGTAGGAGATCCGCGCCTTCAGGGCCCGGAGCCACTCCTCCTCCGTCTCCGCCTCCAGGATCTGATCCCCGGGGCGGGGCCTCCGGATGAACCCCTCTATCGAACCCCGGAGGATCGAGGTCAGATCCTCCGCCCTCAGGCACTGAGGGGGCCGAAAGCCCCTGTAGGTCACCATATAGTCGTTCAGAAGCCGCCCGGCCCTCCTCAGGAGGTGGTCTTCGAAGAGGTCCGCGACCCCGCCCCCATCGAAGAGCCCCTCCAGCTTTCCTACGATCCGGCCCGCCTCGTGGACTACCTCGATCTCCAAGAGCCCGCCCCCCCGGCAGCTCGAGAGCCGATCGTGCCAGCGGGAGAAGAGGTCGTCGACGGCCCCGGAGTCCACCAGCGCCTCGATCTCCCTCGCCGCCTCCCCCTCCCCCAGGTCCTCCAGGACGGAGGAGACGAGGATCAGCCTTCCAGCGATGATGGTGAAGAGCCGCTCCAGCTCCCGGAGGGCGACGGCGGAGTACTCGGCCGCCTCCCTCGCCCACCCCCCGTCGATCAGGAGGGGATCCCCCAGGGAGAGGGTGTACTGGAGGAGGCGGCAGAGGGTCTTTTTCGCCGCCCCGGCTTCCATGGGCCTCCCGTGGCCAGGACAGCATTGGAGGACCTCCCCCCCCTCCAGAAGCCAGAGGGCCCTCCGGATCGACCCGATCTGGTCGGCCCGGGACCACCCCGGGATCCCCGCCACCCCGGGGTTGGAGGCGAAGAGGAGGTCTCCGAGGAAGAGGAGCTCCCCGGCCCGGAGGCAGACGCTGTCGGGGCTGTGGCCCGGGGTGTGGTACACCTCGAGGGCGTCGCCGCCCCCCAGCTCCACCCTCTGGCGGTGGAGGACGACCCCGTCCCCGATCCCGAAGGATGCGGTCTCGTACTCGAAGGCCGCGCCCCGCCCGAGTTCGATAAGCCTCCGGCCCGGGGCGGCGAGATCCGCCGAAGAGAGGAGCCTCACCTCGGGAGACCTGGGGGCCACCTCCCTCCCCAGGAGGCAGGAGAGGGTCATCGCCGGGTCCCCCCTCTCCAGGGAGACGGCCCCCGCCTCCTGGACCGCCACCGCCGCCCCGCCGAGCCCCTCCAAGAGATCCCCTCGGGAGAGCTCGAAGGAGTGGTCGACGTGGACGTGGGTCAGGTAGATTAGGACCGGCCTCGCCCTCTCTTCCCAGAGCTCCCCGATCACCTCCACCAGCCGGTCCATCTGACCGTCGTCGCCCCCCGGATCGATGAGGCAGATCTGGTCCCGGGCGGATAGGACGTAAGAGTTGGAGGAGACCATATCGACCGTCCTGATGTACGGGAAGACCTCCACCCCCCGGGTGCCGCCCGCCTTTTGAAGAACTTCTGACTCCGCTGAAGCTCCCTCCTCGCCCCCCGCCCCCGGACCTCGGGGAACGGACCCCGGGGCGGGGTCGCTCCGGGGTCCCGTATCGTCAGGGAGGCGGAGAGGTTTAGGCCGTCCTTATTTATAAATAGATTTGAGCCCAGAAGAGCTCTGTACCGGATCGCTCCGGGACCGGAGGGGGCAACACCCCCGTCCGAAGATGGTGGGATGAAGATGATGCTGTCCAATAGAAGTTCGGGGGACGTGGAGATCCTCTCCCCGGGGGGGAGGCTCGACGCTCGATCCTCGGAGGAGATTCGGGTGAGGATGGAGGGGCTGATCGACGGCGGCTGCCGGAAGATGGTGGCGAACTTATCCGGGGTGGATTACATCAGCAGCTCGGGGCTCCGGGTGATGCTGGCGTCCCTGAAGAGGCTGAGGAAGGAGGGCGGCGACCTCCTCCTCGCCGGCCTCCAGCCTTACGTCCGGGAGACCTTCGAGATCGCCGGGTTCACCCAGCTCTTCGAGATATACGACCGGGAAGAGGAGGCGGTGGAGGAGTTCGGGCGGCGGGGAAGGACCCCCCGCTAGCCCGGCCCCCGCCAGCCCCGAGGCGCGGATGGATCCGATCGTCAGCCCCCCCCTCCTCCTCCTCATCGAGAAGATCTGCGTCATCGTCGTCGCAGCCTACCTCATCACCAGGACGGAGAGCTTCACCGAGCTGATCGAGGGGAGGCTGACGAGGAAGAACCAGGCGGCTATGGCCCTGATCTTCGGCGCCTTCTCCATCTTCGGGACGGTCTCGGGGGTCGAGGTCGCCGGGGTGGTGGCGAACGTCCGGGACCTGGGGCCGGTGATGGGAGGGCTCGTCGGCGGCCCCGTCGTCGGCCTCGGGGCGGGGCTGATCGGCGGGGGGTACCGGCTCCTCCAGGGGGGGTTCACAGGCCCCGCCTGCTCCCTCGCCACCGTCCTGGTGGGGTCCCTGGCGGGGCTCGTCTACCTCGCAAACCGGCGGAGGTTCGTGGGGGTGGGGGGGGCGGTCGTCCTCACCGCCCTCTTCGAGGCCCTCCACATGCTCACCGTCCTCCTCCTCGCCGAGCCCCGGCCGGAGGCGGTGACCGTCGTCCGGGCGGCGGCCGCCCCCATGATCGTCTCCAACGCCGTCGGAGCCCTGATCTTCGCCCTGATGACGACCAACCTGATCCGCGAGCGGGAGACGGCAAAAGAGCGGGACGAGTACCTAATCGAGCTGGAGAGGAGGAGGCTGGAGCTGGAGATCGCCCGGAAGATCCAGGAGAGCTTCCTCCCGGAGACGGTCCCGGCCCTGAGGGGCTTTGAGGTGGCGGCGATCAGCCGCCCCGCCGAGGAGGTGGGGGGCGACTTCTACGACTTCGTCCCCACCCCGGGGGGGAGGATGGGGATCGCCATCGCCGACGTCTCGGGGAAGGGGGTCCCCGCCGCCCTCTTCATGGTCCTCTCCCGGGCGATGGTGAGGGCGAGCGCCTCCGGGGAGCCGACGGCGGGGGAGGTGGCGAGGAGGGCGAACGAGCTGATCTCCGCCGACGCCAACTCCGGGATGTTCGTCACCCTCTTCTTCGCCCTCCTCGACGAGGAGGCCCGGACCCTCAGGTACGTCAACGCCGGCCACAACCCCCCCCTCCTCCTGAGGGGCGGGACCGGCGAGGTCGCCCTCCTGAAGACCCGGGGGATCGCCATGGGGGTCCTGGAGGAGGCGGAGATGGAGGAGGGGGAGGTCGAGCTTTCGGAGGGGGACGTCGTCGTCCTCTACACCGACGGGGTGACGGAGGCGACGGACGCCGCCGGGGAGCAGTTCGGGGTCGAGAGGCTCCTTCTGCTGGCGAAGGAGCACAGGAGCCTCCCGGCGGCGGCCCTCGTCGAGGAGATCGCCGGGGCTGTCCTCGCCTTCAGCGAGGGAGAGCCCCAGTTCGACGACATCACCCTGGTGGTGCTGAAGGGGGGGAGGAGGGGGTGAGGGGGAGCTTCGAGATGGCGGCGGAGAGCAGGACCGAAAGCCTCGCCGGGATAAGGGAGTTCATCCTCTCCTCGACGGAGGGGTCGGCCCTCGACCGGCGGGAGAGGTTCCGCCTGATGATGGCCGTCGACGAGGCGGCGACGAACATCATCATGTACAGCGGCTCGGTGGGGATCAAGATCGAATGCCGGATCTATCGCGACCGGGCCGTCGTCCTCCTCCGGGACCGGGGGGTCGCCTTCAACCCCCTGGAGGCCCCGGCGCCGGAGGTGGACCGCCCCCTGGAGGAGCGGGAGGTGGGGGGGCTCGGGATCTTCTTCGTCCGGAACCTCACCGACGGGGCCGAGTACCGGCGGGAGGGGGATGAGAACCTCCTCACCCTGACGGTCCGCCACCGCGGGGGAGGGGCTTAGGCTACCCTGCCCCGGAGAGGGGCCCGATCCCAACGCGACCCAAGAAAGCCCCTCATCGGGATGGAGGACCGACAACGGTATAAGTCAATTATGCAGAAGAGTTCTCAAGACCATAAATGGCCAAGAGACCGCCGAACCTCACCTACGCCGTCGACGACGATCCGCCCCTCCCGGCGACCCTCCTCCTCGGACTCCAGCACGTCTTCCTCATCGCCATAAGCCTCATCTTCCCGGTGGTGATAGTGAGGTCCATCGGCGGGAGCCCCGAGGAGGCGGAGTTCATGGTCAGCATGTCGATGCTGGCGGCGGGGGTGGGGACGGTCCTCCACGCCCTCAACCGGCGGGGCGTCGGCTCGGGGTACCTCTGCCCCGCCCTCTGCGGACCATCCTTCTTATCCGCCTCCCTCCTGGCAGCGAACGTCGGAGGCCTCCACCTCCTCTTCGGGATGACGGCGGTGGCCGGCTCCTTCGAGGTCCTCTTATCGAGGTTCCTCCACCGGCTCCGGGTCCTATTTCCTCCGGAGGTGACCGGCCTCGTGGTGGCGATGGTGGGGATCAGCGTCATCCCCACGGCCCTCGCGAACTTCATGGGCAGGGGCGGCGCCGACGCCGCGACCGAGATCCCCGAGCTGGCGGTGGCCCTCCTCACCCTGGGGACGATGGTGGGGATCAGCGTCTGGTCCCGGGGGAGGCTGAGGCTCTACTCAGTCCTGGTGGGGATGGCCATGGGCTACCTCGCCTCCATCCACCTTGGGATCCTCACCGCCGACCACCTCGACCTCTTCGCCGAGGCGCCCCTCGCCGCCGTACCCCACCTCGACTACTTCGGCTGGTCCTTCGACGTCGCCCTCCTCCTCCCCTTCATGGTGGCGATAACCTGCTCCTCCCTCAAGACGATCGGGGACATCACCACCTGCCAGAAGATCAACGACGCCGACTGGAAGAGGACCGACATGAAGAACGTCAGCCAGGGGATCCTCGCCGACGGCCTCTCCGCCGTCTTCGGCGGCCTCGTCGGGACGATGGGCCAGTCCACCTCCTCCAGCAACATCGGCCTCTCGATCGGGACGGGGGCGACGAGCCGGAGGATCGCCTTCGCCATCGGCGGGATCCTCGTACTCCTGGCCTTCCTCCCCAAGCTCGCCATGGTCTTCGTGGTGATGCCGGAGCCGGTGATGGGGGCGACCCTGATATACTCCGTCAGCTTCATGATCGTCGCCGGGTTCCAGATAATAATGTCGAGGATGCTCGACGCCCGGAGGACGTTTTTGGTGGGGATACCCCTGATCATGGGCCTCTCCGTCGACGCCCTCCCCGGCCTCTACGACGGCGTCCCCCCCATCCTCGCCCCCGTCTTCAGCTCCTCCCTCTCCCTCGCCGCGGTCCTGGTCGTCCTCTTAAACCTCCTCTTCAGGATCGGGATCTCAAAGCGGGTCCGGCTCGTCCTCCGCCCCGGGGTCGACGACGCCGACTCGATCTTCAACTTCCTGGAGAGGCAGGGGTCGGCCTGGGGGGCGAGGAGGGAGGTGATATACCGGGCGATATCCGCCACCAACGAGCTCTTCGAGGCCGTCGGCTCCGCAGGGCTCGCCGAGGGGGATATCGACCTGGAGGTCTCCTTCGACGAGTTCAACCTGGACGTCGTCGCCAGGTACCGCGGCGAGCCCCCCGTCCTGCCGTCGAGGAGGCCCGACGTGGTGGACCTCCTGGGGGAGGGGCCCTCGGCCAGCCTTGCGGCGTTCATGGTGACCAGGTACGCAAACTCCGTCCGGGTCGACACCAGAGATGGGGCATGCCGGGTCCGGCTCCACTTCGACCACTGAGGCCGCATCCCAACTCGGCCAGGCGGTCTCCGGCACCCTAAAAACCGTCCCCGCCCATTATCCAGAAATTACGAATAAAAGAGGTAGATGGAGGGAGAGGTGGCCATCCAACCCCACCTTCCCCAGATCCAACTTAAATATCCAGATGGGTCGCCTCCCTCAGGGCCTCCAGGCCATGGGAATCGGCGGTTTCCGTGATCCCGGCCCCGGACTGAGGGGCATATAGCAGGAACGGTTCTTGTGGCTCGGACGAGGTGATTATTTCAATATTCATCGTCATCTCCTCGTCATCGGCCACGTCTTTGGAGGTTATGTTAAATGTCCCTTCCATCAGCCTCTCGGTGATCTCCACCTGGGGAACTCTGCAGTATCCGGAATGGCTGCTGAGGGTTGGCCTGGCGCAGAAGGTGATCTTAGTGCCGTTGATATAATACTCGTGCCCTCTGTCGCAGGTGCTGCATTCCCCTCTATAATAACTCGATCCATCAACGCTAAACCGGGCAGCTTCAATGGTGCAATTCGGAACGACCAGGTGGATCTCGCAGTTCCCGGTGAATGGATATTTCAAGCTGTGATAATTGCCATAATATACAATTCCATCCATGGCGTCCTTTCGCTCTTCAGCCGAGACGTTCGTCCCTGTGGCTGCGATAAAATCGATGGCATCGTACAGCTCAGTCCTCAGATCTTCCATCGCATCAAAGTCAAACTCCGCGGTCCTCGCCACCAAGATGCTGCCGTCCCCAGATACGTAAACCCAATCGCCGGTCGATTCGTTGAGCCTGTAAACAACCAGCGAGTCCTTCTCTGTAACCATCTCATACTTGATCTCTGCTCCTTGCGAGAGGAGATCCAAGCTCACGGGAAGACCCATATTGACAGCGGCTCCCGCATTAAACTCGGGCAGCTCGGCGGTCACGGCGGCGATGCCAAGGAGCATCATCCCCAGGACTATTATTGGAGGCCTAATGGCTTTCATCACTAACCCACCCCGGGCATGTACGGGAGAACCAGAGATCAACTTTGCGCTTAAGTAATATAGAATCAAGTAATAGTATCACCGCTGGGGGAGGCGGGATGAAGATCTGAACCCCGCCCGTGGCGATGTCTCACCTGGAGGCATGGCCACCCGGGCCCATTTTGGCCTCCCTGAGAGACGGCCCAGGATCGTGGCACCGAAGAGGGCGGCCAGAGGAAAAAAGATCCGGGATCATGCGAAGCAAATTGGTGCGGGGGATGGGATTCGAACCCACGAACCTCTGCAGGACAGGGTCCTAAGCCCTGCGCCTTTGACCGCTTGGCAACCCCCGCTCTTCAGAATATCATCTTGACGCCGAGATATCACCGGTCCGTCGTACTTTGAGGCCCTCGGAGACCTCAGACCAGAAGCCTCTCCAGCACCGCCTTCACCGAATGGAGCCGGTTCTCGCTCTGGTCCAGGATCGCGGACTGGGGGCCGTCCATCACCTCGTCGGTGATCTCGTGCCCCCGGTGAGCCGGAAGGCAGTGGAGGACGATGGCGTCCTCCTTCGCGTGCCGGAGGAGGTCGGAGTTGACCTGATACCTCCGGAAGGCCCCTAACCGCTTCGCCGCCTCGGCCTCGTCGCCCATGGAGACCCAGGTGTCGGTACTGACGACTTCGGCACCCCTGACCGCCTCGAGGGGGTCGGCGAGGACGGCGGTTCTTCCACCAAGACTCTCAGCCAGATCTAATATTTTGCGGTCTGGCTCGTACCCCGGCGGGGCGGCTACCGCCATCTCCATCCCCATCATCGCCGCTGCGAGGATCGTCGAGTTGCAGACGTTGTTTCCGTCCCCGACCCAGGCGACCTTCAGGCCGGCGAGGCGGCCGAACCGCTCCCTCACCGTCATCAGGTCCGCCAGGATCTGGCAGGGGTGCTCGAGGTCGGAGAGGGCGTTTATGACCGGCACCTCAGCGTAGCGGCCCAGCTCTTCGACGGTCTTGTGGTCGTAGACCCGGGCCGCGATGGCGTGGACGAAGCGAGAGAGGACCCGGGCGGTGTCGGCTATCGTCTCACCCCGGCCGAGCTGGAGGTCCTTGGTGGAGAGGTAGAGGGCGTGGCCCCCCAGGTCGGCCATCGCCACCTCCAGGGAGACCCTCGTCCTGGTGGAGGGCTTCTCGAAGATCGCCGCGAGGCTCTTTCCCGCCAGGATCGATCGGGCGGAGGGGTCGCACCTTCGCGCCTTCAGCTCGTCCGCCCGGTCCAGAATCGCCTCCACCTCCCCGGGAGAGAGGTCTCTGATTGAGATAAGGTTCATCTCGCCGCCTCCGGAGGGTCAGGGACCCCGGATCCTCTCGCCGATCTCCTCGATCGTCGTCACCGCCTCCCCAGCAGAGCCAACCCGGGCCTGGAACCTCTTCATCTGGAGGAGGCCGCCCTCGCCCGCCTCGGCGGGGAGGAGCTGAGCCGACCAGGGGCTCCTCGGCATGAAGCCGATCCCGGGATGGGGCTCCTCGGAGACCTTCGCCACCACCACCACCTTACCGGTGGCCGTCTCCAGGAGGACGGGGCTGTCGGCCTGGATCTTTCTCCCCAACGCGTCGCCGCGGTCCAGGAATAGGAGGGCGCTCTCCTCGCGGTACGAGTCGCTGTAGATCCCCAGGGCCTCCTCCACCTCCTGGAAGATCCCCCGGTACGTGACGATTAAAAGCTCTTCCATCTCTCCCATCTAGACCGCCTCCATCAACATCTCGAGGATCTGAAGATCGGCGGAGCGATCCGATTCCACCGCAGAATCGAAGTCGACCCTCACCCCGTCGGCCCGGAGGGCGGCCCCTCCCGCCTCCAGCCCCGCCATGGCGGTGGGGATCGTCACCCCGGCGGCGTCGGTGGTTAAGTTTCTATGGGTCCCGACCGCAGCCATCGGAACCTTCGCCAGCCGCCTCGCCAGGGGGGCGGGAAGGCCGGCCAGAGGGTCGGAGCCGACGACCAGGACGGCGTCGCACCCCTCCAGAAGCCCCGGCAACCCCAGGCAGGAGCCTCCCTCGTCCCCGAAGGTGACGGGGCCTGAGGACCCGGCGGCGTCGAAGAGGGCCTGGTGGAGCCCCCGGGCGTTGTACTCGGGGAGGCTGGGGATGACGGAGAACCGGGTGAACTCCTTCAGCCTCGCCACCAGGGAGAAGAACCAGCCGAGGTCGCCCTGGGCATCGGCGAGCCCCGGCCCGGTGAAGATCGCCCCGAACTTCGCCTTCCGGAGCTTCGTCGCCAGGTTCAGCATCTTCTTTTTATCCTCCACCTTGGGGATCTTCCCCCCCAGGGCGGCCGTCAGGGCCTCGGCGAAGGCGGCGTCCCCCCCGGGCGGGACCTGGAAGAAGCCGTCGGCGGCGATGGTGGCCGTCGGCGACCTCCGGACGTCGATGACGATCGCCTCCCGGTCCTCCTCGTACCCCCTCTGCCTCTTCTCCCCCCGGGGGAAGTAGGAGAAGCGGGAGAGGTGGCGGGGATGGCTGCTGGAGGGGTCGTCCCCCCAGTATATCGAGACGTCGGCGTAATTCCGGACGTCGTCGAAGGTGCAGGTGGGAAGCTCCCCCTTCAGAATCCCCTCCGTTATCAGCCCCTGCCGGGAGGTGGGGTCGCCGATGGCAGCGCCGAGCTTCTTCGCGAGCTCGATCCCCAGCCTCTGGGCCTCCAGGGTCGACCGGCCGAAGCCGAGGAGGAGGGGGCGGTCCGCCCCGGCGAGGAGCTCCCCGGCGGCGGAGACCGCCTCCTCGACCCTCACCTCAGAGCCGCCGGCGGTGGGGGTGAGCCTGTCGACGGCAAGGGAGTCGTAGTGGGCCCGCCCCTTCCTGCAGAGGTTCAGGGTCCTTTTCACCTGCATCCCATCAAAATCCGCCTCGATGTCGTCACACAATAGAGAGCAACCTGTACAGAACGCCATTTTGATCACCTAGATGAACTCGATCGCCTTGCTGGGACAGGTGACGATGCAGGCGTTGCATAGGACCTTCTCGGGCCCAAACCTCCTGCACTGATCGACGTTGACGCACTTGACGACGCCGTCCTCCACCATCAGGATCGCCTTGCCGCTGACGGGGCCCCGGCCTATGGCCGTCCCCTTGGGGTCGCTCGCGACGTTGACGGGACAGGCGACGACGCAGTTTCCGCAACCGTAACACCTCTCCGGATGGATCACCATGCCCGTCTCGGTGGCCTCGGTGCTGAGGAGGGGGGCCATAAGCTCCCTCAGCCCTGCCAGCTTCTTCTCGTACTTCGGCTCCTCCACCAGGGGGGTGCAGTCCTCGATCGCCTTCCTCTTGCCGAGGAGCTCGACGGCGAAGGCCATGCAGGTGGGAAAGCCGCACTTCTTGCAGTTGGTCTTGGGCAGGAGCTGATATACATCCATGATGCTGATCATTGTCCACCACCTCGATGAGCAGAACCAGGTGAAGCTCTCGTCTTCAATCGTATTAAGAATGTTGCCACGGACGAAGCGCCGAAGCTTCCGCAAACCTTTTCTCGGCCGTGGGCGTAGGATTGGCGATGCCCTTCAGCAGCCCCCTGGCCCTCCTGGGACTCTTGAGCGTCGTCCCCCTGATCATCCTCTACATGATCAGGCCGAAGCCCAGGGACCTCCCCTTCCCGTCGACGGCCTTCATCCTCGAGGGGGAGGCGAAGCCCTCCGCCTCCCTCAGCCGGCTGGTCACCGACCCCCTCTTCTGGACCCAGCTTCTGGTGATCGTCTTCCTCGTCATCGCCGCCGCCGGCCCCTACACCGAGGGGCGGGGGATCCAGGGAGAGCACCTGGTGGTGGTCATCGACCTCTCCGCCAGCATGGAGGCGAGCTTCGACGAGGCGGAGGCGATCTTCCTCCGGTACTCCTCCGGCCAGGACCGGATCAGCATCGTCCTCGCGGAGACGATCCCCCTCCTCGCCCTCCGGGAGGGAAACGAGGTCCAGGCGAGGTCGGCCTTCAGCGCCCTCACCCCCCGGGCCGTCTCGGCGGACCTCTCGGCGGGGATGGTGATGGGGAGAAGCCTCCTGGGGGCGGAGGGGGGGCAGATCCTCGTCATCTCCGACTTCATCAGCTGGATCGGGGACGACCCCGAGGTGACTAGGGGGCTGATCGAGACGGAGGGGACGGGGGTCGTCTTCGTCGACACCGGGGGAGGGGGGGATAACGTGGGGATCGTCGGAGGCTGGATCATCGACTCCGGGGGGATCGCAAACTGCTCCTGCCTCATAAGAAACTACGGCAGGACCAGGACCGTCCCCATCAGGATCGAGGGGCCCGGAGGCACCACCACCACCACCAGGACGATCGGGTCTGGGGGTGAGAGCTACCTCACCTTCGACGCCTCCCCCGGGATCACCATCGTCACCCTGGAGGTGGAGGACGCCATCTCCTCCGACAACAGGGCCTACGTCTCCGTCCCGGAGGTGAGGCCGAGGAGGGCCCTCTACCTGGGGGAGGAGGGCGCCCCCCTCGCCGCCCTCAGGTCGATCTCGGGGATAGAGATCGGCCGCTCCGGCGATTATGGAGGCTTCGACCTGGTGGTGACGGATGACTCCACAAACGACGGCCAGCTGAACCGATACGTCTACGGCGGTGGGAGGGTCGTCTACATCGGCACCAACTCCTCCGCCAGCCCCGAGTACCTCCCCGTCAGGATCGGCGGGATCGTCAACGAGTCCGCCCCCCTCTGGAGGAGGAACCCGGCCTTCACCGGGGACCTCCACCTGGACGAGGTGGTGGTCAAGGGCTACCTTCAGGCCTCTCCCCGGCGGGGGTCGGTGACGATAGCCGAGGCGAACGGAGTCCCCGTCATATCCTACTGGAGGCTCGGGGGAGGGACCGTAGTCTACCTCGGCCTCTCCCAGGAGAGCTCCGACTTCAGCCAGAGGCCGGAGTACCCCCTCTTCTGGTACAAGATGACGAACTGGCTGACGGAGGTCCCCGACATATCCGAGTCGAACCGGAAGACCGGGGAGGTGATACGCCTCGGGGAGACGGCCCTGGTGGAGGCCCCGGGCGGGAGGATCTCCACAGACGTCCTCCTCCTGGACAGGGTGGGAGTTTATAGGTTCCAGGGGAGAACCATCGCCGCCAACATGTACGATCCCGTCGAGTCGAACCTCCAGGGGGGGAGGACCCTCAACCTCGGGTCCTTCGCCTCCGGCAGGACCTCCGAGAAGCTGGTCCGAAAGGACCTCTCGGGGTGGATGGTCCTCATCGCCGCCGCCCTCATAATCCTGGAGCTCGCCATCCTCCGGAGGAGAGGAAGATGATGGAGGGGCTCTACTTCTCGGAGCCCCGCCTCCTGGGGCTCATACCTCTGATATTGATCTTGGGGCTTGCGAGCCTCCGAAAGGGGAGAAACAGGCTCCTCGTCCTCAGCAGGACGGCGATATTCTGCCTCCTGGTCGTGGCCCTGGCAAACCCCTACGTCACGGTGACGGAGACGACCTCCGCGAGGCGGCCGATCATCACCGTCGTCTCGGACCTCACCGCCTCGATGGAGATCTTCGACCAGGGGGCGGCGGAGAGGGTCCAGGCCGGCCTCCCCGACTCCACCATCAGGAGCTTCTCGGGGACGGCTACGCCCCTGGGCGACAAGGTCCTCCAGTACGCCCAGCAGGGCGGAGCCCTCCTCCTGGTCACCGACGGCTACAGCAACCGGGGGCGGGACCTGGAGGAGGCCCTCGCCCTCGCCCGGTCCGCCAACACCACCGTCTTCGCCCTGGAGATGGCCCCCATCCGGGAGGACCGGAGCGTCGAGATCTCCGGAACGAACACCGCCGTCCTCGGGGGGGAGTACCCCTTCACCGTCGTCGTCAGGAGCTCGGGGGGCGAGTTCGACGGCCACCTCACCGTCAGGGCCGACGGCGCGGTCATCTACCAGAACCGGATCGCGGGAGACGGGAGGTCCGCCTCCATCAAGATCTCCCACCGGTTTCCAACGACGGGAACCCACATCCTGGAGGCGTCGATCAGCTTCCCGACGGACGCCATCCCGGAGAACGACCGCTACCAGAAGGCCGTCTACGTCGTCCCCAAGCCCGAGGTCCTCCTGGTGGCGGAGGGGGAGTCTCCCCTATCGAGGGTCCTCTCTGACCACTACAGGCTGACCGTCTCCCCCACCTTCAGGGCCGAGGAGCTGGGCGCCGGGGAGAAGAGGTTCAAGGCCGTAGTCCTCGACGACCAGAGGTACGGACCGGAGCTCTCAGGGCTGAAGGATTATGTCCGGGAGGGGGGAGGGCTCGTGGTGGTGGGGGGGAGGAGCTCCTTCGACTTCGGCGAATACAGGAACTCGAGCCTCGAGGAGATCCTCCCGGTGAAGTCGGTCCCCAGCATCTTCGAGGGGGGGAAGACGACGGTCCTCATCATGGACATCTCGGGGAGCACCCGGAGGGAGATGTCGGTGGGCGGAGCCACCTTCCTCGACTACGAGAAGGCCCTGGCCATCGAGCTCCTCAAGGCGCCGGAGTTCAGGGACGACCGGGTCGCCCTCGTCGTCTTCGGGACCGAGGCCTTCGTCGTCTTCACCCCCACCCCCATCGTCGGGAAGGAGATTATGATCCAGGACCGGATATCCAGCCTCTCCCCCCAGCCCGGCGCCCAGGAGGAGACCCAGCTGAACGTCGGCCTCGCCCTCGCCTGGGATCTCCTCAACGCCAGCAGCAGCGAGGGGGAGGTGATCGTCATCTCCGACGGCAGGATCCGAGAGTACCCCGAGGTCTTCTCGGAGTCGGCGAGGATGATCCAGGAGATGGGGGCGACGGTCCACCTGGTGGAGGTGAAGGCCTTCGAGGGGGCCGCCGGCGGGTTCAGAGACCTCGCCGCCGAGAGCGGGGCGGAGTACCACCCCGCCCTTTATCCGGGGTCGGTGACCATCCGGGCGGGGGAGATGCCGGAGGAGGGGGAGGTGCCGGAGGTGGAGGAGGTCCCGGCCAGCGGCTACGCCCTGATGATCGCAAACCAGAACCACTACATCACCTCCGACCTGGCCCTCGCCGCCAACGCCACCGGCTTCAACGACGTCACCCCGAAACCTGGCGGCCAGAGGCTGGTGGTGATGCTCGACGGAAAGCCGATCCTCACCAGCTGGAGGTACGGCCTGGGGAGGGTGGCGGCCCTCACCACCGACGACGGGACCGCCTGGGCGCCGGAGGTCTACTCCGCCCCCAGCTCGAGGCTCGTCTCCAGGATGGTGAACTGGGCGATCGGCGACCCCAGGCCCGAGGCCTGGAGGGTCGACGCCGAGGACGGTTGGGCGGGGACCCCCCTCCAGCTGACGATCACAAGCCCGAGCCCTCCCAGGATCGAGGGGGTGGAGGCGGAGAGGGTGGGGGAGAACCGGTACTCTGCGGTCATCACCCCCGAGGAGGAGGGGATATACGCCGTGGGGGACTACGGTATCGCCGTAAACTACCCCCTGGAGTACAGGTTTGTCGGCTATAACCCCGACTTCCCGAGGCTGATCATGTCCACCGGCGGGATGGTCTTCACCGAGGAGGAGGTGGCAAGGAGCCTCGTCGAGGAGGCGAGGAAGAGGAGCGAGATCACCGTCCAGGAGAGGGTCAGCCGCCGCTTGCCTCTCCTATTCCTCGCCCTGGCCATATTCCTCGGCGAGGTGATCGCGAGGAGGCTTGGGGAGGTGAGGAGGTGAGGGGAAGACCCTTCGGGAACGGAGATCCCGGTGGTCCCCTCCACCGGCGGGGCGAAAGGTTCTTGACTATCCATCCGGGGGTCTTTTTCCGGTCTGCCCGGCCACCAATAGCTATTTACCCTATCGATTTCATCTCGATCAGGAGATTGGCTCAACTGCAGGACCGATAGGGGATGCAAGGAATGAGTTCATATATTCTGTGGAGGTAACTACCAGAAGATGAGTTCCGAGATGTGCCCAGTATGCGGCCTTCCCAAAGACCTTTGCATATGCCAAGAGGTGGCCAAGGAGCAGCAGAGGATCACGGTGAAGATCAACCGGCGAAGATATGGTAAAGAGGTTACAGTGATCCAGGGGATAGATCCTCACGAGATAGATCTCAGCGAACTAGCTACACATCTCAAATCGGAGCTTGCCTGCGGTGGGACCGTCAAGGGCTACGGCGTCATAGAGCTGCAAGGCAATCATACCGGGCGTATAAAGAAGATCTTGGTGAAGAAGGGCTTCGGTGAAGGTCAGATCCAGATAAGCTCCTGATGGTCCGCGTTCAATGCCCGCCCCCCAAGAGAATATATAAGACCTTTTTTATCCGGGCGGCCTGAGCCCCGCAGCGGCGGAGGGGTCAGGCAGGCCTTCCCCGGAAGATTTGAAGAGAACGGTAGCGGCCCTTACGGCTGGAGGTGGGCTGCGCTGACCTTCTTGGCCGGCTTGTCGAGGCCGAGGTCGGCGCCCTCCGCCAGGACTACGGCGAAGATCCACTCGCTCAGCTCAGGACAGTGCTCGGGGACGCATTCGTTTATGCAGCCGGCACACGGCTCGAAGGCGCCCCCCACCAGGAGCTGCCTGAAGCGGCCGGAGGAGTTGAGGACCCGGACGTACCGGAGCCGGTAAGTTCTGACCCCATCCACCGACTCGGGCTCCCGGGTGATGAGGTCATCCTTCAAGAGCTTTGTGACTATCCGAGAACATTTCCGGGAATCTATATCCAGACACTTCCACAGGTCGCTCTGCAGGACACCGTCCTCACACGCCTTTATGTACTCCAGCGCTTCCTCATACATCGGTACACCCGAACTGTCACTCCACCGGACTTATGAGGATTATGTTGTTCCCCCGGAGTATAACTGAACCCAGGGATCGTGCCCTCTCACCATCTACTATCTCCACCGTCTCCTGGAGATGGAGGTTCAGGTAGTCGTCGACGCTGTTGAGGGTTCCCTCCAGAACGTTCCGCTGCGACCCTTTCATCTCCACCTTGATCCTGGACCCGATCAACGTTTGTACCTTCTTGCTCGGAAACACGACTTATGCCTCTTGCTCGTTTATTTTCAGAACCGGCGGAGAGCCGGCCTCTCAGAGGAGATCCACCAAATCAGGAATATAAATGCGACGGGCGTAAAAGGGGGGCGATCAGAAGTGCGGCCACTATACCGCCACAACTTCCTTTATGCCGTCCACGTTCTTCTTCAGCTCTCTTTCGACGAAGTTCTTGAGGGTCATCTGAGAGAAGGGGCAACCTGCGCAGCTTCCAGTCAGCTTCACCGAGACCACCCCGTCCTCGGCGACGTCGACCAGCTCGATATCTCCACCTTCCATCCTGAGGGCGTTCCTGATCACCTCGAGGACGGACTCCACCTCTCGTCTCAACTTCTCCATGGATCCTCAATCTCCTCTGACCTTCAGTACTGTTACCTTTTGCCCCATGATCGTATACCTTATCCCTTTTAAACCTTGTTCCAGCCCCTTGACGATCGGCTCGCAGTCGCCGTCGATGACGGTGTTGACCAGGACCCCGGGCTCTGCATGATGTCTGACCGCCTCGATCGTCATCTCCGGGTCCTCCTTCAGGAGGAAGCTTTTCCATTCTTTTGGAGCCATCCCCTTATACTCATATAGATAAAATCCGGTGATACCAAGCTCGGTGAGGGTATTTATCACCCGGCCGAGGTGCTCGTGATCTACAAATATCTTGACCAATGTCTTCATAAAATCCCTTCCCGATACTCTGACACGAGACTTTAAATAACTTCTGCCGTCCCGGGATCTTCGGCCACCAGATACGCTTTTATCCCGCGAGGGGGCTTATCCCTCCGATCGATATGGCCGCTGGCAAGGACATCCGAGACGTCCTCCAGGAGGCGGGGATCGCCATCGACGAGGTGGTCTCCGCCGCCCTGGAGCTTTACGTGCCGCATCCGGGGGTGGAGACGAGGTCGAAGGCCGAGGAGGTCTTCCGGAGGGAGCTCGACCTCGCCCTCTCCGACCCGAACCTCTGCCTCCTGATCTACGCGGGGCTCCTCCTGGAGGCGGAGGGGAGGAGGGGAGGCCTCCCCAACATGAAAAGCTCCGATTACGAGAGGGATCTCACGTACCTGATAGCCGATGAGGTGATCGGGATGACGATAGCCAAGTACATCGGAGGGTACAAGGGGACCTTCGACTACGTGCGGTACGATAAGGCGAAGCCTGGGATCCTGGGGGTCCTCGGACCCTTCATGGACGACGTCATAGCGGGGCTGATCGGCGGGGTCTCCGCGAACATGTACACCAGGGCGGTGTTCGGCTGAAGGACCACCTCCTCGCCCTCAAGGCCGGCTTCGGCTTTCTATCGACGATACCCGTCGGGATATCGATGGAGGGGATCGAGGCCCTGATGAGGCACATCTACCTCTTCCCCCTGGTGGGGGCGGCCCTCGGCCTCATCTACGCCGCCATAGCCCTCGCCCTGACGGCCGTGGTCCCGCCGGGGATCGCGGCGGCCTTGATCATCGTCGCGATATTCAAGCTCTGCGGGATAAACCACGCCGACGGCCTCGCCGACTTTGGGGACGGGGTCGGCGCCCATACCACCGTCGATAAGAAGATCGCCGCCATGAAGGACGTCCACATCGGGACCGGCGGCGTCCTCTTCGTGACGCTTTCGATCCTCGCCGTCTACGGGTCCCTGACGGCGATCCCGGCGGCGGCCCTGCCGGTCTCCCTGGTGGTGGCGGAGGTGGCGGCGAAGCAGTCGATGGTCGCCTTCGCCGCCTTCTCCACCCCCCTCCACCAGGGCTTCGGCTCCATCGCCATCCAGAACGCCGACCGGGCCGACTTCCTCCTCGGCCTCGGGGCGGCAGCCCTCCTCTGTGGCGCCTTCGCCGGCCCCCTGGGGATCGCCGTCCTCCTGGCGGCCCAGGTCTCGGCGTTTTATATGGTCGCCGTATCGAGGAGGAACTTCGGAGGAGCCACCGGCGACGGCTTCGGCGCCACCAACGAGGTGGCACGGGCCGTCTCCCTGGTCCTCGCCAACGTCCTTCTCGCCCAGGGACTCGGATGGGGGGGGGCGATCTGGACGCCGTGGTGATGGCAGGGGGCCTCGGGACGAGGCTGAAGATGGGGGAGAAGCCGATGGTCCGCCTCCTCGGCCGTCCCCTCATCGGATGGGTCGTCTCCGCCCTCCGGGAGAGCGCCCTCGATAGGGTCTTCGTGGCGACGTCCCCCCGATCCCCCGGGACGGCGGCCTGGGCCGAGGGGGAGGGGCTCGAGGTGGTGGAGACGCCGGGGGCGGGGTACGTCCCCGACATGATCTCCGCCGTCGAGGGGGCGGGGATCGAGGGGCCGGTCCTGATCGTGATGGCGGACCTGCCCCTCCTCCGGGGAGAGATCCTGGACGAGATCCTGGAGGTCTACGAAGGCGTCCCGGAGCCGGCCCTCTCGGTCCACGCCCCCCTGGAGATATACCGGCGGATCGGGGCGATCCCCGACGCCCTCTTCAACTATCGAGGCCGGCTGATCGTCCCCGCGGGGGTGAACGTCCTCCTCGGCTCGGAGATCAGGGCCGAGCAGGAGGACTACCACCTGATCCTCGATAGGCCGGAGGTGGCGGCCAACGTCAACTCTCCGGAGGATTTAGCCATATGCGAGGCGATCCTCCGGGGAGAGCTTCTGATCTGAGATTTGAGGTGAAGATATGGATTACGTGGAGATCGAAGGCGAGAAGTACCCGGTCGAAGACCTGGAGACCCTGACGGGGGAGGCGAAGATGGAGGCTGCGAGAGGTTACATCCTCCTCCTGGCGAGGGTCCTGAAGGACCCCCTGAGCCTCCCCCGGAGGCTGAAGGAGATCTGCTCCCTAAAGCTGAACGACGAAGAGAGGCGAGACCTCCGGATGGCCCTGATCCGGGTCCAGATCGAGAGTGAATTGAGGATGAACGAGGACATCCAGCGGTACCAGCAGAGGAGGTACGTATCCCAGGTGATCGAGATCCTCATCTTCAAAGACCTCCTCCTCGCCCCCGGAGAGCCCGAGGAGATGGATTGAGCGACGGTATTGGCCAAAGAGATCGGAGAATCCGATCTTGCTGGGTCGTATATCCGATTAAGAAGGAAAAGCTGGATGATCCGATCGGAGGTATGAAGAAAAAAAGTAGGAGAAGGGCCTGACCCCCCGGGGAGACCCTTCAACGCCGTTTTTTTGCGGCTTCACTTCTTTGGTGGCCACTGCTTTTCCATCCAGCCGGGGATCCTTCCGGAGTCCTCGGGGCCGACCATGGCCTTGACCTTGTAGGCGTAGAGGTCGTCCAGCTCGCCGCTGAACTTGGCGGCCATCCCGGGGAGGATGAAGGCCTTGTGGGTCGTCTTCTCGAAGTCCATCCCCGCCTCGGCGAAGGCGTCCTTGATCTTGGCTGGGGTCAGCTGGCCGCCAGCGACGGAGGCCTGGACGCCGATGCCGTCGGTGTTCACCGCCAGGAGGTACGAGTCGATGTTGTTGGATCCGAGGTCCGACTCGACCGTATAGTAGGTCAGGGCGAAGTTGGTGGTGAGGAAGACCGGGGAGCTCTCCGTGGGGTTGCCCACCTTGTAGAGGCCAGGCTTCACCTGGACGGGGGTCCTGGGGTCGGTGTAGATGTTGAACCTCAGGTGCATGTCGGGCATGACGCTGTGGGGCTCGATGGAGTGCCTGATCATGATGTCGGCGCCGCGGATGACGAAGGTGGCGGCGAGGACAGACTCCCAGTAGGCGCCCCGAACCGGGTCCTTGGTGGTCATCCAGGCGTTGATCGGCAGGGCCATCACGGGGTAGTTGAAGTCCTTCTGCCCCTCCTCGACCGAAGCCCTCCGGAGCTTGATGAAGTTCTGGAGGGACTCCTGGAGCTTCTCGCCGTTGGGGGCGGTGCCGGGGTCGAGGACTAGGTCCTTGAGGCCCATCTCGGCGAAGGTCTGGGCCATCCCCTTGAGGCCGTCGAGGTCGAAGGGGACGGAGAGGGTGACCGGGACCTTGTAGTCGAAGGCGAGCTGGGCCACCTCCTTCCAGTTCTCCTTGGTGGCGGCGTAGATCAGGGGCCTGGTGGCTGCAGAGACCTCGAGACCGGCCTTCAGGACCTTCGGGTCGAAGGAGCAGAGGATCATCGGCTTCTTGGTGTTCTCCATCACCTTCTTGACGCAGGCTGCAAACTTGGCGGGGTCGCCGGTAACGGACCTGACCGCCACCATCTCGACGCTCTCCCATTTGCCGATGTAGAACTTCTTCCAGCCGTCGATCAGCTTGACCCTCTCGACGAGGTCCGCCTCATTCATGCCGTCGGTGACGTCGTAGGCAAATGGAGGCTTGTTGAAGAAGGTCATCTGGTGGCGGTACATCACGTCCTCGCCTCCGACCTTCAGCTGCTGGTCGCCAACTCCGACGTATACCAGGGCGACCTCGGGGGCGATGACGGCCTTCAGCTGGTCGAGCTTCTTGCCGTACTTCTTCTGGTTCTTCTCGTCTACGAGGGGCTTGCACTCCTCGATCTTCCTGGTCCTCGAGATGATTCCTGCTGCAAAGGCCATGCAGGTCTGCTCACCGCACTCGCCGCAGTTGGTCTGAGGCAGGAACTTGTAAAGGTTGAGCGGGCTACTTTCCTTCAAGGCTATCACACCTCCATTGAGATCCACTTGGTGGTGTCAGGAGTCTCCGCCTTGACGAGGCCCATCAGAGACTGGGTGATCTCCTGCAGGTAGGCTACAGCGATCGGGTTCATCATCATGAAGATGTCCACCCCGGCCATGGCCAGGGAGAACCCGGTGAGGATCTCCCAGATGGGACCCCTCAGCATCCTGTCGCCCCACGGAGAGTCGTTCTTGTTGGGGGAGTTGACCATCCAGGCCTCTCGGACGCCCCAGGCGTTGGTGGTACCGGAGGACATCGGGAAGTTCAGCTCCTCGTCGCCCTTCAGGCCGCCGAGCCTGATCCTCTCCATGTTGGTGTAGGCGAAGTCCATGCCGTAGGCGAGGGCCGCGGTCGTCGGGTCCATGACGATGGAATCCCTGGGGACGCCTGCGACCTTCATCAGCTTCCTGTTCAGTTCCTTCTGGGAGTTGATCTCGAGCTGGGTCCAGGCGAGGCAGACGTTGTTGTTGGCGACGCAGGCCTTTCCGATCGCCTCCCAGTCCAGGTTCAGGCTGGCGCTGGCGATGAGGGCGCGCTCGCCCTGGGCCACCTCGCTCGCCTTGGATAGGACCTCCACGTCCTTCTCGGGGTTGCCGCTTCCGCCGATGACGATCGGCACGTCGACGGCCTGGAGGACGTCCTCTACCACCTTCACCGCCTCCTTGGCCGGCGTGTCCTTTACCAGGGGGTCGGTGCTGATCAGGTGAGTTGTTACCAAATCAGCCTTGAACTCCTTGACCGCCTTCTTCGCCCAGTCGGCGGGGTCGTTCATGACGTCCTCGTAGTGCATCTTGACGGCCTTGGCCATCCCGATGGGCATGTCGAAGACGTCGATGGTGACGACGGGTCTGTTCGGCATCGCGGCATCGAAGAAGAAGGGCATCGCCTTCTCGCCGCCGATCTTGATGACGTGACCTCGGGATCCTCCCTCGGCCTTGGTGGCTCCGAGCTGGACCTCCTGGATCTGGGTCTTCCAGGTCTTGTCGGTGCCGACCGCGAACTTGGTGCTCTTCAGAGCGTCGGGTATCTTGAAGGCCGGAACTGCGGCCGCTGCCTTGGCCAGCTCAGCGGGGGCGGGCGATATCGCCTGAGCCACCGCCACCGGCTGAAGCAGGCTCTCTACAGGATAGCCGAAGGCCTTGGCCATATTGACCAGCTGGACCGCCACCTTTGCGACCTCTTCGCCGAAGTAGTATGCGAAGAGAGGTCCGACGCCGCCAGCACCAGCGTCGATCTCCAGTTCGATGTCTCCCTCGATGGTGATCCCCTCGAGGGACTTCACGTCCATTTCCGCCAATTTCTTATTTAAGTCGGATATGCTTAGTTTCTCTCCCATGTTGATCTCCCCTCATAGACCGATCTCTCGGATTATATGCTCCTCCACTTCCATCACGGCAGGAGAGTCGTCTGGCAGGCCGACCAGGGGGTCGCCTGCCAGATCGAGCCGGGCCACGTTCTCGTCGTAGGGAATCATGCCGATGACCTTGAGGCCTAGGCCCTCTGCAACCTTCAGGATCTGATCTTTTGACAGATCGCGAACCTTGTTCGCTATGACATAGAGGCTTTTGTACTTCAGGTCCAGCTCCTTGGCGAGCTGTCTTATCGTCTCAGCGGTCTTGAGGCCCCTCCTCGATTCGTCGGTGACCACGATCAGAGAATCCACCTCCGAGATGGTCTTCCGGCTCAGATGCTCAAGCCCCGCCGGAGAGTCGACGATGACCAGGTCGTAGTCATCGATGGTCTCGTCCATGATCCCCTTCAGCAGGGAGTTGAGATAACAGTAACACCCGGACCCTTCCGACCGGCCCATCACCAAAAGATCGTATCCGTCCTTCTCCAGAAGGGCCTCGAAGATCTTGGCCGCAAAGAGCTGCTTCTTGTCGATATCGGGCGGGAGCGAGATCCTTGAGTCCTGGATCTCCTCTCTTATGTCACCGACGGTCATCTCCACATCATCCCCCAGAACGTCTGCAAGGTTCGCATCTGGGTCGGCGTCTATCGCCAGAATGGTGGTCTTCTTCTCACGCTTGAGAAGAGACCTGATGATCATCGCGGTGACCGCGGTCTTGCCGGTGCCGCCCTTCCCGGTTATCGCTATGACTTTCCCCACGGTACTAGCCTTCTGCTTCTATTTTGAGCTCTTCGGCTTGATGATGACTTCCTTGATGGAGACGTTGGCGCCCCTCAGCTCCAGGACTATGCCGCCAGAGCCTCCCGCGGGCATTGCGAAGGCGGGGGCTGCTGCTGCCGCCGGGGCCGCCGCCGCTGCGGCGGGGGCTGCCGCTTCAGGCTCCTTCTTCTTCAGCTTGAGTGCTAACTTCTTTCCAGCCATAACAATCTCTCCCTCTCGATTTTTCCCACATCTCTCAGAATCGACCGTCGGGCTGGAAGCCTCGACGATCGAGACCATCCCTCTCCCTCAAGATATAGGAGGGAAAAGGTGGACGCTCACTTGGCGAGCGTCACCTTCTCGATGGTAACCTTGGCGTCCTTGAGGATCAGCTTGATCCCGCCCGCTCCGCCCGCCGACATGGCAAAGGCGGGGGCAGCTCCTGCCGCCGGGGCTGCTGCTGCGGCCGGAGCCGCCGCGGCAGGTGCTCCAGGTTCCTTCGACTTCAGCTTCAGTGACAGTTTCTTGGCCATTCCTATAACCTCCTACACCCTCAAATACAGAGATACTATAAATTCTTACTCCAGTATGCCCTCGTTCTGCAGGTACTCGATCACCTGCATGAACTGGCCCTCGCTCATGTTCAGCTTCGCCTTGATCGCATCGACGTCGATGTCGCCGCCCGTCTCCTCGATGAAGGCGATCACCTGCTCCTCGTACTCCGACGGGTCCTCCACCTTCCAGCCCTCGGTGACCTTCTTGCCGTCGACCTTCCGCTCGACGCCGTCGACGACGGGGTGGTCGACCTTCAGAAGGAAGGCCTTCAGAGCAGCAAGGTCTGGCGCGTCCTCTTCGGTCGCGATCTTCGGGTACATCTCGGGGTCGATACCGTCCTTCACCCGCTCCTTGAGCTGCTTCGGCATCCAGACGATACGTCTCCAGCCGCCGTCAGCCTGGAGGAACTTCGGCGAGAAGTAGTAGAGAATCCCCATGCCCAGGAACCCGACTACCTGCTTGCCGCCGCCAGCCTGGCCGGCCATCGTCGAGAACGGCAGACCGTTCGGGGTCGGGTTCCTGAAGTCACGGTCGACGACGCCGATCCCGTCCACCTCCGGCATGTAGAAGCCGATCGTCTCGAAGCAGCCGCAGGAAGTGTGGGGGGCGTCGAAGAACGTGTAAAGCGCCATCCTCGAATACTCGCCGCCGGATCTCGAACCTGCCATCTCGTTCACCGACTCGTACTCGCCGGCGATCTCGTCGATGACCCCCGTCTTGGGGATCGCGAACTGGGGTCCCTCGGGGTCGACCTTCGCTGCCGCACGGCCGTCGAACCAGGTGATGGCTCCGCAGAGCGATGGCCTGTCGGGAGTGACGCAGCAGGCGCTCGTCGGGGCGAAGGCCTGACAGAGAGTGCAGCCGTAGAAGACGTCAACCTCCTCGTCGTGGAGCCCCTTCGCCCGCTCGTCCCTCGCGTGGTAGGCGGTGTGAGCCTGCTCAAGACCCTTGGCGACCGCCGCGGGGTCCGTCAGGATCGTCACCTCCATCTTCTCGATGAAGGGCATCTCAGCCTTGTAGAGGGTCATGACGTTCTTGAAGATCTGCTCAAAGGAAGTTACTCCAGCCTTCTTCAGGTCGAGGCCGGCCCTCATCCAGATCGCGTCCCTCTGGTTTAGGTGCATCCAGCCGTGGATGTAAGAGAGGAGAGCGTGGTTACGCCGCTCGATGATCGACTCCAGATCCTTCTCGATGAGCTCGCCGGCCACCTTGAAGATCATCCCGAAGTCGATCGTCTTGCCAACTTCCAGCTCGGAGATGTCGGGGCCGATGACTGTGACCTTGCCGTCCTGGATCTCGTCCATCGTACCGGCGACGGAGAGCTCAAAGGCCTTCGCCTTCGGACCGCCCATCTCGACCCAGATCTCGTCTTTCCTGATCCGCTCCCCCTCGTACATGGGGGACATTTCCAGTTCGATTTCTTCTGCCATTTCTACAACTCCGTTTTTCTAAAAAGGAAAAAATAAAGGTTATGCCGCCAGCTTTGCGATAACCTCGTCTATCGCCTCGTGGTACTTCTCCGGGTCGAAGGCCAGGTTTCCGAAGGTCATGTCGGCGTTGACGTGGTAGTACCGGTCGATGGAGACCCGCTTGATATCCCGGTTGAAGTTCTTCAGCGTCGAGAACATGGCGCTGGCGAACTTGTAGAAGATCCCCGTGAAGATCACCACGTCGTACTGGCCCTTCCCGTCCAGCCCCTGCCAGTCCTTGAACCGGAGGTAGTTGGTCAGGGGGTGCAGGCCGATCATGGTGACGTTCTCGGTGTAGCCCCGCTCGACGAAGCCCTTGATGGAGTGGGCGGTGGCCGCAATCGGGACGCCCGTCTTCCCGATGGCGATCGCCTTATCGAACATCACGGGGTCCTCGAAGAGCTCGGCCCCCACCACGAGGAGGGGCCTCTTCGCCTTCTTGATGATGGCCCCAATCACCGCGGTGTTGTAGGCCTTCGCCATCTCAGGCCCCGGGATCTGGGCCATCTCAAAGGGTACAGCGTTCTTGGTGGTGTCGACTGCCATTTTTATCGCCTCCTCACTTCTTCACCCTGATCTTCCTCTCGATGTTCGTCGGGTCGAAGCTGACGTCGGACTTCCGGATCGGGCCGCTGACTATCGCCTTCCTCTTCCAGTCGATCTCCCAGCCGTACTTCGACTCCAGCTCCTTCAGCATATCCTCCTTCCACTTGAGGGGAAGGTCCGAGGCGTGGCGGACGTAGATCGGCCAGTCTGGAGGCATGCAGCCGAAGTACTTCATGCTGATGTCGCAGTAGTGGGTCAGCTTGATCATCCTGCCCGAGTTGTTGTCGCTCGGCCGGAAGCAGAGCTTGGCCATCATCAGCATGCACTCTTCGACGGACTCGGCGACGTAGAGCATGTGCTCCGGGGCGGGCTCGCAGTAGACCTTCGAGCCGTCACGGGCGTCGATGATCTCCCAGTCCTCCTTCTTGTCGGTCCTGCCGAGGAACGCTCTCCTGTACATGACGCTGTGGGACTGGACGACGGCCGGAACCCCGAGCCTGTTGAACCCGGTGGCGATGGAGGCCGCCTTCTGGGAATAAGCACCCCAGGCGACGCCGCAGGCTCCCACCTTGGAGAGGATGTAGTCGGCGATGTCGTCGTAGTTAGCCCGCTCGTTCCTCCCGGCGAAGATCGTCGCCACCTTAATCCCAGCGCCGTGGAGGTGGGCGTTGGCAACGCAGCTTCCGACGTTGCAGATGTTTCTGCCATCGAAGCCGCCGGGGAACTGCTCCCAGATCGTCTTCCCTTCCGCGTCGGTGTAGAGGGACATGTCCATCGCCATGCAGCCGGTGGCCGCCACGATGAAGCCTCTGTCCACGAACTCCCGGGCGATGTCGTAGCACTCCTTCGTCCCGTTCGGATAGTTGCCGCAGCCGATGATGGCGATGACCCCGGGGATCGTCCCGAGGACGAGGGGTGCGCCGACCCGGCGGATCTCCGTGTCCTTGATGGGACCCCTTCCGGCCCTCATCTTGAACTTCTGGTTTCGGATGTAATCCCGGTTGGCGTAGGCGTAGAGGCTGAGGATCGGTATCTCCTGAGGACATACCTGCTCGCACCTCCGGCAGCCGACGCAGATCTCGTAGGTGGAGCTCAGGGGCTCCAGGTTCCCCTCAGCCGCGGCCCGGACGACGTCCCCGATCTTGATGTGGGGGGGACAGACGAACTGGCAGGAGTGGCAGTAGGTACAGGACTCGGCGTACTTCTTGAACTCCTCTTCCGAGATGAAAGGATCGGCTTCGCGGATCTCGGCCCTCTTGGGCTTGACGGCGATCGCCGTCTTGATCCCCACCTCTCCGGCCTTGACCGGGTCGAGGACGACGACGCCGGGCATCCTGAAGTTCACCAGGTCGTCGACGATCTCGTCGACGGGATCGTTCGTCCTGTCGGGGAGGCCGAGCATGATCTTCTCGTTGGTGGCGATCAGGGGGATCTTGTACTTCTCGGCATCGACGATGGCGTCGGTCCAGACGCACTGCTCGTCGACCATGATGCAGTCCATGCAGTCGCCCCGGACCATCTTCCTCCACCAGCCGATGGCGCCGGCGATCTTCGCCTTAGTCCCCACCATCCTGTACTTGTCGTTGAACTCCTTGTCGGGGTGGCCGATACCCTCGCAGATCCTGGTGTTGTCGATGGCCGTGCAGCAGACGCCGCCTATGTCCACCTTGTCCCAGAGCTTGTTGTCCTCGGCGTAGAACATCGCCTCGGCGGAGCCCGCCAGGTTGTGGCCGTAGGTGATCAGGATCGCCTTATTCTTGTCGAGGGTTCCCATCCCGCACTCCACCAGGGGAGCGTCCTCGTCACCCCGGGGCATATCGTAGGCGACGATCTGGATCAGGTCAGAGACCTCTTTGCCGAGGGAGTCGAGCATCCCGGCGTGGAGGGCCTTCGACTCGAAGTCTACGTAGTTTCCTTCCTGGCCGGTGTGGGTGCAGGCGAGGAGCTGGGATACCTGCTCTTCGACGTAGCTGAGGACCGGCCCGAAGTCCTTCAGGGTCTTGGGCTTGATCCCGGCGATGGTTCTGGTCAGGGGGGCGTCCACCAGGATCTCGTCCCCCATCTTGAAGGGGAGGTCTCCGAACTTGTCCAGGCACCAGTGGTAGAGGTGTCGGCCGTGGGCGGCGTGGGCGGTGCAGCCCATGAGGACCGCGATGAGGACGATCCTCCCCTGCTGGGCCGCCTGGTCGATGCCGCAGGCGCCCCTCTTGTTTCCGGTCAGGTCGCAGGGGCCGTAGGTACAGAGGGTGCACCTATCGCAGATCGGCGAGTAGAAGACCTTGTACCTGTTCATAATCTTGAAGTCCCAGTTCCTCAGCGTGGCGATGCTCGGGTACGGGAACGGTCCCATGGGCTGGTCCCACTCCTCCACCTCCTTGACTACCGCGCCGATGTTAATCTGGACATTCTGCATGTCCTCAACGGCAAAACTGCCTTCCATCTTATCCATGCT
Source organism: Methanothrix harundinacea 6Ac (assembly GCF_000235565.1). Classification (NCBI taxonomy): domain Archaea; kingdom Methanobacteriati; phylum Methanobacteriota; class Methanomicrobia; order Methanotrichales; family Methanotrichaceae; genus Methanothrix; species Methanothrix harundinacea. Next base: position 2,493,579 of record NC_017527.1, read on the forward strand.
TGACCTCCTTCTGTACTCTGGTTTGCTCGGTAGTCGCATGTAGAAGATAAAACCCTTTCGGATTGGCAACTAGTATAATGAGAATATTATTGTTTAGTTTATTGATTAGAACACATATACATTTAAGTTTGTGAAATCGTGACGGTGATTTAATGCTAAAAATTACCGATTATGTTTTGATGGGAGGATATCCAATTAAATTGATAAAAATCCATTTAGATTGAACTCAATCCGCCAGGTTGAAATGGTGAGAGGCTGGAGAGGAGGGCGGTTTATGATGAAGATCAGAGAAAGCTTCGCGGAGGCCGAGGCCTGCCACCACGGCGGGAGGATCCGGGCTAAGGCCTCCGGAAGAGACCTCGGCCAGGAGGAGCTCCTGGACTACAGCGCCAACATAAATCCCCTCGGCCACCCGCCCCTCGACGACCTGATCCTGAAGGAGATGGAGTGGATAGGCCATTATCCCGAGAACGATTACCTCGAGTTCAGGGCGGCTTCTGCGAGGTTTGTGGGGGTCGGCCCGGAGAACGTCGTTCCTGGAAACGGCTCCTCGGAGCTGATGAGGCTCTTCGCCGAGGCGCTGATCGAGGAGGGGGATAGGGTCTTGATAACGACCCCCACCTTCGGGGAGTATGAGGCCCAGTCCCGCCTCTTCGGGGCCGAGATCGTCCACGTCCCCCGGGGGGTCCGGGAGGCTAAAAGTCCGAAGGATTTTCTGGACGACGCCCTCCTCGGGGGAGCGAAGGCGGCCTTCATCTGCAACCCCAACAACCCCACGGGGATCCTCCTCCCCAGGTCCGAGATCGCAGAGCTGGCGGAGAGGTGCGAGAGGGCTGAGACCTTCCTCTTCGTTGACGAGGCGTTCATCGAGCTCTCGGACCCCGACCAGACCGTGGCGGCGATGGCACCGGAGATGGAGCACCTCTTCGTCGCCAGGTCCCTCACCAAGTCCTTCGGGTTCCGGGGATAAGGCTCGGCTTCGGGGTCGCCGGAGATCGCCTGGCAGAGGTGATGAACAAAACCCGCCTCCCCTGGAGCATCAGCTCCCTCGCCTCGGCGGCCGGGACCTACCTCCTAGCCCAGGAGGAGCACCTCGTCGAGAGCAGGCGGGTGATAAGAGAGGAGCTGGGCTGGCTCTCGGGGGAGCTGAAGCGGCTCGGCCTCGACCCGATCGAGAGCTCCGTCAACTTCATCCTGGTGGGAGTGGCAGCCGCAGGCCTGCGATCCCCGGAGCTCGTTGAGCGGATGGAAGAGGAGGAGGGGGTCCTCATCCGGGACTGCAGCTCCTTCGGCCTCGGGGAGGATTACGTCCGGGTGGCGGTGAGGAGGAGGGAGGAGAACGCGAGGCTGATCGGAGCCCTGGAGAAGGTGCTGGGATGGAGAGGGTGAGCTGTGATCGCTACCCCTGCCACTATCCCGGCCAGGACTGCACCTTCTGCTTCTGCCCCTTCTACCCCTGCGGCGACGGCAGAACGGGTGGAGGGTTAGCCGACGGCGAGTGGTCCTGCGGAGACTGCCACCTCCTCCACGACCCCGAGGTGGCGGCGATGGTGATGAAGGGGCTGATCCGGGGCGAAGCCCTGGAAGATATATGGAGAGATCTGGAGAAGAGGCTATGACCCCCCCGGAGGCGGAGATTCCCTCGAAGTCGAGACGGGGGGCGAGGCGGAGATGATCCCCCATATCTTCTCCTTCCCCCCTCCGATCCCCGAGGCCCTCGCCGTCCTCCTCCTGGCGGTCGGCATCGACCTGATCCTGGGAGAGCCGCCGGCAAGGGTCCATCCCGTGGTCCTGATGGGGAGGATGATCGGAGGCCTGAGGCGTTGGGCCCGGCCGACGAGGTGGTGGGGGGTCGCCATCGCCCTCATCGTCATCATCTCGTCGGCGGCAGCGGGGCACCTTCTGATGGGAGCCGCAGACCACATCCGCCTCTTCGGCCTCAGCCTCGGGACCCTCGTCTCGGCGTACCTCCTAAAGTCGACGATCGCGATCGACTGCCTCCTCGAGACCTCCAGGGAGATCGGAAGGCTCTTGGAGGAGGACTTCGATGAGGCAAAAAAGCTCCTTCCCGCCCTGGTCAGCCGCAACCCCCAGGACCTCACCCGGACTCAGGCGACCTCGGCGGTGATCGAGTCCCTCTCGGAGAACTACGTCGACGCCATCGTATCCCCCCTCTTCTACTACCTCCTCTTCTCTCCCCTCGGCCTGGGAGTGGAGGCGGCCCTCGCCTTCAAGGCGACGAACACCCTGGACAGCATGCTCGGGTACAGGACCGAGGAGCTGAAGGACCTGGGCTGGGCCTCGGCGAGGCTCGACGACATCGCCAACTGGGGGCCGGCGAGGCTGAGCCTCCCGATCATCGCCCTGGCCAGCCCCTCCCGGGCGGGGGAGGCGGTGAGGGTCGCCCTCCGGGACCACGGGGCGACCCCGAGCCCCAACTCCGGTTGGCCGATGGCGGCGGCGGCGGGGGCCCTGGGGACGAGGCTCGAGAAGCCGGGGGTCTACGTCGTCGGCGATGGGGGTCGGGACCCCTCCACGGAAGATGTAAAGCCCGCCCTGAGGCTTTTGGGGACGGCTATCGGGCTGACGGTGGCCGGGGCGGCGGTCATGCTGATGCTCCTCCTATGAGGATCCCGGGCCGGCCTCCAGTCCGGCCGCCTCAGCGCCTCACTCGTTGCAGGAGTCCTGGCCGCACTCCTCGCAGCTCATCAGGCCGCAGGCCTCGTTCTGGCCCTTGATGACGACGAAGCCTCGACCCCGGGAGTCGTCGACGTAGTCGATGACGGCGACCCGGAGCTCCTCGAACTCGCTGGGGTTGATGTAGACCTGGACGTCGTTAGTCTCGAAGACCAGGTCCTTATCGTCGAAGGGGCCGAGCCCCAGGGCAAACCGAGGGACCTCGCCGGGGCTGCTAGTCTTGAAGAGCTTGACGACCTTCCCCTCCACCTGGCTTTCCAGAAGCTTCTCCGCGGCAGCGTCGGTAATCTCGATCATTATTTAGCACCGAGGAGATCTAGGCGGTGGAGATATTAAAGATATGCCATTGAAGATCGGCTCGCCCTTCCGATCTGATGACCCCGTCGGCGGCTGAGGCCATGCCGGTCCGACAAAATCTTTATCAGGGCCGCCGACCACCAAAAGGTCGATGGCGAAGATGGGCGACCTTTTGGAGATGCTCCGACGCTTCAACAGCCTGGGCTCGACGAGGGAGGCGGCGACGGAGGTCTTCGGCTGGGGGGTGGAGGAGGTTCTGATCCGGGAGGAGCGGCCGGGCGTTGACCAGGTGATCATCAGGTTCTACAACGGCCTGATCATCGACGCAAGACACATCCTCAGCCAGGAGGGGGTCGTGGACTTCGGAGAGGAGTGGGAGTTCCGGCTGAAGATGAGGACGGACCTCACCTCGACCCTGCGGTACAACGCCTTCTACTCCCGGTACATCCACGGGAAGGGGTACCTCAGAATCGACATCGGATACCTCGAGAACAAGCTCCTCCGGAAGATGCTGGAGGACTTCTACATCCCCCGGATGCGGTCGATCTACAAGCCGATCATCCTCGAGTACAAGGGGCTCTTCGACTACGACTTCTTCGGGATAGAGGTGAGCTGCGACCACGCCGAGGCGTACTACTCCACCGTCCGGCAGGGGCGGGAGGAGGCGGAGTCCGGGATCGACGACGTCATCGGCCGGCTCAACTACCTCTGCGATATGATGAAGTCCGAGAAGATCCGGAAGGACCTGAAGGCTCTTGATGAGGATCTGTGCAAGGTTCTCTCGATCCTGTGTCCGACGGGATGAGCCCGACATTCTGGCTTAAGTTAATGCATCTAATTTGTGCAAACCAATCGATAGCAGGCAAATATTCTTATATGAACGTATGATTATACTAGATCATGAAAATACCACCGATCCTCATAGGAATTATCATCGTATCGTTTGCGTTGGGCACCATTACTTCAGCAAAATCCAGCGACATATTTATTGACTATCTTACTGATATGATCTATGAAGATTGTCAAGGTAACGATATTCAAATCAACCAACCGTACATCATCAACATAAAAACAAACGAGTCAGTTGACATAATAACGTGGCCTTACGGCTATCAAGATCTACGAAGAATTATTGAATTATTTGGTGAGATAGAACCGTTTGCATTTTTTCAAGGATATTGCGAAAATAAAGGTGTAAGTATTAGCGGAGCCGATGGTTGTGGAATACTCACCTGCCAGAACAATAGACTAGACATAAATCAATACACCTACTTTTGGAATGGCATCCGAGTTGCTGTTCCTAAAGAGGAGTTCAAGACTACTTTTGGCCCAAATAGCCCAATAGTTGAAACACACGGAGACAAAAGTCCTGTGACAACCGGGGATAATAGCCCAATTACTCAGAAAGAAAATAATATTTTGAATGAACTGTTTTGGTCAAAAGGAACAATCGGAGGATTAATTGTAGCAGGAGCATTAAATATAATTTATATCTTCGTTAAGAAACATCGATTTAAAAGTCCTTGAATTGCAGGCTACCTTTTAAAGACCTGCATCCTGCGCGACCTAGCCACAGCCCACTCTGCAACGATGCAGCTCCCCATCGCTGCCACTCGCCTGTTTTCGCCGCCCGTCCACCCCATCCAGCGGAAGTCCCGCGCCACCCCCCTCGCAGCGGCCGCCTCGCATCCCCGCGCCGCCGGGGGCGATCGGCGCCAGCACCTCTATCCAGCCCAGACCACCTCCCGTTCCACAAAGGGAGCGATGTAAGGGCTCAAACCCCTGGTGGTGACGAGGTCCACATCCCTTCCGAAGAGGTCTTCGAGGAAGAAGGCGAGGTCCATGAAGTTGTCGAAGGAGGGCTCCACGAACTCCACGAGGACGTCGACGTCGCTCGTCTCCTTTCCCTCGCCCCGAGCATGAGAGCCGAAGATCCCGATCCGTTTTACGCCGAACCGCCTCTTAATCTCATTCTCGTGCTCTTTCAGGAGCTTCAACGCCTCCATCCGACTGTCGCCTCCAAAAAGCTCTTTTCGGCTTATTTTTAGGGTTTGGGGTTATCTAACTTTTGACGCTCCTCGGCGCGTTCAGCCATCCCGCCTGTTCTTCGCCGCCCGCCATCTCCGCCCCGGCGGGGGTTCCGCCCCCCCCTCGGCGCGGCCGCCCCGCACCCCAGCGCCGCCGGAGGCGATCGCGTTTGGACCAAAAGCTCAGCATCTCTCAAGAGCATGAATCTGCCCCTCTTCAATAAGATCACGCGGCATCAGAATTACCCTTCTCTGAGCTGTGCCACCTCCACCCGGCGGCCGTCATTCGAAAAGGGCTTTCAGCTCATCGATTTGAAGCTCTCTTATCAAGATTGAATTGGCGCCGTACTCTCTGGCATGATGGCTCATACCATTGTCATTCTGTGAACAAGAGGGCATCCTTCATCCTGGCCAGAGCAAGGAAGTACGTATCGAACCCGGTGCTTCCCCGATCCAAAGCCACCCTCCAGGCAGATTCGAAGATGTCTGGTTCACCGACCAAATCGTAGGCCCTCATTAGGCCCCTCGAAAGCTTAGCGGCCAGGTCTCTATTGGCCAACCGCTTCAAAACGGCAGCCGTTTCGATCACACATACTTTGGGGATGAAAACCTCAACGGAGCTTTCATCCAGAATATTGAGAAGGAGGCGACACTTTTGGTGTGTCCCGAGCTCGCGAGAATAGATCTCTTCTGGAAGAGATTTGTAAGGGGTCAACGCCCCTTTCACTATTACGGTGGTATCGAGGACAGCCTTATTCATAGTAATTCCGAGCCCTCATCTCCTTGAGGACGAGGTCGACGTCTTCTTTTGCTTCCTCCTCCCCCACCTCATCCAAAAGCTTGCTGAAGCTCTCCCTTATGATTATTTTGACCTCAGCCTTATCGGGCAGGTCCAGCTTTTTTAGAGGTTTCAGAACTTCGTCCTCGTAGATGGCCCTTACTTGCATCTTGACCTCCGTATGTGGATTTGTTTTCAAAGATTTAAGAATATGCTTTGGGTCCGAATCCGGGTACCGGGGAGCTATCAACGGCATCGAACCGTTATCGTCCCCAGCTCAGAGCTCAGTCTCCCTCCGCCCCCAATTTTCGCCGCCCGTCCACCCCATCCAGCTGCCGCCCCGCACCCCAGCGCCGCCGGGGGCGAATGGCCCCACGATCCCGGCATGAGACCTGTTCGGCATCGATCTTCCTAGGCCGAAAGGTGGACATACCAAAAGAAATGGTGTATAGTTATAGATCAGGTGGTTTGGTCATGGACAAAAGCGACCTCCTCAGGAAGAAGAGGACCAAGATCCTCCAGGCGGCGGCCGAACACGGGGCTTACAACGTCAGGATCTTCGGATCGGTGGCTCGGGGCGAGGCGGACGAATCAAGCGACTTCGACTTCCTTGTCGACATGGAACCTGGTCGGAGCCTCCTCGACCTTGGCGGCCTTCTGATGGACCTTCAGGACCTCTTGGGCTGCCCCGTGGACGTCGTGACCGAGAGAGGGCTTCGAAAGCGGATCCGAGACCAAGTTTTAAAAGAAGCCGTGGCGCTATGAGGGAAGATAGGAGACGGCTTTTGGACATCGCCGAGGCGATAGAGCGGATCGAGAAGTACGCCTCGAAAGGGCGCGAGGCCTTTGAAGACGATGAGCTGATCCAGAACTGGATTCTTCATCACCTCCAGGTCATCGGAGAGGCTGCTCGTGCCATCTCGGAGGAACTCAAAGACGAGCACGACGAGATGCCATGGCAGCAGATCGTGGGGATGCGCCACATTTTGGTCCACCGCTACTTCGAGGTGGATATTGATCTTATCTGGTCCGTCGTCGAGGACGACGTGCCTGTGCTGAAGCAACAGATCGATCTGATTTTGAAAGAGCCCGAAGAGGAAATTCCCTGAAATTATCCAATATTTTTAGCCGCCTATGCCTGTTTTTCGCCCCCCCGCATCCCCGCGCCGCCCGGGCGGGCTTTGCGGGGCCTCGGCCCCGATCCCTCAAAAGACGTGAACCGCCGTGGCCTTGAAGGTCAGATAGACGGGATCGCCCACCTTCAGGTCCATCTCCTCGTAGCCGAGCCGGGTCAGCATCGTCATGAAAGGTATCCCCACGTCCACCCAGACCTTCACCATCATCCCGCCGTTGGCGATCTCCTCGACCCTGCCGGAGAAGGAATTTCTGGCGCTGGATTTGAGCGGAACCTTGGAGATCAGGATCTCCTCGGGCCGGACCGATGCGAAGAGCTCTCGGCCCTCCCAGCCGTTTATCTCATCACTTCTATCGCCATCGTTTCCTTCAGCGCCACCGCCCCCTTCTGCCGCCGCGACTATCTTCAGGCCGTCCACCACTATCTCCGTCATCCCCCGACTTTTTGATGCGAAGCCCCTGAAGATATTCTCGACCCCGACGAAGTTTGCGATCATCTCGCACTTGGGCCTTCTGAAGATCTCCTCCGGGGTTCCCACCTGAACTATCTCTCCCCTGTTCATCACCGCCACCCTGTCGGCGAGGGAGAAGACCTCCTCGAAGCTGTGGGTGACATGTATTATCGTCGTCCTGTAGACCTGGTGAATCCTCTTCAGCTCTCGCCGAAGCCTCTCCCTCGTCAGACCGTCGAGGGAGCTGAGAGGCTCGTCGAGGAGCATCACTGAGGGCTCCATGACGATCGCTCTCGCGATCGCAACCCTCTGCTTTTCACCTCCGCTCAGCGTCCCTGGCCGCCGTGGACGAAGGTGCGATATCCCCAAAAGCTCCGAGACCTCGGCCACCTTCACCTCGATCTCGCCGGCGGATACCTTCCTCGATTTCAGGCCGAAGGCGATGTTCTCCTCCACCGAAAGGTGAGGGAAGAGCATGTAATCCTGATAGACCATGCAGACCCTTCGGTTCCGAGGCGCCTCCCTTGTGATATCCCGTCCGTCGAGGAAGATCCTCCCCTCCTCGGGGGCGTAGATCCCCGCCACCGTCTCCATGAGGATCGTCTTTCCAGAGCCGGTGGGGCCGATTATGACGAGATACTCACCGTCCCCCACCTCCAGGGAGACGTCCTTCAAGACGAAGTCGCCGAGATTCTTGGAGACCTTTTCCATCCTCAGCATCCTTTGCCCCCTTCTAAAGGCGAAGACCTCCAACCCGCCGTTCGAAGACGTAAAGGCAGACCACCGAGATCAGTATCAGGATGGTCGCCACCGAGATCGCCTCGTCGAGCTTTCCACAGGACATGTTCAGAAAGAGAGAGGTGGGTAGGGTCTCGGTCCTCATCCTCGTAGCTCCTGCCATCATCAGGACGGCTCCAAACTCGCCTATCCCCTTCGACCAGGTGATCACAGACCCCGCAACCAGGCCGTTTGAGGCCATCGGCAGGGTCACCCTCCAAAGGGCCTGGCCGTCGGTGCACCCCAGGGTCTTGGCTACGTGCTCGTAGCGCGGGCTGATCCCCTCGAAGGTCGACCTCATCACCCTCAGCATGAAGGGCACGTTGACGAAGAACTGGGCGATCACGATCCCGAGGGGTGTAAATACGAAGACTAGCCCCGCATCGGCGAGCTGCCTTCCGGGAAGGCTGGTCCCGAAGAAGAGGAGAAGGCCGACCCCCGCCACCAGCGGTGGCAGGGCGAGGGGCATGTCGATAAGGGTGTTCGCAACGTTCTTTCCCGGAAAGTCGTAGCGAGCAAGGGAATACGCCGCCGGGACCGCGACCAAGAGGCAGAGGATCGTCGAGGCGACCGACGTCTTGAGGCTGAGGCCGATGGCGAACCGGATCTCCTTGGAGCTGAGAGATGCGAGGAGGGTCTCGGGAGGCGAGCGGGTCAGCACCATGAGGAGGACTATGCATATGAAGGCCGCCAGGAAGAGGCCCGTTCCGATGGTGGCGGCCTTCAGCCAGAACCGTTCAAGGATGGTCAGCCTCCTCTCCCCCCTTCAATACAAGTATCATCCCTCATACTTCGGATCTGGATAGGCGACGAACCCGTGATCAACAAAGACCGCCTTCCCCTCTTCCGAGACGACGAAGTTCATGAACCTCTCGGCGACCTCCTCATCCTCGGAGAAGATCAGAGTTCCGATCGAAACGACCTTGATCTCGTTCTTCTCCCGGGGAATCTCGATCTTCTCCATCCCATCGGGGTAGAAGAGGTCTTCCCATACTATGGCGGCGTCGGCCTGCCCCAGAGAAACGTAGATGAGAAGCTCGTTTACAGTTCCAGAGAAGACGACTACGTTCTCTTCGACCTCATCCCAGATGCCGAGACTCTCCAGGATCTTCTTCGAGACCTTTCCTATGGCGGGACCCGTCGGATCGCCGAGGGCGACCCTCACCCCCGGCTCGGCCAGGTCCTCGAGGGAATCGATCCCGGCGGGGTTACCTTTCGGGGTGACGATGCAGGGGACGTGGTATACGACGTCTCTGGTCTCGTCGACGAAGCCCTTCTCTATCGCCGACTCGATGTCAGATCGGGCGCCCGGCATGTAGAGGTCGCCGGTCTTGTATAGCTCGATCTGAGAGAGGAGCTGGGCCGACCCGCCGAAGGTGTACTGGACCTCGACCCCCTCCCTCTCCTCGAAGAGGTCCGCAATCTCCTCCATCGGCTCACTCATTCCCGCGCCACAATAAACGAGGAGCGACCCATCGGCGGCGGACCCCGAGACGACCAGGCTCGCCACCAAGATCGATCCGACTAAAAGGGATAAAGCTCTGCGGTTCATGGTGCGGCATAAATGCAAGCGTGATCATAAACATGTCGGGTGAAAGGTCAATGGTAGCGTTTAACATCTCGGCAGAAGGGCGGAAAAGAGGGGGGATCTGGAGGTCACCGCTGCCTTTGAGAGGGGGAATCGAGGGCGAGGGTTGTAGCCTCGAACCCCCCGGCCTCGAAGGACTGAGATCTACTTCAGGATCAGCCTCAGCGCCCTCTGGGGACAGGCGGTGACGCAGGTTCCGCACTGGACGCACTTTCCGGCGTCGGCGACCACCTCGGTCCCCTTGAAATGGAAGGTCCCGGTGGGGCAGATCGATATGCAGGCGCCGCAGTGGACGCACTCCTCGTCGTCCTTTATGATGGGGTTCTCCAGGAGGACGACCCTGACCCCCCGGGCTTCGAAGGCGGCCTTCACCTCACTGCACCTCTCGGGCTCGACGTCGACGACGATCTCCCCGGAGACGGCGTCCACCTTCGCCCGCTCTATGTTGATCAGCGCCTTAGTCTCCAGGATCACCGAGGAGACGATCGGCCTTCGGACGATCCCGGGGGCGACGTGGAGCATCAGCTTCAAAGCGACCCCCTCCTGCCGTAGAGCCTGCTTAAGTGGTCGCTGGTGACCATCCCCACCACCCGGTGGTCCTTGTCCACCACCGGGAGGGCCGAGATCTTGTGGTGGTGGAGCTTCCGCGCCGCAAGCTCCATCGGCTCGTCGGGGCTGGCGATGAAGACCTTCCTCGTCATCATCTCGGAGATGTGAGAGGTCTTGCCGCTGGCCACCGCCTTGGATACGTCCCAGGCGGTGACCATCCCGATCAGCCTCCCCTCCTCCGAGACTACCGGGAGGTGGTCGAAGGGCCCACCGACGATCATCGCCGACGCCTCCTGGATGCTGATCTCCTCGCGAGCCGTCGCCACCTCGGTGCTCATGACGTCCCTCACCAGGAGGAACTCCTTCGTCTGCTTCATGGGGCTGTTTCTGCCCTTCGCAGGGAGGGGCTCCACCGGAGCCGATAGGAGGAACTCGCCCCTCCGGATGGAATCTCCGAGGGCAGAAGCCACCTTCCTCGCCACGTGGCGGCTGGAGAGGGCGGAGGCCCTCACCTCAGCCCCGTCGATCTCGACGGCCCCGGAGTAGAGCTGCTCGTAGTTCACCCGCCTCACCGTCGGCCGGTCCCTCCTCGGGACGCCGTAGTCGATGATCTCGGTGACGATATCCCTGTCCCTGACGGCGGTCTTCTCGGCGATCCCTTCATTGAGGACTGGTATCGGGACCCCCAGGCCGACGTAGAGGCTGGGACCGTAGTCCTGGAAGGTGGCGGCCCTGAGAAACTCGGCGCTCATCTCCTTCAGATCCCCCTTCACCATCAGGGTGGCAAACCCGCTCTGGGGGAGGTGCTGGGTCCCCGACCCTATGATATGCCCCTGGGCCCCGCCGAGGAAGATCCTCGCCCCGACCCCTATGTACTCGAAGTCGGGGTCGTTTGGTATCGGCGAAAGGCTGCCAGCCCCGCTGTAGCTGACGTTCCCGCAGCGGGGGAGGAGGGTCCCCATGTAGGTGTGGAGCGTCCTCTCGGTGGAGTTGGTGGCTGCCGCGTACCTCTCGTAAGAGTTTCTGGGGTTTACCATGATCGCCTGGTTGAAGTCCTCGAGGCGGAGGGTCGTCTCCAGGTCGGAGCGGGGGTAGCAGTCGGTGACCGCGCCCTGGGCCCGGAGCTCCACCTCCCGTCCGGAGACGAGGTCCTCCATGACGTGGGCTCCGCCGTACTCATCTCCCCGGTCCTCGGACGGCTGGGTGGCTCCCAAAAAGAGGTCGACGGCCGCAACCCCGCCGTACGCCTCCACGTTGTTCAGCCAGGCTCTGGAGATCTTTATCGGCGGATCGCTGTGGCCGGTGTTGAGAAAGAGACCGGAGGAGCACATGGCCCCGAAGGTGCCGGTGGTGACGACGTCCACCTCGCGGACTGCACCGTCGGTGCCGAGCTCGTCCACCAGGTCCGGCATCTCCTCCGCAGTGACCACCCGAACGCTGCCGTCCCGGATGCGTTCGTTGATCTCCGACAACGATTTCTCCTGCACAAGCCCACCCTCTGAAGGCGGGAGGTATTAAAGGCTTGTGGGGTCTCCGGGCTCAACATCGTTATCTGGGATTACGGGAATGGGACACGAAGATGTTAGGCAAAAGGATAGTCCTCACCAGCGACGCCACCATGATGAGCAACTACAACGGGGGAGTAATGCTCGGTTTTGCGGCGATCCTCCCTGCGGCGATGATCCAGGAGAGGATATTTCGTTGGCTCTTCTGCCCGCCCGTCGAGGCGGCGCCCGACGGCTCCGCCCTCCTCGCCCCCTGCGGGATGAGGAAGGTGGAGGCAGCCCTCCTGGAGGCGGGCTTCTCCAGGGACGAGGTGATGGTGGCCCACCCCGACCACCTCGATAAGGCCATCGGCCCCGATACCGAGATCGTCGGGATCGGCCACGACGACCCCCTGGGGAAGATCGCCACCCGGGAGATCGAGGAGATGATAAACCGGGGCCCCCCCTTAAACAGGACGAAGTTTCTGGAGCTTCTGGACCATCCCCTCATAAGAGAGCACAGGCCGAAGGTCGTCATCGGAGGGAACGGCTCCTGGGAGCTCCGGGGCGAGGATGAACGGGTCGATCACATCTACCTAGGCGAGGGGGAGAGGACCTTCCCATCGATCTGCAGAAAGATCATCTCCGGCGAGGAGGTCCCGGAGGAGGTCGAGGGGGAGGTCGTCCCCGGCGAAGAGATCCCCGTCAACCGGGGCGCCACCGTCGGGGGGATCGTCGAGATCGGGCGGGGCTGCTGGCGGGGCTGCTCCTTCTGCTCGCCCACCATGCGCAGGCCCCGCCACCGCCCCGTCTCCAGGATAATCGAGGACGCCTCGGTCAACCTCGGGGCGGGGCAGAGGGACCTGATCCTCCACTCCGAGGACGCCTTCACCTACGGCTCCGTCGGCACGGAGCCCAACCCCGAGAAGCTCCTCGACCTCTTCCGGCAGGTGAAGGCGCTCGGCCCCCGGACCGTCGACGTCTCCCACGTCAGCCTCGCCTCGGCCTATCACAGCCAGAGCCTGCTGGCGGAGATCTCCGAGATCGTGGGGATCGGGGCCGGTCAGAGGTACATGTCTGCCTGGATCGGGATCGAGACCGGCAGCCCCCGGCTCCTCGCAAAGCACATGAAGAAGAAGACGCATCCTGCCCCCCTGGAGGCCTGGCCCGAGATGGTGAGGGATTGCTACGCCCTCTTTCAGGACCACTCCTGGCTCCCGGTGGCGAGCCTCGTCCTGGGGCTCCCCGGGGAGACGGCGTCGGATGTGGTCCTTACGACGGAGCTGGTGGAGTCGCTGAAGGACCACGTCGGCCTCATCCTCCCCCTCTTCTTCACCCCCATCGGGGAGACCCACCTCGGGAAGGCCCGGGGCTTCGGGAGGGACCGGGCCACCCCAGAGCACTGGGAGCTGGTGGGGACATGCCTGGAGTACAACCTCCGCCACCTGAAGTCGCTTCACAGCTATTACAGCGAGAGGATGACGGCGGGGTTGGGCCAGCACCTGGCCCTCCGGGGGATGAACATCCTCGCGGACTTCGCCCTCAAGAAATATCTCGGAAGGATGAAGCGGGGGGAGCCTCCCAACTGAAGAATCGATATGGATCAATAAGTTTCGAGGACCGAGCTGACGATCACCTTGTGGTCGGGCTTGAGGGAGTAGACGTTGTGGTCTCCCGAGACGTCGATGCTGAGGATCCCGAGCCTGGTGTTCATGAGGCCGACCATCGCCGATACGCCCCGATAGCTCACCTCGAACCCCTCCTGGTCGAGATAAGTGTAGACCTCCTCGGTGGTGAAAGACCTGTCATGCAAGAACAGCTTCAGGACAGCCTTCCGGATGCCCATCCCGTCGCGCTTGAGGTAGTTTTTCAGGCGCTCACGGATCTGATCTTCATGTTTTCGAACGCTAGCCTCCATCCTGTAAGCTCACCGCCTCTACGTTTACAGCTTTGGACTTATAAAGGTATTCTCTCCACCACCGGCCCGCCCTCGATCGGGTACCTCTCCTCCAGGGCGAGCTCCCACCCCATCGGCTCGAGCTCCTGGACTATATCCTCCAGGATCCATCCGGCGATCTCGATCCTCCCCTCGGAGATGGAGTACAACTCCTCCGGGACCCCCAATCCCTTCAGCCTCTCGACGGCGGAGGCGAGGCCGAGCCCAGCGATTCCGGCCCCTGCTCCGTCAGCCCCACCGGCCTCGTCGCAGGGCAGGATCACGCCGTAGATGAGAGTCCCGTCCTCGGTTGCGAGGTCGAAGGGGCGGGCCGTCCTCTCCGCCCGCCGCTTCAGCCTTTCTCGGAGCTGGACGGCGTCCTTGAAGGCTGAGGAGCAGTAGTGGACCCGAAGCCCCTCGACTCGAAAGTGCTCTGCTGCAAGCTCGCTCCCAACGGCACCGCAGCCGTAGTCCTGGGATCTGAAGCCCAGCCGTCTCAGAGCCTCTTGGTTCGTCTCGGAGAACTCCAGCTCGTTGAGGTTGAGGAAGGCATCGGCCCTCCGGACGGCCTCGACGATCGCCGGAGCCGGCCCCAAAGCCGGGATCTCGACCCCGGCGAGGAGCCCCAGGGCTTTGGCGTCGAGGAGGGTTTTGTAGAGCCATCCCGGCTCCGACCACTCGGACATTGGGGGATGGAACCTGATCTCGTCGAGGCCGGCCTCGGCCAGATCCCGAAGAGAAGAGGGGCCGGGCTTCGATCCCGTATAGAGGTGGATGTGGTGTTCCTCCCCGAACTCCCCCTTCAGGGCCCGGATCGACTTCAATACAAACTCCATCTTCAGGAGCGGCTCGCCGCCGGTGATCCCCGTCCCCAGGGCGCCGATGGCGTGGGCCTCCTCGATTATCTCGGAGTCGGACTCTGCCCGCCGCTCGTTGGCGTAGGCGATGTCAATCCCTCGCCGCTCCTCTGAAAGGGGGCAGTAGAAGCAGCCCCTATCGCAGACGCCGGTGACGAACAAGACCAGGGATGCGCCCTGGCGGCAGATCCGGCAGCCTGGGGAGAGGTAGCTACTGAAAGAGCCCGTAAACTCCGAGACCCACTCCCGATCGGTCATATCGGGGGCAGAAGCCCCCTCCTCGGTTAAATAGGTTTGGAGCCGCCGTCCCGGAGCCATTTGAAGATCAGCCGCCCCCCGAGGAAGGCGGGGCCGAGAAGCTCCGGCAGAGAGGGAGAAGAGAGGCCGGAGAGAGGGAAAAAGATGAAAGAAAGGAGAGGAGCCGCTACATCCCGCCGCCCATCATGGGGCCGAACTTCTTCATCATCCGCTTCATCCCCATCTTGTTCATCCCCCGCATCCCCTTGAGGGCCTTCTGCATCGCCTTGTGGGACTTTAAGAGCTCCCGGACCAGCTCCGGCGGAGTACCACTGCCCCGGGAGATCCGCTTGATCCGGGAGGCGGTGATGATCTTGGGGTCCTCCAATTCCGCCTCCGTCATGGAGGACATGATCACCCGGTACTTCTCGAGCCGGTCCTTGGTGACCTGGTACTCCTGGTCGGAGAGGTCGAGCCCCATCCCGCCGAGGGGGAGCATCTGCATGATCTGCTTCAGGGGGCCCATCTTGTTGATCGCCTCCATCTGCTTGCACATGTCCTTCAGGGTGAACTTGCCCCGCATCAGGGCCTCGACGTCCACCTCCTCCTCGACCTTCGTCTCCTGGGCCCGCTCGATGAGGGTCTTGATGTCCCCCATCCCCAGGAGGCGGGATATGAACCGGTCGGCCTCGAACCTTTCGAGGTCATTGGGGGTCTCGCCGACCCCGATGAAGGCGACCGAGGAGTTGGTCTCGGCGACGGCGGACATGGCGCCGCCCCCCTTGGCGGTCCCGTCGAGCTTGGTGATGATGACCCCTGTAATTCCAACGGCCTTGTTGAAGGCCTTCGCCTGCTCGCTCGCCTGCTGGCCGAGGGCTGCGTCCATGACCAGGAGCTTGTGGTCGGCGGCGACGACGGCGTCGATATCCATCATCTCCTGGATGAGATCCTTCTCCAGGGCGTGTCTTCCGGCGGTGTCGACGATCACGATGTCGTACTTCCTCGACGCCTCCAGGCCGCGCCTGGCGACGGCGGGGGCGTCGGGGTTCCCCTTCTCGCCGTAGAAGAAGACCCCCTGCTTCTCGCATAACGCCTTCAGCTGGTCGAAGGCGCCGGCCCTGAAGGTGTCAGCGCAGACGACCGCCGAGCGGAGCCCCTTCCTCTGGAAGAAGGTGGCGAGCTTCGCCGCGGTGGTGGTTTTACCACTGCCCTGAAGGCCGACGAGCATGATCGTCTGCTTCTCCAGGGTGACCGGAGAGCTTTTGCCGACGAGGTTGATCAGCTCCTGGTAGACGATGTTGATGACGTGCTCCCTCGGGTTCATCCCCGGGGCGGGCTTCTCGGAGAGGGCCCGGTCCCGGATCCGGTTGGAGAGGTTCATCACCAGCTTGACGTTGACGTCCGCCTGGAGGAGGGCCCGCTGGATCTCCCTCACCGCCTCGTCGACGACCTGCTTATCTATCCTGCTGGCGGAGGCGATCTTCTTCAGCGCCCCCCTCAGCGACCCGCCAAGGCTGTCCAGAACCATTTAGATCAAGCCATCCGGAGATTTGTCCAGAAATAACGTCCCGACCGGGATTCGAACCCGGGTCTGAGGCTCTCTGCGCTGCCCTCGGCTCCGCAGGCCTCTAGGATGTCCACTACCCTATCGGGACCCGATGCCGGGTAGGACGGTTATGGTAATTAAGCCTGTTGATTTGAGGACCCCCGCCCGCGGCAGGCCTGGAAGGTCCTCACCGCCCTCAGAAACTCGATCCTCCCGAACTCGGGCCAGTAGGGGGAGCAGAAGTGGACGGGGGACCGGGAGCCGTTCGCCTGCCAGGGGAGGAAGTTGGAGGTCCTCATCTCTCCGCCGGTCCTGATTATCAGGTCCACCCGGGGCAGGGGAGCCTCCCCCGGGGGGTAGAGGTGGGACGCCACGACGTTCTCGTCGACGTCCCGGGGGTCGAGCCCCCCCTCCCTCACCGCCCCGGCGAGGGAGCGGGCGGCGTCGGCGATCTCGCTCTTTCCGCCGTAGGCGAGGGCGAGGTTGAAGTACATACCGTCGTAGCCCCGGGTCGCCTCCTCCACCTTCCGGATCGCCTCCTGGAGGCGGCCGGGGAGGAGGGCGGTCCTCCCGATGGCCCTCACCCGGATCCGGTTCTTGTGGACCTTCTCCGATCCGGCCAGCTCCAGAAGCTTCCGCTCCACCAGGCGGAAGAGGTAATCCTTCTCCGCCTCGTCCCGGTCGAAGTTCTCGGTGGAGAAGGTGTATACGGAGAGGTGCTTTATCCCCAGCTCCAGACACCAGTCCGCCACCATCTCCGTCGTCTCGGCGCCCCTGCTATGTCCTTCGAAGTTGGGGACGCCCCGCATCCTGGCGTAGCGGCGGTTACCGTCCTGGATTATGGCCACGTGCCCGGGGACTTCGCCCCTCAGAGCCCGCCTCAAGAGGACGTCCCTGTAGAGGGGCCGGAGGAGGCGGGAGGCGAGGGGCCATCGGCAGAGATCCATCTCCATCACCTCATCGAGTTACTATTTAAAAGGTCCTCCTGAAGATAAAGGAACCTCTCCAGAACCCTTTCGCCCCGCCCTCCGGGGGATTTCGAGGAAAAATACTAATAGGCATGGAGTCGTGGGGGAGATTGAGGGCCCGTGGTCTAGGTGGTTATGACATCGCCTTCACACGGCGGGGATCACGCGTTCGAATCGCGTCGGGCCCATCAACTCTTCTGGTCACAAGCTTTAACTATCATATCCTGCCATTAGCACTGCTGAATGAACTTCAGGTTATCCGCCCCCAGATGTCGGATTTGAAGCTTGATTCGTTCCCCAGAGGTGGTATACTGGCAAATTATGCGAGCACAAAACGGAAACGGGATGCCCAAGGTCCGGAGATAGTGACCCGGGTCCGCCTCCCGCGAGCCCACGATCGAGAGGTCTTCGGCTACGTCGAGACCCTCCTAGGCTCCAACAGGCTGAGGGTGAGGTGCCTCGACGGCAAGGAGAGGATGGCGAGGATTCCCGGCAAGATGAAGAAGAGGATATGGATCCGGGAAGGCGACGTGGTCATCGTCGTCCCCTGGGACTTTCAGGACGAGAAGGCCGACGTAGTATGGAGATATACCGGACCTCAGGTTGATTACCTGGAGCGGAAGGGCTTCCTCAAAAGGTAGGCATGACCGAGGAGTCCAAGAAAATCCGCCAGTTCGAGGCGAAGATCGACCTGTTGCGGGAGCGGATCAAAGATTCTGACGACTTTAAGGTCCAGGACGAGGTCTTCGACCGCCGCGCCCTGATGGACCTCTACGCCCTCGCTAGCAGGGGGGTGATCGGCTCCCTCGGGGGGGCGGTCAGCACCGGGAAGGAGGCGAACATCTTCCGCGCCAAGGGCGAAGACGGGTCCGACCTCGCCATAAAAATTTACAGGATCAATACCAGCAACTTCAAGGCGATGCAGAACTACCTCCTGGGAGACCCCCGGTTCGGGTCGATCAAGGGGACGAAGAGGGCGGTCGTCGTCGCCTGGACGAAGAAGGAGTTTCGAAACCTGAAGCGGGCTGAGGAGGTGGGGGTGAGGGTGCCCCATCCCATCGCCATGAGGGAGAACATCCTCGTCATGGAGATGGTGGGCGACGGCGACGCCCCGGCTCCCCAGATCAAGGACGTGGCCCTGGAGCCGGAGGAGGCGAAGCTCGCCCTCGATGAGATATCCGAGTACGTCTCAGTCCTCTACAACAGGGCGAACCTCGTCCACGCCGACCTGAGCGAGTTCAACATCCTCTACCGCCGGGGAGAGCCGGTGATCATCGACATGGGCCAGTCGGTGACCCTGGATCATCCCATGGCCAGGAGCTTTCTGGATAGGGACATATCAAACCTGGCTCGCTTCTTCAAAAAGAGGTACGGGATCGGCTCGGAGGAGGAGATCCGGGAGCGGATACGGGCCGGCCGGGGCGGTTGACTCTTATATCATAAGGACGATGACGGAACGCCTTCGCGGAGGCTGATATTCTTGCACATCAAGATTCCAGCAGATAGAATAGGGGCTCTGGTGGGCCCTTCAGGATCGGTGAAGAGCATGTTCGAGGAGAAGACCGGGGCCACCATCGATATCGATAGCGAGAACGGCGCCGTGGAGATCACCCCCGGGGAGGACCCGATCATGGCGATGCGCCTCGCCGAGGTCGTCCGCGCCATCGGCCGGGGCTTCTCTCCCGAGAGGGCCCTTCCCATCCTGGAGGACGAGCTGTTGATGCTCGACGTCATCGACCTCTCCCGGGCCTTCAACACCAAAAGCGACATGGCCCGGGTAAAGGGGAGGATCATCGGCAAGGACGGGAGGACCCGGGAGATCGCCGAGAAGCTGACCGGCGCCGGGATCTCGGTCTACGGCAAGACGATCGGGATCATAGGAAACCCCGACCAGATCCGGGTGGCCCGGACCGCCATCGAGATGCTGATCGACGGCGCCCCCCACGGCGCTGTCTATGGATACCTGGAGAAGAAGAGCCAGGAGCTCGCCAGGTCCGGGATCGACGACCTCTGATCAGTCCGGGGTGACCCTATCCCGGCCGGTGTAGACGTTCATCCTACCCTGGCGGGCGAAGCCCACCAGGGTCATCCCCCAATCTTCCGCCATCTCGACGGCGAGGGTGGTGACCGCCCCCTTGGAGGCGACGATCGGGACGCCGAAGCGGGAGGCCTTCTCGACGGTCTTTCCCGTGATCCTCCCGGAGGTGACGGCGTAGCACCGCCCCAGATCGACGCCTGCGAGGATGGCCCATCCGAAGATCTTTTCGAGGGTGTTGAGCCTTCCGAAGTCCTCGGCGGTCGCCAGGATCTCCTCTCCGGAGCAGAGGGAGGAGGTGTGGGTCCCGCCCGTCTTCTCATAGAGTTGCGACGCCAGGGTGGACTCGAGGTTAGCGAGGATCCATCCGGCCCTGACGGCCCCCACCGGCCCGGCCGCCGCTCCCGGCCCCCCGGGGAGGAACCTTCGCGAAGGACGGGCGGCCGCAGCCCCCGTCGACGCCTCCGCCCTACCCCCCTCCACCGAGAGGCGCAAGATCTCAGAGCCGTCCTCTATCAGGCCCCGGTATCGGAGGTGGCCCGCCACAAACTCCTTCTCCTGGGAAGGGGTGATGGTGGCCCGGCCGATGAGGACGCCGTTCGCGAAGATCTCGAGCTCGACCTCTTTGGGCATCCGTTCCTCGACCTCGAAGGCCTCGCCTCCATCGAACCTCAGGGCCCTGAAGGGCTGGTACTTCACGGCCGAGAATCTGCCATGAGGTTATATATCTCTTGCCGGGATGAAAGGGACCACACGAAAACCGGATCTCGGAGGACGAACCCTTGGACCTGAACCTGGAGCTGAACCTTTACGACTGGCTTTTTTTGGGGATCCTCGCCCTCAACCTCCACTGGATCCTCGCCCTCAGGCTGAGCAAGCGAGAGAAGGTCTCAGGGCTGAAGATCGGCAACTGGGGCCCTGTAATCATGATCAGGACGACGAGGTGGCTCTCCCTCATCGACCGGCTGAGCAGGCCAGAGAGGCTCTGGAAGCTCTCCATAACCGCCGGGATACCCCTCGTCGTCCTGGGGATGCTCTTCTTCCTGGTCCTCTTCCTCCGGACGACCCTGACGGTGATGATGACCCCGCCGGAGCCCTCCGTCTACACCGCCCCGAGGAACGTCCTTCTGATACCGGGGATAAACCAGTTCATCCCCTGGTTTGCCTGGATCGCCCTCTTCGTCACGATGGCGGTCCACGAGTTCGCCCACGGTATCCTCTGCAGGGCGGAGGGGATCCGGGTGAAGTCGATGGGGATCGCCCTCCTCGGAGCTCCCGTCGCCGCCTTCGTCGAGCCCGACGAGGAGGAGCTCTTCGGCTCCGACGGTCGGAGGGCGAAGGCCTCCCGGGCGGCCCGGGTCAGGATCCTCTCCGCCGGGGTCGTGGCGAACTTCGTCGTGGCAGCCGTGGCTCTGGCCCTCTTCTTCGGGCCGGTGATCGGGGCGATCGCCCCCCTGGAGAGGGTGGTGGTGGTGGACGTCGTCCCCGGCTCCGACGCCGACCTCGCCGGCTTTGAGAGGCAGATGATCCTCCAGGAGGTGGAAGGGGTCCGGATCGACGACATCGGGGGGCTCGTGGCGATGGGGACCGATAAAAAGAGGATGAGCCTCCTCCGGGGGGAGGATCTGGTGGAGATGGACCTGGAGGGGCCCTTCCGGGGGGGTGTCGTCGTCTCTTACGTCTTCGAAGGCTCGGCGGCCGACGAGGCGGGGATCGCTCCGGGTTTCGCCATCTCGGAGATCGATGGCGTCTCGACCCCGGACTGGGAGGCCTTCAGGGCCGTCATGAACTCCACCCGGGAGGGGCAGACCGTCACCCTGGGGACGAACCGGGGGGAGCATTCCGTCAACCTCACGGCGAACCCCGACGGCTCGGGGACGGGGTTCATCGGGATCATCTTCTCCCCGACGAGGGCGGTCTACATCGACGGCGCCACCCTCCAGGAGTTCCCGGCGGGACCCTTCCTCGCGGAGCTGAAGAATATGCCCCGATCCGGCATCGGTGGGATGATCTCCCTCCTCGGCCTCCCCTTCTCGGGGATCCGGGGCTTCACGGAGATGGGCTTTCCCGGCTTTGTCGGATGGATCACCCACCTCTTTGAGCCGACCGGCTGGGCGGAGCCCCTCGGCGGGAAGATCTTCTGGATCGCGAACCTCCTCTTCTGGGTGGGGCTGATCAACCTCTACGCCGGCCTCTTCAACTGCCTCCCGGCGGTCCCCCTGGACGGGGGGCACATCTTTCGGGATTTGCTGCACATGGGGTTTGCGGCGGTCTTCAAGAGCGAGGCCAGGGCGGAGAGGATGACCAGAGCGGTGGTGGCGTTTATGGCCTGGCTGATCTTCTCGTCCCTCCTCTTCATCATCCTCGCCCCCTACATCGCCCACGGATTTGGGGGATGAAACGCCCCACCCCCCTCCTTGGGGTGGTGGAACGCTATCGTCCCCCTAGCTCAACCTCCAGGAGACGGGCGACGGCATAGGCGGGGAAGACCTCCGAGACCGCCGAGCCGTACCTCTCCGAGAGGCGGATCACCTCGAGGCCGAGGGACCGGG
The DNA here is from genome assembly GCF_000235565.1 of Methanothrix harundinacea 6Ac. Classification (NCBI taxonomy): domain Archaea; kingdom Methanobacteriati; phylum Methanobacteriota; class Methanomicrobia; order Methanotrichales; family Methanotrichaceae; genus Methanothrix; species Methanothrix harundinacea. The sequence continues at coordinate 2,515,493 of NC_017527.1, forward strand.
CCGCCTCCCTGATCAGCCCCTCGCCGATCCCGGCGGCGGCGACGAGATTGAGGCTGTGCTCCTCCGCCAACCGGCGGATCCCCCCCTTCAGAAGCTCGAGCTGACGGGCCCTAGCCTGGCGGGCTATCGCCTCGACCCCTTCGGGGCCGATCTCCCCGGGATCGGCGCAGACGGTCCGGGCGAGCCTCCGTTCGGCTGATTCTCGATCCTTTCCGCCGCCGTCGGGGGTCTCGACGGCGTACTCCCCCTCGGCGATATCGCCCAGGAGGAGGTGGGCGTCGGCGGCTATCGCAAAGAGCTCGGCAGAGAGGGGGACCCTCTCTCCGTCGACCTCCACCGCCCCGAGGAGGGCGGCGAGGTTCGTCCTGAGGAGCCCCATATAGATCAGCTCCCCCCGGGCGAGCCTCAAAAAGTCGGTCTTCGCCGCCCTCGGTCCCCCCTTTATGGGTATCAGGTCGGTGGTGGTCGATCCCATGTCGACGAAGAGGCAGTCTCCGACCTCCTCGGCTACGAGGGCGGCCGAGGCGGACCAGTTGGCGGCGGCTAGATCGGCCAGATCGCGCCAATTGAAGCCCGATACTCCCCAGAAGCGGACGGGGCAGGAGAAGGACCTCTCGACGGCCCCCTTTATGAAGAGGATCCCGGACCTCTTCTCCGGGAAGGAGTCGGCGAGCTCCCCCGTCATGACGACCCCGACCGCCTCCGGCCTCGCCTCCGCCGATAAGCGGCGGAGGAGGGGCTCGAGGGGTGCCCCCTTCCAGAGGGGGAGGTACTCGATTATCGTGAACGAACCGTCGGAGCTGGCGGCTTTGGTGTTCGCTCCGCCGACGTCGAGGCCGAGGATCATGACCATCGAGGGCCCGAGATACCATAAAAGCTTTAGGCTAATCGGCCGTCACCTAGCCACTGGCTTTTGGAGAGATGATCATGGCTGCCAAGGAGAAGTATCCCGAGCCCACCTATCTGGAGTACGGATTTGGGGAGCTGGAACACGACGTCATCAAGAAGGAGCTCTGCTGCTACTGCGGAAACTGCATCGCCTTCTGCCCCAAGATCGATAGAGAGGGGAACAGACCGGAGCTCGTCGATTACGACCCGCTCTGCGGCCTCTGCTACGCCTACTGTCCCCGGACGATGCTGGACATGCCGGGGATGGCGAAGAGGGTCTTCGGGAGGGAGAGGCGGGAGGACGAGCCTCTCGGTATCTACCGGAAGGCGGCCTCCGCCCGGGCGGTAAAGGCCGGGGCGAGGGCCCAGGACGGCGGGGTCGCGACCGCCCTCCTGATTGGGGCCCTGGAGGCCGGGATCATCGACTGCGCCGTCGTCACCGAGAGGGACGATAAGTGGAGGGGCCTTCCGAAGGTGGCGACGACGGCCGAGGAGATCGCCGCCGCCGCCGGGACGAAGTACACCATCACCCCCAGCGTCACCGGGGTCCAGATGGCCATGGACCAGGGCTTCAAGAAGATCGGCTTTGTCGGAACGCCGTGCCAGATCCAGGCCCTGAGGAAGGTCCAGCTCCTGGAGGAGCCCTACCAGTTCGGCCAGGAGAAGATAGCCCTCCTGGTGGGGCTCTTCTGCATGGAGAACTTCGAGCACGAGCTCCTCTTCCCCCACCTCGTCGAGGGGAAGTTCGGGTTCAAGGCCGAAGAGGTCGATAAGTTCGAGGTCCAGAAGGGGATGTTCCGGGTCCTCTCCGGCGATATGGTCAAAGAGGTCCCCCTGGAGGAGACCGACGACTACGTCTGGAAGGGGTGCGGCCCCTGCTTCGACTTCGCCGCGGAGCTCGCCGACGTCTCCGTCGGGTCCGTCGGGTCGAAGGCGGGCTGGTCGACGGTCCTCACCAGGACCGACCTAGGCGCCAAGGTCTACGAATCCGCCCTGGCGGCGGGATCAATCGAGGAGGCGGCCGCCTCCGAGAAGGGGCTCGCCCTCGCCGGAAGGCTCGCCAAGTCGAAGGAGGAGCGGTTCACCTCCAAGACGGCGGAGCTCCTCGGCCGGGGCGTTCCCGTCAACATCCGGAGATGAAGAGAGCCCGAATGACGGCGGCCGATAGATAAGCAGCAGAGAGCAGATTCGATAGCAGCAGATAACCAGGTCCGATATAACAGGAGGCGATCCGATGTTGTCAGTGGGGCTCGCGGGAAAGCCCAACGCCGGGAAGTCCACCTTCTTCAAGGCGGCGACCCTCGCCGAGGTGGAGATAGCAAACTACCCCTTCACCACCATAGATGCGAACCACGGGGTCTCGTACGTCCGGGTCCCCTGCCCCTGCCGCGAGCTCGCGACGGAGTGCGGCAGGTGCCGGGACGGGGTGAGGTACGTCCCCGTGGAGCTGATCGACGTGGCGGGGCTCGTCCCCGACGCCCATCTCGGCAAGGGCCTCGGTAACGAGTTCCTCGACAGCCTCCGGGTCGCCGAGGCGGTCATCCACGTCCTGGACGCCTCCGGCTCCGCCGACGCGGAGGGTAATCCCGTCGGCGTAGGAAACCACGACCCCCTGACGGATGTCGAGTTTCTCAAGCGCGAGATCGGGATGTGGCTCTTCGGCATCTTAAACCGCAACTGGGAAAGGCTGATGAGGCGGGTCCGGGCCGAGAACATCAAGATCGAGCCCCTGATCACCGAGCAGCTCGCCGGCGCCGGGGTCGCCGATCACCACGTCCGCTGGGCCCTCGCGACGATGAAGAGCGACCCGACGAAGTGGGGAGACGACGAGATGAAGAAGTTCGCGGGGCTGCTGCGGGACGCCTCCAAGCCCATGATCATCGCCGCGAACAAGGTGGACGTCGCCCCCCCCGAGTTCGTCGCCCGCCTGAAGGCGTTGGACGAGATCGTCGTCCCGACGAGCGCCGCCGCCGAGGTCGCCCTGCGGATGGCGGACAAAAGCGGCGCGATCCGGTACCGACCGGGGGACCCGGACTTTGAGATGGTAAAAGACCTCTCCGGACCCCAGAAGGCGGGCCTGGAGAAGATCCGGGGGATCCTCAAGGCGGCCGGCGGGACCGGGGTCCAGGAGTGCCTCGACCGGGCGGTCTTCGAGCTTCTCGAATACATACCCGTCTTCCCGGTGGAGGACGAGGGGAAGTGGACGGATCGAAACGGGGTCGTCCTCCCGGACGCCTACCTGATGAAGAAGGGCTCGACGACGAAGGACCTCGCCTACCGGATCCACACCGACATCGGGGAGAGCTTCCTCTTCGCCCTGGACGGGCGGTCAAAGAGGAGGCTCGGGGAGAAGCACGAGCTGAAGGCGGGGGACGTGATAAAGATCGTGTCGACGAAATGAAGTGTGGGGAGTGGAGGGGCCGGACCGACAGAGCTTTTCTTAAGAGATCCTGCCCATTTTCTATCTATTGGGCAGTTAAAGACTGAAGAGGTTCAGAACCTAATTTCATAATACGTTCTTTTCTCGTTAGCGGATTCTGATGGCCAAACAGCCCAACCATCCCAGGCACCGCCTTTCCGTTGCCTGCAGCGTGTATGAATCCTGATCACCCTGTGATCCCTTGATATTTCTAACAGACTGTAAAGACGGGGTGTTGATTCGGGTCGCTCACATACCGGAGCGCCAAAAGAGCCAGTACCAGAGACGTAGACTCTTTTTGGATGAAGATAATTAATTATCTCGGTTTCATCTTCGTGGACATGGCCATGAAGACAAACTCTAATTCCGTTTTCACGCAGTTGCTCCAAAAATGCATCATCCTTGATTTTGTCATTCCCTGTAACGGGATGATGCCATACAGCGATTTTCAAGACTGATTTATTGCTTGAAAAGGATCTTATCATTCTGTCGGCATTCTCCAGACCGCGAGCTAGAGTACCTTGATTAATGCTAGATCTCTTAGGGAAGTACTCATCTATTTCCCAGCATGAATTCAACGCAATGAATTGAATACCGTCGTCAAAAAAGGGGATAGAAATACACTGATCTTTGAATTCCAGTGGATACTCCTTCTGAACTAGTGGATGATAGAAGTTTTCAGAGAAGCTTCTGAAACGGGATGGGTATCTTTCTTCGTTCCTTATGAGGTAGCCATCTCCTTGTCGAATCCATCGGCCATTTGCCAATTTTTCTGTATCAATTAAACGCCTATTGATCCAATTATATACATCTTCATCCCAGTCAAGATCGTGGTTTCCAGGAACTATTATGCAACGCTCAGCTGTTAGACCGAAGCGCATAATAAGACTAGAGATGAATTGTCTAGCATTTTCAAATTCTTCTGGCTTTCCATGATTTGTTAAGTCACCTGACACGACCAGATAATCCAATTTTTCAAATCCAAGAGATTCTTTCAAGTTATTCAGATCGGTGGCTATCGGTTGAAATTGAGACATTGGATCTGTCTTGAAGTCAAAATGTAAATCGCTTAGATGCAAAAGCCACAACGATTCAAGAGAGGTTTGGGACGCATCCGTTTTTTTGAAAGTTACTTTGACTTCTTCGATAATTTTATCCTTCTTTTCTCGAATTTCAGTTTTCAACGCCCATGTCTTTCTCTCTAAGTCGGGATCAATTTCTCTCGCTTTGATCGCGCCTTCACTAATGGTAGTGCGAACATCACACTCAGGGCAACCGATATCTGTATTACCATTTGAAATTCGCCTTCTTATAGATTCTTCTGAAAAGTGATAACTGCATTTACAAGTAATCTCAATCCGTTCTTGAATTTCTATGCCGTATTGCCTTAGATGACTTTCAACAAAACTTATAAAAAGGTCTCGCATCTCTTGTGGGGTTCGATCTTCGAAATATACATCCAAATGAGCAAAGCCGCTACCGCGATCGATTTTGCGCAAACCACAAGCGCCCTTTCCAGCAATTTCAAATTCTGCACGATCTTCCCAAAAACGAGAGCGTCCAAAACGTTCGCTAATAGCCAACCATGCAACTAAAGACGAGTAGATATTATCGATCGCTCCAGAGAAATCATAATAAAGAGATATGGAGTGGGAAACAGACCCCACCCTGTCAGTTACTGTTGGTTTAAATAATGTGGGAAATATGAGAAGACCTTCATGTTGTAAACAAATTCCATGCTCAATAAGGAGCTGTACTACGCACTCTAAAATAACGCGCTCTTCAAGCCTAGGTAATCTATCCTCCTCTTTGATGCCGGGGAACGACATTCTTGGTGATACTAAAATCTGCTCTTCTATAGCTGGCACTCCGCGCGGATTATTCCTAGCTGCAATGATCAAAGATCCGGCATAACGCTCTATTTCCCCGATATGGAGAATAATCATTCGTTCTCCAATAGCAGTTTCAGTATCAGAAACAACTCCTTGCAGCGACAAATGTCTTAAAACAGTATCTAGCGCTTCGATTTCGAATTTAAGCGGGTATTTTTTGCGGATGCTTTTTGAGAGATCCGGAAATGAAATTACAGCCTTGCCCCGACCTTTCAAATTCTCTACCTCATCACGGATGATTTGGAAGAATTCAGGACGACTGCTTTCTGACGACGCGTCCCAGTTTATATTCTTAGATATTGCTGCTCGTAGCTCAGATATCCCTCGTCCAGTTCTCGAGCTTATTGGATAATATCCTTCAAAATCGCAACTCTTAATTAGTCTCTCCAATTCGACTTCATCAATGATTGTGCTCTCGTCATCTAGTTTGGTACCAACAAGGATCTTGGTGGCTTTATTACCACTTAATTGCTTATCAAGTCTCTTATTCCATTCTTCGACTTCTTTAAATGCATTTTGTCCTCTTGTTGGATCGAATAAGATTAGCGCTAATGTAACATCATGTAGAAATATTTGGTGAACAAGTCGGTATTCATTTTGTCCGCCCATATCCCAGATAACTACATCTCTCTTCTTTCCAGGCGGCGTTACGGCAACTGGATCTAATTGTTCTGGCAGTAAAGTCCAAAATCGAGTTCCATGAGTTGTTTCTAACTCTTCATAACGATCTTCTGATAACCGCAACGATAAGCACGATTTTCCAGCGTTGCTTTCACCTACAAATACGATCTTTGCACTTGAATAATGTATCGTTTTAATAGCAGAAGGTATTCTGCTAAGTTCGTCAAAATCCAAATCCCATATATTTATTACTTTGCCACCATCTACAACGGCTGCTAACATGGGAAATTTCGGGTTAAATGCGATAAGTGATCGGAACTTACCCGAAGACAACTCCCTAATAATTGCAACAGTTTCCCATTTATCGCAGCTCCACAGCCTTATCGTGTTATCGAGAGACATCGAAGCAAGAAACTTGCTATCAAAAGAAAAAGATATGCTGACGATAGCATCTGTGTGTCCTTCTAATGTACGAAAATATTTGCCAATGTATACTTCCTCAGCTTCGCGCTCATAGATAGGGCTTAAATTGTGGCGTTTGATTAGATTTGTTTTTATTTGAGTTTCGAATAGGTCTATGGTATTAGAATCAAACAGATTGGATGCGAATATACTACTATTTGAGGAATAAGCATAATTAATTATCATCGATTTTCCATGATGTCTAACAAAATTATAAAATCTTTTTAGATCTGGAATATACTTATAATTAAATTCGTATTCGTTGATTGCTTTAACTGACACCCGACCTAGGATGCCAGAAAAATCTGAATTTGAATTAACTTCACAACTAATGAAAGGCGAATCCAATAAGAATAGCGCTTCATCCACTTTACATTCGGTGTTCCAAGGAGTCCATTCATGGATCTGATCAGGAAGAGCATCCTTTGCAGAGTCAGCTACCTCGTTATCCACGTCCCAAATCTTAATTTTTCCGATATCTAATTCTGCTGCAAGTTGTGTTCCATGCGGGGACCACGAGATTCGGTCGATTTTTTTCCCGGCGGATAATTTTCTTCGTAATTTGATTCCGGCAGGGATTTTATATGTCATTATCTTAAAGTCCTCATTTGTACTTCTCTTGAGCACCGTAGTATATGATTAGGTCCGCTATAAAATTGTCGATCCTTTGCCGCCAAAAGCCAAATAAGAAATTCAGAAAAATTTTCCTTCCCTTGATCTAGAGATCACTCCTTGACCGTTGCATCCCCTCATCAGCAGAAATCTGCTGATCGGATCGACGAAGGTTACTGCCTCGATTAGCCTCAGGTCGTCCTCCCCCTAGGAGAAATTTCGATAGATCCGCCTCACTGGTCCTCTTCCTTCGCCAACGTGACAACCCCTCCGCCCTTCGCCGCCTTCACCGATCCGCCCCTTCACACCCGCCCGCACCCCCCGCGCCTCCTCCCTCGGCCACCCCTAGCGATCCCTGCCCCCCGCGATCGCGGAGGCGCACTATTTTGCCGGCCGACGCATTATTCGCTATTTTTGAGCAACAGTTATTATTAAATATCATACCGTCAAAAACTTCAGAACCGACTCTGAGCGCGATTAGATCATGGGAGGGATTAAGCCACGAAAGCTATAGGAATCGTAGGAAGTCCCCGGAAGGGCGGCAACGTCGATCGCCTCGTCCAGGAGGTCCTGGACGGGGCCGAGGAGGCGGGCTTCCAGACCGAGAAGTACATCCTCAACGAGCTGAACTACTCCGGCTGCCAGGGGTGCAACCACTGCAAGACCGCCGATGAGTGCAGGATCGATGACGACATCTCGGGGCTTCTGGAGGATATAAGGGAGGCCGACGCCGTCGTCTTCGGCTCGCCGATATACTTCTACCTATTTTCCGGGCAGTTCAAGCTGATGCAGGACCGGTTTTACTCCTTCATCGACTCGGGTTTCCGCTCTCGCCTTGCGCCGGGAAAGAAGGCGGTCATCGTCACCAGCCAGGGGCATCCGGACATCTCCGCCTTCGAGAAGGCCGCCGACGACTTCGCCGGGATCCTGAAGCTTCTGGGCTTTGAGGTCGTCGAGATCATCCGGATGGGTGGAGGCGGCGCCCCGGACGCGGTCCTTGCGAGAAGAGACCTCCTGGATAAGGCGAGGGCCGCAGGAAGGGCCCTCTGAAGGGACTGAAGAGACTGATTGGGCTGAAAAAGAAGAGGATGGATTTGCGGCCTTGAGGGCGGCGGTATGGAGGAAGCGGAGGCAGCAGGGCGCGGTCGTCGGGGTACGGCGGGCCGGGGTGGGGGGAGCGCCCCCGAAGCCATCGGACGGCGCCGCCCGCCGCAGGCCGAGATCGCGGCGGAGCTCGATTGGCCCCGGTCCTGGTCTCTGTCCTGGTTTCTGTTCAGCCGCTCCAGACCTGGGGGAGGGGGGCTGCGGCCCCCTCGCCGATCCCAGAGATCATCCCTTCACCATCTCAAAAAATACGATCATCTTTATGATTATGCAGATCCGACGGATTCAATATGTCAATTTTGAAGATAATCGGCCGCGAGGGTCGCCTGATATGGGACGATCTTCCCGTATCCCTGAAATACTGGATGATAGAGCGGGAGAGACCGGACGGCGGAGAAGAGAGCTGGCACGGCAGAGCGATCATCTCTCAGACGGACCTGCGTGCCATGATGGAGGTGCAGGCGAAGTCAAGGCCGATCCCGATAAACGAGCCGATCTTCGCAGAGTTTCGTAAGGGAAAAGAGGTCTACAGGGGAGAGATCCTGACATCCTCATCTCCCGATCCCGTCGACTCCAATCCTCTGATCGATTTTCGAGGCGTCGGCAGGCTTGAGCAGAAAGACCGGTGATCCTCAATCCTCGATCCTCGGCCTCTGTCCCGAGCCGATCTTGTCGCGGATGAGGAGAAGATGAGATGAGGAGACGATGAGAAGAGGAGGCTAACCCTCAAGATCTCTGAACTTCATCCGCATCTCATAGACCCCGTCTTCGCTCCTCTTCTCGGTATCGAACCCCATCTTTTTAAAGAGGTTCAGCATCGGCTCGTTCTCGACCAGGACCTCGGCGGTAAATCCCAGTAGCCCCCGCCCCCGGGCCAGACGGGTGAGATAAGTGAGGAGGTCGTGGCCTACGCCCATATTCTGGTACTCGTCCTTCACCACAAGGGCGACCTCGCCGTTATGCATCTTATCATTTATCTCATACTGTCCGATCGCGGCGATGGTCTCTCTGCTATCACCCTCGACCACCGCCAGGATCATCATGCGGTTGGCATAATCGACTATCCCGAACTCCTGCAGCCGCTCATGAGGCATGTCCATCCTGACGGACATGAACCTGCGGTACATGCTGTCATTGGAAAGATCATAGAAAAAATCTTTCATCAAAGGCTCATCCCCCATCTTGACGGGCCGGAGGAGGACCTTGAGCCCGGTCCTCGTCGTCCTGAACGTCTCCAGAGCCGCTGGGTATACCCCATTCACCCCGGGCACGAAGGCCTGATCTTTGTAGATGAGGAGGCGCTTCTTCGCCTCTTCGACGAGCCACGATCTGAACTTGGGATGGGCGATGGCGATCAGATCCATGGCCCGTTCCCTGATATTCTTGCCGTGAAGATATGCTATCCCGTACTCGGTCACTACATAGTGGACATCCCCGCGCGTAAGCGTCACGCCCGTCCCCTCCCGGAGAGACGGCACTATCCTGGAGATGGTGTCGTTGACGGCCGTCGATGGGAGGGCCAGGATGCTCTTGCCTCCCGGCGCAAGGGCGGCGCCCCTCATGAAATCCGCCTGCCCCCCGACGCCGAAGTAGAAGGTCCCGGCGAGGGATTCAGCGGTGACCTGGCCGGTCAGATCTATCTCTATGGCGCTGTTGATGGCGGTCATCAACTTGTTCTTCGCGATGATCAACGGGCTGTTCACATAATCGATCGTCTTGAACTCGATGGCAGGATTCTCATCCAGAAACTCGTAGCTCTCCTTCTTGCCCATGCAATAGGAGGCCACAGTCTTGCCGGTGTCGATGGACTTCAAAGTGTTATCAACGACGCCCTTCTTCATCAGATCGATGATCCCGTCGCTCAAGAGCTCGGTGTGCACACCAAGATGCTTCTTCTCATCCAGGTATGAGACGACGGCGTTGGGTATGATGCCGTATCCGACCTGTAATGTGGAACCATCTTCAACTATCCGGGCGACATACTTTCCAATCAATTTGATGATCTCCCCCGGATCTTCTACCTCGTACTCCAGCAACGGTTCATCCCGATGAATGATGAAATGCACATCTTTTATATTTATGAATCCGTCGCCCTGAGTCCGGGGCATATGAGAGTTGATCTGGGCGACGATCAATGACGCCTTCTGGGTCGCGGCCTTTACGATATCCACGCTTATACCCAGGCTCATATAGCCGTGCTTATCGGGAGGAGACGTCTGTATTAACGCTACGTCTATCGGTATAATCTCCCTTCGGATCAGGCCAGGAACGGCAGAAAGAGATACCGGCGTGTAGTCTGCAGCTCCCCGGTTGATCGCGTTTCGCGTCCCTTCGCTGATGAAGAACGAGTCGATCCGGAAGTTATCACGGAACTTTTCGTCTATGTAGGGGGCGGTTCCCAGGGTCCAGACGTGAATGAGCTCGATGCCGAAAAAGGCTTTGGGGCTCCGGCTCACAAAGTCCACCAGCGCCTGAACCAGGTGCTGGGGTTCGCCGCAGCCCGTGCCTATGAAGATCTTATCGCCAGCGTGTATATGGCTGAATATCTCTTCTTCGGGTGCGAACTTCTCCGGCCAGCTCTCCTTTAAGAACTCCAACAGATCGCTTCTATCCATTTCCCTGCTTTCCTTCTTTGTTGCGGAAGATGGATGGGGGGTGGGACTTATTCGAAGTCCTCTCCACCCATACCGCCCATGCCACCGGGCATTTCCCCCATCCCTCCTGGCCCAGACTTGGATGCGATGACGTCATCGATCCGGAGGATCATGACAGCGGCCTCAGTCGCTGAGTTGATCGCCTGGGTCTTGACTCTGATCGGCTCAAGGACGCCCTGTTTCAGCATGTCGACGGGCTCGCCGGTCTCCATATTCAGGCCTGAGTTCTTCATCCCCGTCTCGTGGGCGCTGCGGAGCGCCATGAGAGAATCGATCTGGTCCAAACCTGCGTTCTCGGCCAGGGTCTTGGGAATGATCTCCATCGCATCGGCGAAGGACTCGATCGCCAGCTGCTCGCGCCCTCCTACGGTGGATGCGAACGCCCGAAGCCGGAGAGCCAGATCCACCTCGGGAGCACCGCCCCCGGGAACCAGCAATTTATCCTCCAAAGCGACGCCCACAACCCGCAGCGCGTCCTCCATCGCCCGGTCCAGCTCATCGACGACGTGCTCAGTTCCACCGCGCAAGATGATGGATACGGACTTGGGGTTCTCGCAACCTTCAACGAAGGTCATCTTCTCGTCGCTGACCTTCCTCTCCTCAACCAGGCCCGCCCTCCCGAGGTCGTCTTTGTCGATATCGTGGATGCTGGTGATGACCTTTCCGCCTGTAGCGCGTGCGAGCTTCTCCATGTCGCTCTTCTTGACGCGGCGGACGGTGTAGATCCCGGCCCTGGCCAGGAAATGCTGGGCGAGATCATCTATCCCCTTCTGGACGAAGAGGACGTTGGCTCCAGAGGCGACGATATTATCGACCATGCCCTTGAGCGTCGTCTCTTCCTGGTCCAGGAACGCCTGGAGCTGGTTTGGAGAAGTTATCTGAATCTTGGCATCGATCTCTGTCTTCTCGATCTCCACGGCTGCGTTGATGAGGGCAATCCTGGCGTCGGTGACCGACTTCGGCATGCTCGGCTGGAGCCTCTCTTTATCGATGACCACCCCCCTCACGAGCACCGAGTCTGTAATGCCGCCGCCGACCTTCTTCTCCACGGTGATATTGTCGGTATCGACGGTCCCGTCTTCGTCTACAACCGACCTGACCGCTTCGACGGCCATAACTGCTAACTCATCCCGGGCCGATTGAGAGCCCTTACCGGTCATGGCCGTGACGGCTATCTTCCTCAGAAGATCCTCATCTTCTGCAGAGGCGATTACAGCTAGACCCTTGAGAATTTCCATGGACTTTTCGGCCGCCGCTCTGTAGCCTGCCGCGATCACCGTTGGATGAATCTCCTCCTCCAGCAAACCCTCCGCTTGCTTGAGCAGCTCTCCTGCCAGCACAACGGCGGTGGTGGTGCCGTCCCCCACTTCCTGATCCTGGGTTTTGGCGATCTCCACCATCATCTTGGCTGCAGGATGCTCAATGTCCATCTCTTTGAGGATGGTGACGCCGTCGTTGGTGATAACAACGTCTCCAAGGGTGTCCACCAGCATTTTGTCCATGCCCTTGGGACCTAGAGTGGTCCTTACAGCGCCAGAAACCGCCTTGGCCGCCATGATATTCGATCTCTGTGCGTCTCTACCAGCAGTCCGTCGACTGCCTTCTCTGAGAATGTATATGGGTGTGCCACCGAATTGTCCAGCCATGATTTGCCTCAATTACGATACCAATTTAAGAACTACTGATTGTTTGAACTTCTATATAAAACAAATCCTTGAATTGAGCGAATCCCGTTAAAATGATGGCAAAAGTCCTGAGGACGCCTCCCAAGATCTATCAGGGGTTGAAGAACTCGAACAGGATCGCGACTATGGTGGTCCTCTAATTTGGCTCGGGTGATGCGACTGACCATCGGAATGGACGCTTCCATCATGGTTCCAAAGCTTGCCTGATCGCCGATTTCCATCATCGAAATCCCGCGACAACTCTCATTATAGCAGACTATATAGAATTGCGGCAACTCACCTGGCAACAGGTGCCGCTGGGTATCCGATGAAAATAAGGATGATATCAAAAAGAATGATATCTAATATATTAAAATTTTTAATATAGGGAGTGGGGGAGCCTCCCGACCTACCCGCTTCAATAAATCGCGTTCTGGTAGAGGAGGACAGCCCAGAGGGCGCCGAGGGCTCCAATCGCCGCCGCCGACCGCCGGAGGCCCAGGTCGTAGTAGGTGATCCCCACCGCCACCATGATCCCGACGTTCATCAAGGCGGTGGCGGGCTCGATCGCCCCGGTCCTGTTTACATAGCCGCTCCAAACCTGGGGAAGGAGGGCGAAGACCCCCATCACCGATCCCAGGGTCAATATCAGGTCATGCCGCTTCAACGCCGTAATCTTCCTTTCGACTCCAAAGCTGCTTTCTTTTCAGCCTGTATGCCTTCATATGGGGTGGGATGATAGTATTATCATATTATCGTGGATTTGTCCCCATCCCCCCGCCTATATGAATTTATATATCTTTTTCCACCTCTATTCTGAGGCGAATATTGTCGTTTCCTGAAATGAAGCATATATCGCCTCTGGCCAATCCAATAACACTTTGAATCTGGATTGAGAGTCTATCGTGGGTATATGCTGTAATTCTACCGAGATAAATCTTTTGATCGACGATGATATCGAATATATAAGATTATATGTGTTTAATTTTCTTAAATAGGCTTATTATCTAATTCTAGCCGGATAATCATGGATTAATAAATTATCTAGCTTCATATGCGGATATTATTTCCCATCAGACCAGTTTCATCAAGTAAAATAGAAAAAAAAGCGGATATATCCAGTAACAAGACTTCCTGACTGGGGATATTGGAGGATAATCTCCTCCTCCCCTTCATCGATCGATCACCCCTTCACCCTCGACCCTCCGGGCGGCAGAAAGCTCACGATCTGGTCGACGGAGGCGATGGCCTTGAGCCACCTCCTGTCGTCCTCCCTCTCGGCGAAGGACCGGTAGATCCTCTTCGCCAGGTCCTCAGCGCTGAGCTCGCCGGGCTCCACCTCGACGACGGGATCGGCCCTCGGCTTCACCGCGGAGACGGGGCCGCCGATCAGCTGGTCGCCCGCGATCCCGAGGGCAAGGCCGAGGGGGACGTCTCGATAGTAGCGCCGCTCGCCCCGGACGACGAAGGCCCCCTTCTTAAGAAACTCGCCCGGCTCGGGGGTCTTGGTCACCTGATCGGCCGCCACCAGGTAGCAGTCTCCCTCGAAAAGACCCGCCTTCCAGAGGCTGGAGTAGCTGACGGCAAACGAGGCCGCCTCCTCCAGGGTCGATTCGGGGACGGCCTCCCCCAGGGTCTTGATGACCGTTAAGGGGGCACCGGGCGCATCGGTATGGAGGGCGAGGTCCCGCTTCTCCAGGTATTTGGCGTAGATCTCCTCGTTGGAGGTGGCGTCCCTACCGCCGATGACGAGAAAGCCGTCCGAGGAGGTGAACCAGCGGAACCTCTCGTACCACTTCGGCTTCCTCCGCCGATAGACCGCCCTCGTCTTCGCCTTCTCCGGCCCCGCCTTCCGCGCTATCAGCCGGATCGTCTCCTCCAGGGCCTTCTCCGCCCCCTCTCGCTTCTTCGCCTGCTCCTTGGCCAGGTCGTAGTACCTCTGGGCGTTCTGGGGGACGGTGAGGTTTGAGTTCAGCTCCAGAACGGCTCCTCTCGCCTCGCCCTTCCCTCCGGTATCGCCGACGGTTCCGCCTTTGCCTTCGCCACCGTCCCCGTCGCCGGGGTCGTCGAGGCGGAGGCGAAGCTCCCCCTGGTAGTCGAGGGCGAGGATCTTCTCCGCTATGGGGAGGCCGGAGGTCTTTATCTTCGCCAGGATCTCGGAGTAGGTGAACCCCCTCTCGAAACCCTTCGATATCGCGGCGAGGACCGCCTCCACCTCGCCGTACCTCTCGTAGACCTTCTCGCCGAGACGGGCCAGCTCCCGCTCCCGCTCCCGGAACTCCTGGATCGACCGCTCCTGCATCTCACGTCTCCGCTCCAGGGCCGTCTTCGGCTTAGCCTCCTCTGCTTCCGCCTCCTTGGAGGAGAAGAACTCGTCGAGGGCCTCGCTGAAGGACCCGAACTCCCGCCTTTCGAGGCCGTCGTAGACGGCGAGGGGGGCGGGGACGACGTCGACGATCCTCTCCCCTTCGGCCACCAGATGGGGGTACGCCTCGGCGAGGCCGAAGACCTCCCCCAGGGCCCAGTGGAGCCGGTCGATCTCCTCGCCGGCGAGGGCGAAAGCCGGCACCGTCTTGTTGATCCCGGCCCGGAGGCAGATCTCCTCGGCATAGGTCCCCCCCATGTTCAGCCCCCGGACGAGGGTCCTCACCAGCTCCGAGTCGGAGGAGGCGAGGATGAAGGCGAGGTCGTTTCGGGAGACGGTCCGGGGGTCGACCTGGTCCTCCCGGTACTGGTAGGTCTCGCCGGCGAGGAGCTTTCGGTCCCTGAAGGCCAGGGGCCGCAGCGGCAGGACGATCCGGCCGCCGGAGTCCAGGAGGAGGACGTTCCCCTTGGGAAAGATCTCGGCGATGAGGGTGTACCGGTCGTCCCCCCGCTCGATCTCGATCTCCGCCACCCGGTCGAAGCCGTGCTGGCGGACGGCCGCCACCCGGCCGCCGGAGAGGCGGCTTCGGAGCATCGTCGGAAACTGGGGCGGCATCTTGGGGGCCTCCCGGGGCTTCTCGGTGAGGTGGATCCGCCTCCCCGCCTCCAGGAGGAGGTCGAGCTTCCCGGAGGCGGGGGACTGAAAGGAGATCACCACCCTATCGGGGGAGAGCTGGTAGGACTTGCCCACAAAGCCGCCCACCAGCTTCTCCTGCAGCTCCTCCACGACCGCCGCCACGTCCACGTTGCTCATCGCCTTCTTCATAGTGGCCGAAAAAGGGCTATCGACAGATAAATAGTTGCGGCCGTCCCAACCGGAGGATGGTGAAAGACCGATATCTTGCAGACCTGATGCTACTCCGGCTCGCCCGCTGGCTGAGGATGGCCGGCCACGACGTCTCAAACCCCCCGGAGGGGTCCGACGACTCCGGCCTCCTAGAGGTCGCCCTGAAGGAGGGGAGGACCCTCCTCACCAGGGACAGGCTCCTCGCCAGGAGGTGTGGGAAGGCCGGGGCCAGCTGCATCCTCATAAGGTCGTCGGACCTCGATGAGCAGCTCCGGGAGCTTCTGGCCGCGGGGGTCACCCTGGAGATGAATCCTGAGAGGTGCACCCTCTGTAACGGCATCCTCCGAAAGGTGGAGGCATCGGGGGCCTACGGCTCCCCCGGCCCTGAGGATGCTGACTCTCTCTGGAGGTGCGAGGTATGCGGGAAGATCTACTGGAGGGGGACCCACTGGCAGGGGATTCGAGAGCGTCTGGCGGGAGGGGGCGCCTGAGCCCTCCTCCGGGTGGGGTCGGGGCGGCCGGTGACCTCCGGCAGTCCCCAGGATCGGGGGATGAGCGACATACATTTGATCCGGGAGCGGCTTCGACGGATCCGAAATGAATCTCAAAGGGCCGGGTCCCCCGCCCGGAGGTCTGGGAGATGCGACGCGGGGAGGGAGAGATCAGTGAGGCGGATATGACGGAGTCGAAGATGGGAGATAAGGAGACGGTGGGGATCACGTCCATCGGCTGTTACGTGCCGCCGGGGATCATCACCAGCGAAGAGATCGCAAGGCGTTCCGGCATTCCGGTGGAGGTCTTCCTCGAGAAGATCGGGATGGAGAGAAAGCACGTCGCCGCTGAGGACGAGCATCCCTCCGAGATGGGCATCCGGGCCGCAGAGGTGGCGGTAGAGAGGGCGGGGATCGATCCGAGAGAGATCGACGTCCTCGTCTACTGCAGCGCCGGGTTTTACGACTACCGGATCTGGTCTCCCGCCGCCAAGGTCCAGGCCGCCCTCGGCGCCGACGGCTGCTACGCCTTTGAGGTGAAGAACGGCTGCAACGGCGGAAACCTCGGGATCAGCATCTGTAAAAGCCTCCTCCTCGACGATCCGGATAAGAGGTGCGCCCTGGTCGTCTGCAGCGAGAAGCTCTCCATATCCGTAGACTACGAGGACAGAAACGCCCTCTCCCTCTTCATGGTCGGGGACGGAGCGGCCGCCGCCATCCTGAAGAAGGGGGAGGAGACCAATCGGCTCCTCTCTTACGCCGCCCGGACGGAGGGCTCCGCCGTCGACTCGATCAAGGTCCCCTTCGGAGGGACGCGGCGGCCGCGGCCGCTGGGGATCCCTGATGGCGGCCTCGGCTACATCCGGATAGACGACCCCGCCGGCCTCGACCAGATCCTCTCCCAGACCTACCTCGATAACTACCTCCGGGTGATCAATAGATCCCTGGAGAAGAGCGGCCGCTCCCTCCAGGACGTCGACCTCCTCCTGACAAACCAGGTGAAGAGGAGCCTCCTGGAGGAGATCCTCCGGGGGCTGGACCTCGGCCTGGATCATACCATCACCTCGATAAGGGATCATGGCCACATGGGGACCGTCGACGCCCTCTTCAACCTCTCGCGGGCGATCGAATCCGGGAGGCTCGGGCCGGGGAGCCTGGCGGTTCTCGCGAGCAGCGGGGCGGGGTTCACCTGGGCGGCGATGCCGGTGGAGTTCTTGTGAGGGCGGCCTTACCTGAAGATCCGAGGGGTTCCGGCCCCGTCTCCGGATATGGTGAGTCGATGGCGCCCCCAAGCTCCGGATTCTGCCCTATAGGGGGTTTGCCCCTCGATGGACTGCTATTTATCCGGGAATTTCCATAAGGGAGATCATGTTCGGAGAGATCGGGACGGTCCGAAATTTCGTCGAAGCCGGCGACCTGCAGCACCTCGCCCTCTTCAAGGACAGCATCAGCGAGATCCAGCTCAAAGAAGGGGAGGATCCATCGGCGTATTTCAGCCCCGAATTCTCTCATTACATCGTCGCCCACGACCCCCTGGACGGGTTGCTTAAGGAATACGGAGAGGAGTGGTCCAGGAGGTTCTCCGGCCGCCTGGGCGTCTCCATAGTCGAGCGGATTGGGGCTGGGGAGGGCGCGATCTACGTCAGGGGGCTGATGGCCCAAAACGGGTCGAAGGTCTACCTAGTCCTGCCTTACACCTCCATCGACGCCGCCGCCTCGATGGGTGCGACCTTCACCGATCCCCGCCCCATCTCGGCGCGGAGACGGGTCTGGCCGGAGGTCCTCCCCGAGCTGAAGGGGGAGAGGATCCTGGATGTAGGATGCGGCTTTGGGAGGCTGACCCTCGACGTCGCAAGCCAGAGCCCGGCTTCGGAGGTCTTCGGGATCGACCTCTTCGACCCCCTGACGGCCCAGGCGAGGATGAACGCCGAGGCCCTCGGGATAAAGAACGCCGAGTTCAGGACCGCCAGCGTCTACGACCTTCCCTTCGAAGGCGGCTCCTTTGAGACGGTCTACTCCTTCTTCATGCTCCACCACCTCGAGGATATCCCGAAGGGGCTCTTCGAGATCCGGCGGGTCCTGGCGAGGGGGGGCCGATATCTGGCGGTGGAGCCCCTCGGCCATCACCACGGTCCGAACCACTCCGGGGCCGACTGGCTTCGGATCTTCGAGGATGCGGGGCTCCCGGCCGGGGCGGAGGAGAAGGAGGGGGCGGTGATCCTCAGGGCCCGGAAGGGAGACCAGAAGATCGAGAGATGATCCCTCGTCGAAGGCGGGATATTCGGTGCAAGAGGGCGGCTCACTCCTCAAGCCGCTTGTAGAGCTTGTGCGCCTTGTCGATGGTCGTTATCTCCAGGATCTTGACCAGCCCGTCCTTCTCGCAAATTTGATAAAAGACGGTGAAAGATCTGCCGATATGCAATCGATAGAGCTTAAAATCCAGATGCAGAAGCTCCTTATCGGCTCCCAGGCCCGGGTAGGGGTCCTCCGAGAGGGCGTGGCACTTCTCCTTGATGAGCCGCTGGCTCTTCTCCGGAAGCTCCGATAGGTATTTCAGAGCTTTCCGATCGATCATCACCTGGCGGCTCAAGGGGGGAGCTCCACAAAGTCGCCCTCATCGGCGATCGTCTTCAGATGCGCTATCAGACGGGCCTTCTTCTCGCGCTCTATCATCTCTTCGAGGAGCTGGCTGAAGGTCTCTCCCGGCCTCTTGAGATCGGATAGCTCAGCCCATACGGACTCGGTGACGGCCACCCGCTTTGTTGCAATCATGATGATATTGTAAAGGTTGTAAAGCTGATATAATTTGTGGCAGGGAGAGCGAACGACGGGGTGCGAAAGCCGATAGCGGGTCCATTTTTGCGCTTTGGAGAAGGGGTATGGAGAGTTAGAGCCCCTCGGCCAGGTGGTGATCAGCGGCGGTCTTGGGTGCGGTAGGGCGGGCGGCGCCTAAAGCTTAGATCATACCGCCACCAGGATGGCGTCGAGCCGATCTTCTGGAACTGGGATGCCGTCTTCCGCGAGAGCGGCGGTGTATACCTCGATCGCTTCCTTGATCTTCTCGATCGCCTCCTCCTTGCTCCTCCCCTGGCTGATGCAGCCGGGGAGGCTGGGGCATTCCGCCACCCAGAAGCCGTCCTCGCCTGGGTATATTATGACCTGCCGCATGGTATCAGTCCCGATTATCGCCTGTTATTATATCCGCGTCTGCTTATTAACCTGCTGGGGATCGAGGCGACGGCATGGAAAGTAAATTGAGGAAAGCTGCTTCGGGATGCCTAAGCGATGGGATTGTACCGATTCCCGGCGGCCCCAGGGCGCGGGTGGAAGGGCGGAGCCCACGAGTTTGTAGACGTCTGACCAGCTCGTTCCAGGAGACTGGTGAGAGCCGGGACATGAACCTAAGCCTCGACTGGCGCCTCGGGAGCTTCTATCTCGTGGCCTTCGATCGGCGGTATCGGCAGATCGAACCGCAGGCTCAGAGCTATCCAGTCCTCTATGGCCATCTTAAGGTTTTTGCGGCACTCTTCGGAGGTTTTGCCGGTCGCCCAGACGCCTTTCAGCTCCGGCACTTCGCCGTAATAGGGCTGCTCGTCATCGATGACCTCATAGACCGCCTTTGACATTGCTGCCTGGATGTACTCGCAGAACATATCAAGGCCTAACTGGGTCGCCTGAGATATAAATCCTCGTCAGCGGGAGCCTCGATGGCGAGGCTCAACTGGGGCCTGGAAGGCTGGGTCGATCCCTCCCCGGCCCGGCGGCCCTCATGCGCGGGAGGGCGGGCGGCGCCGGAGGCGGGACGCTGCCCCGCTCGGCTGGGCCCCTGCTGGGCGGTGGCGAGATTCGGGCGCCTTGTCCACCTCCTGGCGCTGGATCGCTATGGTGGATGCAGATCTGGTATTCGGGAACCCGCGCCAAAAAGACGATGGCGGTTCCTGGCAGAAAAAGAATGACGTAGGAATCCCTTTCCCATCTACGCGGGCTCACTCCTCGAAACGCTTGTAGAGCTTGTGCGCCTTGTCGATGGTCGTTATCTCCAGGATCTTGACCAGCTTGTCCTTCTCGCAAATTTGATAAAAAACTGTGAACGATCTGCCGATATGTAACCGATAGAGCTTGTAATCCAGATGCAGCAGCTCCTTATCAGCTCCCTGGCCAGGGTATGGGTCCTCTGAAAGGGCGTGGCACTTCTCCTTAATGAGTCGCTGGCTCTTCTCCGGAAGCTCCGATAGATATTTCAGAGCCTTTCTATCGATCACCACCTTGCGGCTCAAGGGGGCAGCTCCACGAAATCACCTTCATCGGCGATACTCTTCAGATGCACGACAAGACGAGCCTTCTTCTCGCGTTCTATCATTTCTGCGAGGAGCTGGCTGAAGGTCTCTCCCGGCCTCTTGAGATCTGAGAGCTCAGCCCATACGGGCTCGGTTACAGCTAGGCGCTTTGTTGCAATCATGATGATATTGTAAAGGTTGTAAAGCAGATATAATTTGTGGCAGGTGCAAACGATCCTCTCAATCCTTCGAGGCGATGGCATAAGGGATGGGGCGAAGCAGGTGCAGATACCAGGCTGCCCTGGGCGCCGGAGGTCGGGCGTCGCCGAAGGCGGGCGAGGCGATCCGCATCCTACAAACGGCGGATCTCTGTTTGTGTCCCATGGCGAATGATGGCGGGTGGGTGGCGAAAGTTCGTTGGTATCGCACTCCCTAAGAGACAAATAGGCTCCTTCGCAGACGGTAGTGGCTTTATCTCAAGGTCTGTGAAATGTGAAATCCGGCGATCCGGGAGGCAATCGATGCGGAATTATGGAATCCCTTGGTCGATCACGTCTAAATCGCTAGAACGAACCAAGATATCTAGTTCGTTCATCTCAGTGAAATAATACAACTAAATATTTTGGGCATAATTCACCAAAATTCTCCTTTATCCACCGACGCTTTGATTTTATCATCAATAAATACCATATAACGTAGAAATTCTTCAGATGAACCATCAAAAAGACCTGTCTTTAGAAGCGGCCAATTATCACCTTCACGTGATACCTCTGATTCTATCTCTTCTATGATACTTATTTTTCCTGATTCTGGATTCCAATGTTTAATGAAGTGAGCAGTTTTTAATAAATAGTCGATTTTATAGTCGATTTTATGGTCCAATATTTTTGCACGTACAAGAAGGAGTAAATACTCAAAACGATCAAAATAGTTCTTAAAATCATCATAAAAATATATATAATCTATAAAATAATTGCGAAGGTGATCAAAAAGGTAATCACAAAAGCATATATTGTTGTCTTGATCCGACAGAAATCTTTGAACATCAGATTTCATAACTCCTAACCTATTCAAATCTACAATTAAGGGGCGAAGTTCATCTTTATCAATAAATCTTGTGTCATTAACCAAAGCGGAGAAAATATTATATTTTCCAGCTGCAATCGACGCAATTCCCCCTCCATAAAGAAGGAGAAGTGCGGGATATAGTCTCAGATTTACCAGAGTACTTATAATATCAATATTCTTACCACTTTCATGAATTACGATGGATCTGCTTGTTCTCGTGTGTATTTTGGGGTAATTAGCTATTCGCTCAAGACAGTTTATCCATAGAGCATTATGGGCTATTTCTCCCCAGTAACACCCTGTGATCATCATGGCCAGAACCGGCTCCGTAAGTGATTCGTAAAGCTGCACTCGTCTTCTGAACTCATCTTTGATCTCATCTTCAGAGATGCCACTAACAGGGAACGTTTGATCGTCGATTAATCTCGCATAAAGCGTCTCAACGTTCTGATTCATAAGATCGTGAAGACGAATATCACAACGATCATCACGTAAATATGTCTTAATTCGTTGCACTAGAACCGGCGCCGAAAGCGGGTGGGGGTTGGAATACTTTTCCAAGGCAAAGACGTTCTCTGCCAGTTCGCCGAAAAAGTTGTCAGCGTCTCGAATGCGTATGACTTCTGCTCGCCTGTGACGTATCAATTTGTGTGCTCTTTCACCGGGTTCGTCTCTTGCTGCCCAGTAAGTTGTAAATCTGTGATTTTTACGTCGCTCTATAGCCTTGCGCAACGCTGTATCCCACTCTGCAGACCATCCACAAACGATTAGCCCGAATTCATCAAATACGCGATCCAGAAGTTTATTCATCTCAGTGCCATATTTCTCGAGCTCGTCACGAGTATTTCTGATTCGGGTGTCTAGATAGTCACCATTTACCTTAATTATGGTGCATCTCTCATACGGAATTGGCAAAGCTCCTTTTACATCGCTTGAATTACTGACTACAGCGGGTTCAATGCCGACATCGTCCAGAGCTTTTTCAATTAAATGATCGAAGTTGGTTGTGACTATGACTCGAATGTATCCATTGGCAACTAGCTTTGCTATCGCTTTATGGGCTGTAGTCGGTACTTTCAACCCTTGTTCGCGCTCTTCTTCGTTCGGCTCAAAATAGCTTTTTAGTAATTGCCTACGTCCTGTGGGAGACTTTCGAACTTCGGCAAGCAAATCACCGTAATCGGGCTTTTTGTCAAATTTATTTATGTACCAAGTCTCAGGATCTGGGTCGCATTCTTCCCCCATTACATGTGCCAATTTTTGTATAAGATCTTCGGTAATTCCCCAAGCAGTTCGTATTCCAGACTCTTGGGATATCCCCGAACCGAGAAGTAGCGCATAGAGCCCTTCATTAGAGTGGACCGAGATCGCTAGTGATAACATGGGATCTATCATGTATGTAACTTTGCATACACATCTCATAAATTAATCGGTATCTCTGCCAAATCAATCTTTAACTCGATCGCAACACATAGTTCGTTGCTACTCGCTGAAATGTTCGAGGACACATATATTTTTACCACATGAAGACCCAGTAAGTCGATACGAATTCTTCGAGACGATCCCATGACCCACCCCTGGCACACCCTCACCGCTGACGAGACCCTGGAACGGCTCAGCTCCAGCAGAGATGGCCTCTCCTCCGAGGAGGCGGCCCGGAGGCTCTCCGAGCAAGGGCCAAACCAGCTCGAAGAGTTCTACAAGCCCTCCAAGCTCCGGGTATTTCTCCGCCAGTTCGAGAACTACCTGATCATCGTCCTCATCTTCGCCGCGGCCGTATCCTGGATCGCTGGCGAGACCACCAACGCCTACGCCATCCTCGGCATCATCTTCTTCATATCCCTCGTCGGCTTCTTCCAGGAGTACAGGGCGGAGCGGGCGATGGAGGCGCTCCGGGAGATGGTGGCCCCGGAGGCGAACGTCCTGCGGTCCGGGAAGATGACCCGGATAGCCGTCCGGGACCTCGTCCCCGGGGACGTCGTATACCTGGAGGCCGGAGACAAGGTCCCCGCCGACGGTCGGGTGATCGAGGAGACGTCGCTGCAGGTCGTCGAGTCGTCCCTCACCGGCGAGTCGGTCCCGGAAGATAAGTCCGCGGCGGTGGTGGCCGAAGAGACCCCCCTCGCCGACAGGACGGACATGGTCTACATGGGGACGATCGTCGTCTACGGCAACGGTAGGGCCGCCGTCACGGCGACGGGGACGAGGACGGAGCTCGGCCGGATCTCGGGGCTCGTCCAGAGGAGGCCCGAGGAGCCGCCGATAAAGATCAAGTTCCAGCATCTGGCAAAACAGCTCGCCGTCGTCGTCCTCGCCGCCTGCGCCATCATCTTCGCCGTGGAGGTGAACCGGGGCGCTCCGGTTCTGGACACCCTGATCATCGCCGCCGCCCTCGCCGTCGCCGCCATCCCCACCGCCCTCCCCTTCATCACGACGATCACCCTAGCCTACGGAACCCAGATCATGGCGGGGAAGAACGCCATCATCCGCCGCCTCCCCGCCGTCGAGACCCTCGGCTCGACGACGGTGATCTGCACCGACAAGACCGGGACCCTCACCCGGGGCGAGATGATGGTCCGGAAGATCTGGACGGGCCGAGAGGTGGAGGTGACCGGGACCGGCTACGACCCCGCCGGCACCTTCCGCCGGGAGGGCGACGATCTGAACCCATCGGAGGATGGACACCTATCAGCCCTCCTCGTCGCCGGGGCCCTCTGCAACAACTCCAGGCTCGAGGAGGGGTCCGACGGCTGGAACGTCATCGGCGACCCCACCGAGGGGGCCCTCATCGTCGCCGCCTCGAAGGGGGAGATCCTCGACTACGTCGAGGGGTGGTACCTCGAAGAGGTCGTCGAGTTCCCCTTCGACTCCGAGATGAGGAGGATGACCACCGTTCATCGATCCTCCGATGGGCTCACCGTCTCGATGAAGGGAGCGCCGGAGACGGTCCTCGCCTTCAGCACCCGGATCATGCGGGACGGCTCCGAGGAGCCGATCACCTCCGAGGACCTCCTCCGGGCCTCGAAGGCCGCCGACGAGATGGCGGGGAGCGGCCTTCGGATCCTAGCCCTGGCGGGAAAGGTGATGGCCCCCGGCGCGCCCCTCGGCCGGGATGCCGTGGAGGCGGATCTGACCTTCCTCGGCCTCGTCGGGATGATGGACCCGCCCCGGGAGGAGGCGAAGGAGGCGATCAAGGTCTGCGAGAAGGCCGGGATCAGGCCGGTGATGATCACCGGCGACCACAAGCTCACCGCCTCCGCCATCGGCCGGGAGCTCGGCATCCTGAATGAGGGCGGCCGGGTCCTGGAGGGGACGGAGCTGGACGAGATGACCGCCGAAGAGCTCGCTGAGATGATCGAGGAGGTCTCGATCTTCTCCAGGACGACGGCGGAGCAGAAGGTGAGGATCGTCGAGGCCCTGAGGCGGAAGGGGCACATAGTCGCCATGACCGGCGACGGGGTGAACGACGGACCCGCCCTGCGGTCGGCAGACATCGGCGTCGCCATGGGAAGGACCGGCACAGAGGTCTCCAAGGAGGCCTCGGATATGGTCATCGCCGACGACAACTTCGCCACCATCGTCGCCGCCGTCGAGGAGGGGAGGAGGATCTACTCCAACATCAGGAAGGCCTCATCTTACCTCTTATCCTGCAACTTCGCCGAGGTGATGACGATATTCATCGGCGTCATGCTGGGGCTGCCCGTCCCCCTCATCGCCCTCCAGATCCTCTGGATCAACATCGTCACCGACGAGTTTCCGGCCATCGGCCTTGCCGTCGAGCCGGCCCACTCGGACCTGATGAAGAATAAGCCCAGAGACCCGAAGGAGCCGATCCTGACCCGGGGGCTCTTCCTATACACCCTGGGGATATCGACGGTCATCTTCATCGGGACCCTCGGCCTTTACGCCAACGCCCTCCGGGGCGGGGCCCCCCTCGAGGAGGCGAGGACGACGGTCTTCGCATCCCTGGTGATCTTCGAGATCTACAACGCCTACAACAGCCGCTCCCTCCATACCTCCTTCTTCAAGATGGACCCGAGGACGAACGGAAAGCTGATCCTGGGGCTTATCGCCTCCCTAGGAGCCCTGCTGGTGGCGATATACCACCCCTGGATGCAGAGGCTCTTCGAGACCGCCCCCCTGGATGCCGGAAGCTGGGCCGCCATCGTCGTCGCGGCCTCGGCGGTGGTGGTGGTGGCGGAGATCTTCAAGCGGTGGGAGCTTCCAGAGAGGAGCGGACGCCCACGATGAGATCCCCCGGGCCCAGGTTGGGGGGCACGGAGGATGGAGAGGAAAAGAAGCCGCCGGGTTAGATAGAAACTTCAGGGAGGAGGAGAAGGCGCTGAGCCCCCGGGGGAGGGGGTGAAGAGGTAGAACCACGCCTCGCCGGAGTTGACCAGGGTCCGGCGAAATCCCGGGATCGAAGCGATCTCGTCTCCGAGGGGCCTTACCATCACCTCGGCCCCCACCTTTTTGGCCAGCCTCCCCATGGCGAGCTGGATCTCCAGGGGCGGCCTTATGGAGTAGATCAGGGACGCGCCCCGGTATAGATCCAAACTCGGGGAGAATATGTCGTCACCGACGATCGCCATGCCCCCCAGGGCCCGGCCCACCTTATCGGTGGCGACGACCTCCCGCTGAGGGACCAGGAGGAGGGCGACCTCGGGGGCGGCGCCGATCCCCACCTCGACGACTTTGCCCGAGTACCGGGCGAGGATGAACCGGGCGAGGTCCTCCCCGCCCCGGATCGGTGGCATCGGGGGGCCCTCAGAGCCCCAGCTTCTCCAGGGCGATGGCCGCCGCCTTCTCCCCGGAGAGGAGCATCCCGCCGAAGATCGGGCCCATCCTGGGGCCGCCGGCGACGGCCGTCGCCGCCATCCCCGCGGCTATGAGCCCTGGATAGACCTCCTGGGTCACCTCGACGACGGTCCTCTCGCCGACGTCGGCCCACATCGGCTTCTCCCCGGGGACCCCCAGGGACCCGACCCGAGCTCCGGGGATCTTCCTCTGGACTACCTTACAGATGTTGGCGTCGTGGCCGGTCCCGTCGATGACCACCTTCGCCCTCACCGATAAGGGGTCGACGTGGAGCCTCGTCCTCTCCACCGCCTCCCAGTTGATGACGAGGCCCGCGACCCTCTCGTCCTCCCGGATCATCACGTCCTCGACGGCGACGAGGTTTATGATCTCCGCCCCGGCGTCGACGACCCCCGCCGTCAGCTTCGCCACCGTCTCGATGGAGCTTGCTATGTAGTAGCCTTCAGCGTACTCCCGGTACCAGACCCCGAACTCGTCGAGGATCCTGCAACCCTCCTTCTGGACGACGATCCGGGGGAACATCATCCCGCCCCCCCAGATCCCGCCGCCGACGGCCAGGTTCCTCTCGAAGACGACGGTCTTCGCGTCCGCCTCGGCGAGCTTCTTTGCCGCCACCAGGTTGGCGGGGCCCGCCCCCACCAGGGCCACGTCCACGTCGGTGTACTTGAGGAAGGAGTCCATGTAAGACTCGACTATCGCCTTGGTGATCGTAACTTCATCCAGCGCCATGGATGGGGCGATGGCCCGATTCCTGATAAAGATATCCTTTTCGGAAATTCTTATTTAACATCCCGCAAACCCCATAGCCGTCGGAGATCCTCCGGGGCGGGGGCTGGGACGAAAACTCCCCTCCCCGGGGTCTTCCGGGTGGGATGATATGAATCGAGCTGCCGGAGGCGGGATCGGCGCCGATGAGGCCCCTTACTCTTACGACGGCGAGGAGTTCAGAAAGCCTCGAATCCAGGTGGTCGGCTGCGGCGAGGCCGGATCCCGAATGGTGAGGAGGCTTGAAAAGGTCGGCCCCTCGGGGGCGGATCTCCTGGAGGTTTGGGACAGCCGCCGCGGGAGGGGTCCGGGAGGAGGGGACGGCTCGGCTGTGGGGGTAGGCCCCAGAACCGATGAGGGAAAGGCCGACCTGGAGGAGGCCCTCCAGGGAGCCGACCTGGTCTTCGTCCTCGGGGGCCTGGGAGAGGGGATGAAGCCGGAGGGGGCAGCCACCGCCGTCTGCGAGATGGCGGGAAGGCTGGGGAGGACGTCGGTGGCGATCTTCACCGTTCGGCCGGAATCCCGCGAGGACGAGGAGGGGCGCCGCCCCGGCGGATCCCTGTCGGGAGGGCTGGCGGAGGCGGCAGATACCGTCATCCTCCTCGACGGCGGGCGAGTTCTGGAGGCAGCCCCGGGCCTCTCGGCGGAGGAGGCCTCCTCGGTGATGGACCAGGTGGTGGCCGAGATCCTCCGGGGAATCGTCGAGACGGTCCAGGAGACCTCCCTCATAAACCTCGACTACGCCGGCCTGAAGAACGTCGTCGGAAGCGGCGGCCTCGCCTCCGCCCTGGTCGGCGAATCGGGTTGCGAAGACGGGCCTGAGGCGGCGGTCCGGTCGGCCCTAAGAAATCCGATGCTGGAGGCGGACCTCCAGAGGGCGAAGGGCTGCATCCTCACCATAACGGGGGGGCGGGACCTCACCCTCCGGAAGGCTGCGGCGATCGCCTCCGCCCTGAAGGGGGTGCTAGGGCCAGAGGCGGAGCTGGTCTGGGGGGCGAGGTTGAAGGAGGGGCACGAGGGAAAGGTCGGCCTCCTGGCGACGATCGTCGGGGTGGAACTACCGACTGATATCCGGGAGTCCGGGACCGGTCGAGGGGTTATGGCGGCGAGGCGGGACTGAGTCCGAGAAGCCCCTCCGATCTATTTGGACCCTCAGAAGGTCCGCCCTTCCGGCAGCACTGGCCTCACCCTGAGGAACTTCTCCTCTTCCCCCAGGGTCATGGTGGCGTCGATCCCCACCTTGGTGGTGATCCCGTCGACGGACCGGGGGTCGAGGGTGCTCCCCCGGACGTTGGGGTATAAGACCATGTCCTCATCCCCCTTCACCCGGGTGGCGACGGCGTACTCCAGCTCCTCGGGGCTGTAGATATCGACGTCCTCGTCGACGACGATGACGTGCTTCAGGCTCTTGTGGGCCTCGAAGGCGGCGTCGATCACCTTCCCCGGCTCGGCCTCGCTCCTCTTCTTGATCTGGACGGCGGCGTGGAGGTAGGAGCACCCCCCCTCCGTCAGGAGGACGTTCTTCACCTCGGCGACCTCGGACGCCGCCCTGAATATGAGGGGCTCGTAGGGGACCCCCATCAGCATCTTGTGCTCGCCCCCCGAGGGGAGGAGGGCGTGGTAGATGGGAACCTCCCTCGTCATCATCTTCGATAGGTGGATCACCGGCTCCATCCTCGGAAAGTCCCGGGTCCCGGTGATGTCGACGAAGGGCCCCTCGGAGGCCCTCTCGCCGTCGATGTACCCCTCGAAGGCGATCTCGGCGGAGGGGACAAAAACGCCGTTATCCAGGGCCACCAGCTCCACCGGGCTTCCAGATAGGGCGCTGGCGTACTGAAACTCCATCCCCAGGGGGACCCGGGTGCTGGCGGCGATCAGGACTAAGGGGTCGACCCCGATGACGATCCCGACGGGGAGCCTCTCCCCGGCGGCGAGAGCCTCCTGGAGGAGCATGGAGGTGTGCCTCCCGGGGACGAGCCTCGCTGCAACTCTGTCTTTGCCGAGGACCATCATCCTGTGGACGGAGGCGTTCGTCTTTCCTCCGAAGGCCGAGACGACGATCCCCGAGGTGATGTAGGGCCCACCGTCCCCCCGAAAATGGGTGAGGATCGGAAGGGCTGTGAGGTCGGGCTCGCCGACGGCCTCCATGAAGGGGGAGGAGTCCACCTCCCGGATCCAGCCCCCGGCAAGGTCGATTTCGGCGAGGGCCTTCGCCATATCCTCCCTGGGGATCCCGAGGGCCCGAGCCAGGAGGTCCCGGGTCCCCAGGAGGTTCATGCAGCACTTCTTGCCGTCGACGTTGTTGAAGAGGAGGGGGCCCGCCCCGACGGAGAGGGCCGCCGCCTCCAGGGATGGCGAGACGGGGCGGTCCACCTCCTCCAGGTGGCCGGCCTCCTGGAGGGCGTGGAGGAAACCTCGGAAGCTCATGGAGGATGAGACGCCCCCCACCGATAAAGACCTTTCCACCTCAGACGATCAGGACTGCGATGACCCCCGTCAGGAATATCCCGTCGAAGGTCCCCGCCCCCCCGATGCTCGCCACCGGGGCTCCCAGCTCCGAGATCCGGGGGAGGTTGAGGAGGTCGGCGCCGATCAGGGTTCCCAGGACCCCTCCGACGTAGGCGGTGACGAACCGCCCCTCAGGGATGGGGGATAGGACGGCCGTCAGGAGGAGGGCGGAAGCGGCCGCCGTGAGGGGCGGTATGAAGAGGGGGGTGGCGATCCCCAGCCCCCGGATCGGCCTTGCAACGGCGTGGGTCACCAGGGCTACGATCGCCGTCCCCGCCAGGGCGACGGCCGCCGCCGCCGGGTAAGATATCAACAGGTAGACGGAGACGAGGACGGGGAGGAGGGCGCCGCCGACGTTGACGGCCACCGTCGTCTCGTTCTTCACCGTCTTCACCACCGGGACCCGATAGACCATCCCGAAGGACCGGACGAAGGCCTCCTTCACCACGGGGACCTTCGACTCCAGGGTGAAGAGGGGGATGTTGATCCCGGCTCCGAGGAGGGAGGCGGCGAGGAGGAGGAGGGCGTCGGACCAGGAGAACCCCATCCTGGTGAAGGCGGTGCTGAGGGCCCCGAAGAAGAGGAGGGCGACGCTCGCCCAGAGGAGGAGGGCTAAAAGGAGGATCGCCAGGATCCCGAAGGGGAGGTAGATCATCCGGTGGTTCATGAGATCGAGTCGACCTTTCCAGGTATAACCTTTCGTCCTCGGGGAAGGAGGTGGTCCCCGTCTCCGGCGGGATGGCCCCCCGGGCAAAAGGCTCATCTAACTCAAGATAAGAGATCTCGCCTCGATAGTTCAAAAAGGTCTTGAAGGGAAGCCCAGGAGCTGATAAGATGAAAGAATCTCTCGCCGATACGATCAAGCACAGGATAATGGTGATGAGCGGGAAGGGGGGGGTCGGGAAGACGACGGTGGCCGTCAACCTCGCCCTAGGCCTCGCCCTCAGCGGTAAGGAGGTGGGGATCCTGGACGCCGACATCACGGGACCGAACGTCCCCAAGATGCTGAAGATCGAGGACGCCTTCCTGACGGGGGAGGGGGAGGACGAGACGATCCACCCCGCGGAGATCCCCATAGGCCTCGATAGCGGGATCAAGGTCGTCTCCATGGCCTTCCTGATCGGGAGGGAGAGCCCCGTCGTCTGGAGGGGGCCATTGAAGATGCAGATCCTTAAGCAGTTCATCGAGGGTGTAGCCTGGGGAGACCTCGACTACATGCTGATCGACCTGCCCCCCGGGACGGGGGATGAGCCCCTATCCATCGCCCAGCTCCTCCGCCCCGACGGGACGGTCATCGTCACCACCCCCCAGGACCTCGCCCTCATCGACGCCAGGAAGGCGATAGACATGTCTAGGTCCCTGGGGGTCCCGGTCCTGGGGATCGTCGAGAACATGAGCGGCTTCACCTGCCCCCGGTGCGGGGGGTCGATCGACCTCTTCAAGGTCGGAGGCGGGATGAGGGCGGCGGAGGAGCTCGCCGTCCCCTTCCTCGGGAGGATCGGGATCGACCCCGCCATCTGCGATAGCGGCGACCGCGGCACCCCCTTCATCCTCGCCGTCGCCTCGAAGAACGCCGAGGCCTTCGACGGGATCGTGAGGAAGATCATCGCCCGGATGGAGGGGTCGGAGGGGGAGGGGGGGTGAGGGGAGCGAGCTGCTACGTGGAGGGATATTGAGGCGGCGAAAAAAATAAGGAGGGATCGGGATTTTGCCACCGGGGTGGTCACCACTTCCCCGACTTGATGACGTTGAGGCTCTCGATGACCTTCGCCGCCGCCTCCGGGCTGAGCTTGTTCTTCTGACAGATGGCGATGGCCCTAGATATCTCTCCCTGCTCGTCGGAGCCAGACCTCTGGGATACCATCACCTCGGCGGCGGCGAACCCCTTCTCCAGGAGGGCCATCCGGACCTCCTCGAGGAGGGCCTTGTCCATGCAGAGCGGTCCGGTCCCGATCTCCCGGACCACCTCGTCCATCTTCTCCATCTCCTTCGTCTTCAGGGTCTCACCTCCAGACCTAATCCTAACTTGCCGGTCGAGATCCGGCTGACCTCGGCCCCTATAGCCCGTTCAGATCCCCATGGATCGGGGCATCGACGTCTTGGGACCCCCGACCCGGCAGCTTTTATGGATATAGGTTGGACGGGAAAACATAAAAAATTTTCGTCTTAGTGGCGAGGAGGAGGAGCTTTGGGGATGAGCCTAGGAGGCCTGATCTCCCCGGGGCCCTCCCTCCGGCGGGGCGCCCCACCCCCCTTGAAGAGCCTCCGGATTCGACAGCACCAGGTTGCGGTAGGGGTAGGGTATCTCGATCCCCTCGGCGTCGAACCGCCTCTTCACCGCCTCCCGGATCTCGCATCCGGTGGTGAAGGCGACGTCCCTTTTCGGCAGTTCCATGCTCAGCCTCAGGTTGACGGCGAAGTCCCCGAGGTCCGTGACCATCACGGTGATATCTCGATCCTTTAGGACGAGGGGGTGGCGCTTCGCCGCGTCGATGATGATCTCCCTCGCCCGATCGATATCCGCGGTGTAGCCTATCCCGAAGTCGACCCGCCAGCTTATGATGGGGTCGACGATCGACCAGTTGACGATCGGCATATTACCCATGATGCTGTTGGGGACGAAGATCCTCCGGCCGTCCCAGGTCTTGATGGTGGTGTGCCTCAGGGTCAGGTCCTCCACCTGGCAGTACTCCCCCTCGAAGTCGACGTAGTCGCCCACCCTGAAGGGGTGGAAGACGGCGAGGAATATTCCCGAGATTATGTTCGAGAGGGAGTCCTTGGCGGCGAAGCCGATGGCGAGGCCCGCGACCCCGGCCCCGGCAAGGAGGGTGACGGCGACCCTGCTGAGGACCGGTATCTGATATATGACCAGGATGGAGCCGACGATGTAGATAGCCGCCACCAGAAGCCTTCGGGTGATGGTCCTGAAGGTCATCTCGGTCTCCATGTCCATCCCCCCCTTGGCTTTCCCCCCCACCTTGGGGATGGGGGCGGTGAGGGCCCGGTCGACGACCCTGGCGGCAAGCCAGGTGAGAACCAGGATGGCCAGGATGGTCAGAAGGGTCCCGAGGAGGGAGAGGACGTCGATCCCCAGGGACGAGCTGAGGTGATCGACGACGGAGAAGACCGCTGAGGGGGCGCCGTCCCCCGTCAGCTGGACGGGGATCTCCGACGGGATACCATCGGATCCGTTGGCTCCGCTCAGGGCGGAGTCGACCTCATCGGGTCCCAGGTCGGTGGGTATGGTGTAATCGTAGAAGATCCCCTCTTCCGCCGACGTCGTCTCGTCCTCGTCCATTGAGCCGGAAAGACTGCGCCAAAGGTTAATTAAGGGTTCCGTTGGGGGGAGGGACCCTCCAAAAGGATATTGAGCCTTGAGAGACGATAAGTAGCCATGGCCGTCCACGTCAACAAGAGGGGGGTCCGGGTCCTGGGGGTGGCCGAGAGCTTCCTGAAGGCGGAGCCGAGGTCTGCCCTGGCGGGGGTGGTGATGAGGAGGGACCTGCGGATCGACGGCTTCGGCCTCGCCGAGATCACCGTCGGAGGAGACGACGCCACCGAGGGGGTCCTGGAGATAATCGAGGGTTTGGGGAGGAGGGACTTAAACCTCCTCCTCCTGAACGGATCGGTGGTCAGCTGGTTCAACGTCCTCGATCTCGACCTCCTCCACCAGGAGACGGACCTTCCGGTGATAAGCCTCACCTACCAGGAGTCGGAGGGGATCGAGGGTTACATCCGGGGGTACTTCTCCGATCCCGAGGAGAAGATCGCCCGGTACCGGAGGCTGGGGCCCCGGAGGGCCGTCAGGCTGAAGACGGGGTACGAGGTCTATGCCAGGTCCCTCGGGGCGACGGCGGAGGAGACGACGGGCCTCCTCAACTCCTTCACCCTGGAGGGGAGGGTCCCCGAGCCCCTCCGGGTGGCGAGGCTCCTGGCGAGGAGGCTCCTCAGGAGAGGCTCCGGTGGAGGCCGTCGGCCCCCATGAAGGATGGATAAAAAGGTCATCGGTCCGGCGGAGCCGGAGTTTTGGGGGCGCGAGTCTGGAGAGTAAGCCCCCTTCTGTTCGTGCCTTCCGGCATTGGCGGCATTCAGCTCAGCGCCATACCCGGGCGTTGGCTGGACTCCATCGATCGCCCTTATTTTGGCTTGCACCCGCAGGGTTTCGCCGTTTCATCTGCCCCCCTCGCGACCTCAGCCTTTCGGCATCATGGCGTTGGCGAGGTGCAGTCTCGTTTCTGTGCCAGAGCCAGAGCTCTCGCCCTACACCAGAGAGAGGTGTCTGCGTGTCCAGAGGTGGGGGGACTTTCCACACCGGCGAAGGGTTCGCCAGCGGCAGCCGCCCTTCCACTCTCGCGCCCGGGCCGGATAGGGGAGGAAGATATAAAAGGCTTTGTGGCGCCCCGCGGAGGGGAGACGGCGGCTAAAAAAATATGGATTGGAGCCGGCCAGGCCAGGGGCCGGCCCCCGTACCCCTCAGGGTTCCCCGAGAGCCCAGACCGAGAAGTTGTCGAAGGCGACGGTCAAGTTCCCCCCGCCACAGGCCGTCGTGCCAGCGATCAGACCTGCGTTCCCCTCGGGGAAGGATCCGTCGACGTAGTCGGCGAGCTTGACCCCGTTGGCGTAGAAGGATAAAGTCTCCCCCTGCCGCTGGACCTGGAGGAGGTTCGTCGCCTTTCCGAGCTTGATCGCCTCGGACCTCGTCCAGGGGTCGTTCCGGGTCCAGTTGCCCCCCTCCCTCTTGCTGAGCCTGAAGTAGCCGTCCCCGGAGATCATGAAGAGGTAGTAGTTGGACCAGTTCTGCCAGCCGGTCATCAGCCCGTAGACGTTGTCGTCGGGGCCGGCCGTCGGGGTCGCCTCCACCTCCACGATGGAGTCGCCGAAGGACCTGCCGGCCTGGACCCTCCACCATGAGTCGGCGGGGACGACGTTTATGATGTACTCGCCAGCCTCGTAGTAGTTGCTCTGGTTCTCCCCCCGGAGGCACCCCCAGGCCCCGCCCACCTTGCTCGTCTCAAAGTCGTCTTTGAAGAGGAGCTCCCCCTTCTGGAGCTCTGAAGCCGCCCCCACCAGGACGAAGGTGGCGGCCACCAGCAGGGCGGCGAGAATAGAGGTCTTAATTATTCTGGATGAAGATTTCACCGTTCGATCCTCCTTTAGCCATCGATAAAAAGCGGCGAAGAGCCGCATCTCACAAATCGGTTTAGACTTAAGATTATAAGTAATTATTCTATGAATCCCGCGAGGGGGCTGCAGCAGAGCCTCTTACGTCATCGAACCCGGCCCCTCCGATCCGGGGGCGGATCGGCGAAGGAGAGGCTGGGACTTCGATGGTATCGACATCTTGGGGCCTTGGGCCCCCAGCCGCTCTCCCCCGGCAGCCCAATCCGAAGGCGGGGCATGTTACCTCCGGGAGATCCCCCGCCCCTCCTCGATGCCAATTCATATAAAAAAAAGCATTCCAGATATATCAAAAAGTATTTACATCATTACGAATCGATAATTCAGATAACTTCAGGCAATAAATAGGAGGTAATGAGATGAGAGGATCTGCGACCCTGGGAGGGATCTTGGCCCTCCTTCTGCTTTTGGGATTAGCCGCCGGAGGAGAAGAGGCTGCGGAAGCTGCCGAGGTTGAAGAGACCCTGGAGGAGCTGAATGCGAGTGAGATCTACTCCCCAGAAGAGGAGGCTGAGGAGGCCGCCGACGGCGAAGATCCCTGGGCGAAGCTGACCGCCAGCGCCATCTCCACGATGGTGGAGGTGAGGGATATATCGGGAAGGTATGCCGACATCACCGAAGGCGCCTACATCAAGCTCGATGAAAATGATACCTCGCCCCATCCCTACCTGGAGGAGGAGGGGACCTACATCTGGACGATCGAGCAGCACGGCTCGATCCTCACAGGTACCATCGAGTCGTCTGATGGCGAGTCCTACCCCATCCTCGGCTCCACCATCATGGATGAGCTCTCCTTGGTCTACTTCGGGACCGGAACCGATGTCGAAACGAACGTCACTTACGAGATAGAGGGGGTCCTGGAAGGAAAGATCCTCGAGTCCGGCCAGATCGTCCTCAAAGGCATAGGCTATGAATACATCATCAAACCTGGCCTGGATCCGGAGGAGGCCGACGAATATACCTTCAACGGATACTTCGCCGAGACCACCATCCTGACGCCAATCGATGAATAGACGGGTGAGCCGGTCTTCGGCGAAAGGGCGGGGTTTGACCCTGGCCCGACCCCTGCCGAGGTCCGGACCATTTTTTAAACCATCATCTTACAGCTTCCCAGGCAATCGAAGACCAATCTCACATACCCCTCCGCCTCGCCCCGAAGTAGACCCAGGCGGCGAGGAGGAGGAGGAGGAGGCCGACGAGCCCCCAGTTGGCGAGGGAGGAGTCCGCCGCCGCCGTCCGACCCCCGTCTTCGACCGGGGCGCTGAGGTCCTCCTCGCCCCCCCCTCCGACTACCTTCCCGGAGACCACCTCCAGGTCCACCAGGTCCCTCTCCCCCCCGGCGTAGATCCTGGCGACGGTCAGGTTCAGGCCGTCGCCCCTCTCGTCGTAGTCGAAGCTCTCCCCCGTCCTCAGGATCGAGGACTTGAGGGGGACGCCATCCTCCTGGAGCTCCAGCCATACCACCCCCGTCCTCGGCTCCAAGTCCATCACCACCACCGTCAGGTTCTCGGCGAAGGTGATGCTCTCTCGCGTCGACATCAGGACCTCGGCCCCGCCGGCTGTCTGGATAACTAAAAGAACTGATGCCAGGAGATACGCTATGCGGCTCATTTCGACTTATCCCAATTGTTCTGCCCCATCGGCGCCGTCTGAAATCCCTGCCTCCGGCGGATATCCGGGGAGGTTTCGGCGGGACCCCTTTACACCGGGAAAGGATTTATTAGTTATTAACCCCATCTGGTTAATACAAATATATAAAAACGTAACATTGGTGAGATACATGGCCGACGATGTAGGGATTCTGGTTCTTGGACACGGCAGCACCAAGCCGTACAACAAAGAGATGGTGGAGAAGTGCGCGAAGATGATCGGCGACCTCCACGAAGGCCCCGTCAGGATAGCTTTTCTGAACATGGACGAGCCGAATATCGCCGCAGGCCTTGAGAGCTTCTCGGGGACGGGGGTGAAGAGGATCGTCGCCCTCCCGATCTTCCTCGCCCACGGCGTCCACACCCTGGAGGACATCCCCACGGAGCTCTCCGTCGACCCGACCCACAGGAGGGGCAAGTGCCAGCTGAACGGGACCGAGGTGGAGATCAGGTGCGCAGAGCCCCTGGGGGTGGACGAGTCCATCGCCGCCCTCGCCTATCGGAGAGCCTCAGAGGCTCTGAAGTAGCCCCCAAGGTGGCGGTCTTAGACACCATCCACGGCGCCACCCTTTTGGCAGAGAGGATGAGAGGGCGGGGGATCGAGGCGGCCGCCCTGGAGGTCTACCATGCCGCCCCCGAGGTCTCGCCCTTCGACCTGATAGTCGCCCCCGTCCACCTCCCGCCTAAGAACCCCGCCCTGACGGAGGCGAGGAGGCTGGGGAAGGAGACGATCACCCACCATCGGGCCGTGGGGGAGCTCCTCGCCGGCGACCCCGAATTCAGGCCCTTCGAGGTGACGGGGACGGTGGGCAAGACCACCACCGCCCTCATCCTCGCCCGGATCCTCTCTGCCCGGGGGACCGTCCTCTCCCACACCACCCGGGGGATCGAGGTCTGGAGGGACGGCAGGAGCCGCCTCTTGAGGTCGAAGCTGAGCATCACCCCCGCCAACGTAATCCTCGCCTGGGAGGCTGCTGCAGAGGTCGGGGCGGACGATCTCGTATCGGAGGTCTCCCTGGGGGGGACGGGGCTCGCCGAGATCGGGATCATCACCAGCTTCGCCGGAGACTACAGGATTGGAGGGGGATCACTCTGGGCCAGCACCGCCAAGCTCCAGATGATCTCCCTCTCGAAAGAGGGGTCGAAGCTGATCGCCGGGGAGGACGTGGGGATCTCGGCGGACGTCACCTTCGGCCCCGGCCCCAGGGGCCGGGTCTGGGCCTCGGACCGGGAGATCCTGGCGGGGGGCGGAGCCGCCCCCCTCCGCCTCAGCGAGGGGCTCGACCTCCAAAGCTACGCTCCGGCGATGGCGGGGGCTGCCGCCGCCGCCCTGGAGGCGGGCTTCGACCTCGAGGAGGTCGCCTCCGCCCTGGAGGGGTTTGACGGGCTCGGAGGGAGGATGAGGGTCGTCCGGGAGGACGGGGTCCTCCTCGTCGACAACTCCAACTCCGGCCTCCGGACCTCGGGGGTGGAGGCGGCCCTGGACCGCGCGGGGTGCGCTGGACGCCTCGCCCTCGTCGTCGGGGAGGAGGCGGCGACGGTCTGCGAGGGGATGGACGTCCCCGCCCTGATCGACCTCCTCCTCCGCCGCCGCCGGGAGATCGACCTCCTGATCCTGGTGGGTGAGAGGCTCGCCCCTTATGCCCCCCGCCTATCGGCCGAGACCGCCCCCGACCTCGAAGCGGCCCTCGCCAGGGCGAAGCCCCTCCTGGAGAGGGGCGATAGATTAGTTTCATGCGTCAAATGTTTCAGGTGATCTTTGATGATGGCAAGGGAAGTCCAGATACTTCATCCGAGGCCGAGCTCCATCGTGGCGGCCCTTTATACCCTCCGAGACCTGGGGGTGGACGTCGTTATAATGCACGGACCCAGCGGCTGCTGCTTCAAGCACGCCCGCCTCCTGGAGGAGGACGGAGTCAGAACCCTCACCACCGCCCTCGACGAGGCGGGGTTCGTCTTCGGGGGGCAGGAGCAGCTGACCCGCCTTCTCCGGAGGGCGACGGAGCTCTTCGATCCGAAGCTGATCGGGGTGGTGGGGACCTGCAGCAGCATGATCATCGGCGAAGACCTTCACCAGGCCGTCGTCGACGCCGATGTGGACGTCCCCGTCCTCGAGGTGGAGGTCCACGCCGGCTACCGGGACAATACCAAAGGGGTGATCATAACCCTGGAGGCGGCCCTGGAGAAGGGGATCATAGACCGGGTGGAGTTCGAGCGGCAGAGGTTCCTCCTGAAGAAGGCGACGGAGGTCGAACGGCTCCACGGGGCGGCCAGCAGCGAGTACCTCGCCCCCGAGAGGGGCGACCTGAAGTACAGGGCCGCCGAGAGGCTTTTAGATCTGATAAAAGAGGGGAAGAGGGGGATCAACGTCCTCAACGCCAAGAAGGAGACCGCCTACATGTTCGCCGACATCAACGCCGCCGTGGCTGAGGTGGCCAAGGCCCGCGGCGCCGAGGTCGCGACCCTCGCAAACCTCGACGAGGAGAAGGGGCTGGCCAAGGTGAGAAAGGACGCAAAGAACATCCTTCAGGGGCTTGAGGAGCGGGGCGTCGAGGTCGACAGGATAATCGGGGGTCTCGACGAGTACCCCATCGCCGGAGATGAGGTGGCGAGGTGGCTTACGGGCCATGAGGGCTACGACTTCGCCGTCATCACCGGCGTCCCCCATGCTATACCCATCGACGCGCTCAAGGGCATGGAGATCTTCTCCATCACCAACGGCCCCCGGCAGGTCCGGCCCCTCCGGGAGCTGGGCCACCAGCACGTAATGGTGGAGATCGACCTCCATCCCAAGACGATGGGGGTATCCACGATCGTAGAATCGGAGTTTGGAGCCACCCTCCGGGGCCTCAACGAGGTGGGATGAGGGGAGAAAGGGTCGAGGGATGGGGCTGGATGCCCCGCCTCTCTTCTCCTCAGAACGCCTTTGGAAGCTCCGTCAGGAAGACGTAGATGATGAAGCCGAGCATCCCGATGAGGGCGATCCCCAGGATCGATATCTTGGAGATCATGAGGAACTCCTCCCGGGTGGGCTTCCTCGCCAGCTTCAGCACTCTGATGTAATCCTTGTAGTCGAACTTCGGGGCGGCGATCTTCACGTTCATATCGCCCAGCCTCTCGGCCAGCTCCCCCTTGTGGCCGTTGACTTTGTTCTTGTGGTTCTTAGCTTTCTCTTCGGACATTCAGCGGGCGAAGGGGGCTTCCTGGTGAAAAAGATTTCGATCAGGGCGGCGATGCCGCCCGCCCCGAGGGCCGATCCGAAGCCGGAAAGGTTTTTAACCGACCGATCCCTGGTTGAGAGGGGTTGAGGGATCTATCATGGACTGGAGCGTCCTTTTGGTCATCGTCCCCGTCGTCGTCCTATTCCTCTACGGCATCGAGAGGTTCTCCGAGGAGGTCCGCCACGCTGCCGGTGAGCGTTTCTGGACCCTCCTCCAGAATGCTACCCGCACACCCCTCCGGGGGGCGGTGGCGGGGGCCGGCGTCTCGGCGATCACCCAGTCCAGCACCGCCACCACCGTCATCGCCGTAGGGCTCGTCAACGCCGGGGCGATCTCCTTCCTGGGGTCGATAGGCCTCGTCATCGGAGCTAACATCGGAACGACGATCACGGCCCAGCTCGTAGCCTTCAAGCTCACCGCCTTCGCCCCCCTCTTCGTCGTCGGCGGCTTCCTCCTCAGCCTCATCCGGGGGCGCTACCGGGTCTTCGGAAAGCCGATCTTCTACTTCGGCCTCGTCTTCTTCTGCCTGAACATGATCTCGGCGGAGATCGCCCCCCTCCAGGGTGACCCGGAGATCATCGCCCTCCTCTCCATGGCCGAGAACGTCCTCATCGGGATCGCGATCGGCTTCGTCATCACCAACATATTCCAGTCGAGCTCAGTGACCGCGGGCCTCGTCGTCGTCATGGCCCAGAGCGGCCTATTGACCCCGGCGGAGGCGATCCCCATCATCCTGGGGGCGAACATCGGGACGACGACGACGGGGCTCGTCGTAGCCATCAGGATGAACGCCGCCGCCAAGAGGACGGCGGCAGCCCAGTTCCTCTTCAACCTCCTGGGGGTCCTCCTGGTCCTGCCGCTCCTGGGGCCCTTCTCAGCCCTCATCGAAACCCTGGGCGGCACCTCCGCCCAGCAGGTGGCCAACGCCCATCTGATCTTCAACCTCTCGGCATCCCTGGTCTTCCTCGCCGCCATCAGGCCCTTCGGGAGGATCGTCATGAAGATCGTCCCCGAGAGGGACCCGGAGGTCGTCTTCGTCACCCGCCACCTGACCGTTCCTCTTCCCGAGGACGCCACCGCCGCCACCGCCCAGATGGAGGCGGAGGTCGTTCACATGATGGAGGTCTCCGAGGAGATCCTGGAGAAGAGCCTCGAGGTGGGGGCCGGGAGGACGGAGGCCTGCGGCAGGATCAAGCACCTCCGGGATTACGTGGAGTACCTCAACCACCAGATCATCGACGCCGTCGTCTCCATGGAAGATAGGGGTCTCTCCGTGGAGGACGCCGCCCGGATCTCGATCCTCGCCCGGACTGCCGACCTCGTCGGGTCTATGGCAGAGCAGACCGTCGGGATGGCGAGGAGGTTTGAGCAGATGAAAGAGAAGAATATGCCCCTATCCTCCGAGGCCCTCGGAGACCTCCAGGAGATGGCCACCCCCTGCCGGGAGAACCTCCAGCATCTGATGGCGACCTTCCCCGATATGCCGGCGGAGGTGGATGAGAAGATGCGCTACAACGACGAGAAGCTCCGCCAGCTCCTCAACTGGTACTATAAGATCCACATCCGGAAGGTGGCCGGAAGGGGGAGCAGCGCCGATGGGATCTTTTCAGAGGTCCTCTTCTCCCTGGAGAGGATCGGGGCGATGATCAGGGAGCTGCGGAAGACCGCCGTATCCATGAGGACGGCGGCCACCCCCTTGACGATCCCCGACATCATCACCCCGCCCGGGAACGGGGCGGCGGAGGATCCCCTCTAAACTGAGATCCTCTTCGCCACCGCCTCGGTGACCTCCTCCGTCGAGGAGCAGCCCCCCAGGTCGGGGGTGGCGATGCCGCTGGCAACGGCCCACCCCACCGCCTCCTCGATCATCCGCGCCTTCTCGGCCTCCCCGAACCACTCCAGCATCATGGCGGCGGAGCGGATGGCTCCGATGGGATTTGCGATCCCCCGGCCGGCGATGTCAGGGGCGGAGCCGTGGATCGGCTCGAAGAGGGCGTACCTATCGCCGAGGTTCGCGCTGGGGCAGAGGCCCAGGCCCCCGACGACCCCGGCGGCGACGTCGCTGAGGATGTCCCCGAAGAGGTTCGTCGTGACGATGACGTCGAACCTCTTGGGGTTCATCACCAGGTTGTAGCCGGCGGCGTCGACGAGCATATCGTCGAAGGGGAGGTCCCACCGCCGGGCCGTCTCCCGGCATATCCGCAAGAAGAGGGTGTCGCTCTTGAGGACGTTGGACTTGTGGACGATGGTGAGCCTCCCCCTCTTCGAGGCGATGGCGCAGGCCCTCTCGGCGATCCGGAGAGAGCCCCGGGAGGTGATCACCCTCAGGGTCGTCGCCTCCTCCTCGTCCAGCTTCTCGACCCCCGAGTACATCCCCTCGGTGTTCTCCCGGACGATGACGAAGTCGAGGCCCGGAGCCGAGAAGGGCCTGATGTTGGCGTAGAGGTCGAGCCCCTTCCGCAGGGCCAGGAGGACGCTCCTGTATTCGGGGTCCGGAGGGGTCGTGATGGCGCCGAATAAGACGCAGTGGCACGTCTTGATCAGTTCCAGATCTTCATCGGCCATCGCCGCCCCCGTCCTCTTCCACCGGCCGTACCCGAGCTCCACGGGGACGAGCTCCAGATCCGCCCCCGCCGCTTCCAGGACCGAGAGGGCGCCGTCGATCACCTCTGGCCCGACCCCGTCCCCTTTGACCAAAGCTACCCTCTTTTCAGCTCCTCTGCTAGACATCTTATCGCCTCCGCGATCTTCGGGGCCCCGTCCCCCCAGTGGACGACGACCCCCAATTGGCCTGTATACCTTCTGATCCCGCTCCGCTCCGACTTGCAGCACCGGGTGATGAAGGGCCCCTTCGGAGCCAGCTCGTCGTTGGAGAGGGGGCAGGTGTTCAGAAACCTGAAGTCCTTACCCGGGTACATATCCCGGAACACCTCCCTGGAGACCTCGCAGCCGACGATTAAGGGGTCGTCCACCTCGACTCTGTCTCTGTCCAGGGACCTGCCCAGCCCCGAGGCGGTGCAGGGGAAGTAGACGTCATCGCCTTCGAACCGGCTGAGGTCCAGGACCCTCTCCTTGAACTTAAGGGTCAGGTCTCCCAGAACTCCCGCCTCCACCAGCCTTCCGACGACGCTTACCAGCCACGACGGTCGGGGTGGGACGACGTCCAGGATCTCGATCTCGGTGACGGCGGCGGGGTCGGGGTCGTGGACGAAGGTGATGTGCTCGTCGGCCCCCCTGAAGATCACCGTATTCACCCTCCCCTTGCAGAGGGAGCTGGCGAGCTCGATGAGCATCGCCCGGTTCCTGGTGTCCACCGTCTCAGGGTAGACCAGGATCGTGTCCCCGCTGGCGATCGGCTCCATCGACCTCACCGGCCGCATAAATCCCACGCCAGCCCGAGCTTCCACCCGGTATATTGTGATCTCGTCCCCAAAGTGGATCAGATACCTGGTGGAGAAGTAGATGGGGTCGCCGGGCCTCGCCTCCCTCGCCGCTCCAACGTACTTGTAATCCTCAGGGAATATCAAAGCGCTCCTTCCTTCTCCTTTCTCCGGTGGGCCACAAGCCCCCCGTCCTGGAGGATTTCGAGGAGAAAGTCGGGGATCTTCGTTCCCAGAGACGTCCTCCCCCCGACGGTCACCTTCCCCGCGGCGAGGTCCACCTCCACCACCTCTCCCTGCCGGGCGACGACGGCCGCCTCCACCACCGGCAGGCCCACGTTTATGGCGTTCCGATAGAATATCCGGGCGAAGGACTTCGCCACCACGCAGGCCACCCCCGCCTCCCGGAGGGCCAGAGGCGCCTGCTCCCGGGAGGAGCCGCAGCCGAAGTTCTTCCCGGCGACGATGACGTCCCCCGGC
The DNA here is from genome assembly GCF_000235565.1 of Methanothrix harundinacea 6Ac. NCBI lineage: Archaea > Methanobacteriati > Methanobacteriota > Methanomicrobia > Methanotrichales > Methanotrichaceae > Methanothrix > Methanothrix harundinacea. The sequence goes on from NC_017527.1 coordinate 2,558,855, forward strand.
CGCACCTGCTTCGCAAACTCCGGGTCCAGCCCCTCCATGGCGTGGCAGGCGAGCTCCCGGACGTCCTTGGTCCTGAGGTAAGGGCCGGGGATTATTACGTCGGTGTCGACGTCGTCCCCATAGACCCACGCCTTTCCCCTGATCATGGGCGAGAGTTAGATCTGCAACGGTATATGGCTTTCCTCTGAA